>NZ_JAZKUG010000001.1:1298599-2597198 GCF_036625195.1 Accumulibacter sp.
GTACACGACCACGTTGGCTGTCGCCACCCAGGTGAACGCCGGAACGATCACTTCGTCGCCCGGACCGATACCGATCGCCGCCAGGATCAGGTGCAGCCCGGTTGTGCAGCTGGTCGTCGCCAAGGCGTGTGCGGTCGCATGCCGCGCGGCAAACGCCTGTTCAAAAGCGGCAACCTTCGGCCCTTGTGTCAGCCAGCCGCTCCGCAGCGGCTCGCGCGTCGCTTCCCACTCCTCATCGCCGGTGCAAGGAAGAGAGATTGCGATCGATCGCATGACCATCAGTAAGCGCCCTTGTTGGCTTCCCGCCAGGCGATGAGTTTCTCCAGTCCTTCGCGCAACCCGTAGCGGTACCTGAAGCCGAGATCGACCTCGGCTTTCGCCGGGCAGCCGATGCGATTCTGCACCAGCCGACGGGCGTCATCGGCAGAGTAGGGTTTGTAGGTGACCTGCAGACTGGAGCGTTTCAGTTCAAGGATGAGGTCGCACAGTTGCTTGATGCTGGTCTGCACGCCGGAGCCCACATTGTAGAACTGGTCGTTTGCCTTGGCTTGCAAGGCGAGCACGTTGCACCGGGCGACATCCTCGACGTCGATGAAATCGTACGCCTGCGAGCCATCGCCGTTGATCACCGGCGCTTCATTGGCGTCGATCTTGTTCAGCATGATCGGGATGACCCCGGTGTAGGCAGCCGTCTGATCCTGGTGCGGTCCATAAACGTTCATGTAGCGCAGCCCGACGTAGGCAAGCCCGTAGCGATCGTGAAAGGCCCGACACATGGCTTCGCCGGCAATCTTGGAGGCGCCGTAGAAATTCCGGTTCATGAAAGGATGAGCCTCCGTCATTGGCACCTCCACCGCATCGCCGTACACGGATGCCGAGGACGAGTAGACCAAGCGCTTGACCCCGTGTCTGACGCATGCCTCGAGGACGTTGAAGGTGCCCTCGATGTTGACGTGGAAGGCGGTGCGGGGAAAGTCCTTGCAGTGCAGCAGCCACATCGCCGCCAGGTGAATGACGTAGTCACAACCGCGCATGGCGTCGTCGAGGAGATCAACCTCGCGGATGTCCGCCCCGTTCTGGTAGAGACGACACCTCGCATCCGGAAGATGAGGTGCGAGATAGTCTCGCTTGCCGCGAGCAAAGTTGTCGTAGATCAGCACTTCGCCGACGTCAGTCTTGAGCAATTCGCCAACTACATGGCTGCCGATGAAACCGGCCCCACCGATTACCATCACTCGCGCATCGTTCAACGGATTCATTTCCTGGCTTCCAGTTCTTTCAGCCCAACAGCCGGCAACAGTTCAACGCAACTCGTGCATCATGTCCCGGCCTGCGCCATCAGCTTGTCGTGCCTCGCCATGCTACGCTTGATCAGTTCCCGGTTTGCGTTGGTCCATTCAACGGTGCGGCGCAATCCTTCGCGAATTTCGACCTGCGCGGTGAATCCCAACTCGCGTTCAGCCTTCTCGGTGGAGGCGAAGCGTTTTCCCGAACGATCCCAGTCGCGTGCGGGCCGTAGGTCCAGTGGGGTGGTGTTGCCCGTGCATTCGTTGATGATGGTTGCCAGCTCCAGGATGCTCGTCTCTTGGCCAGTGGCAAGGTTATATACCCCGCCCGCAGCACCGCGCAGCGCGCAGGCCATCAGGCCTCGTGCCATGTCCTCGACGAAGATGAAATCGCGACTGGCGTTGCCACCGTTGTCGAGTGGCAGCGCGTCGCCATGCAGCGAGCGCCAGATGAAGGTCGGCGTGACATTGCGCCAGACGGTGTGCACCGTACCCCGCCACTGCCCGGCACCGAGAATCTCGCGCGGCCCGTATACGTTCGAGAAGCGCGCCTTGACGAAGGGCAACCCGTGCTGCTGGAAATAGTAGTTGCCGTACAGTTCGCCGATGATCTTCGAGATCGAGTACGGGCTGTCGTGGTAAAGCGTGACCGGCTGCTCCTCGGTCGTTGCCGTCGGTGTGTCGTAGGTCTTCTCCGCGACCGCACAGGCCGCCGCCGCGTAAACGACCTTTTTCAGTCCCCTGATGTCCTTCAGACGGTCGAAGAGCTTGAGCGCGGTGTAGGTGTTGTTGTCATGGTCGGCAAACGGGTCGGCAATGGACGATTGGTTGCCATGGAAGCAGGCCAGATGAAAGGCGTAGTCGAGATCAACCGGCAGCCCGGCCAGGATACGGTCATCGGTGATCGACCCGAAGACGAAACGAACGCGCGAATCAGCGGGAATGTTGGAAACATCGGACGAAATCAGGTTATCCACAACGATGATTTCGCGCGGATCGTGCTCGAGAATCCGATGCACCAGGTTGCTGCCGACAAACCCCGCGCCGCCGACCACCAGCACCCGTGCTCCTGAAAACCTTAGATCGCTCATGACCGATAGCCCTGCTTACTTGGTTTGCGTTGGCGCTTTGAGATGTGAGAACACATCGGAAATACCGTACTTCTCGTACCAATCCAATTGCCGTCTGATCGTCTCGGCAAAGCCAACCCTGGCTTGCCATCCGAACGCCTTCAAGGTCTCGCTGGCATCGAGCGAAACAACCGGTACGTCATCGGCTGCCGGCGGGACAACCGGAACCTCCCTGCCGCCCAATCCAAGGTAGTCGGTGACCAGATCGAAGATTTCCTTGATCGAGTGCGCCTCGCCGCTGGCGATGTTGTAGACCCCGGTGGGCGCATCGGGCTGGATCGCGACATCCATGAACGCCAGGAAGTCGGCCATATCAAGGAAATCACGCGAGGTGTCCGAGCAGAAGCAGCTCTGGCCAGCCTTCAGGCGCTTGTAGAAGCTCGGGATCGGGCCGATCGCCAGGCGCGGGCCGGTCACGTTGGCGATGCGCAGCGACAGCGTCGGTACGCCGGAGAGCAGCATGAACTGCTCACCCGCCGTCTTGGTGATGCCGTAGCTGGTAAACGGCGCCGTGGGGTGGCTTGCCGGAATCGGCAACTGCTGCGGGCGGCCGTAGCACAGTGCCGTCTGGAAATTGATCAGGCGCCTGGCACCGCATGCCTTCGCAGCGCGCGCAACGTGGGCGCTGCCGATGACATTGGTGCGCGAGTCTTCGACCCAGTCATCGGGATCCTTGTAGGCCGCAGCGGCATGGATGACGACCTCCGGCTGAAACCGCGCAAAGCAGGCATCGACCAGCGCTTGATCGACGATGCTGCCTTCCTTGACAGCCAGGCCGGGCACCTCGGGCACGACCTCGCGTTTGCCGGTGGCGAAATTGTCGATCACGAATATTTCGTGGCCTTGCGGCAACCAGTGTTCGATCAGGTTGGAGCCAAGGCAGCCGGCGCCGCCGGTAATCAGGATACGCATCGGAATCCTCGCTTACTTCTTGCTTTCGAGACGCAGGTGCGTGTACTCACCGAGCGTACCGTGCCTCTGGTAATAGGCCATGGCCGCCGACACGGTCTCCTGCAGCGGCGTGAATTCGATTGTCCCGAAATCCTCGAAGGTACGGCTGGGGTCGAGCAGGATCGAGAAGACGTCATCCGGTCCGAGTTCCTTGACCTCGGCCTGTGGCCTGCCCGGGACATCGAGGGCGGTGACCACCGCCTCGTAAAGTTCCTGGATGGCCACGTCCTTGCCCGACGAGAAATGGTAGGCGCCGTGTCCCGTGCCGTCGATGGCCTTGAGGACGACGCGCGCGAGGTCCTTGACGAAGACGAAATCGCGCCGCGCGCGCGTGACGAAGCACTGCTTGCCGTCCTTGAGCCGCTGATAGAAGATCGGCAGCGGCCCGGCGACGTTGCGCGGCCCGACGACGTTTGCCAGACGGAAGGTCACGTAGTCGACACCGGAAAGTTCGAGGTAATACTCGTTGGTGGTCTTCGAGATGGCGTAGCTGCTGCCGACCGGGTTGCGCGGATGGTCGAGGCGGATCGGCTGCTGCACGGGCCGCAGGCCGTAGCAGAGTGCCGTCTGGAAATAGATGAAACGGCTGACAGCGAACTTCTTCGCCGCATCGACCATGTTCGAACCGCCGACGCAGTTGGTCAGGGTGTCGTTGTACCAGTCGTCCGGATCCTTGTACGAGGCCGCGGTATGAACGATCGCCTCCGGCCTGAAATCACCGACCAGCTGGTCGATCAGTGTCTTGTTGGCGACCGAGTCGATGACTATCTTCAGCGCTGGATGGTCGGCAAGATGTTCCCGGCGCCCGGTCGCGAGGTTGTCGATGGTGACGACCTGGTCGCCCCGTGCGAGCAGCATCTCGATGATATGCGAGCCGATCTGCCCGAGCCCGCCGCTGACAAAGACCTTCATCATGCTTTCCTTGTAGATGGTGAAACGTTCGAATCGACGCCAACTCGCACCGCTTGCAGCAGGCGCGAGACAATCGCTCGCGCCGCCATGCCATCGCCGTACGGGCTGCCCTGCTCGGTTCCAGTTCGACCGGCAAGGACCTCGCTGACGGCGGCGACGATCGTCGGACAGGACGCGCCCACCAGCCGATTCCAGCCAGTCTCGACGGTCTCGACCCACTCGGTCTCGTCGCGCATGGTGATGCAGGGAACACGGTAGAAGAAAGCCTCCTTCTGCACTCCGCCCGAATCCGTCAGGATCAGCCGTGCCGCCTGTTCGAGTGCCACCATGTCGAGAAAGGGCAAAGGCTCGGTTAGGGTGAGCGAATCCAGATGATGCAGCAGACCATGTTCATCGACAAGCTTGCGCGTCCGCGGGTGGAGTGGCAGGACCACCGGCAACTCGGCCGCCGTCCGCGCCAGCGCCGACAGGATCTGGTCCAGTCGTTCCGGATCGTCGGTATTTTCGGCACGATGGCAGGTGGCGAGGGCGAAACCTCCCGCCGTCAGGTGCAGACGCTGCAGCGCCTGGCTGTGTCGCCGCGCCCGGTCGCGATAGAAGAGGGCCACGTCGTACATCACGTCGCCGACGTTGGCGACACCCTCGACGATGCCTTCGGCCTGCAGGTTCCCGACCGCTGTTTGCGTCGGGCAGAAGAGCAGGCTGGAGACGCGGTCGGCCAGAATGCGGTTGATCTCTTCCGGCATGCGCATGTTGAACGAACGCAGGCCAGCCTCGACGTGCGCCACCGGCACGTGCAGCTTGGCGGCGGCCAGTGCGCCGGCGAGTGTCGAGTTGGTGTCGCCGTAGATCAGCACCCAGTCCGGCTTTTCCCGCAACAACACGGCTTCGATCGCCTCGAGCATTCGGCCCGTCATGGCACCGTGCAGGCCGCCGGAGATCTCGAGGTTGTACAGCGGCTGCGGAATGTCCAGTTCGTCGAAGAAAACGCGGGACATGTTTTCGTCGAAGTGCTGACCCGTGTGCGCGAGGATCTCGTCGATGTCTGCCGGGAAGTCCTCGCGTATCGCGCGCGAGACGGCAGCGGCCTTGATGAACTGGGGCCGAGCGCCGACGATGGTCAATAGTCTCATGCCGTCGCCTGCGCCAGCGCGGCAACGATCGCTTCCTGGGTCTGCTGCTCGAGATAGGGATGCATCGGCAGGCTGAGGACACGCGCCGCCACCGCGTCGGCGTGCTCCAGACTGCCCGCGATGCGGCAGCTTGCGGCGTAAGCCGGCTGCCGGTGCAAGGGCACCGGATAATGGACGGCAGTGGGAATGCCGGCCGCGGCGAGCTGCTGGAGAACGTAGTCACGCTTGTCCACCTGCACGGTGAACTGACCCCAGACACAGCTCCGATCCGGACGAACGGCCAGCCGTTGCACCTTTGGCAACTCGCGCAGCATTTCCAGGTAGCGTGCACCGACGGCGATGCGTTCTTCGATCTCCTGGTCGAACTGCTCCAGCTTGGCGAGGACGATCGCGCACTGGAGCGTGTCCATGCGGCCGCCAACGCCGACGCGGGTGTGGAAATAGCGCCGCTCCTGACCATGCACGCGAAGCTCCCGCATGGCTTTGGCGAGACCGTCGTCGTTGGTGAATATTGCGCCGCCATCACCGTAACAACCGAGTGGCTTGCTGGGAAAGAAGCTCGTGCAACCGATGCTCGACAGGTTGCAGCTCCGCGCTCCGCGGTAGGTCGCGCCGAAGCTCTGCGCTGCATCCTCGATCACGGGAATGTCGCCGTGACGGCGGGCAATGGAGCCGATCTCTGCCATGTCGGCGACCTGGCCATAAAGCGAGACCGGCATGATCGCGCGGGTTCTTGCCGTGATCGCCGCGGCAACGAGCTTGGCGTCGATGTTGCAGGTGTCGGGCTCGACATCGACGAAGACCGGTGTGGCACCTGCCAGTGCGATCACTTCCGCCGTCGCGACGAAGGTGAATGGCGTCGTGATCACTTCGTCCCCCGGTCCGACCCCGAGGGCCATCAAAGAGATCAGCAGGGCTTCGGTTCCCGAAGCGGCGGTGATGCAGTGCGCACACCCGGTGTACTGCTCCAGCCGCTGTTCCAGCTCCCGGACTTCCGGGCCCATGATGTACTGGCCGTGATCGAGCACCCGCTGCATGCGCTCATGGATCGGGCCGCGGAGGGAGGCGTATTGTGCCTTGAGGTCAATGAATTGGATGCTCATGCGTGTCCTGCTGCCTGACGGTTGATGCGGGTGCCTTCCGCTGATCTCCGGGAGGCTGTCGGTCGGATGTCAGTGCCCATGCTGCCCGGCATCCGGCGGTACCTGCGGGTTGCTCTGGATGCCCTGCAGGCAGCTGACCTGCCCTTCCCGAAGCAAATAGCGCACCGCCGTCGCCGGGCAGTACGCTTCTCCTTCCCCACTGAGCGGCAGATCAAGGCGTTCGCCGTGCTGGCTGATCCAGCCGATCTGTCGCGCGGGAACGCCCGCCATCAGCGCGTAGGCGGGGACGTCCCGATTGACCACCGCGCCGGCAGCGACAAAGGCGTACTCGCCGATGGTCACGCCACAGACGATCGTGCAGTTGGCGCCGAGCGTCGCACCCTGCCTGACGAGCGTATCGCGGTACTCGTGCTTGCGCGACACGTGGCTGCGCGGGTTGTAGACGTTGGTGAAGACCATGCTCGGGCCGCAAAAGACGTCGTCCTCGAGCGTTACGTTGTCGTAAACCGAAACGTTGTTCTGGATCTTGACGTTGTTGCCGATGATCACCTTGTTGCCCACGAAGACGTTCTGACCCAGCGAACAGCCGCTGCCGATGCGAGCCTCGCTGCAAACATGTACCCACTGCCAAATTCGGGTATTGTCGCCGACTGTCGCGCCGCTGTCGATGATTGCCGTCGAATCTGCCGTATAGCCGCTCATGACCCTCCCGGATTCAGTGAATGTGATCGGAAACCCTTCTCGCCAGCGCTGGAGCGGTCGTCCACTTGCCGCCAAAGACGCTGATCAGCGCACCGTCACGGTGCACGGCGTACTCACGCGTGGTCTGCGCCGGGTTGCTGGCCGAGTACAGCAGCGGCCGAACACCGGCAAACACCTCAATCACGCGGCGAGCATCGCCTGCAGTCGGAAGATAATGCCCGACGGCCGTCAGCAGGTAATCCAGCTCGCCTGGATCGCAGACCACCGGATCGTCGAGCGACTGCCGAATTTCGGTCGTGCCGACCAGCGTTCGTCCCTGCCAGGGAAGGACGAAAACGATTCGCGGCTCGCAAGGGACTTCGAGGACGTAAGCCTGCGGACAAGGACGATCAATGACCAGATGGCTGCCGCGCACCAGATCGAGGCGGTACGGCGAGCCAATCCCGCTCTGCTCGAGCAGGCGCTCCGCCCAAGGCCCGCAGACGTTGATCAGGCGTTCGTGGCGGACTGAAGTGCCACCGGCGAAGTCAATCCGGCCATTGCGATCGACGCGGCGCACCTCGCAATGCTCCTGCAGCACCGCACCGGCTGCCTGCGCCTGCCCGGCGACCCACAAGCCCAGTGCCCGATCGTCCATCTGGCCATCGGAGAAGGCGTAGCCGCCGACCAGTCCCGCACGCCGCAGTTCCGGGTCGGCCTGTGCGATTTGTCGGGCCGTACGCCAGCTCGCGGCCGGCAGTGCGCTTCTCCCCGCCAGCGAGTCGTAGAGGAACAGCCCGGAACGGATCAGCCAGCGCGAACGACGGCCACCACGGTAGATCGGCAACAACAAGCGCAGTGGCCGAGTCAGTCCAGGCACTCGCGCCAGCCAGCTGTCGCGCTCGCGCAGTGCCTCTCGCACCAGCCGGAATTCGAGGTTCTCGAGATAGCGGAGCCCGCCGTGCAGCAGTTTGGACGAGCGCGAGCTGGTCTCCGCCAGCAACCGGTTGCGTTCGTACAGGCGCACGCTGTGGCCGCGCAGTTGCAGCTGCCAAGCGCAACATAGACCGTTGATGCCGCCACCAACGATGCCGATGTCCATCAAGCGGTCAGTATTCCAGAGGCAAGGCTATCTCGCGTCCATCGCGGGCCGACAGGTAGGCTGCGATCAGGACTTCGAGGGACTTCAGGCCTTCACGTCCATCGACCTCTGGTTCCGCATCGCCACGCAGCACGTCGACGACGTTGCGGTAGTACAGCGGGTGACCGAAGCCGTAGACCGAGGTGGTCTCGTAGTTCGCGGTCTTGATGTCGGCATCGTAGTCACGCTGATCGGCGAAGTCCCAGACCTGAATGTCGTTGACCGCGACGCCGCCGATACGGACGGTTCCCTTCTCCCCAAGAATGGTGATCGAGCCTTCGAGGTTCCTCGGGTAGGTGAGCATGGTGACACTCATCGAGCCGAGAGCCCCGCTGCGCCAGCGAATGTTGAGCACACCGGTATCTTCGACCTGGATGTCCCGTGCCAGAGTTGCCGTCATCGCGGTGACGCTGGCGACCGGGCCGACCAGCCAGTCGACGAGGTCGACATAGTGGCTGGCCTGGTTCATGAAGGCGCCGCCGTCAAGTTCCCAGGTCCCGCGCCACTTCGCGGAATCGTAGTACTCCTGGGGGCGTGACCAGAAGACGTTGATGCTGACCATATAGACCTTGCCGAAGCGCTTTTCGTCGAAGGCCCGTTTCAGCATCTGCAGGGTCGAGTTGCGGCGGTTCTGCTTGACGACCAGCAGTCGCACGTTCGCCTGGTCGCAGGCGCGCACCATGCGAACGCCGTCCTGCCAGCGAGTCGCCATCGGCTTTTCGGTGACCACGTTGACACCGTGCGTGGCAGCCAGGACCGCCTGGTCGGGATGCAGGCCGCTTGGCGTACACAGCGCGACGACGTCGAGCGACTCCTTGCGCAGCATTTCGTCCATGCGCGCATAGCCTCTGACCGGGTATTTCTCCAGGTGGGCGTCGAGAACGGAGCGGTCATTGTCGCAGACGGCGGCCAACTCGAGGTCATTGCCGTGGGTCTCGATCGAACCGAAGTGGTTTTTCGAGATGCGACCACATCCCACTACCCCGACGCGGATGCGGCGTCCCTGAATCGTCTTGAACATCGGTTGGAGTTCCTGTTGGCAGGCGATCCGGAGTCCTGCAGCCGTGTCGGCTGGTGAAAAACCGGTATCGCACAAAGGCACGCATGATACCTGCAGGGGGTTGGCTCTTCAAGGATGCCGTGCCAACAGGACAGCGCGCGGCAGGGCGCCGTGCGACGCGCAGGACTCCCGGTCCGCGCACGGGTCGTCTCAGAATGGCCTTTCGCGCAGCAGGGCAAGCAGGTACTCGCCGTAGCCGCTCTTGGTCAAGGGTTGCGCCAGCGACTCGAGTTGTTCGGCGGTGATCCAGTCGTGACGGAAGGCGATCTCCTCGGGGCAGGCCACTTTCAGCCCCTGCCGGTGCTCGATCGTCGCGATGAACTGTCCCGCACCAAGGAGGCTTTCATGCGTCCCCGTATCGAGCCAGGCATAGCCGCGGCCCATCAGCTCGACGTTGAGCTGCCCCTGTGTCAGGTAGGAACGCGTCAGATCGATGATCTCGAGCTCGCCGCGTGCCGACGGCTTGAGGCCCTTGGCGAGTTCGGTCACTTGATTGTCATAGAAATAGAGGCCGGTGACCGCGTAGTTCGATTTTGGTGCCTGCGGCTTTTCCTCCAGGCTCAGCACCCTGCCGTCGCTGTCGAACTCCGCCACGCCGTAGCGTTCCGGATCATGTACGTGGTACGCGAATATCGTGCTGCCGGTCGCGCGTTCGCCTGCCCGGGCGAGCAACTTCTGGAAGCTGTGACCGTAGAAGATGTTGTCACCGAGCACCAGTGCCGACGGATCATCGCCGAGAAAGTCCGCGCCGATGATGAAAGCCTGCGGCAGCCCATCCGGGCTGTGTTGCACCGCGTAGCTCAGGGAGAGTCCCCAGCGCGAGCCGTCGCCGAGCAGCTGGGCGAAGCGCGGCGTGTCCTGTGGTGTCGAAATGACCAGAATCTCGCGGATACCAGCCAGCATCAGCGTACTCAGCGGATAGTAGATCATCGGTTTGTCGAATACCGGCAGCAGCTGTTTGCTGATGGCCAGGGTGGCCGGGTGAAGGCGAGTGCCGGAGCCCCCGGCAAGGATGATCCCTTTGCGCATCGTGAACAGCCCTCCGGTTGACAGAAAAGCGCGAGTTTAAGGCTTTTCCCGACGGGGTTGCTCGTCGGCAGAATCAGCGGAAGGCGTTCGCCGATCACGATCGGCACTGCCCAGCGTCAGGAAAGCTGAGGTAACATCGCGCTCTGTTGGCATTTTGCGCCGGTGCACGGCGAAGGTGATGGGCGCGCAGATGAGGTGGAGTCCCGGGCAGTATCTCAGGTTCGCCGACGCCCGGTTGCGGCCGGCGCTCGATCTCCTGGCCAGGCTGGGCGATTCCGAGCCCCGGCGAATCGTCGATCTCGGCTGCGGTGCCGGCAACGTCACCCGGCTGCTTGCCGAGCGCTGGCCGGCGGCGACGGTCATCGGCCTGGACAGTGATGTGGCGATGCTCGCCAGAGCCGCCAGCACACCGTCCGCCGTAGTATGGCAGCAGGCAGACATCGCCAGCTGGCGGGCCGACACCAGTCCCGACCTGCTGTTTTCGAATGCGGCTCTGCATTGGCTGCCGGATCACGGCAGGCTTCTGCCCGAACTCGTCGGGCAACTGTCTCCGGATGGCGTCCTGGCAGTCCAGGTGCCGGCCAACTTTGGCGAGCCGGCGCACCGCATCCTGCGCCAGCTCGCTGCCGAGGCCGGCTGGCGCGATGCGTTGGGCAGTGCGCGCATGGGCAGCATCCTGTCCCCTGCCGAATACGAGCAGCTGCTGCGGCCGCTCTGCAGTCATCTGGAGTTGTGGGAGACCACCTACTGGCATGTCTTGAGCGGCGAGGACCCGATCATCGAATGGATGAAGGGGACGACACTCTTGCCCTTCATTGAGCGGCTCGACGAGTCCGCCGCCGACCGCTTCCTCGCCGCCTATCGCGAGCGGCTGGTTGCCGTCCATCCGCCCGCTGCGGACGGCACGACGCTCTTTCCTTTCAAGCGCCTGTTCTTTGTCGCCCGGCGCTGAACCAGCATGTACGGACTCGATGCCCTGCCGCTGGTGGGGCTTGCGGTCGCAGCCCTGTTTGCCGGCTTCATCGATGCGGTCGTCGGGGGCGGCGGCCTGATCCAGATCCCCGCACTGTTCCAGACGCTGCCACGCGAGCTGCCAGCAACGCTGTTCGGGACGAACAAGTTTTCCAGCATCTTCGGGACGAGCAGCGCCGCCTGGCGTTATGCCCGGCGTGTCGAGATGCCGTGGCGCACGACCCTGCCGGCGGCCGGGGCGGCGCTGGCCTGTTCCTACCTTGGTGCGATGGCTGTGGCCTGGCTGCCGCCCGCGGTGCTGCGGCCACTGATCCTGCTGCTGTTGATCGCGGCAGCCGCCTACACCTTCGCCCGCAGCGACTTCGGCAGCATTCACCGTCCACAGCATGCCGGGCGACGCGAGTTTGCCTACGCACTGCTGCTGGGCGGGGTCATCGGCTTCTACGACGGCTTCTTTGGCCCGGGCACCGGCAGTTTCCTGATCTTCCTCTTCATCCGTTTCTTTGGCTTCGACTTCCTGCACGCCTCGGCGGCGGCGAAAGTGGTCAATGTGGCGACCAACCTGGCGGCGCTCGGCTTCTTCGTCCCGCACGGCCATCTCCTGCCCTTGCTGGCGGTGATGATGGCGGCCTGCAATGTGGTCGGCTCGTTTCTAGGCACACATCTCGCGCTGCGCCATGGCAGCGCCTTCGTCAGGCGGGCTTTCCTCGCCGTCGTCAGCGTCTTCATCCTCAAGTTCGCTCACGACACTTTCCATTAGACTTGTCTCACGCTGCCCGTGGCCGCACAATGGTTACCTGCTGCCGCCCGCTCACCGGCTGCAGGAGTTCGGGCAACTTACGGGAGGACGTATGAGAATCAAGCTGCTGCTGGCCAGTCTGCTGGCCTTCCTGGGAATCGTTCTCGCTGCCGGTGCGCGTGCCGAGATCAACGTCGGCGTGACGCTGTCGGCGACCGGTCCGGCTGCTTCGCTGGGGATTCCTGAAAAGAACACCTTTGCCCTGTTGCCGACGACCATCGCTGGCCAGAAGATCAACTACATCATCCTCGATGACGCTTCCGACACGACGACGGCAGTCAAGAACACGCGCAAGCTGCTCGCCGAGAACAAGGTCGATGTCGTGATCGGTTCCACGACCACTCCCAATTCGCTGGCGATGATCGACGTGGTTGCCGAGGGCGAGACGCCGATGATCTCGATGGCGGCTTCGGCGCGGATCATCGATCCGATGGACGGCAAGCGCGCCTGGGTCTTCAAGACACCGCAGAACGACGCCCAGATGGCCACGGCGCTCGTCCAGCACATGCTCGACAACCAGGTCCGGACGGTGGCCTACATCGGTTTCGCCGACGCCTACGGCGAGGGCTGGTGGAACGAGTTCTCGAGGATTGCCGAAGCGCGCAAGATCCAGATCGTCGGCAACGAGCGCTTCAATCGGGCCGACACGTCGGTGACGGGGCAGGTACTGAAGATCCTCGCCGCCAAACCGGACGCGGTTCTCGTGGGGGGAGCCGGGACACCGGCGGCCCTGCCACAGAAGTCGCTCAAGGACAAGGGCTACAGGGGCCTCATGTACCAGACGCACGGGGTGGCGAACGCGGACTTCCTGCGCGTCTGCGGCAAGGATTGCGAAGGCACCTTCCTGCCTGCCGGTCCCGTCCTGGTGGCTGCCCAGCTGCCCAACGGCAACCCGATCAAGAAGGTGGCCCTCGAGTATGTCACGAAGTACGAGGCGCTGCACGGCAAGGGCACGGCTTCGACCTTCGGCGCGCATGCCTGGGACGCCAGCCTGTTGCTGGCCCATGCCGTGCCGGAAGCACTGAAGAAGGCGCAACCCGGAACGCCCGAGTTTCGCAAGGCGTTGCGCCAGGCGCTGGAGAAGACGACGAATCTCACCGCTGCGCACGGGGTGTTCAACATGAGCCCGCAGGACCATCTCGGATTCGATCAGCGGGCGCGGGTGATGGTGCGCATCGACAACGGGACCTGGAAGCTCGTCGAATAGTGCCTGTGGGACCCGTGATGGCCACGAGCACCGCCCGCAGGCTGCCGCCAGCGGCAGGCGCAGCGACTGGATGGTGTTGATGGATTTGCAGATTGCATTGCTGCTGGGCCAGGATGGCGTCACCAACGGTGCCATCTACGCCCTCCTGGCCCTCGCCCTGGTCCTCGTCTTCGCAGTGACGCGGGTGATCTTCATCCCGCAGGGTGAGTTCGTTGCCTTTGGCGCCTTGACGCTGGCCAGCCTGCAGGCTGGCAAGCTGCCGGGAACGGCCTGGCTGCTGCTCGCGATGGGGATGGCGATCGGCCTCATCGAAGGCGCGGCGGCCGTGCGTGCGCGCCGCTTCCACCGCCTGCCGCTCATCCTCCTGATCAATTGTGGCGCACCGCTGCTCCTGGCGGCCAGCCTGCTGGCGGTCTCGCCCGCAGGCCTGCCCCTCTTGGTGCAGGTACTTCTGACCCTGATGCTGGTTGTCCCGCTCGGACCGATGCTCTACCGCCTGGCGTACCAGCCGGTTGCAGAGGCATCGGTGCTGGCGTTGCTGATCGTTTCGGTCGCCGTGCATGTGACCCTGACCGGCATCGGGCTGCTGTTCTTCGGCGCCGAGGGTTCACGGACCCCGGCGTTCACCGATGCCAGCTTCGCGGTCGGCGATGTCGTCCTGCAGGGGCAGACGCTCCTGGTGATCGTCGCCAGCGCCCTCCTGATCGTTGCGCTCTATCTGTTCTTCGAGAGGACGCTGTACGGCAAGGCCCTGCGGGCGACGGCGATGAACCGCACGGGGGCCCGCCTGATGGGCATCTCCGGGGACCTCGCGGGGCTGCTGTCCTTCACCCTGGCTGGCGCCATCGGCGCCTTTTCCGGCGTGCTGATTTCACCGATCACCACCGTCTACTACGATTCGGGTTTCCTCATCGGCCTCAAGGGCTTCGTCGGCGCGATCATCGGCGGGCTTGCCAGCTATCCCGCGGCGGCTGCCGGTGCCGTCCTGGTCGGCCTGCTCGAAGCCTACTCCTCATTCTGGGCGAGTGCCTTCAAGGAAGTGATCGTGTTCACGCTGATCATCCCGGTGCTGCTCTGGCGGTCGCTGAAGACGCGTCACGTGGAAGAGGCATGAAGCGCAGTCCGCACGCGACGGTTCTCCTGGCGATCTTCATCGTCCTCCTGCTGGCTGCACCAGTCGTGTTGCCGGAGTTCCATGTCACGCTGCTCAACTACATCGGCCTCTACGCCATCGTCACCCTCGGACTGGTGATGCTGACCGGTGTCGGTGGCCTTACCTCCTTTGGGCAGGCCGCCTTTGCCGGTCTCGGTGCCTACACGACCGCCTACCTGACGACGATGCACGGGGTGTCGCCGTGGCTGACGCTGCCTGCCGGCTTGCTGGTGACGGCGATCGTTGCCCTGTCGCTGGGTCTCGTGACCCTGCGGCTGTCCGGCCACTTCCTTCCCCTCGGCACGATCGCGTGGGGGATCAGTCTCTACTACCTTTTTGGCAACCTGGCGGCACTCGGTGGTCACACCGGCATCACCGGCGTGCCGCCACTGCACATCCTCGACTTCGAACTCCGCTCCGGTCGCGATTTCTTCTACCTGATCTGGGCGATCCTGCTGACCCTGATCCTGGCGACACGCAACCTGCTCGACTCGCGCGAAGGGCGGGCGATACGTGCCCTCAAGGGTGGCTCGGTGATGGCCGAAGCGATGGGGGTCAACACGCCCCGTTCAAAGATCGTCGTCTTCGCCGTCGCCGCCCTCTATGCCGCCGTCTCGGGCTGGCTTTATGCTCACCTGCAGCGCTTCGTCAACCCGACGCCGTTTTCCCTGACGCAGGGAATCGAATACCTGTTCATGGCCGTCGTGGGCGGCGTCTCGCACGTCTGGGGAGCGATTCTCGGCGCCGGTCTGATCACGGTCCTCAAGCAGTGGCTGCAGGACTGGTTGCCCCACCTGCTGGGGCAGAGCGGCAATTTCGAGATGATCGTCTTCGGACTGCTGATGATCGTCGTCCTGCATCGGGCGCGCGACGGCGTATGGCCGATGCTGCAACGCTTCTGGCCGCAGGAGGTGCGCCGCGCGCACACCGAAGGGGTGCCGCGCCTGGCGCGACGATCGCTTCCCGAACCCGGCTCCGCACTGCTCGAGGTCAGCGATGCGAGCAAGCGCTTCGGCGGCCTGGTGGCCAACGACCGCGTCAGTTTCCGCGTTCGCGCCGGCGAGATCATGGCCCTGATCGGTCCGAACGGCGCCGGCAAGAGCACGATGTTCAACGGCATTTCAGGCGTCGACCCGCTGACCTCGGGTCGCGTCAGTTTCCGTGGGCAGCGCGTCGAGTCGCTGCCGGCACGCCGGATTGCCCGTCTGGGAATGAGCAGGACCTTTCAGCATGTCCGCCTGCTGCCGGCGATGAGTGTCATCGAGAATGTCGCCATCGGTGCCCATCTGCGCGGCCGCAAGAGCTTCATTGCCGCCGCCTGTCGTGCCGATCGCGACGAGGATGCTCGCTTGCTGCACGAGGCGGCCGTGCAGATCGAGCGCTGCGGTCTGGGTGACCAGATGTACGAGCCCGCCGGGACCCTGCCTCTCGGCAGGCAGCGATTGGTCGAGATTGCCCGCGCGCTGGCCGCCGACCCTTGCCTGCTGCTCCTCGACGAGCCGGCCGCTGGTCTGCGCTACGGCGAAAAGCAGGCCCTGGGCGATCTCCTGCGGCGACTGCGTGCCGAAGGGATGGGCATCCTCCTGGTCGAGCACGACATGGAGTTCGTGATGGGTCTGGCCGACCGGGTGGTGGTCATGGAGTTCGGCCGCAAGCTGGCGGCAGGCTTGCCGGAGGAGATCCAGCGCAATCCGGCAGTGGTTGAGGCCTATCTCGGCGGGGTCGAATGAGCGCCGCGCCGGCGGGCGAGGAACGCAGCGTCGTGCTTGAGGCGCGCGACCTTTCGGTCAGCTATGGCAAGGTTGAAGCCCTGCATGGCCTGTCGCTGCGCGTGCGTCGGGGCGAGATCGCGACCGTCATCGGTCCCAATGGCGCCGGGAAGACGACACTCCTGTCGGCGCTGATCGGCCTCCTGCCGCTGCGCGGCGAGCTGACCTATCTTGGCGCGCAGCAGGGCGCCGGGCGCACGGTTGAGCAGCTGGTGCGGCAAGGGATGACTCTGGTGCCTGAGAAGCGCGAGCTGTTCGCCGAAATGAGTGTTGCTGACAACCTGCTGCTCGGGGCCTTCGATCGTTACCGTGCCGGGCATCGGGATCAGCTCGAAACGATCGACCATGTGTTCGACATCTTCCCGCGACTGATGGAGCGCCGGCAGCAGCTGGCCGGCACCCTGTCGGGCGGCGAGCGCCAGATGTTGGCAATGGGCCGAGCGCTGATGGCGAAGCCACGGCTGCTGCTGCTCGACGAGCCCAGTCTCGGTCTGGCGCCGCTGGTCATCAGGGAGATTTTCCGCACCATCACCCAGCTCAGGAGCCTCGGTGTCGCCATCCTCCTGGTCGAGCAGAACGCGCGTGCTGCCTTGCAGGTGGCTGACTACGCCTACGTTCTGGAGACTGGCAGCATTTCCCTGGAAGGCCACAGCGCAACGCTGGCCAGCGACCCGCGCGTCATCGAAAGCTATCTGGGGCTTGGCGGCAGACATTGAGCGCCGCCTTCTGGCGGCAAGGCCGTCAGAAGGACAGGCGATGGCGGCGCCGCAGCATCATGTCTGCCAGGATTGGGCGATCGGCCGCGCGGTTGACGACGTCTGCGCTGGCCGTACCAGCGTGTGGGTGACCCTCTGCAACTCCAGTCCCCAGAGGCTCATCGCTTCGGAGATGACGATCGCCTCACTCCCGTTGAGACAGCCGTCGGCATTGACGATATCGACCATCGCGCCCAAGGTCTGCTGCTGCAGTTCCGGTGAGCGGATGTCTTCGAGCAGATGATCGACGAGTTCTCGGTCAAGCTCGATCTGTCCCACGTTGGGTGCCCGCGCACATTGCAGCAGGTCATCGCAGAACTCGTGGATCACACGATCGAGTGTGGTCGGGGCGATCCGCAGGCGTTCGAAAATGTCCTGTCTTGACAGCGACTCGATTTCCCTGTTGTCAAGTGCACCATCGGCGAGCAAGGCGAGGGCAACGACTCGTGATATGGCTTCGGCGCTGTCGGTGGTGTAGTGACGCATGTGCTTCTCCTTGATTGGCTGGTTCGACTGGCATCCGCGGCACAGCCACGGACGAGGCAGACTATGGGACCTGACATCCATAAAGTCCAATAAGATATAATCGGCCGAACGATTTGTTTCAACTGATACATGCCACGCCGCAGAATCACGCTTCGCCAACTCGAGAGCTTTACCGCCGTCGCTCGCCATCGGAGCTTCTCGAAGGCTGCCGAGGAGCTTCACCTGACACAGCCGGCGGTGTCCCTGCAGGTGGGACAGATCGCCGACACCCTCGGTCTGCCGCTCTTCGAGCAGGTCGGTCGCACGCTGGTACTGACCGATGCCGGCAAGGAGACGCTGCAGATGGCGCGGGCGCTGGACGACCTGTGGACGAGCTTCGAGGCCACGATTGCCGATCTCAAGGGCCTCAAGCGTGGCCGCCTGCGGGTCGCCCTGGTGACGACGGCAAAGTACTTCCTGCCGCGCGTGGTGGGTGACTTCTGTCGCCGCTACCCGGACGTCCATGTGGAGCTCGAGGTTGCCGATCGTGAGCACATCCTTGCCCGCATGCGGGCCAACCAGGACGACCTCTATGTCCTGCTTTATCCGCCAGAAGACGTGCAGGTGGAAAGCCATCCGCTGGTCGACAACGAACTCGTCGTCATCGCCCCGCTCGCGCATTGGGCGGTGGGGCGACGGGTCGAGCTGGCCGAGCTGTGCGGCGAGCGCTTCATCCTGCGCGAAACGGGCTCCGGTTCACGGCGGACGATCGACAGCCACCTCACGAAGCTGGCGATCAGGCTCGACGTCAAGCTGACGGTCAGCAGCAATGAGGCCATCCGCGAACTGGTCGCCAGTGGCGCCGGTCTGGCCGTCCTGTCGCGACAGGCTTTGAGCACGGATCCGCGCCAGCAGGAAGTGTGCATTCTGGACGTCGGTGGATTTCCGCTGCGCCAGCCGTGGTTGCTCATGCATCGGCGTGGCAAGCCCCTGTCGCTGCCGGCGCGAGCCTTTCTCGAGGAAATCCTGGGACGGTGGCAGCCGCCAGTGGGCAGCAACCCGACCGGGACTTGACACCCGACCGGGACTGCGCCCACAGGATTCGTTCCGGTGATCCTTGGCGACGGTCTTTGCCAGCTACGTCGTTGGCCGCCCGCCGGCAGTCAGGACGCCCGCTGCCGGCACCAGGGCCACTCCGTACTTGCGCGCGACGCGCTGGTACAGTTCACGTGCCGAGATCACCCGCACATTGCGCATGTCCTTCGTTTGCGCCAGCTGCAGGTAACGCAGGCCGCGCCGCGCCAGGTCGGCGTCCCAGCCCTTCCGGTCAAGGAGGGTGAAGATCGCTTTCGTTGCGTTGACGAGGAACTGCAGATTGGGCACTCGTTCCGCGGCCTCCATCAGCAATCTGACCGAACCTTCGACGTCGCCGTTGCGTGCGGCCAGAACGCCGCGGTTGTTCAGTTCGACGATCTCCTTGCCAACTTCGGCCAGCAGCGCCTGCCCGTCGGCCTCCCGGCCCGCCTTGCTGTAGATGCCCTGCAGCTTGGCAATCATGTTGCGATCCTCATGATTCTCGGCGGCCACCTGACGAAAGATGTCCCGTGCCTCCGCTTCCTTGCCGGTGGCCAGGCATGCATGCGCCAGGTCGAGGGTGAGCGCCTGTGACAGCAGGGAGCCCTTGCCCGCTTCGTGCAGGGACGTGCTCAACTGCAGTGCCTGCTCGATGATGTCGCGGGCTTTGGCCGGGTTGCCTTCCTGGTTGGCACAGAGTGTTTCGATGACCAGTGCCGCCAGTTCGCCCTGCTTGCTTCCCCGCCAGTCACGCCGCAGCTGTGCGGTGATCCTGTGGGCGCCATCGGTCTGGCCGCGGTCGAGCAGGACCCGGGAAAGGTTCGTATAGTCGTCGACGTTGCTCAGGGTCGAGCCGCGCCGACGATCCAGCACTTTGCCATAGGCTTTCTCGGCGGTTTGCAGGTCATTGTTGCGCACCGCCAGATCACCGACCAGCCGCTGCCTTGATGCATTGTTGGGCGACTTCGCCGCCGCCTGCAGCAACACCGACTGGGCTTCCGCCAGCTTGCCCATTTCTTCGCGGACTCCGGCGAGGAGGTCGTAGGCGGCGGTGAAGTCCGGAAAGTCCTCGACCAGCGACTGCCCCAGGGTCTCGGCTTCAGCCAGCTGTTGCTGGTTGCGGCAGGCGACCGCCAAGCCCATTCGCGCCCAGGGAAGGACGCGTTGCGCGAGCACCTGCTGGTAGACCGCCTGCGCTTCGGCAGGACGTCCGAGCACGTTCAGAATCTCCCCCTTGCAACGCAGCAGATCCATGAGGAAACCGCTGTCCTGCCCCAGAAGGCGGTCACAGGCCAGTAGCGCCTGGGCGTAGGCGCCGTTGTCGAGGTGATCGAAGACAGCGGCCAGGAACTGCTTCTTGTGGACTGCGCGCAGCAAGCGGCCACGCAGTTCGTCCGCCGTAAAAGGCTTGATCAGATAATCGTCCGGAGCCAGCTCAGCCACCGAAACGACGTTGTGGTAGGTGCGCTCACTGGTGACGATGATGAAGACGGTGGCCAGTCGCACCAGGTGCTGTTGCCGCAGCTCGTCCAGCAACTGCTGACCGTCACGTCCATCCTCGAGCCGGTAGTCGGAGAGAATGATGTCGAAACTGTTTGCCTTGACCTGTCGCAGGACCTCCGCTGAGGTGCCCGCGGCGTGCACGGTCGTGACGCCGATCGTCGACAGCATCGCCCGCAGCGTGCTGCGTGCATTCGGGTAACGGTCGATCAGCAGGGCACGTTTGCGCTCCAGATCCTTGCCCAGCTTGTGCAGAAGCTCAGCGATGGCATCCGATGGGTTCATGGCCACACCTTACCGGAGAGTCCGAGGTGCATCAAGCACTGCCGGAACTCGGCGCGCAAGCGCATCGGCTGCCTCCTTGGCGATTGGCGGAGAGCGCGTCGGGGCCCGCCGACCAGCCGTGTGGCGGCGGCTGATGATAAGATTGCAAGTTGCACAAGTGGTGGTGCGCGGTTCGTATCCCGCCCGCCACAGGATCGACGGGTCTACAGGAAGGCAATGACCGAACAACAGGCGGACAAGGGCTCAATACAGGTCATCGAGCGGATGATGGCGCTGCTTCAAGTGCTGGCCAACCTGCCGGAGCCAGCGAGCCTGAAGGCGCTGGCGCAGGCTACTGGCCTCCATCCTTCGACCGCGCACCGCATCCTGGCGGCGATGATCGGTTCGGCTCTTGTCGAGCGTCACGACAGCGGCACCTACACGCTCGGAATCCGGCTGCTCGAGCTGGGAAACATCGTCAAGTCGCGCATCAGCATCCGGCAGGTGGCTCTCCTCTACATGCAGCAACTGCACGAATCGATCGGCGAAGCGGTCAACCTGGGGGTTCGCCACGAGGACGAGATCATCTACGTCGAAAGGACTTCGAGCGGGCGCTCACTCCTGCGTGTGGTCTATCTGGTTGGCGGACGTGCTCCCCTGCACCTGACCTCGGTCGGCAAGCTGTTCCTCGCTGCCGACAGCCCGGCTGATGTGCGCGCGTATGCCCGTCGGACCGGCTTGCCCGGAAAGACCCCGCATTCACTGACCCGCCTCGATGCGCTCGAGAAGGAACTCGACTGGATTCGCCGGCACGGCTTCGCCACCGACAACGAGGAAGCCGAGATCGGCCTGCGCTGCATCGCCGCGCCCATCCGCAATGACGAGGGGCAACTCGCCGCCGGACTTTCGGTCTCGGCACCGAGCGAACGCCACGATCCGGAATGGGTGGCACCGATCAAGGCGACGGCAGGCCGGATCGAACAGGCACTCGGTTATCGTCAGCCGCTGCCAGTGTGAGCCGACGCCGCCTTTTCGGCAGCAGGAGCGGGGGTGCGCCGGCAGCCAGGATGCCCTGCCAAGGCGCCGGCGGTAGGGCTTGCTCGTGCCAGTCGGCGCATGGTACGAAGAGCTTGTCGGCAGCCGCCGCAGCGCGATGGTCCGCGCCGCGACCTGGCGTCACGCGGGTCCGCAGCCGCTGCCATGTGCGCGCCCGGCCGCGTTGCCATCAGCCGGGGCGACGCTTGCTACACTCCTGCCAAGATGCGATGAGCCCATGCCATGCGCCCCGTACCCTCGATACTGCCCCTTCTTTTCGTCTTCCTCTGGAGCACCGGTTTCATCGGCGCCAAGTTCGGCCTGCCCTACGCTGAACCGCTGAGCTTCCTGCTCGTCCGCTATCTGCTCGTGCTCACCCTGATGACCATCCTGGCTCTGGTCTCCGGCGCCCCGTGGCCGAGCGGTGGCAGCCAGCTGCTGCATCTCGGCGTTTCCGGCCTGTTGCTGCACGCGCTCTATCTGGGCGGCGTGTTCATGGCGATCAAGAATGGTCTGCCGGCTGGTGTGACGGCCCTGGTCGTCGGCCTGCAGCCGCTGTTGACCGCCGCCGGCGCCGGCTTTCTGCTCGGTGAGCGGGTCGCGCCGCGGCAGTGGCTGGGGCTGGTCATCGGCCTCGCCGGGGTGGCGCTGGTGGTGGCGAACAAGATCGGCGATCTGCCGCTCGCCGCGATGCTCCTGCCGGCACTTGCGGCGCTGTCCGGAATCACTGCCGGCACGCTGTACCAGAAGCGCTTCTGTGCGCACTTCGATTTGCGCAGCGGATCGGTCGTCCAGTTCCTGCCGACGACCGTCTGCACTGCCCTGGTCGCGTGGTGGACCGAAAGCATGCACATCGAGTGGACGGGGGAGTTCGTTTTCGCCCTTCTCTGGCTCGTCCTGGTGCTTTCCGTTGGTGCCATCAGCTTGCTCAATCTACTGATTCGCAGCGGTAGCGCCGTCAATGTCGCCAGTCTTTTCTACCTGACGCCGCCGAGCACGGCCCTGATCGCCTGGCTGGTCTTCGGCGAGACCCTTGGTGCCGTGGCCATCGCCGGCATGTTGCTGGCCGTGCTCGGGGTGTATCTGGCGCGCTTGCCACCACGATGAGCGAGACCGGGCTGCCCGCGTTGCGCATCCTGGGCGTGGACCCCGGGTTGCGCGTCACCGGGTTCGGTGTGATCGAGAAGGTCGGCAGCCGTTTGCGCTACCTCGCCAGCGGCTGCATCCGGACCACGATCGGCGATTCGCTGCCGATCCGCTTGGGAACGATCCACACCGGATTGCGCGAGCTGGTGGCGCAACATCGACCCGACGAGGCAGCGACCGAGATCGTCTTCGTCAATGTCAATCCACAGTCCACCCTGCTCCTCGGGCAGGCGCGCGGGGCGGCGATCAGCGCCTTGGTCAGCAGCGGACTGGCTGTTGCCGAGTACACCGCCCTGCAGGTGAAACAGGCGGTGGTTGGCAACGGTCACGCCGACAAGGTGCAGGTGCAACACATGGTGCGTCACCTGTTATCCTTGCCGTCGATGCCCGGTGCCGATGCCGCCGATGCGCTCGCCTGCGCCATCGCGCACGCGCACGGCGGACAAGGACTCGGGCGCCTGGCGGCAGGTGGCCTTCAGGTGCGCGGCGGCCGATTGATTCTGAGGAAGGTCGTCGGCCAGAAAGAGGGGGGTGAGCGATGATCGGCCGGCTGACCGGCGTCTTGTTGGAGAAGAATCCGCCGCAGGTGGTCGTCGACGTGCAGGGTGTCGGGTACGAACTCGACGTGCCGATGAGCACCTTCTACAATCTGCCGGCGAACGGTGACAGGCTCAGCCTGCTGACCCACTTCGTCGTGCGCGAGGACGGGCATTTTCTCTACGGGTTTGCCAGTGAAGGCGAGCGACATGCGTTTCGCCAGTTGCTGAAGATTTCGGGCATCGGCGCCCGCCTTGCATTGTCGGTTCTCTCGGGTCTCTCGGTGGGCGAACTGGCAGCGGCGGTGGCGCAGCAGCAGGTTGGCCGCCTGACGAAGATCCCGGGCATCGGCACCAAGACCGCCGAGCGCCTCCTGCTCGAGCTGAAGGGCAAGCTCGCCGACGCGCTGCCGAGCAGTCCGGCCGCGACGGTCGACGCGCATGGCGATGTCCTCAATGCCCTGCTGGCGCTGGGCTACAATGAGCGCGAAGCGGCAACGGCAGTGAAGCAGTTGCCAGCTGGCATCGCGACCGCGGATGGCATTCGGCAGGCGCTGAAGATGTTGTCAAAGGTCTGAATCGACGATGAATCCGAGCCACAAGCAGCTGCTGCAGATCGCCCTCGTCGCCTTGCTGCTGACCGGCTGCATCGCCGTGCTCCTGCCCTTCACCGGCACGCTGCTCTTCGCCGTCGTCATCTGCATCGTCACCCTGCCGATTCGCAACCGGCTCCTGTGGCTTTGTCGCGGACGCAGCAATCTGGCGGCGCTGCTGGTCTCGATCCTGCTCCTGCTGCTCCTCGTCGCGCCGGTCGCACTGCTCTCCGGGTCGATTGCCGACGGCATCGAACTTGCCATCCGCTATCTCAAACCGCTGCTGGAGAATGGCCTGCCGGTGGAACCACCGAGCTGGCTGGCGACGCTGCCCCTCGTCGGGCGCGATGCCGCCGACTACTGGCAGAAGCTGGTGGCCAGCCGCGAGGAGATGAACAATCTCCTCCACCAGTTCGTCGAGCCGACCCGCAACCTGGCCCTGGCGACCGCGGCACTGCTGGCACAGGGACTGCTGCAGCTGCTGCTGGTCATCTTCTTCGTCTTTTTCATCTTTCGCGATGCGCACATCTACGCCGACGCGCTGCATGTCGGCAGCCGGACACTTGCCGGCGACCTCGGCGAGCGCATGCTGGCGCTGGTCGAGGGAACGGTGACCGGAGTCATGGTCGGTATCGTCGGCACCGCCGCAGCGCAGGCGGTGGTGGCGATGATCGGCTTCCTCATTGCCGGCGTTCCCGGTGTCCTGATCCTGACGGTCGCCATGTTCTTCCTGTCGATGGTGCCGGTGATCGGCGGCACCCTGATCTGGATGGGCGCCGCCATCTGGCTCTACAGCGAGGGGCAGACTGGCTGGGCGGTGTTCATGGTATTGTGGGGGATGTTCGGGATCAGCGGCGTCGACAACTTCATCAAACCCATCCTCATCTCGCGCAGTTCGAGCCTGCCATTGCTGCTGATCGTCGTCGGGGTGTTTGGTGGTGTGCTGGTCTTCGGCTTCATCGGGCTGTTTCTCGGTCCGACCCTGCTGGCGCTTGGTCAGGTCCTGATCCGTGAATGGCTGGCACACGCCGCCGCGCGATCGGTTGCGGCGGACGAGGGACTGCAGCAATGATCGAGACCGACGACCTCTCCGCAGTTCCGCTGGCACGACTGGTGTCCGCTGCCTCGACCTCGTCCCAGGAGGAAGCCATCGAGCGCGCGCTGCGTCCTCGACGCCTGGGCGACTACGTCGGCCAGGCGAAGATCCGCGAGCAACTGACGATCTTCATCGAGGCAGCGAAGAAGCGCAGCGACACGCTCGATCACGTCCTGCTCTTCGGCCCGCCGGGCCTCGGCAAGACGACGCTGGCACACATCATCGCCGCTGAAATGGGCGTCAACCTGCGCTCGACCTCCGGACCGGTGCTCGAACGCGCTGGGGACCTGGCGGCCATCCTGACCAACCTCGAGCCGCGCGACGTCCTGTTCATCGACGAGATCCACCGCCTGTCGCCAGTCGTCGAGGAGATCCTCTATCCCGCACTGGAGGATTTCCAGATCGACATCATGATCGGCGAGGGCCCGGCGGCACGCTCGGTCAAGCTCGATCTGCCACCGTTCACGCTGGTCGGCGCGACGACGCGCGCCGGCATGCTGACCAACCCCCTGCGTGACCGTTTCGGGATCGTCGCCCGACTGGAGTTCTATACTCCCGAGGAGCTGAGCCTGATCGTCGCCCGCTCGTCGCAGTTGCTCAAGGTTCCAGCCGACACAGCCGGTGCGCTGGAAATCGCCCGCCGCTCACGCGGCACGCCACGGATCGCCAACCGCCTGTTGCGGCGGGTGCGCGATTTCGCCGAGGTGCGAGCATCCGGCCACATCACGCTGGAGGTGGCCGACGCGGCGCTGCTGCTGCTCGAAGTGGACCACGGAGGTCTTGATGTGATGGACCGCAAGCTGCTGTCGGCAGTCATCGACAAGTTCGCCGGCGGGCCGGTGGGGGTCGACAACCTGGCGGCGGCGATCGGCGAAGCGCGCGACACGATCGAGGACGTGCTCGAACCCTTCCTGATCCAACAGGGTTTCCTGCAGCGCACGCCGCGGGGTCGCGTCGCGACGCCGGCGGTCTACCGGCATCTCGGTCTGACGAGCAACGGTGAGCAGCCGCAGGGCGCACTCTGGCCGGCGACCTGAGCGTGCGCCGATGCGGTCACAATCACTTACATTTGCCCACAGGGTGCTGCCTTAGAATCCCAGCCGGCCATGGACCACGAGCGCAAACCAACGACCTTCACCTGCGCGGTACGCATCTACTACGAAGACACCGATGCCGGTGGGGTGGTGTACTACGCCAATTACCTGAAGTATCTGGAGCGCTGCCGTAGCGAATGGCTGCGCGCGGCCGGCTACCGGCAGGCCGACCTGCTGCGTGACCCGGGCATCGCCTTCGTCGTCCGCAAGCTCACGGTCGAGTATCTCGAGCCGGCACGGCTGGACGACGAGTTGATCGTCGGCCTCGAAGTGGAGCGGATCAGTCGGGCCCAGGTCTTCTTTCGGCAGCACATCCGGCGTGCCGGGGAAGATGGCGACCGATCCTCGCAGGATCTGATCCAGGCCGCCGTGCACATCGTCTGTGTGCATGCGGGCCGGATGAGGGCCGTGTCGATCCCCGCAATTCTGCGCAACAAGATGGAAGCACTGCAATGAATGTCTCGCAAGACCTGTCGATCCTGCACCTGATCCTCAACGCCAGCGCCGTCGTGCAGGCCGTGATGCTGCTGCTTGCCGGCGTCTCGTTCATGTCCTGGTACTACATCTTCCGCAAGTGGTTCACCGTCAAGGCGGCGCGCGCGCAGACCGAGCAGTTCGAGCGCGACTTCTGGAGTGGCGGCGACCTGAACAGTCTCTACCAGAGCGCGATCAACGATCGCCACAGCACGGGCAGCATGGAGCGCATCTTCGAGTCCGGCTTTCGTGAATTCACCAAGTTGCGCAGCCAGAAGAATCTCGATCCGAAGGACGTCATCGACGGCTCGCGGCGCGCCATGCGCGCCACCTATCAGCGCGAGATGGACAGCATCGACTCGCATCTCGCCTTCCTCGCCTCGGTCGGTTCGGTCAGTCCGTATGTCGGCCTGTTCGGTACCGTCTGGGGCATCATGCACTCGTTCCGCGGTCTCTCGAACGTCGGTCAGGCGACGCTGGCAGCGGTGGCACCGGGGATTGCCGAGGCACTGGTGGCGACAGCCATCGGCCTCTTTGCAGCGATTCCGGCGGTCGTCGCCTATAACCGCTTCGCGCACGAGATCGACCGCCTGTCGTCGCGCTTCGAGTCGTTCATGGAAGAGTTCTCGAACATCCTGCAGCGGCAGATGAGGTAGAGCCATGCGTTCGCGTCGCCTGAAGAACGAGATCAACGTCGTCCCCTACATCGACGTCATGCTGGTGTTGCTGGTCATCTTCATGGTGACGGCACCGATGATGACCACCGCCAGCATCGACGTGCCGTCGGTCGGCAAGGCGGCACAGCCGCCGGTCGAAGCGCTGCAGGTGATCGTCCGCGCCGACCGGACGCTGGCGTTGCTGGCTCCCGGCAAGAACGAACGATCGCTGAGCCGGCGCGAACTGGTGCAGGAGATCGCCAGCGCGCAGCGCCGGAATCCGGAGCAGGCGGTGCTCATCGCCGGTGACAGGAACGTCAAGTACCAAGCGGTACTGGAAGTCATGGACGACCTCCAGCAGCAGCAGGTCAAACGCATCGGCCTCCTCGTGCAGCCCTCCGACAGGTGAGTCGCTGACCTGTGGAAGCGGTCCAGACCTTCCCGCGGATGCCACCGGATGAACCGGCGAAGTGGCCGTCGCTTGCCCTTTCTGCGACGGTGCACCTGTTGCTCCTGGGTGCGCTGTTCCTCGGCGTGCAGTGGAAGAGCCAGTTGCCGGCGACGGTCGAAGTCGAGGTCTGGCGTGCCGCACCGGCGCCCCCGTCGAGCGCGCAGCCCGAACCCCGGCCGGAACCCAGACCGGCAACACCGAAGGCCGAAGCCAAACCTGAGCCCCGACCCGAGCCGAAGCCCGAGCCGAAGCCGCCAGCGAAGCCTGAGCCCCGACCCGAGCCGAAACCCGAGCCGAAGCCGCCGGCGAAGCCTGAACCAGCGCCGCGAGCGATCGCCAAACCAGAACCGAAAGTGGAGCCCAAGCCACCAGTCCGGCCGGACATCGCGTTGAAGGAGGAAAAGAAGCCGCCGAAGGAGCCGGTCAAGGAGCCATCCCGGAAGGAGGAAGCGAAGATCAAGGAGCCACCGCGGAAAGAGGAGCCGAAGACCCGCGAACCGGTGCGCAAGGAAGAGGTGAAGGCGAAGGAGCCGCCGCGCAGGGAAGAGGCAAAGGCGAAGGAGGAGCCCAGAGCGAAGGAACCCGAGCGGCGTCCAAGCTTCGACGATGAACTGAAGCGGGAGCAGAAGCAGTTGCAGCAGCAGAAGGCGGCCCAGGAGCAGCGGGCGCGAGCCGATGCCGAAGCGCGTCAGCTCAAGCAGTTGCAGGCCGAGCAGGCGGCCGCCGACGCGAAGCGCGGGCAGGCCGAGTACATCGAGAAGATCCGCGGCAAGATCCGCGGCAACATCACGCTGCCGCCGGGAATCCAGGGCAATCCACAGGCCGAGTTCGAAGTCACGCAACTGCCCAGTGGCGAAGTGCTTGAGGTGAAGTTGCGCCGTTCGAGTGGCAACCCGGCACTCGACGCCGCCGTCGAGCGGGCGATCCACAAGTCGTCGCCGCTGCCGAAGCCGGCCAAGCCCGAGCTGTTCGAACGTGTTCTGAAGATCCCGTACAGACCGCGCGACGACTGAGGGCGCGGATGGGGTGAGCCGCGGTCATGCACCAGAGCGCCCGGGAGGCGAAATGAGTGCTCGTCAACTCGACCTCTTTCTCGATTCACGCGAGGTGGTGCTGGTCAACGATGTCGTCGCTGCCTTTCGCGCAGGCGAGTGCGCGCGGGCGCGGAACGCACTTGCGGCCCTGCGCGCCGAGTCGCCGGAACGATCCGAACTGGCGCCTTTCGCGGTTCTCCTCGCCTTCCTCGAGAAGCTTCGCGAGAGCGATTTCGCAACCCCCGACGGCGACGGCCTCGCGCAGCTGCTCGGCGAGATCGACGCGGTCGTCGTTCCTGCCACCCAGGCTCTCGGCAGCGAGGCAAGGGGATTCCTCGACCGGATCTGGCGAAGGCTCGCAACCGCCGCTGCCGGCCAGCCGTTTGACCCGGCGCGCCCGCAGATCCACGCTGCCGCTTTGTACCTGCGGGCGCACGCCGGTGCTGAAGCCGAGGGCGCGGCGAGCCGCATCGCCGACGGCTGGAATGATCCGCTGATCCTGCGCTGGCGAGCACTGGCCCGCTACCGCGTTGGTGGTTTGCAGGCAGCCCGCTGGCAGATCTTTTCGCTCGCCTGGTTCGCTACCGACTCCTTCCCGCAACTGCTCGCCGAACTCTCTGCACCGGAGCTGGAGAGCGACTGGCGGCGCTTTCACTCTGCAATCGAGATGCCTGACGCGTCCTGGTTTCCTGCCTGGTGTCTGCTCCCTCATCCCGAGTTCGTCGCTGCGCTCGCCGGCGAGATCTCGCCGCCGATCAGGCGGGCCGCCGCAGGCATCCCGGGGTTGGGCGCCTTCCTGGCGCTGACGAAGATTCTCGCCATCGAACCGGGCGGCTACAGCCGGGCGCTGGTCGACGAAAGAGCGAGGCTGCAGGCGATCGACGCCACTTTCTTTGCCGCCTACATGCGCTCGCGCACGGTCCGACATCGCTAGCACGACCGTCGCCGGGGCTGGCGCCGCCTGCAGGACGGGCCGCCGGATAACGTATCGTTACAAATCAGGAGCATCCATAGACGATATAATCGCGCCTTCCGTGATGGACATGCGCGATGTCTGAGTTTTCGATCAAACTGGGTTTTCTTCGGCTGTTCGCTCTCGCTGCCCTGGTTCTGCTGCTGCGACCGGCGCATGGCCAATTGACGGTCGAGATCACCGGTGCCGGTGCCAACCGCATTCCGGTGGCGATCGCCGATTTCGGTGGCGATCCTGCTTCCTCGCGCATCATCACCTCCGTCATACGGGCCGATCTCGAACGCAGCGGCCTCTTCAGGATGGTCGACACCAGCGGCGTCGCGATGACCGAGGCGACCGCCCCGGTCTTCACTGACTGGAAGAATCGCGGCGCCGATGCGCTCGCCGCCGGCAGCATCGGCGCCAGCAACGGAGGCCGCGAGGAGGCACGCTTTCGCCTTTTCGACGTCACCAAGCAGTCGGTTCTCGGAGGTTCCGCCTTCGTCACCTCGAAGGCGACGCTGCGCGCTGCGGGACATCGCATCGCCGACATCATCTACGAAAAACTGACCGGTGAGCCGGGCGTGTTCTCGACCCGGGTCGCCTACGTCGTCCGCGCCGGCGCGGCCCGCTATGAACTGCACATCGCGGATGCCGATGGCCAGAATGCACAGGTGGCGCTGATCTCACGGGAGCCGATCATCTCGCCTTCCTGGTCGCCTGACGGCGGCCGCCTGGCGTATGTCTCCTTCGAAAACAAGAAGCCCGTCGTCTACGTCCATTCGCTGGCTTCGGGCAAGCGGGTCGTCGTCGCCAATTTCAAGGGATCGAATTCGGCCCCGGCCTGGTCACCGGATGGTCGCCGGCTGGCGGTGGTCCTGAGCAAGGACGGTGGTTCGCAGATATTCCTGGTCAACGCCGACGGTTCGGGAGCGCAGCGCCTGACGACCGACAATGCGATCAACACCGAGCCCAACTTCTCGACGGATGGCCAGCACGTCTATTTCACTTCGGATCGCGGTGGCAGTCCGCAGATCTACCGCATGAGCGTCAGCGGTGGCGATGTGCAGCGAGTCAGTTTCGAAGGTACCTACAACGTCAGTCCGCGCATCTCGCCCGATGGCAGGTCGATGGCCTTCATCAGCCGCCGCGACGGGGGCTTCCGCCTGTCGGTGATGGATCTGGCGAGTCGCCAGGTGCAGGTGCTCACGGATTCGAACAAGGATGAATCGCCGACCTTCTCGCCGAATGGCCGGATGGTTCTGATCGCCACCGAGATGGGCGGCCGCGGGGTGCTCTCGGCGGTCTCACTCGATGGCCGCATCAAGCAGCGCCTCTCCATACCCGCGGGCGACGTCCGCGAGCCGGCATGGGGCCCTTACAATCGCTGACCAGGCATTCCGATGGCAAACATAGCGCAGGAGAAATTCATGAAACGACTCGTCATACCGGCCGCTCTGGCCCTTCTGGTCGCCGCTTGCAGTTCGACGCCGGAGGGCGGTGATCAGTCAGGCGCGCCGGTCGAATCCCGCGCTGGTGGCCCTTCGGTAGCCACGGTGACGACGGGGGGCGTCGATGGCGGCAGGTTGCCGGCTGTCCTCACCGATCCGAAAAGCATTCTCTCCAAGCGCAGCGTCTATTTCGATTACGACAGCTACGAAGTGAAGGCCGAGTACAAGGATCTGGTGACGGCGCATGCCAAGTTTCTGACCGAGAACCGCCAGTTCCGCATGCTGATCCAGGGAAACACCGACGAGCGCGGCAGTCGTGAGTACAACCTGGCGCTCGGCCAGAAGCGAGCCGACGCAATCAAGAAGATGATGGCCCTGCTCGGCGCTCGCGAGGACCAGCTCGAAGCCGTCAGCCTGGGTGAGGAGAAGCCCAAGAACGAGGGTCACGGCGAAGCCGCATGGGCAGAGAACCGTCGCGGTGACATGCTCTACAGCGGCGAGTTCTAGAGTGTCGGCAGGGCTGCTGCGCTCCGCCGTGCGGGGAACAATGGCTCGCCGCCTGGCCCTGGCTGGCCTGTGCGCCACCGTGCTCGCCGTCCGGCCGGCGCAGGCTGGCCTCTTCGATGACGACGAGGCACGGCGGCAGGTCAAGGATCTGGCGATCAAGACCAGCGAACGCCTCGACACCGTTGCCAAGGGTCAGATCGAGCTGGCCAATCAGATCCAGGCCCTGCGCGACGAGAATGCCCGTCTGCGTGGTCAGGTCGAGACCCTCACCTACGAACTCGATGCGGCCCGCAAGCGACAGCAGGACTTCTACGTCGATCTCGACGGACGTCTGCGCAAGCTGGAACCGCAACCGGCTGCCGGCAGCGATCCGAAACCGCCTGCGGACGACGGCAAGGCGCCCGCCGAGCCGCCCAGGAAGGCGGCCAGCGATCCTGCGGCCGAAGCGCGTGAGTACGAGGCGGCGCTGAACCTGTTTCGCGCCAACAAGCTCAAGGAGGCGGCAGCGGCCTTCGAAGCCTTCGCGCGTGCGCATCCGGAAAGCAGCCTGACGCCCAACGCTTTCTACTGGCTGGGCAATGCCCAGTACTCGCTGCGCGACTGCAAGAAGGCAATCGATGCCCACCGCATCGTTGCCAGCAAGTGGCCCGCGAATTCGCGGGCACCCGAGGCCTTGCTGAACATCGCCACCTGCCAGCAGGAACTTGCGGACGCCAAAGGAGCGAAGGCGACGCTCGAGGCCGTCGTCGCCAAGTATCCGGACAGCGCCGCTGCCAGCACCGCCAGGCAGCGCCTGAAGAAGTAGGCCGGTGACGGCCTCGATCCGAGCTTCTGCGCTCACCGTCAACGAAATCTTTCTGTCGCTGCAGGGCGAAAGCACGCGGGTCGGCTTGCCGACTGTCTTCGTTCGCCTGACGGGCTGCCCCCTGCGCTGCAGCTGGTGTGACACCGTGTACGCGTTCGAAGGGGGGCGGAAGATGACCCTGCCGGAAGTGCTCGCCGAAGTCGCCGGCTACGGCGTCCGCCATGTCTGTGTCACGGGCGGAGAGCCGCTGGCGCAGAGGAACTGTCGCCAACTGTTGCACGAGCTCGCCGACGCGGGTCATTCGGTATCGCTGGAGACATCGGGTGCGCTTGACATCGCCGGTGTGGACCAGCGCGTATCGCGCATCGTCGACCTCAAGGCGCCCGGTTCCGGCGAATGCGAGCGGAACCGATGGCAGAACCTGGCACTTCTGACAGCAGACGACGAAATCAAGTTCGTCGTGCGTGACCGCCTCGACTATGATTGGGCGCGCCGCCAGATCGCCGAGCGCCGGCTTGCCGCGATCTGCACTGTGCTTCTGTCGCCGGTGGCCGGCGACTTGGCGCCCGCGACCCTCGCAGGGTGGATCGTCGACGATCGCCTGCCGGTGCGCTTCCAGCTCCAACTGCACAAGATCCTCTGGGGCGACGCGCGCAGCCGCTGATCGAGGACGGTTGCCTGATCCCGGCGGGAGGCGGTCAACCGACCGGCAAGACTGCCTCCACCCGGGTCCGGCTCTTCGGCATGGACACAGGGGCGCTCCGCTTACTGCTTGGCTGCCGGATGCGTCCCGCGGGCATCTGCGTTCTCACCGCGCAGCCACTGTCGCCACGGCTCCTCAGGCCTGAATGCCAAGACCCGTCCGTCGTGCCTGTCGGCGACGAGCACCTCGTCAGCGGTGAATAGAGCGGTGTCGGCATGGGCGAGCGCGACGGCGCAAGGTCGGCGCAGGCCGGCGTGCCGTAGCATGCCGATCGTTCGTCCGGCGCACGAAACGAGGCGCAGGGCACCCGCCTGCAGACCTGTGGTGTCGCCTGATTCCGCGACGACGAAGCCGGGTGGGACGGCGTCGAAATGGGCGAAAAGCCGCAGCGGTGCGATCTCGATGATCTCGGAGGTGCTCGCGCTGCCATCGGGATTGAACGGCACGTGGCCGAGGACGGCGGAACTGACGCCGTTTCCCGTGTAACAGAGCCCCTGCTCGCGCAGCCTCAGGCCATTCGGCTTGCACCCCGGCGGGCGGTGCCAGAGCGTACAGCGGGTGCTGTCGGCAGAGCCGTCGGTCGCGACGCGATAAATGGCGGCGGCGAAACCCGGTGCGCTGTTGGCGACGTAGAGGCAGGAGTGCTGCGGATCGATGGCCAGGCCGTTGGCCAGGAAGTTGCTGCCCAGTCCGCCGGACCCTGCGTCTGGCGCCAGCGATGCCAGTCGCTCGGTGAACGCGAGGGGCGTCCGCCGCAGGTCGCAGCGCAGGATCCATGATTCGACGCGAAAGCTGAACGCCGCCATGTAGAGTTGCAGCAGGCACTTGGCCACCTGCTCGACATCGTTGAGGTCGTTGAGGATCGTCCTGACGAGCGGATTGTCGCTTTGGTGAAGATGCGCGCAGGCGAGGTACAGGAAATCGCCGTCGGTCGCCATGCCGTTCTTCATGCAGTCGGTCGGCACACCGTCCACGGCGAAGGCGACACGTTCCGTCCGACTGCTCCCGTCAGCCGACGCGAGCAGTTCGAATACGCCATCGCGCCCGCTGGCGAAGAGTCGCTGGTTGGGCGTCAGGACGAGGCTGTCGATGCTCGCGATCTGACTGCACAGCGTTCTGAGAGAACCGCCCACCGTCGCGGGTTGCGAAAGGAGAGAGGTGTAGAAGGGGATCATGGGGAACCTCGAAAGCCGAGCGCCGTCACCCTGGGCCGCCAATCCGAGACAGCCGCGAGAGAGCTTGGCCGCCATTGGCAGCGGATTGCACCGGGCGGATACCTGCCCCGGCCGGCCGATTCTGCTCTTGCGGCACGGCTGCCGCCAATAGTTTCTGCTTATGCGATCACGCCGGGACTAACTCGTGCAGACGGGCTGAGTCACGACGAGGCAGTCGGCATCCGGCAATGTCCATCATCCTGGCGGCAACAGGTGCTGCAGCAGGCCGGCTGTAGTACGATGTGCGAGCGGCACAGTCGTGATCGGCCAAGACAGGCAGTTGGCCCCAGGCCTCCGATCGGTGCCGCGGCATCATGCGGACGCGTGGTGCGAACGGCGCTTGCCGCCGCTGCTCCTTTCCGTCTGGAGTCTCATGTTTGCTGCGTGGCCGCTGATCAATCGGCGACCGGCACCCGGGCAACCGGGCGTCGGCGCTTGTTGGTGCGCATTCCTGAGGCCGACGGCGAGCGCATCGGGTGCCGCCCGGCATGAGCCGGTCCGTCGTGCCCACTTGGGGTTCGCGCATGTTCCCGGGCCGCCTTTGCGCAGCCGAAATCCTGCCCCAGGGAAGCAGGGGTCTCGCTGGCCGCGCCGGCCACCGATTGGCGCGTGTGCAGTGGCTCCTCTTTGCAGTTTCCTGTCGCGGGGGCGTGCAGGCGATGCCTAAGCTGTTGCCGGAACGCCTGTCGAACGCCCTGATCGACCTGCCGCGCCGCAACAAGCAGGCACTGATGCTTGCCGGTGATGCCGTGCTGCTGATCGCTTCACTCTGGGCAGCCTATGCCCTGCGCTTCGGTGAATGGTTCCAGCCGAATCGCTCGCAGCTGCTGCTGATGGCCATCGCGCCCGTGCTGGCGATGCCCGTCTTCCTGAAGATGGGCCTGTATCGCTCGGTGATCCGGTATCTTGGCGAGCAGGCCCTGTGGTCGGTGGTCAAGGCGATGTCGCTGGCAGCACTGCTCTGGGCGGCGCTGGCGTTCATGACGCAGATGACGGGCGGCCAGGGGGTGCCGCGCGCGGTGCCGCTGCTCTACTGGCTCATCGGCACGGTTCTCGTCGCCGGCTCGCGCTTCTCGGCCCGCTGGCTGCTGTGGTTTCCGGTGCGCAGTCGCTTTGCCGGGCGCCAGGTGCTCATCTACGGTGCCGGCGAGGCCGGACGGCAGCTTGCCGCTTCGCTGCGTCGCGGCCGCCAGCTCTTTCCGGCCGGTTTTCTCGACGACGATGGCACGTTGCAGGGCAAGGATATCGGCGGTTTGCGCGTCTATGCGCCCGAACAGCTCGAATCGCTGATCAACCGCTTCGACATCCACGATGTCATCGTCACCCTGCCTTCGGCCTCGAATGCCCGCCGCCGTGAGGTCGTGTCCGAACTGGAGCGGCATCCGGTGCGGGTACGCATCCTCCCCTCGCTGACGGACATCGCCAGTGGCCGGCATCTGGTCAACATGGTGCGCGAAGTCGACATCGGTGACCTGCTCGGGCGGGACCCGGTGGCCGCCGATCCCGCCCTGCTCGGGCGCTGTGTGCGCGACAAGGTGGTCCTCGTCACCGGTGCCGGCGGTTCGATCGGCTCCGAACTGTGTCGGCAGATTGCGGCTCTGGCACCGGCGCGCCTCGTCCTGCTCGAAGCAAGCGAACATGCGTTGTACCAGATTGATCGCCTGCTGCGCTCAATCGGCGAGCAGGAGGTGGTGCCCACCCTTGGCTCGGTCGGCGATGCCGACCTGGTGGCACGATTGCTCGCCACTCACCGCGTCGATACCATCTATCACGCTGCCGCCCACAAGCACGTGCCGCTGGTCGAGGCCAACGTTCTCGAAGGAGCGCGCAACAATGTCCTGGGCACGCTGACCGTTGCCCGGGCCGCGTTCGACGCGGCGGTCGCGACCTTCGTCCTCATCTCGACCGACAAGGCGGTGCGGCCGACGAACGTCATGGGTGCGAGCAAGCGTCTCGCCGAGCTGGTGGTGCAGGACTTCGCCCGCCGTGCCAGCGCTGGGGAAACCGGCCAGCGATTCTGTGCCGTGCGCTTCGGCAACGTGCTCGGGTCGAGCGGTTCGGTGATTCCGTTGTTCAGGGAGCAGATCGCCCAAGGGGGGCCGGTGACCGTCACCCATCCGGAGGTGACGCGCTACTTCATGTCGATCCATGAGGCGGTCGAACTGGTGATCCAGGCCGGCAGTCTGGCGGCCGGTGGCGAGATCTTCCTTCTCGACATGGGCGATCCCGTGCGGATCGTCGATCTTGCCCGCAACATGATCCGCCTGGCAGGGCAATCCGTGCGGGACGAGGCCAATCCCGACGGCGATGTCGAGATCGTCATGAGCGGCCTGCGCCCGGGCGAGAAGCTGTACGAAGAACTGCTGATCGCCAGCAGCAACGCCGAGGGAACCTCCCACCCGAAGATCATGAGGGCAACCGAACCCGGGCTGGAAGCCGAGGCGCTGGCCGGGTTGATCGATGCCCTGCGGGCGGCGATGGCGGTCGGTGACACGGCAGCAGTGAGGACCATGCTGATGCGGGTCGCCGGCGATCGTCGCTGCGCGCCAGCGGCCGCTCCGCCCGCCCGTCCATCCGGGCGCGGAACGACGCGGCCGATGGCCGGGGTGACCGACCCGCCCTCAGCCCCCCCATGCTGATCGAGGCGGGTTTTTCGTCGTTTCGTTTGACCTGCGTCAGCACCACGGCTGCCAGGAACAGTAAGCTTGCGCAATGGATCGCCATACGCGATGGTTGCGGGAGATGGTCGTGGCCGACGAGTGCTTCGATGCGACAGCTGTGGCAGCACTGCTGCAACCGGTCGTCGACCGTCATCGACGCGATCCCCTGCGCTTGCTGCAAATCCTGCGTGAGGCGCAGGAAGTGCTTGGCTACCTGCCGCGGACGGCATTGACCGCCATCGCCGACGCCGTCGAACTGCCGCGTGCGCGTGTCGAGGGCGTTGCCGGCTTCTACTCGTTTCTCCATCTGCAGCCCGTTGGACGCTATCGCATCCTTTTCTCCGACAACGTGACCGATCGCATGCTTGGCAGCGTCGAACTGATGGATCGCCTGTGCCACCGCCTCTGGATCGAGCGCGGCAAGGTTTCGGAGGACGGCCTGGTCAGTGTCGACACCACCTCCTGTACCGGCATGTGCGATCAGGGGCCGGCGCTGCTGGTCAATGGACGGCCGCTGACGCGCCTGTCGGCCGAGCGCATCGACCGCATCAGTGAGCTGGTGCGGGCGCAGGTGGCGGTAAGCGACTGGCCAGAGGAGTGGTTTCTCGTCGCCGACAACATCCGCCGCCGCGATGTGCTGCTCGCCACCGCATCCACTCCCGGCGAGGCGATGCGGGCTGCGGTTGCGCGAGGACGCGAGCCACTGCTCGACGAGCTGAAACGGTCCAACCTGCGCGGGCGCGGCGGCGCCGGTTTCACGACCCACACCAAGTGGGAAGCGGCCCGTTGCGCGCCGTGCCGTGACCCGCAAGGCGGTCGCTACCTCGTCTGCAACGCCGACGAGGGCGAGCCCGGCACCTTCAAGGATCGCGTCCTGCTGGCAAGCCACGCCGATCTCGTCTTCGATGGCATGAGCGTCGCCGCTTTCGCCATCGGCGCCAGGCAGGGCCTGCTCTACCTGCGCGGCGAGTATGCCTGGCTGCTGCCGGCGCTGAACGAGAACCTCGCGCGGCGGCGTCGCAACGGCTTGCTGGGCGTGGCCGCTTGCGGTCAGCAGGACTGGAACTTCGACATCGACATCCATCTCGGTGCCGGCGCCTACGTCTGCGGCGAGGAGACGGCACTGCTCGAGTCACTCGAAGGCCGGCGTGGCGTCCCCAGGATCCGACCGCCCTATCCGGCGCAGCAGGGCTACCGCGGTCAGCCGACGGTGGTGAACAACGTCGAGACCCTGTGCAAGGTGGGCCTGATCGCGCTCAGGGGTGGCGACTGGTTTGCCGGTCTCGGTACCAAGCAGTCGACGGGCACCAAACTGTTGTCGATCGCCGGCGATGTCGAGTCACCCGGGGTCTATGAGTACCCCTTCGGCGTCTCCATCGACCAGGTGCTGCACGACTGTGGTGCCGGCAATGCGCAGGCGGTCCAGGTGGGCGGTCCATCGGGAAGCTGCCTGGCGCTGCACGAGTTCACGCGCCGCATCGCCTTCGAGGATGTGCCGACGGCCGGAGCGTTCACGGTCTTCGGCGCGCACCGCGACCTGTTCGAGGTCGCCCGCAACTTCGCCCATTTCTTCGCCCACGAGAGCTGCGGCTTCTGCACCCCCTGCCGGGTAGGCACGACGCTGGTCGCCAACTGCATGGACAAGATCGCCCGGGGCGACGGATCGCAGTACGACATCAACGAAATCTTCCGCATCCATCGCCTGTTGCATGCCGCCAGCCACTGCGGACTCGGCCAGACGGCGTGCAATCCGCTGTTCGACACCCTCAACAAGTTCCGCCCGGCCTACGAGCGACGCCTGCGATCGCTCGACTTCGTACCCGCCTTCGACCTCGACCAGTCGCTGTCGATCGCCCGCCAGATGACCGTACGCGACGATCCGGCAGCGCATTTCGGCCCCGCTGCCGGGGTTCAGCGAGCCGAACGATGAACACCCCGACCCTGTTGCTCGACGGCCTGCCGGTTCCCTTCAGCGTCGGGCAGACGATCATGGAAGCGGCGACAGCCGCCGGCATCTTCATTCCCCACCTCTGCCACCACCCAGACTTCAAGCCACAGGGCAGCTGCAAGCTGTGCACCGTGAAGGCGAACGGCCGCTACGTCTCGGCGTGCACGATGCCGGCGAAGGACGGGATGGAGGTCGAGAACAACTCGCCCGATCTCAACGACAAGCGGCGGACGCTGTTGCAGATGCTGTTCGTCGAGGGCAACCACTTCTGCCCCTCGTGCGAGAAGAGCGGCGACTGCCTGCTGCAGGCGCTGGCCTACGAACTCGAAATGCTGACGGCGCATTTCCCGCAGTTCTATCCCGACCGGCCGGTCGACGCCTCGCACCCCGAAGTCCTCCTCGACTTCAACCGCTGCATCCTCTGCGAGTTGTGCGTTCGCGCCAGCCGTGAGGTCGACGGCAAGAACGTCTTCGCCCTCTCCGGGCGCGGCATCGGCAAGCACCTGATCGTCAACGCCGAATCCGGCCGCCTCGCCGATACCGGCTTCTCTCTCGCCGACAAGGCTGCGCATGTCTGCCCGGTCGGCGTGATTCTCGCGAAGCGGCGGGGCTTCCTGCAGCCGATCGGCTGTCGGCGTTATGACCGACAGCCGATCGGCATGCAGTTCGCCAGTCCGCCGGGGAGCGGCGGCAACGGGCCGGAGCACTGAGATGAACCCGCCCGTCGGGCAGCGCAAGCTGCGCCTCGCGACGACATCGCTGGCCGGCTGCTTCGGTTGCCACATGTCGCTGCTCGACATCGACGAGCGCCTCTTCGAGCTGCTCGACCGCGTCGATCTCGATCGCTCGCCGCTGACCGACATCAAGCACTGCGGTCCTTGCGACATCGGCCTCATCGAGGGTGGCATCTGCAATGCCGAGAACATCCACGTCCTGCGCGAATTTCGTCAGCAGTGCAAGGTACTGATCGCCGTCGGCGCCTGCGCCATCAACGGTGGCCTGCCAGCGCAGCGCAACCATCTCGACCTCGGGCAGTGCCTGCAGGAAGTGTACCTGACCGCACCCGGGATCGTTGGCGGCCGGATTCCCGACGATCCCGAGCTGCCGCTGCCGCTCAACCAGGTGCATCCGATCCATGAAATCGTCCGCATCGACTATTTCATCCCGGGCTGCCCGCCATCGGGCGATGCCATCTGGAAGTTCCTCACCGACCTGCTCGATGGCCGCACCCCACGCCTCGGGCATCCACTGCTGCATTTCGACTGAGCGCAAGGCGACGAACAGGATGGCGACTGCAGATTTCCCACTGGCCAGCGCGACCGGCGATGGCGGCAACCTGCGGCGGATTGCCCTCGACCCGCTGTCGCGCGTCGAAGGGCACGGCAAGGTCACCCTGCTGCTCGATGATGCCGGCCAGGTGTGGCAGGCGCGGCTGCACATCGTCGAGTTCCGCGGTTTCGAGAAGTTCATCCAGGGCCGCCCGTACTGGGAGGTGCCGGTGATGGTGCAGCGCCTCTGCGGCATCTGCCCGGTGTCGCACCACCTGGCGGCGGCGAAGGCGCTCGACCATGTCGTCGGCGCCGACGAGCTGCCGCCGACCGCCGAGAAGCTCCGCCGGCTGATGCACGCCGGCCAGATCCTGCAGTCACACGCGCTGCATTTCTTCCATCTCTCGTCGCCCGACCTGCTCTTCGGTTTCGCCAGCGACGCCGCCCGGCGCAACATCGTCGGCATCGCAGCGGCACATCCCGAGGTCGCTCGCCAGGGGGTCCTGTTGCGCCGGTTCGGGCAGGAGATCATCCGCCTCACCGCCGGCAAGCGCGTGCACGGTACCGGTGCCGTACCCGGCGGCGTCAACCGCGCGCTGAGTCGCGCCGAGCGCGCCGATCTGCTGGCCGGCATCGAACAGATCATCGCCTGGAGTCGGCAGGCCGTGCAGCTCGTCAAGCGGCTGCATGCCGCCGACCCGGAGCTCTACGACCACTTCGGGACCTGTCGCTCGAATCTGCTCTCGATCGTCGGCGCCGGCGGTGTGCTCGATTTTTACGACGGCCGCCTGCGGGCCCGTGATGCCGATGGCCGGCTGCTTGCCGACGCCGTCCACGTCCGCGATTATGCCGAGCTGATCAGCGAGGAAGTGAAGTCCTGGAGCTACATGAAGTTCCCTTTCCTGTCCGCAATCGGACCGCGGGACGGCTGGTACAAGGTCGGCCCGCTGGCCCGGGTGCAGAACTGCGAAGCGATCGCGACGCCTCTGGCGGAAGCCGAGCGGCGCGAGTTCATCGCCCACGGCGGTGGCCGGATCGTCCACGCGCCCCTGGCCTACCACTGGGCGCGGATGATCGAAATGCTGCACGCCGCCGAAGCGATCGAGGACCTGTTGCACGATGACGAGCTCTCGGGCAGCGAGCTGCGCAGCAGTGGTGTGCGCCATCACGAGGGCGTCGGCGTCATCGAGGCGCCGCGCGGCACGCTCATTCACCACTACCGGGTCGGTGACGACGATCTGGTGACGATGTGCAACCTGATCGTTTCGACGACGCACAACAACCAGCCGATGAACGAGGCCGTGCGTCGCGTCGCGCAGCGCTACCTCGACGGCCAGGAGCTGACCGAGGGCCTGCTCAACCACATCGAGGTGGCCATCCGCTGTTTCGATCCCTGCCTGTCGTGTGCCACGCACGCACTCGGCCGGATGCCCCTGGTGCTCGAGCTGCTGGACGCCTCCGGTCGACTGGTCGGACGACTGGCTGGCGCGCCGGACGCCCTGTCGTCCGGCGGCGGCAGCTGAAGGACGGCGGCAGCGATGGTCGCGCGTGCGCCGGTCGCCGTCCTGGCCTGCGGCAACCCGAGCCGTGGCGACGACGCACTCGGGCCGCTGCTGCTCGAACGGCTGCACGCCTGGCTGGCGACCGCCGGCCGCAGCGCCGCCTTCGAACTGATTGGCGACTGCCAGTGGCAGATCGAACACGCGCTCGATCTGGTCGGCCGCGAACGCGTGCTGTTCATCGATGCCGGCGCCCTGACGCCGGCACCCTTCGTCTTCGAGCAGGTGCAGGCCAGTGGCTTTGTCGGCCCTGGGTCGCACGCACTGTCGCCGCAGGCTCTGCTCTCGGTCCTCGCCCGGATCAGCGACGAACCGCCCCCGGCCGCCTTCGTCCTGGCTGTTCGCGGTGAGCACTTCGAACTCGGCGGCGCACTCGGCCACCGCGCGCTGGCCCACGCCGACGCAGCCTTCGCCTTCCTGCAGGAGCTGTGTCGCGCGGCGAGTGCCGCAGGCTGGCGGGACTTGCTAGCAGCCTGTCGGACTTGATGGGTCGAAGCGAAAGAAGTGGGAGACGAGCGCAGTTTTTCACGGATTTCAAGCGAATAGTGGTTCTATTCGTGCAGAAATACGGGGAGAAATGAGCCGTCTTCCCACTTCTTGCAGCCGACTTGGTCAAGTCCGACAGGCTGCTAGGCCGGTCGCTGCACCGCCAAGTCCAGCAGTCGCCCGAGTACGGCTCCGCATTCGCCCTCGACCTTGCATGCGAGGAGATGGTCCGCCCGCGTCACGCCGTCATTGACCGCCAGAACCGGTTTGCCCTGGCGCTGCGCGTAGTCGGCGAGGCGGAATGCGGAGTAGACCATCAGCGATGAACCAACGACCAGCAGTGCCGGCGCTGCGTCGATCGCTTGCGTTGCCGCACTGACACGGACGCGGGGCACACTGTCGCCGAAGAAGACGACATCCGGCTTCAGCATGCCGCCGCAATCCGGGCAACCGGGAACCTGGAACGTTCTGGCGATGGCCTCGGCCAGCGTGGCGTCCCCGTCCGGGCCGGGGCAGACGGCGACATCTTCCATCCCGGGATTCGCGGACCGCAGCCATTCCTGCACCGCAGAGCGCAAGAATCGCTGTCCGCAGGCGAGACAGAGCACCGTACCGATGCCGCCGTGCAATTCGATCACCCGTCGGCTGCCTGCCTTCTGGTGCAGTCCGTCGACGTTCTGCGTGATGACCCAGGAGACGACTCCCCGCCGCTCCATCTCGCTCAGCGCCCGATGCCCCGCTGTCGGACTGGCTCGCCCCAGGCGTGGCCAGCCGACGAAGCTGCGCGCCCAGTAACGCTGGCGTACCGGTGCTGACGTCAGAAAGTCCCGATGCTGGATGGGCGTGGCCTGTTGCCATCGGCCGTGCCGGTCGCGATACGCCGGGATGCCGCTGGCCGTGCTCAGCCCGGCGCCGGACAGCACGACCACCGGCGCGCCTCGCAGCCATCGCGCGAGCCGGTCGATGGCCTGGGCGTCGCCGAGCTGCTCGGCGGGCACCGTGCTGTCGTGGGGGGCTGCCCGATCGGCAGCTGCGAAGCGGCGCACGACCGGACCCCCCGGATCGGCGGGGACAGCGTCGGGACCGTTCATGCCGATGCTCCTGCAAGGTGCTCGCGCCAACCGCTCGCCCGGCCACGCCGGCTGTGCTTCTCCGGCCAGAAGTTGTCGTGACGGGGCTTTCGTGCAGCCATTGTGCGACTTTTGTCACGGTCTGTCACCGGCCGTCGCCCAGAATGGCGGGCGAGACGTTGCTTGCCTGATCGGCAGCTGTCCTGCCGCTGTACATGGGAGGAAAAGCCATGCCTCATACGCCGCACAACCTGCAGCACTGCGGTAGAGCGCTGCTCCGCACGCTCCTGTCGTCGCGGGCGACACGACCCACCGCGGGCGATCCGGTCGCCAGGGTCGGCCGAATTGCCAGGATCGGCGGCCCGGCATTCCTTTCGCATGCGGCGGGCAGCGGCGTCGAGGCCGCCATCAGGAACTGGCCGCTGACCAGCGGTGATCTCCTGTCGACCGGCGTCGCCGGCAGCGTCGAGGTCGAGATCGGCTCGACTCTGGTGCACCTGGACGCCGACAGCGTGCTCGCGCTGGTTCGCGTCGATGATGAGCAACTGGCCCTGCGCTTGCGCGCCGGCAGCCTGACGATCCGTTGTCGGTCTCCGGAGATGGCGCGACAGGTTGCCATCGAATGCGGTGATCTGCGTTTCGAGCTGTGCGACGCCGGTTTCTACCACCTTGCTGCCGGCAGCGACAGCGTCGCCGGAACGGCCTGGCAGGGGGCCCTGCGCTGCTCCGCCGGCGGCCGGTCGCGGCTCATCGCTGCCGGGCAGAGCGTTCGGCTGAGCGGCGACGGCGAACACGACGAAGCGCTGCCGGTCGACGGTGCCGGGCTCGCGCTGTGGACGCCAGCCTGCGACACGCCATGCGGGACGACTGAGGATCGCGGGCACGTGGCAGAGGAGTTGACCGGGTCTGGCGACCTCGCGCTTCATGGCGACTGGTACGAAACGGCGGCCTATGGCGCCGTGTGGTTCCCGCGTGACCTGCCCGCCGAATGGGCACCCTACCGCTACGGCCAGTGGATCTGGCTGGCACCCTGGGGCTGGACCTGGATCGGCGCCGAACCCTGGGCCTTCGCTCCCTTCCATTACGGGCGCTGGGCCTGTTTCCGCGGTGCCTGGGGCTGGCTGCCGGGATGCCGCAGGCAGCAGCCGGTCTACGCGCCGGCGCTGGTGGCCTGGAGCGATCCGGTCGAGGCCGGGAGACCACCGTGCGGCAGCCAGCCGGCCACCGACTGGCTCCCCCTCGGGCCGCATCAAAGCTATGTGCCGCCGTACCGCTGCAGCGACCGTTACCTGCAGCAGATCAATGCGCCCCATGACGGCGACGGCAGCCACCTGGACGAGACGGGCCGGCAGCTGCTGGTAAGGCTGTGGACACGGGTCCGCGAACCCCTGCGCTCGTCGGGCGGCACAGCCCGCGCTTGACGCAGTCGCGATTGCTGGCGCGCGCGGCCGTTTCGCCGCGCCGACTGATCGCACTGCCGGCATGGCTTGGCGTTGCGCCGGCAACCGCGAACGATGGCCAGCATTCCGCGCGCGCCAGGTGAGCCAAGTGTGGGATGATTCGCGGCGCAACATCCTGGTCAGTTGCTGGCGTCAGGTGCCGCCGCCGGCGTCACCCCGATTGCGCGGCGCTGCCGCTCGAACCCGACAAGCCGCCCCATGCCCCGCCGTCCGCTCCTCATCCTTGCCGCACTCGCCACCATCGCCAGCGGCACGACCGCCTGGTGGCTGAGCCGTCCGCCGATCGTCCCGGCAGTGCGCATCCAGGCTGAGCCGCTGGTGCGCAGCCTGCAGTTCTCCGCGCGCGTGGCGACCGAATCGCGGGTGGATGTCGGCAGCACGCTGACTGGCCGGGTGCTCGAGGTCGCGGTGGACAAGGGCGACCGGGTTGTCCGTGGCGCCACGCTGATCCGCCTCGAGACGGACGAACTGCAGGCCGCTCTGGCACAGGCGCAGGCCAGCGAGCGCCAGGCGTCGGCGCGCCTGGCGGGCTTGCGCAGCACGGGCCGCCGTGTCGCGCAGGCAGCGGTGGCGCAGGCGGAATCGGTTCTGGCTGCGGCGCAGGCCGACTTGCAGCGGACGCAGTCGCTGGTCGCCAAGGGTTTCGTCAGCGCCGCGCGCCTCGACGAGGCAAGCCGTGCCGAGGCCGTGGCGGCCGCGCAACTGGCCACTGCGCGCGCGCAGAGCACCGCCAATGCCGAGCAGGGAAGCGACATCGTCCAGGCCGAGGCGCAGCTCGCTCTGGCAGCCGCAGCCACCGCCGCGGCGCAGGCTCGCCTGGCCCAGGCGATCATCACCGCGCCCGCCGACGCGCGCGTGCTCGCACGCCTGGTCGAGCCGGGACAGATCGTCCAGCCCGGACGTGCGCTGCTCAGCTTGGCGCTGGCTGGGCCGTTGCAACTGGTGGCACAGGTCGACGAACGCTACCTCGAACAATTGCAGGTCGGCCAGGACGCGAGCGTGCTTGCCGATGCCTTTCCGGAGCGGCGTTTCACTGCCCGCGTACTGTCGATCTCACCCCTGGTCGACGCGCAGCGCGGCGCGGTCGAGCTCAAGTTCTCGCTTCCCGGGGCACCACCGGAATTCCTGCGTGAGGACATGACCCTGTCGGTGGAAGTCGAGACGGGCCGGCGCGACGCGGCGCTGGTGGTACCGGTCGACGCGCTGCGCGGCGACCAGTCGGCAAGCAGCGCCGTCGTCCTCGTCGAACGCGATGGCCGGATCGAGGAACGCCCGGTGCAGCTGGGCCTGCGCACGCTCGACGCCGCCGAGGTGCGCGCCGGGCTGAGCGCCGGCGACACCGTCCTGCGGCTGCCGAGCGGCAGCCCGCTCAAGGCCGGCAGCCGCGTGCGCGTGGTCGTCGCGGCGAACGGCGCTGCCGCAGCCGCTGCGCGCAATCCGGGTGGCGCGACACGCGAGGACGCCGGCACCGCGATGAGCAGCGCCATGGGGCGCTGATGGGCAGACCGATGATCGGCTGGCTCGGCTTCGAAGCGCGTGTCGCCGTCCGTTTCCTGCGCGAGGGGCGCATGCAGACGGTGCTGATCATCGTCGGCGTCGCAGCCGGCGTCGCCGTCGTCGCCTACATCTCGGCGCTGATCAGCGGCCTGCAGCGCAACACCCTGGAGAAGACGCTGGGGGCGCAGGCGCACCTCAGCGTCAGCGCGCGCGACGACGTCGTGATTCCGGCCCGTGAACCGCTGCCGGGCAGCACGGCGCTGGTGCAGACCCAGCCACGCGTGCAGCGCCCGCGCAGCATCGGCAATTGGCAGTCGCTCGTGCCGGTACTCGAGGCGACGCCGCTGGTGGCCGCGGTGTCGCCGATGGTTTCCGGCGCCGGTCTCGCGCAGCGCGGCGAGGCGACGAAATCGATCGCCCTGATGGGCGTCGACCTCGACCGCTATGACCGCATCGTGCATCTGCGCTCGAAGGTCGTCCAGGGCGAGGCGCGCCTCGGCCCAGGAGAGGGCATCATCGGCCGCGAACTCGCCGACGACCTCGGTGTGCGCATCGGTGACCGCATCAGCCTGGTGACCGGCGGCTCGAGCGACTCGCTGCGCGTCACCGCATTGGTCGATCTCGGCGTCCGCGAACTCAACCGGCGAACCGTCATCGTGCCCCTGCGCGCGGCGCAGAGCCTGGTCGGTCTGCCGGGCGGCGCCACCGGCATCGACCTGGCGCTGACCGACGTCTGGGCGGCGAAAACGCTGGCCGCCGAGCTGGCGCAGCGCCTGCCCTACAAGGTCGAAAGCTGGCAGGAGGCGAACGCGCAGCTGGTTTCCGCGCTCAACGCACAGTCGGTCAGCACGGCGCTGATCCGCAGCGTCGTCATGGTCGTCGTCGTGCTCGGCATCGCCAGCGTGCTGGTCGTCTCGGTCGTGCAGAAGCAGCGCGAGATCGGCATCCTGCGCGCCATCGGCGCAACGCGCGGGCAGATGCTGCGCGTCTTCCTGCTGCAGGGAGCGATCGTCGGCGCGCTCGGCTCGCTGCTCGGCGTCCTGCTCGCCACCGGGCTGATCAAGGCCTTCACCACCTTCGTCCGCGGCAGTGACGGCCTGCCGCTGTTCGCCATCTCGCTGCCACCGGGCTTGGCACTGGCCATCGCCGGCATCGCCACGCTCTGCGGGGTGCTGGCGGCAGTCGCACCGGCACGCCGCGCAGCGGCGCTCGACCCGGCGCAGGCCATTCGCCTGTGAGACAGCCGGTGATGATCCAGCCACGCTCCGGTCGATGCTGCCAGCCAGCCGGCAACGCGCGCCGCCGGCAGCCATGACGCGGGCCGGACCACCGCTGATCGAACTCGCCGACATCCGCAAGAGCTACAACGTCGGGTTGGCGAACGAGGCCGAGGTGCTGCATGGCGTGTCTTTCGCCGTCGAACGGGGAGAGTTCGTTGCGCTCATCGGTCCATCCGGCTCGGGCAAGAGCACGCTCCTGAACATCGTCGGCCTGCTCGAACGGCTGACTGCCGGCAGCTACCGAATACAGGGTGAAGAGACCAGCGGGCTCGACGACGCCGGCCTGACGCTGCGCCGGCGCGCGGTGCTCGGCTTCGTCTTCCAGTTTCACCACCTCCTGCCGGCCTTTTCCGCGCTCGAGAACGTCACCCTGCCGGCGCTGATGCGCGAGGGCCGCGTGGCTGCGTCACAGCGCGAGCGGGCACGGGCGATGCTCGCCGCCGTCGGCCTCGGCAACGACATGCACAAGCACCCGGGCGAGTTGTCGGGTGGCATGCAGCAGCGCGTCGCCATCGCCCGGGCGCTGGTCCTCCAGCCGCCGCTGGTGCTGGCCGACGAGCCGACCGGCAACCTCGACCGCGCCTCGTCGGACGAGGTCTTCGTGCTGATGCGGCGCATGCATGCCGAACTGCACACCTCCTTCCTCATCGTCACCCACGATCCGCGGCTCGCCGCCCGTTGCGACCGGGTCATCGAACTGGTCGATGGCCGCATCGAGAGCGACCAGCAGAACATCGCAGCGGCCTGCTGAGGAGCGAGGTTGCGCCCGGCGGTGGCGAGCCGCCGGCCCGTTGGCAGGCCGCTCCGGGAACGCATGCCATTCGTCGATAGCCCACATGCATGATGATCATTGAAGGATTTCAATGGCCACATCGCCCAGCGGCAACTATTCTGAAAAACACGCAACGACCGTCGATCAACCCGAGAAGGAGAACTCCATGAGCAACGAAAGCCAGTGCCCGTTCCACGCGGCTCCCGGCGCCCGCGCCACGGCCGGTGTCCGTGCCAACCGAGACTGGTGGCCGAACCAGTTGAATCTCGGCATCCTGCATCAGCACGCCCCGGCATCGAACCCGATGGATGCGGGTTTCGATTACGCGGCGGAATTCGCGCGTCTCGACTACGCTGCCCTAAAGCAGGACCTCGCGGCGCTGATGACCGATTCGCAGGAATGGTGGCCGGCCGACTGGGGCCACTACGGCGGCCTGTTCATCCGCATGGCCTGGCACAGCGCCGGCACCTACCGCACGGCCGACGGCCGCGGCGGCGGCGGCACCGGCAACCAGCGCTTCGCGCCGGTCAACAGCTGGCCGGACAACGGCAACCTCGACAAGGCACGCCGCCTGTTGTGGCCGATCAAGCAGAAGTACGGCAACCAGATTTCCTGGGCTGACCTGATGATCCTGGCCGGCAACGTCGCGCTCGAAAGCATGGGCTTCAGGACCTTCGGCTTCGGCGGCGGCCGTCGCGACATCTGGCAGCCCGAGGAAGACATCTACTGGGGCCGCGAAACCACCTGGCTGGGCGACCAGCGCTACAGTGGCGAGCGCGATCTCGAGAATCCGCTCGCTGCCGTGCAGATGGGCCTCATCTACGTCAATCCGGAAGGCCCGAACGGCAACCCCGACCCGGTCGCGTCCGGCCGCGACGTGCGCGAGACCTTCGCCCGCATGGCGATGAACGACGAGGAAACCGTCGCCCTCGTCGCCGGCGGCCACACCTTCGGCAAGGCGCATGGCGCCGGCGACCCGGCGCTGGTCGGCCGCGAACCGGAGGCCGCGCCGCTCGAGGCGCAGGGCCTCGGCTGGATCAACCGCTTCGGCTCCGGCAAGGGCGGCGACACCACCACCAGCGGCATCGAGGGCGCCTGGAAGCCAAACCCGACGACTTGGGACAACGGCTACTTCGACACCCTGTTCGGCTACGAGTGGCAACTGACGAAGAGCCCGGCCGGCGCCCACCAGTGGGTGGCGAAGGATGTACGGCCCGAGCACATGATCCCCGACGCCCACGACCCGGCGAAGAAACACCCGCCGATGATGACGACGGCCGATCTCAGCCTGCGCTTCGACCCGCTCTACGAACCGATCGCCCGCCGCTTCCAGCAGGACCCGGCCGCCTTCGCCGACGCCTTCGCCCGCGCCTGGTTCAAGCTCACGCACCGTGACATGGGCCCGAAGCGGCGCTATCTCGGTCCGGAAGTGCCCGCCGAGGACCTCATCTGGCAGGATCCGCTGCCTGCCGTCGACCACCCGCTGGTCGACGCCGCCGACATCGCCGCGCTGAAGGCGAAGATCCTCGCTTCCGGCCTGACGACCGCGGAACTGGTGTCCACTGCCTGGGCGTCGGCCGCCACCTTCCGCGGTTCCGACAAGCGCGGCGGCGCCAATGGTGCGCGCATCCGCCTCGCTCCGCAGAAAGACTGGGAAGCGAACCAACCGGCACAACTGGCGCGGGTACTCGCCGTGCTGGAAGGCATCCGGGATGGGTTCGACGCGGCGCAGGTGGACGGCCGCAAGGTTTCGCTCGCCGACCTGATCGTCCTTGGCGGCTGCGCGGCGGTCGAGGCCGCCGCCGCCGCGGCCGGCCAGGAGATCGAAGTTCCCTTCACGCCGGGTCGCACCGACGCCACGGCGGAGCAGACCGATGCCGACTCGTTTGCCGTTCTCGAACCGCAGGCCGACGGCTTCCGCAATTACCAGAAGAAGGCGTACAGCGTCCCGGCCGAGGAAATGCTGCTCGACCGGGCCCAGTTGCTGACCCTCAGTGCGCCGGAGATGACCGTGCTCGTCGGCGGCCTGCGGGTCCTCGGCGCCAACGTCGGCGGCTCATCGCACGGCGTGTTCACGCGGCGGCCCGGCGTGCTGGCCAACGACTTCTTCCTCAACCTGCTCGACATGGCCACCGTCTGGGCGCCCGCCGGCGACGCCGGCTCCTATGAGGGCCGTGATCGGCGGACCGGTGAACTGCGCTGGACGGCCACCCGCGTCGACCTCGTCTTCGGTTCCAACTCGCAGCTGCGCGCGCTGGCCGAGGTCTACGCGCAGAGCGACGCCGGCGGCAAGTTCGTGCGCGACTTCGTCGCCGCCTGGACCAAGGTCATGAACCTCGACCGTTTCGACCTGCAGTAGCGCGGGCGAAGCGCCCGGCGATGCCCGCCGCGAACGACCGGGCATCGCCGGGGGCCGACGGCAGCTGTGCTAACATCTCCGGCGTCAAGGATTCGCTGCGGGCGGAGGGGCGGTGGGGCAAGCGGAAGGGGAGGCAAGACGCCGGATCGACACGCTGCTCGTCGCCGCTGGCTGGCAGATCTGCGACGCTTCCGCCGCCGACATCCACGCGGCGCGCGCCGTGGCGATCCGCGAGTTCCCGTGGAATCCCGCCACGGCTTCGCCGGCTGCCCGCTTCAGGCCCAATCGGTTCATGTAGACTGCCATGACGGACGTCATCGAACAAAAGCGCGCCGAGCTCGTCACCCTTTGCCGCCGCGCGGGCGCGCGCAGGCTCGACGTGTTCGGGTCTGCCCAGCGGGCCGATTTCGACCCATCGACCAGCGACCTCGATTTCCTGGTCGAGTTCGATGAACTTCCACCGGGCCGCTACGCCGATGCCTATTTCTTGCTGAAGGAAAGCCTGGAGCGTCTCTTCGGGCGGCCGGTCGACCTGCTGACGCAAAGCAGCCTGGAAAACCCTTACCTGCGCGAGCGTGTGCTCGCTGAGCGTCAGTTGGTCTATGCACGCTGACGCGAACAGCCAGAAAGCAACACGGCTGCGTCAGATCTTCGGTATCGCGATTTAGAGAAATCGCCTAAGATTTCCGACGTCAAGGATTCGCTTCGGGCGGGGGGGCCGTGGGGCAAGCGGAAGGGGAGGCAAGACGCCGGATCGACACGCTGCTCGTCGCCGCCGGCTGGCAGATCTGCGATGCTTCCGCCGCCGACATCCACGCGGCGCGCGGCGTGGCGATCCGCGAGTTCCCGCTCGAACGCGGCCACGGCTTCGCCGACTACCTGCTCTACATCGACGGCAGGGCCGCCGGCGTCATCGAGGCCAAGAAGCAGGGCGCCACGCTGACCGGCGTCGAGATCCAGTCGGCGCGCTACGCGCAGGGTCTGCCGGCCACGCTGCCCGCCTGGCGCCGCCCGCTGCCCTTCCTCTACGAATCCACCGGGCTGGAGACGCACTTCACCGACGGCCTCGATCCGGAGCCGCGTGCCCGCAACGTCTTCGCCTTCCACCGCCCCGAAACGCTCGCCGAATGGCTCGCCGCGCTGCCTCAGCCGCGCGTTCTCGGCACCGGCAGCGGTGCGGCCGTGGCCCATGCCGATTTCGCCCCCGCCACCTTCCTCGCCCGCGTCCGCCGCCTGCCGCCGCTGGTCACCGAGTGGGGCGACTGCAAGCTCTGGCCGGCGCAGATCACCGCCATCCGCAACCTCGAAGCCAGTCTCGCGCAGAACAAGCCACGCGCGCTGATCCAGATGGCCACCGGCAGCGGCAAGACCTTCACCGCCATCAGCTTCATCTACCGGCTGATCAAATTCGCCGGTGCGCGACGCGTGCTGTTCCTGGTGGACCGCGGCAACCTCGGCCGACAGGCCAAAAAGGAGTTCGACCAGTACGTCTCGCCGGTCAACAACTACAAGTTTGGCGAGGAGTACATCGTCCAGCACCTCAACGGCAACCAGCTCGACCGGACCGCCCGCGTCTGCATCTGCACGATCCAGCGCATGTACTCGATGCTCAAGGGCCGCGATCTGCCGGAACAAGCGGACGAAGAGTCCACCGAGCGCGTGGAGAGCCTGTTCAGGGAGCCGGAGCCGATCGACTACAACCCCGCGTTCCCGATCGAGACCTTCGACATCATCGTCACCGACGAAGCGCACCGCAGCATCTACAACCTGTGGCGCCAGGTGCTGGAGTACTTCGACGCCCATCTGATCGGCCTGACCGCCACGCCCAACAAGCAGACCTTCGGCTTCTTCAACCAGAACCTGGTGATGGAGTACGGCCACCCGCAGGCGGTGGCGGACGGCGTGAACGTCAACTACGACGTCTATCGGATCAAGACCGAGGTCACGGAGGCCGGAAGCCGAGTAGAAGCCGGCTACTGGCTGCAGGTGTTGGACAAGCCCACCCGCGCTCGGCGCGACTGGCAGCTCGACGACGACTTCGAGTACGCGCCCGAAGAGCTGGACCGCAGCGTGCAGACGCCCGACCAGATCCGCACCATCGCCCGCACCCTGCGCGACCGCTGGCAGAGCGACCTCTTTCCGCAGCGGCAGGAGCTGCCCAAGACGCTGGTCTTCGCCAAGGACGACAACCACGCCGAGGCGATCGTCACCACGTTGCGCGAGGAGTGGGGCCGCGGCAACGAGTTCGCGCAGAAGATCACCTACCGCACCACGGGCAGCAAGCCCGAGGAGCTGATCAAGGCCTTCCGCACCAGCTACTACCCGCGCATCGCCGTCACCGTGGACATGATCGCCACCGGCACCGACATCAAGCCGGTGGAGATCGTCGTCTTCATGCGCAGCGTGAAGAGCCGCAGCTTCTTCGAGCAGATGAAGGGCCGCGGCGTGCGCGTGATCAAGGACGACGACCTGCGCGGCGTGAACCCCGGCGAGCAGGTGCACAAGGACCACTTCGTCATCGTCGACTGCGTGGGCGTGTGCGAGCGCGACAAGACCGACAGCCGGCCGATGGACCAGAAGAAGAGCGTACCGCTGGAGGCGCTGCTGCAGGCAGTGAGCCTGGGCAACGTGGAGCCCGAGGTGCTCTCCAGCGTGGCCGTGCGTCTGGCGCGGCTGGACGCGCAGCTCACCGATGCCGAGCGCGCCAAGGTGGTGACGGAGGCCGGCGGCCTGGGCCTGAAGGAACTCTCGCGCGGCATCGTGCAGGCGCTGGACCCGCGCGAAGACTGCTCGCCGCAGGAGGCCGAGGCCGCGCTGCGCCACGCGGTGAAGCCGCTCTCCAACCCCACGCTGCGCACACTGATCCTGACGCTGAAGCAGCAGAAGGAGCTGGTGATCGACACCGTCACGCAGGACGGCGTGCTCGAAGCCGGCTTCTCCGAGGCCGCGCGCGAGCGCGCGCAGGGTATCGTGCAGAGCTTCGAGGCTTTCATCGCCGAGCACCGCGACGAGATCACCGCGCTGCAGATCCTCTACAACCGCCCGACGAGCGCGCCGCTGAAGTTCGAGGACCTGAAGGCGTTGGCCGACACGCTGCAGGCCCCGCCGCAGCTGTGGACCGAAAGCCAGCTCTGGCAGGCCTACGCCGCGCTGGACCAGAGCAAGGTCAAGGGCGCGAGCCGCCGCCGCATCCTGACCGACCTGGTTTCACTGGTGCGCTACGCGATGCACCAAGAGAACGAGCTGGTGCCCTACCCCGAACGCGTGGCAGCCAACTTCAAGGCGTGGATTGCGCAGCAGCAGGCCGCGGGGAAGGGCTTCAGCGACGAGCAGCGCTGGTGGTTCGAGAAGATGGCCGAGCACATCGCCAGCAACCTCGGCATCGAAGCCGAGGACTTCGGCTACGCGCCGTTCGACCAGCGTGGCGGGCTGGGCCGGGTGCATCAGCTCTTCGGGGCGGAGTTGCCTAAGGTGATCGATGAGTTGAATCGGGAATTGGTGGCGTGACCGGGGTCGAATTGGTACCGCTCGGCGAGGTCGTAACGCCCACGCGCCCGCGAGTGAAACCGTCTGACTATCCCGACCTGCCGTTCATTGGCATGGAGCATGTCGAGGCTCACTCGATGAAGCTGCTGGGAACCGTCCCGTCGGCCACGATGAAGAGCTCCGCGGTGCACTTCAAGCCGGGCGACGTCCTCTACGGCCGCTTGCGCCCGTACCTGAACAAGGTCTGCCGGCCGACGTTCGAGGGGCTGTGCTCGGCTGAGTTCATCGTCTTGCCGGAGAACGGGCGAGTCGACAGTGGCTACTTGCAGCACTTCCTCAACTCTTCGGCGTTCGTCCGCTACGCATCGCACCTAAACACCGGCGATCGTCCGCGCGTCGACTTCGATCAACTGGCGCCGTTCGAGATTCCGTTGCCCGATCCGAACGAGCAGCGCCGCATCGTCGCCGAAATCGAAAAGCAGTTCTCCCGCGTCGACGAAGCCGTCGCCAACCTCAAGCGCGTCAAGGCCAATGCCGCTCGGCTCGTGGGCAGTGTGCTGATTGATGCGACAGCGGGGCGGCTCGTTCAACGTTCGACGGCTGCTTGGCGCACCGTTCAGGTCTGCGAAGCCGGTGAGGTCTTGTTGGGGCGGCAGCGCGCTCCGCAGTACCTGACTGGCCGTTGGTTACGCAAGTACCTGCGCGTGGCGAACATCAAGGACGACGCCATCAGTTTCAGCGATGTGGAGACGATGGACTTCGACGAGGCTCACTTCGCCAAGTACCGTCTTGCACCGGGTGACATCCTGGTCAGCGAAGGACAGAGTTCAGAGCTGTTGGGGCAGAGTGCCATCTTTCGCGGATTCGACGAGCCGTTGTGCTTTCAGAAGACCCTGCATCGCTTCCGTGCAGATCCCGAGGTCACGACGCCCGAGTTCGCGCAGATCGTCTTTCGATCTCATGTTCGCTCCGGAATCTTTCGACGGCTCGGCTCGATCACGACCAATATCGGCCACCTGACTCTCGAGAAGTTCAAGGCTGCGCCGTTTCCGCTGCCGCCGCTCGATGAGCAGCACCGCATCGTGGCCGAAGTCGACCGCCGCCTCTCCATCGTCCGCGAGGTTGCGGCCGAGGTCGATGCGAACGTGAAGCGCGCGGAAGCGCTAAGGCAGGCGGTGCTGGCGCAGGCATTCAGTGTCGAGTCGCATCCCATATCTCTTGATCTGAAGGAGTGCACAACGTGAAGGCCAATGCAGTGCCCCTGCTGGCGATCTTCGAGAAGAAGATGCGTCTCGAAGTACCTCTCTTCCAGAGGCAGTATGTGTGGAGCCAGGAACAGCAGTGGGAGCCGCTTTGGGAGGACATCGGCCGCAAGTTTGCCGAGTACCTGGAGGGGCGAAAGGACGCACCGGTGCATTTCCTCGGTGCTATGGTCCTCGACCAGAAGCAAACGCCGACAACCCACGTCGAACGGCGCCAGATCATCGATGGGCAGCAGCGCTTGACCACGCTGCAGTTGTTCTTGGCCGCGTTCAGGGACTTCTGCCGGGAGCATGGCTGCGAGGACCTGGCACGTGAATGCGAGGCCTTCACCCTGAACCGGGGCATGGGCACCGAGGGTGACGATCGCTTCAAGGTGTGGCCAACGCGGCTCGATCGCGCGCAGTTCGCAGATGTCCTCGGCGCTGGCTCGCGTGCAGCTCTCGAGAAGAAGCACCCTCTTCAGTATCGGAAGTACGCACGCAAGCCGGAACCGAGACCTCGGATGGTCGAGGCCTACTTCTTCTTCCGCCAGCAGCTCCACGATTTCTTTGTCGGGGACGCGGGCGGCAAGCCGCTCGCCCATGAGACGCACATGGCGCATCGACTGGAAGAGTGCTTCACCGCGCTCAAGAACGCGCTGCAGGTGGTCGCGATCGACCTGGAACAGGACGACGACGCGCAGGTCATCTTCGAGACCCTGAATGCGCGTGGGGAACCCTTGCTTCCCGCCGACCTGCTGCGCAACTTCATCTTCTTGCGCGCGGCACGGCGCGGCGAGCCGCAGGAGGTGTTGTACGAAGCGCACTGGCGACGCTTCGATGCCGACTTCTGGCGGGTACAGGTCAAGCAAGGTCGCTTGCTGCGGCCGCGCAGTGACCTGTTCATGCAGCATTTCCTTTCCAGCCGGCAGGGCGTGGACATCCCGGTCAAGCACCTCTTCGTTGAGTACAAGTACTGGATTGACCGTCACCGCCCGTTCGCCACGGTGGAGGATGAGCTGGTGACGCTAAGCCGGCAGGGGGAGGATTTCCGCCGACTCATTGAGCCGAAGAGGGGCGACGCTCTCTATTCGCTGGCGACATTCTTGGAGGCGTTCGATGTCCGAACCTGCTATCCCCTGTTGCTCGCTTTGCTCGACGTTGGCCTGCCGGAGGCTGACTGGCTCGGCGTTACCCGCGCACTGCAGTCCTACCTGTTGCGGCGGGCCATCTGTGGACTCACGACAAAGAACTACAACCGCATTTTCCTGGCGCTGACTCGTTCGCTCAGAAGAGACGCACTCGGCGCCCAGCAAGTCATTTCGCAGTTGAAGGCGTCGAACGTCGAGTCGGCCGAGTGGCCGACGGACGAGGATTTCCGGGAGGCGTGGATGACCAAGCACGCCTACCAAGTGCTGAACAACCCGAAGCTCGTCTGGCTCCTCAGTCGGCTAAACGAAACGTATCTGGGCGGCAAGATGGAGGTGCTATCCGTTAGCAGCGCGCTAACGATCGAGCACATGATGCCGCAAGCATGGGTCGAGCATTGGCCGCTGGCAGACGGCTCGCCAGGTCTTAGCGCGAGCGAGGTCTGGGCCACAACGCCAGGCGATGTGCGAGCCTCAGCGACGCGAAATCGCAATGCGGTAATTCAGACCATCGGGAACCTCACGATCTTGACCCAAGCGTTGAACTCATCCGCTTCGAATGCGGCGTGGCCGGTCAAGAAGCCCGAGCTCCTCAAACACTCTCTTCTGCCCATCAATCAGCAGCTTCTTGCAAACGAGATGTGGGATGAAGGTGCCATTGCCGATCGCGGGGCGCAGCTCTTCGCACGTGCTTTGCAGCTGTGGCCCCGCGGCTAGTGGCCAGCCGGGTACGATGGCGCTGATCTCTGCGAAGCTGTCCCGAGCATCGAGTCGATGGCCTTGCCCAGTTCGCGAACTGTCGCATCGCTGATACGAGATCCATGCGGGCATCGATGAACACCGAGAACCTCCTCCAGCGCCTCGATCTCGGCGAAGACCAGGACGTCGAATTCAAGCTCGCCGAGGGCGGCCTGCCCAAGTCGCCTTGGGAGACGATCTCCGCGTTCGCCAACACCGAAGGCGGCACGCTCGTGCTGGGCGTGGCGGAGAAGGGCGAGACGCACGAGATCGTCGGCGTGCGTTCGCCCGGCAAGCTGATCAAGGCCTTCTGGGACGGGCACAACAACCCACAGAAGTTCAGCCCGGCCATCTGCACCGGGCGCGACGTGCAACTGGTTCCGATCGATGACCGCGAACTGCTGCTGATTCGGGTGCGCCGGGCGGCGCGCGCGCAGCGGCCGGTTTTCGTCAACGGCAATCCGTTGACGGGCACCTTCAAGCGCAATTTCGAAGGCGACTACCACTGCACCGAGGCCGAGGTGCGGCAGATGCTGCGCGACGCCAGCGACGAGCCGCAGGACGGCATGCTGCTGGAGGGCTTCGATCTCGAAGACCTGGACGCCGAATCGCTGAAGGCGTATCGCAACCGTTTTGCCTCGCGCGATCCGGACCACCCCTTTCTTGCCCTGGATGACCGTGCGCTGATCGAGCGGCTGGGCGGATGGCGCCGCGAGCGGGTGGGCCGGCGCGCGGGGCTCACGCTGGCCGGCCTGCTGATTCTCGTCGCTGTCCGGCAAGGTGATCCGGAACGTCGGAACGAGACAGGCTTCCAAGTGGATCGTGATGGATCAAAGCAAACAATGACGAAACGGCGGCCCGTCCGGGTGGGCAGCGAAAACCCAAAGCCTGACAACAAGATAGCTTTGTTAGTCGTGCGCGAATCATCAATGGGCCAACAAAGAGCCGCGGCAAGAAACAATGAACACCTCCACCCTCGTCCAGAAACCCTGGAACTACTGCAACGTCCTGCGCGACGACGGGATGAGCTATGGCGACTATGTCGAGCAGCTCACCTACCTGCTGTTCCTGAAGATGGCAGAAGAACGCAGCCACCCGCCGCACAGCCAGCCGAGCTCCATGCTCGCCGCCTACGCATGGCCCGCTGCTCGCCAACGACGGCGATGCGCTGTTCGATTACTACCGGCACACGCTGGAACAGCTCGGCGGGCAGCCGGGCACGCTGGCGCTGGTCTCTGCGACGCTGTCGCATGCCGTGAGTCAACAGCCTCGCCCAGCTGGCGAACTGTCGTGTCCCTGATACCACATTCGTGCTGCCATCGATGAACACCGAGAGCCTCCTCCAACGCCTCGATCTCGGCGAAGACCAGGACGTCGAGTTCAAGCTCGCCGAGGGCGGCCTGCCCAAGTCGCTTTGGGAGACGATCTCCGCGTTCGCCAACACCGAAGGCGGCACGGTCGTGCTGGGTGTGGCCGAGCAGGGCGAGGCGCACGAGATCGTCGGCGTGCGTTCGCCCGGCAAGCTGATCAAGGCCTTCTGGGACGGGCACAACAACCCACAGAAGTTCAGCCCGGCCATCTGCACCGAGCGCGACGTGCAACTGGTTCCGATCGATGACCGCGAACTGCTGCTGATTCGGGTGCGCCGGGCGGCGCGCGCGCAGCGGCCGGTTTTCGTCAACGGCAATCCGTTGACGGGCACCTTCAAGCGCAATTTCGAAGGGGACTACCACTGCACCGAGGCCGAGGTGCGGCAGATGCTGCGCGACGCCAGCGACGAGCCGCAGGATGGCATGCTGCTGGAAGGCTTCGGTCTCGACGATCTGGATGCCGAATCGCTGAAGGCGTATCGCAACCGTTTCGCATCGCATGAGCCGGACCACCCCTTTCTTGCGCTGGATGACCGTGCGCTGATCGAGCGGCTGGGCGGCTGGCGCCGCGAGCGGGTCGGCGGGCGTGCGGGGCTCACACTGGCCGGGCTGTTGATGTTCGGCAGCGAGCGTAGCTTGCTCGATGCCTTGCCGCACTACCACCTCGACTATCAGGAGCAGCTCTCGGCCGATCCCGAGCAGCGCTGGAGCCACCGCATCACCGTGGACGGCAAGTGGGTACCGAACCTGTTCAACTTCTACTACCGCGTCTACCCGCGCCTGGTGGAAGGGCTGGACGTGCCGTTCAAGCTCGATCCGCAGGCCACGCGCATTGCCGAGACGCATGTGCACGAGGCGCTGCGCGAGGCGCTGGTCAACACGCTGATCCACGCCGACCACCAGTCGTCGCGTCCGATCACCGTGATCAAGCGGCAGGACGCGTTCGTTTTCGTCAACCCGGGGCGGCTGCGCATCCCGCGCGAGGCACTGTACCAGGGCGGAGTGAGCGACCCGCGCAACCCCAACGTGCAGAAGATGTTCCAGATGCTCGGCCTCGGCGAGAAAGCGGGCTCGGGCTTCCAGAAGATCCTGCGCGCTTGGCGCGAGCAGCACTGGATGATCCCGCTGGTGGCCGAAGACCCGTCGCTCGAGATGACGCGCGTGTGGCTGCCGCTGCCCAGCATGATCCCGGGCGACGTGGAGCAGGAGTTGCGCGCGATCGTGGGCGACGCTTACCGGGGTCTCGACGAGCTGGGCCGCGTGATCCTGATGCTGGCGCACCGCTTCGACGAGATCGGCAACGCCGACATCCAGCCGTACCGGGCGGAACATCCTCGCGAGATCGGTGTTCGGCTGAAGCAGTTTGTCGACGCCGGCTGGCTGGAGAAGAGCGGCCACGGCAGGGGAACCCGGTATCGCTGGCCCAGGCAGCACCTCGGGGACTTGTTCGCACCGGCGACGCCCGTGGGCGAAGGCTCCGAACATTCGGCGGCCAGCTCCGAACAATCGACCGCCGACTCCGAACATTTGAAGGCTGACTCCGAACATTTGAGCTCCGAACAAGAGGCGCGCCTGGCGGCGCTGGCTGCGCCCATGCGCAAGCTGGGCAAGGTGTCCAACAAGGCGCAGGCTGAGCAAGTCATCCTGGCGCTGTGTTCGCAGCAGTGGTTGGCGCTTCGAACATTGGCGCGGCTGCTCGATCGCGCTCCGGATTCGCTGCGCAACCACTACATCAATCCGATGCTGCGCGATGGCCGGCTGCGAGCACGCGTCCCGGGCACGCCCAACCATCCGGGTCAGGCCTACAAGACGAACGAATGAACACCTCCACCCTCGTCCAGAAACTCTGGAACTACTGCAACGTCCTGCGCGACGACGGGATGAGCTATGGCGACTACGTCGAGCAGCTCACCTACCTGCTGTTCCTGAAGATGGCGGACGAGCGCAGCCGCCCGCCGTACAACCAGCCGGGCCCCATTCCTGCCGCTTACGCTTGGCCCGCGCTGCTGGCCAGGGACGGCGATGCGCTGTTCGACCACTACCGCCACACACTGGAAGCGCTCGGCAGGCAGCCGGGCACGCTGGCGCTGATCTTCGCCAAGGCGCAGAACAAGTTCCAGGACCCGGCCAAGCTGCGGCGCGTGATCGTCGACCTGATCGACGCCGAGAACTGGTCGTCTATGGGCGCCGACGTGAAGGGCGACGCCTACGAAGGCCTGCTGGAGAAGAACGCGCAGGACACGAAGAGCGGCGCCGGCCAGTACTTCACGCCGCGCGCGCTGATCCAGGCGATGGTGGACTGCATCGCGCCCCGGCCCGGCGAGCTGATCTGCGACCCGGCCTGCGGCACCGGCGGCTTTCTCTTCACCGCGCACCAGTACCTGACGCAACACAACTCCAACCTCACCCGCGACGAGAAGCGCCACCTCAAGGAAGGTGCCTTCCGCGGCTGGGAGCTGGTGCAGGCCACCGCGCGCGTGTGCGCGATGAACCTGATGCTGCACGGCATCGGATCGGAGAAGAGCGTGCCCGTCAAGGTGGCCGACGCGCTGGCGGCCGACCCCGGCGAGCGCTTCGACATCGTGCTGGCCAATCCGCCCTTCGGCAAGAAGAGCAGCACGATGATCGTCGGCGAGGACGGCAAGACCTCCACCGAGAAGGACATCGTCGAGCGCGACGACTTTTGGGCCACCACCAGCAACAAGCAGCTCAACTTCGTGCAGCACATCAAGACGCTGCTCAAGGCGCACGGCCGCGCCGCGGTGGTGGTGCCTGACAACGTGCTGTTCGAAGGCGGCGCCGGCGAGACCATCCGCCGCAAGCTGATGCATGAATGCGACGTGCACACCCTGCTGCGCCTGCCCACCGGCCTGTTCTACGCGCAGGGCGTCAAGGCCAACGTGATCTTCTTCGACAGGAAGCCGGCCTCCGAGACGCCGTGGACCAGGAAGCTCTGGATCTACGACCTGCGCACCAACAAGCATTTCACGCTGAAGACCAACCCGCTGAAGCGCACGGACCTGGACGAGTTCGTGGCGCTGTACCACCCGGCCAACCGCCACCAGCGGCAGGCGACGTGGAGCGCGGAGACGCCGGAAAGGCGCTGGCGCGTGTACGAGTACGACGAGCTGTTGGCCCGCGACAAGGCGAGCCTGGACATCTTCTGGCTGAAGGACGAATCGCTCGCCGACAGCGACAACCTGCCGCCGCCAGAGGTGATCGCGCAGGAGATCGTCGATGATCTGGAGGCGGCGTTGGAGCAGTTCCGGTTGATTGCCGGCGATCTGAACGGCGGAACGGAGAGGCCAACAACGTGATCGGGCTGCCGATCGGGACTGCGCGTGCTGGACAAGTCGCCGCCGCCGGCCGCCGGTCGACGGTTTCCCGATGGTGCGGCGCGCGCGCTCGTGCGCCTGCTGGTCGAGCGCGGTCACGAGTGCTGGGCCGATGCCTACGTGTGCTGGCCACGGACGCGGAAAGCTTGCGCGCGCTCGATGCCCTGCTGCCGCACCTGAGGCTGGCGGCGGCCGTGCCGCTGGTCACTGTGCCGGCCCACGACGTGGCCTGGCTGCCTGAAAAGGACCGGCCGGTGCTCGCGGCCGCCATCCGGCTGCGCTGCGATGCGCTCGTCACCGGCGACCGCACGCACTTCGGCGCCGGCTACGGCCGGGCGTTCGGCGGCGTCCTGGCGCACTCGCTTTCCCTGAAGGCCACCCGTGCGCAGCCGGCCTGCTGGCGACGGTTTTCTTCGCGACCCTTCAGCGGGCGAGCGTGACGAACATCAAGCCGACGACGATCGCCATGCCGCCGAGACCGGCGAGGGCGGTGGCGGCGAACCAGCGGTCGGCAAAGCGATCGACCACGGCTTCTTCCGGCCGCATCGGGTCGTGCAGGACATCGACTCGCGTGCCGACCGCCAGCGGAAGAACGTAGCGGCCGGTGTCGGATTCGAAGCGATGCCTGCGGCCGTCGTCGGCGGTGAACTCGACGACCGGGAAATCGTAGGGATTGCCGGGCGTCACCGCAACCGCCACTTGCTCGACCACCGTGCCCGGTGCCGCCCGCCAGCCGCGGGTGCGCCGCCAATGCCTCCAGGCCAGCACGCAGCCACAGACCACGAGCAGCAGCCCGGCCATTTCGAGTCCCCAGCCGAGCATGCGAAACGCTGCACTGGACATGATCCTCAACTCCTCCTGTTCCTCCTGCCGCCGTTGGCGACGCGTCCGCTTCCTGCCGCAACGGCCGTCCGTCGGCGGCAGCGGATGGCTGCCCGGCAGGCGCCTGGTGGCCGATCGACGGATCGCAGGCCGTGGCGACAGCGGCGTGCAAGCAGGAGGCTTGGACTGGCGGCACGGCCATGCGATGATACTGCGGGAGAGGAAACCGGCAAGGGTTGGCGCCAATGATCACCGTTTTCGGCATTCGCAACTGCGACACCATGAAGAAGGCTTTCGCCTGGCTCGAGGCCAATGGCGTGCCCTACGAGTTCTGCGACTACCGACAACCGGGGGTGGTGGCCGCACAGCTGCCGGAGTGGAATCGCCATGCTGGCTGGCAGGCGCTGCTCAACACCCGTGGTCTGACCTGGCGGCGTCTGGCGGCAGACGAGCGCGCCGGTATCGACGAGGAGAGGGCTCTGTCGCTGATGGTGGCGCATCCGACGCTGATCCGTCGCCCCGTGGTGGCCTTCGGCGGCCAGCTGCTGGTGGGGTTCAGCCCCGAACGCTTTGCCAGCCTGCTGGACGCAAGGAGCGTTGGCCAGCGCGTGCCGGGTGGCGAGGCCGTGCGGGGTAGCCACGGATCCTGACGGGCGGGCGGCAACACCGTCGTTAGCCGGCGCAGGTCGCCGGTTTCTTTGCCAGCCAGGGCATCCGTCCTGCAGCCAGAGGTTGCAGGAAAATGTGCATTAATTCCTCGTCCATCCGTGGCCGGCCGTCCCAGACTGGCGCTGTGGGCGACGGGGTGGGCGCCGCGATGCTGCGGCAGCTCGGCTGGGCTGATGCGAACAGCGGGTGCGAAAGCGATGAAACGGTTTCGGGACGGGAGGATGCTCGTCGGTGTGGCACTGCTTCTACTGGTGGCGATCGCGCTTCCGGGTGGCAGGGCTCGAGCCGAGAGCTACATCGAGGCGCCGCGGGTGACGGCAGCGCTACAACAGGGGCATGCGGCGGAATTCGGCGTCGGCATCCGGCGCAACCTCTTGCTGGCCGTGGCGCTCTATTGCGACGCGGGGACCATGGGCAGTCCCGAAGGCTTCTTCCGTGTCGGACGCGTGCTCGCCAGCGCACCGCGCCCGCTGCGCAACCCGGCGCTGGCCAACGCCTACCTGGCGCTGGCCGCCCGTCTTGGCCACCACGAGGCACTCAGGCTCTACGATTCGCGGGTGGCGAGTGCGATCATCGGCGATGAGTGCGGGCTGTACGGCAGCAGCGCCGACGGAACCCGTTTCGACCTCGATGGCTACCTGGCCGGACAGTCCTCGGCGAAGCAACGGATCGCCCTCCTCATCCGCAATGCCGCGCGCCAGTATCAGATCGACCCCCGTCTCGCGCTGGCAATCGCCATCGCCGAGTCGAATCTCGATGCGGCTGCCGTCTCGCCACGCAATGCACAGGGTGTGATGCAGCTGATCCCGGCGACGCAGGAGCGCTTTGGCGTGACCCGGCCGTTCGATCCCGAGCACAATGTCAGAGGCGCACTCGCCTACCTGCGCTGGCTCGACAAGCGGTTTGCCGGCGATTGGCGGTTGATTGCTGCCGCCTACAATTCGGGCGAGGGAGCCGTCGAGCGTTACAGCGGGGTGCCGCCCTTCGCCGAGACGCAGCAGTACGTCCGCCGCGTCCTGCATTTCTCCGGCTTCGCCACGCGCGAGAGGGGCTGAGCGCCGCTCGCCGGCGTCTTCCCGCTGGCGCGTACTGGGGCTGCAGCGAACCTGGGCGTGCTCCGGCGAGGTTGGTGGCATCGCCGGCAGCTGCGCGGCGTCCTTCGGATGTGGTGATGACCGCGCCCGGCCGGGCCTATCGTCCGCATAAAGCATATTTCTTGCGCCCCATTGTCCCTGTTTGTTGTACTCTTTGCGCCGTCTTCACACAGCGGTCCGCGATCGATGGAGATGCGTGCCACAAGGACGGTGCGGTGTCGTCAGCGTCCGATCTTGATCAACAGGAGGTAACATGCGATTTCTAGTCAAGTTGTTGAGTGCCGTCATTCCTCTTTCGCTCGTCCTTTCCGGTCCGGCGGTGGCGCGCGAGTGGGATGCGATCAAGCAGTCGGGAACCATCATCGTCGCCACCGAGGGGGGATTCCAGCCCTTCAACTACTATGATGGACCGAAGCTCACCGGTTTCGAGGTGGAGCTGGCCGAAGCGATCGCGAAGAAGCTCGGGCTGAAGCTCGAATGGCGCGTGGTGCCGTTCGACGGCCAGATTGCAGCACTCAAGCAGGACCGTTTCGACTTTGCCATCGCCTCGCATGGCTACACGGCAGAGCGGGCGAAGTCGGTCGATTTCGCCAATCCCCACTACTGTACCGGCGGCCAGATCGCGGCGCACAAGGACGGACCACTGACGGTTGCAGCGCTCGATGGCAAGACCGTCGGCGTGCAGCTGGCGACCAGCTACGCCGATGCAGCGAAGAAGATCAAGGGCATCAAGACGATCAAGACCTACAAGGGCGACCCGGAAGCGTTTGCCGCGCTGAAGGCGAAGAAGGTCGATGCCTGGATTTCCGACAAGTTCACCGTCAAGGCGACGCTCGAGAAGAACCCCGATGCCGGGATCACTGCCGGTGAGCAGGTGTTCGTCGAGCGCGTGTCGATGATCCTGCGCAAGAACAACAAGGGACTTGCCGAGCAGCTCAATCAGGCCCTGGCCGAGCTGATGAAGGATGGCACCTACAAGGCGCTGTCGGAAAAGTACTTCAAGGAAGACGTTTCCTGCCGTTCCTGACCCTGAGCCAGGTCGCGAGCGATGAACTGGACCAGGCTGCACCCGGGATGGGCGATGTTCGCCGCCATGATCGGGCTGCTCCTATTCCTCTGGGGAATGGCATTGCCGCTTGCGGCAATGCCGGCACCCATCGGGCCAGCGGCCGAGCAGTTTGCCGACGGGGCGCGAATCACCGTCGGACTGACGCTGATCGCCGGCAGCGCCGGTGTCCTCATCGGCGTCCTCGCCGGGCTCGGCAAGCTGTCGCGTTTCGGGCCGCTGCGCTGGTTGTGTGACAGTTACGTCTGGCTGATTCGCGGTACGCCGCTGTTGCTGCAGATCCTGTTCGTCTGGCTGGCCCTGCCGACGATCATGCCGGAAGGGGTGGAGCTGTCGGATTTCACCTGCGCCGCGATCGCCCTGTCGCTGAACGTCGGCGCCTACAACACCGAGTGCGTGCGGGCAGGCATCCTCGCCGTTCCGCACGGGCAGATCGAGGCCGCGCGCGCCCTCGGGCTGACGCCACTGCAGACCTTCATCGATGTCATCCTGCCGCAGAGCATGCGCGTCGCCCTGCCGGCACTGGCCAACAACCTGGCGTCGCTGGTCAAGGATTCGTCGCTGGCCTACGCCATCAGCGTCGTCGAACTGACGATGGTCGGTTACCGGGTGCAGGCCGAGAGCTATCAGCCGATCCCGGTGTTCGTCACCATTGCCGCCATCTACCTGATCCTGACCACGGCCTTCACGACGTTGACGGCCGCACTCGAGGCGCAACTCGATGTCGGCCAGAAACGCTGACGGGACTTGCCATGGGCTCTGAAGCCGCTCTCCGGCCGATCATCGAGGCGCGCGCGGTCGGCAAGCGCTTCGGTTCCTTCCAGGCGCTCAGGGAGGTCTCGGCGACCTTCCACGAGGGACAGGTCACCGCCATCGTCGGACCTTCGGGATCCGGCAAGTCCACCTTCCTGCGCACCCTGAACCGCCTCGAAGCGCACGACTCGGGCGAGATCGTCATCGACGGCATCGTCCTCAGCGACGACATTCGCAACCTCAACGCCATTCGCCGCGAAGTGGGGATGGTCTTCCAGAGCTTCAACCTGTTCTCCCATCTCACCGTCCTGCGCAACCTGACCCTGGCGCCGATGCGGGTGCGCCGGATGGCGAAGGCGGCTGCCGAAGAGAAGGCGATGAACCTGCTCGAGCGGGTGGGCCTGAAGACGCAGGCCAGCAAGTATCCGGTGCAGCTGTCCGGCGGCCAGCAGCAGCGGGTGGCGATCGCCCGCGCGCTGGCGATGGATCCGAAGGTGCTGCTGTTCGACGAGCCCACCTCGGCGCTCGACCCGGAAATGGTCAACGAGGTGCTGGCGGTGATGCGCGAACTGGCCTACAGCGGCATCACCATGCTGGTGGTGACGCATGAGATGGGCTTCGCGCGCGAGGTCGCCGACCGCGTCATCTTCTTCGACGAAGGAGTGATTCTCGAGGACACCACGCCCGAGGGCTTCTTCTCGAATCCCGGGCATGAGCGGGCGAAGTCCTTCCTGTCACAGGTCCGGCATGGCTTCTGAGCTCTCGCCGCAGCCCGTCCCGGGAAGAGCGGCCGGCGGCCGCAGCCGCGCTGCCGGATCCTGCCGGTAGAAGCACTTCAGGTTGGCATAGAGGTCGGGAAATTCGGCCAGCAGGTCTTGCGGTGTCTCGAAGAAGGCTTCGCTCATGACGGCGAAGAATTCACCGGGGTTCTCGGCGGCATACGGGTCGAAGACGGTTTCCTCGCCGCCGCGGTCGGCTCGCTCGACGGCGGCGCAGAAGGCGTCGTAGCTGGCAAGAAGAACCGTCTGCCAGGCGGCGGCCGAGATGCCCGGCGGCAGCGGGGGCATCCCGTTGGCTTCGCCGTTGCGCATGTCGAGCTTGTGCGCGAACTCGTGGATGACGACGTTGTAGCCGTCACCCGCCATCTGTGCGTCGCGCCAGGAAATCAACAGCGGACCGCCCTCCCAGGCCTCGCCCGATGCCAGCTCCTGATACTCGTGTACGACGCCGAATTCATCCTCGATGCAGCGCGGGATGATGAACTCGTCGGCGTAGACGATGATGCCGACCCACCCGGAGTAGTGGCCAAGGCCGAGGTTGAGGATCGGCAGGCATCCCTGGACGGCGATCGAGACGCAGATGGCGTCGTCCAGTTCGAAGTCGGCGACGGCGGTGAACTCCTTTTCGGCAAGGAAGTCCTCGGCCAGCCGCCGCAGACGCAGTTGTTCCTCGCCGTCGAGACAGGCGACGAAAGGCAGTCGCGAACGGACCTCGAGCCAAAGTGCGTCGGGGATGCGTGCTGGTTCGCGGCGGTTTCTCAGCCAGCCGAGCAGTTTGCCGATCATCTCGCGGGGGCCCCGCCGGGCGTCGCCGTCGTCAGGTAGATGCCGGCGAAGATCAGCACGATGCCGAGATAGTGGTACGGCTGCGGCATCTCGGCAAGGAAGATGGCCGAGAGGATGGTTGCGAACACTGGCATCAGATGCAGGAAGAGGCTGGCCCTGCTTGCGCCGACCTCGCCAACGGCGCGGTTGTAGAACACGTAACCGAGGAAACCGGGGAAGATGCCGGTGTAGGCGATCCCCGCCAGCGTCGCCGGCGAGACTGTGATCGTCCGTCCCTGCGCGACCTCCCAGGCGTAGGCAGGGGCCAGCGCCGTCAAGCCGACGAGGGTGAACGCGGCGAGCAGCAGCATCGGGTCGACAGCGGCCGGTCGCCACTGCAGGCCGATGGTATACAGCGCCCAGGTGAAGACGGCAACAAGCATCCACAGGTCACCAACGTTGAAGCCCAGTCGTGCGAGACGGACCGGATCGCCCTGGCTGACGATGATGCTGACGCCAGCGAAGGAGATGAGGACGCCGAGCCAGTCGGTGGTTCGCAGATGCTTGCCGAGAAAGGCCCAGGAGAGGGCGATCGTGGCGATCGGGATGAAGGAATTGAGCAGTGCGGCGTTGGTTGCCGGGGTGTATTGCAAGCCGATGTAGGCCAGCGTGTTGTAGCCGCCGACACCGAGAAGTCCGAGCACGCTCACCGCTTTCCAGTTCGCGCGCAGCAGTGGCCATTGCGCCCGCAGATGGGGCAACGCCAGCGGCAGGACGAGCGCGAAGGCGATGGCCCAGCGCCAGAAGGCGAGCGCCAGCGGCGGCACCTGCTCGCGCAGCGCGCGGCCGATGACCATGTTGCCGGACCAGAAGAGCACGGTCAGGACGAGCAGCAGGTACGGGTTCTGCAGGCGAGCAGGCATCGCTGGCTGGCAGTGGCAAAAAGCGCATTATGCATGAATGGCCAGCAGCGCCTTTATAATCCGCCAATGGTTTCCGTCGTCCACTCGCTCGCCGCACACGGCGATCCCGCGCAGTCGCTGCAAGCGCTCGGAGAAGGTCTGCCGGCCGCGGCCACGGATCGGCTGTGGCGGGCGGTCGAGTACGCGCGCGCGGTCTATGGCGACCGTCTGCTGGGTAGCGGCGAGGAGGTCTGGGGACATGCGCTGGGAATGGCGCTGATCGTCGCCGGACTCAAGCTGGACGCCGATTCGCGGCTGGCGGCACTGCTCTTTGCGGTGCCGGCACTGCAGGAACGCGGTCTGGCACAGATCGAGTCGAGCTTTGGCAGCGGCGTCGCGCATCTGGTCGGTGGCATTTCGCGCCTCGACCGGATGCGGCCCATCACGCGCAAGTTCAGCGCGCATTCGGCGGCGAGCGCCGACAGCAACCCGCAGGAGATGAAGGCGCAGGTCGAGATCCTGCGCAAGATGCTGCTGGCGACGGTCGAGGACATTCGCGTCGTTCTCCTGCGGCTCGCTTCGCGGACGCAGACCCTGCGTCATTTTGCCGCCGAGGCGGACGAGCTGCGCGTGCCGGTGGCACGTGAAACGCTCGAGCTTTACGCACCCCTGGCCAACCGGCTCGGTGTCTGGGAGCTGAAGTGGGAGCTCGAAGACCTGTCGTTCCGCTTTCTGCACCCGGAGATCTACAAGGATATCGCGCGCCACCTCGACGAGAAGCGTGTCGAGCGGGAGCAGTTCATCGCCACCGCGAGCGCCCGCCTGCAGGAAGAGCTGCAGGCTGCCGGTGTCGGTCACGCCGAGGTCTACGGTCGCCCGAAACACATCTACAGCATCTGGAACAAGATGCGCAAGAAGGGGGTGGGCTTCGCTGAGGTCTACGACGTGCGTGCGCTCCGTGTCATCGTCGACGAGGTGCGTGACTGCTACACGGCGCTCGGCATCGTGCACCACATCTGGTCGCCGATCGCCAGGGAGTTTGACGACTACATCGCGCATCCGAAGGGCAACGACTATCGCTCGTTGCATACCGCCGTGCACTGCGCCGATGGCCGTGCGCTCGAGGTCCAGATCCGCACACGTGACATGCACCGCCATGCCGAACTGGGCGTTGCCGCTCACTGGCGCTACAAGGAAGGGAGCCGGGCGACGCCCGAGGACCGCTACGACGAGAAGATCGCCTGGCTGCGTCAGTTGCTGACCTGGCGCGAGGAGGTGGCGGACGCATCCGACTGGGTCCGGCATTACAAGCAGGCAGCGTTCGATGAGACGGTCTATGTCCTGACGCCGCAGGGGCGGGTCGTCGATCTGCCTCGCGGGGCGACGCCGGTCGATTTCGCCTATCGTGTGCACACCGACGTCGGCCATCGCTGTCGCGGTGCCAAGGTCGACGGTGCGCTGGTGCCGTTGAATACGCAGCTGGCGACCGGGCAGCGCGTCGAGATCGTCCTCGCCAAGCAGGGCGGGCCGTCACGTGACTGGCTCAACCCGGCACTCGGCTATCTGTTCACGCATCGCTCGCGGCTCAAGGTCCGGCAGTGGTTCGCCAGCCTGGCGCTCGAAGACACCGTGGCCGAGGGACGCGTGCTGCTGCAACGCGAACTGCAGCGGCTGGGACAGCCCGGGCTCAACCTCGATGACCTGGCGGTCCGTCTCGGGCTCGCGCGCAGCGACGACCTCTTCATCGCGATGGCGCGCGCGACGCTGAACCTGCGGCAGCTGCAGGCGGCGGTGCGTGCCAGCGAGGAGCCAGTCGAGGACCGCGTGTCCGACGAGCTGACGGTCCGCCGGCAACGCGACAGCGACATGGCGGAGAAGGGAATCCTGATCGTCGGGGTTGGCCGTCTCCTGACACAGCTCGCGGGTTGTTGCAAGCCGGCGCCGCCAGACCCGATCGCGGGATTCGTCACGCGCGGTCGTGGCGTTTCGGTCCACCGTGCCGACTGCAGCAATCTCGTGCACCTGCAGGCGATGCACCCGGAGCGGCTGATCGAAACGACCTGGGGCGCAGACAGCGACGCGGTCTTCGCCGTCGACATCGTCATCGACGCCCATGACCGCCAGGGTCTTCTGCGCGATGTGTCGGACGTGCTGGCGCGCGAAAGGATCAATGTCATCGCGGTGAACACGCAGTCTCGTCAGGGCAACGCGCATATGGGTTTCACTGCAGAGGTCAGCAGCATCCCGCAACTCGAGCGGACACTCGCGTTGCTGCATGGGGTGCCCGGAGTCGTTGGCGCGCGACGTGCCTGACGCCCGCCGGCGGCGGCCGGCGGCGCCTTTCGTGGTGCAGGGCTAGGCCTTGAGGAGTTCGATCAGCTCGGCCTGCGAGGAATGCGGGCTGGTGCGCGAACCACGCTTCTGGTGGTAGGTGCCGTCAGGCCCGAGTTCCCAGGCAAGGGCGTTGTCACTGAGGTAGATCTGCAGGCCTTCGCTCATCACTCGCCGCTTCAGCTTGCGATCGAGGACCGGGAAAGCCAGTTCGATCCGCCGGAAGAAGTTCCGTTCCATCCAGTCGGCGCTCGACAGATAGACCTTCTCCTCGCCGCCGGCGTAAAAATAGAAGACGCGATGGTGCTCGAGCTGGCGGCCAATGATCGAGCGCACATTGATGTTCTCGGACAGGCCCTTGACACCCGCCCGCAAGCCACAGACGCCGCGCACGATGAGGTCGACCTTGACGCCGGCCTGCGAGGCCTCATAGAGCGTGGCGATGGTTTCCGGTTCGAGCAGCGAGTTCATCTTGGCGATGATTCGCGAACGCTTGCCCGCACGCGCCGCTTCCGCCTCGGCCCGGATTGCCGCGACGACGTTGGGCTGCAGCGTGAACGGCGCCTGCCACAGGTGGGTCAGCGTCTGGGCGCGACCGAGGCCGGTGAGCTGCTTGAAGACCTCGTTGGTGTCGGCGCCGATCTCCTCATTGCAGGTGAGCAGACCGAAGTCGGAATACAGGCGGGCGGTTTTCGGATGGTAGTTGCCTGTCCCCAGATGGACGTAACGGCGGAGGATGCTGCCGCCGCCATTGCTCTCTTCACGGCGGACGACCATCAGCATCTTGGCATGGACCTTGTAGCCGAAGACACCGTAGACGACGTGCGCGCCGACTTCCTCGAGCTTGGTTGCCCAACCGATGTTCGCCTCCTCGTCGAAACGCGCCATCAACTCGACGACGACGGTGACCTCCTTGCCGTTCTGCGCTGCGCGCAACAACGACTGCATCAGCACCGAGTCGGTACCCGTGCGGTAGACGGTCATCTTGATCGCCACCACCAGCGGGTCGATCGCCGACTGCTCGAGCATTTCGATCACCGGGTTGAAGCTCTGGTAGGGGTGATGCAGCAGGATGTCACCGCCACGGATTGCGTCGAAGACGCTCTGGCATTTCTGCAGTGCCTTCGGTACGCCCGGTGTGAAGGGTTGGAACTTGAGATCCTGGCGCACCACCCAGTCCGGAACCTGCATCAGGCGAACCAGGTTGACCGGGCCGGCGACGCGATAGAGATCGGTTTCGGTCAGATTGAACTGGCCGAGGAGGAACTGTGTCATTGCCTCCGAGCAGCTGTTCGCGACCTCCAGGCGGACGGCGTCGCCGAAATGGCGCTGCGGCAGTTCGCCCTGGATCTTGGCGCGCAGGTTCTTGACTTCTTCCTCGTCAACGAAGAGGTCGCTGTTGCGCGTGACACGAAACTGGTAACAACCCAGCACTTTCATGCCGGCGAACAATTCATGCACGAACTCGTGCAGGATCGACGACAGGAAGACGAAGGAGTACTCGCTGCTGCCCAGTTCGCGCGGCAGGCGGATGACGCGTGGCAGGACGCGCGGTGCCTGCACGATCGCTGCGCCGGAGCTGCGCCCGAAGGCGTCGCGCCCCTCGAGTTCGACGGCGAAGTTGAGACTCTTGTTGAGCACGCGCGGGAAGGGGTGCGACGGGTCGAGGCCGATCGGTGTGATGACCGGCATCACTTCGCGGAAGAAGAACTCCCTGATCCATTCGCGCTGTTCGACATTCCAGTCTGCCCGCTTGAGGAAGCGAATTCCTTCGGCAGCAAGCTGTGGCAGGACTTCTTCGTTGAGCAGCGCATACTGCTCCCTGACGATGGCATGAACCTCCTCGCTCACCAGCTGGTAGACCTCGCGTGCCGTCTTGCCATCGGTGGTGATCGCCACCGAGTTCAGCTTGAGCTGTTCCTTGATGCCAGCCTCGCGAATCTCGAAGAATTCGTCGAGGTTGCTGCTGACGATACAGAGGAAGCGCAGTCGCTCGAGCAAGGGTGTTCGTGGGTTCTTGGCCTGCCACAGGACCCGCCGGTTGAACGCCAGCAGACTCATCTCGCGATTCTGGAAGTACTCCGGCGGGAAGCCGGTGGGTGCCTGAAGGGGAGGTGTCTCGCTGGTCGTGGCAACTATGTTCATCGATCGGTTCCGTCAAGAAGGATGGCTCGGACAAGGGTTCAATTGCAGGCAGACATATTACAGCGATAGGCTGCGTGCGGGTCCGCCGGCGGCCATTTTCTTCCGCTCTGGCGGGGGCGCCGGCATGGTGGTGTCCGTGTCTGCCGCGTGCCGACGCTCGTCTGGGCCAACGGAGGTCAAGCCCGGGGAATGCTAGAATGCCGGGCCCAAGCAGACCCCTTGTCGAGCGGGCGAAGAGGAACAGCCATGAGTTACGAACTGATAGCCGGGGTGGATCTGGGTTCCAACAGCTTCCGAGTCCAGGTCGGGCGCATCGTTGGCGAACAGATTCACCCGCTGGATACCCTGCGCGAGACGGTTCGCCTGGGTTCCGGCCTCACCCGCGAAAAGCTGCTCGATCATGCTTCGCAACAGCGCGCGATTGCCGCACTGCGCCGCTTCGGCGAACGCCTGCGCGGTTTTGCGCCGGACGCCGTGCGGGCGGTGACGACCGATGCCATGCGGGTCGCACGGAACGCACCACTGGTGCTGTTGCAGGCTGAGGCAGCGTTGGGATTTCCGATCGAGGTCATCGGTGGCCGTGAGGAAGCGCGGCTGATCTTCATCGGCGCCGCGAATGCCCTGCCGGTAGCTGGCCACCGCCGTCTGGTGGTGGATATTGGTGGCGGGTCGACCGAATTCATCATTGGCGAGGGTACCGAGCCGGCGTTGATGGAATCGCTGTTCATGGGCGGCATCAGCTATCGCCAACGCTTCTTTCCCGACGGCAAGGTCGACAAGAAGCGCCTGTACGCGGCCGAAGTGTCGGCAGCACGCGAGGTCGAGGCCATCGTGGTCGACTATCAGCGCTGTGGCTGGGGCGAGGCGGTCGGATCCTCCGGAGCGGCGCAGGAAATCGCCACCTTGCTGGAGATGAACGATCTCAACCCGCAGGGGGAAAGTGGCATCACCCGCGAGGGACTGGCCAGGCTGCGTCAGTTGCTGATACGCGCCGGGTCGGCGGAGGCGCTGAACCTGCACGGCATGCGTCCGGATCGCTGCCTCATCCTGCCCGGCGCCGTCGCCATCATGTCAGCCGTGTTCGCCGAGATGGGACTCGAGCGCATGACCTATTCCGATGGTGCGCTGCCGCTGGGTGTGCTCTACGACCTGCTCGGGCGCTTCGCTCGCCACGATACGCGCGACACGACGGTGGCCCAGTTCATGCAGCGCTATCAGGTCGACGAGACCCAGGTCAGGCGGGTCGAGCGCACGGCCCTGCTCATTCTTGGCCAGATGATCAAGCTCGATGATCTCGCGCACGAGAACGATGTACACTTCTTGCGCTGGGCGGTGTCGCTGCACGAGATCGGCGTGTCGGTGGCGCACAGCCAGTTCCACAAGCACGGCGCGTACATTCTGGGGCATGCCGACATGTCGGGCTTCTCGAAGCGTGACCAGGCCCGGCTGGCCCTGCTGGTTCTCGGTCAGCGTGGCAAGCTGCAGAAACTCGCGGCGATGCCGGCGGGCGATCCCAACTGGCGGCTCCTCTTCTGTCTGCGGCTGGCGGCGCTGTTGCACCGGGCGCGCGACGACCATCCATTGCCCGAGATGTCGGTCAGGGAAGTCGCCGATGGCTTCGAACTCGATCTGCCGGCGCGTTGGCAGGCGGGCAATCCGATCACCGCCACCGCATTGGCGGATGAGGTGACGTTCTGGCGTCGCATCGGCATCACGCTGAAGATCGGCACGGTGCCGCGCGACAAGGTGGTGCAGCTGGAACTGCTGCAGAAGTCGTAGCGGGCGCGGGCGCGAGTGGTTGCCCGCGGCCGGCCGGGGAACGACTTTTCCGAACGGGGAGTGAGCGAGTGAACAGCACGTCGGCGCAGGCCGGAAGCAGATCCGTCGCCGGTCGCTGAACGCAGCAATGACCGCGGCGACGATCGATGTGGTCGATGAGGCGGGTGTCCGGCAGCTCGTGCTCGCGGGTGACTGGCGTCTGGCGACGATGCCGCAGCCAATCGCTGCTTTCGAGTTGCGCGTGCGGCAACTGGGGACAGGCAACCCCGCGTGGGACTTGCACTTGGTGTCGCGCCTCGACAGCGCCGGGGCGACTCTGCTCTGGCGGGCCTGGGGCCGACAGTGGCCCAGTTCGCTGATCCTTTCGGTCGAGCATCGGGCACTGCTCGAACGGGTGGCGGAGATCTCCCGCGACGTCGAGGCCCCTCCGGCAGCGCGCGACGCTCTCGCCTGGATCGCGGCGCTTGGCCAGCTGTCGCTGGCGGCTCTTCGTCACTTGGCCGAGATCGTCGCCTTGATCGGGCAGCTGGTCCTCGATCTGTGCTATCTCTGCCGGCATCCGCGCGAGATACCCTGGCGGGAGTTCTCGGCCAACCTCTACAAGAGCGGCGCGCGGGCCTTGCCGGTGATTGCGCTGATCGGCTTCCTCATCGGCATCGTCCTTTCCTACCTGTCCGCACTGCAGCTGAAGACTTTCGGCGCCGACGTCTTCATCGTCAATCTGCTCGGCATCAGCATCGTTCGCGAACTCGGTCCGATGCTGGTTGCGGTGCTTGTTGCCGGACGTTCCGGTTCGGCGATGACCGCCCAGATCGGCGTCATGCGCGTGACCGAGGAGATCGATGCTCTGGCGACGATGGGTGTGTCGCGCAGTCAGCGCCTGCTGTTGCCGAAGGTGCTGGCGCTGGCCGTTGCGATGCCGTTGCTCGTCATCTGGTGTTCCGCCGCTGGGATCATCGGTGGCATGATCGCTGCCAAGTTGCAGATGGGACTCTCGTACGCCTTCTTCATCGACACGCTGCCGCGCGTGGTGCCGGTGGCGAACGTCTGGATCGGCCTCTGCAAGGGACTGGTGTTCGGCGTGCTCATCGCGCTGATCGCCTGCCACTTCGGGCTCAGGGTCAAACCGAACACCGAGAGCCTGTCCGCGTTGACGACCGGTTCGGTGGTATGCTCGATCACCGTGGCGATCCTCGTCGACGCGGTCTTTGCGGTCGCGACTCGCGGGTTGGGGCTGCCGTGATGAGTGCGCCACCTGCTGCTGGCCAGTCGTTGCCGCCCGTGATCGAGATTCGCGGACTGTACACGGAGTTCGATGATCTCGTCGTTCATCGCGACATCAATCTCGACATCGAGGCAGGCCAGATGCTCGGACTGGTCGGTGGTTCGGGCAGCGGCAAGACGACCTTGCTGCGCGAGATCGTCGGCCTGCTGGCGCCGAGCCGGGGGACCGTGCGGCTGTTCGGCCAGTCGGTACTCGAAACCGATCCGCGGCGCCGACGGGCGTTGCGGCGGCGTTTCGGCATGCTCTTCCAGCAGGGCGCGCTGTTTTCGGCGCTGTCGGTCTTCGACAACATTGCTTTTCCGTTGCGGGAATTGCACACTCTCGATGAAGGGATGGTCGCTGATCTGGTCTTTCTCAAGCTCGCCATGGTCGAGCTCGAAGCACGGCATGCGCGGCTGATGCCGGCCGAGTTGTCGGGCGGCATGGTCAAGCGTGTGGCGCTGGCGCGCGCCCTGTCGCTCGAGCCGGAACTGCTGGTTCTCGACGAGCCGACGGCCGGTCTCGATCCTGATCGCAGCGAGAGCTTCGTCAAGCTGCTGCGAATGTTGCAGAAGGAGCTGGGTTTCACGGTGGTGATGGTGACGCATGATCCCGAGACGCTGGCCGGCTTGGCGACCCGCCTGGCGGTGCTGGCCGATCAGCGGATCGTCGCTTGCGGCACGGCAGCGGAGGTTGCGGCGGTCGATCACCCCTTCGTCCGCAACTTCTTCGATTCCGGACGCGCGGCGGCGGCGATCCGGCAGCGACGGACCTGAGCATGGAGAACCGGGCGCATGCGCTGGTGGCGGGCGTGTTCACCCTGCTGCTTGGCCTCGCCGTGGTGCTGGCCGTCTGGTGGTTCGGTGGCAGGCACGAAGCAACCACGGACTACATCGTCGTCAGCCGGCACAACGTCACCGGCCTCAACCTGCAGGGGCAGGTACGTTATCGCGGCATCCGGGTGGGCAAGGTGGAAGCGATCGAACTCGATCCTGCAGAGGTGCGCAACATCCTGATCCGGGTCAGTGTCGACCGCAGCGTTCCGGTAACCCGCAGCACCACCGCGCGCCTTGGCTATCAGGGGGTCACCGGCATCGCCCACATCCTCCTCGAGGACAATGGCAAGGATGCGACGCCGCTCTCTGGCGACGATGGCGGCCTGCCGCGCATCACGATGCAGTCCTCGCTGATCGAGGAGTTGTCGGATGTCGGCGGTGCGACGCTGCGTCAGGCACGGGATTTTCTGGAGCGGGCGAACCTCGTTCTCGACGACGACAACCGGCGGCACCTGGCCGGGATTCTCGCCAACCTGGATGCGACGACGAGCAACACCACGGAGGTGGCGGGGCAGTTGCGCAAACTGCTGACGGACGAAAACCTTCGCCTGCTGGGCAGCACTCTGGCACACGCCGAGCGGGCTGCTGCCGAGGCGGCGCCGCTGCTGCTCGAGTCGCGCCGTCTGGCAAGCAGTCTGCAGCCGGTGGGCGAACGCCTCGGGCGGCTGATCGGCGAACCTTCTCCGGGCGGTATCGCCGCCCTGGTGACGCGCCTGGAAGAGGTCAGCGGTGAGCTGTCGGCGAACTCGCGTCAGCTCAACCGGGTGCTGCAGATGCTTGAGGAATCGCCGCAGAGCATCATCTTCGGTCCCCCACCGCATGCGCCGGGCCCGGGTGAGGCCGGCTTTGTCGCGCCTGCGATGCCAGGGGTGGGTCGATGACGAGGTTTGCGAGCCTACTTGCCGCCAGCCTGTTGGTGGCCTGCAGCGGCATGCGCAGTCCGCAACGGCCGGACGTCTACGATCTGGGACCGCCGCCGGTGCGGCTGACCGAAGGCGAGCGCTGGTCGGGGGTCGCGCTCGAGACAAGGCTGCCTTACTGGTTCGATGCGCTGACGATCGAGTATCGCCTGCTCTACGATGAACCGCTGCGGTTGCGCAGCTACGCTGCCAGTCGTTGGGCCGCCGCGCCGGCGCAACTGCTCGAGCAGCGGCTGCGGCAGCAGCTCGGGCTCAGCGCGGCACGTGGCCGCAACGCGAACACCTGCCGGCTGCGCATCGAACTGCAGGAGTTCTCGCAGATCTTCGCCGCGCCGCAGCAGAGCAGCGCGCTGTTGCAGGGGCAGGCGACCCTGCTCGACACGAGACAGCGGATCATCGCCGAGAAAGCAGTGGCAGTCCAACAGCAGGCGAGCAGTGCCGACGCCCGAGGGGCGGTTGGCGCGATGGTGGCAGCGAGCGCGCAACTCGGCAACGAGTTGCTGGACTGGTTGTATGAGGTCGAAAAACGTGGCAGGCTGAAAAGCTGCCGTGTCACGGCAGGGCAACAGGAATGACACCTACTTTCAGAGAGGAGAAGCTGGGGATGCCGAACATGTACCGGGTGGGGCTTGACAAGAATCCTGCCAACTACACGCCACTGACGCCGCTGACCTTCGTCGAGCGCAGCGCCTACGTCTATCCCGAGCGCGTCGCCGTGATTCACGGGCAGCGCCGCCAGAGTTGGCTGCAGACCTTTACTCGCTGCCGGCAGCTCGCTTCCGCGCTCGCCGCACACGGCGTCGGCGAAGGCGATACGGTGGCGGCAATGCTCAACAACACACCGGAAATGATCGAATGTCACTTCGGTGTGCCAGCCACGGGTGCCGTGCTCAACACGCTGAATACTCGGCTCGATGCCGAGACGATCGCTTTCATGCTCGAGCACGGCGAGGCGAAGGTGCTGCTTACCGACCGCGAGTACTCGCCGACCGTGCGCAAGGCCTTGGCTGCCTGCCAGCGCGAGATCCTGGTGATCGACGTCGACGACCCGGAATATGGCGGTCCCGGTGAGCGGCTGGGGACGCGCGAGTACGAGGAATTCATCGCCGGCGGCAGTCCCGATTTCCCGTGGCGGGGTCCGGACGACGAGTGGGACGCCATTTCGCTCAATTACACATCCGGGACCACCGGCAATCCGAAGGGCGTCGTCTATCACCACCGTGGCGCCTATCTCAACTCGATGAGCAACATTGTCAGCTGGGGCATGCCGCCGCATTCGGTTTACCTGTGGACGCTGCCGATGTTTCACTGCAACGGCTGGTGCTTCGTGTGGACCATGGCCGCCAATGCGGGTACCAATGTCTGCCTGCGTCGGGTGGACCCGAAACTGATCTTCGATGCCATGCGCGAGCACGGGGTGACCCATTACTGCGGGGCGCCGATCGTGCATAGCCTGATGGCCAACTCCCCGGCCGAACTGCGTGCCGGCATCAGCCAGAAGGTCTCCGGACTGATCGCCGCCGCACCACCGCCGGCAGCAGTGATCGAGGCGATGGCCAACATCGGCATCGACCTGACGCATGTCTACGGACTCACCGAAACCTACGGCCCGGCGGCTGTCTGCGCCAAGCACGGCGACTGGAGCAGCCGGCCGCTGGCCGAGCAGGTCGAGCTCAATGGCCGCCAGGGGGTGCGCTACCATGCGCAGGAAGGGATCACGGTTCTCGATCCGGTCAACATGGCGGCCGTGCCGTGGGATGGTGAGACGATGGGCGAGATCATGTTCCGCGGCAACCTGGTGATGAAGGGCTACCTGAAGAACCCCAAGGCGAGCGAGGAGTCCTTCGCTGGCGGCTGGTATCACACGGGCGATCTGGCGGTCATGCATGCGGACGGCTACGTCAAGATCAAGGACCGTTCCAAGGACGTGATCATCTCCGGCGGCGAGAACATCTCGTCGATCGAGGTCGAGGACGTGCTCTACCGGCATCCGGCAGTGATTGCCGCAGCGGTCGTCGCCACCCCCGATCCGACCTGGGGCGAGGTACCCTGCGCCTTCCTCGAACTGCGTGAAGGCACGACGGTCAGCGAGCAGGAAGTGATCGAGTTCTGTCGGCAACACATGGCACGCTTCAAGGTACCGAAGCGGGTTATCCTTTGCACGTTGCCGAAGACCTCGACCGGCAAGATCCAGAAGTACGTACTGCGCGAGCAGGCGAAATCCACTGCCGCCATCGAGTGAGGCCAGCCGGTTGTCGGCGGCGGCGGTGGGCGGAAGCCGGCCGGCGCTGCCGCCACCCAGCGCCGGCGTGGCAGTGACCAATCACCAGGAGAGAAGAATGAGCACCTCGAGCAGCACGGTTGAACCCTACGTCCTGCGTGCCGATGAAGCGGGCGTCAGCACGCTTACGTTGAACCGTGGCAGCCAGTTCAATGCCCTGTCGCAAGCGATGATCGCCGCCCTGCAGAAGGAACTCGACGCGATCGCGGCCGATCCGGCGCTGCGCGTCGTGGTCATTGCCGGAGCCGGCAAGGCCTTCTGTGCCGGCCACGACCTGAAGGAGATGCGGGCGAATCACGACCAGGCCTTCCTGCAGGAACTGTTCCGCAGTTGTGGCCGGATGATGATGAGCCTGACGCGGATGCCGCAGCCGGTGATCGCGCGCGTCCAGGGCATCGCCACCGCTGCCGGTTGCCAGCTCGTTTCCATGTGTGACCTGGCGGTTGCTGCGGACAGTGCGCGCTTCGCCACGTCGGGGATCAATGTCGGCCTCTTCTGTGCCACTCCGGCTGTCGGACTGTCGCGCAACCTGGGCCGCAAGCAGGCGCTCGAGATGCTGCTCACGGGCGATTTCATCGACGCCCGGACGGCGCTGCAACAGGGACTGGTCAACCGCGTGGTCGCCAGCGACGCGCTCGATGCCGAAGTGGGACTCCTTGCGCGGGCGATCCTGGCGAAGTCGTCGGTGGCCGTCGGCATGGGCAAGCAGATGTTCTACCGGCAGCTCGAGATGGGGCTCGAGGCGGCCTATCAGTACGCTTCCGAGGTTATGGCCTGCAACATGATGACCGAAGATGCCGGCGAAGGCATCGACGCCTTCATCGCCAAGCGGCAGGTGTCGTGGAAGGGGAGGTAGTCTCGCGTCGACGGCCCGGTGTGAGGCTCAGCCATCGTCTGACGCTGTTGCCGTAGCCCGGCGGTACCGGGTCCGCCGTGAGTTTCGTCGCTGATCAGCCCGCGACGACGCGGTCATGGCCGGCCGCAGCGGCGGACTGCAGTGCCTGCGCTGCCCGCCTGAGGACCTCGTCCGTGGAGCCATCGTCGGCCATGCTTTCACTGGCGCCGACGCTGATACTGAAGCGGACGGTGCCATTCTCCGTCGGAATGGCGATGGCGCCGATCTGCGCGCGAATCCGGTTGGCGACCAGCAGGGCTTCGGCGATCTCGGTATCCGGCAGCAGAACGGCGAACTGTCCGCCACCAAAGCGCGCCAGCAGATCCCGCTGACGAAGTGCGCCTTTCGCAGCCTGGGCGACGGCACGCAGGACCTGATCACCGACGGCATGGCCGTAGCCGTCATTGATGCGGCGGAAGAAATCGATGTCGAGGAGCATGACGGCGAGCGGCAGAGGCCGGTTCTGCCGCCGCATGAGTTCGTCGCCAAGCATGGCGACGAAGTGTTGCCGGCTGCTGACACCGGTGAGCTGGTCCGAGATCGCCAGCTGCCGCATCTGTGTGCCGTGCTCGGCGAGCCTGCGGAGCAGGCGCAACGATCGCCAGGCTACGATGGTCAGCGGGATCGTCATGCCCAGAGCCAGCAGAATGGTCCACAAGCTTTGTCGTTTCCAGCCCGCGAGGGCCGTCTCGTAGTCCTCGCTGACGACGACGATGAGAGGCAGGTCAGGGAGCGAGGAGTAACTCGCCAGGAGCCGCGGATGCTCGCCGCCGTCCGCATCCAGAACGACGAAGGCACGCCGTTGTTGCGGCAGGTGGAGGCGGAACAGCGGCCCTCCGGCAAGCGAATGAGCGCGCTGCCAGTCGTCGCCAGCCTGCGCCAGAACCGTGCCGTCAAGCGAGAGCAGGGCGATCACTCCATCCGGCCGCGGCCGCTCGGCCTCGTAGCTGCGGCTGAGCATCTCCAGGTCGACCATTGCCATCAACTGCTGGGCGTTCGCGCCCGGGCTGCTCGGCGCGCGGGCGACCGGCAGATCGACCCGGCCCGATGCCGGGTCAGCGACCGGCTGCCCGATCGACAGACCGATGACCTCCGTTGGACGATCGCTGCCGACAGGGCCTGCTGCCCAGCGGGGTGGCCTGCCGGGGATCGGGACCGATCGGCTGTCGGCTGGCCGCAACTGAATGTCGAAGAGCTTGCCGCTGCTCGCCCGCAGACGGTCGACCAGTTGGCGCACGGCGGGGTCGCTCTCCGGCGAGCGGGCGGGGTGCGCCTGCAGCCAGAGTTCGCTCGCGACGAGAACCGTGTCGATCAGGCGAAACTGCTGGCGCGTCTGCTCTTCAAGCGCGTGCGTCAATTGCTGCAATGTCCTGCCGGTTGCGGCAAGGCTGTCGTGGCGGGCGACGACCACTGACACGACGACAACCGTCCACAGCGCGGCGAGGAGCAGCAGCGTGAGCAGCACCACGGTTCGTGGTCTGCCCCATTCTTCGACATGCCGGATGGTCTCACCTTCCATCGCTGCCCCTCCTCTGCGAATTCTAGCAGCCTGCCGACGAGCGTCGGCGGGAATCGTCGACGCGGGCGGGCAGGTCGGCAGAGGCCTGGTGGACAAGCAACCGCAAATATGCGAGTCTCGCGCGCCGTGCGATACGGTATGGGATGTTTCCCGATCGCCATCTGGGCGCTTGCCTGTCGCGGTACGCCGCTGTTTGCCAAGGGAGGGGGTCGGTTCATTGCCCATCTTCACCAGTCCATTGCCGGCACTTCGCCGGGCGCGCCGCCGCCGCCGGCTGCGCGAGTCGGAACTGCGTGTCGCCATGCAGCTGCAGCGCATCGTCATCCGCATCGTCTGGGCGGCGCTTGTCGTCCTGATGCTGGTTGGCATTGGCACCGTTGGTTTCTACCACATCGGTGGTGACCACAGCGACTGGTCCGACGCCCTGTACATGACCCTGATCACCATCTCGACGGTTGGTTACGGCGAGATCGTTCCGCTGCCGACGCTCGCCGACCGCGTCTTCGCCGGTTTCGTCGCCGTTTCCGGTCTCGGCGCGTTGACCTTCCTCTTCACCAGCCTGTCCGTGTTCTTCCTCGAGAAGGATCTCGACCATTCCCTGCGGAGACGACGAATGGAAAAACGCATCCAGAAACTGCGCCAGCATTTCATCATCTGCGGCTTTGGCAGGGTTGGCCGCAGCGTTGGCGGCGAGTTGCAGAACACCGGTCGGCACTTCGTCGCCATCGACACCGAGGAGGCGCGCTTCGAGGACAACCTGGACAAGTTTCCGGGGCTGCTCTACCTGCAGGGAGACGCCTCCGACGACGATCTCCTCGAGGCGGCCGACATCTTCGATGCCCGCGGCCTGTTCGCCGTCACCGGCGACGATTCCCGCAACCTGATGATCATCATCACGGCCCGCCAGCTCAATCCCGACCTGCGGATCGTGGCGCGAGCGCAGGAGTCACGCAACGTCGAGAAGATGCGCAAGGTTGGTGCCGATGCCGTGATCTCACCGGATTTCACCGGTGGCATTCGTCTGGCGTCGGCCATGGTGCGACCGCACGTGGTCAGCTTCCTGGACGAAATGGTACGCTCCGACAAGAATGTCCGGCTGGAGGAGGTCCATGTACCGGTGGGGTTTCCTGCCACCCGGGTAGGCGACCTGCGCCTGCGCAGCCCGGATTACATCCTTCTTGCCTTGCGTGAGGAAGACGGGAGCTGGGTCTTCAATCCGCGGGTCGATGAAGTCGTCAGCCCCGGGGCGACGATCATCGCGCTCGCCAATCCGTCCGGGCGTGCGCAACTCAAGGCACACCTGATCGAAAGGATCGGCTAGCCGGGGGGGGGGGGGGCGGCGACGACGCTGCCGCAGCGCTCAATCCTCGGTCTCGCCCGATTCCCCGTGACGCTTGCAGCGCGTCCTGACGGCGCTGCGGTGGCGGTGGATGAGCCAGCCGTAGCAGGCGAGATTGACGGCGATCAGGGAGCCTGCCAGCGTCAACTGGGCGGCGCGCGTCAGTCCCGGCGGATAGATGACGGGAAGCAGGTAATGTGCGATGAAACCGCCGGGATAGCCTGCCTGGCCGGCTGCCTGGCGCAGCTCGTTCTCGAGCGGAGTCAACGGGCAGATCCAGCCGGTGATCTCGACCACGATTCCCCAGCAGGCGGCCGGGACATGTGCCCATGCCAGCCTTGGCCAGCGCAGGCAGAGCGCGCCGCCAGCAACGACAAAGGCGATGAAGAGAAGGTGGAGGACGACGATGCCGTCGGCCAGGAAGCGTGTGCTCATCGCGCCAGCCGTGCCCTGTACCCGGGTCGCGTGATCGCTCCCGGCGCGCCGTGATGCGTCCCTGGCGACCGCGGTCGTCGAGTTCGATGCCTCATTCCCGGTCGGTGAAGCGCCTGATCAGTCTTCCCGCCTTTTTCGTTGGTCGCCCGCCGAGCTCGCTGCCGGGAACCGGCAGCAGTGGCCGGGCGGCCAGCTGAGCGGCTCGCCGCTCACTGCTCGCGGCAGACTCCTCATACAGTTGCCTGGCTTCGCTGGCAGGGCGTCGATGCTGCTCGAGAGCGCTGACGGTGATCGTCCACCTGAGGTCGCCGATGGTGATCTCGATCTCGTCGCCGCAGCGCACGAGGTGGGCCGCCTTGACCGCACGGCCAGCGAGCCGGACACGACCGGCAGTCACGGCCTGCGCAGCAAGCGCGCGCGTGCGGTGGAAACGCGCCGCCCACAACCATTTGTCGATGCGCATCGTTGCTGGCAGGGGATCCGCGGCCGCCATGCCTTACTCGCGCGTCGGATGTTTTCCGAGCTTGCGCTGCAGCGTCCGGCGGTGCATCTTCAGGGCGCGGGCGGTCGCTGAAATGTTGCCACTCTGCTCGGCGAGGACGCGCTGAATGTGCTCCCATTCGAGCCGATCGACCGACAACGGCGAGCCGGCGATGGCAATCGCCGAGTCACCGTCGCTGCCCTTGTTGAGCGCCGCGACAACCTGATCGGCGTCACAGGGTTTGGCCAGGTAGTGGACGGCGCCCAGTTTGATCGCCTCCACTGCCGTCGCGATGCTGGCGTAGCCGGTGAGCATCACGACGCGGGTGTTCGGGTCGAGTTCGATCAGTTTCTCGATCAATACCAGACCCGACTCACCGGGCATCTTCAGGTCGACCACGGCGTATTCGGGAGCCAGTGCCTGCGCCTTGGCCAGCGCCGCAGAAACGCTGGTGGCGACCGTCACGGCGAAGCCCCGCCGCTCGAGCGCGCGGGCCAGGACGCGGCGGAATGCCTCGTCATCATCCACGAGCAACAGGGTCGAGCGCTCGTCATCCAGTTGGGGCGCGTGTGTAGCGGGCATGGTCGGTCAGACTTTCAGACGTTTGAGTGGCAGTGTGACGCGCGTGCAGGCGCCGCCCTGCGGATCGTCGCGGTTGAACAGTTCGACCTGGCCGCCGAAGCGCTCGATGGTCGCATTGCTCAGGAAGAGGCCGATACCGAGGCCGAGCGGGCGGGCTCCGGGATCGTTCTTGGTGCTGAAGAAGGCCTTGCCAAGGCGGCTCCTGCTGCTCTCCTCCACACCGGGACCACGATCCAGAATCTCGATGCGGCAGCTGTCGGCATCCCAGTCGGCAGCGAAGCGAAGCGGCTCGGGGTGACCCGTGTTGGCGTCGGCAGCGTTGTCGAGCAGGTTCAGCAGTGCCTGTGCGAGGGTCCGTTCGGCGGCGATCTGCGGCGCCGGCTGCGGCCCGTGCAGGGTCACGCAGAGTTGAGCGTGTGGGCGGATGATCTGCCAATCGTCCAGCAGGCGGTGCAGGCAGGCATCGAGTGGCAGCGACTGCAGACTGTCATCGCGTCCCTGTCCGGTCGAGGCGAGGATCTGCGAGATGGTCTGCTTGCAGCGATCGACCTGCTCGCGCAGAAGGACGATGTCCTCGCTCAGCTCCACGTCGTCGCGATGACTGAGTTCGAGCTCGCGCAGCACCACGGCCATGGTTCCGAGCGGCGTGCCGAGCTGGTGTGCGGCACCGGCCGCCAGTGTCCCGAGCGAAAGGATCTGCTCGCTGCGCAGGGCTTCCTCCCGCGTCGCCGACAACTCCCGCTCACGCGCCTTCAGGGCAGCAGCCATGCGCGTGACGAAGAAGGCGACGACGCCGACGCTGATCACGAAGTTCAACCACATGCCCAGGACGTGCAGGGCGAAGCTGCTGCCATGAGCCGGGTGTTCGCCGGCACTGCCAGTGGCGCGCGCCAGCAGCTCGTCGAAACGGGCGAGGTCGCCCTGCGGCGACGGCAGTGGCAGCTTCCAGAACATGAGGAAGGTGTAGGCGAGGAGGGTGATGCCAGCCATTGCCCAGGCATGACGGGCCGGCAGCATCGCTGCCGCCAGCGTTGCCGGCAACAGGAAGAGCGAGATGAAAGGGTTGGCGGACCCGCCAGCAAAGTAGAGCAGCAAGGTCAGGGTCATGGTGTCGATGATCAGATGCGCCAGGACTTCGCCGTCGCCAGCCAGGTGGCCCCGCTCGAGTCGCCACTGGGTAACCAGGTTGATTGCTGCCAGCATGGCCGTAATGGCCGCCATCGGCACGATGTCGAGCGGGATCCTGAGCCACGCCACGGCGAGGACGAGCACCACCGCCTGCATCAGCACCTCGACGCGGCGCAGGACGACGAGGCGTCGCAACGGGTTTTCTGTTCCCGTCACTGAAGTCAGTCCCAGAGTCTGAGTCTTGCGCAACATGGATGGACCGGCACCTGGCGACGGGCGGAGCGAGGGATTCTAAGTCCGCCAGCGTGGCGCGGGCTGGCAGTGTGACAATCTGTCGCGGGGACGTTTCACTGACGGACCCGATGCTGTCCAGTGCGCGACGGCTGCTTCACGACCTCTCAGAGCAGGGAAACGGGCTCGCCGGCCTGCGTCGAAACCAGATCCGACAGCGTCGACAGCAACTCGGAACCATTGCGCGTATCGCGCCAGCAGCCTTCCTGCCAGCGGTAGTGGAACCCGCCTGAACGCGCTGCGACCCAGATTTCCCGGGCTGGGTCGTGGCGGTTGACGACGATCCTGCTGCCGTCGGCGAAGTCGATCTGCAAGACTTGGTCGCCGACCCGTTCGAAGTCCAGATCGGCAACGCTGCATTCAAGGGCAGCTTCGATCCGGGACAGGATCGCTTCGGCGTGGGCGTTGAAATCGTGCTCTTCCATGTGTGCTACCATCCACATTTTGCTGTGGCGAATTATGTGGTCATTCCTTGCGCCGGTCACACTGGCCTTTGTCTTGCTCGCCGGTTGTGGCAATCGCGGCGGATTGGTGCTGCCGCCGAAACCGCAGGCGGTGCCGGTGGCAGCCGCACCCGTCACGCCTCCTTCAGCACCCGACGCCGAGCGCACGACGGCAGACAACCCCACACGCCCGGATTCTAGCACGGCTGCTGCGGAGGCCCAGCGATGAGTGGCTTTGCGCGCAGCGACGGCGTGCTCCACGCTGAAGGGGTTTCTCTCGCCACGATTGCCGAGCGCTTCGGTACTCCGTGTTGGGTCTATTCGCGGCATGCGCTGGAAGCCGCGCTTGACGAGTTCCAGAGTGAACTGGCAGGGATCGACGCGCTCGTCTGCTACGCGGTCAAAGCCAACTCGAACCTTGCCGTGCTCGACGTCCTCGCCCGCCGCGGTGCTGGTTTCGATATCGTTTCCGGCGGCGAACTCAAGCGCGTCCTTGCTGCCGGCGCCGATCCACGGCGGATTGTCTTTTCCGGAGTGGGCAAGAGCGCGGGCGAAATGGAGCTGGCGCTGCATGTCGGCATCCTCTGCTTCAACGTCGAGTCCGCGGCGGAACTCGATCGCCTGGATACCGTCGCCGGCGAACTGGGCAAGGTGGCGCCGGTCAGCCTGCGGGTGAATCCGGACGTCGATGCGCGGACACATCCATACGTCTCGACCGGCCTCAAGGAAAACAAGTTTGGCGTCGCCTACGAGGATGCCCTGCCACTGTATCGGCGCGCTGCCGCCCTGCGCAACCTGCGCGTCAGCGGAATCGATTGCCACATCGGTTCGCAACTGCTCGACGCCGCGCCCTTTGTCGAGGCGCTCGACAAGGTCCTCCTGTTGGTCGACCGTCTGGCGGCGGAAGGCATTGCCCTGGAGCACATCGATCTCGGGGGCGGGCTCGGCATTCGTTATCGCAACGAGGCTCCGCCCGCCGTCAGGGATTACCTGCAGCCGATGCTGGCGGAGCTTCGCGGGCGAAAGCTGCGTGTTCTCCTCGAACCCGGGCGGCGCCTGGTCGGCAACGCAGGGGTGCTGCTGACGCGTGTCGAATACCTGAAACCGGGCGACGCGAAGAGCTTCGCCATCGTCGATGCGGCGATGAACGATCTCGCTCGGCCAGCGTTGTATGGGGCTTGGCACGAAATCGTTGCCGTCATTCCGCGCCCGGGCCCTGTCCGGCCCTGGGAGATTGTTGGGCCGGTCTGTGAATCGGGTGACTTTCTCGGCCGTGGACGGGAACTGGCACTCGCCGCGGGCGATCTGCTGGCAATCATGTCGGCCGGCGCCTACAGCATGTCAATGAGTTCGAACTACAATTCACGCCCGCGCGCGGCGGAGGTGATGGTTGATGGCGACCAGGCCCACCTGGTTCGTCGTCGTGAAGCGGTCGAGGAATTGTACGCCCTCGAGGAGCGGTTGCCCTGCGCTTAGCGCGCGGCCGCGCGATCGAGATGCGCCGTCGATCCACTCACAGCCGCCGCGTTCAATCCTCGGCGCGTTCGTCGTCGCCAGGTGGTTCCGGCTCGATCTGCGCGGGAACGTTCTCCCGGTAGAACAGTTCCTGTGCCGGACCCTTGCCAGCATCCGGCGAGGCAACGGAAACGATGCCTTCCGGCATCGACAGGAAGGACTCGGGTGTGTTGCTCAGCGCTTTCGTCATGTAGCCGATCCACGCGGGCAGGGCTGCCGTCCCTCCGGTCTCGCCCTTGCCGAGGTTGCGTGGCTGGTCGAAACCGATCCACGAGCAGGCGACGACGGTCTGCTGGTAGCCGCAGAACCATGCGTCCACGTGCTCGTTGGTGGTTCCCGTCTTGCCAGCCAGATCGCGGCGCTTCAACGTTGCCGAAGCACGTGCCGCGGTGCCGTAGATCGTCACGTCACGCAGCATGCTGTCCATCAGGTAGGCGTTGCGCGGGTCGATGGCCCGCAGGTTCTCGTCACCTGCGCTGACTGACTCGGCTTGCGCCAGTACCTGCTTCTTGTCGTCGACAATCTCGCGCACGATGTACGGCCGGATGCGGTAGCCACCATTGGCGAACACGGCATAGGCGGCGACCATCTCCCACGGCGTGACCGAGCCTGCGCCGAGCGCCATGGTCAGGTATGGGGGGTGCTTCTTCGCGTCAAAGCCGAAGCGGGTGATGTAGTCCTGGATGAAGCGGACACCGCTGGCCTGGAGCACGCGGATCGAGACCATGTTCTTCGACTTGGCCAGCGCCGTGCGCAGCCGCATCGGACCTTCATAGCGCCCATCGTAGTTCTTCGGTTCCCAGGCCTGGCTGCCGGTCAGCGTCGCCGGGAAGCTGATCGGTTCGTCATTGACGATCGAAGCGGGGGTGAAGCCGCGCTCCAGAGCGCCGGAGTAGATGAAGGGCTTGAAACTCGACCCCGGCTGCCGCCAAGCCTGGGTCACGTGGTTGAACTTGTTGCGTTGGAAGTCGAAGCCGCCAACCAGCGCGCGGATGGCACCGTCCGTCGGGTCCGCCGCCAGGAAGGCTCCCTCGACTTCCGGCATCTGGGCGATGCGCCAGTTTCCCTTGTCGTCGGTCTGCACGCGGATGATCGCACCGCGGCGCAGACGCTTGTTGGGCGGCGCCTGGTCGTCCAGCATTCTTGCCGCGAACTTCAGACCCTCACCGGTAATGCTGATGACGTCGCCGCCGCGACGGAAGGCCCGCAGCTTCCTGGCGTCGGCCTGCAGGACGATGGCCGGTTGCAGGTCCTCGCTCTCCTGATACTCGAGCAGCAGTTCCTCCAGTGCTTCGTCGGTGTCGGACTTGATTCCCGCCAGGTCGACGTAGGCTTCGGCACCGCGATATCCGTGCCGGCGATCGTAATCGAGGATGTTCCGGCGCACGCTGGCATAGGCGGCTTCCTGATCGTCCTTTTGGATCGTCGTAAAGACACGCAGTCCACGTGTGTATACGTCATCGGGAAATCTCTCGGCGGCGATCTGGCGGGCCATTTCAGTGACGAATTCGGCGTGGATGGGCGTGGTGTTGCTTTCGCGCCGCAGTACCAGCGCCTGCGCCAGGGCGGCGTCGTGCTGCGCCTCGCTGATGAACCCCAGGTCGCGCATCCGGCGCAGGACATACTCCTGTCGGATGCGCGCGCGCCGCGGGTTGACGATTGGATTGTAGGCGGACGGCGCCTTAGGGAGCCCGGCGAGCATTGCCGCTTCGGCAAGGGTCAGTTCGCCCAGTTGTTTGCCGAAATAGATATGCGCAGCGGCGGCAAAGCCGTAGGCCCGCTGTCCGAGGAAGATCTGGTTGAGGTAGAGCTCGAAGATCTGATCCTTGCTCAGGTTCCTTTCGATCTTGAACGAAAGCAGCGCCTCATAGAGCTTGCGCGTGTAGGTCTTCTCCGATGACAGGAAGAAGTTCCGCGCCACCTGCTGGGTAATGGTCGACGCGCCCTGGCGCTTGCCGCCGCCGACCAGGTTGGCATGCAGCGCGCGCAGCACGCCAAGCGTATCGACACCCCCGTGCTGATAGAAGCGCTCATCCTCGGCGGCAAGCACGGCCTGCTTCAGGACGGCAGGCACGTCCTGGATGCTGACCACGGCTCGCCGTTCCTCGCCGAACTCGCCAAGCAAATGACCGTCTGCGGTGAACACACGCAAGGGGATCTTCGGTCGATAGTCGGTCAGGATTTCGAGTGACGGCAGATTCGGGTAAGCCAAGCTCAGTACGACGGCCACCATCGCAGCGGCGATTGCGGCAAGTCCGAGAACGACGACCAGAGGATAGAGCAGCCAGCGGAGAGCAGTAGGCAAGAGAGGTTCCGGCAGGGATTTTCCACAGGCCGACATTATATTGGAAGGTAGCGGCCGCGAGGTTGCCGCCGCGCGCGCGGTTCTCTTGCGCCCAAGCGGCGCCGGGCGTTCCGTGCCAAACTTCGGGCCGGGCGAGTGGCGTGCGGACGCACGCCACCCGAACGTCTGCGATCAGCGTGGCATCACGGCAGGTGGGCCTGGCTTGCCGGCGCGATGCTGCCCGCCCGTGCCCGTCTGGCCGTGCTCCGGCCGCGGTGCGCCGATCGTTGTCGATTCGCGACAGGCCGGGATAGATCGGGGAGAAATCGCTTTACACCCTGCAGTGTTGTTGTTAGCATCTAAAGTAGAATATCTATAAGTACGCTAACTGTAAATTATTCAAGGGTTTTTTGGGCAAGGGGTACAGTTTTGACGCTTGATCTTTCGATATTCAATCCGAAGGCTCGCTCCCTGATTGGGCTGGACATCAGTTCTTCATCGGTGAAGATGGTCGAGCTGGCGAGTGACGGCAAGGGGGGATACCGCGTCGAGCGTTACGCAATCGAGACCCTGCAGCGCGATGTCGTCTCCGACGGCAACATCGTGAACCTCGAGGCTGCGGCCGAATCCGTGCGGCGGGCATGGAAGAAACTGGCCACATCGACACGACAGGTGGCGATTGCGCTGCCGGCTTCGCATGTCATCACCAAGAAGATCATCGTCGCCGCTGGCCAGCGCGAGGCGGAACTCGAGTTGCTCGTCGAGTCGGAGGCCAACCAGTACATTCCTTTTGCACTGGACGAGGTCAACCTCGATTTCCAGGTGATTGGCCCGGCTCCGTCGTCGCCGGACGAGATCGAGGTCCTCATCGCTGCATCGCGAAAGGAGAAGGTCGAAGACCGCGTCGCCGTCGCCGAGTCGGCCGGCCTGAAACCGCGCGTCCTCGACGTGGAGTCCTACGCGGTCCTTTCCGCCTTTCAGTTGGTCGAGGCGACGCTTCCCGAAGGCGGCAAAGGGCAGATCATCGCTCTCGTCGACGTCGGCGCCAACGTCATGAACCTGACGGTGCTGCGCAATGACCAGCAGATCTACGCACGCGAGCAGGCTTTCGGCGGCAACCAGTTGACGCAGGACATCGCTCGTCTGTTCAACATGACCTTCGAGGAAGCGGAAGGCGAAAAACGTCGCAACAGCCTGCCGGAGAAGTACGAAACCGAACTGCTGCGACCATTTCTCGAAGCGCTCGCACTCGAACTGTCGCGCGCGCTGCAGTTCTTCTTCACGTCCACCCAGTTCAATCAGGTCAACCACATCGTCCTCGCGGGCGGTTGCGCCGTGATTCACGGTATCGACCAGGTGGTTGCATCGCGGACGCAGATAAACACCGTCATCGCCAACCCATTTGCCGGCATGGTGCTTTCCGATCGCATCCGCGAGAAGAGCCTGTTGGCCGACGCTTCGTCGCTGATGGTGGCATGCGGCCTGGCGCTGCGGAGATTCGACGAATGATACGCATCAATCTCCTGCCCCACAGGGAAGAAAAGCGCCGTGCGCGGCGGCAGCAGTTCTACGCCTTGCTCGGGCTGGTGACGGTGCTGGCCCTGTTGATCGCCGTTCTGGTGTATTCGATAATCGCCGGCTACATCGCCAATCAGGAGGCCAAGAACGACTTTCTCAAGAAGGAAATCGCCGTTCTCGACAAGGAGATCGACCAGATCAAGCGCCTCAAGCAACAGACCGAGGCGCTGCTCAAACGGAAGGAGACCATCGAGGCGCTGCAGCGCGACCGTGCCGAAGCCGTGCGTCTGCTGACCGAACTGGCCAAGCAGATGCCCGAGGGGGTTTACCTCAAGGCGCTGAAGCAGGAGGGACAACGCATCCACATGGTTGGTTGGGCGCAGTCCAGCGCCCGCGTGTCGACCCTGATGCGCAACATCGAGGCTTCGCCCTGGCTCGAGAAGCCGGAACTACTGGAAATCAAGGCAGTGACCGTCGACAAGAGGCGGCTCAACGAGTTTGCCATGAACGCGTCGCTGAAGCGGACCCCGGTTGAGCAAAAGGGAGCGAAGTGATGGCGAGGTCTCTTGCGAGCATTGACTTTCAGCGAATCATCGGCGACTTTCAGAACCTGAATCCGCGTGACGTCGGCGCCTGGCCGGTCGCACCGCGTGCCACGGTCCTGGTCGTCCTCTTCCTGATGATTCTGCTGGCGGGGTGGTGGTTCTACTGGGATGATCAGCTGGTTTCGTTGCGCGAGAAGCAGGAGGCCGAACTGCGACTGCGCGACGAGTACGTCAGAAAGAAAGCTCAGGCAGTCAACCTCGATCTCTACGTGCAGCGCCTGAGCGAAATTGATCTGGCCTTCGGGGCCCTGCTGAAGCAGTTGCCGAACAAGGCCGAGGTCGAGTCGCTGCTGGTCGAAATCAACCAGGCCGGTATGGGCAGGGGGTTGCAGTTCGATCTCTTCAAACCGGGTGCCGAGCAGGTCCGGGATTTCTACGCCGAGCTGCCGATCACCGTTCGTCTGACCGGCACGTACCACGATTTCGGAGCGTTTGCTGGTGACATCGGCAAGCTGTCTCGCATCGTCACCCTGAACAACATCGCGATCAGTACCAATCAACAGAGCAAGGACGGCAGTCTGGTGATGGATGCGACGACGAAAACCTTCCGCTATCTGGACGAAGAGGAACTGGCGGCGAACCGCAAGAAGGCGGCTGATGCAGCGAAGGCCGGCAAATGAGACGCATACTGCCCTTGATTCTCCTGAGTGCCGTGGCAGTTGGCGGCTGTGCCGACAATGACCAGGAGGAACTTCGCGAGTGGATGAAGACGGCCGCTGCGGGTGTCAAACCGAACATCCCACCGTTGCCGGTGGTGCAGCCTTACGAACCGGTCCCCTATGACGTGGGCAATCTTACCGAACCGTTCGCCGTCGCCAAGATGGGCGTGGCGGACAAGAAGAGTGGCGGCGGTTTTCGGCCGGATCTCGATCGGCCGAAAGAGCCTCTGGAGCTCTATCCTCTCGAGTCACTCAAGTATGTTGGGGTGATCACGAGGAACAAGGTTTCCTTCGCGATCGTGCAGGTCGAGGGCGCGCTGCACCAAGTCAAGATCGGCAACTACATGGGACAGAATTTCGGCGTCGTCGTTGGCGTGACCGAGTCCGAGATCACGTTGCGGGAACTCGTTCAGGACTCGGCAGGTGACTGGGTCGAGCGGACGAGCACCCTGATGCTGCAGGAAAAGGGAGCAAGGTAGATGAAACGGATCAAACATTGGCTGCCCGGCCTGATGGGCGCCCTGTCGCTGCTCGTAGGCGTTGCCACTGCCCAGGAGGCGGCGCCAAACGCCATCGAGTCGATGAATGTGCTGCAGCAGGGCCCGGTGGTCAACGTCAAGCTGAACTTCAGGGAGCCCCTGCAGGCGCTGCCGCCAGCCTTCAGCGTCGCCAAGCCGGCGCGCATCGCACTCGACTTCCCGAATACGGTCAATGCCCTCGGAAAATCGAGCCAGACCTTCAACGAAGGCGATCTGAAGAGCGCCAACATCGTCCAGGCCGAGGGTCGAACGCGTGTCGTCCTCAACCTCAATCGTGCGATGTCCTACGAAGCGAGTATCGACGGCAAGAGCCTCGTGCTGGCGATGGTTCCGGCTGCGACGCCGGACAGCACGCAGGCCGTCGAGCATTTTGCCAAGGCGAGCGCCAGTGATGTCGGCAACAGCATCCGGGCGATCGTCTTCCGCCGCGGCAAGGATGGCGAGGGGCGGATTACCGTTGACCTCACGGATCCCAACGCCGGCATCGATATCCGGCACGAAGGCAAGAATCTGGTGGTCGATTTCGTGCGCGTGAATGTCCCCCCAACGCTGCGCAAGAAGCTCGATGTGACCGATTTTGCAACCCCCGTACTGGCGGTCAACACGGTCCAGAAGGGGGCCGACACGCGCATGACGATCACCCCGCGTGGACTCTGGGAGCACAACGCCTACCAGAGCGACACCCAGTTCGTCATCGAGGTGAAACCGATCATCGAGGATCCGAACAAGCTGGTGCAGGGTTCGCGTGGTGGCTACCGGGGCGAGAAACTGTCACTGAACTTCCAGAATGTCGATGTCCGCCGCCTGCTGCAGGTGATCGGCGAGTTCACCGGCATGAACATGGTGATCAGTGATTCGGTCGGTGGCTCGATCACCCTGATCCTCAAGGATGTTCCCTGGGATCAGGCACTGGACATCATCATGCAGCAGAAGGGTCTCGACATGCGCAAGAACGGCAATGTGATCCTGATTGCGCCGCGCGAGGAGATCGCCACCAAGGAGAAGCTCGAGTTCGAATCGCAGGCGCAGATCGGCGATCTCGAACCGCTGCAGACCGAGAGCTTCCAGATGAACTACATCAAGGCCGAAGCCGTGCAGAGGCTGCTGATCGATCCAAAGCAGACGCTGCTGTCGAAGCGCGGCAGCGCGCTCCTCGACGAACGCTCGAACATGATGTTCGTCAAGGACACCCCTGGCCGGCTGGCCGAGGTGCGGGCCATGATCGCCAAGGTCGACGTGCCTACGCGACAGGTGATGATCGAAGCGCGGATCGTCGAGGCTGGCGACAGCTTTGCCAAGAACCTTGGGGTCCGCCTGGGCTTCAGACAGGTCTTCCCCGATGGCGCGGTCCGGATCGGCGGCGATTCGACGGCGATCAGGGGTAACCTGCAACAGGAAACGGCGGTCAATCTGCCCGCGACGCCACGTTCCGGAACCGCCGGCACTTTCTCGTTCCTCCTCTTCAACAACGCCTTGACCCAGTTTCTCGCGACGGAAATCTCGGCCCTCGAGTCCGATGGCCGTGGCAGGGTCATCTCCAGCCCGCGGGTAATGACCGCCAACGGGGTCGAGGCGATCATCGAACAGGGTCAGGAGATACCGTACCAGCAGGCGACGAGTTCCGGTGCGACCAGTGTTTCCTTCCGCAAGGCGGTGCTGTCGCTGAAGGTCAAGCCGCACATCACACCGGACGGCAAGGTTGCCATGGAGTTGGACGTCAACAAGGATACCCCGAACACCCGCCTGTCGACGGGCGCTGGCGTGGCGATCGACACCAAGCACGTGAAGACCGAGGTGCTGGTCGAGAATGGTGGCACGGTCGTCATCGGCGGCATCTTCGAGCAGGTGACGCGCAACAACGTGCAGCGCATACCCTTCCTCGGCGATCTGCCGTACATCGGTTTCCTCTTCAAGAACCGCGAGATCATCGACGACAAGACCGAACTGCTGGTTTTCATCACACCGCGGATCGTCACCGAGCACCTGTCGTTGCGCTAGGCAGAGCTTCCGGACAGGGACGACGAGGCCGGCGCCAGCCGGCCTCTTGCGTCGAGGGGCAGCGCGGCACGCTTGCGTTAGAATGGCGCGGTGAGACTCCAGGAACAAACCCGCAACATCTATCTCGTCGGCCTCATGGGGGCCGGCAAGACGACCGTCGGCAAGGCCCTCGCCAAGCGCCTCGGCTACCGCTTCCTCGACTCCGATCATGAAGTCGAGGAGCGTACCGGCGTCAGTCTGGCTACCATCTTCGAAATCGAAGGCGAGGACGGTTTCCGCAAGCGCGAAGCGCAACTCATCGCCGAGTTGGCCGAGCTCAGACAGCATGTCGTGGCCACCGGTGGCGGCTCCGTCCTCCGACCGGAAAACCGGCTGGCGCTGCGCTCGAGCGGCACGGTGGTCTATCTCGACGTGCCGCTGCACACGCTCCACGAACGGACTCGTCACGACCGCAAGCGGCCACTGCTGCAGGTCAGCGATCCGCGGCAGAAGCTGCGCGAACTGCTTGCGCAGCGCGACCCGCTTTACCGCGAGGTGGCGGATGTGACCATCTCCGGCAGCCACATCACGCCGCAGGCGATTCTCAATCTGCTGCTCAAGGAAGAGGGTGAAGCATGGAAACGCTGACGCTTGCACTGGGAGATCGCTCCTACCCCATCCACGTCGGCCGTGCACTGCTCGACCGCCCCGACCTGCTGCTGCCCTCGTTGCGTCAGAAGAAGGCGGCCATCGTCAGCAACACGACCGTGGCGCCGCTGTACCTGCGGCGATTGGCCGATCCGCTGCTGCAAGCCGGCGTCGAGGTGGTCGAGGTCGTCTTGCCCGATGGCGAGGCGGTCAAGGACTGGCGAACCCTGAACTCGATCTTCGACGCGCTCATTGCAGGCCGCTGCGAACGCTCGACAACGCTGATCGCTCTGGGCGGCGGCGTTGTCGGTGATGTCGCCGGCTTTGCTGCGGCCTGCTTCCAGCGCGGCATGCCGTTCGTCCAGGTGCCGACCACCCTGCTGGCGCAGGTGGACTCATCGGTTGGTGGCAAGACGGCGATCAACCACCCGCAGGGAAAGAACATGATTGGTGCCTTCCACCAGCCGCGACTGGTGCTGGCGGATACCGATACCCTGACGACCTTGTGCGACCGCGAACTGCGCGCCGGTCTCGCCGAGGTTATCAAGTACGGGCTGATCCGGGATCTGCCGTTCCTCGAGTGGCTCGAGCTGAACCTTGAGCGCGTGCTGGCACGCGAGCCGGCGGCCTTGGCGACCGCGGTCGCCGCCTCCTGCCGCAACAAGGCCGAGGTCGTCGCCGCGGATGAGCGTGAAGCCGGCGAGCGGGCCCTGCTCAACCTGGGTCATACCTTCGGGCATGCGATCGAGACCGGTGTCGGCTACGGCGAGTGGCTGCACGGTGAAGCTGTCGCTGCAGGTACGATGATGGCGGCGCAACTGTCGCATCAACTCGGCTGGATCGACCGTCACGACCTCGCCCGGGTCGAGCAGCTGCTGCAGCGCGCCGGTTTGCCGGTGGCCGGCCCGATGCTGAGCGTCGAGCGCTACCTGGAGCTCATGCAGCACGACAAGAAGGTGCACGACGGCCGCTCGCGGCTGGTCCTGCTGCAGCGACTCGGGCACGCCGTGCTGACCGACCAGGCACCGCTGGCCCAGGTGCGCCAGGCGATCGCCGAACGTACGGCGCATGCATGAGCTGGCGCCCTACGCGGCCAGCGAGGCCAACTCGCGCGGCCGGCGGCATAGGGACTCGGCCCCGGTCCAGCGCACCGAATTCCAGCGCGACCGCGATCGCATCGTTCACTCGACTGCCTTCCGGCGGCTCGAGTACAAGACGCAGGTCTTCGTCAACCACGAAGGCGACCTTTTTCGCACCCGCCTGACCCACACCCTCGAGGTGGCACAGATCGCCCGCGGCATCGCGCGCGCGTTGCGGCTCAACGAAGACCTCGTCGAAGCCATATCACTGGCACACGACCTCGGCCACACCGCATTCGGTCACGCCGGCCAAGACGCCCTCAACGAGTGCATGCGTGCGCACGGGGGCTTCGAGCACAATCTGCAGAGCCTGCGGACGGTCGACTTGCTCGAGGAGCGTTACGCCGCGTTCGACGGTCTCAATTTGTGCTTCGAAACGCGCGAAGGGATCGTCAAGCATTGTTCGCGGGAAAACGCGCGCCTTCTCGGCGAATTGGGCGAGCGCTTCATCAGTGGCACGCAGCCTTCCCTGGAAGCGCAAGTCTGCAACCTGGCCGACGAAATCGCCTACAACAACCACGATGTCGACGATGGGCTACGCGCTGGACTGATCACTCTGGAGCAACTGGCCGAGGTGCCACTCTTCGCCGAGCACGCTGCGGATGTCCGCAGGCAGTATCCGGGGCTTCTCGGGCGCCGTCTGATCCATGAGACGATCCGGCGAATGATCAATGCTCTGGTCTGCGACCTGATTGCAGCCACCGCCAGGAACATCGCCGTGCATCAGCCGACCGACATCGCTGCGGTGCGGCGAGCGCCAGAACTGGTTGCCTTCTCCGAAAACCTGGGTGCAGCACAGCGGAACCTGAAGCGTTTCCTGCGCGCCCATCTCTATGAGCACTACCAGGTCCGTCGCATGGCCAGCAAGGCGCGGCGAATCGTCAGTGATCTGTTCCTTGCCTTCACCTCGGATGTCCGTATGCTGCCGCCGCAATACCAAGCGCCGGCCGATGCGGCGCCGGCGCGCCGGGTCGCCGATTACATTGCCGGGATGACCGACCGCTACGCGATCCGCGAGCACCGGCGCTTGTTTTGCGTCGATGAAGGCTGAAAGGCACCTGCCCGGTCGAATCGCGGTCTGTTGCGGATCCGCCGCTCAGGGCGCTGGCCAGTCCTTGATGTAGGCCTTGAGCAGCTTGTTCTCCATGTTCCGCTCCTCGAGCACCGCCTTGGCGACGTCATGAAAGGAGACGATGCCGACGATCGTTTCCTCCTCCATCACCGGCACATAGCGCGTGTGCGAGTCGACCATCATGCGGCGGAGTTCGTCGACGTCCATGTCGGGATGTGCCGTCGGTGGATTTCGGTCCATCGCTTCGACGACGAGGATTTCGGCGATCGGTGGCGTCGGCCCGACGCGACGCTCGGTCTGGCGTTTGGCCAGGATCAGGAGCACTTCGCGAAAGGTCAGCATCCCTGCCAGCTTGCCTCCGTCCATGACGATCACCGAGCCGATGTCGTTGTCAGCCATCATGATGACGGCCTCGGACAGCGGTGAGTCCGGATGTACGGCAAAAAGAGCGGAATCCTTGACCTGCAGAACTTCTCTTACCTCCATGGTACCCCCTCGATAAAGGATGGCTGGTTGCGACGCCAGTCGAGTTTCGCGATGATTCTATCAGATGTCCAACGACATCCGGAAATGCGGCGAGGCTTCCGGGTGCAATCGGAAGTGCGACTGTGGATCAGGCGGCCTGTTGACGTGTGGACTGCCAATAGCGGTCCCACTCCTGGTTGGCGCGGCAGACACGCAGCGCCAGCATGTGCTTGGCGTTTTTCAGTTTCCACCAAGCGCCGGCCCGCTTGAGACGGTCCTGGATGACGTAACGGTGTGCGCTTTCGATTTCGCCGGACCCTATTGGCAGCCCGGCCACGAGCGCGTCTTGATAGTTGAACTGTCCCGGGCGATTGGTGAGATAGCGATGCGCCGCGCGCACCGGGGCGTTGGCATCGGGAACGGTGTCGTCCTCGACGAATCGCTGCAGTTCCTCGACGACGTCCTGGAGGCGGTTCTGTTTCAGCCGATCCTTCTGCGTTTCCAGCCAAGCCCTCGCCGCCGTGCCGGCGATCGTGTCCCCTGCGGCCGTCAGGTAGTCACAGACATGGTAGAAATCGACGAGAAAGTGGCCTTGCAGTCCGAATTGCTCACTCACCTGATCCGCAATCCATGCGGCGCCGTCGCTGACCGCATGGACCTTGGTCTTACGCCCCAGTCCGGCCTGAACCGCCGTGCGCAACAGCGTCTCTCCGACCTGGTCGGGCGGGCCCACGGTGGCGCCGAACACCGGGGTGACGGAGCCCGGCGCATGGACCAGACTCAAACGCGCTTCCCTCCAGCCCACCCGGCGGGTCTTGCGGCGGTCCACTTTCGCGCTCTGGTCGTCCGATTCGGCCGTCTCCACGACGGGAATCATGCTCCCATCGATCTCGCCGATCAACTGCTCTACGCCGTCTCGTGCCGGGATTTTTGCCGCCGCTTTCGGGCGCTCGTCGATCGTCGCGGCATGCCGCAAGACGATCGGCCAGCACGTACTGGCGGACACCTCGATACCGTAGTGCTCTTTCAGCTTCTGCGGAATGCGCGCCGCGGGCGCGTCCGCCCCGAAATCAACGATCGCTCGCTGCAGCGGCTCCGAGCAGCCCCGGCAGACCACCTCCGCCGAACGCGTGAATGGCCGGATCTCCGGCCCGCGCGTCCCTTGCCGGAAGACCTGCTCCGCTACTTCGATCTGTCCGTACCGGGTCTGCCAATAGACGTTTTTTTTCCTTCCGCTGCACGCCCGGTTGTTGCGCCACCTCTTCTTCCTTCCGCTGCGCTTGCCGTCGCGCCCAGCCGTGCAACGCTTCGTTGCCCAACTGCCGCAATTCCTCCGTCACCCGCCGCTCCGCCTCCGCCGCCTTCTCAACATCGCCGGCCGCATTCTCGACCACCGCCAGCAACGACTCGATCTTGGCTTGGAGCTCGGGATGATCTCTAAACCGCTCTTCCAAACCCCGACTCGGCTTGAGTCGCCCCTCCATTTCCGACCACCTTTCTGTCATGGGTCTCGCTCCAAGGTGAAGTAACCCATCACTATTTACCCCACCTCCGCCCAATTGTCTAGTGCCGAATGCCACCGCCAACCACCTCGCCCCGGCGTCAGTCGCACTTCCGATTGCACCCGAGGCTTCCTGTGCCCGGGTGTTGCCAAGGCTTCGACGGGTGCTCCAACCGGTTCGGCCGAAGGGAGGGGCGAGGTCGGCCAGGAGGCAGCCATCACAGAACAGACGCCCGCGCGAGCGGGCGTCTGTTCGTCTCGGCCTCTGTTGGAGAGGCCAGCGGCTCAGCTCTTCAGCGACGCCAGGACTTCATCCAGCATCTTCTTCGCATCACCGAACAGCATTCGATTGTTCTCCTTGTAGAAAAGCGGGTTGTCGACGCCCGCATAGCCCGAAGCCATGCTGCGCTTCATGACGATCGAGGTCTTGGCCTTCCAGACTTCGAGCACCGGCATGCCGGCGATCGGGCTGTTCGGGTCGTCCTGTGCTCCCGGGTTCACGATATCGTTGGCGCCGATGATCATCGCGACGTCGGTCTGCGGGAAGTCGTCGTTGAGCTCGTCCATTTCCTGAACGATGTCGTAGGGTACCTTGGCCTCGGCCAGCAGCACGTTCATGTGCCCTGGCATGCGCCCTGCCACCGGATGGATGCCGAAACGGACATTGACACCCTTTTCGCGCAGCAGCTTGGTGATCTCGTAAACGGTATGCTGCGCCTGCGCGACGGCCATGCCGTAACCGGGAACGATGATGACGTTCTTCGCTTCGCGCAGCAGTTCCGCCGTGTCGGCGGCGGTTACCGCGACCACTTCACCTGCCGGTTGCGCTCCGGCTGCAGCTGGCGTGCCGCCGGTGGTGCCGAAGCCACCGGCGATGACGCTGATGAAGTGACGGTTCATCGCCGCACACATGATGTACGAGAGAATCGCACCGCTCGAGCCGACCAGCGCGCCCGTGACGATCAGCAGATCGTTCGAGAGCATGAAGCCGGTGGCTGCCGCGGCCCAGCCGGAGTAGCTGTTGAGCATCGAGACGACGACCGGCATGTCGGCGCCGCCGATTGCCATCACCATGTGGATCCCGAAGAGCAGCGCGATGGCGGTCATCACCACCAGCGGCAGCATGCCTTCGCTCAGCGAGTGGGCGTTGATGAACTCGCGTCCGAACCAGATCACCACCAGCAGTCCGGCCAGGTTGATCCAGTGGCGCCCCGGCAGCAACATCGGGTTGCCGGAGATCTTGCCGGACAGCTTGCCAAAGGCGATCACCGAGCCGGAGAAGGTGACGGCACCGATCAGGATGCCGACGTAGATCTCGATCTCGTGGATGGTTTTTTCGGCGCCGGTCATTTGCGCCGAGGCCGCCGGGTCGATGTAGTTGGCGAAGCCGACGAGCATTGCCGCGAGGCCGACCAGGCTGTGCATCAGCGCGACGAGTTCGGGCATCTGCGTCATCTGCACCGTGCGCGCGGCATAGACACCGATGCCCGCGCCCGCCACCATCGCGGCGATGATCCAGGCGTAGCCGGCGGCGCCGACGCGCGGACCGAAGACCGTTGCGAGAACGGCGATGGTCATGCCGATGATGCCGTAGAGATTGCCGCGGCGAGACGTCTCGGGGTGGCTCAGGCCGCCGAGGCAAAGAATGAAGAGGATGGTTGCACCGAGATAGGAAACGGTTGCCAGGCTTTCGGACATGATCGTCGTCTCCTATTTGCGGAACATTGCCAGCATGCGCTGGGTGACGGCGAAACCGCCGAACATGTTGATCGTCGCCAGAACGATGGCGCCGACCGCGAGCCAGCGAATCCACTCCTCGGGACGTGCAACTCCCTCTGCCAATGGCGGTGCGATCTGGATCAGCGCGCCAATCGCGATGATGCTGCTGATCGCGTTGGTGACGCTCATCAGCGGTGTGTGCAGGGCGGGCGTGACATTCCAGACCACCATGTAGCCGACGAAGCAGGCGAGGACGAAAACCGTGAAGTGGCCGAGGAAGGCTGCCGGTGCGCCGGCACCGATGCCCCAGAAGATCAGCGCGCCGGCAGCGAAGAGCAGGCCGACGGCGGTGCTCGAGGCCGTAGACCCGCCCTTGCCATGGCCGTGCGACTTGGCCGCGGGCTTGGCCGCGGGTGCGGCCGCCGGGGCTGCCGCTGGCGCCATGGACAGCGTCGGAGCCGGCGGCGGCCAGGTGATGGTGCCCTCCTTGATGACCGTCGTGCCACGGATCACTTCGTCATCCATGTTCACGTCGATCGTACCGTCCTTGCCCTTGCACAGTTCCTCGCTCAGCCGGAAGAGGTTGGTGGCGTAGAGGGTGCTCGACTGCTTGGACAGGCGGCTTGGCAGGTCGGAATAGCCGATGATCGTCACTCCGTGCCTGACGACGACCTTGCCCGGTTCGGTGAGCTCGCAGTTGCCACCCTGTTCGGCCGCCATGTCGACAATGATGCTGCCCGGCTTCATCGACTGCACCATCTCGGCGGTGATCAGCCGCGGCGCCGGCTTGCCCGGAATCAAAGCTGTCGTGATGATGATGTCCACCTCCTTCGCCTGCTTGGCGAAGGTCGCACGCTGCGCCTTCTGGAAACCTTCGCTCATCACCTTGGCGTAGCCGCCTACTCCGGAACCCTCCTCCTGATAGTCGACCGCGACGAACTCGCCACCCATCGACTTGACCTGATCCGCCACTTCCGGCCGGGTGTCGTTGGCGCGAACGATCGCGCCCAGTCCCGAGGCAGCACCGATCGCCGCCAGGCCGGCGACACCGGCACCGATGACGAACACCTTGGCCGGCGGTACCTTGCCGGCGGCGGTGATCTGGCCGGTAAAGAAGCGGCCGAAATGATGTGCCGCCTCGATCACCGCGCGGTAGCCGGCGATGTTCGCCATCGAACTCAGGGCGTCGAGCTTCTGCGCCCGCGAAATGCGCGGTACGCTGTCCATCGCGAGGACCGTGGCCTTGCGCGCCGCCAACTGCTGCAACAGCTCGGGATTCTGTGCCGGCCAGATGAAGCTGACGAGTGTCCCGCCCTCACGCAGCAGCCCAACTTCTTCGCTCGATGGGCCGCGGACCTTGAAGACGATGTCCGACGAAGCCCACAGGTCGGCCGCGGTGGTGACGATCTCCGCACCCGCGGCACGGTAATCCTCGTCGGAAACGTTTGCCTGCTCGCCGGCGCCGGATTCCACGGCAACGGTGAAGCCCAGCTTGATCAACTTCTCGACGACTTCTGGTACGGTGGCGACCCGTCTTTCCCCCGGTGCCGTTTCCCTCGGCACCCCGATTTTCATTGGCATTCAGTCCTCCATTACTCGTTGCTCGTTCTTCGAGTCCACGCATTCAAAAAGACCGGTCCGCATCCCGCCCGCGGCTGGTCCCCCAAAGAGCCACACCTGCCCCGTCGAAAACGATCCCGCCTCGACATCGCATCCTGTTGCTGCCGTCGGTCGCGGCTGCCGCCTCACCCATGTCGGCTGTTGTGGGAAAGGCTGCAGCATCGCCCATGCCTCCGCGTGCCAGCTTACCACAAGCGTAAAGCCAAATTTACCATGCGCTGGGCACCGCATGGCCGAGTCGTCCCGGCTGTCTCGACGACGACCGCCCGCAGCGGCGCCGGCGCAACACGCGCCGCCGCGCATACGGCGGCAAGCCGTGCCGCCTTTGAGCACCCGCAGCGGCGCCGTGGCTGAGACCGAGCATTGCGAATCGGCCGCTCTTGCGCAACCACGACACCGACACGGCCCAACCTGGCAGGATGACGGCACGCATCTTGCTTCTCCGATCGCTGACCGCCCGAGTCACGCATTGCCGCAGCCGTTGCTGCTGTTGATGCCCCATCGTGGTGCACCAGCATCGCCAGTGTGCCCCCCGTTGGTGCGGTGCAGCATCTTGTCTCGACGGTGCTTTCCGAGTATAGTCGCGGGTCGCGCGGAGTGGCCGGAACGGCCGCGTCGTACCCGAGAGGACGGCTGTTGCGAGCAATGCGGTTCGCTTGCCGTCCCAGTTTTGTGAGGATTCGAGAGTGATGGATTCCGCCATACCTGAAGGGCAGGGTCTCTACGACCCGGCCAACGAGCACGATGCATGCGGCGTCGGTTTCGTCGCGCATATCCAGGGCAAGAAGAGTCACTCGATCATTGAGCAGGGCCTCCTGATCCTGAAGAACCTCGATCATCGCGGAGCGGTCGGTGCCGACCCCTTGATGGGCGATGGCGCCGGCATCCTGATCCAGATTCCCGACGATTTCTATCGCGCCGAGATGGCGAAGCAGGATATCGAACTGCCGCCGGCTGGCGACTATGGAGTCGGCATGGTGTTCCTGCCGCAGGAATCGGCGTCGCGTCTGGCCTGTCAGGAGGAGATCGAACGTGCCGTGCGGTCCGAACACCAAGTGGTGCTCGGCTGGCGAGACGTGCCCGTCGATCATTCCATGGCGATGTCGCCGACGGTGCGCGCACGCGAGCCGGTGATTCGCCAGATCTTCGTCGGCCGCGGTGCCGATGTCATGGTCACCGATGCCCTCGAGCGCAAGCTGTACGTCATCCGCCGTCGGGCGGCGAACGCCATCGGAGCCTTGGGCCTGAAGCACGGCAAGGAGTTCTACCAGCCGTCGATGTCGGCGCGGACGGTCGTCTACAAGGGCCTGCTGCTCGCCAACCAGGTTGGCGAGTATTACGCCGACCTGCGGGATCCCCGCTGCGTCTCGGCAATGGCGCTGGTTCATCAGCGCTTTTCGACCAATACCTTCCCGACCTGGAGGTTGGCGCACCCGTTCCGGATGATCGCGCACAACGGCGAGATCAACACCCTGCGCGGCAATTACAACTGGATGCGCGCACGCGAGAAAGGGACGTCGTCGCCGTTGCTGGCGGGCGACCTCGAGAAGATCTGGCCGCTGATCTACCCTGGCCAGTCGGATTCGGCATCGTTTGACAATGCGCTGGAACTGCTGGTGATGGGCGGCTACTCGCTGGCGCATGCGATGATGATGCTGATTCCCGAGGCGTGGGAGTCGCACACCCTGATGGACGAGAAGCGCAGCGCGTTCTACAAGTACCATGCAGCGATGATCGAACCCTGGGATGGACCGGCTGCGGTCGCCTTCACCGATGGCCGCCAGATCGGCGCCACGCTCGACCGCAACGGCCTGCGTCCGGCCCGTTACCTGGTGACTGACGACGATCTCGTGGTCATGGCCTCGGAGGCGGGCGTGCTGCCGATACCGGAGGAGCGGATCGTCCGCAAATGGCGCTTGCAGCCGGGGAAGATGTTCCTCATCGATCTCGAGCAGGGGCGGATCATCGACGACGCTGAACTCAAGGACACGCTTGCCCGCGCCCGGCCGTACCAGGATTGGCTCGGCCGCATCAACATCAAGCTCGACGAACTGCCGGCGCCGCACGCGGTTCCGGCAGGCGCCCATCCGACGCCGTTGCTCGACCGGCAGCAGGCCTTCGGCTACACGCAGGAGGACATCAAGTTCATCCTCGAGCCGATGGCCGGCTCCGGCGAGGAAGCAACAGGCTCGATGGGCAACGATTCGCCACTCGCCGTTCTTTCGAACCGCAGCAAGCCGCTGTTCAATTATTTTCGGCAGCTCTTCGCGCAGGTGACCAATCCACCGATCGACCCGATTCGCGAACAGCTGGTGATGTCCTTGGTCTCGTTCATCGGGCCCAAGCCGAACCTGCTCGGCATCAACGAGATCAATCCGCCCTACCGTCTCGAGGTGTCCCAGCCGGTACTCGATTTCGACCACATGGCGAAGCTGCGGCGGATTGCAACCTACACCGGCAACAAGTTCCACTCGGCCGAGCTCGACATCTGCTATCCGCTGGCTTGGGGCCGGCAGGGGGTCGAAGCGCGCCTGGCCTCGCTGTGCGCCGAGGCGGAAGACCATGTGCACAAGGGTTCCAGCATCCTCATCGTTTCCGATCGCCGGCTCGACGCCGAGCATGTCGCCATCCCCGCCCTGCTGGCCACCTCGGCGGTGCATCAGCACTTGGTGATGAAGGGGCTGCGGACGCGCGTCGGTCTCGTCGTGGAGACCGGTGCCGCACGCGAGACGCACCATTTCGCTGTCCTCGCCGGATATGGGGCGGAAGCGGTGCACCCCTACCTCGCGCTCGAAACGTTGCAGGAAATGGCGGGCAACGATCCGGTGAAGGGCGACAAGGCGATCAAGCACTTCGTCAAGGGCGTGGGCAAGGGTCTCCTGAAGGTCATGTCCAAGATGGGCATCTCGACCTACATGTCGTACACCGGCGCGCAGATTTTCGAAGCCGTCGGACTGCAGAAGAGAATGGTGGACAAGTACTTCACCGGCACCTCGACGCAGGTCGAGGGCATCGACGTCTTCGACGTCATGGAGGAGGCGATCCGTCTGCACCTGCAGGCCTTCGGCAACGATCCCGTCCTGGCGACGATGCTCGACGCCGGTGGCGAGTATGCCTACCGGGTGCGCGGTGAGGAGCACATGTGGACTCCCGAAGCGATCGCCAAGCTGCAGCATTCGACACGCAGCGGCAGGTACGAGAGCTACAAGGAGTATGCCCGCCTGATCAACGAACAGACCAAACGCCACATGACGCTGCGCGGGCTGTTCGAGCTGAAGCCGGCCGGACAGCCGCCGCTGCCGCTCGCCGAGGTCGAAGCGGCGACAGAGATCGTCAGGCGCTTCACCACCGGTGCCATGTCGCTCGGTTCGATTTCGACCGAAGCACACAGCACGTTGGCGATCGCGATGAACCGCATCGGCGGCAAGTCGAACACCGGTGAAGGTGGCGAGGATCCGGCGCGCTTCCGGACCCTGCTGGGCGGCGAGATGCTTTCCGATGTGCTTGGCAAGTCGCGCATCGAGCGCGACTACCGGTTGCAGCCGGGCGACAGCCTGCGCTCGGCGATCAAGCAGGTCGCCTCCGGGCGCTTCGGCGTCACCGCCGAGTACCTGGTCAACGCCGACCAGCTGCAGATCAAGATGGCACAGGGTGCGAAACCAGGCGAGGGCGGCCAGCTGCCGGGCCACAAGGTATCCGAGTACATCGGCTTCCTGCGCCATTCGGTGCCGGGAGTGGGCCTGATCTCGCCGCCGCCGCACCACGACATCTACTCGATCGAGGATCTGGCGCAACTGATTCACGACCTCAAGAATGCAAACCCGAAGGCATCGATCAGCGTCAAGCTGGTCTCGGAAGTCGGTGTCGGCACGGTGGCCGCCGGAGTCACCAAGGCCAAGGCCGACCATCTGGTCATCGCTGGCCATGATGGCGGTACCGGCGCCAGTCCGCAGTCGTCGATCAAGCATGCCGGTTCGCCGTGGGAGCTTGGTCTCGCCGAGACGCAACAGACGCTCGTGCTCAACGGATTGCGGGGCCGCGTCCGGGTGCAGGTCGATGGACAGATCAAGACCGGGCGCGACGTCGTCGTCGGCGCGCTGCTGGGAGCCGACGAGTTCGGTTTTGCGACCGCGCCGCTGGTGGTCGAGGGGTGCATCATGATGCGCAAATGTCACCTCAACACCTGCCCGGTCGGCGTCGCGACGCAGGATCCGGTTCTGCGCCGCCGCTTCTCCGGCCAGCCGGAGCACGTCGTCAATTTCTTCTTCTTCATCGCCGAGGAAGTCCGCGAGCTGATGGCGCAACTCGGCATCCGTCGTTTCAACGACCTGATCGGGCGCAGCGACCTGCTCGACATGCAGCCCGGGATCAGCCATTGGAAGGCGAAGGGGCTCGATTACAGCCGCATCTTCCATCGCCCGGCCAACGCCAGAGGCGCTGCCGTCTTCCATTGCGAGCAGCAGGATCACGGACTGGCGAAGGCGCTCGACCGGCAACTGATCGACCTGGCCCGGCCGGCGATCGACAACGGCGAACGCGTCACGCTCGATCTGCCGCTGCGCAACATCAATCGCACCGTTGGCGCCATGCTCTCCGGGCGGATTGCCGAGCGGTACGGGCGAGCGGGTCTGCCCGACGGAACGATCGAGATTCGCTTCCGGGGAACTGCCGGTCAGGCCTTCGGCGCCTTCCTGGCTCGCGGCGTCACCCTCGACCTCGTCGGTGAGGCCAACGACTACGTCGGCAAGGGTCTTTCGGGCGGGCGCATCATCGTTCGTCCGAGCGCCGGCTTCCGTGGTGAGAGCCGCAGCAACATCATCGTCGGCAACACCGTCCTCTACGGCGCGACCGAAGGGGAAGTCTTCTTCGCCGGTGTCGCGGGCGAGCGCTTTGCCGTGCGCAACTCGGGTGCGACCGCAGTCGTTGAGGGGGTCGGCGATCATGGCTGCGAGTACATGACCGGCGGCACGGTCATCGTTCTCGGCATGACGGGGCGCAACTTCGCCGCCGGGATGTCGGGCGGCGTCGCCTACGTCTTCGATGAGGAGGGGACCTTCGCCTCCCGCTGCAACATGGCGCAGGTGTCGCTCGAACCGGTCGAGGAGGAGTTGCTGGCGCGCCAGGGCAGCGACGCCGGCGACGAGCTGGAAAGCCACGGCAAGGTCGATGTCCGGCACTTGGGCGAGATCGATGAGGTCCTCCTCAAGGGACTGATCGACAAGCATTACCGCTACACCAACAGCCGCCAGGCGCAACGCGTGCTGAACGATTGGGAGCGCCATCGCCGGCGTTTCGTCAAGGTGATGCCGCATGAGTATCGCCGGGTGCTCAGCGAGCTGGCGAAAAAGGAACCGGAGACCGTATAGAAATGGGCAAGCCGACAGGATTCATCGAGTACCAGCGTCTGGCGGAAGCGTCCGAGCCGGTTGCTGCACGCCTCAAGCACTACCGCGAGTTCGTCCTCGCGCTGACTGACGAGCAGGCCAGCCTGCAGGGGGCGCGCTGCATGGATTGCGGCATTCCGTTCTGCAACAGCGGATGTCCGGTGAACAACATCATTCCCGACTGGAACGATCTCGTGTACCGCGGCTACTGGCAGCAGGCGCTGGCGGTCCTGCATTCGACCAACAACTTCCCGGAATTCACCGGCCGCATCTGTCCAGCTCCGTGTGAAGCGGCTTGCACGCTGAACATCAACACGGATCCGGTGGGGATCAAGTCGATCGAGCATGCGATCGCCGACAAGGGTTGGCAACAAGGGTGGATCGTGCCGCAGCCGCCGACGCAGAAGACCGGCCGGAAGGTTGCCATCGTCGGTTCCGGACCGGCAGGCCTGGCTGCCGCACAGCAACTTGCACGCGTCGGCCATGCCGTCGTCGTGTATGAGAAGAGCGACCGCATTGGCGGCCTGCTGCGCTACGGCATCCCCGACTTCAAGCTGGAAAAGTCGCACATTGACCGCCGCGTCGAACAGATGCGCGCCGAAGGCGTCGAGTTCCGTGTCGAACAGGAGGTTGGCGGTAGCGGGCCGGGCGCAGTCCCGGGTGCCCAGCTGCTGGCCGAATTCGATGCCCTGATCGTCGCCGGTGGCGCTGAGTCGCCGCGAGATTTGCCGGTACCCGGGCGCGAGCTCGATGGCGTGCACTTCGCGATGGAGTTCCTGCCGCAGCAGAACCGGGTGAACGCCGGCGACCGCCCCAGCCAGCAGATCACCGCCACCGGCAAGCGAGTGGTCGTCATCGGCGGCGGCGATACCGGATCGGACTGCGTCGGTACGAGCAACCGTCAGGGTGCCCTGTCGGTCACCCAGTTCGAAGTGATGCCGCAGCCGCCGGCGCAGGAGGACAAGGCACTGACCTGGCCTTACTGGCCGATGAAGCTGCGTACGTCGTCATCGCACGAGGAGGGCTGCGCCCGCGACTTCGCCGTGTCGACCACGCAGTTCATTGGCGAGGGTGGCAAGCTCAAGGCGCTGCGCGTCGCTCGTGTCGACTGGAGCGGCGGGCGGATGAGCGAGATCCCCGGGAGCGAAACCGAGATTGCCGCCGACCTCGTCCTGCTTGCCATGGGCTTCGTATCGCCGGTACGGCAGGGGTTGCTGGAGGAACTGGCGGTCGAACTCGATGCGCGCGGCAACGTCCGCGCCACGACCGATGGCGACGGCTGCTACGCGACCAGTGTGCCTCGGGTGTTTGCCGCCGGCGACATGCGCCGTGGGCAGTCGCTGGTCGTCTGGGCGATTCGTGAGGGCCGGCAGTGCGCCCGCGAGGTCGATGTCTTCCTCATGGGGCGTTCGGACCTGCCGCGCTGAAGCCTTGCCGTGCAACGCATCTCCCGATGGGCGCGGCAAGGCGGCCGTCCAGCTCGCCCCGCCAGCGCGGCTTCGGACGTATACTGTCGCCCGGATGCACGCAAGGGAGTGACCCTGTCTGCTGCTGGCCTGCCCGCGCTCCCCTTTTTCCAGTGACCGAGCGTGACATTTTTGTGCCCGCCTCGCCACCGGATCTGGAACAATGATTGCCACAGCGTGAACGCTGGTGTCGACTCCCGTTGCAGGTGCGGCCGGGTCCTCTGCATCAGCAGGCCGCTGCCGCCGGACGGATCGCCGGCACGCGCAACAGGGACCAATCGTAGCGTCTGATCAGGTTTCAGCAAATGAACATCGTCATTCTCGCCGCCGGCCAGGGCAAGCGAATGCACTCCAATCTGCCAAAGGTCCTGCATCCTCTGGCTGGCAAGGCGCTCGTCTCGCACGTCATCGACACCGCACGCAGTCTTGCGCCACAGCGGATCTGCATCGTATACGGGCATGGTGGCGAGGCAGTGCGTGCCGCCATCACGGCGCCTGATCTGGTCTGGGTGCTGCAGGAACCACAGCTGGGGACCGGACACGCGCTGATGCAGGCGTTGCCGCATCTGGCGGCTGCCGGAACGACGCTGGTGCTCTATGGCGACGTGCCCCTGACCCGGGTGGAAACACTGCAGCGGCTGCTGCATGCGGCACGTGACTCGCTGGCAGTGCTCACCGTCGAACTGGACGATCCGGCCGGCTATGGCCGGATCGTCCGCGACGCTGCCGGCGACGTCGCGCGCATCGTCGAGCAGAAAGACGCCTCGCCCGACGAGCGCACGATCCGCGAGATCAATACCGGCATCATGGCCCTGCCGACAGCGCGTCTTGCCGAATGGCTCGGTCGCTTGTCGAACGACAACGCGCAGCACGAGTACTACCTGACCGACATCGTCGGCATGGCGGTTACCGCCGGACTGCCGGTGCGTACCGCCCAACCGCAGTCGGCAGCGGAGGTGCTCGGGGTGAACAGCAAGGTGCAGCTGGCCGAGCTCGAACGCGTCGCGCAGCGACGAATCGCTGATCAGTTGCTCACGCAGGGAGTCCGCCTGGCAGACCCGGCGCGGATCGACGTGCGCGGCGAGCTGGTCTGCGGCCGCGATGTCTTCATCGACATCAACTGCGTCTTCGAGGGCCGCGTGGTGCTGGACGAGGCAGTCGAAGTCGGGCCCTCCTGCGTGCTGAAGAACGCACACATCGGCTCCGGCGCGCGCCTCGCCGCATTCAGCCACATCGAGGACGCAATCGTCGGACCGGACGGGGTGATCGGGCCGTTCGCCCGCCTGCGCCCCGGAACCGAGCTCGGTCCGGGGGTGCATGTCGGCAATTTCGTCGAGCTGAAGAACAGCCGCTTCGCTGCGCAGTCGAAGGCCAACCATCTGGCCTACGTCGGCGATGCAGTCGTCGGCAGTCGCGTCAACATCGGTGCCGGAACCATCACCTGCAACTACGATGGCGCCAACAAGTTCCAGACGGTGATCGAAGACGACGCTTTCATCGGTTCCGACACGCAGTTGGTGGCGCCGGTAACCGTTGGTCGCGGCGCCACCCTCGGCGCCGGCACGACGCTGACCCGCGATGCCCCGCCGGATACTCTGACCATTTCACGTGCCCGGCAAACCTCAATATCGGGCTGGAAACGGCCGCAGAAAATCAGGAAGTGAACTGACCATGTGTGGAATCGTTGCCGCGGTCGCCGACCGCAACATCGTTCCCGTCCTGCTCGAGGGCCTGCGCAGGCTCGAGTACCGCGGCTACGACTCGGCGGGTCTCGCCCTGATCGACGACAGCGGCCTGCGCCGCCTTCGCGCCGTCGGCCGGGTTGCCGAATTGACGGCGCAGGTCGATGAGACGCACGCCGCGGGCAACACCGGCATCGCACACACGCGCTGGGCGACGCACGGCGTGCCGTGCGAACGAAACGCCCATCCGCACATCTCCGGTGGGTTGGCCGTCGTCCACAACGGGATCATCGAGAACCACGAGTCGCTGCGCAGTCGCCTCAAGGACCTCGCCTATGTCTTCACTTCCGACACCGACACCGAAGTCGTCGCTCATCTGATTGCCCATGAGTTGAAGACCGAGAGCGACCTCCTCGCTGCCGTTCGGCGGGCCGTTGCGCAACTGCAGGGTGCCTACGCGATCGCCGTCGTCCGTGAAGCGGATCCGAGCCGGCTGGTCGTCGCGCGTGAAGGCGCGCCACTCCTTCTCGGTTTGAGTGGCGACGGGTTCTACGCCGCCTCCGATGCTTCGGCGCTGGTACAGGTCACGCGCCGGATGGTGTACCTCGAGAACGGCGACTGTGCCGAACTGACCCGCGAAGGCTACCGCATTGCCCGCGTCGACGGTACGCCCGTGGAGCGGCCGGAAAGCGAATCGCAGTTGTCGGCCGATGCGATCGAACTGGGCAACTACCGGCACTACATGCAGAAGGAGATCTTCGAGCAGCCGGTGGCACTGGCGAGCACCCTCGAAATGCTCGGCGCCGCGCGCAGCATCCAGCCGGGTATCTTCGGCGCCGAGAGTGAGGAACTGCTCCGCGGCGTGCGGCAGGTGCTGATCATCGCCTGCGGTACCAGTTACCATGCCGGTCTCGTGGCGCGCTACTGGCTCGAGTCGATTGCCGGTGTCGCCTGCTCGGTCGAAGTGGCGAGCGAGTACCGCTATCGCGACTCGGTCGCCGATCCGCAGACCCTCGTCGTCACCATTTCCCAATCGGGTGAGACCGCCGACACTCTGGCGGCATTGCACTACGCCAAGTCGCTCGGCATGCACCGCACCCTGTGCATCTGCAATGTTCCCGAATCGTCGCTGGTGCGCGAGAACAGCCTGCGTTTCATCACCCGCGCCGGTCCGGAGATCGGCGTGGCGTCGACCAAGGCCTTCACCACCCAGCTCGCCGCTCTTTATCTGCTGACGCTGGTCCTCGCCAAGGTCCGCGACCGGCTCGACGCCGAGCAGGAGGCTGGCGAACTGCAGGCCATGCGACACCTGCCGATGGCGGTCAGCATGATCCTCGAACTGGAGCCGCAGATTCGCGAGTGGGCAGAGTGTTTTTCGATGAAGCAGCATGCCCTGTTCCTCGGCCGCGGCCGGCATTATCCGATCGCCATGGAGGGCGCGCTCAAGCTGAAGGAGATCTCGTACATCCATGCCGAGGCCTACCCGGCCGGCGAGCTGAAGCATGGTCCGCTGGCGCTGGTCGATCGCGAGATGCCGGTGATTGCCGTGGCGCCCAACGACGCCCTGCTGGAGAAGCTCAAGTCGAACCTGCAGGAAGTGCGTGCGCGCGGTGGCGAACTCTGGGTCTTTGCCGATGCCGACAGCGAGATGAAGGAGTCGGACGGGATTCACGTGCTGCACCTGCCGGAGCATTACGGTGCCCTGTCGGCGCTGCTGCACGTCGTGCCGCTGCAGTTGCTGGCCTATCATGTCGCGCTGGTGCGCGGCACGGACGTGGACAAACCGCGCAACCTGGCGAAGTCGGTGACCGTCGAGTGAGTCTGCGGGGTCGCCGTGGCGGCGACCCACCTCAGTACTTGACGCGCGCGAAGTAGCTCTTCTCCGACGCCTCGAGCGCCTGCCGCAGGGTGACGACTCCCATCTGCGCCAGCAGCGGCAGCATCCTGAGGAACACCTCGGCAGTTGCACAGGCGTCGCCGAGCGCGTTGTGGCGTCCGGCGATCACCACGCCCAGTCGCTCGGCGATGTGATCGAGCTGGTGCGAGTCCTGATTCGCGTGCAGCACGCCGGAAAGCAGCAACGTGTCGAGGACTGGCTGCCTGAACACCACGCCCGACGAATCCTCCTTCAACTGCAGAAAGCGCATGTCGAAAGCGGCGTTGTGGGCAACGAGCACGGTCTCGTTGCAGAAATCATGGAAAGCGGGCAGAACGACGTCGATCTGCGGCTGTCCGCGCACCATGTCGTCGGTGATGCCGTGAATGCGGACGCCTTCGGGCCGCAGGAAGCGTTGTGGGTCAACGAGCTGATCAAAGTTCTCGTGCCGCAGGAGACGGCCATTGACGATGCGCACGGCGCCGATCTGGATGATCTCGTCGCCGGCAGCTGGTTCGAGTCCGGTGGTTTCAGTGTCGAAGACGGTGTAGGTCAGGTCGCTGAGCCGCCGGTCGAGATCGATGCTCTGGTCGCGGAAATGAAAGAGGTCGAAATCATAGTACTCAGGGCGCACGCTCGGCTCGTCGCCGGCCGTTTGCGCCTGCAGGCTGTCGGGCAGGGCAACCGGCAGCACGAAGCGAAAGAAGGAGCGCGCGCTGGCCTTTTCGCGTTCGTACCAGATTTCCCCGCCGTGACGGTCGATCACGTCGCGCAGCGACAGCAGGGAGCTCTCCGTCCCGAGGTGCATGGTCTCGTTTTCCCAGGTCGCGAAGGTTTCCAGCGAGATGGCGTGGTCGGCCCAGATCATGTCCAGGTAGGCCAGCCTGCCGAAAGGCCGCAGTCGGAAACGCAGTTCAGGGATGCGATGATGATGGACCAGCCTCGCAGCGAGGAAACAGATCGAGAAAACGAGCGAAAAGCTCTCGGCGCGCAGCCAGACCGCCTCGTCGATCTCCTCGTTGCCGGTCGCCAATTGCAGTTCCTGCTCGATGCGACGCTGTGCGGCAACGACCAGATCGAGTCCTTGGACCTCTTCCAGCGGCCAGCGTGTCTTCAATGAATCGGCGAACTCGCTCATCGTCCGGTCGAGACGCTGGCTCATGCGGACGACCTCATCGCTGATGATGCCCATGAAGCGGTCACGGATCTCCGGTTCGATGTCGGGGTAGTCGAGCAGGTTGCCCACTGCGACGCGGATGTTGGCCAGGCTGCCACGGGTGCCGTCGGTCAGGGATTGCAGAACCTGATCGCGGCGGGATTCCTGTTCCAGGCTGCGGGTGATGTTCTCGACCGTCAGCACGTAGCCAGTCATTTCGCGCTGCTGCGGCGCGTCATCGGTCGCCAGGACGGGTACCAGCTGTACGCGCAGGAGTTGCCCGCCACGTGCCGCGGTGATGAAGGTGGCGATTGCCGTGGCCGCGCCCTTGTGCAATCTCTGGCGGACGACGTCGAGGGCGTGGTCGATCTGACTGCGTTCGAGGATCGAGAAGATCGACCGGCCGAGCCCGATCAATGCGCCACCGGCGACTGCCGTGGTACCGAGCGCGAGTGCACGGAACTGCAGTCGCGCCCGGCTGTTGTAGAGCAGGATCCGTCCCTCGCGGTTGCACACCACGACCGCCTGGGCCAGTTCCGACATCAGCGCCGCCAGCCGGTTCTTTTCCTCCTCGACCGACGACTTGGCGGCGGCAATCTGTGCCGCGACATCGTCCATCAGACCGTCGCGCTGCTGCGCGAGATCGTTCGTCGCCACCGCCAGCAGGCGGACCTCCGGCGGTCCTTCGGGGGTGACGCGGAAGTTGTGGTTCGCCGCCAGCATCAGGCGCAGGTTCTCGGCCATCTTCAGCAGACCCTGGACATACTCGCGAAAGAGATAGCGAATCACCAGGAGACCGACGAAGAAGCCAAAGGCGGTCATCATCGTACCCAGCGACAGGTGCGGCGCGATCAGGCGGACGAGCGCTGCGCGCTCGTCCGCCTGGGCATCTGCCCAGACCAGCGCTGCCGTGATCAGGAAGGGGCCAGTCACCAGCAGGAAGAGGATGATGACCGAGATGGCCAGGCGAAGGCGCGCGTTCATTGTTCGGTGGTCGGCAAGGTTGTGGGGCAATGGTCGTGGTGGCCTCGGGGCGGGCGCCGTCGGGCACGGCAATTCTACCGGCTAAGGTCCACCACGGTGCCCAGTCTCTGGCCGACGAACGGGAACTCCGGCTGCCGCCGAGGTGCGCCCGTGCGAGACGGCCGATTTGCGGGCGCCTATCTGCACCTGCAGGGCAAAGAAATGTATCCTGAAGCCTTTCAACGACTGCCGGGAGATATCATGACCGTGTGCCCGATCGCCATCGTTGCCGGCTGCAAGAGATGCCCGGCCTTCTCCATCTGCCCGCTGAAGACCGTTCTCGGTGATGCGCCGAAGCCCGGCGAAAAACCGGACGGGCAAGCGCCGGTGGAGAAGAAGTAGCCCCTGCCCGCGTCGTGCCGGGCTGTCGCGGGGCCTGACCGGTGGCGTGCCGGAATGCTCTCGCGGACCGGCGCCGCTATGCAACCCGCGCTCAGCATGCACTGCTGCTGGGAGAGGAAGCCGATTGACTCGCAGCGACAAGGCCCGGATACTCGCGACGTTGCCGGCGAGACTCCGGTGACGCGAGGCAAGGGAAGCCGGTTCGCGCTGTCGTCTCGCAGCCGTTTCGCCGGTAGCGCCGTTTCACTCCTGACTGGGAGGTCTCTCCATGGGTCTGCGACTGAAATTCAATCTCGTGTTGCTCGCCGTGTTCCTTGCCGGCTTCTCCGTCACCGGCTATGTTTCCCGGACCTTGCTCGACCGGCACGCGGGCGAGCAGGTGCTTGGCGAGGCGCGCCTGCTGATGGAAGCGGCGTTGGCGGTGCGTGCGTATACGGTCGACGAGGTGCGGCCGCACCTCGTCGGACAGATGGACAAGGTCTTCCTGCCGCAGACGGTGCCGGCTTTTGCCGCCACCGAAACGCTTCAGCACCTGCGACGGAATTACGCCAACTACGCCTACAAGGAAGCGACGCTCAATCCGACGAACCTGCGCGACCGGCCCGCCGACTGGGAAGCCGACCTGATCCACAGCTTCCGGAACCGTGCCGAGCAGAAGGAGATCAGTGGTGAGCGCGACACGCCCACCGGCCGGCTGCTCTACGTCGCCCATCCGATCCGCATCGAGTCGCCGGCCTGTCTTCAGTGCCACAGCACACCCGACGTCGCGCCACCGTCGATGATCCGCATCTACGGCCCGGCCAATGGCTTCGGCTGGAAGCTCAATGAGGTTGTCGGGGCGCAGGTCGTTTCGGTCCCGATGTCCGTGCCACTGGAGAACGCGGCACAGGCCTTCCGCACCTTCATGGTGTCGCTGGCGGTGGTGTTCGCGGTCGTCTTCGTCGTCCTCAACCTGCTTCTCTCCTGGCTGATCATACGGCCGGTGACGCGCCTGTCGGCGGCGGCCGACAAGGTCAGCACCGGTGATTTCGAGCAACCGGAGTTTCCCGAGAAGGGTGGCGACGAGGTTGCCGTGCTGGCCAGCTCGTTCAACCGGATGCGTCGCAGTCTCGAGAAGGCGATGCAGATGATCGATGGCTGAGCGGGCAACGAGCGGCGTGGGCAACGACGGCGCCGGCCAGGGGCAGCGTCGCTCGTCGGCAGCCGACAACGACCTGCTGGCACTGCCAGCCGGCCATGCCATGCACGAGTACCGGATTGATCGCGTTCTCGGCAGCGGCGGCTTCGGCATCACCTATCTGGCGCACGATACGCATCTCGACTGCCCGGTGGCGATCAAGGAGTATCTGCCGCGTGACACTGCCGGCCGTGGGCCTGGGCTGTCGGTGCGCCCGCACTCGACTGCCGGCGCCAGCTCCTTCGCCTGGGGTCTCGATCGTTTTCTGCACGAATGTCGGGCGCTCGCCAGCTTTCACCATCCCGCGATCGTGCGCGTACTGCGCTACTTCACTGCCAACGACACGGCCTACATGGTCATGGAATACGAAAGCGGAGAGCCGCTCGACAGATGGCTGGCCAGTCGCGAGCCAGTCGATGCCGCCACGCTGCAGCGCATCGTGCGACCCTTGCTCGACGGGCTCGAAACCATCCACAACACCGGCTTCCTGCATCGCGACATCAAGCCGCGCAACATCTACATGCGGGCCGACGGCTCACCGGTGCTGCTCGACTTCGGCTCGGCCCGACGCCTGGCCACGCAGGGACAGCAGCAGTTGCTGACCGCGGTCGTGACGCCCGGCTTCGCACCGGCCGAGCAGTACCTGCCCGACGGCAAGCAGGGCCCGTGGAGCGACCTCTACTCGCTGGCCGGGGTGATGTACTGGCTGGTCACGGGTCACCTGCCAACCGAGAGCCTGGCGCGGCTGCGCGAGGACCCAATGCCCACTGCGGTGGCGATCGGTCGGGCTGATGTCTACGGCAAGGCGATGCTGCGGGCCATCGATTGGGCGCTGACGCCCGACGAGAACCTGCGCCCGCGACGGGTGGCGGATTTCCGCCGCGCCTGCCTGCCGTCGGCCGGGCAACCCGCGGCGGAAGCAGCCGACCCGCCAGCGGTGCTGCCGACGCCCGGCAGTTCCTTCAGTGAAGGCTGCAGCTTCATCGGCGCGGTCCTCTTCAGCGACGTGTGCGTTGCTTCGACGCCAGCCGAGGCGGCCGCCGAGGCGGCGCACAAGGAGCACCGCCAGCTTCTGGCGACGCTGGTCAGCCAGGCCGTCGCCGGCGTGCCGGTGAACAGCCGCCTGGCAGCGAATACCCGCGAGGGTTGTGCCGTCTGCTACGTCGGCGACCCCGAGGATGCCCTGCGCACCGCCAGCCGGCTCAGTGCGGCAGCGAGCCAACGCGGGCTGGGCCTGCACATCGGCATCAACCTCGGGCCGGTACGCGTCCAGCCCGATCCCGGAGGCCGCTCTCGCCTGCTCGGCGATGGCGTTGCCAGCGCCTTCCGCGTCATGCGTTTCGCCGAGCCCGGTCAGGTTCTGGTCAGCGCCGCCTATGTCGATCTGATTGCGCAGCTGCGCCGCAGCGCGGCGACCTGTTTCACCGCGCTTGGCCAGCGGCGCGACCCGCAGGACCGGGTGCATGACCTCTACCTTTACGTCGGTACACCGGGCGCGCTCGCCTCGCAGCCGATCACCGCCAGTGCCGCCGCAACGACGGCGGGTGACCTGACGCCGGCCGTCGTCGAGGAGGCCGAACGGGTATTGACGGCGTACATCGGACCGATGGCTCGCATCCTGGTGCGCAAGACGCTGCCGCGTGCCGGCGGACGCCAGGATCTGCACCGCCTTCTGGCGGAAATGATCCCCGATCCCCCAGCCCGGGCGGCATTTCTCGCCGCGCTCACGCACAGGTTGCAGCAGCCAGCGACGGGCGCGAAACAGGACAGTCATCGTCCCGGCTCGCCTTCGTCAGCAGCCGCGGCCGTGCCGACACCTGCCGCCACCGCCGGCAGTGATCTCGCCGAGGCCGACTGCGAGCGCGTCGGCCGGATACTGGCACGTCATATCGGCCCTCTGGCGAAGATTCTGTTGCGTCGTGAAGCCGCCAGGGCGGCCGACCTGGATTCGTTGTGCCGGGCGCTGGCCAGCCAGATCGACAGTGCAGAGCAGCGTGCCCACTTCCTCAGAGAGGTCGCTACGGGGCAGGGCTGATCGTCTGCTCCGTCCGGCCAAGAAAGGCACGAAACCACAGCCGTGGTCGTGGCGAGGGACAGCGAGGCTGTCGGGCGCGACGACGTGCGATTTTCCCTGCCTGAGCGGTCGGAACGAACTAATGCAGCAGTCCGGCGCGCAACAAGGAGTCGATCATCAGTTGCGTCAGTTCCGCCACCTGCCCAGCTTGCGCTCCCGAGGGCGGCGCCGTGGCACTACCCGACCAGAAGACGGCCGCGCTGGCGGCATCCACCATCTCTGCGCTGCAGACCATCCCCTGCGCCGCAGTCGGCCACCCGAGCGGAAAGGACAGGCCAAGACCGCCGGCGCTGAAACCACCGGTGCGGTAGCCGCCGCTGCCGCCAGCAATGCCAATGCCCACCTGCGGCGCCGGATTGACCACCGGCAGGTCGTCCGGCGCCAGTTGCACGCGGGCCACGATCGGGGCTCCGACGTGTTCGGCGGCCGACCTGATCTCCTCGCTGCCGGCAATGCCGTCGGCCGGGAAGTGGGGTATGGCGTAGCTCTGTATGCCGGACGCTCCCGTCCGCTGCAGTCGCATCGCCCACTGGTCCTCGCAGATGCGGCGCAGCGAAGGGTCACCGCTCTGGCAGACCACGAGAATCTGCTGGCCCTTGAGTACCGCACCGGAAACCTTCGGGTCACGCCACTCGCTTTTCATCTGCGTGGTCGCGCAGCCGACGAGCGTCAGCGTGACCAAGGCCGTGGCCAAAGACAGTACCCGGTTTGTCAGGATCGCCCGCATCGGCTTTCCTCTCCTTGTCGGTCGTACCAGCCGTCATGATAGCCCCACCATCCCCTGCCACGGCACAACAAGTGGGGCGCTGCCGACCGCAGAGGGCCGCTCACATCAGGACGATGTCGTACTGCTCCTGCGAGTAGCTCGGTTCGGCCTGCAGCGAAATCGGCTTGCCGATGAAGTCGGAGAGCATCGCCAGCCCCTGTGACTCCTCGTCGAGGAAACGGTCGATCACCGCCTGGCTGCCGAGGACCCGATACTCGCGGGCATTGAACTGGCGCGCCTCGCGCAGCAGTTCACGCAGGATCTCGTAGCAGACCGTGCGCGCTGTCCTGACCTCCCCGCGCCCGCCACAGGTCGGGCATTCCTCGCAGAGGACGTGCGCCAGCGACTCGCGGGTGCGCTTGCGCGTCATTTCGACCAGCCCCAGGGCGGTGAAACCGTTCACCGTCAGGCGTGTGTGGTCGCGCGCCAGTGCCTTGTTGAACTCGCTGAGAACCGCCGACCGGTGCTCGTCGTTCTCCATGTCGATGAAGTCGATGATGATGATGCCGCCCAGGTTGCGCAGGCGCAACTGGCGGGCGATCGTCTGCGCGGCCTCGAGGTTGGTCTTGAAGATGGTGTCGTCGAAGTTGCGGACACCGACGAAGCCACCGGTATTGACGTCGATGGTGGTCATCGCCTCGGTCTGGTCGATGATCAGGTAGCCGCCGGACTTCAGGTCGACCCGCCGCGCCAGTGCCTTCTGGATCTCGTCCTCGACCCCATGCAGATCGAACAGTGGTCGTTCACCGACGTAGTGCTCGAGCAAGGGCGCCACCGTCGGTGTGTACTCGGCGGCAAAGGCGGTCAGGCGCTGGAAGTTCTCGCGCGAATCGATGACGATGCGCGCCGTCTCGGGGTTGACGAAGTCGCGCAAGACGCGTTGCGACAACGACAGCTCCTGGTAGAGCAACGCCGGTGGCGCCGCCATCGTCGACTGTACCTGGATGTCGCGCCACAGCTTGCGCAGATACTCGATGTCCTTCGCCAGTTCGGCTTCGCTCGCGCTCTCGGCCATCGTGCGGACGATGAAGCCGCCCGGCTCGTCACCAGGCACCAGTCGCCCCAGCTTCTCGCGCAAGGCCTCGCGGTCGGCCTCGCGCTCGATCCGCTGTGAGATGCCGATGTGCCTGTCCTGCGGCAGATAGACCAACATGCGGCCGGCCAGCGACACCTGTGTCGACAGGCGCGCCCCCTTGCTGCCCATCGGGTCCTTGATGACCTGTACGAGGATGCTCTGGCCTTCGCTGAGCAGTCGCTCGATCGGTCGCAGCGGCTCGTCGCCGGTTCGTGGCTCCCGGATGTCCGCAACATGGAGAAAGGCGGTCCGGCCAAGGCCGATATCGATGAAGGCAGACTGCATGCCGGGCAGGATGCGGACGATCCGCCCGAGGTAGACGTTGCCGACGAAGCCACGACTGGCGCTCCGCTCGATGTGCAGTTCCTGGACCACACCCTGGAGCGTTACGGCAACGCGCGTTTCCTGGGGGGTGAAGTTGATCAGGATCTCTTCGGACATGACGGTCGTTCCACGCAAAGGGGGTGGGAACTGCGGTAACGGGAGTAAGATTTCGACTAGTCGCATTCTACCCTGTCCGATCGCCCCGCCGAATGCCTCGTCTCCACGCTACCCGATCGCCCGAACTGCTTGCTCCGGCTGGTTCGCTGGCGATGCTGCGCACGGCGCTGGCCTACGGAGCCGATGCGGTGTACGCGGGGCAGCCGCGCTACAGCCTGCGGGTGCGCAACAACGACTTCGGCGATCTGCAGGCGCTCGCGCAGGGTGTGGCCGAGGCGCATGCCGCGCGACGCAAGCTCTACGTCGTCAGCAACATCCTGCCGCACAATGCCAAACTCCGGACCTATCTGGCGGACATGGCGCCGGTCATCGCCACGCGGCCGGACGCGCTGATCATGGCCGACCCCGGGCTGATCGACCTGGTTCGCGAGAGCTGGCCCGAGATACCGGTACACCTCTCGGTACAGGCCAACACGCTGAACTTCGCTGCCGTGCGTTTCTGGCAGAAACTGGGCATTGCGCGCATCATCCTGTCGCGCGAACTCTCGCTGCAGGAGATCGAGGAGATCCGGCAGCAATGTCCCGACGTCGAACTCGAGGTCTTCGTGCACGGCGCCCTCTGTGTCGCCTATTCCGGGCGCTGCCTGCTCTCCGGCTATTTCAACCACCGCGACCCGAACCAGGGCACCTGCACCAACTCGTGCCGCTGGCAGTACCGCCTGCACGCCGCCGGCCACGATGCCACCGGCGATCTGCAGGCACGGACCGGCAACGTCGTGCGGGAGCGCGCTGCGGCCTGGCTGCTGGAAGAGGGCGAGCGTCCCGGCGAGTTGATGCCGATCGACGAGGACGAACACGGCACCTACATCATGAATTCGAAGGACTTGCGGGCGGTCGAGTACGTCGGGCGCCTGCTGGAGATCGGTGTCGACTCGCTGAAGATCGAGGGGCGCACCAAGTCTCGCTATTACGTCGCGCGCAGCACGCAGGTCTATCGTCGCGCCATCGACGATGCTGCCGCCGGCAGGCCATTCGACCCCACCCTGCTCGGCGAACTCGACGGCCTTGCCAATCGCGGCTATACAGCCGGTTTCCTGCAACGGCATCATGAGCACGACATGCAGAACTACCTGCGTGGGCATTCGGAGTCCGGGCGCAGTCTCTACGTCGGCGACCTGCTGACCTGGGATCCTGTCGCGCAGCGTGCGCTGATCGAGGTGAGGAACCGCTTCTCGGTGGGGGACCACCTCGAGGTCGTTCATCCCTCGGGTAACCGCAGGCTGACTCTGCAGTGCATGCACGATCTGGCAGGGCTCGAGATCGGCGTGGCGCCCGGCAATGGGCATCGCGTCTGGATTCCCTGGCCGGTCGATCTGCCGGGTGCCTTGCTGGCGCGTCTTCTGTGACACGGTGCAGAGCATGAATCAACCGCATCTCTTCGTCGACATCTCGGCGCACGGCTTCGGTCATCTGGCGCAGGCGGCACCGGTGATCAACGCTCTGACCACGCGCGCGCCAAACCTGCGGCTGACCGTCCGCAGCGGGTTGCCGCAGGAGAAGCTGCGCGAGCGCCTGTGGTGCACCTTCGACCATCTCGCAGCGCGCAGCGACTTCGGCTACGTGATGCTCGACGCCATGCGCGTCGACCTGGCAGCAACGGCGCAGGCCTACCGTCGGCAGCACGCCGAATGGGAACGACTGGTCGCCCAGGAAGCGCGCTTCCTCGCCGGCCTGCAGCCGACCCTGGTGCTCAGCGACGTCGCCTATTTGCCGCTGGCGGGCGCCGCCCGTGCCGGCATCCCGTCGGTGGCACTCTGCTCACTCAACTGGGCCGAACTGTTCGCCCATTTCTTCTCTGCCGCCGACTGGGCGCCACCGATTCACCAACAGATGCTGGCGGCCTACGACAGCGCCGAGTTCTTCCTGCGTCTGACTCCCGGAATGCCGATGATGGATCTTGCGCGGCGGCGAAGCATCGGCCCGGTAGCTGCCCTCGGCGTCGACCGCCGGCAGGCGTTGCGCCAGCAACTCGCCAGTCACCCCGAGGAGCGGCTGGTGCTGATCGCTTTTGGCGGCATCGACACGCACTTGCCGGTCGCGCAATGGCCAGAGGCGAGCGGCATCCGCTGGCTGGTGCCGCAGTGCTGGCGGTTGCGACAGGCCAACACGACCGACTTCGAGTCGCTCGAACTGCCGATGATCGATCTCCTGCGCTCGGTCGATGCCGTGATCGCCAAACCCGGGTACGGCACCTTTGCCGAAGCGGCGTGCAACGGAACGCCGCTGCTGTACGTACGGCGGCAGGAATGGCCGGAGCAGGACTGTCTGATCGAGTGGCTGCACACGCATGCGAGGTGCGCCGAGGTCGCTGCGGCAGATCTGCGCGCCGGCCGTCTTCAGGCGCCACTTGCCGCGCTGTGGCAGCAGCCGCAGCGAAGGCCACCCCGGCCGACGGGCGCCGCCGAGGCCGCCGCTGCCGTCCTGCCTTGGCTGGCCCCCGTCGCGCCGGCGCTCGGCGATCGGCCATCGGTGCCATGAGCCAGGGGTCGTCGAGCGGGCCGCAGCGCCGTCGCCTGCAGGTGGTGGCGGGCATCTGTGTCCTCGGCGCCGGTCTTGGCATCGGCCGGTACCTGTCTGAACGACCGGCGCCCGCCAACCTCGTGATTCCGGTCCATCGCCTGCAGGGCGAGAATCAGGTCGTGGTTGGCGAAGGTTAGCCATGCCCCGCGACCTTCACTGGAGAACTCCGTGCCCGATCACTTGCCGACCACACCCGCACGCAACGCCATGATGGATGGCGAGCACCGCATCCAACTGGAGCTGATCGCCGCCCTCTGTGCCGCGGTCGATGCGCGTGCCGCCAACGAGGAGATCGGCGTCATCCTCGAGCGGCTGCTCGACTTCAGCAAGGCGCATTTCCTTTCCGAGGAACTGTTGATGCGGCTCGACAGTCATGACGAGTTCGACGACCACGTTGCCGACCATGCCGAGATGCTGGACGCGCTGGTGGCCATGCGCGACACCCATCGGGCCGGTGGTACGATGCTGCTGCCGGGACACGCCGGCAAGCTGCTGGCCTTTCTCGTCCGCCACATCGAGACGCGCGATGCGCGCTATGCCAGTGCGCCGCGGATCTGAGCTAGAGTGCTGGAAATCCAGGCAGTGACTGTTGTCTGGTCGTGCGGTGCCATCGACGCCCGGTGCCGCACGACCGGCAGTCGCCGCTGCCGCCTTGCCACGGAGACGGCCTGATGGCGACAGAGTTGCTTTTTCGTGACGACGCCTACCTGCGTACGGCGAGCGCGCGCGTCACGGCGCTGCACCCGCAGGGGATCGAACTCGAGCGGACGATCTTCTACCCGCTCGGCGGTGGCCAAGCGGGGGACACCGGTTTTCTGGTGCGCAGCGGTGGCGAACGCATCGCGGTCGTCGACACGCGCCGCGATGCCGCGCTCGATACCGTCGTTCACGTGCCGGCGCCGGGGTCGGCGTTGCCACAGGTCGGCGAGCTGCTGACCCTGGCGATCGACTGGCCGCGCCGCCATCGGCTGATGCGCCTGCACAGCGCGCTGCACCTGATGTCCTGCGTCGTCGTTGCACCCGTCACGGGCGGCAACATCGCTCCCGATCGCGCTCGCCTCGACTTCGACATCGACATGAGCCTGCTCGATGCCCAGCGGATCGAGAGCGAAATGAACGCGCTGATCGGCCGTGGCATCGATACCGAGACCGTCTGGATCAGCGACGACGAGCTCGATGCGCGCCCTGATCTCGTCAAGACGATGAGCGTCCAGCCGCCGCGGGGCAGCGGGCGCGTGCGGCTGCTGCGCATTGCCGGCATCGACCTGCAGCCCTGCGGCGGCACGCACGTCAGGAACATCGCCGAGATCGGCGGCATCCGCGTGCTCAGAATCCGCAACGAAGGCCGGCGCAACCGCCGCGTCGAGATCGCACTCGTCGACTGACGGACGGTGCGCGGCAGTTCTGCGCCGGTTCCATGATCCGCGTGCCGTGTCGTCGAGTTGCGCGAGCGAAATTCGACTATGATCGTCCGACACCGTTGCCGACCAGGACGCCACCATGACCGATGTCACGACGAGGGACCGCAACCTGTGGACTGTCTTCCTGATCTTTCTTCGACTGGGACTGACCTCCTTCGGCGGTCCAATTGCCCACCTGGGATACTTCCACGACGAGTTCGTCAAGCGGCGGCAGTGGCTGAGCGAGCGCAGCTATGCGGATCTGGTCGCGCTCTGCCAGTTTCTGCCGGGGCCGGCGAGCAGTCAGGTCGGAATCGCGCTCGGTCTCTCGCGCGCCGGCCATGCCGGTGCTGTGGCCGCCTGGATGGGTTTCACGCTGCCGTCGGCGATCGTCTTGATCCTGTTCGCACTGGGCATCACCAGCTACCGTGATGCGCTGCCATCCGGCGCGCTGCACGGTCTCAAGGTGGTGGCGGTGGCGGTCGTCGCGCAGGCAGTCTGGGGGATGGGCCGCACGCTCTGTCCGGACGTGCCGCGCGTCACCATCATGGCGGCGGCGACCTGCCTGGTGATGCTGGTGCCGTCCGCCTGGGGGCAGGTGGGGGTGATCGGCATGGCTGCGGTCGCTGGTCTGCTGCTCTTCAAGCCCGAGCCGGGGGCTGTGCACGAGCCGCTGCCGATCACCGTCGGGCATCGCGTGGCCTTGTGCTGGCTGACGCTGTTCCTCGTCCTGCTGCTCGGCCTGCCGTTGTTGAGCACACTGTTCCCGAACCAGGTGTTGGCGATGGTGAATGCGTTCTACCGCTCCGGGTCGCTGGTTTTTGGTGGTGGGCATGTCGTCCTGCCGCTGCTGCAGGCTGAGGTCGTACCTTCCGGCTGGGTGAGCAATGACGCGTTTCTCGCCGGATACGGGGCCGCGCAGGCCATTCCGGGTCCGCTGTTCACCTTTGCGGCGTTCCTCGGCGCGGCGATGAACCAGGCGCCTTCCGGTTGGCTGGGCGGCTTCATCTGCCTGCTGGCGATCTTCGCGCCCTCGTTCCTGCTGGTCGTCGGTGCGCTGCCGTTCTGGGAGCGTCTGCGTCGCAACAGCCGCACGCAGGCGGCGCTGTCGGGCGTCAATGCGGCGGTGGTCGGGCTGCTGCTGGCAGCGCTCTACCAGCCGGTGTGGACGAGCGCGATCCACGCACCGCAGCATTTCGGCCTGGCGCTGGTTGCGCTGGTTGGGCTGATGTTCTGGAAGCTGCCGCCGTGGCTGGTCGTGCTCGGCGGCGGTGTTGCCGGCTGGTTGCTGGGCACGCTTTCGTGAGGCGGGAAAATGACCTGGAGTGACCGACAAGGATCTCTGCGGCGGCCCGGAACTGCCATCGCCGCACCGATGCAGACCATCATCGCCGTATCCGGACTCTGCAAGACCTACGCCTCGGGCTTCCGGGCGCTGAACAGCGTCAGTCTGGACATCCGCCAGGGAGAGATTTTCGCCCTGCTCGGTCCCAACGGCGCCGGCAAGACGACGCTGATCAGCATCATCTGCGGCATCGTCCAGGCGACCTCGGGGAGCGTGCGGGTCGGCGGTCACGACATCGTCGCCGGCTACCGTGCGGCCCGCTCGCTGATCGGGCTGGTGCCGCAGGAACTCACCACCGATGCCTTTGAATCAGTCTGGGCGACGGTATCGTTCAGCCGCGGGCTGTTCGGCAGACGGGAGAACCCGCAGTACCTCGAGAAGCTGCTGCGCGACCTCTCGTTGTGGGAGCGCAGGGAAAGCCGCATTCGCACCCTCTCCGGCGGCATGAAGCGCCGCCTGCTGATCGCCAAGGCGCTGTCGCACGAACCACAGGTTCTCTTCCTCGACGAACCGACCGCCGGCGTCGATGTCAACCTGCGGCGCGACATGTGGCAACTGGTGCGCACGCTGCAGGCCACCGGCGTCACCATCATCCTCACCACGCATTACATCGACGAGGCCGAGGAGATGGCGGACCGCATCGGCGTCATCAGCAAGGGCGAACTCATCCTCGTCGAGGAGAAGGCGGAACTGATGCGCCAGCTCGGCAGGAAGCGGCTGACGCTGCAACTGCAGCAGCCGCTGCCGGCGATTCCGTCAGCGCTGGCCGCGCATCGGCTCGAGCGGTCGCACGATGGCAGCGAGCTCACGTATACCTACGATGCGCAGGCGGAGGGCGGTGGCATCCTCGCGCTGCTCGAGGACCTGAGTACGGCCGGCATCGCCTTCCGCGACCTGCAGACGACGCAGAGTTCGCTCGAGGAGATCTTCGTCGATCTGGTGAAGGACGAACGATGAACGGGCCGGCGATGCGGGCGATCTACCTCTTCGAGATGGCGCGGACCCGCCGTACGCTGCTGCAGAGCATCGTCTCGCCGGTGATCTCGACCGCGCTCTACTTCGTCGTCTTCGGCGCCGCCATCGGCTCGCGCATCGACGAGATCGACGGGGTCAGCTACGGCGCCTTCATCGTTCCCGGCCTGATCATGCTCTCGGTCCTGACGCAGAGCGTTGCCAACGCCTCCTTCGGCATCTTCTTTCCGCGCTTCACGGGAACGATCTACGAGTTGCTCTCGGCGCCGCTCTCCTATCTCGAGATCGCCGCCAGCTACGTCGGCGCGGCGGCAACGAAGTCGATCATCCTCGGCCTGATCATCCTCGCCACGGCCGCGCTGTTCGTGCCGCTGCGCATCGAGCATCCATTCTGGATGCTGCTCTTCCTGCTGCTGACGGCGTTGAGCTTCAGCCTGCTGGGTTTCATCATCGGTATCTGGGCCGACAACTTCGAGAAACTGCAGCTCGTGCCGATGCTGGTCATTACGCCACTGACCTTCCTCGGCGGCAGTTTTTACTCGATCAGCATGCTGCCGCCGATCTGGCAGACGATCAGCCTGTTCAACCCGGTCGTCTACCTTGTCAGCGGCTTTCGCTGGAGTTTCCATGGCGTCGCCGACGTCAGTGTGGCGGTCAGCCTGGCGATGACGCTCGCCTTCCTGGCCATCTTCATCGCCATCGTTGCCTGGATCTTCAGGACTGGATATCGCCTGCGGAGCTAGTCGAAAACAACTGGACAAACGTACAGTATTGCGCTACTGTTCGTCCCGCTGTCGCTGGTTGTGATCCATTCATCCCGACGAAGGAGGAACAGAGCATGAACACCATCCAGAAGTGGTTCGAACAGGTTGCTGGCGTGACCCGTACCGAGCGTGCCCGCTGGGCGCTGGCGCAGCAGGTATATGGCGCGCGCGGGCTCGATATCGCCGCCTTGCAGAAGCCGGCATGCTGGCGGCGGAAGGCGAGCGCCTGCCGTGCCGAGGGCCGCTGAGGAAGCGCCGATTTCTGCCCGTCCGGTCTGCCCAACGTCGGCCAACGGCCGTCGCCACGAGCCGCGGCTCTGCCCTATACTGCGATGGCTTTGCAACTCGACGTCAAGGACACCGCACCATGTCACCGGTAAAGACCAAGGCCGCCGGCCATCAGCCGCGCGCCGGACGCAGCCAGGCTGCCAAGATCGCGGTGCAGCAGACCGCGGCGCGCGTACGCGAGATGCATCAGGCAATCGCCAGCAAGCCGTTCTCTGCCCTGCGGCGCGTTCCCTTCCTCGCTGGTCCGACGAGACTCGTACAGATCGCGCACGACAGAATCGTCGCCGGCGTGTATCAGGCGATCCACCACGGCAGCGGCGTCCTGCTTGACGCCGCTGCCATCCTTGAGGAACGGCGAGTGCAGCAGCCCTCCGGCGAAGCGCCGCGTCGACTCGCCACGCGCATGGATGCTGCCCTGAACGGAGTCTTTGGCGATCATCTCGCCGCCAACGAGAACCGCCTGGCGATTGTCATGACGCTGCACTACGAGGGTGCCACCCTCACGCCTGGCAGCCATCCGTTTCCGGCTGTCGGACGGCGCCTGTGCGTCTTCGTACACGGCCTTGCCTGCGACCAATCGTCCTGGCAACCACGCCCGGGACGCGCGGACGGTACGACGACCGTCGATTTCGGGCAGCAACTGCAGGCCGACCTGGGCTACACGCCGCTCTACCTGCGCTACAACAGCGGCTTGCCGATCAGACGCAATGGCGGCGAATTGGCTGCCTTGCTCGAGCAGCTCATCACCACCTCGGCGCCAGCGGACAGCGAGCTGGTCATCATCGGTCACAGCATGGGCGGCCTGGTGGCGATGGCAGCCTGTGAGCAGGCCGCCGCCGCTGGCATGCGCTGGCCGCTGGCCACCCGCATGCTGATCTGCCTCGGCGCGCCACAACTCGGCTCGTCCCTCGAGCGGCTGGGTCACCTGGTCACCTCGGCCCTGCAGGTATCGACGGTCACGCAACCGATCGCCCGCATCGCTACAGCGCGCAGTCAGGGCATCCAGGATCTGCGACACGGCCCAGGCGCTGCTCGGGTGCATCCGGCAGCCGCTCACATCGCCTACCGTTTTCTCGGCGCCAGCCTGGCCGAAGACGTCGAACAGCGCTTTGGCCGCTTGCTGGGCGACGGACTGGTTTCGCTCGGCAGCGCTACCGCTCCGGCGGCTGCAAGCGACGTGCAGACGGCGACGCTGGGCAGGCTTGGCCACATGGCCCTGCTGACCGATGCTCGCGTCTATCGCCAGATCGGAGAATGGGTTGCTGCTCTGGAGAAACCGGAACCGGCCGCTGCCCATGCCAGAAACGTCGTGCGGAAGGTCGTCACGCCCAAGCCACGGAACAGGGCGCCTACGCGCGAATGACGGGGCCGTTCGGGCGGATGCGCGAGCGCACATGCGGGTTGCGCGCAGCCTGCCGCGCAACGCCACGAGCCGCCGGCCGGAGCGGCCGCGCCGCACGGCCTATGAGTCAAGCGGCAGTTCGACGTTGACCCCTGGATCCGTGGTGGTCGCCCGATCACGTCGTGCGACCAGGCGTAACGGCGTTGCGTGACGCGGCGGGCGCGGTGGCTGGCCGGCGAGCGGCTCCGTGCAACGCGCACTACTCCTCGATCGGCACCGCCGTGAAGGCCGCACTTGCCTCAAGTCGCGCGACGAGGCCCTCGAGCGCTGGATAATTGGCTGCCGGCCATTCGTGTGGCAGCACGTAGCGGATGAAGCCGATTCCGGCGACCGTCGAGATGTCGGCCTGCGTCAGGCGACCGGCGAACAGGAAGTCACCGTCGAGGCGCTCCTCGAGCATCGTGAACGCCTGCCGCATCTGTTCGCGCAGGCGACTCGTCCACTCGGCCCACTGCTGCTCGGCCGGGCGCTTGCGTTCGTACTCGATGGCGACTGCCTTTTCCGTACCGAGCATCGCCAGCGCCATCAACTGCTGAATCTGGCGGCGGTCGGCGCCGCTGCGCGGTGTCAGCGGGGTGAGGTGGCGCTCGACGGCGAGTTCGTCGAGGTAATCGAGCATGTAGGCGCTCTCGTACAGTCTCTCGCCATTGGGCAGCGTCAGCATCGGCACCTTGAACAGCGGATTGAGCGGTCGCATCGCGTCCATATGACGAAAGACCGAGAGCGAGAGATGCTCGAACGGGATCCCGTAGTGCTTCATGCTCACCGCCACCCGGCGCACGAAAGGCGAATCGTAGAGGCCGAGCAACTGATGTTGCCGGCTGTTCGTCGTTTGCGTCATGTTCAGTCTCCAATCGAAGTGGGTCTGCTGCCCGCCGGCTGCGACACGAGCCGGCGATGGCCATGAATTCGCGGTGCGGCCGCGCCGGCCGAGGCCGTCTGCAGGACCTCTCAGGCGCAAGCAACGGCCGCGCTCCTCGGCCGCAACCCGGGCAGGCGCCATCCGCGCCAGCAGGAACCCGGCGGCGGCAGCAGCCGGAACGTCGCTGCGCACGCGCCGCCGCCCTTGCCGTGCCAGGGCTCGACCACCACGCGGCCGTTACTGCCTATGAGGTGACGCTGGCCAGGCAGCAACCAGACGTCGTGACCGCCGTTCTCCTCGGTGAGCCAGATGCGATCGCTGACCGCGCTCAGGGTCCAGCCGGCGATGCCTTCGAGCGACATTGCCTCGCTGGCACCCATTGCGAACTCGATTGATGGTGTGCGGACTGCCATGAGATTCTCCTTTCCTTTCATGACACCGGCCCCTGCGAAACCGGCAACGCCATTCTCAGCCGCCGGCGGCGCCGCTACAATGGAAATGTTTTCACCTGACATGTGAGAAGATTTGTCGGATCACAGACGTACGCCAGCTCTCGGCAGCCTGCGCGTCTTCGTCGCCGCGGCGCGTAGCCAGAGCGTCACCGGTGCCGCGGCTGCGCTCCATCTGACGCACGGTGCCGTCAGCCATCAGCTGCGGCAGTTGCAGGACCACCTCGGGATCGCCCTCTTCGAGCGTCATGGCCGCGGCCTGCGGCTGACCGCACACGGTGCTGCCTATGCCGAGGAACTGGCACGCGCTTTTGCCGACATCGACCAGGCAACGGACCGGTTGCTTGCGAGCCGCGTCTATCGCCGTCTGCGGGTCAGTTGCATGCCCTCCTTCGCTGCTCGCTGGCTGTTGCCACGCTTGGGCAACTTCATCGCCCGTCACCCCGAATGTGACGTGGAGGTGCAGTCGAGCGCGCGCCTGGCCGACATCAAGGGTGGCGAAGCCGACGTCGCGCTGCGCTTCGGTCACGGTCGCTACCCCGGGTTGCACTGCCGGCTGCTGATGAAGGACTGGTACTATCCGGTTTGCTCACCGGATTTCCACCGTCGCCACGAGTTGAACAGCCCGGCGCAACTGATCACGCTGCCCCTCCTGCGATCCCCGGACGAGCACTGGCAGCCTTGGTTCAGCGCAGCGGGGCTGGTCATCGACGAGCCGCAACGTGGCGCCATCTTCGACGATTCCAGCCTGATGCTGATGGCCGCTGCCTCCGGCCAGGGTGTCGCGCTCGCCCGACACACACTGGCCGTCGACGATCTCGCGAATGGCCGCCTGTTGCGGCCGTTCACGACGATCATCGAGTCACCGCTGGCCTATTACTTCCTCTCGCGTCCCGCCGACGAGGAGCAGCCGGCGGTCGTCTCCTTTCGCGACTGGCTCTTCCAGGAAGCCGCTTCGTATTCCCCGCCGGCGGGAGAAGCGACGGCAGCCCCTGGTCAAGGGTCCTGACGCCGGCGACGACGGCGTTCCGCCGCTCGACGCATGCTGGCTGCGGATGCGCCGCCGCCCGCCATCCCTCAGCCCTTCCTCTGCTGCGGCAGGGTCGGCAGCACGAGCCGGAAATGCATCGCCGCCAGGCGCAGGCCGAGAACGATCGCCATCCCGACCCATGACGCGTAGACGGGTGCGACGCCTGCCGCCTGCAGCGCGATCATCGCCAGTGCCCCGGCCCATGCCGCCGAAGCATAGAGTTCGCCCTGCAGGAAGATCAACGGGACGTCATTGCACAGGACGTCGCGCAGGACGCCGCCGACGGCGCCGGTGATCACCCCCATCAGGCTCGCCACCAGCCAAGGGGCGTGCCACTGCAGTGCCACCTGCGTGCCGACGATGGTGAACAGCGCCAGGCCGATGGCGTCGGGAATAAGGAACAGGCGCGGCGGGACGCGGCAGGCGCGAGCTACGAAGAAGGTCAGCACGGCCGCGCCGAGGGCGACGGCAAGGTAGGTCTGGTCGACCACCCAGAAGACCTTGCGATCGAGCAGCAGGTCGCGGACGGTGCCGCCACCCAGGGCGGTCGCCACGGCTACCAGCAACGCACCGATGAGGTCCATCTGCCGGCGCGCCGAATCGAGCACACCGGTCAGCGCATTGACCGCCACCGCCGCCACGCCGACCCAGTAGAGCAGCGTCTCGATGCTCATCGCTCGCCGACCGGCAGCGCCGTCCGGTCCACCACACGCCGCAGCACGAAGCTCGAATGCACCCCGGTCACCCCCTTGATGCCGGTGATCCGGTTGAGCAGCAGATCCTGGTAGGCGTCCATGTCGCGCACCACCACCTTGAGCTGGTAATCGGCAGCCTGCCCGGTGATCAGCAGGCATTCGACGATCTCCGGGATCTCACGGATTGCCGCTTCGAGCTGGCTGAAGCGCTCCGGTGTGTGCTCGTCCATCGATATGTGGATCAACGCCATCAATGACAGGCCGAGTGCTCGCGGGTCGACCAGCGCCCGATAGCCGACGATCGCACCCGCTTCCTCGAGCGCACGCACGCGTCGCAGACAGGGTGAAGGCGACAGCCCGATGCGCTCGGCGAGATCCTGGTTGCTGATCCGCCCGTCCTCCTGCAGCACCTGCAGGATCCTGCGGTCGAAACGATCCAGTTGCATCCGATTGCCTGTCCAAGTGAAGGAAAGGCAGAAATCCTAACAGGATAGTACGAGAACGCAATATTCTGCCGGTATCGATCGATATTTGTGGCAAGAACGCAAGCACGTGCCGGCTCATCGCAGGTATCATCCCAACCGTCAATGGATCAGAGCAGAGCATTCGAGGAGCCCCAGCATGTTGAAGAATCCCGCCAGCAAGTATTCGCCGTTCCCGCCGGTCCGCCTCACGGATCGGCAGTGGCCCGACCGTACGATCGGCAGCGCGCCGATCTGGATGAGCACCGACCTGCGTGACGGCAACCAGGCGCTGTTCGAGCCGATGAACATCGAACGCAAGATGCGCCTTTTTCACACTCTCTGCGACATCGGCTTCAAGGAGATCGAGGTCGCCTTCCCGTCTGCCTCGCAGACCGACTTCGACTTCGTCCGCAAGCTCATCGAGGGGCAGCACATTCCCGATGACGTCACCATCGAAGTGCTGACGCAGGCGCGCGAGCACCTCATCCGCCGGACGATCGATTCGCTTGCCGGCGCGCGGCGGGCGATCGTCCATGTCTACACCGCCACCTCGAAGCCATTCCGCGAAAACGTCTTCGGCATGAGCCGGGCGGAAGTGGTAGACATGGCGGTCAGCGCGGTCCGCCTGATCCGCCAGTTGAGCGCCGAACGGCCGCAGACCGAGTGGGTGCTCGAATACAGCCCGGAGACCTTCACCGCCACCGAACTCGACTTCGCCCTCGAGATCTGCGATGCCGTCACTGTCGCCTGGGGCGCGACCCCGGAGGACAAGGTGATCCTCAACCTGCCGACCACCGTCGAGATGGCGACGCCGAACGTCTATGCCGACCAGATCGAATGGATGCACCGCCATCTCGCACGCCGCGACAGCGTGATCCTCAGCGTCCATCCGCACAACGATCGCGGCACGGCCGTGGCCGCCGCCGAGCTGGCGATGATGGCCGGCGCCGAACGCGTCGAGGGCTGCCTGTTCGGCAACGGTGAGCGCACCGGCAATGTCGACATCGTCACCCTGGCGCTCAACCTGTACACGCAGGGAATTTCGCCGCAGCTCGACTTCTCCGACATCAACGCCGTCGCGCGTACCGTCGAGCACTGCAGTCGCCTGCCGATCCACCCGCGCCACCCCTACGTCGGCGACCTCGTCTTCACCGCCTTTTCCGGCTCGCACCAGGACGCGATCCGCAAGGGCTTCGGCGTCCAGCATGCCGACGACCACTGGCGGGTTCCCTACCTGCCGATCGATCCGGCCGATGTCGGCCGCAGTTACGACTCGGTGATCCGCATCAACAGCCAGTCGGGCAAGGGTGGCATCGCCTACCTGCTCGAGGCCGAGTACGGCGTCGTTCTGCCGCGCCGGTTGCAGGTGGAATTCTCACGCGTCGTGCAGGCGCACACCGACAGTCACGGTGGCGAGATGAGCGCAGCGGAAATCTGGGCGCTGTTCGCCGACACCTACCTCGCCGGCGAAGCGCCGATCCGCTACGTCGAACATCATCTCTTCGAGCATGGCGGGGCGCAGGGCATCCGCCTGACGCTGGAGCTCGACGGCCGGGTGCACCTGCTCGCCGGCGAGGGCAACGGGCCGATCGATGCCGCCGTCCACGCTCTGCGCAGCATCGGCATCGGCGTGCAGGTGCGCAGCTACGAGGAACGTTCGATGGCCGGCAAGGGCAGTGACGCCAACGCCTGCGCCTTCCTCGAACTGGCGCGCGCCGGCTGCAACCGGGAATGCCATGGTGTCGGCATCGACGGCAACATCGTCACGGCGTCCATCAGGGCCCTGGTGAATGGTGTCAATCGCCTCTCCGCCTGCGCCGCTGCCGGGGGCGAGACGCGTGCCGCCTGAGACCCTGGAGGTCACCCATGTTTCGCTTCGATGAACGATGCCCGCGCCGCCCACGGATACTCTGGTTCGCGGCGAGCATCTGGCTGGTCGCCTTGCCGGCGACGGTCTCCGCGCAATCGGAAGGCGGTCTTTACATCGCCGGCGACGGTTTCAGCTTCCAGGCGGCGGCCGAGCAGGGAATGGCGAAGAATGCCCGCGGCCGGCGCTTCTTCCTGTTGTCGCTACCGCCGGAAAGCGCCGCGCTCTCGCGGACCGCAGCGAGGCCGCTCGCCGCCGTCCGCGAGCGGGTGGTTGCTGCCAATGGGGTGCTGTTCGTCTGCCAGCGGGATGTCGACAACGGCAGCCTGGATCTGTCCCTTCTGGTGCCGGAGGTCATCGCCGTGCGCGGCTGGCCATCGCCGGGCAGCCCGCAGATACCCAAGGGCCAGCGCTACTTCCCGGACGAAAACCCGGCCGTCCTGCCCAAGGCCAACAACTCGCTGCGGCGCTTGCGGACCACCTGCTCCTGAGCGCTGCCTGTCGCCGGGAAGCGATCCCGAAGTGGCAGGGCCGCAGACAGCGATTCGACCGCCGCCGCTGGCGTCGGCAGCCCGCGGCAGCGATGACGGCCGAGTCCGGGAAGACCCTGTCCGGCCTGCCCGGCCTGCCCGGGAACACCCTTGCCTGATCCGCACACCGCGGGTAGTATCCCGGGCGCTGTGTCGGTCTTGTGGGCGTCACCTGCATGGCTTCCCAGGAGGCCGCCGTGCCGGAGGCTCAGACGAGCGTCCCGGGCCTCCTGCGCCATGGCAACGAATCAATCCACCGTCCTGCAATCGCGGAGGTTCCGGATGAAACTGGCTGTCCACTGTGCCGCCCTGTTGGCCCTGATGTTGGCGATCTTGCCGCGGGTCGAGTCTGCCGAGGTCCTCAATGGGGTGAAATCGCGTGGGCAACTGCGCTGCGGGGTGAGTGAAGACATTCCCGGCTTCGCCGAGCGCGATGGCAGTGGCTACTGGCGCGGACTCGAAGCCGACTTTTGCCGTGCGGTCGCTGCGGCGGTGCTGAACGACCCGGAAAAGGTGGAGTTCGTGCCACTGCAGACCACCGCCCGATTTCCGGCCCTGCAGACGCGCCGGGTCGACCTGCTGCTCGCCAACACGACGTGGACCCTCACCCGCGAAGCGGTGCTGCGGGTGCGCTTTCCCGGTATCCTCCTTTACGATGGCCAGGGCTTCATGGTCGCCGCCGCGGCCAAGGTGGCAAAGCCCGCCGACCTCGACGGTGCGACCATCTGCGTCGAGAAGGGGACGACGCACCAGCGTACCCTGGAGGCCTACTTCAAGGCGAACGGCCAGTCGGTCAGGCCACTGCCCATGGCCTCGGCGCAGAAGGCGGCGGCAGCCCTGTTCGCCGGCCAATGCCAGGCCTACACCGCGGATTCCGGCGAACTGGCGGCCATGCGTCTGCGTGCGCCGGGTGGTTCGGGGTCCTTCGTCATCCTGCCCGAACGCATTTCCAGGGAACCGATCAGCCCGGTGGTTTGGGGTGGCGATCCGGAGTGGGCGACGGTGATCCGTTGGATTCTGAACATGCTGATCCTCGGGGAGGAATACGGCGTCACCCGTGACCGCGTCGATGAAGAGGTCAAGGGAAACCGGAACCCGCTGCTGCGACAGGACCCGTACGAGGGCAAGATCATCGCACAGGCGCTGGGGATCGAACCGCAGTGGGGGATCCGGGCGCTGCGGGCCGTCGGCAATTACGGCGAGGTCTACGAGCGCAACATCGGGCGCGACGGCCCGCTCAAGATCGAGCGCGGCCTCAACCGGCTGTGGCTGCACGGCGGACTCCACTATTCGCCGGCGATCGAGTGAGGGATGCACGGATGACAGACTTCCAGATCAACCTGACGATCGTTGTCTTCGCCGCGGTCATCCTGTGCATCGCCTTCGATCTCCTGGACATGGTGGTCGCCGCACTGCTCGGGGTGAGTACGCTGATCGCGTTCGGCATTCTCGACGGCAGCGACCTGATGCCGATCGTGCACACCGCCGGCGGGCCACTGTCGCTGCTCTTCGGTGGCATGGTCGTGGCGCGGGTGATCGGCAAGACGGGGATCTTCGAGCGGATCGGCGATGTCTTCCTGCGTGCCAGCGGCGGCAGCGGCAAGCGGCTGCTGCTGCTGATCGTCGCCATGGTCGCGCCGATCTGCGCCGTCCTGCCGAACGCCACGGCGGTGATCCTGGTGGCGCCGGTCATCGTCAACGTCTGCCGGGCGCTCAAGGTCGACTTCGTCGGGCCCCTGATCATCACGGCAATCGTCAGCAACGCCGCCGGGATGCTGACGCTGGTTGGTGACCCGGCCACCTTTCTGGTCGGCAGTGCGATCGGGCTGTCGTTCCCCGACTATCTGCGGCAGGTCAGCCTGGGCGGCCTGCTCGCCGTGCTCGCGGTGGTGCCGCTGCTGCCGCTGCTGTTGCCGAAGGTGTGGGCGGCACGGGTGAAGCTGCCGGAGGCGCGCCCACCCGTTCCCCTGAAACGCCCCGGTTTCCTGATCCTCTCACTGCTCGTCCTCGTGCTGATGGTGGCCCTGTTCATGATCGGCGAGTACCTGCCGACGCGCATCGTCCCGCCACAGGTCGCGATCATCGGCGCAGCGCTGGCGCTGCTCCTGGTCTACGGCGTGCGCATCGAGCCCGTCGGCGAAGTGATCCGGGACGTGGACTGGAAGACGATCCTGTTTCTCGGCGCCATCTTCACCCTGGTCCAGGCGTTCATCAAGACCGAGTTGCTGCAAGGCCTGTCGACCCAGGTGTACCAGTGGTTTGGTGCCGAACTGATGCCGGTGGCCTTCGTCTTGCTCGCCGGCATCGGGGTGCTGTCGAGCCTGCTGGCCAACATTCCCGTGGTCGCTGCCGCGCTGGTCATGGTCACTGGCTACCTGGTGGCGGCCGGCGCAGCCCCGGAGATCGCGCTGGCTCCGGGCTTTGCCAACTGGCCACCGGCGACGCTGCCGGTATTCGTCGCGATGATGTTCGGTGGCACGCTTGGCGGCAACGCGACGCTGATCGGCGCCGCCGCCAATGTCGTCGCCGTCGGCATCTGCGCGGCAAACGGCCAGCGCGTGAGCTTCGCCCAGTTCCTGCGCATCGGACTGCCCATCGCGGTGCTGCAGCTGGCGGTCGGAGCGCTCTATGTCTGGGCTCTGGCCTCGATTCTGGGTCAGTAGCGAAGTCCGGGCGGCACCGGTTGGAGATGCCCGCGAGCCCGCTCGCTGGCGAGAGTCCGCGGCGCAGCAGCGCTTGGGGTGCCCGTGTTCCGAGCGTTGCCGACGATCAGCAGCCGACGTGGTCTGTCAGGCAGAGTCGCCTCTGGCGTTGCGGATCCAGCCGCGCAGGAGGGCCAGCAGCGAACCTCCCGTCAGCATGCCGAGAAAGTAGATGCCGATGACCAGCAGGAAGACCGGAATGGTCACGCTCATCCCCAGGAGCGATACCGTGACTGCGGTGAGGTTCTGAACCTTGAAGAGCAGCACGATGGCGGTGGCAACCACGACCAGTCCGATGTAGACGTAACGCATTTCAGCTCCTCTACCTGGTTTCTGCGTTGGCGTTGAGCACGCGCTGTCCGTCGGCACGATGCACATCGAGCATGCCACCGCGCACGCTCCACTTCGTTGCCGTTGCCAGCGCCGCGAGGAACTCGCGTTCCTGCTGCATCACGCCGTCGCCGGCGCAGACCTTGCGCGTCGTCATCGCCGCCCCGACGGTCATGCGCTCACCGTCACTCGTGTAGGGGGCGCGGAAGCTGTTGCAACCAGCGTGCCCGAGCACCATTCCGTCGGCGAAGGACAGCGTCAGATCGGTCCCCGTCAACGGTCCCACCACAGCGTCCCGGCCGTTGTTGAAACCGGTGACATGCCAGACCACGCCTGCCAGTGTTGGCGAAGGTTCGGCCTGAAAAGCGAGTGCCGCACCCGTTGTCGGAGTGAGCGTCAGCCGGTCGCCGTCGATCGCGTAGCGAACCGTTCCGGCGAGTACTCCGTGAACTGACTTTTCCAGGACCATTGCCGGCGGCGCACAGGCCATCATCGTCCCAGCCAATGGAGCAAAGCCGATGCGGTCGCCGTCGATCGTGTAGCCGCCAAAAAACTGGTTGCAACCCGAAAAGCCGTCGACTCGCCCGGATTCGAAGCGCGCCGTCACCGGTCGCCCCGTCTGGGCGGTGGGTTCAGGATTCCTGCCGTCGATGGCGGTGAGTCGCCACGTCGGACCCTCGATGCTCATGGTCGGCGGCGGCGTCCGGGTCGTAGCCGGAACCCGACAACAGCCGACGAGCAGGCGGCCATCGGGCAGCGACACGCGCGCGGCGACCAAGTGCTGCACGTCGGACATGTTGTCGCTGCAGGGGGCATCGGTGAGGAAGGCGACCAGTTCACCACCCCGGCCGCTCGTCGGCCAGCCGCGCCATGCGCGCTCCTTGGTTGCCGTGCCACGCGTCTTGCTGCCGCGGTACTCGACGGCCCTTTGATCGGCCAACTCGAGCCGTGCCACGCCTCTTGCGGTGAACGACAGGCCCCATGAAGGCTCGCTGCCGAAACAGATCAGCGATGGCTCCGCTGCCCTGATGGGCAGTGGGCAAGCGAGAAAAAGCGCCAGCGCAGCGACCGGCTGCAACCCGCTCACGTTCATGTCACGGCCTCTGGTCTGGCCACCATCACTCGCCGCACAACAGGCGAATGCGGCGCTCGGCAAGTGCGAAGGCCTCGTCGGTCTCGGCGTTCAGGGCTTGCTGTTTGGCCTGGTCGCACGCATTCGCCGCCTGCACGTCGGCCGCCGCGGCGGTCGTAGCGGTCGGCTGTGCCGTCCGCGTGGGCGCGCAGCGGTCGTCGGAGACCAGCCTGATGTTGCTGAACTGTCCCTGTTCGATCGCCACACAATCCCCGACGATCTTGCCCGCCTGGTCGGAAATGATGCGCACCGTTGCGCCGCTGGTGGTCAGTACCGTGTACTCGAAGGACTGTGACCGCCCGGCGAGATGGCCAACCCCCCGACCGGCAGCTGCGCCACCGATGGTGCGCAGGGCACGATTGCTGCCGGAGCGTCCGCTGCCGGACGCCAGGCCAATGCCGCCGCCAATGATGGTCCCGACGTTCTGGGCCGTCGTGTCGGTGACGGTCGTCGCCACCACGTTGGTCACGCGCCCGTACTGCACGCGCGATTGAGCTTCGGCCAGCGTCGACGCGAGGCCGAGTGCGAGCGCGGCCGCGCCCAGAGTCGCATGGAAGAATGGATTGCTTTTCATGGACTTGCTCCGGAGTAATTGAGGAAGAGATGCAGCAGCCCGGAAGGCTCTCCGGTACGGCTCGACGAACGGCGTTCAGGCGAGTGCTTTTGCCTTGAGCCGGGCGAACTCCTCGGGATTGATCGTACCGGCATCCAGCAGTGCCTTGGCGTCGGCGATCTGTTCGGCGGGAGATTTTCCGGCCACCTGCCGGATGTAGGACTCCGCCTCGGACCGCGACTGCTCGTACGCTGCGCGTTGCCTCGCGGCCATGCCCTTGCCGCGGGCGATCACATACACCAGCGCGGTCAGCATCGGCAGGAAGAGCAGACAGATGAGCCACAAGGCCTTGGCACCACCACCGAGTTCGCTGTCCCTGAAGAGATCGCCAATGATGCGGAACAGGATCAGCAGATACGCCACGAACAGGAAGGCCGACGCGATCAGCCACATGAAATCCCAGAAATTGCTCATCGATGATCACCTTTCAACCAGAATGCCGGCGTCGCTGGATGTCGGCGCGAGCATTCTGCCCGTAGTTCAGCGGCGCAGCAAGTCTTCGGCATGGGAGTCGGCAAGAGAGTCTTGAGCGCGCGGGTGGGTCGCTGCCTTGTGGTGACAAGCCGTCGCCCTGCCGATCGGCAGGCTGCGAAGCAGTGCCTTGGTCGAGTGGGTGAGTTCAGTCTGCCCGCATCTCTGGGCCGCCTGCGCTCGGCTGCGTGCTCTTGGGCACGGTCGTGGCAAGTCGCGCGTGGGCAGTGGCAAGCTGCGGGCGACCCGAAACGGCGCTGCAGGCATGTCCCAACCCGATTCCCACTCCAGGAGCGGCGACCCCGGCGAAATGGCCCTCCGGTCGCCGGCCGGGATCAGAAGCGTCCGATGAAAGTGGCGCCGAACAGCGGCGCCGCGTCGAAGTCGTCCTTGCGCAACAAGTTGCCGGAGGAGTTCTCCACCCGCAACTGCCCGGCCGCGACGACACCGCCGTAGAGGTGCAAGGCCATCTGGTCGCTGAACTGGCGGGTGACCCGAAGGAATACCGGCACCCCGCGCTCTTCGCCGACTCCGTTCGGCGTCGGCCCATCGTTGTCCAGGCGGAAGCGCATGACGCGGTAGGACACGCCGACGCCGGCGGTCCAGCCGCCGTCGAACTGGTAGTCGAGTTCCAGACCCGCAGGCCCGGTCGGCCCACTCGCCAACGGGTTGATCAGGCGCCAGCGCTCGCCAAGGCGCCAATCGACCATTAGAAACGGGAACACGCTGGTCTTCTCGATCCCATCGTATACACCAATTCCCAGGCCGATGAGATTGCCATCCGCGAACCGTCTGGAGCCCGAGAAAAGGGCGCCCCAGACGAGTGAGTTACCCGTGTTGGCACCGTTTTCCCGGAACCAGTCGACCGATGGCGCCACCCCCAGTCGCCAGCCATCGCCGACCGCGAAGGACATGGGGAGGCTCAGGCCGTAACGCTGGACGACGCCCCAGGGTGATCTGCTGGCCAATGAGTTCGGATTCGAAAAGGAATAATCGAGATAGTCGTAGTTGAGCGTCAATCCTGCCCGCGTGCCGCCGCCAAAGTCGCGGGAAGCGCCGCCTCGAACGACCGCGCCGCCGACCTTGAAATCACCCCCGCGATCGAGGTCGGCGCTCCCCTGGTACAGCGGCGCGAGCGAGACGAAAGGCTGCCAGCCTGCGGCTCCCTGCCCCTGCGCCGGGGCATCCGCGACCGGATCGACATAGGAGCCGGCCTGCACCGGAGCAGCCGCTGCGAGCAGTGTCGCCAGGACCGTCAGGCCCGCAACGCGCGTAGAGAGGAAGTTCATGTCGCCCCCGCAAGAAAATTGCATGATCTCGCCGCAGGATAGCAGCGAGCTGTATGGCGTGGTGCGTCGCCGGCGGTCGACTCGGCTTCCGAATGCGCCCGCCGTTGCACGGGAGCAACAGGTTGTCATCCGGCAGGGCGAACGAAGCCAGGCCACCTCCTGCAGGCGGGGCGTCCGGCATCCTGGCCACGCGCCGATGGCCCGCTTCAAGGCCCGGCGAATGGTTGCAATTCTTCGTCCGAGGGCAGCAGTGTGGAAAACACGGCTTCCAGTCGGACGGGCAGTCCCGCCGGTGTCGTCGTGGCAATGTTGAGGCCCGAAGGACCCGATGGGCGCTCGATCTCGCCATCGATCCGTTCGAGCAGGTACGGGAAAAACGGATTGGATGACAGCCGGGTCAGGAAGTCCTGGTCGACGATCAGCGCGCCACGTTCGCCGCGGGCATCCATCGCGCCGAGGTTGTAACCGTAGTCGTCCTTCGTCTTCGGGTCGGGATACATTCCATACAGGGGATCATCCATCGGGATCGGGATCGAGAGGTGCGACAGGGAGAAGATTCCCGGCGGGTACGGCAGGCCCAGTGGACGAACGACGGGTTGCAACTGGCCGGGCGCGATGCTGCGCTCGACCGTCAGGTCGCTGTCGTCACTCGCGTTGGCGATGGTGGTGAAGCGATAGGTCACGGGGGTCGTGGGAGCGAGGCGGTCCACTGCGACGTACGACGACGGGCGCAGCAGCGGGGCGAACTTGAGTGTCCGGTTCACGTCGAAAAGCACGATCTCGCTACCGTTGTCCGGTAGATGCGCGTAGAGCGCGCTCAGGATTGCCGGTGTGCTGACGGTGAAATCGATTGCCGACTGGAAGGTCAGGACGGGCGGCAGGCCGCCGAGCTGGCCGGCTTTCGCAAGGCGCTGGATCTGCGCCTGCAGGGCGTCGGTGAGGCGGAAGGACTGGCGCGCGCCGTTGACCGGAAAGGAGTTGTACTTGAACGGGTTGAATTCCGGAATGACGCTCAGCCAGGCGGCATTGGCAAATGGCGGCAGCAAGGCTGGCAGGCTCGCCAGGCCGGCAAAGCGGGCAAAGCGGGTGATGCCGATCATCGGTGTGAACAGGACGATCCGCTCGGCGCGCGCGAGTCGCTGGTCTTCCAGTGCATCGAGCGAGTACTTCATCGCCAGCGCGCCGCCGTTCGAGAAGCCCACCAGATGCAGCGGTGCAGGGGCAGGCACGAGCCGACGCGCTTCGCGTATGGCGAGGCGGGTTGCTGCCATCCAGTCTTCCCAGCGGACCTTGCTCAGACCGGCGGGAACCGTGCCGTGTGCCGGCAAACGGAGGCCGATGGCGACGAATCCGTGCTCGCGATAATGTCGCGCGAAATGCCGCAGGCTGTAGGGCGAATCGGTCAGACCATGCAGCAGGACGACCACCCCCAGCGGTTTGCCATCGGGTTCCATGACGTAGGAGCGGTTCCAGTCCTGCGCAAAGCGCGCCGGGTAGACCGGACTCGCCTCGAAGTAGCGATTGATCGGCACGCGCTGGTCGGCTGCCAGCTTCTGGCTGACCTCTGCGCGTACGCTGCTCATGATCTCGTCTTCCTGCGCGAGGTAGCGGCTCCAGTCGGCTGCGTCGAGTTGACCAGCCGAGAGTTCTGTTGGCACGTAGGTATGCCATGGCTGCAACGCCGGGCCGCCGAGCACACGAAATGCGCGCAGGGCGAGCAGCGCGACGGCGACCACGAGGACCAGCAGCAGCACCCACTTCAGGATTCTTCCGATGGTTCCCAGCATAGTCTCGCCTTGTCACGTTGCCTGGCGTCGGCTCTTCAGCGCGCCCTGTTCGATGGATGGAAAACCCGTACCTGCGGGCGAAAGTATGGCCGCTTGCAAAGCCGGCAGTCAATCAAAAATGTCGAGCCCAGTTGCAGCAGCCGCGACAGGGCCGAGCGATGTCCTCTTGTCACACACTGCCCAACAGGTGGGCGACAAAAACAACCAGAACAATGAGCTGCGCGTCCATGACATCTTGTAGCGGGGTGCTCGGAGCGTTACCGGATGTCTTCCGCAGCGACGGCAAACGCCCCGGATCGGTGCCTGGCACCGGCATCGCCAGCTCCGCGTGCTCGGGTTCCCGTGCCGCTCCCTCGGCCACCTTGCGCCGGCTATAGCCAACGTGCGCCAACCGCCACGCCTGTGCCCGGATAACAGCAGCTGACCCCCGGTAACAATCCCGATTCTCTGGCTTGGCCTGTCGTTTGCCTGACCTCGCGAAGAAGACCGCAGAACACACCAAACAGCGAAGCCGATGCCGGCTCAAGAAAATGCCCTTGGAAGACCACGCAAGAAAAAATCGGTTTCACGCCGTCAGATTTCGACCGGCTTCAGGTGGGCCGCGACAGGAGTGGCAGAGGACGACTCGGCCTTCTGCCGCAGTTTGGCGTGCCGCCCGGGACTGTTCCGTGGCAGATGGACGAACTCGGGGATCAGTCCTTAGCGAAACAGGGCGACGGTCTGGCGTGGATCCGGTGGGTTCATGAGGAGGGACTCCTGACAATGAAAGGAGTCGCCACCCTGTCCCGAGTCGGCTGGCGGGTCAGGCCCCGTAACGTGTTGGACCGCTTTGTTGCGGCCGCCGCCGGCGGCGTCCGGTGGGCGGAAACCGGGCGGACGGGGGAGCGCGGCCAGATGTGCGGCAGCAACTCCGCGCAAGCTGAGCAACACCGATGCCGTCGCGAACAGGCGGCCAAACGCCACAAGCGCGGGAGCAGTCCCGCAGGACAGGTTCGCCGGCAGGCTGACTACCGTGATCAGGACGCGACGGACGAGACGCCGTCGCTGGCGGACCCAGCCCACGGCCGAAACCCGGCCCGCGACGCGGCACACGTCGCGGGCCATCCTTTCTTGAATGGTGATGGGCCAAGGGTAGCTTCAATCGCCCCTTACCGGAACATCCCCTTATCCACGCACCCACTTCCGGAACGCCTCGCACAGGACGGGCGTCGACAGCCGTGTACGTCCTGCGGACCGTGTGGGCAATGCAAACAGCCGGGTTGCCCACAGTCGCCCGCGGCGCTTGCCCACCGCCGTCGTGAACGATCGCATTCGCTGGCCCAGTTCGCCCTTCGGGCCTGACGCGTTTCGCTGGTCAGATCACTTTCTTGTGTGTCCACCAGTAGAAACCAAGACCCCACAACCATCCGCTTTCGACCACCGCGCGCGATTTCTTCCGGTGGCTGTATATCCGCGCCAACGAGGTGGTGGTCGGGCAAGATAAACAGCGGGCCGACACCGAGAAACAGCAGGGTCAGGTTTCCTCCGGGTGAACTCCCTTTGCCGGAGCGAACTCGTTGCGGTCGGCCCCACGGCCAACGACCGGGGGTACGGCACCACGAGGCGCCGTACCCGGGACCGCATCAGTCCCCGGCGGACCGCTTCAGCGCAGCGACTCCTGCACCGAGCGCAGCGGGCGCACCCATGGCTGGTTGACCTGCAATTCGGCGGGCAGGGCGGCGATGGCGGCGCGCGCCTGCGCCGGCGTCGGGAAGACGCCGAAGAAGAGGTTGTAGCGTTCGCCCTGGGCACCCTCGCTGACCGAGTAGGCGAGCGAGTCGAGCGCCAGATGGGCGATGTTGCGGTCGATGAAGCGTGCCATGTCGCCTTGACTTGGCGAGGTCACCAACTGCACCGTGTACGCTTTCGGGTTCTGTTGCAGGAGCCACTGGCTGTCATGCAAAACGGCGGCGCCGGCACCCTGCGGGCGCAGCTTGCGGATCGCGCCGCGCAGGTCGGCGAGGCTCTTCTCGAGGCTGCCGAGTTTGCCATCGACCCGGTCGATGCTCGCCTGCTGTTGCGCGTCGACCTCCTGCTGCGCGCTCAGCCGGGACGCCAGTGCGGCGACCTGGGCGTCCACCGCGCTGATGCGCGACTGGCTTTCGGCCAACGCCGACTCGGTGCCGGCGGGTGCGAAGGCAGGCAGCCACTTGACGAGGGCGAAGCCGAGAACGGTCAGCACGAAGACGGCGGCGATCGCCAGATGGGTCCACTTGAACCTTTCGCCGGTCTCGTCGCGGTGCGTCGCCAGTGCCGCCGCCAGCTTGCCGATCTCCTCGTCGAGACGTCGCGTCTCGGAGTGCAGAACGCCGACCAGGCGCTGCAAATCCTGGAATTCGGCGTAGTGCTCGCGCTGCAGGGCGCCGAGGCCGTCGATCCGTGCCGCGACGATCGCGTGTTGCCTTTCCGTCTGCTCACGCACTGCCTCGATGCGGCTCTTGTTGCCGCGCGTCGCGCTGTCGAGCAACTGGCAGGCGATGTCGAACTGGTCCAGACGCGCGCGCTGTTCGCCGACGATCTGCTCCTGCGCCCGGAACAGCGTCTCGAGCGAACCGATGCCGGCGTCGAGTTGCGCCAGTTCTGCAGCGATGCGCGAGTTGCTGCTCGCCAGGCGCCCTTCCCAGCGCTGCTCGGCGTCGGCGAGAGCGGCCTGTGCCTGACCCCGGAGCACCTCGATACGCTGTTCGACACCGGTGGCGCGGGCGACCAGCGACGAACCCTGCTGTTGCAGGTCGGCCCCGAGTTGATGCACGCGGCCCGACAGCATACCGCTGGACTGGCGGAGATCGTTCAGCTCGCTGTCGATCCGGCGATTGTTGTCGGCGTAGAGCGCCGTCAGTTCTTCGTAGTCGCGCAGCACGCGGTCGAGCTGGGCGTTGATCTCCTTCGCCGTCGTGCCGCTGCCGTTGGCCTGTGTCAGCTCGAGCAGCCTGGCCATTTCCGGGCGGATGAAGGGGGCTTGCCGGGTGGCTGGGTCGGTCGTGTTGGTTTCGCTCTCGAGCTGCGCATCGCTTGGCAGCACCAGTTTGGCAGTTTCGGTCATGTTCGATCCCTCCAGTGGATTGACGGTCACGCGTCCAGGAAAGTGCGTGCTGGCGCACGTTGCACAGGCAGTTCAGCGATTCTCCCGGACCTCCCTCGATGGCGACACGCGTGCCGATCAGACACGCTCGCGAGAGTATAGGTTGCGCGATCGATCGTGGTCAATCGACGACCGCTCAGGAGAGCATGTCGGCCCAGATGTTGCGTGCCCAGCCGTTGGCGATGCGGCCCTCGAGTTCGCTGCGTGCGTTTGACACGCCACCGGCGCCCGCTACCGGTTGCAGGACGCGGGAGGCGGGGTCGTACTGGAACACCGCGGCGACGTGGATTGCGCTACGCGCGTCTACAAAGCTGTAGCAGGTATTCATCAGCAGTGGTGCCGAGTCGGGTTGCTCGCCAGCGAGCAGCCTGAGGATCGCCGCCGCGGCGAGTTTCGCCTGCTGGTTGGCGACGTGCCCCGACTTCGGCATCGTCGGCGCCGGAAAGATCGCGTCGCCGAGCACATGCACTCCCGGCGTGTTGCTCGACTCCATCGACAGCCAGTCGATCTCGACCCAGCGCTGGTTGATCAGCTTCAGACCCGATGTCGCGGCGATGTCGGCGGCACGCTGCGGCGGAATGACGTTCAGGACGTCGGCCCTGACCTCGTCGAAATCGAGGCGGGCGGTCTTCGTCGCGACGTGCACGTCGCGCAACTCGCTTTGCGGCCGATATTCGATGATCCCCGGATAGAGCTCCGCCCACGCCTTGGCGAAGAGCCCCTTCTTGGAGACGATCTCGTCGTTGGCATCGAGAACGAGCACCTTGGCGCGTGGCCTGTGCCGCTTGCAGTAGTCGGCGACCAGGCAGGCCCGTTCGTACGGGCCCGGCGGGCAACGGTAGGGTGCGCGCGGGATCGACAGGACGAAGACGCCGCCGTCCGGCATCGCTTCGAGCTGGCGGCGCAGCGCCACGGTCTGTGCGCCGGCCTTCCATGCGTGCAGGATGCTGCCCTGGGCGGTGGCGTTGTCGAGCCCGGGAATCTCCTGCCACAGAAAGTCGATTCCGGGCGACAGGACGAGGCGGTCATAGCGCAGATCGCCGCCATCGGCCAGGCGCAGGCTGCGCGCTGCGGTGTCGATCGCCAGCACCTCGCCGTGCACGACGCGCACGCCCCAGTGGCGCTGCAGGCGGTCATAGTCGAGCGTGATCTCGGCCATGCTGCGGTTGCCAGCGATCACCAGATTGGACATCGGGCAGGAGACGAAACGGGGCGAGCGCTCGACCAGCGTGACGTCGACGCCGCGCGCGCTCCACATGCGCAGGTACTTCGCTGCCGTGGCGCCGCCGTAGCCGCCTCCGACGACGACGACGTGGCCACGCGCCGGCCGCAGCCCGCCGCCGGCACAGCCAGTCAGGGCGAGGGCTCCGGCCAGGGCGCCGGCCTTCAGGAAGGCGCGTCGATCGAGCTCTGCCATGTCGTTGCTCCCTACTTCTGCGCCGCAAGGTAGGTGGCGATCAGTTCCAGTTGCTCGTCACTGTAGCCTTTGGCAATCTGCGGCATGATCGTTCCGGGTCGCTGGCCGCTCTTGAAGTCGCGCAGCTTCTGCAGGCTGATGCGCATGTCGACGCCGGCGAGGCGGTCGATTCCGGAACCGGCGACCGCGTGGCCATTGGTGCCATGGCAGTTGGCACAGGTGGCCGCGAGACTGCGTGCCCGTTCCGGGTCCGCTGCCTGGGCAAGCGGGCTGCCGCTGAGCAGCAACAGTGGGGCAAGGGCTGCCAGCCATTTCATCGCGTGTCCTCCGAATCCGAAAAGCCGGCCGGCGTGTGCCGCCTCTGTCCGCCGCCGCGCCTGCTCACACGCGGACGATGCGAACGCTGTCGGTGCTGCCGGCGCGCGGCCCGGCCGAGCCGAAGACGAAGGCCAGCAGGTCGCCCTCGCGCACCAGTCCGGCGCCGCGGGCGGCGACGACGGCCAGCCGCAATTGCTCGCCGGGGTCGGAATTCGCCGGTACGACGAGCGGGCGGACTCCCCAGACCAGCGACAGGTCGCCGAGGACCTGGCTGCTCGTCGAGATACCGGCGATCGGCACCGTTGGCCGGAAGGCCGCGACGCGGTGCGCGGTCTGCCCGCTGCGCGTCGGGCAGAGGATGGCGGCGACCCCGAGTTCCTCGGCGGCCTGCACGGCAGCGTGTGCCACCGCCCAGGCGACACGGTCGCCGTCGGCACCGCTCGCCTCCGGGGCGACGCGCTGTCGCGGCCAGCCCTCGGCCGATTCGGCGACTTCGCTCATCATGCGCACGGCCTGGCTCGGGTAGAGGCCGACCGCCGTCTCCTCGGAAAGCATCAGGGCATCGGTGCCGTCGAGGACGGCGTTGGCGACGTCGTTGACTTCGGCGCGGGTCGGCAGCGGCGAGCGGGTCATCGATTCGAGCATCTGTGTTGCCGTGATCACCGGTTTCCCTGCCAGGTTGCAGTGGCGGATGATTTCCTTCTGCAACAGTGGCACGCTGCGCGCCGGCATCTGGATGCCGAGATCGCCGCGCGCGACCATCACCGCGTCGGCCGCCCTGATGATGCCGTCGAGGTTGTCGATGGCGGTTGCCGTCTCGATCTTCGGCACCAGGGCCGGACGGACACCACGCTTCGGCAGCATTGCGCGCACCCGCTCGACGTCTTCGGCGCGGCGAACGAAGGAGAGACCGAGGAAATCCACCTTGGCGGCGATCGCCATTTCGAGCGCCAGGGCGTCGCGTTCGGTGAAGGGTTCGACGTGCGCCTCGGCGCGCGGCAGGTGCATGCCCTTGCGCGAGCGCAGTGTGCCGCCGCGTACGACCTCGGTGCGCACGTCGTCGCCCAGCGACTGCAGCACGCGCAGGACGATGGCGCCGTCGGCGAGGTAGACGTCGTCGCCCGGGCAGACCCATTGCGCCAGGTCGTTGAGGGTCGTCGCCACATGCCGCTCATCACCCTGCCCGTCGTCGCTGCCGCTGAGGACGAATTCCTGGCCGTTTGCCAGTTCGACTTCACCGCTGGCGATGGCGCCCGAGCGGATCTTCGGGCCGGGCAGGTCGACCAGGGTGCCGATGCTGCGCCCGAGCACCTGGGACAGTTCGCGGACCCGGCGGACGTTGGCGCTGTGCGTTTCCATGTCGGCGTGCGCGGCGTTCAGACGAACCACGTCGACCCCGGCCTCCAGGAGTTCACGCAGCGACTCCGTCTCGGCGGTGGCGGGGCCGATCGTGGCGACGATCTTGGTTCGGCGCATCAACTACTCCTCGCTCGTTTCGCGCTTCCGGCGGCCCGGTCCGAAGCCTGCGGCCGCCATGTCGGCTGGCTTCTGGCCAATGTTCAGGATGCCGAAAGGCGAAAAAATCGCCGAAGTATATGGGGGGCCAGCGCAGACAGTCAATGCGCGTGCGGCCCGGCGGAACGCTCCGCCAGCTTGCGCAGCTCGTTGCCCTCCTGCTGCGCCCGTGCTTCCGCTTCCTCGCCGTGCTGGCGGACGCTGCACGCGAAGTCCGCCGTCTGCATCACGTTGCGCGCCATCTGCTCCACCGAACTCGACATGGCACTGGCGGCCTCGCACTGAGGGCGCGAGCCATCAACTCCACGCGCCGCTTCGGCGGCCAGTTTGGCTGCCGCGCCCAATGCTTCCTGCGAGCCATTGCGACTCGCGCCGACGGCCTCGCGCCGGCCGGCCTGCGCGGCGCCAATGTTGGCAAACAGGCTTCCCTGGTCATTCGGATGCACTTGCAGCACTTGCGTCAGGTCACCGGCAGCCAGCCCTGAACCGGCTGTCACGACAGTTGCCGGCTCGCCGCCAAGAAGCCTGAGCAGCATCCGCGCCAGCCCGAAGCAGGACACGATGACGCAGAGCAGCGTCATGACACCGCCCGCGATGCCGGTGGGCAGCATCCGTTCGTGCGTCGCGTCGGCGTGGGCCCGCGCGCCTGCGGCAGTGGCCTCGAGTTCGCCGGCCTCGCTGAAAGTGGCTTCGCCAACGGCAGCGGCGTCGGTCAGGAACGGTTGAATCCCGACGACATGGCAGCGGCTGTGCTTGAAGGGACGGATTGCCTGCTCGGCGCGCGCCGCTTCGTCGGCGGCGACCGCCATGGCGTTGCTGCTGCGCCAGATGACGACGTGCCCAGCGACCAGCAGGGCGCCGATGAGCAGCGCCACGGAGAACAGGGAGCGCTTGAGCGTGGGCTGTTTCGTGATCAGGGGAATCGATCCGGCCCGGCCGGCGGGTTACCCAGGAAGGGGATACTGAGGTCGCTGTGGCAGTCGGGCAAGGCGCCACCCGTGGTCACGGTTGCCGGGACGGCAGTATTCCTTCCGGACACGTCGCCGTCAACGGCGATCGTGCAGCGATCTTGAGCGGCCGTTGCTCTGGTGCCGTGCGCTGGTCTGCGGCGACGCCCGGCAGGTGAACCGCCCGACTTTGCCCGCCGCGCCCGTGCGGTGGTAACCTAGCCGCGTTCACCACCCAGGAGGAGAGACGATGCAAACGAGACCAAGTCGCTGGCTTGCCGCCATTGCCGTCGCCGCTGCCGTGTTCGGCTGCGTCGGCACCCCGGGGTCCGGTGGCGATCAACCGCGTTCCTCGGCGCTGCCGGCGCCACCCGACCCAGCCGACAACCCGACGACGCCGGCGAAGGCCGTGCTGGGCAAGAAGCTGTTCTTCGATCCGCGGCTTTCCGGCGATGGCAGCATGGCCTGCCAGGGTTGCCACTACCGCCATCTCGGCTGGACCGATGGGCTGGCGCTGTCACGCAAGGTGGGTGGTGGCATGAACACGCGCCACACGCCGAGCGTCTACAACACCGGGTACTACACCTCCTGGTACTGGGATGGGCGGGCCAAGACATTGGAGGGGCAGGTCACGGCGGCCTGGAAGGCGCAGATCGGTGCCGACCCGGCCCGGGCGGCAGCGGTGATCGCGGCTGTTCCCGCCTATCAGGCCGAGTTCCAGGCGGTGTTCGGCGCTGCCCCGAATGCCGAGAACACCGCGCAGGCGCTGGCGGCGTTCCTGCGCACGCTGAACAGCGGCGAGTCGTCATGGGATCGATACACTGCAGGCGACAGGACCGCCGTCTCGGCCGACGCAGTCGCCGGTTACGAGTTGTTCATCGGCAAGGCTGGCTGTGCCGGCTGCCACAAGCCACCGCTCTTCAGTGACGCCCAGTTCCACAACGTCGGCCTCGAAGCGGGCAAGGCGAATCCGGATCCGGGCCGCTTTGCCGTCACCAAGGATGTCAAGGATCTGTCGGCGTTCAAGACGCCGTCACTGCGCTCTGTGGCGATCTCGGGACCCTATTTCCACGATGGCAGTGTCAGCAGTCTCGATGCCGCAGTTCGTTACATGGCTTCGGGCGGCAAGGCCGATCCGAACAAGAGTGGCCTCCTGGTGAACCGCAAGCTTGCCGACAGGGAAATCGCGCAACTGCTCGCCTTTCTCGACACGCTGACCAGCCACGAGCGTTTCGACCCGCCCAAGCTGCCGTAACCGCTGCCGATGGGCGAAGAGCGGCTGCCGGCTGGCGTTGGCGCGGGAGGTGTCCCGTCTCAGCAGCCTGCCACCTGTTGCCGGCGGCGCGTAGCCACTCGTGCGCGGGTCCGATCAGGGGTGGATGGGGGGCGGTCGGCAGGCCATCGCTGCCCGGCGATCGCTGCGGCGGCAGCGCCGGCGCGGTCTGGGGATTCCTGGACGCTTCGTCACGCCTGCCGGCAACTGTTCGCGCGACCGTTGCAGCCATGAGCTGGCAGCCCGACCGTTGACGGCGAGGACGCAACTTTCCGGCATCGCCTTTGGTCTCGTCGCCTACGGCCTGTGGGGATTCTTCCCACTGTTCTTCCACCAGCTCTCGCAGGTGCCGCCGATGGACATCCTGAGCCACCGCGCCTTCTGGGCCTGCGTCTTCGTCAGCGGGCTGCTGACGTTGCGCCGACAGTGGTCCGGCGTCGCGGCAGTCGTGCGCAACGGTACGCATCTCCTGTTGCTGGGCGGTGCGGCGCTGCTCATCGGCGTCAACTGGCTGGTCTTCCTGTGGGCGGTCGACACGCGGCAGGTCGTCGCGTCGAGTCTCGGCTATTTCCTGACGCCGCTGGTGAACGTCGTTCTCGGACTGGTCGTTCTCGGCGAGCGCCTCGATCGACTGGAATGGCTGGCGGTGAGCCTGGCGGTCGCGGCGATCGCCAACGAGATCCTCGCTTTCGGCAGCCTGCCGTGGGTATCGCTGGTTCTTGCCACAACCTTCGGCACCTACGGCCTGATCCGCAAGCGCCTGCCGGTCGATGTCGCCCCCGGGCTCTGGCTGGAGACGCTGGTGATGCTTCCGCTGTGCGTGCTCTATGCGGCGTGGCAGGCCGAGCGCGGCCACTCCGTCTGGGTGGGGCACGCGCCGTTGACCATGGCGCTGCTGATCGGGTCCGGGGTGCTCACTGCCGTGCCGCTGCTGGCGTTCGCTGCCGCGGCGCGACGCCTCGACCTGGTGACGCTCGGCATGTTGATGTACATCAACCCGACGCTGCAGTTCGTCACCGCCGTCCGGCTCTTCGGTGAGCCGATGCAGGCCAGCCGGCTGCTGAGTTTCGGCCTGATCTGGCTGGGGCTCCTGATCTTCAGCTGGCGCGCGTGGCGCAAATACCGCAGTCCGCGCTGACCGGGGATGCTGCCGCCGTGCGGGCCGCCGGCCGGTCTTGTGAAGGGATCGGCAGAACTAGCTGCCGGAGCGGGTTTCCTGCCGATGCCGTGCGAGCCATTCGATCGCGATGCCGATTCCCGGCGAAGAGAGGAAGGCTACCATGACCACGAGCGTGAACCCGGCGCCCAGCAGCGGGATGCTCTCTGACATTTTCGTTCTCCAGTGTCGTCGATGGTCCCGCAGTCTGCGAGACCGGAACCCCCCCTCAGCGTTGTCCGTCGGGTACGGCCGAGGGGATCACGGGGGAAATATATTGACAGCGACGTCCGCAGACAAACGATAAAAACTCAGCCCACGAATGAGATTTTTTCATCCATATTTTCGGCTTTGAACAGGCCGCTGGCGGCGGGTGCTTGCGCTGCCTCGCAGACGATGGGAAACTTCGGTCTACTCACAAACGGGAGAACCTCATGACGAGTCAGGACATTTCGCGCTGGCAGGAACTGGCGCTGCAGTATGGTTCGGAACTGGGAATCAAGATCATTGCCGCGATCGCCTTCTGGGTCGTTGGACGCTGGCTGATCGGCACCGTCGGCCACCTAGTGCAGAGCGCGCTCGAGCGGCAGAAGGTCGACGCGACCGTCATGCGTTACCTCGGCACGGTGATCAACGTTACCTTGAACATTCTGCTGGTGGTCGGCATCCTGGGTTACTTCGGCATCCAGACGACCACCTTCGCCGCCCTCTTCGCCGCCGCCGGTGTCGCCATCGGTCTCGCCTGGTCGGGACTTCTCGCCAATTTCGCCGGCGGCGTCTTCCTGATCATCCTGCGGCCGATCAAGGTCGGCGATTTCGTGACCGTCGGTGGCGTCACCGGAACGGTGAAGGAAGTCGGCCTGTTCACCTCGGCGATCAACACGCCCGACAACGTGCTGACGCTCGTCGGCAACAGCAAGATCTTCGGCGACACGATCCAGAACTACTCGTCCAACCCCTATCGCCGCGTTGACCTGAAGGCGCAGTTGTCCGGCGCTGCCGATCACACGGCGGCGATGGCGCTGCTCAGGGAAAAGGTCGCGGCGATTCCCAACGTCCTTGCAAGTCCGGCGGTCGATGTCGAGATCCTCGAGCTGAATCTCGTCGGTCCGCTGCTGGCGGTCCGTCCGTACTGCCACACCGATCATTACTGGCAGGTGTACTTCGACACCAACAAGACGATTCGTGAGTCGCTCGGTGCCGCCGGTTTTCCGGCGCCGATGCCGGCGCAGGTGGTCTTCGTCAATCAGCAGTAGCTCCCGCGGCGGGCGAGGTGGACGCCGTGCGTCCGCCTCGCCCTGATCCCGTTCGGGCGTGGCACCCCAGTTCCTGTCCGGCAACCGTCTGCGGCTGCTCAACAGCGGCGGCGAATATTTCCCGGCGCTGCTGGCAGCGATCGCCGCGGCAGAGCGCGAGGTGCACCTCGAGAGCTACATCTTCGAGGATGACGAAACCGGGCAAGCCGTTGCCGCGGCGCTGGCGGCCGCCGCCCGCCGCGGCGTCGTCGTGCGGGTTCTCGTCGACGGTTTCGGCGCGCCGGACTTCGCCGACCGACAGCAACCGTACCTGCAAGCTGCCGGCGTGCAGGCAGTGGTCTACCGGCCGGAGATTGCACGCTTCCGCCTGCGACGCCATCGGCTGCGCCGACTGCACCGCAAGCTCGCCCTGATCGATGGTCGGGTCGCTTTCGTCGGTGGCATCAACGTCATCGACGACTTCAACTCGCCGTATCGTTCCTCGCCGCGCTACGATTACGCGGTGCGCGTCGAAGGCCCCCTGCTGGTGCCGATACAGCGGGCGCTCCATCGTCTGTGGGAGCTCGTCCTCTGGGCCCGGCTCAATCGCCGCTACCGCCTGGCGAGACTGGTCGAAGCGAGCGCAGCCGTGCGCGGCGAGCAGACGGCCGCCTTCCTGGTGCGCGACAACCTGCGCCATCGCCGCGACATCGAGCGCGCCTATCTCGCAGCGATCGGCGCCGCACGCGATGAGATCATCCTGGCCAACGCCTATTTCCTGCCCGGCCGGCGCTTCCGGCGGGCGTTGCGGGCTGCCGCCGGCAGGGGCGTCCGGGTGACGATCCTGCTGCAGGGTCTGGTGGAGTATCGCCTGCTGCACTACGCGACGCAGGCGCTCTATGGCAACCTGCTTGCCGCCGGGATCAGGATTTTCGAATACCAGCGCAGCTTCCTGCATGCCAAGGTGGCGGTCATCGACCGCCACTGGGCCACGGTCGGTTCGTCAAACATCGATCCCTTCAGTCTCCTGCTGGCGAGGGAGGCGAACGTCGTCGTCCTCGACGGGGGTTTTGCCGATGAACTGCGGGAGAGCCTGGCGGCAGCCATGCGCGACGGCGCACGGGAGCTGCCGGCTGACAGCTGGCAACGCCAGCCGTGGTACTCGCGCCTGCTGCGTCGGGCCAGCTACGGCGTGCTACGGATGTTCGTCGGCATCAGCGGCTACGGCGGCAGGCGGTGACCCCGAGGTGGCGCTGCGTCGTGCCGGTACGAAAGTGATCGACCAGTTGGCGATGGCCCAGCGCCAGAACTCGGACAGCGGCGCATGGCGCAGGTCGGCCGGCACGACATGGCCAAGGAACTCCAGTGCCGCCGCCAGCAGCGGGCTGCCGCTGCTGGCGGCGATGGCTCTGGCGCGCGTCTGCTTCGACAGCTTCTCACCGGCAGCGTTGCTCGCCAGTGGCAGGTGCGCATAAGCGGGGACGGACAGGCGCAGGCGCTGCGCGAGCCAGATCTGGCGAGGCGTCGAGTCCAGCAGGTCGGCGCCTCGGACGACGGAGTTGACTCCCTGCGCCGCGTCATCCACCACCACGGCGAGCTGGTAGGCGAACTGGCCGTCGGCTCGCAGCAGGACGAAATCGCCGACGGCCGCGGCCACATCCTGGCGCTGCGTTCCCTGCACGCGATCGTGGAAAACGATCTCCTCGGCCGGCGCAAGCATGCGCCAGGAGCGTGGGTCGCGCCCGTGCGGCAGACCGGAACGACACGTGCCGGGGTACACCGGGGCACCATCGACCCCCGCAGCTGGTGCGCGGGCGGCAATCTCGCGCCGTGAGCAGGCACAGGGGTAGATGTCGCCGTTCTCGCGCAGCTGGCTCAACGCGGCGCGATAGGCATCGAGGCGTCGGCTTTGATAGAGGACCTCGCCATCCCACTCGAAGGCGAGTCCCGCGAGCGTGCGCTGGATGGCGTCGGCGGCACCCGGAGCGGTTCGTTGCCGGTCGATGTCCTCGATGCGCAGCAACCAGTTGCCACCGCTTGCGCGCGCATCGAGATAGCTGCCGACGGCCGCGACGAGCGAGCCGAAGTGCAGCCGGCCCGTTGGCGAAGGGGCAAAGCGGCCGCAACAGTTAGCCGGGCGCCTTCCCGGTGATTCGAAATTGCGGCTCATCGCCGCCTGTCCGTGGTTGACGCCGTGCCCGCGGTGGGCCGCCGCGGTGCGTTGTCCGCTACGTGGAGCCTTGGTGTTTGCCGTGCGCCCGGGTAGAATCTTCCGGTCATCATCAGGATTTCCGCCATGCGCGACCGTTCGCTCACTCCTGCCGACGAAGCCGCCATTCTCGCCGAGGCACTGCCCTACATCAAACGTTTTCATGGCCGGACCATCGTCGTCAAGTACGGTGGCAACGCGATGACCGACGAGCACCTGAAGCAATGCTTTGCGCGCGACGTGGTCCTGCTGAAGCTGGTGGGGATGCATGTCGTCGTCGTCCACGGAGGTGGGCCGCAGATCGAGACGCTGCTCAAGCGCGTCGGCAAGAAAGGCCGTTTCGTGCAGGGCATGCGCGTCACCGATGCGGAGACGATGGAGATCGTCGAGATGGTTCTCGGCGGCCAAGTCAACAAGGACGTCGTCAACCTGATCAACCAGGCGGGCGGCAAGGCGGTCGGGTTGACCGGCAAGGACGGCAGCTTCATCCGCGCCAAGAAGCTGTTGCTGGCGGATCGCGACAACACGGAAGACCTGATCGACGTCGGCCAGGTTGGCGACATCACGCAGATCGACCCGTCGTTGATCGGCCATCTCGAGGCCGGCGGCTTCATCCCCGTCGTCGCGCCAATCGGTGTCGGCAAGAATGGCGAGACGTACAACATCAACGCCGATGTCGTCGCCGGCAAGATCGCCGAGATCCTCAAGGCCGAGAAACTGGTGCTGCTGACCAACACGCCGGGTGTGCTCGACGAGAGCGGTGTCCTGATCACCGGCATGACACCGAAACAGATTGACGACATGGTCGCCGACGGCAGCCTGTCGGGCGGCATGCTGCCGAAGATAGCTTCGGCGCTCGATGCCGCGCGCAACGGAGTCAAGAGCGTGCACATCATCGACGGTCGCGTCGAGCACGCGCTGCTGCTGGAAATCCTGACCGACCACGGTGTCGGCACGATGATCAGGTCGCATTGAGCCGGAGACCGCGCTGAACGCGGTGTCGCCGGTGTGGCTGTTCGACCTCGACAACACGCTGCACGATGCCACGCCGTACATCTTTCCGCACATCAACCGTGCGATGGCGACCTACATTCGCCACCACCTCGGTGTCGATGAAGACGAGGCGACAAGCCTTCGACTCGCATACTGGCAGCGCTACGGTGCGACGCTGCTGGGCCTGATGCGCCATCATGGCACTGACCCGCACCATTTCCTTCACCACACGCACGATTTGCCCGACCTCGAGCGGATGCTGGTCTTCGAGCGCGGGCTGAACGCGATGCTGCGTCGCCTGCCCGGGCGCAAGATCCTCTTCTCGAACGCGCCGCTGGCCTACAGCGAGGCGGTTCTCGAACTGGTCGGGGTGCGCCACCGGTTCGCAGCGCTTTACTCGGTCGAGCGGCTCCGCTTCCAGCCGAAGCCAGCGCTTGGCGGTTTCCGCCACCTGCTGCGCAGCGAGCGGTTGTCGCCGCAGCACTGCATCATGGTCGAGGATTCGCTGGTGAACCTGAAGACGGCGAAACATCTCGGGATGAAGACTGTCTGGATCAGTTGCAGCACGCGTCAGCCGCCGTGGCTGGACCTGCGGTTGCGCTCAGTGCTCGATCTGCCACGGTATTGGCATCGCCTGCAGTCGCCGCAGTCTGGCTGGCGGTCGTTGCCCCGGACACGAAGGCGGCACACGGGCGGCACGGTTGGAGCGCCATGAGGAAGTCCGGATCACTCGCACAACAGTTGCTGGAATACCGCGCCATTCTCGATCATTCGGGGGTGGCCGTGGTGTGCATCCGCAACCGTCGGGTCTATCGTTGCAACCCGCGCGCCGAGGAACTCTTCGGCTGGCTGCCGGGAACTCTGCTGGGACAGCCAGACCTCGTCTTCTATCCTGACAGCGAATCCTGCGACGCTCTCCGCACAAGAGCGCGCGGCTCCTTGCGCGTCGGGCAGGTACTCGACCTGGTAACCGAGATGACACGCCGCGATGGCAACACCTTCGTCGCCCACCTCGTGGCCCGGGCCATCGATCCGGCGGCACCAGGAAACGGCACGGTCTGGATCGTGCGTGACATTTCGGAGGAGGTTCGCGCCCGTGCTGCCAACGACAGCCTGTTGCGCGAGCAGACCCTCATTTTCGAGCGGGCGCCGATCGGAATTGCCTTCCTGCGCGACCGGACCATCCAGCGCTGCAATCCGAGTTTCGAGAGGATGTTCGGCTACCCGCCCGGGACCCTGCCGGGCCAATCCACCCGAATCTTTTTCGCCAATGACGCAGTGTGGCGCGAATCTGGAGAACGTGCGCATGCGGTGATCGATGCAAGCGGGCGGTACAGCGGTGAGTTGGAATACCGCAAGGCTGATGGCACGCCGATCTGGTGCCAGGTCACGGGCAGTCGCCTCAACCCGAACAACCCGGACGAGGGCCTGGTCTGGCTTTTTGAAGACGTGACGGCGCGGCGTGCTGCGGAAGAGGCATTGGTCGACAGCCTGTGGGAGCAGCAGTTGATCTTCGACAACGCGATGATCGGCATCTCTTACCAGCGGCAGCGAACCATCCTGCGCTGCAATCGTCGCTGCGAAGAGATTTTCGGTTATCCGCCGGGGGGCCTGAACGGGCAGTCGGCGCGCATCCTGTTTGCGAGTGACGAGGCGTGGGAGGAGGGGCGGCTTGTCTATGATCACCGGCCGGGACGGGAGACACTGGCCGGCGAGTTCGTCTACTGCCGGCGCGACGGAGAGCCAATCCGGGTGCGGGTGGTCGGTCGCACGATTGGCGAGAACGAGAAGGCCGATACCTGGATCTGGACCTACGAAGATGTCACGGCGCAGTGGGCGGCCGAGGAGAGACTGCGGCAAAGCCATATCGAACTCGAGCAGCGGGTCGCCGATCGTACGCGCGAGCTCTCACAGCAACTCCATTTCATGCGGCAGTTGATCGAGGCGATTCCCGGCCCCGTATTCTACAAGAGTCGCGAAGGGCGTTACCTGGGTTGCAATCAGGCCTTCCTGCGAATGATCGGCAGGTCGCGCAGCGAAGTGGTGGGCGCCACCGTGCACGACCTCGCGCCGCAGGAACTCGCCGATCGCTACAAGGCTGCCGACAACGAACTCCTCGCCCGCGGGGGTTCCCAGGTTTATGAGGCCAAGGTTCTGCATGCCGACGGTGCTTACCGCGAAGTCATTTTTCACAAGGCGACCTACGGCAACGCCGATGAGCCCGGCAGCGGTCTGGTGGGCGTGATGCTCGACATCACAGAGCGCAAGCGGATGGAGGAGAGGCTGCAGCAGGCGGCCACGGTCTTTGACAGCAGCGCCGAGGGCATCACGATCACCGCCCCCGACGGTCGCATCATCGCCGTCAACCGGGCGTTCTCGGACATCACCGGCTACGGCGAGCATGAGGTCATCGGACGCAACCCGCGTATCCTGCAGTCGGGTCGCCAGGATCGGGAGATCTACCGGCAGATGTGGCACGAGCTGCTCACGGCAGGGCGCTGGCAGGGCGAGTTGTGGAACCGGCGCAAGGACGGACAGGCCTTCCTCGAATCGCTGACGATCAGTGCCGTGAAGGACAGCGAGGGTCGCCTCACCCACTACGTCGGCGTCTTCTCGGACATCACCGAGTTGCGCCGGGCACACGATCAACTGGACCATCAGGCTCACCACGACCCGCTCACCGGCCTGCCGAACCGGCTGCTGCTGGCGGACCGGTTGCACAAGGCAATGCAGCGGGCGCATCGCGAGGAAGGCGAACTGGCGGTCCTGTTCCTCGACCTCGACCGCTTCAAGATCATCAACGACACGCTCGGCCATCAGGTTGGAGATCGGGTCCTCTGCGAGGTGGCGCGACGCCTGCACCGGTTGATGCGGGAATCGGACACCGTTGGCCGCCTCGGGGGCGATGAATTCCTGATCATCGTCGAGCGCATCGCCGAGCCGGGCGCCGCGTCGCTGGTCGCTGAGAAGATTCTCACCGTTCTGCACGAGGCTCCGGTGACGGTCGGGCAGGAGTTCTTTGTCGGCGCAAGTATCGGTATCAGCGTTTTCCCCCAGGATGGAAACGATGTCGAAACGCTGATGAAAAATGCCGACGTGGCGATGTACCGGGCCAAGGAACGCGGCCGGAATACCTACGACTTCTTCACCAAGGCGCTCACCGGATCGTCGCTCGAGCGTCTGCAGATGGAGACCGACCTGCGCCGTGCCATCGAACGGGGCGATCTGCGCGTGTACCTGCAACCGCAGTTTTCCCTGCGCGATGGCCGGCTGCTGGGGGCGGAAGCTCTGGTGCGCTGGTGGCGACCGGCGCACGGGCTCGTGATGCCGGGCGAGTTCATCAGGTTGGCCGAGGAGTCGGGGCTGATCGTGGCGATCGGCGAATGGGTTCTGCTGACGGCGGCTGGCCACTGGGCGGACTGGTTTGCCGCCGGTCTTGCCCCCGGTGTGCTGTCGATCAACGTCTCCGGCGTCGAGTTCAGTCGTGGTGGAATCGAGCGCACGGCGCGCAAGGCGATCGCCATTTCGGGGCTGACAGCGAGCTGCATCGAGCTGGAGATCACCGAGAGTGCGATCATGAGCCATGCCGAAAGCAGCGTGCAGGTGCTCGACAACCTGCGGGCGATGGGCATCAGCCTGGTCATCGACGATTTCGGCACCGGCTATTCCTCGCTCGCGTACCTCAAGCGGCTGCCGATCAACAAGCTGAAGATCGATCAGAGCTTTGTGCGCGGTTTGCCGGCCGACATCGAGGACTGCGCGATCACGAGGGCGGTGATCGCGCTGGCGCACAGCCTGCAACTGACGGTCATTGCGGAGGGTGTCGAGTCGGGCCTGCAGCGAGACTTCCTCGCCGGCGCAGGTTGCGACGAGATGCAGGGCTACCTTTGCGGACGACCGCTACCGATCGACGAGTACCGCCAACGCTTCCTTGACCATTGAGCCGAGAGTTCAAACGATGCCTTCCCGATTGCCCTTCATCGACGCGCTCAAGGCGCTTGCCGCGCAGTTGATCGTCCTCCATCATCTGGCCTTCTACGGTCCGATGTCCGATCACGCCCATGCGCTGGCGCCGGATCTGGTTTCCTGGTTGAGCCAGGAAGCGCGGTACGCGGTCCAGGTGTTCCTCGTACTCGGTGGTTTCCTGGCCGTGCAGAGCCTCGCACCCGCTGGTTGCCTGCGGGTCAGCGAGCCGCTCGGCGTGCTCTGGAAGCGCTACTGCAAGCTGGTCAGCCCCTATCTGGTTGCGCTCCTTGTCGCCCTGCTCAGCGCGGCCATCGGTCGCGCGCTGATGGCGCACGATTCCTTGCCGGCGCCTCCATCCGTGTCGCAGGTGCTGGCGCATGTTTTTCTGCTGCAGAGCATTTTCGGCCATGAAGGCCTGTCGGCAGGCGTCTGGTACATCGCCATAGACTTCCAGTTGTTCGCGCTCCTGCTCGGCCTGTTGTGGCTGGCACGGCAGGCCGCGGCAGGTGCTGCGCGCGAAGCGGCCATTGCGGCCTGCCTGGTCGTGGCGTTGGCGGTGGCGTCGCTCGTTCACTTCAATCGCGATGGCGAGTGGGACAGTTGGGGTGTCTATTTCTTCGGCTCCTACGCGCTCGGAGTGGCCAGCTACTGGGCGACCAACGGTCAGCCGCGGCGTGCCGCCTGCTGGCTCGCGCCGATGGTGGCGGTGGTCATCCTCACCCTGCTGGTCGAGTATCGGCCGCGCATCGCGGTTGCCCTCGTGGTTGCACTGGCGCTTGCCCTCGCCCGGCTCTTCGGCGTCCTCGAGCGCTGGCCGAAGTCACGCCTGATCGGTTATCTCGGACGAACCTCCTATTCGCTCTTCCTGGTTCATTTTCCGGTCTGCCTGCTGGTGAACGCCCTCTTCTCGCGCTTTGCCCGCAACGACCCTTGGCTCAACCTCGTCGGCGTCGTCGTTGCGTGGCTGGTGAGCATGGCGGCCGCAGCCCTCTTCTACCGTTACGTCGAAGCCGCGATGCAGGGCACGCGCCGCCAGCATCCCGCGCTCGCCGCCGTCAGGCAGAGCTCCTGAGCCAAGCGGCGGCGCTGAGGGCAAAGTAGCTGAGGATGCCGTCGGCGCCCGCGCGTTTGCACGCCAGAAGGCTCTCCAGCACACAGGCCTTCTCGTCGAGCCAGCCGTTGTGCGCCGCGGCCTTGAGCATCGCGTACTCGCCGCTGACCTGATAGACGTAGGTCGGCACCCGGAACTCGTCCTTGACGCGGCGGACGATGTCGAGGTAGGGCATGCCCGGCTTGACCATCACCATGTCGGCCCCTTCGGTGATGTCGAGAGCCACCTCGCGCAAAGCCTCGTCGCTGTTGGCGGGATCCATCTGGTAGCTGTACTTGTTGCCCTTGCCGAGGTTGCCTGCCGAGCCGACCGCGTCACGGAACGGGCCATAGAAGCTCGAGGCATACTTTGCCGCGTAGGCGAGGATGCGGGTGTGAATCTCGCCGGCGTCGTCGAGTTCGCGACGGATGCGGCCAACGCGGCCGTCCATCATGTCCGAGGGCGCGACGATGTCGGCGCCCGCCTGCGCGTGCATCAGGGCCTGCCGGGCGAGCACCTCGATCGTCTGGTCGTTGAGAACGTAGGCCCGTGGATCGTTGGCGTCGATCAGGCCGTCCTGTCCGTGGCTGGTGTACGGGTCCAGTGCAACGTCGGTGATGACGCCGATTTCGGGGAACTCCTTCTTCAGCGCCAGCACCGCTCGCGGTACCAGGCCGTCCGGGTTCAGCGCCTCTTCGGCCGCGGCTGTCTTGCGGCTGGCGTCAATCACCGGGAAGAGGGCAATGGCCGGGACTCCCAAAGAAAGAGCTCGCTCGACCGTCTTCAACAACCGGTCGAGGCTCTGTCGCTCGACCCCGGGCATCGAGGGAACCGGTTCCACCCGGCCGCTGCCTTCGACGACGAAGACCGGGTAGATCAGGTCATCGACGCGCAGGTGATTCTCGCGCATCAGGCGACGGGAAAAGTCGTCACGTCGCATGCGCCGCATGCGGGTAGTAGGGAACTGGCAGTGGTTGGGCATCGGCGGCACCTGTCGGCAGGTGGTGGATAAACACAATGAATCGGATTTTCGACGTGCGGCGGGAACTGTTCGCGACCTGCTGCACTCCATCGCAGCAGATGGCGATGCCGTCTCCCGCTTCACCTCCCTGAGCGGGTGCCTTATCTCCTTAAGGCATGTCCTGCCCCCGGCTCTCCCCTTTGCCGGGGGTTTTTTTTTTGTTGCTGGCCGGCCTTGATCGCACTGCGTGCGCTCCAGCCGATCGCTGCGCGCTTCTTGCGCAAGCTGCCCGTGCCGGGCGAGCTGGCGGGCGATGCTGCAGCTTCCTGCGGGCTGATGCCGACCCAGCCACCGAGAACGGTCTCGGCCTGCACGATGCCCAAGCGCCTGAGGCTCGAGAAGAACTGCCACGTGCAGTGGCCGCCGATGGTCGCCAGTACCGTGGCGACGTCGCGCGCCGCGAGATCCTGCTGCTGGCGGGTCAGCTTGTCCGCCTTCGACAACAGCACATGTATCGGTTTGCCCGTTGGAGCAAACCAGCCGAGCATCTGCAGGTCGAGTTCGGTCAGCGGGTGGCGGCTGTCCATGATCAGGACGAGGCCGCAGAGCGCTTCGCGGTGGCGCAGATAGGGCGCCAGCAGACCCTCCCACTGGGAACGGATCTCTTCCGGTGCCTTGGCATAGCCATAGCCGGGCAGGTCCACGAGATACTTCCCGGCTGCTATCCGGAAGTAGTTGAGGTGCTGGGTCCGTCCGGGTGTGCGCGAGACAAAGGCGAGGCGCGTGTGGTTGGCGAGGGCGTTGATCGCCGACGACTTGCCGGAGTTCGAACGGCCGGCAAACGCGATTTCGGCTTGCGAATCGCCCGGCAGATCCTGCAGTCGGGCCACCGTCGTCTGGAAGACTGCCTTCTGAAAGATGGGCATGGACGAACCCGATGGGAGGTGGAAGGAGGAGGGGCGCCAAGGCGGCGTGGGTGGGAGGAGCGCGCCCCGCTGCCAAACTGATATAGAATACCAGCTTGTTGCCCGGCTTCGCAGGCCTCAGCTCAGTCATCGTTGTCATTGGGAGTTTGGACATGATTCGTACCACGGCACTAGCGGTTCTCCTGGCCGCCAGTCTCCCCGTCCTCGCCACCGAACAGGCGAAGGCAAAGCCCGACTTGGCCAAGGCCAAGGAAATCGCCGAAGGCGTCTGTGTGGCCTGCCATGGTGCCGACGGCAACAGTCCGGCGGCGGCCAATCCCATCATTGCCGGTCAACTCCCCGAATATCTCTACAAGCAGTTGAGCAACTTCAAGTCGATCGATGGCAAGCCGCCGGTGCGCAACAATGCGATCATGGGCGGCATGGTTGCGGCGCTGTCGGACGAGGACATGCGTGCTCTCGCGCTGTATTTCGCACAGCAGAAGATCAAGCCTTCCGTGGCCAAGGAGGAAAAGCTTTTGGTGGACGGCAAGTCTCTCTGGCGGATGGGAGATTTTTCGAAGGGCGTGCCGGCTTGTGCCGGTTGCCACGGCCCGGCCGGCGCCGGTCTACCGAGCCAGTATCCGCGGCTGGCGGGTCAGTACGCGGAGTATACAGCAGTCCAGTTGAAGAGCTTCCGGAGTCACGAGCGGGCCAATGATTCGGAGAAGATGATGCGGGTCATCGCCGGCAAACTTTCCGATCACCAGATCAACGCGGTTGCCGAGTACGCTGCAGGTCTGCGCTAGACCTCTGGCGGCCGGCTGGTGCCGGCGGTTGCCCGTTACGGCGCAACCGCCAACCCTTTTCCCACCCCTCGGAGCGCGCGTCAGGCGTCTCACAGCGGGTGCCTCACGGACCAGAAAGGACGCTTCATGAAGACACTCAGGCAAATCCTCGCTGCCAAGAGCGCAGAGCTGGCAGTTGTCGCGCCCGAAGATCCGGTTTTCCGTGCCTTGCAGGTGATGTCGGATGCCAACGTCGGTGCCGTCCTGGTGCTTGACGGCGACAAGCTCGTCGGTATCCTGTCCGAACGGGACTATGCGCGCAAGGTCATCCTGCAAGGCAAGGCGTCCAAGGAAACCCGCGTCGGCGAGATCATGTCCGACAAGGTGCTCTACGTGACACCGGAGCAGACCGTCGATGAGTGCATGGCCATCATGACCGAGAAGCACTTCCGCCACCTGCCAGTGCTCGCCGAAGGCAAGGTCGTCGGCATCGTTTCGATCGGTGATGTGGTCAAGGAAACGATCTGCGAGCAGAAGTTCATCATCGAGCAGATGGAAAAGTACATCACTGGCTGACACAGGCGGCGCTTGCCCGGCGAAGCTTTCGGCAGTCCTCGCGCGCCCGTCGCCTGCTGCCAGCAAGGCCCCCCGGCATCGGTGAGCGTCGAGAGTGGCATCCGGGCACCGGTGTACCTGCCCGTTGGGCTCCCTTTCCCGATTCGAAGCGCCGGCCAGCAGCCTGTCGGACGTGATGGGTTGGAGCGAAAAGAGTGGGAGCCGACCGCAGTTTTCCACGGATTGCGAGCGAATGGTTGTTCTATTCGTGCGGAAAGACGGGGAGAAATGATCCGTCTTCCCATTTCTTGCAGCCGACTTGGGCAAGTCCGACAGACTGCTAGGGCAGTTCGTCGATCCCGAAGCCAGCAAGATGTTCGGTCTGGCCCCAGGTTTCCAGGATCCATTGCTGATCCCGGACGCACAGCCAGTTGATGGCGGCATTCGGAATCAGGAAGTCGCGTGGGGTGGACAGCGGATTGCCGCGCGCCAGACGGTTGACGATGTCGAGGACGCCGCCGTGCGTGACGACGATGATCGTTTCTCCCTCGTGTGCGGCGGCCAGTTGGCTCAGACCGCCGCTGACGCGGGTGTGCAGTTGCCGCAGGCTCTCACCACCGAAAGGAATCACGAAGTCGGGATCGCGGGTCTCGAAGGCGTGGTAATCCGCGGGATACCTGGCGCGCGACTCCTCGTAGGTCAGCCCTTCGAAGAACCCGTAGCGTCGCTCGCGAAACGCTGGCCGCAAAGCAGCCGCAAGCCTCATCCTGTGGGCGATGCGTTCGGCTGTCTGGCGTGCGCGCAGGAGGTCGCTGCTGTACAGGGCGGTTACAGCTTCCCTGGCAGCGAGCCAGTCTGCCGCCGCCTGCGCCTGTGCCAGGCCGGCGGTATTGAGTCCGATGTCGATCTGTCCCTGGATGCGTTTCTCAGCGTTCCAGGTGGTCTCGCCATGGCGGACGAAGCAGATTCGGGTGGCTTCGCTCTTGGTCATCACAATGTTCATGCAGAGCGGCGGCGCGTTGCCGCCGCCAGCGCCTGCGCCCGGTTTCCAGTGCGCTGGCGCGAGGACTTCTCGGACAGGATGCGCCGTCGACCTTCCGCCAAGCGGTGGGTGGGTGAAAAAGGGCCGATTTTAAGCCATTCCCTGCTCGCCGCCTGACTTCGTGCACATCGGCAGCAGTTCTCATTTCAAAATCCCTGGCAGGGGGGTGAAATGAGAACTGCTGGCTTCCTGCGGCATTTCGGGCGCGGCGGTGGGTGATGTGATAGCATTCGTTCCGGCGGGTCTCCCCGCATCGCAGGATGGTGAACCTGGTCAGGTCCGGAAGGAAGCAGCCACAGCCGTCTGATGCGAGTGCCGGGGGTAAGGCTCGCCATTTTCGTTTCTCGCCGTGTCGATGCCGGCCGACGGCATGGCCCGGGCGCGCTCCTGCGGCACCGGTGGCCAGCAAACGGTAACGGGGCCCGCGGCGCCATCTGCTAGAATCCGCGCATGAGCTACCAGGTCCTGGCGCGCAAATGGCGCCCACGCACGTTTGCCAGCCTCGTCGGGCAGGAACACGTCGTGCGCGCGCTCGAGCATGCGCTGACGGCACAGCGCCTGCACCATGCCTACCTGTTCACCGGTACGCGCGGAGTTGGCAAGACGACGCTGGCGCGCATCCTGGCCAAGGCACTGAACTGCGAGACCGGGGTCACCGCGACGCCCTGCGGAGCCTGTTCCGCCTGCCAGGAAATCGACGCCGGGCGTTTCGTCGACCTGCTCGAGGTCGATGCGGCGACCAACACCCGCGTCGACGAGATGCGGCAACTCCTCGAGAATGCGGTTTACGCACCAACACGAGGCCGTTTCAAGGTCTACGTCATCGACGAGGTGCACATGCTCTCCAACTCGGCCTTCAATGCCATGTTGAAGACTCTCGAGGAGCCGCCCGAGCATGTCAAGTTCATTCTCGCCACGACCGATCCACAGAAGATTCCGGTCACCGTCCTTTCGCGCTGCCTGCAGTTCAACCTGAAGCAGATGACGCAGCCGCTGATCGCCACCCACTTGCGGCAGATTCTCGAAGTCGAGGCGATCGGCGCCGAAGCGGGTGCGCTGCAACTGCTCGCGCGCTCGGCTGCGGGCAGCATGCGCGACGCGCTGTCCTTGCTCGACCAGGCGATTGCGCATGGTTCGGGGAGGGTCGAGGAGGCGCTGGTTCGACAAATGCTGGGTGCCGTCGATCTGGACCACCTGTTTGCCATTCTCGACGCCCTGCTCGCCGGCAACCCCGCAGGAATGCTGCAGGTGGCCGATGACATGGCGGCGCGCAGCCTGTCGTTCGATGCCGCCCTGCAGGAACTGGCCGCCCTGTTGACTCGCGTGCAGGTCGCGCAGCTCGCGCCGCAGGCGATCGCCGACGATCTTCCGGAGCGTGCGCGGCTGCTCGGCATCGCTGCCCGGCTTGACCCGGAGTACGTACAGCTGGCCTATCAGATAGCCGTGCATGGTCGTCAGGAGCTGCCGCTGGCGCCAGACGAGCAGGCCGGTTTCGTGATGACCCTGTTGCGCCTGCATGCCTTCCGTCCAGAGTCGGAGGAGGCCGCCAGTCGGCGTGCACTGGCCGTAGCCAGCAGCGCCGGCCGGCCGTCGACGAAATCACTGCCGGTCGCCGATGCGACGAGGCCGTCGCCGCCTGTCCGTGCCGATGCCTCGCCTGGCGTCGCACGAGCGGGGCCACCGCCAGCGCCGCCACTGGTGCCGACGCGTGTCGGGTCGCGGTCGGCATCGCCAGCCAGTGACTGGCACGAGTTGCTTGCCGCCATCAAGCCGAGCGGCATGGCGCGTGAACTGGCGCAGCACTGTGAGCTCTGCGAGCTGGCAGCCGGCCGCGTCCAGCTGCAGCTGGCGCCAAGGCATCGCCATCTGCTGATGAGGGCGGCACAGGACAAGCTGCAGCAGACGCTTGCCGACCATTTTGCCATGCCGATCCAGTTGAGCATCGCGGTCGCGGAGGGCTCGGGCGATACTCCGGCGGCGGCGGCACAGCGCGACCGCCAGGAACGCATGGACCGCGCGATCGCGTCGGTTGAGCAGGATGGGTTCGTGCGCGAGATAATCGAGATGTTCGACGCAACCCTGATCGAATCGTCAATCAAACCCGTTTGAGCAAGCATCGAGGCAAGAGAAATGATGAAAGGTGGAATCGCCGGCCTGATGAAACAGGCCCAGCAGATGCAGGAAAACATGAAGAAGGCGCAGGAGCAGCTGGCAGAGCTCGAAGTCGAAGGGCAAGCCGGTGCCGGCATGGTCAAGGTCCTGATGACCTGCGCGCACAGTGTGCGGCGGGTGGCGATCGACCCGTCGGTGATGGATGACCGCGAGATGCTCGAGGACTTGGTGGCGGCAGCTCTGAACGACGCGATGCGACGGGCTGAGCAGGCCTCGCAGGAGCGGATGGCCGGCTTCTCGGCAGGACTCAACCTGCCGCCCGGCTTCAAGATGCCGTTCTGATGACGACGCCGTCGAGCCTCGAGTCGCTGATCGAGGCTCTGCGCTGTCTGCCGGGCGTGGGGCCGAAGTCGGCACAGCGGATGGCCTACCACCTGATGCAGCACGACCGCGAGGGCGCGCAGCGTCTTGCCGGGTCGCTGCAGTTGGCGCTGACCGCGCTGCGGCACTGTCAGCGCTGCAACACCTTCAGCGAATCGGAGACCTGTTCGCGCTGCCAGTCCAGCAGGCGGGATCCTGCCCTGTTGTGCGTTGTCGAGACGCCGGTCGACATGAACATGCTCGAACAGACGCATGCCTACGCTGGCCTGTACTACGTGCTGATGGGGCGCGTGTCGCCGCTTGATGGCATCGGACCGGCCGAACTGCGCTTGGAGCGATTGCTCGCGCGCGCGTGCGATGGGGTGGTGCGCGAAGTGATCATCGCCACCAACTACACGAACGAGGGCGAGGCGACGGCACACTACCTTGGCGAGATGTTGCGCAGTCGTGGCGTCAGCGTATCGCGAATCGCACGCGGCGTGCCGGTCGGCGGCGAGCTCGAATACGTCGATGCCGGGACCCTGGCGCAGGCTCTGCGAGAACGCCGACCGCTTGCTGCATAAGGACTTGCGGCGGCTCCGGATTCAAAACCGTATGGAGATTGGCGTATAATGCTGCGGTTTGGTATGAAGCAACTTTTACTACGTCCTAGGGATCAGCGCTATGAGCAATGAGTGCAAGGTGGACGGCGGAAGGCGGCGACTGATCGTCGCCACCGCTGCGGTTGGCGGGGTGGGGGCGATCGCTGCGCTCGTACCTTTCGTCTCCAGCATGCTGCCGTCCGAGAGGGCCAGGGCTGCCGGTGCACCGGTTGAAGTCGATATCGGCAGTCTTGAGCCGGGCCAGATGATCACCGTCGAATGGCGTGGTCGGCCGGTGTGGATCATCAACCGTACGACGCACATGCTCGAGACGCTGCCCAAGCTCGATGGCGAAATGGCCGACCCGAAGTCGGAAAAGAACATGCAGCCGGATTACTGCAGGAACGAAACGCGTTCGATCAAGCCCGAGATCATGGTCGTTGTAGGTATCTGTACGCATCTCGGGTGCTCGCCCTCTGCGAAGTTCAGGCGCGGTACCGAAGAGGGGATGGACAGCGCCTGGCTGGGCGGATTCCTCTGTCCGTGTCATGGTTCGACCTTCGACTTCGCTGGCCGGGTCTTCAAGAGCAAGCCGGCACCCGACAATCTCGAGGTGCCCCGGCACATGTACCTGTCCGATAAGCGGATCCTTATCGGTGAAGACAAGAAGGGGGCCTAAGCCATGGCGTCGAACACCAATTTCGAAAAATACAAGTCTGACGGCTCGCTGCAGGGCAACCTGCTCGAGTGGTTCGATGCGCGCTTCCCGGCGACTTCGATGTGGCGCGGACACCTGTCGGAGTATTACGCGCCGAAGAACTTCAACTTCTGGTACTTCTTCGGTTCGCTGGCGATGCTGGTGCTCGTCATCCAGATCGTCACCGGTATCTTCCTCGTCATGCACTACAAGCCGGACGCGTCGCTCAACGAAAACGGTATCCCGGTCGCCTTTGCCAGCGTTGAGTACATCATGCGCGACGTCAACTGGGGTTGGCTGATCCGCTACATGCACTCGACGGGCGCGTCGGCGTTCTTCATCGTCGTCTACCTGCACATGTTCCGTGGCCTTCTGTACGGCTCGTACCGGCAGCCGCGCGAGCTGATCTGGGTCTTCGGGACGCTGATCTTTCTCTGCCTGATGGCCGAAGCCTTCATGGGTTACCTGTTGCCCTGGGGGCAGATGTCGTTCTGGGGAGCGCAGGTCATCGTCAACCTCTTTTCGGCCATTCCGCTGATCGGCGAGCCGCTGTCGGTCTGGATTCGCGGCGACTTCGTCGTCGGCGACGCGACGCTCAATCGCTTCTTTTCCTTCCACGTCATTGCCGTCCCACTCGTCCTGCTCGGCCTCATCGCGGCACACATCCTGGCGCTGCACGAAGTGGGCTCGAACAATCCGGATGGAGTCGAGATCAAGAAGCGCAAGGATGTCCATGGCAATCCGCTCGACGGTATTCCCTTTCACCCGTACTATACGGTGAAGGACATCGTCGGTGTCGTGGTCTTCCTGATGGTCTTCTCGATCATCGTCTTCTTTGCGCCCGAGGGCGGCGGCTACTTCCTCGAGTACAACAACTTCCTGCCGGCGGATCCCCTGAAGACCCCGCCACACATTGCCCCGGTGTGGTATTTCACGCCTTACTACTCTCTGCTGCGGGCGATGGTCTGGCCGCTGTTCGGCATCGACGCGAAGTTCTGGGGAGTCGTGCTGATGGGGGGCGGCGTGGTGATCCTCGCCTTTCTGCCATGGCTCGACCGCAGCCCGGTGAAGTCCATTCGCTATCGTGGCCCGATCTTCAAGACCCTGCTGACCCTGTTCGTAATTTCCTTCATCCTGCTCGGATTCCTGGGTACGCAACCGCCTTCGTATGCCTTCTTCGGTGTCATCCCGGGCGCCCCGGTTGCGCAGATCCTCACCGCTTACTACTTCCTTTTCTTCCTGACGATGCCGTGGTGGTCGAAGATAGACAAGTACAAGCCGGAACCTGATCGCGTGACGATGTAAAGGAATGGACAAAATGAAAAAACTGCTTGCCGCGCTGCTCTTCGCGCCGGCCCTTGCCCTGGCCAGCGGCGCTGCCATCCATCTCGACAGGGCGCCCAACGTACAAGGCGACAACGCTGCTTTGCAGAGCGGCGCCCGTACCTTCGTCAACTACTGTCTGAACTGCCATGGCGCCAGTTTCGCCCGTTACTCGCGCCTGACCGAACTGGGTCTGAGCGAGCAGCAGGTACGCGACAACCTGATGTTCACGGCCGAGAAGATCGGCGAGACGATGCGCGTCGCCGCTCGTCCCGATGAGCAGAAGAGATGGTTCGGCGCCGCGCCACCCGACCTCACGCTGATTGCTCGCGCTCGGTCGTCGGCAGACGGCAGCGGTGCGGACTGGCTGTACACCTACCTGCGCTCATTCTACGTCGATGAGAAGCGGCCGACAGGCTGGAACAACGTCGTCTTCGAGAACGTCGGCATGCCGCACGTACTCTGGCAGCTGCAGGGTGTGCAGGGGCTGAACAAGGACCACAAGCTTGAGCTGTTGGTGCCTGGCAGCCTTTCTGCCGCTGAGTACGACAAGCTCATCGGGGATCTGGTCGGTTTCATGGTCTGGCTTGCCGAGCCGCATGCGGGTTTCCGCCAGAACCTGGGTTTTGGCGTCCTCGCCTTTCTCGTGGTGTTCTTCGGTTTTGCCTACGCATTGAAGAAAGCTTACTGGAAAGACGTCAAGTAAGCCAAGAAGAAGAGCCGGGTCATCGGGCCGCGGCATCGCCGGCGAGGGCGTGGGAAGCGCCCGCCGCCGTTGCGATGCCGATTCGTTTTTGAGGTATTGATCATGATGAATCTCTATTCCGGGACCACCTGCCCGTTCAGTCACCGCTGCCGCATCGTCCTCTACGAAAAGGGCATGGATTTTCAGGTGATCGATGTCGACCTGTTCGCCAAACCCGAGGACATCGCCATCATCAACCCCTACGGGCGCGTTCCCGTGTTGGTCGAACGCGACCTCATACTGTACGAGCCGAACATCATCAACGAGTACATCGACGAGCGCTTCCCGCATCCGCAGCTGATGCCGGCCGATCCCATCATGCGCGCGCGCGCGCGTCAGCTGCTGATCACCATGGAGCGCGAGGTCTTCTCCTACATCGAGGCTCTGGAAAAGAACAGCAAGGCGGCCGACCGCTCCCGCGTCCAGATCCGCGATCGACTCACCGAGATGGCGCCGGTCTTCGTCAAGCAGAAGCACATGCTTGGCGAGGAGTTTTCGATGCTTGATGTCGCCATTGCCCCGCTCCTCTGGCGGCTCGACCATTACGGGATCGAGCTGTCGAAAGCCGCGGCACCCCTGATGAAGTACGGTGAGCGCATTTTCAGCCGTCAAGGCTTCATCGATGCCCTGACGCCATCGGAAAAGGCCATGCGCCGCTGAGGGCGGTACCGCTGCCAAGGGCGCCGACACTCGCCGGTTGCCCTGCACGTCATGACTGAGCTCGCCGGAAGATGAACGCCAACCTGCCCTCCACCAAACCCTATCTTATCCGCGCCATTCACCAATGGTGCTGCGACAACGGCTTGACTCCCTACCTTGCCGTCGCGGTAGACGCCAGCACGCGTGTTCCGCGGGAGCATGTCCGCGACGGCCAGATCGTGCTCAATATCGGTTACGAGGCGACGGCGCAACTCGAGATCGGCAACGGCGGCATCAGCTTTCAGGCGCGTTTCGCTGGTGTTGCAAGAGATATCTGGGTGCCGATGGGAAGCGTTTCGGCGATCTATGCTCGCGAGAATGGTGCCGGCATGGCTTTCGAACCGGAAAACATCGCAGCGCCTGCGGCAACGGTTGACCTGGATTCGGAGGCGCCGCCGGAACCGCCGCCCGCCGGTGGTCGCGCGCGACTGCAGCGGGTCAAGTGAGGAACGCTGCGGCGGGATGGACGCTCGCGGAGCCGGCAGTCCGCGGTTGTCCGTTTTCGCAGCCTGCGGCCGTGCTGGGCTGTGTGGAGGTGCGGGGTGTTGCCACCGCGGCGAGTCCGGCGTCTGGATCGTTGCCGCCGCATTGGCCAGGCAGCCTCGCCACAGGGAGCGCGGGCTCATCCTGCGCGCGCGCGTTGGCGGGCCCCGTGCAGTGGGGCAATCTGGACGAGGATGATGCAGGCGAGGATCAGGGCGCAACCGGCGATTCCAGCTGCATGCAGCCGCTCGCCCATCAGCAGGTAGCCAAATAGCGCGGCGAAGACGGTCTCGGCAGAGAGGATGATCGCCGCATCGGACGGCTGCGCGTAACGCTGACCGATGACCTGTGCCGTGAAGCCGATGGCCACGGAGACGATCCCGGCATAGCCGATCGGCAGCAGGGCTTGGCGAATCCCGTCCAGGGTGATGGTCTCGGTCAGTGTTCCCCAGAGCAGGCTGCCGATGCCGCAGACAAGGAACTGTCCGCAGGCGATCAGGAACGGCGCGGCGATGCGCTCTGCAACGCGGCCGACGAAGAGGACGTGCAGCGCCCAGAAGAGGCTGCTGGCGACGACCCACAGATCGCCAGCGGCCGGCGCCGCCAGCCCCTGCGCGCCAGCCAGTAGCCAAGTGCCTCCGAGGCAGCCGAGCGAGGTCGGCCAAACCGACCAGTGCGGCGGGGTGCGCAGCAGAAGCCAGGCCAGCAGCGGTACCAGTGGTACGTAGAGTGCCGTCAGGAAGCCGGCGTTGGTGACCGTCGTGCCGGTGATGCCGATCTGTTGCAGCGCTGCGCCGAGCATCAGCAGCACGCCCAAGGCGCCGACACCGAGAACGTCCCCTGCACGGGCTGGCATGCGCTGCGTCGACCGTTGCTGCCACTCGCGCCAAGCCAGCGGCAGCACGATCACCGCTCCGAGCAGGAAACGGATGCCGGTGAAGGTCAGCGGTCCCACACCAGCCATCCCTTCCGCCTGGGCAACGAATGCCAGGCCCCAGATCAGGGCCACGCTGAGCAGGACGAGGTTGGCTTGCGAGCGAGTCAAGCGGCGTTGCTTTCGTGGAGGGCAGAGGGCCGACGTCGCCGGCCGTGATTGCCCGGCGGCGGACGCGAGCCCCATCCGGCAATGATCGTGACGGCGCTAGAGTCCGAGTGTGGTCGACCCGAGGGCATCTCCCCCCTCCCCAAGGACTTCAGCGAAGCGCTGGGAATAGGGGGCGCACTCGCTGGCGTCATCGATGATCAACCTGGCACGCGGCTGCTCGCGATGAAAGCGGACGAGAGTATGCCGGCCATCGGCGATCATCAGGCAATCGCCAAGTCTGTCCAGGTGGGGCGGCGCGTGAATGATCATCAATAACGGCGCATGAAGCTGCAGCAGGCTCATCAGGTGTGGGCTGTGCTGGCAGACGAACTCACGTTTGCGAACGACGATGCGCAGTTGCCGGTGGTGACTGGGAGCGATGAGCAGAGCGCGCAGGGCGGCTACCCGCGGTGCGCGCTCGAGCTTGAGCGCTGCCAGATCCTCGTCGAAGATGTCCAGCCTGGTCGGGGAGAGGTCGAGGATCTCCTGTACCGCGTCGTCATACTCGCTCCAGGTCGTGGTCAGCCTGCTGCTCATCGCTCGCGCTTCCTTTCCTTTCGCCCGCGGTGTCGATGCCAAAGGCTGCGACAAAAGCTCCCGGGAGTCAAGCGGGAGCAGCAGCTCGCTTGCTCTTCTCGGCAGCGGGCCGCGTCGCCAGGGGCCCTGCGCCGACGTCGGGCCGTCGTCCCGGGGAGCCACGCAGCAGTGCTTCGCGATAGAATCGCGCACCCCTACTGCTGCGGAAGTCGCCGATGCCAACAGGAATCATCGAATCACTCGATCATGAGGCGCGTGGCGTGACGCGACTCGAGGGCAAAACGGTCTTTGTTGAAGGTGCCCTGCCGGGCGAGCTCGTCGAGTACGCCAGTTATCGCCGAAAGCCCGCCTACGAACTGGCGCGCACGGTGGCGCTGCTGCAGCCGTCCAGCGACCGCGTGGCACCGCGCTGTCCGCACTTCGGTGTCTGCGGCGGCTGCAGCATGCAGCATCTCGAGCCCGCGGCACAGGTGGCGGCGAAGCAGCGGCTGCTCGAGGACAACCTGTGGCACATCGGCAGGGTGAGGGCAGAGGAGCTTTACGCGCCCATCCATGGTGCGCCATGGGGTTATCGCCGTCGCGCTCGCCTGTCGGTGCGTTTCGTCGCCAAGAAGGGTGGCATCCTGGTCGGCTTTCACGAGCGAAAAAGCAGTTACGTGGCCGACATGCGGCAATGCGAGATCCTGCCGGCTCACCTGTCGGCGCTCCTGCTGCCCCTGCGTGATCTGATTGGCGGCCTGTCGATCCGCGAGCGCCTGCCTCAGATCGAAGTGGCCGTGGGCGAGCGCATCACTGCTCTCGTCCTGCGGGTTCTCGAGCCGCCGACGCCAGCCGACGCGGAACGGCTGCGGGAATTCGCGGATCGGCACCGGATCGTCTTCTACCTGCAGCCGCAGGGGCCAGCGACAGCCTACCGGTTTCATCCGCCTGCGGGCGAGCAGCCGTCGTATTTGCTGCCCGACTTCGCCGTCGAGCATCCGTTCTCGCCGACCGAATTCACCCAGGTCAACCATGCCATCAACCGCGTCCTGGTGCGACGCGCGCTGGCACTCCTCGCGCCACGCTCCGGTGAGCGCGTCGCCGACATGTTCTGCGGTCTCGGCAACTTCAGCCTGCCAATCGCCCGCTCGGGCGCCCGCGTCGTCGGCGTCGAAGGAAGTCCCGATCTCGTGCACCGGGCAACCGAAAACGCCGCCGCGAATGATCTCGCTGTTCGGGTCGAGTACCGTGTTGCCAATCTCTTCGAGATGACACCGCAGTCGCTGGCGGCACTCGGGCATTTCGACCGGATGCTGATCGACCCTCCGCGCGAAGGGGCCGTCGAGCTGATCAAGTCGCTTCCGGTCGACGGACCACGGCGAATCGTCTACGTCTCCTGCAGTCCGGCGACACTAGCCCGCGACGCCGCGATCCTCGTCACGCAGAAGGGTTACCGTTTGCGCGGGGCCGGTGTGGTCAACATGTTTCCGCAGACCTCACACGTCGAATCGATCGCCCTTTTCGAGCGCCATCCGGCAGGCTGAGCAAGCGCAGCGTGCGCTACTGCGTTGGCCGAATTACCAGGTGCGTAGTCGTCCGGTATCGACGTGCACGAAATCCGAACTGGCGTAGTAGCCGACGCCGCCCCGGGACTGTGCGAGCGCGGCGTCACGCAGGTCGCTCAATGGCACGCCGGCGAGGCGGATATCGATCGCCTTGCCTTCGATGTGCAGGCTCTGTCTGGCGACTCCGCCGCCACGGCTCTTGCGCAGTCTGCTGTTGGTTTGCGGGCAGCGGTAGCCCGAGATCACCTGGAAGGCGGTCTCGCAGCCGAGTTCCTGCTTGATTCCGTACAGGAGGTCAAACAATTGCGGGTCGATGTTGCCTACCTCACCCGAATAATGGTCCCGCAGAAAGACGTTCAGCCGGTTGAGCGATTCGGCAAGGTAGTGGTCGCCGAGCGAAAAAACGACCGACAGGCGCTCTCCGGTATGGGTGTGCTCGAACGCGAGCTGGCGCGCATTCGGCAGCGATGCCAGGGCTGGTCTGGTCAGGGGCAGCGCCACTCCGGCCGCCAGCAGCCGGGCGGCATGGCCGAAAAAGCGCCGCCGCGAGTCGTACAGCTTCGACATTTCTTCTCCATGTCAACGATAGGCTGGCGATTCTGCAGGAATTTCTCCAGTATGGGAAGCCCGGAGCGTGCGCGAGCGCTGCCGCAGCGCCTCTTCCAGGGGTTCGTCGAGACCGTAGATGTCCGGCAGGAAGTGCACGCTGCCGTTGCGGACGATCGTCGTACTGTAGGCAATGATCACCGGCAGCGGTTCGTCGAGGCGAAGGGTCGCCGACCTGCCGCGGCGCATGGCCTCCGCGATGCGTGCCTCACTCCACTCCGGCGCATCCGCGAGAACGAACTTCGCCAGTTGCAGCGGCTCCTCGACGCGGATGCAGCCATGGCTGAAGTCCCGCCGCAGCCGCTTGAAGAGTTGCGGTGTCGGCGTGTGGTGCAGATAGATGTTGTCCCTGTTGGGAAAGATGAACTTGATGCTGCCCAACGCGTTGCTGGCTCCAGGTCGCTGGCGAATGCGCATCTGGCCCGCCTGCACGGCTTCGATCCCGGCCTCCGAAAGACCGCCGACGACGCGGCCATCACTGCCGACCAATTCGAATCCCTGGCGGTCGAAATAACCGGGGTCGCGACGCAGCCGGGGCAAGGTTTCGCTGCGGGCGATCGACGGCGGGACATTCCAGTACGGGCTGAACTCGATGAAGCGCATGTCGGCAGCGAAGAGGGGAGTGGGCGTCTTGCCAGCCGTACCAACGATGACCTTCATCGCCAGCCGGAGCTCGCTCGTACCGGCATGCACTTCGTGACCATGCAGCATGAACTCTGGCACGTTGACGACGATCACTCGCGGCGCGAGCGGTAGGGGTGTCCAGCGTAGTCGCTCCATGGCCAGGCCGATCTGGCGGGCCCGGGCTGCCGGGTCGACACTGAGTTGCTCGAAGCTCTCCCTGCCGATGACGCCATCCGGCGCGATCGAGTGCCGCGCCTGAAACGATTTGACCGCTTCGACGAGCGTGCCCTGGTAGCGGTCCGGGATGCTGTCGCCGACAAGCTTCAGGTCACCAAGCAACAGCAGTCGTCGCTGCAGCAGCGCAAGGCCGGCGTACTGCTGTCCGGGTTTGAGCCTGCCACCTGCAATCGGTGGCAGGCTCTTCTGCCAAGCTGGATCGTCTACCAGTTGCCGGTAGCGGGCCAGCGCCTGCCGCAACGCATCGTATTGCGGCCAGACTGGAGCGAAGCTGCGTACGGTTTCGGCCAGTTGGTCTTCGGCAAGAGCGGAAGGGAGCGGCGAGTCGGGATCGAGATCGCTGCGCTGTACCGGCTCGTAGCGCATGCCGAATTGCTGCGGATCGATCCGCCCAGCGTGCAGGTCGTTCAGGTACCGCCGCACTGCGCGGTGCAGACGGCGATTCGCCAGGCCCGTCGAATCGCCGTCCACTGCTGACGAGGTGCCGCCGAGGGCTGTGCGCAGCCAGTCGATGTCGTAGTCCTCGGGAGAAAGCCCTTCCGCGGCGGCCTGCGTCAGGATTTCCACTGCCCGATGGGCTGCCGGCATCGGTCCGGCGATGGCGAACCAGGCGACCTCATCGAGCGCCGCTGCACCACCTCCACCGCCGATGAGGAAGATGCCGAGGGCGAGTGCCGAGCCCCGTAGTCCGCCGGTACGACGGTGATGCGCACTGGCGATTCCGCGCATCAGCTGCCGCATCGGCGCCCCGGCATGACCTGGATCACTGCCGCCGCCGGGTCTGGCTGGCCGGCAAGGTTCCACGGCGCAGGAAACCTTCGACGTCCAACGCGTGCAGGGGTTGACTGAAGAGGTGGCCCTGCATGTCCGTACAGCCGAGTTCCCCCAGGAGCCGCATCTGCGCGTCGTTTTCGACCCCCTCGGCGAGGGTGCGCAGGCCGAAGCTGCGAGCGATGCAGCAGAGGGCATGAACGATGGCGGTCGCATTCGGGTTGTGCGGGACGAGCTCGCGCAGGAAGGACTGGTCGATCTTGATGCTGTCGACGGGAAAGCGCCGAAGCAGGCTGAGCGACGAGTGACGGGTCCCGAAATCATCGATCGTGATGCGGCAGCCCAGGTTGCGCAGTTGTTTCACGAGGTCGATGTGCCGTTCGGCGTCCTGCAGCAGCAGGCTCTCGCTGATGTCGAGGTCGATCAGCTCAGCGCCGATGGCGTGTTCCCTCAGATCCCGCGCGAGTCGTTCAGGCAGATCCTGACCCTCGAACTCCTTCGCTGCCAAGTTGAGCGTCAACCGCAGGTCGTGCAGACCGCGCTGGTGCCATTCGGCGAGTTGCCGCAGCGCGGCTCGCCGTACCCAGTCGCCGAGCGCGGCGATCATGCCAGTCTCTTCCGCCAGCGGTATCAAAGAGTCTGGCTTCATTAGCCCGAGCTGCGGGTGGTGCCAGCGGATCAGCGCCTCGACGGCAACCGTCCGGCGCTCGCTGACCCTGATCTGCGGCTGGTAACACAGCTCGAACTGTGCGCCCGTGGCGAGTGCGGTGCGCAAGTCGGACTCCAGCGTCAGCCGTCTGCTGTGGCCATCCTGCATGCTCGGGTCGTACTGCAGGTAGCCGTTCTTGCCGCGCCCCTTGATCTGGTACATCGCGACATCGGCGTTGCGCAGCAGTGACTCGGGCGTTTCGCCGTCATCCGGGTAGAGCGCGATGCCGATACTGACGGTGGCGAGAAAGTCGATGCCAGCAATCCTGAAGGGCCGCCTGAGTTCCGCGAGCATCTTGGCGGCGATCACGGCGGCATCATCGCCGCTGCCGAGCTCGGGCAGCATGACCGTGAACTCATCGCCGCCCTGGCGCGCCAGGGTGTCTCCCGAACGCAGGCAACTGGCAGCGCGACGGGCAAAGGACTTCAGCAGTTCGTCACCTTCCTGATGGCCATAGGTGTCGTTGACCAGCTTGAAGCGATCGATGTCGATGAACATGACCCCGACCCGCCGGTTCTTTCGGCGTGCCTGCTTCAGCGCCACGCCCAGTCGGTCCTTGAACAGGGTGCGATTGGGCAGTCCGGTCAGGATGTCGTGAAAGGCCTGGAAGCTGATCGTCTCCTCGGCCTTCTTGCGCTCGGTGATATCGCGCGCGACGCCTGAGGTGCCCATGAAATGGAGGTTTGCCGGACCGTCTGTGGCGGCGTAGAGGCCCTGTGCGCTAAGGATGGCGACGATGGTGCGGTTCTCGAAGTGACGCACGCCTTGCGTCCTGCTCTGCAGACGAATCTCGACGTTGGTGCTGGCACGATCGCCGATGCGACGTTCATTGAAGGCGAAGCGGGCATGTTCCAGATCGTCCGGGTGAACGATCAGCGAGTAGTGCTGGCCAATGAGCTCCTCCCGCGAGTAGCCGAGCAAGGCTTGCACACGGTCATTGACGAAGATGAATCGACCATTCCGGTCGAGTGTGTAGATGAGGTCCGGCGAGTGGTCCACCAGGAAACGGTGCAGGCGTTCGGAGTGCTCGAGCCGCACCGACAACAGTGCGTGCTCCCTCTCGATCCGCCGCCGGCGCAGGACACGGTCCACGGTGTCGATCAGTTCCTGCGGGTCATCGTGCTTGCGGATGAACTCACAGGCGCCATGACGCAGGGCGCGAATCGCCGAGTCGATCGACTCATCGCCACTGAAGACCACCACAGCCGTTGGTATGTGCTGCTGCACCATCCACTGCATGACTTCGAGGCCGCCGAAGTCGGGCAGGTTGAGATCAAGGATGACGACGTCGACGTCGCGTCGTTCGAGATGGCGTTGCGCCTCGTTGCCGGTGCCGCAATCGTCAATCAGGCGACCCTCGGCAGCCAGAAGATGGCGGTAGGCAGCGCGTATCCGCTCCTCGTCATCGACGATGAGGATGCGGCTGCTGCCGCCGCCGCCTTCTCCGGGTTCGGGGAGCAGGGGCGAGAAATCGACGCTGGGTATGGCTTTCATCCTTACTCCTGACGCCTGTCGGGTGAGACATGCTTTTCCTGAGGCACCCTGCCTCGCTGCCCCGGAAGATTATCGGATGGTTCCAGGTCGGGCAAGAGGAAGGAAAGCACGGTTCCGCTGCCCGGCTTGCTGCGGCAGGTGACGGGAATCCCCTGCCGCCGGGCCAGCGCACCGACGATCGACAGCCCGATTCCTCGCGGCTCGCCGAGGCGTGCCGCGACCGGGCGATAGATCGCCTGCATCGCCGCTTCGCTGATCCCGGGGCCGTTGTCTTCGATGCGCAGCTCGACGTAGCGGCGCCCCTGATGCAGGACGTCGCCAGTCAGCGAAATCCTGATTCGCTGCCCGCTGGCCAGGGCTTCCGACGCGTTTTTCCAGACATTGAGCACGATCTGCTTGACACTGTCTCGATCACAGCCGATGTCCATGGCCTGCGTGGGCAATGCCGTTTGCACGGCGATGCCGCGCGCATCGAAAAGCGGCTGCCGGTAGAGCAGCAGCATTTCACGCAGCAGGTCGCCGACGTCGAAGACCGCGTCGCCGGCCGGCATCCGGGGCATGTCGCTCATGCGCCGTACGATGCCCGAGACGCGTTCGATCTCCTCCGTCAGGACCTCGAGTTCCCGGTGTACCTCAGCGCCTGGCGGCAGCTTGCCATCGAGGATCCGCAGGTAGCCTCTGATGATCGTCAGCGGGTTGCCTGCCTCATGGACCATCCGTCGTGTCTGCTGCAGGAGGCGCGCCGCGGTCTCCTCCGCTGCTTGCGCGCGCACCTGTTTGGCCCGTTGCCAGCTCTCGAGACTGCCGCCGGCGATCCGTCCAAAGTTCAGCAGGCAGGGCAGGCGCCGTGACAGCGCAGCATACTGGTCGCGGCCCACACCGGCGATCATCACCCCTGTCGTCATGCTGTGCGCAGTCATCGGGATGCACAACAGGCCGCTGCTGCACAGGGCGCGGGCAAACTGCATGTCGAGCAGCGAGGCCGGGGCCGGCGAGCGGTCCGCGTGCGAACAGCGGACCTGATTGCTGACTGCGGCGGCGGCAGCGAGGCTCCGGTGCGGCTCGCAGAGAAGGGTCGTCTGGCTGAAGAGCGCTGGCTGTCCGCTGACCTGCCGGCCGCTGAGCCTGCCGTCGACCGTATCGTGGAGCAGGAACGCGAGATGGCTGAGGTCGAAAAGGATGCGTGCCGCCTCACGCAGGGCAAGAAACACCTCGGCGTCCGTGTCGAGTGCCTGCAGATCGTCCTGCAGCGGTTGCAGAAGTGCTTTGTTGCCGATGAGGCTGGCGAGTTCGGTCTGTGCATCGGCAGATGCAGACTTCCTGCTGCCGAGCACCCGCGGCAGGCCACGGGGAGCGCCACGCTCGCGGCTGGCTGGCGCACGCATGCCGATCGCGTCGGCCACCATCGACATGCGTTGCGTTGCCTGGGCGCAGATGGCCGAGAGTTCGCCATTGCCGATGTGGTCGAACATCTGCCGCGCGATCTCTGTCACCGTCTCCGGGACTTCTTCACAGTCGCCCAGCGCATGTGCCAGCCAGATGACCTGGGCGAGCTGTGCGGCACCGACAATCCGCTCCGGCGGCTGGTGGTGGAACAGGATGCCGTCGGCGAAGGAAGAATCCAGATGCCATTGGTCAGCCAGCCAGGTGCCTATCTCGCCGTGGTCGGCGCCCAGCAGCTCGATTTCCATAGCCGACAGTGAGGACTCGCCGGGGCAGCCCGCGAGCACCTGCGCGTAGGGTTCACCAAGCGCCGAGAGCATGATGAGTTGGCCGACATCATGCAGCAGGCCGGCCAGGTAGGCCTCGTCGGCTCGCGGGTAACGGGTGGCGACCGCCAGCCCGCGCGAGATCTCGGCGACCAGCAGCGAGTGCGTCCAGAAGTCGGCGAGATCGACTTCCGGTCCGGCTCCCCGTTCTTCAAACAGGCTGCGGACCGACAGGCAGGTGGCAATCGAACGTACCAGACGCGTACCAAGGGCCATCAGGCAACTCTCGATACTCTGCAGCTCCTTGCCGCGGCGGACCGCCGACGAGTTGGCTGCCGTCAGAACGCGGGCGCACAGACCGGGATCCTGCTCGACCAGGCGGGCGAGCTCGGTCATCGTCGTGCCGTCATCATCGACCAGTTGCAGCAGCCGCAGCAGAATTTGCGGTGGCGAGGGTACTCGCCCCGATTGCACGGCTTGTCGGATGGACTCCGGCAGGCTATGCATCGAGCGTCGGGTGTCCGCTGCCGTCAGCAGCGATGTCGGCCAGGCAACAGGGCGGCATGCGCAGTGTTCCCGATGCACATTCCAGCGGACGGTGATTCGCGCGCACGGCGCTCGTTCCGGCTGCCTCGATGCCTTGGCGCAGCTCGCGCGAGATGAGCTCGAAGAGCGCGCGCAGCGGATCGCTCATGCCCTCGATCACCTGCTCCACCAGAAGAAGCGACGGAATGCGCATGCCCCGATGGTCGATCGGCTGGCCGATCTGCTGCAGACGGACGCCGAGACGCGCCAGGTTGCTCGCCAATTTGCGCTCGGTGAGGACCAGCAGGACGCTGACTCGGTATTGTCGTGCGAGGGCGATCAGACTCAGGTAGACCGCCAGCGCGAGATACGGTTGCCGCGGACGTTCGCTGGTCCCGAAATCTGCTTCGGAAATCGAGATCGGTCTGTCGTGCTCGCCCTGCCGGCGACGGTAGCTGCCGGTGACCGCCAGGCGCGATATCTCGGCGATCCGGCTGCGCCCGCCCGCGATGGCGGAGACGAGCGAACGGTCGATCGTCCCCGCGCAGACAAGCTCCAGAGGCAGTTGCCCCGCGGGCTCTTCCGGGTCGAGCAGTACCATTCGGGCGCAACCCACATCCAGTCCGCTTGCAACGGACTGGACGAGACAATGGACCGAGCGTGCATCGAACTCGTCGCGCTCGAGATCATCGGGACTGACCGGCTCGAAGCCCAGTTCGCGACAGTACACCTGATGCCGCAGGCGGTAGTTCCGCATCCGCAGATCGCTGGTCAGCGCCGGAACCACCGTGAAATAGCGGCGGTAGCCCTCGCTCACAGTCAGTTCCGTCAGGCTGGGAAGAAACATCTGCCTCTCTTGAATCACTCACCTGCCCGCGGGCAGTGGACCAGTCAGCATAGTACTACGAAGACGAAGTGCGGATCGCATCGCGGTTTTCCAGCCCGGCCGTCGTGACCGCTGGAGCGAGGTCGATGACAAGCGGGCGGCAGGTGCTCGGCCGCCATTCTGGCGGGCTGGCCGGCAGTCACTCGAGCTTCTTGAGATAGTCCTTGGTGAACACCTTGTCGGGCAGGTCTCTTGACTTCATCCCGGTGTAATCGAGGACCGACTGCTCGCCTCCACGCAAGGCATCCTCCATCACCAGCCGTGCTGGTCGCCTCTTGCCCTCCATGGTCCTGTAGTTCTCGTAGCGACAGGTCTTGAGCAGACGGTTGGACAGCGAATAGAACTCCGCCTTGCTTGGCGCGTAGTCCTTGGCTCGAACCCAGTACAGGACCTTCTGGTAGGTCACGCTGCGGTCGACGCCGGTCAGTTCCAGCACGTGGTGATCATCGCCGTCCACCTTCTCGCTGCGCAGCAGCCGTGGGTTGTAGTCGCCGGTGAAATTGGCGCGCGCCAAATCACCGTTGGCGACCTGGCCGGTCAAGCGTTGCGACAGCGCCAGCCGGATCGGCTGTGACACTTCGGGCATGAACACCCAGAGGTCTCGCCCTTTCATCAGCATGATCTGGCCGCGGTCGGAAGCGGGCTCGACGATCATCACCACGCTATTCGTATTGCCTTTGGCGAGTACCCGGTATTTGCGGATGTCGGCCTTCTGCTCCTTGTCCACGGTGGTGACCGTTACGTCCACCTGGAAGCCATCGGCCGGGAAGCGGACCTGGTCGGCCTTCTCGACAATCATCCGCGCTTCGCCATCGTCGGTCGCCGCCGGCGCAGCCGTCTCCGATGTCGACGCCGACACCGTGCCGATGAACAGTACGGCGGCAAGAAGCAAACCGGCGTTGTTGACAGCGCTGTGACGGATGGTCATGATTTCCATAGTCTAAACCCTGTGTGCTGACCGTCGATCCGGTTGGCGGGAAGCGCCACCGCATGAAGGTTGTCCGCATCGAACACGTATACAAGGATTATCTGCTCGGCGAGCAGAAAGTCCAAGCCCTGAAGGACATCACCCTGTCGTTCGATCCCGGTGTCTTCCTCGCCATTGCCGGACCGTCCGGCAGCGGCAAGACGACGCTGCTCAACCTGATCGGTTGCATCGACACGCCGACGAGCGGCAAGATCTACATCAACGATCAGGACGTCAGTGGCCGCACTCCGGATCAACTTGCCGATCTGCGCGCGCGAACGATCGGTTTCATCTTCCAGACGTTCAATCTCCTGCCGGTTCTGTCGGCGGCGGAGAACGTCGAATATCCGCTGCTGCAGCGCAAGGATCTGTCGCGCGAAGAGCGACAGCGGCGCGTCGCGCACTTCCTGGAGATCGTCGGTCTGTCCAGGTATGCCAGCCATCGACCCAACCAGTTGAGTGGCGGACAGCGCCAGCGCGTGGCCATTGCCAGGGCGCTGGCGATCCGCCCAGCGATCGTTCTCGCCGATGAACCGACGGCCAACCTCGATCACAAGACTGGCGAGGAGATCCTGCTGCTGATGAAGCGGATCAACCGCAAGCTGAAGACCACCTTCATCTTCTCGACTCATGACAAGAGAGTGATTGCCAAGGCCGACCGGCTGGTGCGCGTCGAGGACGGCGCGATTTCGCTGCTCGGGATGCGCAAGGATGCCAAGTGGTCTTTCGCGCGTCATCGTGTCGCAGACGAGGGCAGTGGCAGCAACGGCGACAGTCGGCCGACGCCGCTGTCGACTTCAGCCGGAGAAAGGGAAGATGAAGGTCAGACCTAGTTTGCGCATCATTGCCTGCGCCGTCCTGCTGGCGAGCCTGTCCGTGCCGGCAGCCAGTGCCGCGGATGCCTTGCCGAAGAGCCGCGCCGCGCTGTTTGCCGACGACGAGCCCGCTGCGACGCCGGCTGCAGAGGACAGTCGCGAAGCGCTCTTCGGCGACGATCTGCCCGCGCGGCAGCCGGTGGTCGAGCCACCGCGCAGCCGCGACTCGTTGTTTGCCGGCGACGACCTGCAGTCCTCGGCGGTGGCTGACGCCGGCACTGCCGCAATTGCGTCGCCGCCTGCGGTCAAGGGCTTTTTCCAGAACCGGATGGCCTATACTTGGCCGAGTCCCTCGCACTGGTCGGAAATGATGAACCATTTCGACCTCAGTGCACAGGGCCGCCTGAGCAGCAACGTCAAGTGGAAGCTCGGTGCGCGAGTCGACTATGATGCGGTTTACTCGCTGACCAGCTTCTACCCGCAGTCGGTGGAGAACGATCAACGCTTCAATTTCCTGCTGCGTGAGAACTATCTGGACATCAGTGCCGACAACTGGGACTTCCGCCTCGGTCGTCAGCAGATCGTCTGGGGTGAGATGGTCGGCCTGTTCTTCGGTGACGTCGTGTCCGCCAAGGATGTGCGTCACTTCGTGCTGCCTGAATTCGAGATTCTCCGCATTCCGCAGTGGGCGGCACGGGCGGAGTATTTCAAGGACGATTTCCACGCCGAGTTCCTCTGGATACCGCTTGCCAGTTACGACAACATCGGCAAGCCGGGTGCTCAGTTCTTTGCTTACACGCCGCCACCGCCGCCTGGTTTCCAGACCGTCTTTCTCAACGAGAGGTTTCCTTCGAGCAGCCTGTCCAACACCAACTATGGCTTGCGGCTGTCGGTCCTGCGTGACGGTTGGGATGTCGCCGCCTTTGCCTACAGCAGCATGAGCGCAGCGCCGACCTTCTACCGCCAGGTCATCGACAATCCGCAGCCGACGGTGGTGTATGAGGCGAGACACAAGCGCATCGACCAGTTTGGTACCACCCTGGCCAAGGACTTCGGATCGGTGGTACTGAAAGCCGAAGCCGTGTATACCCGCGGTCGCGGTTTCGAACTCAACAATTTCAGCAGCCTGGGCGATGCCGACGGCGTCGTCGAGCAGAATGTCCTGGGCTGGGTGGTCGGCCTCGACTACAACGAGATCGCCGACACGCGGATCAACGTGCAGTTGTTCCAGCAACACATCTTCGACCGTGACCCGGGAATCATTCCGGAGACCAACGAAAACGGCTATAGCCTGCTCGTCAACCACAAGTTTGGCGACAAGGTGGAGGCGCAGGCGCTGTGGATCTCGAGCCTCAATCGCAGCGACTGGATGCTGCGGCCGCGGGTCAGCTGGAACTTCGAGAAGAACTGGCGTGCCGCGGTCGGTGTCGATATCTTTCACGGGCCGCCGCTCGGCTATTTTGGCCGCTATGATGCCAACGACCGGGTCTACACCGAAGTACGCTACAGCTTCTGAGCGGCACCGTCAGTCTGGCTGATTGACCAGCACCGCGGCGCCGCGCAGGCGGCCGCTGCGCAGACGCTCGAGAGCCTCGTTCGCCGCCGCCAAGGGAAAGCACTCGACTTCCGTGCGCACGCCGGCGCGCGGCGCGATCGCCAGAAACTCCTCGCCATCGCGTCGCGTCAGGTTGGCGATAGACCGGACGCAGCGTTCGCCCCAGAGGATGTCGTAGGGGAACTCCGGGATGTTGCTCATGTGGATGCCGGCGCAGACCACGGTGCCACCCTTGCGCAGCCCGCGCAGCGCCTGTGGCACCAGTTCGCCGGCCGGCGCGAAGAGGATCGCCGCGTCCATGACCTGCGGTGGGGGTTCATCGGCACCACCAGCCCAGACCGCACCGAGCGATCGCGCGAACTGTTGTCCGGCAACATCCCCGGGCTTGGTGAAGGCGAACACCTTGCGTCCCTGCCAGCGGGCAACCTGAGCGATGATGTGCGCGGCGGCGCCGAAACCGTAGACGGCGAGGCGCCGGGCGTCGCCCGCCGCCACCAGCGAGCGGTAGCCGATCAGCCCGGCGCAGAGCAGTGGCGCCGCTTCGGCGTCGGCGTACTCGTCAGGCAGGGCAAAGCAGTAGCGCTGGTCGGCGAGCGTGAACTCGGCGTAGCCGCCGTCCAGCGTGTAACCGGTGAATTCGGCCGCGTCGCAGAGGTTCTCGTTGCCGCCCGTGCAGTATGGGCAGTGGCCGCAGGTGCGTCCAAGCCACGGTACGCCCACCCGCTGGCCAATCGCGAAGCGCTCGACGGCGGCGCCTTTCTGCACCACCACGCCGACGATTTCGTGACCCAGGATGAGGGGCAAGCGGGGGTGCCGCAGATCCCCGTCGAAGACATGCAGATCGGTCCGGCAGACGCCGCAGGCGCGCACCTCGAGGAGCACCTGTTCGGCTCCGGGGCTTGGTCGGGGCACTTCGCGCAGGCGTAACGGCGTGCCCTGGGCATCGAGAAGCATCGCTTTCATGGCTCCCTCCAGCGGCAGTGATCGGTCTCGCGGCGCCACTCTGGCGGCTGGCCATCGCTCGTCGCAAGGGCCGCATGCCGCTGCAGCGATTCTATTACCGGCGAGTGGCGGAGGGCAAATCGGCGACGTCACCGTTTCCCGAGCATCCGGTCGCGATCGGTGCTGGTCTTCATCTCCGTCCTCGGTATGTTCGCCATTCCCGAGCGGCGCGGGGGCTTTCCGGTCAGGCGGCGCCGTTCGCGATGTGCTCGATCATCAACTGGGGTGTCTCGATACCGCTGTACTCGTTGATCGCCAGCCGATAGGCGGCGCGGATGTGGCGGCCGGGCGCCTGCTCGAAGTTGAACTGGATCGCGTCGACGATCTGCGTGCCCTTGCGCAGGCGGAGCTTGAGATGCTTCTCCTTGAGGATGCGCTGGCTCTCGACGAGGAACTCGTCCTCGAACAACGGCGCCGGAAAGCCCTGTCCCCAGACCTCTGCCGCCAGCAGGCGGGCCGTCGCCAGCGAGAAATACGCCGATTCGAGGCCGCCATCGGTTTCCAGCGTCCGCGTGCGGTCAGCCGGCGCGAGCAACTCGTCGGCGACGCAGGCGAAGGACTCGCTGAAAAACGCGAAGTCGCTTTCGCGCAGGCTGACACCCGCGGCCATCGCGTGCCCGCCAAAACGCAGCAGCAGGCCGGGAGATCGCTTGCTCACGAGGTCGAGGGCGTCGCGCAGGTGCAGGCCCGGGATCGAGCGGCCCGAGCCCCTGATCTCGCCGTCGTTGGCGCGGGCAAAGGCGAAAGCCGGCCGGTGCAGCCTCTCCTTGATGCGGGCGGCGAGGATGCCGACGACGCCCTGATGCCACGTCGGGTCGAACAGGGAGACGGCTGCCGCATCGCCGGCCATCTCGGCACCCCACGCGGCGAGCTGCTCGGACGCCTGCGCCTGCATTGCGGACTCGATTTCGCGGCGCTCGCGATTGAGCGCGTCGAGCTGCTGGGCAATGTTCATCGCTCGCCCCGGATCATCGGTGATCAGGCATTCGATGCCGAGCGACATGTCGGCCAGGCGCCCGGCTGCGTTCAGGCGTGGGCCGATCAGGAAGCCGAGGTCGACGCTGGAAGCCTGTGCCGGGTTGCGCCCGGCGGCACGGAACAGCGCCCGCACGCCCGGCGTCAACCGGCCCTCACGGATGCGTCGCAGTCCCTGGCTGACCAGCACGCGGTTGTTGTGGTCGAGGCTGACGACGTCGGCAACCGTGCCCAGGGCAACCAGGTCGAGCAGCGCAGCCAGGTTCGGTTCGTTCCGTCCGCCGGGCTCGGCGAACCATCCGCGGCGGCGCAGCTCGGCGCGCAGCGCCAGCATGACGTAGAAGATCACGCCGACGCCGGCCAGTGCCTTGCTCGCGAAGTCGCAGCCGGCGAGACTCGGATTGACGATGCAATCGGCCGCCGGCAGCTCGTCTCCCGGCAGGTGGTGGTCGGTGATCAGCGTCGCCATGCCCAACTGGCGGGCGCGGGCGACGCCCGCGACGCTGGCAATGCCGTTATCGACGGTCAGCAACAGGTCTGGGCCGGCGCGCGCAGCCAGTTCGACGATGTCCGGCGACAGGCCGTAGCCGTAAGTGAAGCGGTTCGGTACCAGATACTCCACGCGCGCGCCAAAGGCGCGCAGCGCGCGGACGCCGACCGCGCAGGCGGTGGCGCCGTCACAGTCGTAGTCGGCGACGATCAGGATCTTCCGCTGCCGGGCGATGTGGTCGGCAAGCAGCAGCGCCGCTTCGGCAGTATGGGTCAGCCCGGCGGGTGGCAGGAGCGAGCGGAAATCGTAGTCCAGCTCGTCACTCGTACGGACGCCACGGCCAGCGTAGATGCGGGCCAGCAGCGGGTGCAGCCCCTGCTGCTCGAGCTGCCACTGGCTGCGCGAGCTGACCGCTCGTTGGCGCAGGCGCGTCATGGAGCGGTCGCTGCCAGGTCGCGGGCGATCGCTTGCAGCGTCTGCGGTCGCTGCCACAGTTTCCACTGCGCGCGTGCGTCGCTCGTCCACGACAGCAGGCCGTAGGCCGTCGGCGCCCGCAGGCACAGCCGGCGCACCCGGCCCCTGGCGAGTGCCTGCTGCAACGGCGCCAACCAGCGTCCCTCGAGTTCGAGCAGGGCGGCTCGATAGGCCTTTCCATCCTCGTACTGCACGCCCGACTGCAACCCGTCGACCACCACCAGATGCCGGCCGTCGCGGGTTGCCTGCGCGAGGAGGGCAGCGGCGCCATCGGGCAGCTCCCGGATGCGGCTGCCAGCGATGCGTCCGCAGCCGCGCGTCAGTGCGAGATCGCTCCAGACATCGCTGATCAGTGCGTCGCCGGTGGCCGGCAGGCGGCCGGCTCCCCACAGCCAGAGACTGTTGATCGTTGCCCGGCCGGCCGCATCGCGCCGCTGATTGACCGGATGCTGGTGCAAGACCATCTGCGCCTCGTTGAGCAGGCGGCGGAGCCAACGCGCCTCGGCCGTTTCCGGGAGTTGCCGGCTGACGCTGCGGCCAGCCACAGCCGACAGCGGCGGCACGTCGAAGTGTCCGGGTTCGCGGCCGGCGGCCAGCTCGAGGTACCAGCGGTCGCTGCTGGCGAGGTGGAATCTGCCGGCATCGGCGAAGTGCCGATCGAGCGCGTCGACGATGGCCCGTGCCTCGCTCGCCGCGATGTCCAGCGTCGCGGCATCGGCAAGGATCAACCGCTCCTGGTGCAGGCGCAGGTGGACCGGGTCGGCGCAGAGCCAGACGGCGCTGCCCGCTGCCGGGCCATGTTCCTCGCCGTGGACACGGCAGGCTGCGTAGGCGGTGTCGTCGCCGAGGCCGAACGCATCGCAGACCGTCGCCTCGAGCGATTGTGGCGCGCGGCGCTGCAGCTGGCTGCGCGCCAGCAGGGTGGCGAGGCCGGGCACTGCCAGTTCGGCCAGCGTTTCGCGGTCGTCCGGTTCGGGCCAGACGAGTTCGGGAACGACGAGGGTGATCTGCATGCGCCTGGGCTGAAGCTGCGGTCAACGAGACCGGGACGGGTTAGGGGGGTGGTCGCAACGGCGCTGGTGGCGCGGGCCGCACGTCCGCCGACCGCCGCGACTGTGGCGCGAACAGTGTAGCATAGCGGCTTTTCGGCTGTTCGGCGTCCGGAGGCGCCTGCCAGAGATGGACGTCGGTCGTTGATGGCGATTCCCTACGAGCTGCTGATTGGCCTGCGCTATACGCGCGCGAAAAAGCACAACCACTTCATTTCGTTCATTTCGTTGATCTCGATGTTCGGCATCGCCCTGGGCGTCGCCGCGCTGATCGTCGTCCTGTCGGTGATGAACGGCTTTCAGACAGAACTGCGTTCGCGCATCCTCGCCGTCGTCTCGCATGTGCAGATCACCGGTGCCGGCGGCGAGATGGCCGGCTGGCAGCGGGTGGTCGAGATGGTTGCCGGCGAGCCGCATGTCGTCGCCGCCGCGCCCTTCGTGCAGGGGCAGGGGATGCTCGCCTTCGGCGAGACCGTTCGCGGCGCGCTGGTGCGCGGCATCCTTCCCGAGCAGGAGGACCGGGTGGCCGATTTCGGTCCGCACATGAAGGGCGGTCGGCTCGATGCGCTGCAGCCGGACAGTTTCCACATCGTCCTCGGCTCTGAACTGGCGCGCGCGCTCGGCGTCTTCGTCGGCGATCGGGTGACGCTGATCGCGCCGCAGGGTGTGGTCACTCCTGCCGGCGTCATGCCGCGACTGCGCAGCTTTCTCGTCGCCGGCGTCTTCGAGGTCGGCATGTACGAGTACGACAGCGGCCTGGCGCTGGTTCACCTGGCCGACGCGCAGCGGCTGTACCGCCTGGAGGACAAGGTCTCGGGCGTGCGCCTGAAGCTCGACGACCTCTTCGTCGCGCCGCGCGTGGCGCGTTCGCTGGCCGGCAGGCTCGACGTCAACGCCTTCATCAGCGACTGGACACGCAGCCACGCCAACTTCTTCCGCGCCGTGCAGATCGAGAAGAACATGATGTTCATCATCCTGTCGCTGATCGTCGCCGTCGCTGCCTTCAACATCGTGTCGACGCTGGTGATGGCGGTGACCGACAAGCAGGCTGACATCGCCATCCTGCGCACGTTGGGGGCCAGCCCGGGCAGCATCATGGCGGTGTTCATCGTGCAGGGGGCGCTGATCGGCTTCGTCGGCCTCGGCATGGGGATCGCCGGTGGTGTCGCACTGGCACTCAACGTCGATGTCGTCGTTCCGTTCATCGAGCGCCTGCTCGGTACGCAGTTCCTCGCCAAGGAGGTGTACTACATCTCCAGCCTGCCGTCGGAACTGCAGTGGAGCGACGTGACGACGATCACCAGTGTCGCCTTCGTTCTCGCCCTGCTGGCGACGATCTATCCGAGTTGGCGGGCGGCGCGGGTCAACCCGGCGGCGGCGCTGCGCTATGAGTGAGATCGTTCTCGCCTGCAAGGGCCTGCGCAAGATCTTTCGCCAGGGGGACAGCGAGGTGCCGGTGCTGCTCGGCGTCGACCTCGAAGTGCGTGTCGGCGAGCGGCTGGCGATCGTCGGCGCTTCCGGCTCCGGCAAGAGCACGCTGCTGCACCTGCTCGGTGGCCTCGACGCGGCGACGGGTGGCGAGGTGTTCCTGATGGGCAGCGATCTGCAGGCGATCGCCGATGCCCGGCGCGGCGAGCTGCGCAACCGTCACCTCGGTTTCGTCTACCAGTTCCATCACCTGCTCGCGGAGTTCACCGCGCTCGAGAACGTCGCCATGCCGCTTTACATCCGGCGCCTGGCGAAGGACGAAGCCGAGGCGCGGGCGGCGGCGGTGCTCGACGAGGTGGGCCTCGGTCACCGTTTGCGCCACACGCCGGCGGAGCTCTCCGGTGGCGAGCGGCAGCGGGCCGCGATCGCCCGCGCCCTGGTCACCGAGCCGGCCTGCGTGCTGGCCGACGAGCCGACCGGCAACCTCGACCGGCAGACCGCAGCCAGCGTCTTCGAGCTGATGCTGGCGCTCAATCTTTCGCGCCGGACGAGCTTCGTCATCGTCACCCACGATCCGGCACTCGCCGGTCGCGCCGAACGGATCCTGACGCTGCGCGACGGCTGCCTGCATCCGGTTGCCGCCTAGACCACGCTCGTCGGCGGCTCAAGTTTTCGCTGCCGCTGCCGACGATATCGGCAGGAGAGCGCCAACCGAGAAGAAGAGGAGAAGAAGACGAAGATGAGATCCGTATTCGCCCCCGCCATCGTCCTGCTGAACCGACTGGGCTACCGCGGCAAGTTCGCCCTCATGGGGGGGCTCGCGCTGGTCGCCAGTGCCGTGCTGGTGTGGAACCTCTACCACAGCCTGCACCGCGTGATCGCCAGTTCGCGCCTCGAGCTGGCGGGGGTGCAGGTGATCAAGCCGTTGACTCGCGCCGTGCAGCATCTGCAGGTGCACCGCGGATTGTCTTCCGGCGTCCTCAGCGGCAATGAGGAGATGAAGGAGCGGCGGGCGGCGCGGCAGGGCGAGGTCAGCGCGGCGCTGAGAGCGGTCGGCGAAAGCCTTTCGCCAAAGCTGGCGGCCAGCGATCCCTGGCAGAAGATCCTCGCCGACTGGGCCAGCATCGAGAAGGATGGCCTCGATCTGATCCAGCGCGAGAACTTCCTCGCCCACAACCGGCTGATCGATGAGTTGCTCAGCCTGCACGCAACGGTTGCCGACGCATACGCGCTGACCAACGACCCGGACATCGACGTCGCCTACCTGATCGATACCGCGGTCGACCGATCGCCGCAGGCGATCGAGCGCATGGGTCAGCTGCGCGCGCTGGGCAGTGGTGTTCTGACCCGCAAGCAACCGCTGGTGCTGTTGCAACAGGTCGAGTTCACCGTCCTGCTGGCGGAACTCAACGTCGCCGTCAACGCCCTGCGGCGCAATGCCGAGAAGACAGCGCAGTACCACCCGGCGCTCACGTCGTCGCTGCTCGCTTCGGTTGGCGACATCGGCGATGCGGCGGCGAAGGTCACGGTGCTGGTCAACCAGGACATCCTCTCCGGCACTTTCGCGACCGCGCCCGGCGACTACTTCGCACTGACCACCGCCGCGCTCGAAAAGGCCTACAAGGAGATGTTCGAGACGCTGTTGCCGACACTCGAGCGTCTGCTGCAGGAACGCATCGACCGGGCCGAAGGCAAGCTCGCGCTGAGCATCGCGGTGTCGGTCCTCGTCCTGCTGCTCTACGCCTACGTCTCGGTCGCCCTCTACCTCGCGACCATCGGCAGCATCGAGCGCCTGGCGGCGAACGCGCGCACGATCGCCACCGGCGACCTCGGCGTGCGCGTCGACCTCGGCACGCGGGACGAGCTGAAGCGCGTCGGCGACAGCCTCAACGACATGCTGGCGGCGTTCCGTACCTTGCTGCAGAACGTCCACCGCGGGGCGCGGGAAGTCCTCGAGGCGACGCGGAAGCTGGCGGCGTCGGCGACGGAGATCAAGGGCGGCAGCGAGCGGCAGACTCAGGCCGCCGCGGCCATGGCGACCGCCATCGACGAAATGCGCGCGTGCATCGCGCACCTCTCGGCCGATTCCCGCGACGCCGACCGCATCGCCAGCCGGGCGGGGGAACTGTCGGCCGAAGGCGGTCGCGCAGTCGGCGACGTGGTGCGCGAGATCGAGCGCATTGCCGAAGTGGTCCAGCAGTCGGCGGCGATCGTTGGCGAACTCGGCGGCCGCTCCGAGCGCATCTCGGCGATCGTCGGCGTGATCAAGGAAATCGCCGACCAGACCAACCTGCTGGCGCTCAATGCGGCCATCGAGGCGGCGCGGGCCGGCGAGTCGGGACGCGGTTTCGCCGTCGTCGCCGACGAGGTGCGCAAACTCGCCGAGCGCACGGCTCGTTCGACCCACGAGATCTCGGAGATGATCGCCGCCATCCAGAGCGGCACGCAGGACGCCGTCGCCAGCATGAAGCTCGGTGTCAGCCGGGTTGCCGAAGGCGTCACGCTGGCGACGCGGGCCGGCGAATCGATCGCCGAGATCGGCGGCAATGCGGCGCAGGTGGTGAGCAAGGTGACCGGCATCTCGCGGGCCCTGCACGAGCAGAGCACCGCCAGCAGCGACATCGCGCGCAACGTCGACAGCGTTGCCCGCATGGCGCAAGCGAACAATGCGGCGGTGGCCGGGAATGCCGCGACGGCCGAGCAGCTGGCACAACTGTCGGCAAGCCTGGAGGGCGAGGTGAGTCGGTTCCGCCTCGGCTGAGCCACCGCTGGCCGCCGGTCTGCCTGCGACGCTGGCGATCGCGGCGCGGGAACTTCGGCAGGTGGCTGCAACAATCTGCTCTAATGCGCCATGCGCAGCAACATCCTCGCCTTTGCCCTCGGCGTCGGCCTTCTGCAACTGCAGGCGGCCTTGCCCGCCTGGCCACTGCTCACCGCCTTGCCGCTCGTGGTACTGCCACTGCTTTGGCCGGCCTGTCGGCGCAGCCGGTGGGGACGGGTTCCGGCACTGCTGGCGAGCGCGCTGCTTGGCTTCGCCTGGGCGGCGCTGCTCGCCGGGCAGCGCCTGGACGATCGGCTGCCGGCAGCCTGGGAGGGGCGCGACATCCAGGTGGTCGGCGTCGTTGCGGCGTTGCCGCATGGCTTCGAGCGTGGTGAGCGCTTCGCCTTCGATGTCGAGTCGGTGGAAACCCGCGCAGCGGTCGTGCCGCGACGGATCATGCTCTCCTGGTATCACGGCTGGCTCGAGGACGAGTGGCGCGATGGACTGAAGATTCGCCCCGGTGAGCGCTGGCGCTTCACCGTCCGCCTCAAGCGCCCGCACGGCAACGCCAATCCGCTGGCTTTCGACTACGAGGCCTGGCTGTTCGAGCGCGGCCTGCGTGCGACCGGCTACGTACGCCCGCAGGCCGCAGTGGAACGTCTCGACGATTTCGTCGTACAGCCCGCCTACGCCATCGAACGGCTGCGCGACCGCTTGCGCCGGTCCTTCGCCGAGGTGCTCGGCGACGCCGCCTACGCCGGTATCCTCATCGCGCTCGCCGTCGGCGACCAACAGGCGATTCCGGGTGAGCAGTGGCGGCTCTTCCGGCAGACCGGCGTGACGCACCTGATGTCGATCTCCGGTCTGCATGTCACCATGGTTGCGGCATTGTTCGGCGCACTGGTCGGCTGCCTGTGGCGACGCAGCGAGCGGCTGCTGCTCGCCGTGCCGGCGCAGAAGGCAGCGATCGCCGGCGGCTGGCTGGCGGCCTTCGCCTACGCGCTGCTTGCCGGCTTTGCCGTGCCGGCACAGCGGACCGTCTACATGCTGACGGTTGTCGCCCTGGCGCTGTGGTCGGGGCGCCACCTCGGCGCCAGCCGCAGCCTGCTGCTCGCCCTCCTGCTGGTGCTGCTGCTTGATCCGTGGGCCGTCCTGGCACCGGGCTTCTGGCTCTCCTTTGCCGCCGTCGCGCTGCTCTTCTTCGTCGGCACGGCGCGTCTGGGCAGCGGGCGCGGCTGGCGCGCGATGCTCGCCACCTGGGGGGCAACGCAGTGGGCCGTGACGATCGGCACGCTGCCGCTGTTGCTCCTCCTCTTCCAGCAGTTCTCGCTCGTGTCTCCGCTCGCCAACGCGCTCGCCATCCCGCTGGTCAGCTTCATCCTCACACCGCTGGCGCTGCTCTTCGTCGTCCTGCCCTGGCCGCCGCTGCTGCACGTCGCGCACGCATTGCTCGACTTCCTGATGTCGGGCCTCGACTGGCTGGCAGCGTGGCCCATGTGGGAGCAACCGGCGCCACCGCTGGCGGCGGCGTTGCTGGCCATGGTCGGGGTCATCTGGCTGTTGCTGCCACGCGGCTTCCCAGCCCGCTGGCTGGGACTCTGCCTGCTGCTGCCGGCAGTTTTCTGGCCGGCGGCACGGCCGGCGCACGGGGAGGCCTGGGTCGAGGTGCTCGATGTCGGTCAGGGCCTGGCAGTCGTCGTCCGTACCGCCGGGCACAGCCTGCTCTATGACACCGGCCCGCTGTTCAGTGCCGAATCCGACGCTGGTCAGCGCATCATCGTTCCCCATCTGCGGGCGCAGGGCGTGCGCCGACTCGACGTGCTGATCGTCACGCACCGTGACAAGGATCATTCGGGGGGCGTCGTCGCCGTCGAGGAAGCGCTCCCGATCGGCCGCCGGCTGTCTTCGGTACCCGAACTGCAGCCCGAGCCCTGCATCGATGGCCAGTCGTGGGAGTGGGATGGGGTGCGGTTCGCCATCCTCCATCCGGTCGTCGGCGACTACGAGCGCCAGGCCGCGCGGAGCAACAACATGAGTTGCGTGCTGCAGGTCAGCAGTGCCCACGGCAGCGTCCTGCTCACTGCCGACATCGAGGCACGCGACGAACAGGCGCTGCTCGCACGCGGCGCCGACCGCCTGCGCAGCGACGTTCTGCTGGTGCCGCACCACGGCAGTGGAACCTCATCGACGCCCTCGTTCCTCGCCGCCGTCGGCGCGCGCGAGGCGATCATTCCGGTCGGCTATCGCAACCGCTTCCAGCATCCCCGGGCCGACGTCGTCGACCGCTACGCCGCCAGCCGCCTGTGGCGGACCGATCGCGATGGCGCAGTGCGCGTCAGCCTGGTGGCGGCAGGGTTGTCGGTTTCCGCGTACCGCAATGAGTATCGGCGTTACTGGCATGGGCAGTGACTCCGCGGCCCAGGAGGTGCTCCGCGATGAGGGTCTCCCTGGTTGGCTGTGGCGACCGGGTGGTCGAGCGCCACAGCGGGACCCGGCGGGCGCTCCATTGCGGGGCTCGACGGGATCGATCGCTACGGCCTGAGCAAGCGCGACGGAGTCTGGACTCGCAGGCGCCTTCGTTGTGCCGCTAGCGTCGCAGGTAGGAGAGGGCTTTCGGTAATGCGACGTTGTTGCCGAAGGCGTCCTCACCATAACCGCAGCGTGCAAGGACGTCGAGGTCGGCGAGGACGCGCTTGTCGCCGATGAAGGTCACCGTCAGGTCGGTACGGATTTCGAGTTGGCCCATCGCCTGCAAGTGGGCGATCTCGGCCACACTGTTCTCGAGGACGCTGCCCTGTCGGTGGCCGAGTTGCTCGGAGAACTCGAGCGGCTGGCGGTAGAGCATGATCCTGCCCTCGTCGGCCAGGCGATGCACGATCGTCCGGACGGAGGCGCTCACCGTCTGCGGCGCGCAGGAGTCGGCGCAGTCGGGGTGGACGCGGGCGATCTCCGCTGCCAGCCAGCGGCGCTTGCTGGCGTTGATCGTCTCGTTGGCGCGGAACAGCTCGAAAGGGGAGGCGGCATCGAAAAGACGATCGTCCAGCTGCATCTGCACCGAACTGCCGTAGTAGGCGACGATGCGCGCCACCAGGTTGGATGGCCGGACGTGGAAGCCGCGGTAGCTGGGCACCGGTACGGCGAGTCGTGCCGGTTCGGCGTAACGACCGAGGATTCCTTGGCAGAGGCGCTGGCCGCTGGCCAGGAACTCGCTGGAGAAGGCCATGGCGTAGCCGAACAGGGTGGCCATGGTGGCGTCGGTATCGACCACAGGCCGCTCGCGCAGAATGGCATCGGCAGTGCGCGGGCTGGTGTGCCGTTCGTAGTAGTGCGCGAGATCGGTGGCGATCTCGAGCAGGTGGTAGATGACGCTGGCGTGACCGCGCAGGATCGGCAGGTCGCCGTCGGCGCTTTCGCTCGAGGTGCCGGCAACGTGCGTGTCGTAAAGTGATTGCAGGTTGTGGAAACGGAAGGTGAGCTGGCGCAGGCGTTCCTCGCTGACCGGGTCGGGGAAGCAGGCGGCATAGTCAGCGGGAGCGACCTGTGCTGCCGCGCGCAGCGGCTCGCCATCGACTGCGAGATTGAGGAATTCCGTCGCCAGGCGGGGAACGGTGGTGGCGGTGTCGCAGCCGATGCGGTCGCCGCGGTCACGGGCGAGGCGGCCCGTCGGCTGGACGTCTTCATTCTCGACCACTGCCGCTGCGATCGGGGGCGGCTCGACGCCGACCCTCTGCGCTTCGTCGATCAGGGCGGTGGCGACCGCGCCGACGACCTCGGTCAGTTGCTCGACGCGCTCACCGGTCGCTGCCGGAAAATCCGCGACGACCGGCAGAAGCCGGTAGCTCGGCAGGCGGCGCTGGATATAGGTCAAGACCTCGCCGATGCCGGCGAAGTTCTTCAGCGCCGCCACCAAGGCGCGGAATCTGCTCCAGTGATGATTCTGGCTGGCGCCGTACTCGTCCAGCAGCGTCTCCATCTGTCCGGCCTCGAGCAGCAGGCGGCCGACCAGCGGTCGCGTCAGACGGGCTTCGCCTGCGGGCATGGCGGTCAGGTGGCCGCAAAGCTCGAGCAGAATCCCGCCGCGCCGGCGGACCAGCTCGCAGAACTCGTTGTCGCCGATCAGGGCCTCGTCTGGCCGATCGCCTGTGGCAACCGTTCGCAGTGAGTCGTCCAAGTCGCTTCTCCCTCGTCCGGCGTCCGTTGCCGGGTTGGTGGGCGACATTCTGCGATGAATCGGCCTTTGGCGGCAGAGAAAAGTCGCGTCAGGCGAGCGAACCGGGCAATGGCTCGGGGGTGCGCGGCGATGCCACCGGTCGAGTGACGGGTCGGAGCCATCCATGGCGGATGGCGCCACTCGACCGTCGAGGGGGTGACCAACGGTGGGCCATCCCGCCTCACTTGACCGTGACGATATCGCTCTTCATCGGTGCCAGGACGGCGATCAACTCGTTCTGCTCCTTGGCGGGAACCTTGAACTTGTCGAGCGTCCGCGTCAGGTCTTCGACCAAGGCAGCAAAGTCTGCTTGGCTGATCTTCAGGTGGGCGTGCGCCGACTTCATGTCACGTCCGGTGTATCGGCAGGGGCCGCCGGTGCCGGCACAGATTTGCTCGACGAGCAGCATCTTCAGGCGGGGTATGTCGGTGTTGGCGAACTGGCCGTTGATCCGCTTGTCTGCGGCGACGTTGCCGACGAAGTCGTCCACGACGGCGGTGATCGCAGGCTTTCCACCAAGGCGATCGTAGAGCGAAGGCGATCGTGTGGCTGGGCCGCCGGCGCAGGCGACCAGCGTCAGCGCGAAAGCGGTTCCCAGGATCAGTCTTGACAAGGCATTCATGGTTCTCTCCTCTCAGGTGTCGGAAACATCGCAGCGGGTTGCTGCGACGTTCTCCCGTTACGAGGGGAGTCGCCTCCTGGATGCATGAAAGCCGTGCCCGCCCACCCGCGTCACCGTCCGCATGGGCCCGGAATGTCGTAGCGGCGAGCCACCGTGCCCGATCGCTGGCGACCTTCCGCGGTCTCCGGATCAGTGCCGCGGGGCTGACTGGGGAAGGCTGTCGTAGAGAGCGCCGAACTCGAGGCTGAGCTTGTGTCGCGGGTCGAGATGGATCATGGGTCGCGCGAGGTGGTGCGATTCCCGGATCTTGATCGACGCGGACAGGAAAGTGGACAGCACTGGCAGTCCCTCGGCACGCAGTTCCTCCACCAGGCGCAGCGGCAGGTTGGCGCGAGCCTGGTACTGGTTGACGACGATGCCCTCGATGCGCAGGCCATGATTGTGGTCAGCCTGGATCTCGCGCACGCTGTCGAGGAGGGCATAGAGCGCACGCCGCGAGAAATCGTCACAATCGAAGGGAATCAGGCAGCCATCGGCAGCAATCAGAGCCGAGCGCGTGAAGAAGTTGAGTGCCGGCGGGGTGTCGATATAAACCTCGTCGTAATCATCGAGTTTCTCGAGCGCTTCGCGCAGCTTGTACATCTTGTAGCGGGACTCGAGCTTGAACTGGACTTCCTCCAGACGCGCGTCCGACGGCAGCAGCGCCAGATTGGCGTATGGCGTCGGCACGACGTAGGTGGCGAGCGCTTCGGGGAAAAGCCGGTAGCCCAGGAGGTCATCAAAGAAGTTGGCGAGCGTCTTCTTCTGCTCGTCGAGAGCGGGTCCCAGCACGTAGCGGGACGCGTTCGCCTGCGGGTCGAGGTCGATCAGCAGCGTCCTTCGACCGCGTTCAGCAGCAACCGCCGCCAGATTGCAGGCGATGGTTGACTTGCCCACACCACCCTTCTGATTGAAGATCACTCTGCGCACGCGATTCACCCCGGACATGATGAGGAATTGCCGCCAGTTTAGCCAAGTCCGGCAGCGGCGTCGACTGGCGGCCGCACAGGTGGCGCGCCGATCGTCCGGGTGTCGGGCAACGGCCCGTTTCAGAGCGCGTCGGCAAGCACCCGGTTCAACCAGCCGCCAATGTCTGCCAGTTCCTCCAGGCAGACCGAGTGAGCGGTCGCGTAGCCACGCCACTGCAGCGGGTAGCCTCGTGCCTGCAGCAGCCTGGCCGATCGCTTGCCCAGATCGTAGGCGATGACCGGGTCGGCGCGGCCATGTGCCATGAAAATCGGGACGTCGCCGTTGGCCGTCTGCGCTTCGTCCGCCAGCGTGTCCGCCTGCGGCAGGTAACAGGAAAGCGCCAGGATTCCGGCCAGTCGCCGCGAATGGCGCAGACCGCAGTGCAAGGCGATGACGCCGCCTTGGGAGAACCCAGCGAGGACGATGCGCTCGTCCGGGATGCCGCGCGAATTCTCTCGTGCCAGCAGGGCCTCCACCTGTCGCGCGGATTCGCGAACGTGCTCGCCTTCTTCGCGTCCGGGCGCGAAGTCGGGCGAGACGATGTCGTACCAGGCGCGCATCACGAAGCCGCCATTGATCGTCACGGGTCGCATCGGCGCGTGCGGGAAGACGAAACGGACGGCGGGCAGTTGATCGAAGTCGAATTCGTCGACGATCGGCTCGAAGTCGTGGCCGTCGGCACCGAGGCCGTGCAACCAGACGATGGCGCACTGCGGAGCTTCGCCCGTCGTTCGTTCGACCGCTGGCAGCAAGGGGGTATCGGCCGCGGCAGTGTGCTCAAGGTCGATCATCGTTCAAGACTCCGGATGGTTGTCGTCGGCCGGAATTCTAGCACCGGGGGGATTGCTCCCGCGACGCGCGACGCAAGCTCAGGACTTGCGGATCTGTGCCATCACCGCCCGTGTGATGGCGTTCGTACCGTCCTCGCCGCCGAACTCGACCGGGCAGACGAGCGCCAGCGCCCTCTCGACCGCATGCTCGATGATGCGCGCGCCGTGCGCCAGTCGCGGCTCGCCATGGCGCTCGGCGAGCCAGTCGAGCATCAGCGCTGCCGAGAGGATCTGGGCAACCGGGTTGGCGATGCCCTGGCCGGCGATGTCGGGTGCGCTGCCGTGGGCGGGTTGAAAGACGGCGTGCTGGTCGCCGATGTCGGCTGAGGGAACCAGTCCGAGGCTGCCCACGAGCCCAGCGGCCAGATCGGAGAGAATGCCGCCAAAGGCGTTCTCGGTGAGCAGCACGTCGAAGTCCCAGGGCGATCGCACCAGGTTCATCGCCGTGGCATCGACGTAGGCGTGCGTTGCCTGCGTCTCCGGGTGCGTCGCTGCCACTTCATCGAAAACCTTGCGAAAGAAGGCCATCGAGACCAGTGCGTTGGCCTTGTCGACGCAGGTCACGCGGCCCGGTCTCCGCCTGCTCCTGGCACGTCGCGCTGCCACGTGGAACGCGAACTCGGCAACCCGTCGGCTGCCGGTGCGCGAGATGATCATCGTTTCGCGCGCGATGCCGTCATCGTCGACGGTGCCACGCAGGCGCGACTGCAGAAGCCCCTCACTCTGCTCGCGTACCACGACGAGGTCGATCCGCGCCGCCTGCTTGTCGATCAGGACACGTGGCAGGCTGGGGTAGCTGCGGATCGGTCGCAAGCCGGCATAGAGATCCATCGCCGCGCGAAGATCGAAGTGCGTCGCGATCTCGGTGCCGTCCGGATAGCGCACGTCGGGGAGACCGATGGCGCCGAGGAGAACAGAGTCCGCTCGCTTGCATTCGTCGAGGCTTTCCTGCGACAACGCGATACCGGTCTTCTGGTAATGCGCCGCGCCGCCTTCGAGGTGGCGGAAGTCGAAGGACAGGCCGCCGAGTCGGTCGCGCAGGACCTCGAGCACCTGCAGGCAGGCGCCGACGACCTCGGGGCCGATGCCGTCTCCCGGCAGAACGGCGATGTGGAAGCACGGGTCTCGTTTCATCCTTGCTGATTCCTCTTGTCGTTCAAGTCGAACCGGCCGGAGGCGGCTGGCGCCACGTACACGCTGCCCCCCGCCTGTTGCCAGCCGCCGATGATACACCCAGCCGTACGCGCAGCATCGTGCTCCCGGTAGGGAACAGTCGGGCCAGGAGCGCGCCGCCCTGTCGCCACGATCGCTGGCCTCGGCTGCCGGCGGACAGGCGGTCACCGGTCCACAGCGGTGGTCGCGACCGTCCTGAATACTGAGCCGTGCTGTCGGCAGGTGGCCTCTTCATGATCCATCGTGACGTCGTGCATCATGGCCCGATCGACTCGCGGATGACGGGTGCGACCGGTCAGAGGAGCCCGACGTAAGCCCGTGTCAGCGGCTTGCCCCAGTACAAGGCGAGGATTCCGGCGATTGCCAGATAGGGCCCGAAAGGGATCGGCACGCTGCGCCCGCGTCTGGCGAGCACGATCAGGCCGATGCCGACCACGGCGCCGAGGAAGGACGACAGCAGCACGGTCAACGGCAGCAGTTGCCACCCCAGCCAAGCACCGAGAGCGGCGAGCAGCTTGAAGTCACCGTAGCCCATTCCTTCCTTGCCGGTGACGAGCTTGAACGTCCAGTAGACCAGCCAGAGGAAGAGATAGCCGGCAACCGCGCCGATGACTGCCGACTGGAGGTCGGTGAACGTGGCTGACAGGTTGAACAGCAGTCCTGCCCAGAGCAAGGGCAGCGTGATCGCGTCCGGCAGCAACTGGGTGTCGAAGTCGATGCAGGTCAGGGCGATCAGGCAGCAGCTCATCAACATGGCGCCGAGGGCATTCCATCCGGGCCCGAAGTGATGCGCGGCGAACGCACAAAGAAGAGTGCTGAAGATCTCGACCAGTGGGTAGCGTGGCGAAATGCGGGCGCTGCAGGCGGAGCAGCGACCGCGCAACAGGAGCCAGCTGACGACCGGGATGTTCTCGATGGCGCTGATCTGGTGGGCACAGGACGGGCAGCGCGAGCGCGGCCTGACCAGCGAGAAGGGCTCTGCTGCCGACGCCGACTCCTCGCCACGCAGCTCGGCGCAATGGAGGTGCCAGTCACGTTCGATCATCCGCGGCAGGCGGTGGATGACGACGTTGAGAAAACTGCCGACGAGCAGTCCAACCAGGCCGCTGAGGAAGGTGAACAGCGCGGGGTCGACCTCGCCGGCGAGGATTCCCGGCATCAATGTGAAAGTCGCGTCAGCGACTCGCGAATCCCCCGTCTCCCGCGCGCGGGAGACGGGTCGGGGTTGAGGGCAACGGTCATGACGTTCATCATTCGGGGTTTCTCGACAGTCATGACCGTCAGCCGACCACGGCCCCCAGCTTGAAGATCGGCAAGTACATGGCGATCACCATGCCACCGATCAGGACACCCAGGACGACCATGATCATGGGTTCCATCAGGCTCGCCAGCGCCTCGACCGCATCATCGACCTCCTGCTCGAAGAAGTCGGCCACCTTGCCGAGCATCGAGTCGAGCGCACCGGATTCCTCGCCGATGGCGACCATCTGGTTGACCATGTTCGGGAACAGCTGGGTGTTCTGCATCGCCGTCGTGAGACTGGTGCCGGTGCTCACTTCGTTCTGGATTTGGCGCGTCGCCGCCTTGTACACGTAGTTTCCGGCAGCGCCGCCGACCGACTCGAGCGACTCGACCAGTGGCACGCCGGCTGCGAACATGGTCGCCAGTGTCCGCGTCCAGCGGGCGATGACCGACTTGCGGATGACATCACCAAATACCGGCAGCCTGAGGAACATCCGGTCAAAGGCGATCTGCATCTTCTCCGAGCGTTTCCAGGTGTAGAAGAAGCCGTAGATCGACAGGCCGATGCCACCAAACAGCAGCCACCAGTACTCGACGACGAAGTCCGACATGGCGATCACCAGCAGCGTCGGCGTCGGCAGATCGGCACCGAAGCTCTTGAACACCTCCTTGAATGCCGGGATGACGAAGATCATGATCACCGCCGTGATGATGAAGGCGACGACGATGATGGCCACCGGGTAGAACAGCGCCGCCTTGATCTTCGACTTGATGGCGATCATTTTCTCCTTGTAGGTGGCCAGACGATCGAGGAGCGTCTCCAGGATGCCGGCCTGCTCGCCGGCGGCCACCAAGTTGCAATACAGGGCGTCGAACTGCACGGGATACTTGCGAAAGGCCTGCGAGAGAGAGCTTCCGGTTTCGACGTCGGCCTTGATGTCGAGCAGCAGTTTGCCGACGGCCGGGTTGTCATGGCCGCGGCCGACGATCTCGAAGGTCTGCAGCAGGGGTACCCCGGCCTTCATCATCGTCGCCAACTGGCGGGTGAACAGCGTGATGTCCTTTTCGGTGATCGTCCGCCCGCCCCGGAAACGCTGACGGCTGATCTTGCTGACGAGAATTCCCTGCCGTCGCAGGGTGGCCTGCACGACCGTCTGGCTGGAGGCCCGCTGCTCACCGCGCACGATCTTGCCCGCCTTGTTCTTGCCTTCCCAGAGGAAAACGAACTCCTTGACTTCAGGTACGATCTTTTTCGCAGGTTTTGCCGCAGTCGCCATTCTTCCCCCGTCTTCAAGCGTTGGTGCTGCCGAGAACCTCGTCGAGAGAGGTCAGCCCTTGCTTCACTTTCAGCAAGCCGGCACGGCGCAGGTCGAGCACGCCCTCCTGCCGCGCCTGCAGGGCGATGTCGCGCTCGGTGCCGTTCGCCATGATGATGTGCTGGATCGCATCGCTGACCGGCATCACCTCGTACAGACCGACGCGTCCCTTGTAGCCGGTGCCCTTGCAGCGATCACACTCGCCCGGACCATAGAGTGTCCAGCTTCCATCCAGGTCGCCTTCCTCGAAACCCGCGTCGAGCAGGGTCTCGACCGGCGTCGCAAGCTCCTTCTTGCAGGTGCAGAGGCGACGGACCAGGCGCTGGGCGGTGATCAGCAGGATGCTCGAGGCCAGGTTGAAGGTCGGGATCCCCATGTTCATCAGGCGCGTCAGAGTCGCCGGCGCATCGTTGGTATGCAGGGTCGACAGCACCATATGGCCCGTCTGGGCGGCCTTGATGGCAATCTCGGCGGTCTCGAGGTCGCGGATCTCGCCCACCATGATGATGTCCGGGTCCTGGCGAAGAAAGGCCCGCAAGGCAATCGGGAAGGTGAGTCCCGACTTCTCGTCGACATTGACCTGGTTGATGCCCGGCAGGGGTATCTCGGCTGGATCCTCGGCCGTCGCGATATTGACTCCGGGCCGATTGAGGATGTTGAGGCAGGTGTAAAGCGAAACCGTCTTGCCGGACCCGGTCGGGCCGGTCACCAGGATCATGCCGTAGGGACGATGGATGGCCTCGAGCAGCAGCGCTCTCTGGTCTTCCTCGTAGCCGAGGACCTCGATCCCCAACGTTGCCGAGGCGGGGTCGAGGATGCGGAGGACGATCTTTTCACCATACATCGTCGGCAGAGTGCTGACGCGGAAATCGATCGCCCGGCTCTTCGTCAGGACGAGGCGCATGCGCCCGTCCTGGGGGATCCGCTTCTCGGCGATGTTGAGACGAGAGATCACCTTGATCCGCGATGCGATCTTCTCCTTGATGACCAAGGGCGGCGCTGCCACCTCGCGCAGCACCCCGTCAGTACGGAAGCGGATACGATAGTTCTTCTCATAAGGCTCGAAATGGATGTCCGAGGCGCCTTCGCTGATCGCGTCGAGCAACATCTTCTGGATGAAGCGGACGACTGGTGCGTCGTCTACTTCGAGTGCCGCCGCGTCCTCAGTCTTCTCGGTGGCCTGCTCGTCGGTGAACTCGAGGTTGATGTCCTCGCTCGCCAGGCTGCGCAGGGTTTCTTCGGTCGATTCGGAAAGGCGGCTGACGAGGGGCGCAAGCTTGTTCTCCTCGACGATGACCGGATCCACCGCCAGTCCGGTTTGAAAGCGGATCTCGTCGAGTGCCCTCAGGTTGGTCGGATCGGCAATGGCGACGGCGAGGCGATTGCCGCGCTTGTGCAGAGGAACGACACGGTGCGTCGCGATCAGTTTGCGGTCGATCGCATTCTTTTGGATGTGCGCGTCGTCGAAGGCAGCCAAGTCGAGCAGTGGATAACCGAACTTGTCGGCGGCAAAGCGCGCCAGCTCGATGAAGCTCGCCTTTCTCGCGGCCACCACCTCTTCGATCAGTGTCGTCTTTTTCGATGCCGCCTGGGCCAGCAGGGCCTCCGCCTCGGCCTCCTTGAGCCGACCGGCCTGGACCAGCGCACGGGCGAAACCGTTAAGTGGTGATTGTTGCGGATTGGCTGCCATTGTCGTTTGCCATCGGACCCTGCAACTCGTTGTAGACCATCACACCCCGACTCCAGGGAGAGCCTCGCCCGATGATGCATTGGCGGAAGGTATTTGTAAAGCCGCGCGCTCGCGATCGCGATGGGGTTTCTTGCCAGCCCGGCACGGATCGGTCGAGAGCGCCCGGCTGCCGTTTCCCACCCGCCGCGACAGCGGCCGACGGCTGGCGAGAGGATCGCTCGCGTTACTTGCTCGCCACGTCCACCACCACGAGTGCGGTCATGTCGACCACTCGCCGCACGCTTGAGGTGGGTGCCAGCACGTGTACCGGGCGGGCCGCACCGAGCAGGATGGGGCCGACCGACATGCCTTCGCCGCCGGTCATCTTGAGCAGGTTGTAGGAGATGTTGGCGGAGTCGAGGTTGGGCATGACCAGTACGTTCGCTTCTCCGGTCAGCGGCGATTGCGGGTCGGATTGCCTGCGAATGGTCTCGCTGAGCGCGCTTTCACCGTGCATTTCGCCGTCGATCTCCAGTTCGGGCGCGCGCGCGCGAACCAGGGTCAGGGCGTCGGCGACCTTGCGCGCAGAAGCGGTTTGCGACGAGCCGAAGTTCGAGTGCGACAGCAGCGCCACTTTCGGCCGGATCTTGAAACGGCGCACGGCATCGACGGCCATCAGCGTGATCTCGGTCAGCTGTTGGGCGTCCGGGTCTTCATTGACATGCGTATCGCAGAGGAAGAGTGCTCGGCCCGGAAGCAGGACATGCGTCATCGCCGCCATCGTCGTGCACCCCGGCGCCTTGCCGATGATTTCGTCGACCTGCCGCAAATGGTGCGCAAAGCGTCCGGAAAGTCCGCAGATCATCCCGTCGGCGTGGCCGAGGCGCACCAGCATGGCGCCAATGATGGTGTTGTCGTTGCGCAGGCGGGACTTTGCGATGTCGATCGTCACCCCGTGTCGCTTGCGCAGCTCGTGGTAGGCCGTCCAGCATTCCCGGTAGCGGGTGTCGCTGTTGGGATCGACCACTTCGATCTGTGAGCCGATGCGCAGCTTGGAGCCGATGCGCTGCAGGCGCGCGGCGATCACGTCCGGGCGGCCGATCAGGATCGGTCTCGTCAGGCCCTCGTTGAGGATCGTCTGCGCTGCGCGCAACATCCGCTCGTCCTCGCCGTCGGGATAGACGATCCGGGTCCTGCGTCCGCGCTTTGCCGCGGAGAAGATGGCGCGCATGCCGACACCGGCCTGGTACACGAACTCGCGGAGTCTTTCGCGGTAGGCCGCGAAGTCGGCGATCGGTCGGCTGGCGAGACCGGTGGTCATTGCCGCTTGCGCGACCGCCGGTGCGATGGTGGTGATCAGGCGCGGATCGAAAGGCTTCGGGATCAGATAGTCGCGGCCGAAGCTGAGCTGCTCGCCGGGATAGGCCATCGCCACTTCGTCGCTGACTTCCTGGCGCGCCATTTCCGCCAGCGCCTTGACGCAGGCCATCTTCATCTCCTCGTTGATGCCCCTTGCGCCGACATCGAGTGCGCCACGAAAGATGAAGGGGAAACACAGCACATTGTTCACTTGGTTGGGGTAGTCGGAACGACCGGTGGCGATGATCACGTCCGGCCGCACCTCCCGCGCCAGTTCGGGCATGATCTCCGGGATCGGGTTCGCCAGCGCGAAGACGATCGGTTGTGTCGCCATGCGCGCCAGCATTTCGGGCTGCAGCAGTCCGGCGGCCGAGAGCCCAAGGAAGACGTCTGCCCCGTCGATTGCGTCGGCGAGGGTTCGCGCCTCGGTGTCGCGGGCGTAGCGTGCCTTCGTCGGTTCCATGTCCGCTTCACGCCCGACGTAGATGACGCCCTTCGAGTCGCAGACGATGATGTTTTCGCGCGACACGCCAAGGTCGCACCACAGGTTGAGGCACGAGATCGCCGCCGCGCCGGCACCCGAACAGACGACCTTGACCGCCGCTGCCTTCTTGCCGGTGATCCGGAGGGCGTTGAGAATCGCTGCCGCGGAGATGATCGCGGTGCCATGCTGGTCGTCGTGGAAGACCGGGATCGACATGCGCTCCTTGAGCCTTGCCTCGATGTAGAAGCACTCGGGCGCCTTGATGTCTTCCAGGTTGATGCCACCGAGGGTCGGTTCCATGGCAGCGATCATGTCGATCAGGCGGTCCGGGTCGCTTTCGGCAAGTTCGATGTCAAAGACATCGATGCCGGCGAACTTCTTGAACAGACAGCCTTTGCCTTCCATCACGGGCTTGGCGGCGAGCGGACCAATGTTGCCCAGACCGAGCACGGCGGTGCCGTTGGTGATGACGCCGACGAGGTTGGCGCGCGAGGTATACAGACTCGCCGCATCGGCAGCGTCGACGATGGCGTGGCATGCGTGGGCGACTCCCGGAGAATAGGCGAGTGCGAGATCGATCTGGTTGCTCAACCCCTTGGTCGGCTGGACCGCGATCTTTCCCGGAGTCGGGTAACGGTGATACTCGAGGGCCGCCTCGCGAAGGTCGGCCTGCCGCTGATCGTTCTCCATCGTGTCTCCTGACCCTTGGTCTGTCGTTGTGCGGGCCTGCAAATGTAGCCGAGACCCGCTCCTTCCACCAGCCGGATGTCGTCGCATTTGCCGGCACAATGGCGTGCTGTGCGTTCTTTTGCGGCGAAAAGACGACAGATCTGTCCCCGTCATCGACGCAGCCGATGGCCGTGGGCTGCGTGCGGCGCGGCAACCCGGTGGCGATGGGCGACGAGCCGCTCATGGTCGCTGCAGCCGACGCCCCGCCGGCGATGCCGGGCGCGCGTTGCGAACCGGCTCGCGGTAGAATGTCCGGCAAAACCAGCAACCCGGATGCCACCGTGCTCTTCTCGGCGTTGCGAGACACGTTCGACTACCAATGGGAGATGATGAATGGGCCAGACCGCCACCAGTAACCTTCGCACCGTCGCTCTCGTCGGCCATGGTGCTGCCGGCAAGACTTCGCTGGCAGAGAGCCTGCTCGCCGCAGCCGGGGCCATCAGCAGCCGCGGCAGCGTCGACAAGGGCAGCACCGTCTGCGATTTCGATCCGCAGGAGAAGGAACTCGGGCACTCCCTGAATTCGGCACTGGCAAGCTTCTCCTGGCAAGGCGTGCAGGTGCACATGGTCGACACACCGGGCTTCCCGGACTTCGCCGGGCAGGCGATCGGAGCCCTGGCGGCAGTGGACACGGCGCTGGTGGTGATCAATGCGCAGAATGGCATCGAACTCACCAGCGAACGGATGATGCGCATGGCTGCCGCCCGCGGCGTTTGCCGGATGATCGTGATCAACAAGATCGACGCCGAGAACGTCAACCTGCCAGCGCTGCTTGCCAGCATCCGGGAGCGCTTCGGCCGCGAGTGCATGCTGCTCGACCTGCCGAGCAAGCAGGGCAGCGAGGTGGTCGAGGTTCTCGGTCATGATGATGGCGACAGCGATTTCGAGTCGGTGGCCGCGGCACATCGCGCGCTGATCGACCAGATCGTCGAGGAGGACGAGGATCTGTTGGCGCGTTACCTCGAGGAAGGTGTCGATCCGACCCCGGATGAACTGCATGTGCCCTTCGAGCGCGCCCTGCGTGCCGGCCACCTGGTGCCGATCCTCTTCGTCTCGGCACGGACCGGCGCTGGCATCCCGCAACTCCTCGACGTTCTTGCCCGCCTGGCGCCCAATCCGAGCGAAGGCAACCCGCCGCCGTTCTACCGTGGCGAGCCGGGCGGTCCGAGCGAAGCCTTCCAGGCCGAGCCGGACCCGCAGAAGCACGTCCTGGCACACGTCTTCAAGGTCGTCAGCGATCCCTTCATCGGCAAGGTGGGCGTCTTCCGCGTCCATCAGGGAACGATCCGCAAGGACTCGCAACTCTTCGTCGGCGACGGGAAGCGGCCGTTCAAGGTCGGCCACATCTATCGCCTGCAGGGCAAGGAGTATGTCGAGGTGGACAGCCTCGTTCCCGGTGACCTGGGTGCGATTGCCAAGGTCGATGAGATCGAGTTCGACTGCGTTCTGCACGACTCGCATGACGAGGATCACATTCATCTGGTGCCGCTCGAGTTTCCGCAGCCGATGCAGGGCCTGGCGGTGCACGCGCGGCGCAAGGCCGACGAACAACGGTTGTTCGAGATCCTGCACAAGCTCGAGATCGAGGATCCCTGCTTCAGGGTCGAACGTCATCCGACAACCAACGAGACGGTGATCCGCGGCATCGGCGAAATGCACCTGCGCGCCAAGCTCAGCCGTCTGGCGCAGCAGTACAAGCTGGAACTCGACACCAAGCCGCCGCAGATCGCCTATCGCGAGGCCATCACGGCCAGTGCCGAAGGCCATTGCCGGCACAAGAAGCAGAGCGGCGGTGCCGGCCAGTTCGGTGAAGTGATGCTGCGGGTCGAACCGCTTGAGCGCGGTGCCGGTTTCGAGTTCGTCGATATCGTCAAGGGTGGCGTGATTCCCGGCGTCTTCATGGCGGCCGTGGAGAAGGGCGTCCGGCAGGCACTCGTGGATGGCGTCGTTGCCGGCTTCCCGGTCGAGGACCTGCGGGTCACCGTACATGATGGCAAGTCACACCCAGTCGACGGCAAGGACATCGCGTTCTTCACCGCCGGCCGCAAGGCAACGGTGGAGGCGATCCGCGCCGCCAAGCCCATCATCCTCGAGCCGGTCGTCGATATCGAGATCCTCGCGCCGGATTCGATGACCGGCGACGTCACGGGTGACCTGTCGAGCAAACGCGGCCATCTGACCGGCACGCAGCCACGCGGACCCGGTGTCATGGCGATCAGCGGCGAGGTGCCTTTGGCGGAGCTTGAGGGCTACCAGTCGCGTCTCAAGTCACTGACCGGTGGACAGGGTTCGTACAGCATCGCCTTTTCCCATTACGCACAGGTGCCACCGGCAACGCAGCAGCAACTGGCGGGACAGCACAAGGTCGTCGAGGAGGACTGAGGGCAGCGGAAACCGGCGACGCGAGCGCGTGGACAAGGCTTTCAAGCTGTCGCACTGGTTCCTGCCGCTGGCGCGTCGCGTGCTCTATGCGTGGGTGCGCACGACGGTCTTCCCCGAAAGCCCGCAGGAACTGCAACTCGACCCAGCACGGCCTGTTTGCTACGTCCTGCAGGACAGGCATCTCTCCAATTTGCTGCTGCTCCTGGAGGAGTCGCGGCGGGCCGGGCTGCCGCGAGCCGACTCGCCGCTGCTGCTGGGCAAACAGCGCTGGCCGCGCTCGTTCTTCTTTCTCAACCGCGATCGCAGCCTCGCCGGCCGGGCGCGGAATGGTAACAGTCACTCGGCCTTGCTCGCCGGCCTGATGCACCAGGCCGTTGCCGATCCGCAGATGGACGTCCAGTTGGTGCCGGTGGTGATTCTCTGGGGACGCAGCCCCGACAAGCAGGATTCGGTCCTCAAGGCGCTGTTCTCGGAGACCTGGCGCCCGCCGGGTGCCTGGCGGCAACTGGCGGCAATCCTTCTCCATGGCCGCAGTGTGCTGGTGCGCTACAACCCGCCGATATCGCTTCGCCATCTCCTGCAGGGCGGGCTCGACGAGGAGCAGGCACTGCGCAAGCTGGCGCGCATCCTGCGGGTGCACTTCCGCCGTCAGCGGCAAATGGCGATCGGCCCCGACCTGTCGCACCGCAACACGCAGGTCAACGCAGTGATCGCCGGCGAGCGCGTGCGCGCAGCGATCGAGCAGGAGGCTTCGACACACGGCATCCCGGTTACCGAAGCGAGGGCACGGGCTGGTCGCTTCGCGCTGGAGATCGCTTCGGACTACTCGTACGGCGTCGTACGCGCCCTCGAGCTGTTCCTCGCCTGGTTGTGGACGAGACTCTACGATGGCATCGAGCTGCACCACTTCGATTCCGTCACGCGCATCGCAGCCGGCCAGGAGATCGTCTACGTGCCCTGCCACCGCAGCCACATTGACTACCTGTTGCTGTCTTACGTCATTCTCCGGCAGGGGCTCACGCCGCCGCATATCGCTGCCGGTGCCAACCTTGACCTGCCGCTGGTCGGCGGCCTGCTGAGGCGCGGCGGTGCTTTCTTCCTGCGCCGCAGTTTCAAGGGCGAGCCCCTGTACGCTGCCGTTTTCCATGAATACCTCCACCTGATGCTGGCGCGCGGTTTTCCGATCGAGTACTTCATCGAGGGCGGCCGCAGTCGCAGTGGTCGGATGCTGACACCAAAGGCGGGGATACTCGGCATGACCGTGCAGAGTTTCATCCGTGAGCATGCACGGCCGCTGATCTTCGTCCCGGTGTACATCGGCTACGAGAAGATCATCGAAGGCAGCACCTATCTCGGCGAACTGGCCGGCAAGCCGAAGCAGCGGGAATCGCTGCTCGGCCTGTTGCGCAGCGTGCGCGCCATCAAGCGGGTCTTTGGCAAGGTGCATGTGAACTTTGGCCAGCCGCTTGCCCTGGCTGGTTTTCTCGATCAACATCAACCGGGCTGGCGAGACACGGACGAGAGCGACGAGCCGCCGTGGGCCCGCAGTGTGACGCGCAGGGCTGCAGCCGAGCTCGCCAAACGGATCAACGAGGCGGCCGTCCTCAACCCGGTCAACCTGATGGCGCTGGCGCTGCTGGCGACGCCCAAGCATACCGCCGACGAGCACGCGCTGCAGCGCATGATCGAGCACTACCAGGCGCTGGCTGGCGAGCTGCCCTATGCGCCGAGCAGCGTCCCCTGTGGGCTCGAACCACCGGCAATCATCGCCTACAACGAACGCCTGACGGTCGTCGAGCGTTTCGCCGACCCGTTGGGCGATCTGATCCGTGTGCGTGACGGTCAGGCTCCGCTTCTCGCCTACTTTCGCAACAACGTCCTGCATCTCTTCGCCCTGCCGGCGGTCATCGCCTGCCTGCTGAGTCTGAACCGCAAGCTCGATCGAGCCCGCGTGGCACAGGCGGTCTGCGGCATCTGCGGCCTCATGCGGGCGGAACTCTTCCTGCGCTGGTCCCCGGGTGAACTCGAGTCGGCGAGCGAGGCGGCGATTCGCGCGTTGGTGGCGCGCCGGCTGTTGGTCTCATCGGCGCTGCAGACGGAGGTCGCTGCGCCGGAAGCGATCAGTGACGAATTTGCCGAGCTGCATCTGCTCGGTGAGACCATCCGTCCATTGCTCGAACGTCACTTCCTCACCCTCGCGCTGCTGCAGAGCCACGGCAGTGGGCAGACGACGCGGCGGCAACTGGAAGACAACTGCCATCTGCTGGCGCAGCGGCTCTCCCTGCTCTACGAGTTCAATACCTCCGAGCTTCCCGAGAAGGCAACCTTTTCGGCCTTCATTGGCAACCTCATCGAAGCCGAGTACCTACGCGAGGACGAGGACGATCGCTTGTGCTTCGACGAGCGGCTGATGACGCCGCTTGCCCACTCCGAACTGGTTCTCTCGCCTGAAGCCAGGCAGGCCATCAGGCGAATCGCCGGTACCGGGGCGCACCTGTAGCAGTGCGCTCCGTCGTCAGAACGACCAGCGGAGACCCACAGCCCAATTGATTCGTTCGCGTCGTTCAAGAAAAATCGCAAGCACTTCTCGCTCGCGCCCTGCCTCTCGGCCCGCTCGCGACGCGGTCTTCACGGCCTCCCCGGCCGGGCGCCAACCGTCGCCGTGGCCATGGCGAAGATTGGCAAGGCGGCAGGGGCGCGCGAGGTCGCCATTTCCAACGACTGGCCGGGGCGGGCGGCAAGCCCTCAGGCGCGACCTCGGCGAGCCGCCTGTTCGAGCCTCTCCTTCTCCGCCATGACCTTGTTGGCGTAGCTGGCCTCCGGATCATCGGGAGCGCCACCATAGTGCTGCAACCCCGCAGTCAGGCTGCCGCGCCAGCGAATGGCCTCCTCGAGGACATGGACGCCAACCTGGATGTTGGTTACCGGGTCGAGAAAGGGCGTCTCACCCGCGCCCGCCGGGACCTTGTCGAGATGATAGCCGGGAATCACCTGCATCAGACCCTTGGCGCCCACCGGGCTTTCGGCGAAGGGATTGAAGCGCGACTCGATGCCGATGATGGCGATGATCAGCAGCGGATCGAGGCGCCGTTCGCGACCCACCCGTTGTGCCGCTTCGAAGATCGGCACCAGGGCTTCCGGCGCCACGCGGTAGCGGCGCGACACCGCGTCCAGAACGCGATGCAGCCGTGCCGAAAGGACCGGTTGCGGGGCAATTCCGGCTTCGTCACCCGCGCTTGACGGTGCGGCTGCCGCTTCGCCGGTCACGATCGTCTGGGCGTTGTCGGTGGCGTCGACTTCGATCCAGTGTTTGAAGCTGCCGAGAAGCAGCATCAGCCCGACGACCATCAGGCTGTGCTGGAGGAAACTCAGGCTCACGTCGACACGACGCGGGTTGAAGCCTTTCAATGCAATGGTTGTGGACATGCTCTCTCCTTCACTTTCGTCGTCGCGCACGAAAGACAACGCGGCGATGGACGGTTGCAGGCGGGTGCAAAGCCTCGGATGCTCGGGGTACGCAACCCCTGAGGCCGGAACTCTGTTCTCGGGAAAAGCTCGCGAACAGGGCGGCGAAGATGCAGCGACGACGCTGCGAATTTGCTTGTTTGATACTGGAGGGCCTCGACTCTATTGGCTAATGCCGCTTTGGTCAACCCCCCCGCACCTCCCGGGCAAGCGACGCGTCGCTCCACGGTCCTTGGCCGTTGCGCGAAAGGGTACCCGTTCAGCCCGTCATGGCGAACGTCGACGTGCCTGTCGCCGAAGCAGAATGGCCGTCACTCAAGCTCGTATAATCATGACTCCCTGTCGCCGCAAGGCTCTGCGGATGGCAGGCAAGCCTCGATGCTCGGTCCACCGGTGGACCGCTCCCGAGAGACATCGCCAGGCGGGCATGGCGGGCTGTTTCCGCACGGTGCCTTGCGGCTGGCTGCACAGCCTGATTGACGGAATCCCCGATGGACGTTGTCCTGCTGCTGTTCCTCATCGTGCTCAACGGCATTTTGGCGATGTCCGAGATTGCGGTGGTTTCCGCGCGCCAGTCGCGCCTGCAGAAGCTGGCCGAGGATGGTTTTTCGGGTGCGCGCTCGGCGCTGGCGCTGCAGCAGGAACCGTCGACCTTCCTGTCGACCGTCCAGGTCGGAATCACCACGGTCGGCATCCTCAGCGGGGCCATTGGCGAGGCGACGCTGGCCGCTCCGCTGGCCGAGTGGCTGGGCTCGATCGCCCTGCTGGCACCGCATGCCGATACGGTCGCCCTGACGCTCGTGGTGGTGGCGGTCACCTACTGCTCGGTGGTCGTTGGTGAACTCGTGCCCAAGCGTCTCGGCCTGTTGGCGCCGGAGCGTGTGGCGTCATTCGTCGCCGGGCCGATGGGCGTCGTGTCCCGCCTGGCACGGCCGCTGGTGTGGCTGCTCTCGTCCTCGTCCAGTTTGGTCCTGGGGCTGCTCGGTGCGCATCGGACGCAGGACTCGACAGTCACCAACGACGAGATCAAGGTCCTCATGGGGCAGGGCGCCGAAGCGGGAGTATTCCATGCCAGCGAGCAGGCCATCGTTTCCAACGTCCTGCGTCTCGACGAGCAGCGGATCAGCGCCATCATGACGCACCGCAAGGACATCTATCTGCTCGACCTGAACGACGGCGAAGAGGTGATCCGTCATCGCTTGGCGAACAGCCCGTACCGACGCATCGTCGTCTGCCGGGACGGCCTTGACCAGATCGTCGGCGTCCTGCGGACCAGCGATCTGCTGCAGGGAGTCCTGCTGGGGCAGCCGCTGGAAGTGGAGGCTTTCGTCCGCCCGGCGCTCTACGTTCCGGCGAGCGTGACGACGACCCAGTTGCTCGAAACCTTCCGGCGGGCGCATCAGCAGTGCGCGCTGATGGTGGACGAGTACGGCGGCCTGCAGGGTCTGGTGACCCTGACCGATGTGCTGACCTCGATCGTTGGCGATCTGCCGACTTCGGACTCCCCGGATGAACTGGATATCATCGTTCGCGAGGATGGCTCGTGGCTCGCCGACGGCAGCGTGCCGATCGAGCGTCTCAAGGCGGTTCTCGCCATCCACCCGGAACTGCCCGGTGAAGAGGAGAATGCGTTCAATACCCTGGGCGGGTTCGTGATGTACGTCCTCGGCAGGATTCCGCTGCCCGCCGATCACTTCGTCGTCGAGGGGTTGCGCTTCGAGGTCGTCGACATGGATCGCCACCGCGTCGACAAGGTGCTGATCGCGCGCCTCCCGGAAGTGGGCGGGTCGGGTCGCAGCGACTGAGACCGCGGGCGCTGCCGCTTCAGCCGCTGCCTGTGGCTCGCCAGTACTGGTAGGCGAGTGCCAGCCGGGCGCCGGCGATGATCGCGAACAGGCTGAGGAAGGAGCCGGCGGCGAGGGTCGAAACCCCGCTGACACCCTGCCCGATCGTGCAGCCCAATGCGACGACGCCACCAAAGCCCATCAGCGCGGCGCCGACGAGGTGGTTGGCGGTGTCCTCCAGATCGTTGAAGCCTTCCCAGCGGAAGCCGCCGCTGAGGAGCGCATGAGCGAGGCTGCCGCAGACGACGCCGAGCGCGCTGGCGATCGCGAAAGTCACCCGGCGGCTGCTGTCGGACCACAGAAGAAGCAACTCCAGCGTGTAAGCCTGTGGCGCGACGAAGGTCAGCGATTCCATGCGGCCACTGTTGGTGGCGAGATAGGCTTCCTGCAGCGTTTCCGGATCCTCGGCGAGATGGCCGAGATGGCCGCTGACGTACCAGCCAGCGACGACCAGGGCGCCAACGGTGGCGCCGCCGAGGATTTGCGCGGCAGCCAGGCGGGGACGACCTAGCAGCACGGCAGCCAGCAGGCCGCCGCCAAGCAGCGCGGCACAAAGCGCCGGCGCCGGCCCGGGTGTCAGCCCGAGGTTCGCGACCAGCTCGGGCAGGCCCGGGCCGTCGGGCAGATGCAGTGCGACCGGTTCGAGCACCTCGACACGGAAGACGGCGAGCACGCCGCGCATCGACATGGACGCCACCAGCGCGAGGACGATGAACACGACCACTGCCTTGACGCTGCCGGCGCCGATACGCATCAGGGTCCTGGCACCGCAGCCGGAGGCGAGCACCATGCCGAAGCCAAAACAGAGGCCGCCGGCGAGATGCGACAGCCAAGTCAGGTTGTGGCCGCGATAGATCGACCTGTCGACATCGATGAGCCCCGTTTCATGCAGCGCCGCCGTGCCGAGGATGGCCAGTGCAATCGCCAGTAGCCACATGCGCATGCGACCCCAGTCGCCGAGGATGGCGATGTCGGCAACGGCTCCCATGGTACAGAAGCGCGTCCCGCTGGCGACGGCGCCGAACACCAGGCCGATGGCGAAGGCGAGCCAGATGACCGTGGTGGCGCGATCGGCGACGCTCATCGGCGCATTTCCGGAGGCTGGCGGTTGGCGTAAGGGGTTGGATCGGCGACTCCGGCGGCGGCAAAACCGGCACGTCGCAAGCGGCACGAGTCGCACACTCCGCACGCGCGTCCGGCCGCGTCAGCCTGATAGCACGAGACGGTGATGCTGTAGTCGAGCCCGAGCTCGAGGCCGCGGCGGATGATCTCGGCCTTGCCGAGATCGATCAGCGGCGCATGGATGCGCAGTGCCGATCCTTCCACCGCCGCCTTGGTCGCCAGGTTGGCCATCCGTTCGAAAGCCGCGATGTACTCCGGGCGACAGTCGGGATAACCCGAGTAGTCCACCGCGTTGACGCCGATGAACACATCCCGACTTTCCAGGACCTCGGCCCAGGCCAGCGCCAGTGACAGCATGACGGTGTTGCGGGCAGGTACATAGGTCGCCGGGATGCCCGGACGGAGCCCGTCCACCGGCAGCGCTGCCGAGGTGTCGGTCAGCGCGGAGCCGCCGAAGTCCTCAAGACGCAGGCGCACGATGCGATGTGCCGTTGCCGCCAGTGCCTGCGCAACCGCCGCCGCAGCCCGCAACTCGCTGCTGTGACGCTGTCCGTAGTCGAGCGACAGGCAAAAGCAGGCAAAGCCGCTGGCACGGGCGATCGCCAGCGTCGTCGCTGAGTCGAGTCCTCCCGACAGGAGAACGACACAGCGCTTGCTGGACTCTGACAGCGGACTGCTCATGGACGGAGACTATACCGCGTTCCGGCGGTGCCGGGTCGCTCGCGCTGCCGCGGATTGCCTGATCGACGTGTGTTTGTGGCGTTGCAGGAGACGGGTTGAGGACAAGGTGATGCGTGAGGGATCACAGCCTGCGGATGGCCACTGCCCTGGGGCCGGGCGAGGGCCATTGTGCGCCCTGGTTCTCTCGGCGCTTTCTCGTGGCCAGTCGGTGCGGGTTCGCTGTCCATGAGGCCGTCCAGTTGTCGGAAAAGCTTACAGTGCGACGGGCTCAGTCCTGTGCAGACACGAAAAACCAGACTTATATCATGCGCGTTCAGATTTTGGCGTGAATCTTGCTCCGTCACTGTTTGGGCTCGTCCGGACTCTGTTGCCAGGCCCCTTCGGCGGTGGCACTGCCGGCGTTCCTGATGCTGCTGCGGTTGGCCAGAGGTTGTCGGCGTGGCCGGATTGGGATGGTGGGTGTCGGTGCGAAGCAGACTGGGACGCAAGTAGCGATCGGTCCGGGGCGCAATGGCCTCTGCGCGGTGTGATGGGTAGGCGACGCCAGGCTGCACCGAACGAAGTCTGGCCCTTGCCGCCTCTTTCCTGGAGAACACTCGAGTGTCGCCGTGTCTTGGTAGTGGTGGAGCTTCAGTGTGCGGTCAGGCGTGTGGGCGCTTGACCACCCGTGCGCGACCCTGGGCGGTCGTCGCGGCGAGTTCCCTGCGGGGAATGCGGGGATGATCCGCCGCGTCGCTTTCCCGGCTTTCTTCGATTCGTCGTCTGGCCTCCCGTGCTCGAGCCGTTGAACACCGTGACCGCGCCCGCAAGGACGTTGCTGTCCAGGAGACAGCTGCTGATCATGGTCGCCTGCAGCCGTGGCGACGTCGCGCAACACCTGCTGACCTGCCTGCGCGAGCTGGACTATCGGGCAGTGGCGATGGAACTGGCGGCGGACCTGCCCAAGGGCAGTCCGCAACCGAGCCTGATCATTGCCGACTGCCTTCCTGAAGTATGGTTGCGCAAGAGATCGTTCGACGGTTCCGGCAATGTCCCTGGGATACCGGCCCTCTTCCTGCTCGACGCCTGTGCGTGCAACACTGAAGACCTGCAAGCATTGCGGAGGTCGCACGAGGTACTCTTGCGGCCGTTCGCGCTCGCCGACCTCGATCGGAGCATCCGCTGCCGCCTGTCATCGACGCATGCACGCGCCGACGATTCCGGAATGCCGGGGCTGATTGATCGCCGGCACGCCGAGCGGCGCGTCGTTGGCAGGCGACGCAGCGACGGCTCGCAGATGACGCATCACGACCACGACCGTCGCCAGGGCGAGCGGCGGTGCCAGCCGGCGAGCTGCTTCACGGCGGCAGCCTGCAGCGGGGGCGAAGCCCTGCGCATGCCGGCCTTGTTGGCACATGTCGAGGCACCATCCCTGTCGGTGATGGTGGTCTCCGACCGGCGGGATTTCGTCCGTCAGCTGATGGACGAGTTGGATGCCGCGCTGGAGATGCCGCTGCAGCCGATCGTGGTTGAAACGCTGGAGGCCGTACGGCTCTTCCTGGCAGGCGGTAGCGCCGACCTGATGTTGGTCGATACCCGCTGGCTGCGCAACGCGGGTGCGGACCTGTTGGATCAGATCGAGATCGCGGCCCACCAGGTGGGCGCGCGATTGCTCCTCCTCTGGGACGATGCCTGGCCGCTGGCTGTCGACGAGATCTTGCGGTTGCGTGTCTGTGGCAGCATCCGCATCGATGCCCCGGCCAGCCTCTACGCTCGCGCCTTGGGCGAGGTGAGCCAGGGTGGGCTGTGGTTGCCGCGCTGGCTGATGGCGCAGGCCTTCCGATGTTGGCTGTCGGCTGCGCGTTCAGCCAGGGTTGTCGCCGACAGCGCTGCGTCCGGCTCGGCGCGCTGCCTGACCGGGCGCGAGCGGGTGATCGCCAGGCTGGCAGCCGAGGGACTGACCAACAAGGAGATCGCGCGCCAGCTTCAGGTTTCTCCCGACACGGTGAAGAAGCATCTGGAAGCCGTCTTCGGCAAGCTTGGTGTTCGGCGACGCGGCCAGTTGGCTGCGCAGCTGTTCGCGACCGTCGCGGAGCCGCTCGGCGACTGACAATGGCTACGCCACGGGATTACCCGTTTGGGGAATGGCAAAGCAGCAGCCTTGCGGGTAGCGTCGGCGGATGTTCTGAGACGATGGGGCAGTCCTTCGCCGGTCTTGGCAGGCGGCATGGTGACTGCGGGCGAAGGCTGAGCAGCGGCTGGCGGCAAACGGCCAGCGGCCGTCTCGGGAGCGGTGGTGCAGCTGCTCGCTGGTCGCAACCTGGCGCGGCGGACGCCGCGGGCGCGTCTTGGTCGACTGATTCAACTTGATTTCATTTCAGGAGCTTGGAGCCATGGCAACGACAGTGAAAACGAACAAGCAGGACTATGCACCGGGCCAGACCGTGTCGATCAGGGCCGAGGGCTTCGGCGAGATGGCCGGCATCCGCTTTCAAGTGATCAATCTGGGCCTCGACGGGGTCTTGGGCACGCAGGACGACCTGTCGTATGCAAGTTGGACCGTCGCCAATGGCTTCCGGCCTGCCCTCGACGCCAACGGCAACCCGCTGCCTGCTTTCGTCGACACCACATGGGTGGTTCCTCGGAGTGCGCTGAACTCGACCCTGGTACTTACCGCAGAGGCGGTCTTTTCGGGTGCGGACCACCAGCTTGGAACGGCCGATGACGTGGCGACCGGCGAGGTGGCGATGACGATGTTTACTGATGGTCCCAATCCGGCTCCGACGCAAGTGTTCTACGTTCCGTTTCCGGAAGACCAACTACTGACGGGCCTGCAGGCCATCGAGTCGGGATCCGGTTCCACCAATCCGACCAATCCGGTCCAGACATACATTTCGGTTGCGGCCTCGGCGAACAACACGATCATCTACTACGATCAATGGGAAAACGGCTACGACGTCGATATTGCCAACCCGAACGATCTCTACAGCTCGATCAACCCTGGCGGTACGCAGATTTGGGGTGATGGGGACATCAGCAACGGTGCCGCCCCCGGGGTGGTGAGCAATGCGGCCGACGTGATCAATGCCGGAACGGTCATCGTACTCAATAACGCCGTGCAGACGGGAACCCTGCAGTCGGTCATCGATTTCGACGGTCGCGACAAGATCGCGGCAACGAAGAGCGTCGCTCTGACGCACGTTGGCTGGGCCAGCGGTTCGAACACGCTGCTGGCGGGTGCGGTCGAGGTCTTCGACACCAAGAGTTGGGGAACGGAGTATCGCGTCCCGGTCGGCGCGAACATCCCGGACTCTGCCGACAGCCAGATGTTCGAGTACACCAGCCTGTACATCATGGCCGGTCCGGGCGGGGCCACGGTGCAGATCGACAAGGACGCCAGTGGCAGCTTCGAAACGACCGTCACGCTGAGCGAGGGGCAGCCGTACTTCGTCAATGGTGGCGTCAACGTCGGCGGCCGCGTGTCGTCCGACAAGCCCGTGCAGGTACACTTCCTCACCGGTGACATCGGGTCCAACTACGAGAGCCGGGATTCCGCACTGCTTCCCCTCAACCTCTGGTCGTCGAGCTACTACACCCCGGTGTCGACGGCAGCGACCAACAGCGAGGCGACCACCGTCTGGCTCTACAACCCCAGCACCAGTGGGATCACGGTCAATTATGAGACCAGGACCGGGGCCGGTGGCAACACCATCACCACCACACCTCTGTCGGTGGCAGCGGGCTCGTACCTGAAGCAGACGGTTCCGGACGGTTACGGCGCGCACTTCTACACACCCGATCCCGATGGCGCGGGACCCGGCACTGCGCCGACTTTCTACGCCTTCTCCACCACCAACTCGACGGATACCAGCGGAGGCAACCAGGCATGGGACTGGGGTTTCACCCTGATCCCGCGGGAGTCGCTGTCGCCGCAGGTTCTGGTTGGTCTGGGGATTGGTCGCGACCCGACCTCAGGTACCAACCCGAATGAAAACGGCAACCCGGTCTGGGTTTCGCCGGTGGGCAACGGCAATACCGCCGCGACGATCTACATCGACTACGATGCCAATCCGCTGACTGGCGCCCTCACCGATCCAAACGGCAACAAGTACGACACTTCCGTCAGCCTGCGCGAACTCGACCGGGCCAAGATCTACGACACCGTGGACCGTAACCAGACCGGCATGTTGGTCTATACGCTGACGCCCGGAGTCAAGCTGGTTGCGGCCTGGGGCCAGGATCCGGCAACGGCTTCGGCGGGTGCTCCCGGACTCGATGTGGGAACCGGCATCCCGCCGCTGGCGCTGTTCGGGGCCGGCAAGGACGGCAGTCTCAGTACCGACAATGACGGCAATGGCGTGGTCAGCGCGGGCGACGAAATGCTTTACACGATCGTCATCAACAACACCAGCCGCTCACCGATATCCGACATTCGCCTGCGGGACGTCCTGCCGGTGGATACCACGTATGTCACTGGCAGTACCTTCTTCAAGAATGCTGCCGGGGTGATCTCACAGATTCCGGACGACTCGTCAGGCACTGCCTTCCCGCTCGACGGCCTGGGTTTCATCCTCAACCCGGGCAACCCATTGCCGGTCGGTGGTTCGTACCAAGTGACGTTCAAGGTACTGATCGACAGCGTGGGCGATCTGGAACCGGGAACGACGAGCATCGTCAACAATGGCAGCGCCAGCGCTGGTGGTGTGACGATCGATTTCTCCGATACCACGCCACTGGTCTTCGTGTCGATCGAGAAACAGGTTTCGGTCAATGGGACCGTTTGGCTCGATGCCGACGACGCCCCAGGGCCGACCATCGCCGTCGGGCAAGACATTTACTTCCGTGTCGCTGTGACGAACAGCGGCGCCTTGCCGGCGACGGTAGACCTTTTTGACCAGATCCTCGCGGGGGGTGGTTCGCCGCATGACTTCAAGTTCAGCGGCAGTCAGACGACGATCCTGGCGCCAAATACCACGATCTACAGTGACGTGATTCTGGCGACCGCGGAAGCCGGTTCGCACGAAGATCGCGCTTCGGCCAACGTGACGGTCACTGACGGCAACGTGACGAGCACGGTCATCGTAGTGCCGGACGATGCCAACTACTTTGGCGCGACGGGCGCTGTGGAGATCGAAAAGCAGGTTTCGGCCGACAACGTCAACTGGCACGACGCCGACGATGCCCCGGGGGTGACGATCCTCGCTGGCGAGGAGGTCTACTACCGCGTCAGGGTCACCAACAGCGGTGCACTGCCGGCTACGGTCAACTTAAGCGATGTCAACGTGGTTGGTGGAGACCCCGCGCTCGATTTCAAGTTTTCTGGCAACCAAACCACAACGGTAGGCGTCGGACAAATCATCTACTCCGACGTGATCAGTGGCATCGCCGCCGCCGGTCAGCACACCGACCAGGCGTCGGCGCAGGTGACGGTGACCGATGGCACCAACACGACACCGATCAGCGTCGCGCCGGACAATGCGAACTACTTCGGTGGGCAAGGCGCTATCGTCATCGAGAAAGAGTTGTCCATCGATGGGGGTAGCACGTGGATTCCTGCGGATTCGCCCACCGGGCCAGTCATCCTCGCCGGCAGCACCGTCAAGTATCGAGTGGCGGTGACGAACAACTCGACGGGTGATCTGACTGCTACCGTTGACCTGAACGACGCGACGATCACCGGGAGCGTTCCGTTCCTGGATTTCGCCTTCGGTGGCAACCAGACGACGACCGTTGCGGCGGGAGTGACCGTCTATTCGGACGAGATCATTACGACGGCACTGGCGGGGCAGCAGACGGATCGAGCTTCGGCTGTGGCCAGTGTCAGCGATGGCGTCAATTCGGCGCCCGTGGTGGTGTTGCCGGATGATGCGAACTACTTTGGGGCCCAGCCGTCGCTGAACATTGTCAAGACGGCCGACCCGTCGGGCCAGGTGGCCGATGTGGCGGGTGAGGCGATCAGCTACACGATCACGGTGGCGAACACGGGCAACCAGTCGCTGACCGGCATCGTGGTGAGCGACCCGAACGCGACGGCGCAGGCCCCGACCTACGTCAGCGGTGACGCCGGCGTGATCGGCACCCTGGACGTGGGCGAGACGTGGACCTACAGCGCGGCGCACACCGTGACGCAGGGCGAGATCGACAGCAATGGCGGCGGCGATGGCTTCATCGAGAACATTGCGACTGCCGACAGCGACCAGACGGATCCGGACAGCGACGACGAGGCCGTGCCGGTTGCGCGCGCCCCGAGCCTGAACATTGTCAAGACGGCCGACCCGTCGGGCCAGGTGGCCGATGTGGCGGGTGAGGCGATCAGCTACACGATCACGGTGGCGAACACGGGCAACCAGTCGCTGACCGGCATCGTGGTGAGCGACCCGAACGCGACGGCGCAGGCCCCGACCTACGTCAGCGGTGACGCCGGCGTGATCGGCACCCTGGACGTGGGCGAGACGTGGACCTACAGCGCGGCGCACACCGTGACGCAGGGCGAGATCGACAGCAATGGCGGCGGCGATGGCTTCATCGAGAACATTGCGACTGCCGACAGCGACCAGACGGATCCGGACAGCGACGACGAGGCCGTGCCGGTTGCGCGCGCCCCGAGCCTGAACATTGTCAAGACGGCCGACCCGTCGGGCCAGGTGGCCGATGTGGCAGGTGAGGCGATCAGCTACACGATCACGGTGGCGAACACGGGCAACCAGTCGCTGACCGGCATCGTGGTGAGCGACCCGAACGCGACGGCGCAGGCCCCGACCTACGTCAGCGGTGACGCCGGCGTGATCGGCACCCTGGACGTGGGCGAGACGTGGACCTACAGCGCGGCGCACACCGTGACGCAGGGCGAGATCGACAGCAATGGCGGCGGCGATGGCTTCATCGAGAACATTGCGACTGCCGACAGCGACCAGACGGATCCGGACAGCGACGACGAGGCCGTGCCGGTTGCGCGCGCCCCGAGCCTGAACATTGTCAAGACGGCCGACCCGTCGGGCCAGGTGGCCGATGTGGCAGGTGAGGCGATCAGCTACACGATCACGGTGGCGAACACGGGCAACCAGTCGCTGACCGGCGTCGTGGTGAGCGACCCGAACGCGACGGCACAGGCCCCGACCTACGTCAGCGGCGACGCCGGCGTGATCGGCACCCTGGACGTGGGCGAGACGTGGACCTACAGCGCGGCGCACACCGTGACGCAGGGCGAGATCGACAGCAATGGCGGCGGCGATGGCTTCATCGAGAACATTGCGACTGCCGACAGCGACCAGACGGATCCGGACAGCGACGACGAGGCCGTGCCGGTTGCGCGCGCCCCGAGCCTGAACATTGTCAAGACGGCCGACCCGTCGGGCCAGGTGGCCGATGTGGCGGGTGAGGCGATCAGCTACACGATCACGGTGGCGAACACGGGCAACCAGTCGCTGACCGGCATCGTGGTGAGCGACCCGAACGCGACGGCGCAGGCCCCGACCTACGTCAGCGGTGACGCCGGCGTGATCGGCACCCTGGACGTGGGCGAGACGTGGACCTACAGCGCGGCGCACACCGTGACGCAGGGCGAGATCGACAGCAATGGCGGCGGCGATGGCTTCATCGAGAACATTGCGACTGCCGACAGCGACCAGACGGATCCGGACAGCGACGACGAGGCCGTGCCGGTTGCACAGCGGCCGAGCCTGAACATCGTCAAGACGGCCGACCCGTCGGGCCAGGTGGCCGATGTGGCGGGTGAGGCGATCAGCTACACGATCACGGTGGCGAACACGGGCAACCAGTCGCTGACCGGCGTCGTGGTGAGCGACCCGAACGCGACGGCGCAGGCCCCGACCTACGTCAGCGGTGACGCCGGCGTGATCGGCACCCTGGACGTGGGCGAGACGTGGACCTACAGCGCGGCGCACACCGTGACGCAGGGCGAGATCGACAGCAATGGCGGCGGCGATGGCTTCATCGAGAACATTGCGACCGCCGACAGCGACCAGACGGATCCGGACAGCGACGACGAGGCCGTGCCGGTTGCGCGCGCCCCGAGCCTGAACATCGTCAAGACGGCCGACCCGTCGGGCCAGGTGGCCGATGTGGCGGGTGAGGCGATCAGCTACACGATCACGGTGGCGAACACGGGCAACCAGTCGCTGACCGGCATCGTGGTGAGCGACCCGAACGCGACGGCGCAGGCCCCGACCTACGTCAGCGGTGACGCCGGCGTGATCGGCACCCTGGACGTGGGCGAGACGTGGACCTACAGCGCGGCGCACACCGTGACGCAGGGCGAGATCGACAGCAATGGCGGCGGCGATGGCTTCATCGAGAACATTGCGACTGCCGACAGCGACCAGACGGATCCGGACAGCGACGACGAGGCCGTGCCGGTTGCGCGCGCCCCGAGCCTGAACATTGTCAAGACGGCCGACCCGTCGGGCCAGGTGGCCGATGTGGCAGGTGAGGCGATCAGCTACACGATCACGGTGGCGAACACGGGCAACCAGTCGCTGACCGGCATCGTGGTGAGCGACCCGAACGCGACGGCGCAGGCCCCGACCTACGTCAGCGGTGACGCCGGCGTGATCGGCACCCTGGACGTGGGCGAGACGTGGACCTACAGCGCGGCGCACACCGTGACGCAGGGCGAGATCGACAGCGACGGCGGTGGCGACGGCGACCTGGACAACACGGCGACCGCCGACAGCGACCAGACCGGGCCGGACAGCGACGACGAGGCCGTGCCGGTTGCACAGCGGCCGAGCCTGAACATCGTCAAGACGGCCGACCCGTCGGGCCAGGTGGCCGATGTGGCAGGTGAGGCGATCAGCTACACGATCACGGTGGCGAACACGGGCAACCAGTCGCTGACCGGCATCGTGGTGAGCGACCCGAACGCGACGGCGCAGGCCCCGACCTACGTCAGCGGTGACGCCGGCGTGATCGGCACCCTGGACGTGGGCGAGACGTGGACCTACAGCGCGGCGCACACCGTGACGCAGGGCGAGATCGACAGCAATGGCGGCGGCGATGGCTTCATCGAGAACATTGCGACTGCCGACAGCGACCAGACGGATCCGGACAGCGACGACGAGGCCGTGCCGGTTGCGCGCGCCCCGAGCCTGAACATTGTCAAGACGGCCGACCCGTCGGGCCAGGTGGCCGATGTGGCAGGTGAGGCGATCAGCTACACGATCACGGTGGCGAACACGGGCAACCAGTCGCTGACCGGCGTCGTGGTGAGCGACCCGAACGCGACGGCACAGGCCCCGACCTATGTCAGCGGCGACGCGGGCGTGATCGGCACCCTGGAGGTGGGCGAGACGTGGACCTACAGCGCGGCGCACACCGTGACGCAGGCCGAGATCGACAGCGACGGCGGTGGCGACGGCGACCTGGACAACACGGCGACCGCCGACAGCGACCAGACCGGGCCGGACAGCGACGACGAGGCCGTGCCGGTTGCACAGCGGCCGAGCCTGAACATCGTCAAGACGGCCGACCCGTCAGGCCAGGTGGCCGATGTGGCGGGTGAGGCGATCAGCTACACGATCACGGTGGCGAACACGGGCAACCAGTCGCTGACCGGCGTCGTGGTGAGCGACCCGAACGCGACGGCGCAGGCCCCGACGTACGTCAGCGGTGACGCCGGCGTGATCGGCACCCTGGACGTGGGCGAGACGTGGACCTACAGCGCGGCGCACACCGTGACGCAGGGCGAGATCGACAGCAATGGCGGCGGCGATGGCTTCATCGAGAACATTGCGACTGCCGACAGCGACCAGACGGATCCGGACAGCGACGACGAGGCCGTGCCGGTTGCGCGCGCCCCGAGCCTGAACATTGTCAAGACGGCCGACCCGTCGGGCCAGGTGGCCGATGTGGCGGGTGAGGCGATCAGCTACACGATCACGGTGGCGAACACGGGCAACCAGTCGCTGACCGGCATCGTGGTGAGCGACCCGAACGCGACGGCGCAGGCCCCGACCTACGTCAGCGGTGACGCCGGCGTGATCGGCACCCTGGACGTGGGCGAGACGTGGACCTACAGCGCGGCGCACACCGTGACGCAGGGCGAGATCGACAGCAATGGCGGCGGCGATGGCTTCATCGAGAACATTGCGACTGCCGACAGCGACCAGACGGATCCGGACAGCGACGACGAGGCCGTGCCGGTTGCGCGCGCCCCGAGCCTGAACATTGTCAAGACGGCCGACCCGTCGGGCCAGGTGGCCGATGTGGCAGGTGAGGCGATCAGCTACACGATCACGGTGGCGAACACGGGCAACCAGTCGCTGACCGGCATCGTGGTGAGCGACCCGAACGCGACGGCGCAGGCCCCGACCTACGTCAGCGGTGACGCCGGCGTGATCGGCACCCTGGACGTGGGCGAGACGTGGACCTACAGCGCGGCGCACACCGTGACGCAGGGCGAGATCGACAGCAATGGCGGCGGCGATGGCTTCATCGAGAACATTGCGACTGCCGACAGCGACCAGACGGATCCGGACAGCGACGACGAGGCCGTGCCGGTTGCGCGCGCCCCGAGCCTGAACATTGTCAAGACGGCCGACCCGTCGGGCCAGGTGGCCGATGTGGCAGGTGAGGCGATCAGCTACACGATCACGGTGGCGAACACGGGCAACCAGTCGCTGACCGGCATCGTGGTGAGCGACCCGAACGCGACGGCGCAGGCCCCGACCTACGTCAGCGGTGACGCCGGCGTGATCGGCACCCTGGACGTGGGCGAGACGTGGACCTACAGCGCGGCGCACACCGTGACGCAGGGCGAGATCGACAGCAATGGCGGCGGCGATGGCTTCATCGAGAACATTGCGACTGCCGACAGCGACCAGACGGATCCGGACAGCGACGACGAGGCCGTGCCGGTTGCGCGCGCCCCGAGCCTGAACATTGTCAAGACGGCCGACCCGTCGGGCCAGGTGGCCGATGTGGCAGGTGAGGCGATCAGCTACACGATCACGGTGGCGAACACGGGCAACCAGTCGCTGACCGGCGTCGTGGTGAGCGACCCGAACGCGACGGCACAGGCCCCGACCTACGTCAGCGGCGACGCCGGCGTGATCGGCACCCTGGACGTGGGCGAGACGTGGACCTACAGCGCGGCGCACACCGTGACGCAGGGCGAGATCGACAGCAATGGCGGCGGCGATGGCTTCATCGAGAACATTGCGACTGCCGACAGCGACCAGACGGATCCGGACAGCGACGACGAGGCCGTGCCGGTTGCACAGCGGCCGAGCCTGAACATTGTCAAGACGGCCGACCCGTCGGGCCAGGTGGCCGATGTGGCGGGTGAGGCGATCACCTACACGATCACGGTGGCGAATACGGGCAACCAGTCGCTGACCGGCATCGTGGTGAGCGACCCGAACGCGACGGCGCAGGCCCCGACCTACGTCAGCGGTGACGCCGGCGTGATCGGCACCCTGGACGTGGGCGAGACGTGGACCTACAGCGCGGCGCACACCGTGACGCAGGGCGAGATCGACAGCAATGGCGGCGGCGATGGCTTCATCGAGAACATTGCGACCGCCGACAGCGACCAGACGGATCCGGACACGGACGACGAGGCCGTGCCGGTTGCACAGCGGCCGAGCCTGAACATCGTCAAGACGGCCGACCCGTCAGGCCAGGTGGCCGATGTGGCGGGTGAGGCGATCACCTACACGATCACGGTGGCGAACACGGGCAACCAGTCGCTGACCGGCATCGTGGTGAGCGACCCGAACGCGACGGCACAGGCCCCGACCTATGTCAGCGGCGACGCGGGCGTGATCGGCACCCTGGAGGTGGGCGAGACGTGGACCTACAGCGCGGCGCACACCGTGACGCAGGCCGAGATCGACAGCGACGGCGGTGGCGACGGCGACCTGGACAACACGGCGACCGCCGACAGCGACCAGACCGGGCCGGACAGCGACGACGAGGCCGTGCCGGTTGCACAGCGGCCGAGCCTGAACATCGTCAAGACGGCCGACCCGTCGGGCCAGGTGGCCGATGTGGCAGGTGAGGCGATCAGCTACACGATCACGGTGGCGAACACGGGCAACCAGTCGCTGACCGGCATCGTGGTGAGCGACCCGAACGCGACGGCACAGGCCCCGACCTATGTCAGCGGCGACGCGGGCGTGCTTGGTGTCCTCGACGTGGGCGAGACGTGGACCTACAGCGCGGCGCACACCGTGACGCAGGCCGAGATCGACAGCAATGGCGGCGGCGATGGCTTCATCGAGAACATTGCGACCGCCGACAGCGACCAGACGGATCCGGACACGGACGACGAGGCCGTGCCGGTTGCACAGCGGCCGAGCCTGAACATTGTCAAGACGGCCGACCCGTCAGGCCAGGTGGCCGATGTGGCGGGTGAGGCGATCAGCTACACGATCACGGTGGCGAACACGGGCAACCAGTCGCTGACCGGCATCGTGGTGAGCGACCCGAACGCGACGGCACAGGCCCCGACCTATGTCAGCGGCGACGCGGGCGTGCTTGGTGTCCTCGACGTGGGCGAGACGTGGACCTACAGCGCGGTGCACACCGTGACGCAGGCCGAGATCGACAGCGACGGTGGTGGCGACGGCGACCTGGACAACATTGCGACCGCCGACAGCGACCAGACGGATCCGGACACGGACGACGAGGCCGTGCCGGTTGCACAGCGGCCGAGCCTGAACATCGTCAAGACGGCCGACCCGTCAGGCCAGGTGGCCGATGTGGCGGGTGAGGCGATCACCTACACGATCACGGTGGCGAACACGGGCAACCAGTCGCTGACCGGCATCGTGGTGAGCGACCCGAACGCGACGGCACAGGCCCCGACCTACGTCAGCGGCGACGCGGGCGTGCTTGGTGTCCTCGACGTGGGCGAGACGTGGACCTACAGCGCGGCGCACACCGTGACGCAGGCCGAGATCGACAGCAACGGCGGTGGCGACGGCTTCATCGACAACATTGCGACCGCCGACAGCGACCAGACCGGGCCGGACACCGACGACGCGAGGGTTCCGGTCGGCGACACACCGGCGCTGGAGATCAACAAGGTTGCCGACCCGTCAGGCCAGGTGGCCGATGTGGCGGGTGAGGCGATCAGCTACACGATCACGGTGGCGAACACGGGCAACCAGTCGCTGACCGGCATCGTGGTGAGCGACCCGAACGCGACGGCACAGGCCCCGACCTACGTCAGCGGCGACGCGGGCGTGCTTGGTGTCCTCGACGTGGGCGAGACGTGGACCTACAGCGCGGCGCACACCGTGACGCAGGCCGAGATCGACAGCGACGGTGGTGGCGACGGCGACCTGGACAACATTGCGACCGCCGACAGCGACCAGACCGGGCCGGACAGCGACGACGAGGCCGTGCCGGTTGCACAGCGGCCGAGCCTGAACATCGTCAAGACGGCCGACCCGTCAGGCCAGGTGGCCGATGTGGCGGGTGAGGCGATCAGCTACACGATCACGGTGGCGAACACGGGCAACCAGTCGCTGACCGGCGTCGTGGTGAGCGACCCGAACGCGACGGCACAGGCCCCGACCTATGTCAGCGGCGACGCGGGCGTGCTTGGTGTCCTCGACGTGGGCGAGACGTGGACCTACAGCGCGGCGCACACCGTGACGCAGGCCGAGATCGACAGCGACGGTGGTGGCGACGGCGACCTGGACAACATTGCGACCGCCGACAGCGACCAGACGGATCCGGACACGGACGACGAGGCCGTGCCGGTTGCACAGCGGCCGAGCCTGAACATCGTCAAGACGGCCGACCCGTCAGGCCAGGTGGCCGATGTGGCGGGTGAGGCGATCACCTACACGATCACGGTGGCGAACACGGGCAACCAGTCGCTGACCGGCATCGTGGTGAGCGACCCGAACGCGACGGCACAGGCCCCGACCTACGTCAGCGGCGACGCGGGCGTGCTTGGTGTCCTCGACGTGGGCGAGACGTGGACCTACAGCGCGGCGCACACCGTGACGCAGGCCGAGATCGACAGCAACGGCGGTGGCGACGGCTTCATCGACAACATTGCGACCGCCGACAGCGACCAGACCGGGCCGGACACCGACGACGCGAGGGTTCCGGTCGGCGACACACCGGCGCTGGAGATCAACAAGGTTGCCGACCCGTCAGGCCAGGTGGCCGATGTGGCGGGTGAGGCGATCACCTACACGATCACGGTGGCGAACACGGGCAACCAGTCGCTGACCGGCATCGTGGTGAGCGACCCGAACGCGACGGCACAGGCCCCGACCTATGTCAGCGGCGACGCGGGCGTGCTTGGTGTCCTCGACGTGGGCGAGACGTGGACCTACAGCGCGGCGCACACCGTGACGCAGGCCGAGATCGACAGCGACGGTGGTGGCGACGGCGACCTGGACAACATTGCGACCGCCGACAGCGACCAGACCGGGCCGGACAGCGACGACGAGGCCGTGCCGGTTGCACAGCGGCCGAGCCTGAACATCGTCAAGACGGCCGACCCGTCAGGCCAGGTGGCCGATGTGGCGGGTGAGGCGATCACCTACACGATCACGGTGGCGAACACGGGCAACCAGTCGCTGACCGGCGTCGTGGTGAGCGACCCGAACGCGACGGCACAGGCCCCGACCTACGTCAGCGGCGACGCGGGCGTGCTTGGTGTCCTCGACGCGGGCGAGACGTGGACCTACAGCGCGGCGCACACCGTGACGCAGGCCGAGATCGACAGCGACGGTGGTGGCGACGGCGACCTGGACAACACGGCGACCGCCGACAGCGACCAGACCGGGCCGGACAGCGACGACGAGGCCGTGCCGGTTGCACAGCGGCCGAGCCTGAACATCGTCAAGACGGCCGACCCGTCAGGCCAGGTGGCCGATGTGGCGGGTGAGGCGATCACCTACACGATCACGGTGGCGAACACGGGCAACCAGTCGCTGACCGGCATCGTGGTGAGCGACCCGAACGCGACGGCACAGGCCCCGACCTACGTCAGCGGCGACGCGGGCGTGCTTGGTGTCCTCGACGTGGGCGAGACGTGGACCTACAGCGCGGCGCACACCGTGACGCAGGCCGAGATCGACAGCGACGGTGGTGGCGACGGCGACCTGGACAACATTGCGACCGCCGACAGCGACCAGACCGGGCCGGACAGCGACGACGAGGCCGTGCCGGTTGCACAGCGGCCGAGCCTGAACATCGTCAAGACGGCCGACCCGTCAGGCCAGGTGGCCGATGTGGCGGGTGAGGCGATCACCTACACGATCACGGTGGCGAATACGGGCAACCAGTCGCTGACCGGCATCGTGGTGAGCGACCCGAACGCGACGGCGCAGGCCCCGACCTACGTCAGCGGTGACGCCGGCGTGATCGGCACCCTGGACGTGGGCGAGACGTGGACCTACAGCGCGGCGCACACCGTGACGCAGGGCGAGATCGACAGCAATGGCGGCGGCGATGGCTTCATCGAGAACATTGCGACTGCCGACAGCGACCAGACGGATCCGGACAGCGACGACGAGGCCGTGCCGGTTGCGCGCGCCCCGAGCCTGAACATTGTCAAGACGGCCGACCCGTCGGGCCAGGTGGCCGATGTGGCAGGTGAGGCGATCAGCTACACGATCACGGTGGCGAACACGGGCAACCAGTCGCTGACCGGCATCGTGGTGAGCGACCCGAACGCGACGGCGCAGGCCCCGACCTACGTCAGCGGTGACGCCGGCGTGATCGGCACCCTGGACGTGGGCGAGACGTGGACCTACAGCGCGGCGCACACCGTGACGCAGGGCGAGATCGACAGCAATGGCGGCGGCGATGGCTTCATCGAGAACATTGCGACTGCCGACAGCGACCAGACGGATCCGGACACGGACGACGAGGCCGTGCCGGTTGCACAGCGGCCGAGCCTGAACATCGTCAAGACGGCCGACCCGTCAGGCCAGGTGGCCGATGTGGCGGGTGAGGCGATCACCTACACGATCACGGTGGCGAACACGGGCAACCAGTCGCTGACCGGCATCGTGGTGAGCGACCCGAACGCGACGGCACAGGCCCCGACCTACGTCAGCGGCGACGCGGGCGTGCTTGGTGTCCTCGACGTGGGCGAGACGTGGACCTACAGCGCGGCGCACACCGTGACGCAGGCCGAGATCGACAGCAACGGCGGTGGCGACGGCTTCATCGACAACATTGCGACCGCCGACAGCGACCAGACCGGGCCGGACACCGACGACGCGAGGGTTCCGGTCGGCGACACACCGGCGCTGGAGATCAACAAGGTTGCCGACCCGTCAGGCCAGGTGGCCGATGTGGCGGGTGAGGCGATCACCTACACGATCACGGTGGCGAACACGGGCAACCAGTCGCTGACCGGCATCGTGGTGAGCGACCCGAACGCGACGGCACAGGCCCCGACCTATGTCAGCGGCGACGCGGGCGTGCTTGGTGTCCTCGACGTGGGCGAGACGTGGACCTACAGCGCGGCGCACACCGTGACGCAGGCCGAGATCGACAGCGGCGGTGGTGGCGACGGCGACCTGGACAACATTGCGACCGCCGACAGCGACCAGACCGGGCCGGACAGCGACGACGAGGCCGTGCCGGTTGCACAGCGGCCGAGCCTGAACATCGTCAAGACGGCCGACCCGTCAGGCCAGGTGGCCGATGTGGCGGGTGAGGCGATCACCTACACGATCACGGTGGCGAACACGGGCAACCAGTCGCTGACCGGCGTCGTGGTGAGCGACCCGAACGCGACGGCACAGGCCCCGACCTACGTCAGCGGCGACGCGGGCGTGCTTGGTGTCCTCGACGCGGGCGAGACGTGGACCTACAGCGCGGCGCACACCGTGACGCAGGCCGAGATCGACAGCGACGGTGGTGGCGACGGCGACCTGGACAACACGGCGACCGCCGACAGCGACCAGACGGATCCGGACACGGACGACGAGGCCGTGCCGGTTGCACAGCGGCCGAGCCTGAACATCGTCAAGACGGCCGACCCGTCAGGCCAGGTGGCCGATGTGGCGGGTGAGGCGATCACCTACACGATCACGGTGGCGAACACGGGCAACCAGTCGCTGACCGGCATCGTGGTGAGCGACCCGAACGCGACGGCACAGGCCCCGACCTACGTCAGCGGCGACGCGGGCGTGCTTGGTGTCCTCGACGCGGGCGAGACGTGGACCTACAGCGCGGCGCACACCGTGACGCAGGCCGAGATCGACAGCGACGGCGGTGGCGACGGCGACCTGGACAACACGGCGACCGCCGACAGCGACCAGACCGGGCCGGACAGCGACGACGAGGCCGTGCCGGTTGCACAGCGGCCGAGCCTGAACATTGTCAAGACGGCCGACCCGTCGGGCCAGGTGGCCGATGTGGCAGGTGAGGCGATCAGCTACACGATCACGGTGGCGAACACGGGCAACCAGTCGCTGACCGGCATCGTGGTGAGCGACCCGAACGCGACGGCACAGGCCCCGACCTATGTCAGCGGCGACGCGGGCGTGCTTGGTGTCCTCGACGTGGGCGAGACGTGGACCTACAGCGCGGCGCACACCGTGACGCAGGCCGAGATCGACAGCGACGGTGGTGGCGACGGCGACCTGGACAACATTGCGACCGCCGACAGCGACCAGACCGGGCCGGACAGCGACGACGAGGCCGTGCCGGTTGCACAGCGGCCGAGCCTGAACATCGTCAAGACGGCCGACCCGTCAGGCCAGGTGGCCGATGTGGCGGGTGAGGCGATCACCTACACGATCACGGTGGCGAACACGGGCAACCAGTCGCTGACCGGCATCGTGGTGAGCGACCCGAACGCGACGGCACAGGCCCCGACCTATGTCAGCGGCGACGCGGGCGTGCTTGGTGTCCTCGACGTGGGCGAGACGTGGACCTACAGCGCGGCGCACACCGTGACGCAGGCCGAGATCGACAGCGACGGTGGTGGCGACGGCGACCTGGACAACATTGCGACCGCCGACAGCGACCAGACGGATCCGGACACGGACGACGAGGCCGTGCCGGTTGCACAGCGGCCGAGCCTGAACATCGTCAAGACGGCCGACCCGTCAGGCCAGGTGGCCGATGTGGCGGGTGAGGCGATCACCTACACGATCACGGTGGCGAACACGGGCAACCAGTCGCTGACCGGCATCGTGGTGAGCGACCCGAACGCGACGGCACAGGCCCCGACCTATGTCAGCGGCGACGCGGGCGTGCTTGGTGTCCTCGACGTGGGCGAGACGTGGACCTACAGCGCGGCGCACACCGTGACGCAGGCCGAGATCGACAGCGACGGCGGTGGCGACGGCTTCATCGACAACATTGCGACCGCCGACAGCGACCAGACCGGGCCGGACACCGACGACGCGAGGGTTCCGGTCGGCGACACACCGGCGCTGGAGATCAACAAGGTTGCCGACCCGTCAGGCCAGGTGGCCGATGTGGCGGGTGAGGCGATCAGCTACACGATCACGGTGGCGAACACGGGCAACCAGTCGCTGACCGGCGTCGTGGTGAGCGACCCGAACGCGACGGCACAGGCCCCGACCTATGTCAGCGGCGACGCGGGCGTGCTTGGTGTCCTCGACGTGGGCGAGACGTGGACCTACAGCGCGGCGCACACCGTGACGCAGGCCGAGATCGACAGCGACGGTGGTGGCGACGGCGACCTGGACAACATTGCGACCGCCGACAGCGACCAGACGGATCCGGACACGGACGACGAGGCCGTGCCGGTTGCACAGCGGCCGAGCCTGAACATCGTCAAGACGGCCGACCCGTCAGGCCAGGTGGCCGATGTGGCGGGTGAGGCGATCACCTACACGATCACGGTGGCGAACACGGGCAACCAGTCGCTGACCGGCATCGTGGTGAGCGACCCGAACGCGACGGCACAGGCCCCGACCTACGTCAGCGGCGACGCGGGCGTGCTTGGTGTCCTCGACGTGGGCGAGACGTGGACCTACAGCGCGGCGCACACCGTGACGCAGGCCGAGATCGACAGCGACGGCGGCGGCGATGGCGACATCGACAACACCGCGACGGCCGACAGCGACCAGACGACCCCGGTCAGCGACAGCGAGAGCGTCCCGATCGCCCAACTGGGCGGCCTGACGATCGTCAAGGCGGCCAGCGTCCCGGGTGACGCCGACGGCATCATCGACAGCGCCAGCGACGACATCCTCTACACCGTCACGGTGACCAACACCGGCAACCAGACGCTGAGCAACGTCGTCGTCACCGACCCGCTGGCCATCACGGCGGCGAACCCGGGCGGCGTGATCGGCACGATTGCCGCGTTCGCCCCGGGCGGCAGCCAGAGCTTCAGCTTCAGCTACGACGTCCAGCAGTCCGACATCGACAACAACGGTGGCGGCGATGGCGACATCGACAACACCGCGACGGCCGACAGCGACCAGACGAGCCCGGTCAGCGACAGCGAGAGCGTCCCGATCGCCCAACTGCCTGGCCTGACGATCGTCAAGGCGGCCAGCGTCCCGGGTGACGCCGACGGCATCATCGACAGCGCCGCCGACGACATCCTCTACACCGTCACGGTGACCAACACCGGCAACCAGACGCTGAGCAACGTCGTCGTCACCGACCCGCTGGCCATCACGGCGGCGAACCCGGGCGGCGTGATCGGCACGATTGCCGCCTTCGCCCCGGGTGCCAGCCAGAGCTTCAGCTTCAGCTACGACGTCCAGCAGTCCGACATCGACAACAACGGCGGCGGCGATGGCGACATCGACAACACCGCGACGGCCGACAGCGACCAGACGACCCCGGTCAGCGACAGCGAGAGCGTCCCGATCGCCCAACTGGGCGGCCTGACGATCGTCAAGGCGGCCAGCGTCCCGGGTGACGCCGACGGCATCATCGACAGCGCCGCCGACGACATCCTCTACACCGTCACGGTGACCAACACCGGCAACCAGACGCTGAGCAACGTCGTCGTCACCGACCCGCTGGCCATCACGGCGGCGAACCCGGGCGGCGTGATCGGCACGATTGCCGCGTTCGCCCCGGGCGGCAGCCAGAGCTTCAGCTTCAGCTACGACGTCCAGCAGTCCGACATCGACAACAACGGTGGCGGCGATGGCGACATCGACAACACCGCGACGGCCGACAGCGACCAGACGAGCCCGGTCAGCGACAGCGAGAGCGTCCCGATCGCCCAACTGCCTGGCCTGACGATCGTCAAGGCGGCCAGCGTCCCGGGTGACGCCGACGGCATCATCGACAGCGCCGCCGACGACATCCTCTACACCGTCACGGTGACCAACACCGGCAACCAGACGCTGAGCAACGTCGTCGTCACCGACCCGCTGGCCATCACGGCGGCGAACCCGGGCGGCGTGATCGGCACGATTGCCGCCTTCGCCCCGGGTGCCAGCCAGAGCTTCAGCTTCAGCTACGACGTCCAGCAGTCCGACATCGACAACAACGGCGGCGGCGATGGCGACATCGACAACACCGCGACGGCCGACAGCGACCAGACGACCCCGGTCAGCGACAGCGAGAGCGTCCCGATCGCCCAACTGGGCGGCCTGACGATCGTCAAGGCGGCCAGCGTCCCGGGTGACGCCGACGGCATCATCGACAGCGCCGCCGACGACATCCTCTACACCGTCACGGTGACCAACACCGGCAACCAGACGCTGAGCAACGTCGTCGTCACCGACCCGCTGGCCATCACGGCGGCGAACCCGGGCGGCGTGATCGGCACGATTGCCGCGTTCGCCCCGGGTGCCAGCCAGAGCTTCAGCTTCAGCTACGACGTCCAGCAGTCCGACATCGACAACAACGGCGGCGGCGATGGCGACATCGACAACACCGCGACGGCCGACAGCGACCAGACGAGCCCGGTCAGCGACAGCGAGAGCGTCCCGATCGCCCAACTGCCTGGCCTGACGATCGTCAAGGCGGCCAGCGTCCCGGGTGACGCCGACGGCATCATCGACAGCGCCAGCGACGACATCCTCTACACCGTCACGGTGACCAACACCGGCAACCAGACGCTGAGCAACGTCGTCGTCACCGACCCGCTGGCCATCACGGCGGCGAACCCGGGCGGCGTGATCGGCACGATTGCCGCGTTCGCCCCGGGTGCCAGCCAGAGCTTCAGCTTCAGCTACGACGTCCAGCAGTCCGACATCGACAACAACGGCGGCGGCGATGGCGACATCGACAACACCGCGACGGCCGACAGCGACCAGACGAGCCCGGTCAGCGACAGCGAGAGCGTCCCGATCGCCCAACTGCCTGGCCTGACGATCGTCAAGGCGGCCAGCGTCCCGGGTGACGCCGACGGCATCATCGACAGCGCCAGCGACGACATCCTCTACACCGTCACGGTGACCAACACCGGCAACCAGACGCTGAGCAACGTCGTCGTCACCGACCCGCTGGCCATCACGGCGGCGAACCCGGGCGGCGTGATCGGCACGATTGCCGCCTTCGCCCCGGGTGCCAGCCAGAGCTTCAGCTTCAGCTACGACGTCCAGCAGTCCGACATCGACAACAACGGTGGCGGCGATGGCGACATCGACAACACCGCGACGGCCGACAGCGACCAGACGAGCCCGGTCAGCGACAGCGAGAGCGTCCCGATCGCCCAACTGCCTGGCCTGACGATCGTCAAGGCGGCCAGCGTCCCGGGTGACGCCGACGGCATCATCGACAGCGCCGCCGACGACATCCTCTACACCGTCACGGTGACCAACACCGGCAACCAGACGCTGAGCAACGTCGTCGTCACCGACCCGCTGGCCATCACGGCGGCGAACCCGGGCGGCGTGATCGGCACGATTGCCGCGTTCGCCCCGGGCGGCAGCCAGAGCTTCAGCTTCAGCTACGACGTCCAGCAGTCCGACATCGACAACAACGGTGGCGGCGATGGCGACATCGACAACACCGCGACGGCCGACAGCGACCAGACGAGCCCGGTCAGCGACAGCGAGAGCGTCCCGATCGCCCAACTGCCTGGCCTGACGATCGTCAAGGCGGCCAGCGTCCCGGGTGACGCCGACGGCATCATCGACAGCGCCGCCGACGACATCCTCTACACCGTCACGGTGACCAACACCGGCAACCAGACGCTGAGCAACGTCGTCGTCACCGACCCGCTGGCCATCACGGCGGCGAACCCGGGCGGCGTGATCGGCACGATTGCCGCCTTCGCCCCGGGTGCCAGCCAGAGCTTCAGCTTCAGCTACGACGTCCAGCAGTCCGACATCGACAACAACGGCGGCGGCGATGGCGACATCGACAACACCGCGACGGCCGACAGCGACCAGACGACCCCGGTCAGCGACAGCGAGAGCGTCCCGATCGCCCAACTGGGCGGCCTGACGATCGTCAAGGCGGCCAGCGTCCCGGGTGACGCCGACGGCATCATCGACAGCGCCGCCGACGACATCCTCTACACCGTCACGGTGACCAACACCGGCAACCAGACGCTGAGCAACGTCGTCGTCACCGACCCGCTGGCCATCACGGCGGCGAACCCGGGCGGCGTGATCGGCACGATTGCCGCGTTCGCCCCGGGTGCCAGCCAGAGCTTCAGCTTCACCTACGACGTCCAGCAGTCCGACATCGACAACAACGGCGGCGGCGATGGCGACATCGACAACACCGCGACGGCCGACAGCGACCAGACGAGCCCGGTCAGCGACAGCGAGAGCGTCCCGATCGCCCAACTGCCTGGCCTGACGATCGTCAAGGCGGCCAGCGTCCCGGGTGACGCCGACGGCATCATCGACAGCGCCAGCGACGACATCCTCTACACCGTCACGGTGACCAACACCGGCAACCAGACGCTGAGCAACGTCGTCGTCACCGACCCGCTGGCCATCACGGCGGCGAACCCGGGCGGCGTGATCGGCACGATTGCCGCGTTCGCCCCGGGTGCCAGCCAGAGCTTCAGCTTCAGCTACGACGTCCAGCAGTCCGACATCGACAACAACGGCGGCGGCGATGGCGACATCGACAACACCGCGACGGCCGACAGCGACCAGACGAGCCCGGTCAGCGACAGCGAGAGCGTCCCGATCGCCCAACTGCCTGGCCTGACGATCGTCAAGGCGGCCAGCGTCCCGGGTGACGCCGACGGCATCATCGACAGCGCCAGCGACGACATCCTCTACACCGTCACGGTGACCAACACCGGCAACCAGACGCTGAGCAACGTCGTCGTCACCGACCCGCTGGCCATCACGGCGGCGAACCCGGGCGGCGTGATCGGCACGATTGCCGCGTTCGCCCCGGGTGCCAGCCAGAGCTTCAGCTTCAGCTACGACGTCCAGCAGTCCGACATCGACAACAACGGCGGCGGCGATGGCGACATCGACAACACCGCGACGGCCGACAGCGACCAGACGAGCCCGGTCAGCGACAGCGAGAGCGTCCCGATCGCCCAACTGCCTGGCCTGACGATCGTCAAGGCGGCCAGCGTCCCGGGTGACGCCGACGGCATCATCGACAGCGCCAGCGACGACATCCTCTACACCGTCACGGTGACCAACACCGGCAACCAGACGCTGAGCAACGTCGTCGTCACCGACCCGCTGGCCATCACGGCGGCGAACCCGGGCGGCGTGATCGGCACGATTGCCGCGTTCGCCCCGGGTGCCAGCCAGAGCTTCAGCTTCAGCTACGACGTCCAGCAGTCCGACATCGACAACAACGGTGGCGGCGATGGCGACATCGACAACACCGCGACGGCCGACAGCGACCAGACGAGCCCGGTCAGCGACAGCGAGAGCGTCCCGATCGCCCAACTGGGCGTCATCGGCGACCTCGTCTGGGAGGACCTCAACTTCAATGGCTTGCGCGATGTCGGCGAGCCGGGGATTGGCGGCGTAGTGGTCAACCTGCTCGACAGCGGCGGCAGTGTTGTGGCTACCGACACCACCGACAGTAGTGGTCTGTACCTGTTCAACAATGTTGCTCAAGGCACCTATCAGGTTCAGGTTCTGGTTCCCACGGGCTATCTGTTTACCATCCGGGACGCCGGCGGCGATGATACCGTCGACTCGGATGTCGGCACGACGGGTGTCGGCGGCTCAGGTCTCAGCGGCCCGATTTTCCTGCCCCCGGGCCAAACCAACCTTACCGTCGACGCCGGTCTCTACCGCAAGGCAACCCTCGGTGACCGGGTATGGCTCGACAAGGACAACGATGGCATTCAGGACGCCAACGAGAAGGGGGTGAGCAACGTTGGTGTGAAGCTGTTGGACACCAGCGGACAACAGATTGCCACGACCACGACTGATTCTCTTGGTAATTACAAGTTCGTCGATCTCAACCCGGGCACCTATACGCTCGAGTTTGACAAGTCCGTTGCACTCACTGGCGCGGTCTCGGTGGCGAAGTACCCATGGAGCAGCAAGCCGAATCAAGGCACTGATGACACGGTGGACTCGGATGTCACTGGTTCCGGATTCAAGGCGACGGTTTCCGTCGCGCTGGATTCAGGCGAGAACGACCTGACGCAGGATGCCGCGATCACGCCGATCGTCATCGACCTCAATGGTAACGGCATTCAGACGATTGCTCGTGGCAAGTCACAGGGCACCTTCGATCTGCTCGGTACGGGCAAGGGGATAGACTCCGGGTGGTTGTCGGGTGACGACGGTTTCCTGGTCGTGGACCGCAACGGCAACGGCAGCATCGACGACATTTCGGAGATGTTCGGGGGGTCCAGCAAGGGAGCCGGGTTCAGCAAACTGTCCGCCTTCGACAGCAATGGCGACGGGCTGGTGGATGCCAACGACACCGATTTCGCCAGTCTCAAGATCTGGCGTGACCTGAACGGCAACCACCAGACCGACGACGGCGAGCTGGTGAGCCTGGAGAATGCCGGGCTGCTCAGCTTGGCGGTCGACTACAGTGAGCTGCCGTTCCTGGACGCCCAGGGCAACCTGCATCTCGAACGTGGCAGCGCCACCTTGGCCGACGGCCGCTCGGTAGACATGACCGATGTGTACTTCAACATCGCGGCCAGTGATGCGGCGGCCGCGGGCGTTGACGTGCTCGGACTCGCCGAGTTGATGGGCGGTGGTTTTGACGGTCGGGTGGCCGTTGCGGAGGCGGTGGCCGAGGCAGGTACGATGGTTCCGACAGACGTTCAGCTTGTCGGCTTGCCCGAGCCGGAGCTCCTCGGGGTGTTCTGACACCAATGGTCGGTGGAGCGGGCTCCGCTTCCGAGCCGCTTCGTGAACCCCACGAGGCGGCTCGGGGTGCAGGCCGGAGCCCGTCTCAATCGCTGCCGGCGCGAAGGGCGTCAGCGCCAGATCGCGAGATGCCCGAGTCGCGGCAGGGTGCCCGGCTACGCCGGACGAGTGTAAACCTTCAATTCTCGGACCCTCTCTTATCCAATCAGAGGTGCCGGAGGGATCTCGCGGCATCCTGTTTGGGCCGCACCTTACTCGCTGATGCAGACCGCAACGGCGTCGTGGCGGTGGGTCGGTGGTGCCCAGCACCTTGGGCCCGGAGGCGGCTGCGATTCCGGTTTTCATGAAGAATTTCCGGACCAATTGTCGACGCATTTTACAGTGCCGTATGCTGCAGCCTGCTGCTGAATGAGAAAACTGCAATAAATCAGATTCCAGTGGTTCCGGGTATATTTTTTGCGTATGGAGCCCGTAGATGTCGGCCGCTGGTAGGTATGTGAATCTTTCCCACCCCGTCGGGTACAGGAGAATGGTCATGAGCAACACGAATCGCAACATGCTCCAAGAGGGGGCGCCACTATGAAACAGCTTACCCGGTTCGGTGTCGCAGGCGCCCTCTGCGCGCTGAGCGCAGCGGTATCTGGCGCGCCCGTGAATCAGGATTTTGAGGCGGGTCTTTCGGGTTGGACGGTGCTTGGCAATGTCGCCACGACGGGTCCGACCACGGTCGTCACCTACGATCCGCCTGCCAAGAACGTCTTTCCCTATCAAGCCCTGATGGCTCGGCTGGTGAGCAATGACGGGCAGGACCACGGCGCGAGCACCGGCAACTACAGTCCCCCTTCCAATACCACAGCGCTGGATGCGTTCTTTGGATTGCCCGTCGGAACCCTGGCTGCGTCCTACCAGGCGTTCAATGGATCGGGGATCAAGCAAACGTTTTCGGGCTCTGTCGGGGACGTCGTTCAGCAACGCTGGAATTTCTTTTCGACGGATGATACCGACCCGCAGTTCGGGAGCAACGATACGGCATTTGCCGTGATCAGCGGCCCGGCAATAGGAAACACGGTCCTCATTCGCCTGATGGATTCCTTTACCGCGGGAGCGTCAGCCACCTCAGGATGGAACCCCTTTGCATTCACGCTTCCCGCAGACGGTTCCTATACGATCGGCTTCGGCGTTGTAAACGGCGGGGACAATTACTACTACGACGCGGAACTCTTCCTCGACGACTTCAGGGGTGTTCCGGAGCCAGGTTCTCTTACCTTGGTTGGGCTCGCGCTGGCAGGAATCGGGTCGTTGCGCCGGAGAAGTTGGGGACGCGCGTAAGAAAACAGGGCGGGACAGCGTTCCGGGCGGTCTATACTGGGCGCCTGGACCAGCGGGTCTGCCCGATTCGTCTTGCGAAGCTGGAAGCTGGCCGCTGCCGCACAGGCGGCGTGTCGAGAGCAGCAGTTCCCGCGGCGCTGGAGGACGACCCGGCAGTGTCGCGTTTTCTCAACCATTCTCGAAAATGGACGAAAGAAACTGATGAGCAGCAAGAAGGATAACCGGATCGACGACGATGCATCCTCAGATGCCGATGTCGCCGATGCCGCCCCCACGGCGGCCCAGTCCGTGACGGTGGCCGTTCGCATGCAGCCGGTCGAGCATTCGCAGCAACCCGTCTTCTCCAATTTCACCACCGTGCATGCCGGAAGCGGCGTTGTCTTCATCGACTTCGGTTTCTTCGAGCCGCAGACGTTGGCTTATCTTTCCCGGCTCGGGCAGCCGGGGGTGAAGGTTCCGGAAACCATGGATGGCATTCTCGCCTGCCGCATGGCCCTGAGTATCGAAACGGTTGCCAACCTGGCCAATCAGTTGAACCAGTTGTTGCGGAACGCGGCCGCGGCGCAAGCGCGGGCTGCATCAGTTTCGGGCCAGTCGGCAGAACGTTAGGGCGGCAAGGCAGGCCCGTTGGCACAGTCGATGTCCCTCTGAACGCTCTGCTGTCACGGATTGCGTCAGGACGCTTGCCACAAGGGCCCGCCACGCGACACCGGGGTTGATTGGCCCAACACGGCGCTGCGTCGGTGTCGGTGCTCACTTCTCCGGGCAGCCAACGATCCTCGCCGGCTGTTCTTGCTCGCATCGCCTCGGAGATCGTGTGTCCGTGCGGGGCGCCGATTGCGCCGCGCCTGGAGCAGCCAAACAGACCCGGGGCCGCGCGCGGCAGTTGTTGACGTGGCCAATCCCGTTGTTCGCCGTCACTGGCCACTTCGTCCTGTTGCCTGTCGCTTCGTCTTCCGTTTACCATCCTGACAGGGCGATGGGGTTGCTGCGGACCACCTTCGCCAAGCCTGCGATCGGGGCGGCCGTTTCCGCCTCGTTCAGCCATACTTTCCGCTGACAGGAGAGCTGCCATGAAGCTCCCCACGCTCCTCTTGATCGCGCTTGCGCTCCTGGCTGGCTGCAGCAGCGGGGCGAGCTCGCGGCTGCCGGCCGCGACGGCGGAGATTCACCAGCCGGAAGGAGTCTCCGGGCACAGCCCGCAATCCGGCTGGCGGGGAGAGCGTTTCGCGGTTGCGACGGCGAACCCGCTGGCGAGCGAGGCGGGCGCGGCGATGCTGCGCGCTGGCGGCGCCGCGATCGATGCCGCGATCGCGGCGCAGATGGTTCTCGGTCTCGTCGAACCGCAGTCGAGCGGGATTGGCGGCGGTGCCTTCCTGCTGCACCACGATGGCCGGCAGACGGTGGCTTTCGATGGCCGCGAGACGGCGCCGGCAGCGGTGGGCGAGGATCTATTCCTGCGGGCTGATGGCAAGCCGCTGAGCTTCCATCAGGCAGTGATCGGTGGTCGGGCGGTCGGCGTTCCCGGAACCGTGCGCATGCTCGAAATGGCGCATGCGGAGTATGGCCGACTGCCCTGGGCGACTCTCTTCGAGCCTGCAATCCACCTGGCCGAAACCGGTTTTCCGGTCGGCCAGCGGCTGCATGCGCTGCTCAAGGCGGATCCCTACCTGCGCCTCGACCGCGAGGCCGCAGCCCATTTCTACGACCACACCGGGCAGCCGGTCGCGGTTGGCAGCACCCTGCGCAATCCGGAACTTGCCGCAGTCATGCGCCGGATCGCCGGCGAGGGCTCGCGCGCCCTGCACGATGGAGAAATCGCGCAGGCGATCGTGGCCAAGGTGCGCCAGCACCAGGACAATCCCGGCCGCCTGAGCCTGAGTGACCTCGCCGGGTATCGAGCCGAACGGCGACAGCCCTTTTGCAGCGACCATGCAGCACGACAGGCGATGCCGCCACGCCGCTATCGCATCTGCGGCTTTCCGCCTCCCGGTTCGGGAGCCATTGCCATGGCCCAGATTCTCGGTATCCTCGGCCACACCGCTGCCGTGTCGCTGCCTTTTGCCGACCCGCAGTGGCTGCACTACTACAGTGAGGCTGCACGTCTTGCATTCGCCGATCGTGCGCGCTACGTCGCTGATCCGGCTTTCGTTGCTGCTCCCGCCGGCAGCTGGTATTCGCTGATCGCGCCCGATTACCTCGCTGTCCGGGCGCAGCTGATCCAGGCGGGCCGCAGCATGCAGGTCGCCCAGCCGGGTGTGCCGGGGGCGGTGGCGCCGACCCGTTCGTCGATGCCGGAACAGGTCGAGTACGGGACCTCGCATCTCAGCATCATCGATGCCCATGGCAACGCGCTGGCGATGACCAGCACCATTGAGGACGCCTTTGGTGCTCGCCAGATGGTGCGCGGCTTCCTGCTCAACAACCAGCTCAGCGACTTCTCCGTTCTGCCATACGACGATCGCGGGCTGCCGATCGCCAACCGGGTCGAACCGGGAAAGCGGCCTCGCTCATCGATGAGTCCGACACTCGTCTTCGACGCAGTGACAGGTGACGTGGTCCTGAGCGGTGGTTCCCCTGGCGGCGCCCTGATCATCCACTACACGGCAAAACTGCTGCTGGCTACGCTCGACTGGCAAATGACACCGCAGGAGGCGATCGACCTGCCCAATTTCGGGTCGCTCAACGGGCCGACGCTGCTCGAGGAGGGGCGTTTCCCGCCCACCGTCGTCGAGGCGCTTGGATCGTGGGGCCACGAAGTCAGGGAGATCGGCATGAGCAGCGGGTTGCAGGCGGTCAGCAGGGATGACGGCGGTCTCAGCGGCGGCGCCGATCCCCGACGCGAAGGGCGGGTGGTGGGTGAATGAGGTGGCTCGGCAGGCACGGCGCGGCAGGTCGCAGCGCTTCGTCGCGGCAGCTGCCGCCCCTGCCGGGCTCGTCGACGCCCCGGCTGCTGATGGCACTCGTCGTGACCGTCGCGGGTTGTGCCGGCGATGGCGGTTACGAGTCGCGAAAATCACCGCCGATGCCGTGGGAGACATCGGCATCCGAAGCCGCGGCACCACAGCGCGAGGCGCGACGCCCGGCGGCGCCAGCCGCCAGCGCCAAGGGCGCGCCGCCAGCCGGATCGCTACCGCCGACACCCGTTGCCAGCGAGCGTGAGGCGCGGGTTCTGGTCGACCGTCTGCTGCCCGCCAACGTCAGTGACCGCGGTGCCTGGACGGGCGACATCACGCGGGCCTTCGTTGCCTTGAACATGGCGATGACGGCGGAGAGGTTGTGCGCGGCGATCGCTGTGATCGGGCAGGAGTCCGGCTTCCAGTCGGACCCGACGGTACCGGGCTTGGCGCGGATCGTCTGGCGACAGCTCGAGCAACGGCGAGAGAAGTATGGGATTCCGAAGGCTGTGCTCGACCTGGCGCTGCTCAAGACCTCTCCGGATGGGCGTAGCTACCGGATACGCATCGACGCCCTGCGCACCGAGGCGCAGATGAACGCCCTGTACGAGGACCTGAGCTCGGAAGTACCAGGCGGCAGGACGTTGCTGGCCGACTTCAACCCTGTCCGTACCGGTGGTCCGATGCAGGTCAGCGTCGCCTTCGCCGAGCAACAGGTGCGCGAGCAGCCGTATCCTTATCCTGTCGGGGACAGCGTGCGCAAGGAGGTGTTCACCCGTCGTGGTGGCGTCTATTTCGGCATCGCTTCGCTGCTTGATTACCCTGCCAGCTACGGCCAGATGATCCATCGCTTTGCCGACTTCAACGCCGGCCGCTACAGCAGCCGCAACGCGGCGTTTCAGGACGCGCTGGCCCGGGTCTCGGGCCAGAAACTATCGCTCGATGGCGATCTGCTGCGGTATCGGGCAGACGGATCGCCTGCGGCCGAAGCCAGCGAAACCCAGCGTGCCACGCTGTCACTGCGCTCACGCCTGAAGCTCGGGGAAGGGGACATCCTGCGCGATCTCAAGCTGGAGAAGTCCCTCGCCTTCGAGCAGACGCCGCTCTACCTGCGGCTCTACGCGCTTGCCGATTCGACGACAGGCGAACGGCGACCGCGCGAGCTGATTCCTCGGATTGCACTGAAGAGCCCGAAGATCACCCGTTCCTTGACGACGGAGTGGTTTGCCCACCGCGTCGACGCACGCTTCCGTCAATGCCTGGAGCGCGGGGAGTCCTGAAAGGCTGTGAGCAAGTCGCCAGCAACCGGCCAAGCCAGGACGCAGTTCGCAGCACAACGAAAGCGGAACCCCCGGTGCAGCGGGTGACCGGCAAGCTCGGCCCTTGCCGCGGGCGTCGCAGTGGGCTTCTTGACCCGCCGCTCCCCGGGACCCAGCTGCGGCGGCCGGCAGCAGTCGGCGTTGCCATCGGCTTAGACGAGATTGCAGTTGTCGCGCAGGAAATCGAGTGCATCGGCGAGCTTCGTGTCGCCGGCGTCGAGCAGGGCGGCCTCTGCTTCGGGAAAGAACTCCTTCCACAGCGCCTCGAGGTCGTCCTGCATGTCGTACGGTGCCAGCGCGCGTATCAAGCCCAGGACCGGCAGCCGCTTGAAACCCTCGCGGCGCACCTTGCGAATCAGCGCACGCGCTGCCACCTTGTTCAGCACCGGCTGCGGCGGCACGTCTGCCGCGAGGCAGACGAAGACCGTCAGCAGCGAACTGTCGTCGGTTCTGCCGGCTGTGATCCGCTGCCAGTCGGCGCAGGCTGTCGCCTCGAACCGTCCCGCATCCTCAGGGCCGAAATCGCGCAGATGGTAGAGCGGTTCGAGTTCTCGCAGCAGTTGTGCGAGCGGACGCGAGAGGTCCGCGATCCGCGGCAGGTCCTCGCTTTCGATCCGGTGCAACTCGCGCTGGGCAATCGGCAAACAGCTCTTGGGCAGTTCCTGCAGAAGGCCGGCGAGCAGCTTGCGCCCCTTGCTCGGCACGCCTCGCTTGCGGATTGCCTCGAGCACCTGCAGCAACCCGCTCGCATTGGGGATTGCCAGCGGCCCAACGCCGTTCAGGTGGACAAGCAGGGCGCTGCGAACCACGCTCTCGGCAGCGACCGTCGATAGCTCGGCGGCGGGCAGCCCAAGGCGCTCGGCAAGCCAGAGTGCTGCCGTGATCGACAATTGGTGGCCCTGCCGCTGCGCCAGCGCCTGGCGATAGTCGGGCAGGCCGCGCAGCGACCAATCGGCGAGGAAGTCTTTCTGCGGCTGCTTGGCCAGGATCCCGTACGACGTGTCTTCCGGCATCGCCCACAGCTTCTTCAGCATCTCCGACCCGCCGCGCGAATGCGATAGAAAGCTGTTGTCACGCAGCGATCGGGCCGCCAGTTCCAGGTCGCCACCGCTATTTTCCTCGAGGAACAGGCTCACGAGGTTGATGATGCGTGTCCGTGCTTCCTCGATGTTCGGACGCAGGTAGCGCGTGCCGAAGAAGTCGGCGATCTGCAGCAGACCTTTCGCCCCGTCGTTCACGATGCTGTCCAGCCTGCCCTGATCGATCAGCCCGCTGCGCACCCCGTGCTGCAGTGCCCTCTCGAAGAAGGGTCGCCGGTCGAAAAGAGTCAGTTGCTGGCGGTCCGCCACCGGTTCCGACCTCGCCTGTCCGTCGTCCTTGTCCGCACTCGCCTGCGAATCCGCGATCAGAGCGCCGATTCCTCGTCGCCCTCACCGAGAGTCGGCTGGACCGGGAACTGCGGTGACGGACTCTCTGCGGTCGCTTGCTGGCGTTCCTCGGTACGGGCTCGGGCGCGCAGGATCAGCAGCACCTCGCGGAAGACCTCGGGCTGCTGGTAGCGGAGGGTCCACGCCAGTTCCATCCAGTCGTGATCGTTGACCTCGCTGTGGCTGAGGAAAGGTCCCCCGGTGCTCTCGTCGGAAAGTGCGTCGAGTCGCTCGTCGTCACTGAGATCGTTGCCGGAGTCGTCGCCGTCCGAAAAGAAGTCGAAGACGCCGGTGCGAAAAAAATGCTCGAGGTTCTCCGCGCGCTCGTGGAGGTAATCGGAAAGAACTTCGTTGCCGCCCTCCAGTTCGCCGATGGCGGCGAGGAATTCTCCGGGGTCAGCGCCGGCACGAAAGATCACCGAGTTGATCATGCCGTGCAGGCGCTCGTGGCTGATGTCGCCATAACGCCTTTCGAGAACGATCGCGCGGGCAAACTGCTCCGGCGACACCAGCAGGTTCACCACCGACTCGCGCGCGGAGTCGAAATCGCGCAGCACCGCCAGCAAGTCCTTGGCGGGAAAATCGTCAAGTGCCAGCGCGAGTGCCTGATCGCCCTCCGTCTCGACCAGCGAGACGAGCGCGGCCTCGGCGCCCACGATGTCGCCAACGCGGACCAGTTTCTCAGCTCTTGCCAATACCGGGTGAGTCATCAATAGTCTCCCGAGAAGCGATCCTTGCGCTCGAAGCCCTGCTCGGACAACCAGTCGGCGCCCGCTTCCTCGAGGTCGACGTCGAGATCGGCGTCGTCCTCGTCATCGACACCGCGGCCGTCGGGCGACTGCGGCTGAGCACCTTCGCCAGGCGAGTTCGCACCTGGACGGCGCAGGAACTCCAGGCAGGCCGTGACGACCAGGAACTGCTCGCCGTGGGCGTCCTTGAGAACCACTCGAGCCAACTCGGCGGCCCAGGGTTCGAGCGACACCGACGACAGGAGGCTCTGCCATGCAGGCAGGTTTTCGGGCTCGCGGGCGGCGAGGTCCGTCATCACCGCCGGGTTCGCGAAGCTGAAGCCGCCGTGAAAGGCGACGGCGACCATCTCCGGGTTGCACTCGATCATCGGCAGCAGTTGCCCGACTTGAGTGCGCTTTGCCTGCAGTCGACGGGCAAGGACGTCATGGCCCGCCGAATCGGTCATCAGGTCATCCAATTCGGCGTCGTAGGCGGATTTCAGTTCCTCGAAGTATGGCGATACTTTCATTGCAGGACTCCTTCGATGTAGTGCTGCCAGATCTCGCGCGCCGTTTCCATGGGTTTGTCGAGCAGATTGCGGCGCCGGTTCTCATCATAGGCAAACCGGCGGTCCGGATCAGTGAGGACATCATAGGCCTCCTGGATCTCGCGAAACCGCTCGCTGGCCTCCGGCGCCGGGTTTCGGTCGGGGTGAAACTGCAGTGCCTTGCGGCGATACGCGGTCCTGATCACTTCACGGGTCGCGTCGCTGGCAAGGCCTAGTATGGCGTAGTAGTCCTTCATTCCTCGCCCTGGTGGTCCGCAGGGTTGTGGGTCAGCACGCTGCGCGGCCACCCCGCGCCGTGCCCCACCCGCGCCCTGATCACCGCTCCGGTCGATCCGTCGCGTCGAGCACCCGCGCCTCCCACCCTCTTGCCGGCGACCATTCCGCGCTACGCCTCAGTCGCCGGCTGCACAGGCCAGCCCAAGACGCTGCCAGAGCGTCTTGGTCAGGCCGACCTGGTTGAGGGTGTAGAAGTGCAGGCCGGGTGCGCCAGCCGCCAGCAGTCTTTCGCACAATTGCGCCACCACGTCAAGGCCGAAAGCATGGATCGACGCCTTGTCGTCACCATAACTCTCGAGGCGCTTGCGAATCCAGCGCGGTATCTCGGCGCCGCAATTGTCCGAGAAGCGCGCCAGGCTGCTGAAGCTCGATATCGGCATGATGCCGGGGACGATCGGCGCGTTGATGCCGACAGCCTGGCACTCGTCGATGAAATGCGAGTAAGCGTCGAAGTTGTAGAAGTACTGCGTGATCGCCGAGTCGGCGCCGGCATCGATCTTGCGCTTGAACGCCAGCAGGTCGTCCAGCGGGCTCTTCGCCTGCGGGTGGTATTCCGGGTAGGCGGCAACCTCGATGTGGAACCAGGAGCCGGTCTCGGAGCGGATGAACTCGACGAGTTCATTGGCATGACGAAAGCTTCCCGGCGTTGCCATTCCTGACGGCAGGTCACCACGCAAGGCCACGAGGTGGCGGATGCCGTGCGCACGATACTGCTCGAGGATGCTGCGGATGCTGGCTCGCGTGGAGCCGATGCAAGACAGGTGCGGTGCCGCCCGATGGCCCTCGTTCTGGATCTCGACGACGGTCTCGAGGGTGCGGTCGCGTGTTGAACCACCCGCACCAAAGGTGACCGAGAAGAACTTTGGCTTCAGGAGCGCCATCTGGGCCCGTGCCGCACGCAGCTTTTCCGCGCCCTCGGGCGTTTGCGGTGGAAACAGCTCAAGGCTGAAGGTAGGGGACTTGTTGATCATCGGCGGGCGATCTCATGCCCTTCTGGCTGTGGCAGAAGAGAGGACAGGATGGATGAGAGGATGCTGTAGAGGATGGCGCCGAAAAATGCCGGCCAGAAGCCGCCGACGACGAAGCCCTCGAACATCGAACCGGCAAGCCAGAACATCAGGCCGTTGAGGACGAAGAGGAAGAGTCCGAGCGTCAGCAGCGTCGCCGGCAAGGTCAGGAGGATCAACAGGGGCCGCAGCCAGGTGTTCACCAGTCCGAGTACGGCTGCTGCGAGCAGCGCCGAGCCGAACGACGCGACCTCGATCGATGGCATCAGGTAGCCGACGGCCAGCAGGGCGCAGGTGTTGAGCAGCCAGATCAGGAGCACTCGCATGCCGGTCCCCGGTTGTCCTGCCGTATCAGTAGCGGTAGTGGTCCGACTTGTACGGGCCCTCCTTGGCGACCCCGATGTAGCGTGCCTGCTCGTCGGTCAGCTCGCTGAGTTGCGCATTGAGTTTCTTTAGCTGCAGGCGTGCGACCTTTTCGTCGAGGTGCTTCGGCAGCGTGTAGACGCCGATCGGGTACTCTGCATTGCGGGTGAACAGCTCGATCTGGGCGATCGTCTGGTTGGCGAACGACGAGCTCATGACGTACGAAGGATGGCCGGTACCGCAGCCGAGGTTGACGAGGCGACCCTTGGCCAGCAGGATGATGCGCTTGCCGTCGGGAAAGATCACGTGGTCTACCTGTGGCTTGATCTCTTCCCAGGCATAGCCCTCGATCGATGCGACGTCGATTTCGTTGTCGAAGTGCCCGATGTTGCAGACGATGGCCTGATCCTTCATCTTCTGCATGTGTTCGTGCGTGATCACGTGATAATTGCCGGTAGCGGTGACGAAGATGTCCGCCTTGTCGGCCGCGTAGTCCATCGTCACCACGCGGTAGCCTTCCATGGCCGCTTGCAGAGCACAGATCGGGTCGATCTCGGTGACCCACACCTGCGCCGAAAGGGCGCGCATGGCCTGTGCCGATCCCTTTCCGACGTCGCCGTAACCGGCGATCAGGGCAACCTTGCCGGCGATCATCACGTCGGTCGCTCGCTTGACGCCGTCAACCAGCGATTCCCGGCAGCCGTACAGGTTGTCGAACTTGGACTTCGTCACCGAGTCGTTGACGTTGATCGCCGGGAAACGCAGTTCGCCCTTGGCATGCATCTGGTAGAGGCGGTGGACGCCGGTTGTCGTCTCTTCCGTGACGCCCTTCACCGCCGCCAGGCGACGCGAGTACCAGCCTGGGTCGCTCGCCAGCTTCGCGCGAATTGCCGCGAAGAGGATGGTTTCCTCCTCTGATGCCGGCTTTGCCAGCACGGACACATCCTGTTCGGCACGCGCGCCGATATGGAGCAGCAAGGTGGCGTCGCCGCCGTCGTCGAGGATCATGTTGCTGTAGCCGCCGTCGGGCCACTCGAAGATGCGGTGCGTGTACTCCCAGTAGTCCTGCAGGGACTCTCCCTTGACGGCGAAGACCGCGACGCCGTCGGCGGCGATGGCTGCGGCAGCGTGATCCTGCGTCGAGAAGATGTTGCAGGATGCCCAGCGCACCTCGGCTCCGAGCGCGGTCAGCGTCTCGATCAGTACCGCGGTCTGGATGGTCATGTGCAGCGAGCCGGTGATGCGCGCACCCTTAAGCGGCTGCTGCGTCGCAAACTCCTCGCGGATCGCCATCAGTCCCGGCATTTCGGTTTCGGCGATGCGGATTTCCTTGCGGCCCCAGCCGGCGAGACCGAGGTCAGCAATCACGTAGTCCTGGTTGAGAATAACAGTATCCGACACAGTAAGGCTCCTTGATGAGACTGTGACCGGGAGAAGGTAGCTCTGGCGGAGAACGAAGCAGGGGATTCTTCCCTGTGCCCACCCCATGCTGCCAACCCCGGTACGGGTTGGTGGGATGAGCGCCGTTTGATGGATCCGAGCCTGAAACTGTGGGACGACAGCCTTGCAGCGCTCCTCGGACTGGGGTCGATTATATAACGGGTTCGCGCGAACGCGCGCGGCTTTCAGTAGGCGAGCGAGTCGTGGGTCCGGCGTGTCCCCTGGACCTCGACGCTGACCTGATTCGGGGCACAAATGGCGATTTCCCCCGGACGGGCCAGCCATCCCTGGCGCACGCAGTACTGTCTTGGACTCGGGTCGGCGGCAACCCGCACGCGACGGCGGTCAACGAGCACTGTCGTCACGCCCAGGGGCCCCGGCACATCGAGGCGCCGATCGTGTCGCAGGTCGAGCTCCGAAAAGAGCTCGCCGCCACGCCTGACGACAGCCTTGTCGGCGACGCCTGCCCGCCATGCCAGCGGAAACGATGCGACGACGCCGGCGAGGCCAAGCGCGATCAGCAGGCAGTCGCCCGGCTTCAGCAGGGCAATCCAGCGGATCACGCGTTGCTTCCGGCCGCCATGCTCGGTGCGGCCAGTTCGCGATGCCTGAGCAGCACGCGCGCACAGTCGCGAAACTCGCGTGCCAGCCATTCGGCGAAATACACCGACCGATGCTGGCCACCGGTGCAGCCGATGGCAACGGTCAGGTAGTTGCGACTGTCCTGCACGTACGCCGGCAGCCACGCGCGGACGAAACGGGCGATGTCGGAGCGCATGCGCAGGACGTCGGCCTCGGCCTCGAGGAATTCGACCACGGCTGCGTCCCGTCCGGTCAATGGGCGCAGGTTGAGGTCGTAATGCGGATTGGGCAGGCAGCGGACGTCGAAGACGAGGTCGGCGTCGAGCGGAATGCCGTTCTTGAAGCCAAAGGATTCGAAGAGCAAGGTCAGTCCGCGACAGGGGTCGCTGGCGATGGTGCTCTTGACGAACTGGCGCACCCATTCGCGCAGTGCGGCAGGTTTCACTCCGCTCGTATCGATGTGGTGGCCGAGGGCCGAGAGGCCGGCCAGCCGCCCGCGTTCGGCGGCAATGGCCTCGGTCAGCGTCAGCTGGTCGCTGGCCAGCGGATGCCGGCGGCGGGTTTCCGAATAACGCTTGATCAGGGTGGCATCCTGCGCATCGAGGAACAGGAACTGCAACTCGAGATCCTGTTCGCGCAAGGCGTCGAGCTGCAGCGGCAGTGTCGCCACACTGTTACCGCCGCGGATATCGATGACGACGCCGACCTTGTCATAGCCCTGCAGATCCAGTTGCCCGACGAGCGGCTGCAACAACTGCGCGGGCAGGTTGTCGACGCAATAATAGTCCGCATCCTCGAGCACCTTGAGGGCGATCGATTTGCCGGAACCGGAGAGGCCGCTGATGAGAACGAGATGCATGTGGCGAAGCATAACGGAAGCCCGGTCGCACGGGCAAGCTGCGCTGCATTAAACTGCCGTTTCTCAGCGGACGGAGCTGGTTGATGAGCATCCTCAGCATTCCCTTTGTCGAAGAACTCGCGGCGCTGCGTCGCGACATCCATGCTCACCCGGAGCTCGCATTTACCGAGTTCCGCACCGCTGACCTGGTCGCGCGGGAATTGGAGCGCTACGGTCTCGAGGTCGACCGCGGCCTAGCCAGTACGGGAGTCGTCGGGATTTTGCGCAATGGCCGCGGCCGCCGCGGCATCGGACTTCGCGCCGACATGGACGCCCTGCCATTGCACGAGAAGAACGACTTTCCGCACCGCTCGCGCCATTCCGGGCAGATGCACGCCTGCGGGCATGACGGGCATACGGCGATCCTCCTCGGCGCCGCGCGCTACCTGGCCGCCCACCGGGATGAGCTGGCGATCGACGGCAGCGTGTACTTCATCTTCCAGCCAGCCGAGGAGTCGGAGGGCGGGGCAGCAGTCATGATCGAGGACGGCCTGTTCGACCGGTTTCCGATGACGGCCGTCTTTGGTCTCCACAACTGGCCGGGATTGCCGGTGGGGCAGTTGGCGGTGATGCCGGGTCCGGTCATGGCCGGTACCTGTGCCTTCGAGATCACCGTCCGCGGCCATGGATGTCATGCCGCGATGCCACAACAAGGGGTCGATACCCTGGTCGTCGCGAGCCAATTGACGCTTGCGCTGCAGACGGTTGTCGCCCGCAACGTGCATCCCTGCGAATCGGCAGTGGTCAGCGTCACGCAGATTCACGGCGGGGAAGCGTGGAACATCATCCCGGACGATGCCGTCCTGCGTGGCACGATCCGCAGCTTCAAGCCAGAGGTCCAGGAACTCGTGGAACGAGCCATCGAGCGGATCTGCAGCGGCGTCGCGAGCGCCTTCGCGGCGCAGATCTCTGTTCACTTCGACCACCGCTATCCGCCGACGGTCAACAGTCAAGCGGAGAGCGAGCTCTGTCGCCGTGTGGCCACGCGCCTGCTTGGTGCCGACAACGTCCGCACCAGCGAGTTGCCGTCGATGGGCGCGGAGGATTTCGCGTACATGTTGCGCGAGAAGCCGGGGTGCTACGTCTGGCTCGGGAACGGCCCAGGCACCGGCGGCTGTACCTTGCACAACCCGCATTACGATTTCAACGACGAGCTGTTGCCGCTTGGTGTCAGCTACTGGGTGCGGCTTGCCGAATGCGTCCTCGGGGAGTCGTCGCCAGGCGATGACGACTGAACGGCCGTGGATCAGGCAGCCGATGGCGTTGCCGTGAAAAAGGGCCAGGGACGCCGAGTACGACGAGAAAATGGCTCGGGTGCCCGCCGACAGCTGGAAGAGGTCCCGGTGGGAGAGGGCGAACCGGGCAACGGCGGCGGTCGTGGGGGCAAAGGCTGGGATGTCCTGCAGCAGGGTGCCGAGCGAGCGCTGGCCGGTGAGCGCCTTTGGCGAGAGGGTGATCGTGGGCATCAGCACGGCGGCGACGGAAAAACCGGGGTTGGCCACGTTGACATAGACTTTCTGCCGCCTGGCCTGGCGCCAGTTGCGCGCGACTTCTGATCTCGGTCAGGGCCGGCGCGAGTGGCTGTGGCGCGTCTGCTCAAGGTAGTGTGCGGCGGTAGCGACCGCGGTCAGGATGTCGGGACCTCGATGGACAAGCGCAGCATCGCTGCATTGAAGGCGGGCACGTCCAGCGTCTGCAACGTATGGTAGAAGGACCTGTTGAGCTATGGTTCAGCCGGATTCCCACCAGTGACGGCAATTGCCGGGACGATGATCGCGAGGGGCAGGATCCAGGTCGTGCGCCGTTGTTTGTGATCCGTCGCCGAACATGGTCTTGGCGTCACCGGCGGTACTGGCAAGCGGCGCAAGCCGCATCTTCCTAAGCCATTTCCACCGTCGCGCTACGATTTGTCGGCTGCAGTCACTGGCCGCCCGTTCCCGCCTGCGTTCCGTGTAGGGACTTGGCCAAGTAGTAGCCAACTGACACTGCCAGAGCCAGTGCTGCCGTGGCATAGACGTAGTCCGGGCTGACCTCCTTGTAATCGAGGATGACAATCTTGCGAAGGACCGCCATGTAGGCCGTCGCCAGAACGATCTCGAGGTGCAGTCCACCCTCCTGCAGGTAGCTCACGATATTGACGAACACTTCAATGGCGATCAGTACTGCCATGAAGGCCCCGAAGGTTGCGAGAATGTCGCTGATTTCGAGCAGAAAATAGGGGTGGACGCTGATCCTGCTATAGAGCACATATACTACGTCGGCGACACCCCACCAGATGACGAAGACCATCAGCACCGCCAGCACGCGCGCCGCATGGCGGATGCTGCCCCGTAAGCGGTTGATCAGCTGCTCGTCTGGGAAAATGGGTTGCACCGGATCCGCGGGGTCCTTTTCCTGGCCTTTCATCAGTACCTCCCATGATAGTCGGGCGGGGCGCGGTTATGACTGTGCCCACGATGCGCTGATGGCGATCGTACCTGTACCAGAGGACATCGACCGCGTTCTCGCACATCACTGCCGAGAGAGACTCGTCCAACAGCTGCCCGAAGAGTCCGTGGTTCCATCATCATTCTTGACGGTGTGACGGACCCGAATCGACACCGAAGATGACCGTCACGCCAACTCTACCCGAATTGCCGCCAACCTGCGAGCCCGCCAGCGAAGTCGCAGCCCTGAAGCATGACCCTGCTGAATCGGCCCCGCTTGCCGGAAGCCCCCGTTTTCGGCGCTGAAGCGGTCAGATTGCTGGAGGCTGGTGGCAGGTGAGGGCTGGATGCGTGGGTGGTGTGGGGTCCGTGAAGAGGGTGTCGATCGGTGGCAGGAACTCCGTTGTGATCTCTGGGCGAGCCTCTCCCTGCACGGAGCGCACCGCGCGGGGTGGTTCCTGGGGCCGTCCTGGAGAGGTCACTCGAGTTGCAGCAGAAAGGGTTTGGCGAGAAGCACGCGCATCCGCGCGGAATCGAGCCAGGGCGCAGCGCAGGAATTTCGGATGAAGGCGATGGCCCCGCGCACGCCGAGTTGGTCGAACAGATCGCGCAGCTGTCGCGTGAAGCGCGCCAGGGTATTGAAGACATGCGCCAGCCGCATCAGGAGGTGGTAGCCGCGCATCGCATTCCAGTCGAGGGCAAAGGCATGCTCGTAGTGGTAGCCCTGGTGTTTCTCGACGAGGAAGCCCGCTTCGATGCCCCAGCGGTGGCGGGCGCCGAGATTGCAACGCACATGGACGTTCTCGCAGCTGAGCGGCCGACTGGAGAGCCAGGCGTGGCGTGCCGTCTCGGTCACGATGGCGGCCTGTTGGTCGACCCGCTGCCAGCTTTCCTCACAGACGACCACGTGCAGCTTGAGCCGGCAACGACCGTTCGCGCCAAAGGCATACTCGATGTCATTGACCCAGCTGAAGTGCTGTTGGCGTTTGCCCCAGTCCAGCTGCCGGGTTTGCGACTGCCGGGGCTGCAGCGCGCGGAACTCCTCCCAGACCGAGGGCAGATCCTTGTCCCGGAGGACGATCATGAACTGCCAGCCGGCGCGCCGGCAGCGTTGCATCACCGGCCCGTTGGCGTAGAGTCCGTCGAGCACGAGCAGGATCGGCAGGCGCGGGAACAGCCTCTTGAGCCGGTCGCTCAAGCGCGCAAAGCCGCGCAGCTCGCAATCCTGCTTCTGCGCTTCGCTGTCGCCCAGCGCGTGTTCGAGGAACTCGCTGAGCAACGGGATGACCAGACCGCCGTGGAAGACGAGGCTGGCTTCGAGCACGTAGACGAAGTACTGGGTGTGGCGGTTTTCGTCCTTGCCGACGCTGCGCTGCAGGAGTTCCTCCGCCCAGAGGGTGTCGCCGGCGAGCTTCTGCGAGCCATCGATGGCGATCGGATGGCAGTGGTTGATCAGATAACGCCGGAAGCTCTTGCCGCGGATCAGGCGGCGCACCAGGTCGACGTGCGCCTGTTCGAGTTGCGTCAGGTCGATGTCGCGCAGCAGCCGATAGAGGGTGTCGGCGTGCGGCAGGGCCTCGATCTGCGGGAACAGCAATTGCAGGTTGGCGAGGAACTGCGGACGGGTCATTTCGCGGTTGGTCTCGCGCCGGGAGGCGAACTGGAAGACGAACATCAGCAGCCCATAGAGCAGCAGCGCGGTCAGCTTGTGCCGGCGCTTCCTGGGGGCCCGCGGGTCGGGAATCCGTTCCAGCTGGTCGAGCAAGGCCGGCAGCTCCTGGCGCAGGAGGCGTGCCTGCTTGCTCACGGCGTCCTCGCGGGCTGCCCGTTCTTCGTCGATGGTCGTGAAGGCCGAGCATCGGTTGGGCAGCGGCGGGGGTGACTGGGGCCGTTGTCCCATCGCGCGCCGCTTCGCGTTCAGCGCCTGCTCCTGCCGTCTCTTGTCGCTGCGTTGCGCCCGAATGCCGGCACGCGTCGGACGACTGCAGGGTTTGCTCATCGCCGGGTGGGCTCGGTCACGGCGCACAGCCGGTCCCGACCGTCGCTGCCGAGCGGCTTGACCCATACTTGCCGAGGCGTGCTGTGATAGGTCCGCCCAGGGCGGGCCAGCCCGCGTCCGCTGGTCTCTCCGAGCAATTGCCAGCCGGCAGCCCGGTAGCAGGTGCCGGCATGCTGGCGCGGGTCGACGAAGCTTTCCAGCAGCAGGGGCTCGAAGCCCCAGTGTTCGAGCCAGTCGCTGCGCGCACGACGCGCGAGTTGGCCGAGCACCTGGCTGGCCAGATGCGGCACGCGGACGTGCGGGAAGATCAGGAAGCGACTGTTGTTGAGTACCCGTGGCAGGTTGTGGCGCCGGGTCTGAGCGGTCCAGCCGATCCAGTCGTCGCGCACGGCCACTGCCCGGGCGGCACCGGACAACAGGACACAACCGAGCCGCAGCTCGCCCGCCGTGATGAAGTAACGCAACCGGTAGCCGAAGGCACCCTGGAAACCGAGCGGGTGCCAGCGCGCCATCAGATCATCCCATTGCTTCGCCAAGGCGGTGTCGCGGATCACTTCCAGGCGGACCGGGGCCAGGGCCGACAGCGAAACCTCCACCGGAGTCGGCTCGACCATCGGCTCGGCAACGGCCCGGGGCTGCGCCGGGCAGCGTGGCGTCGAACGGGATACCCGCGCGGCCCGCTGTGCGGGCAGGACGAGCAGGCCGGCCGCCTGCAAGCGCTGCAGGAACTCCAGGCAGGCGCCGGTCTTCGCCGTCCCCGTCAGCGTCACCCAGCCCAGATGCTCGCACAGCGTCGCCGCCAGTTCATGGCGCGCCAACCCGGGCAGCCACGCCACCGTCGCGCAGATGTCGGCAACCTCTCGCGCACTGAACTCCCGGCCGCAGTGCACCCAACTGCTCGGCGTCATCGCATCCATCGCACAACCTTCACCAGAAACGCAGATCCGCTAACCTCAGCCTATTCTGCCAAAGGCCTCGAAAATTGTCTAGCCCTCCTTTGCGAAAGTTTTTTTTGCGGTGGCCGTCAAGCCTTGCTACGACTGGGCTGCGCGGGTCATGCTTCAGGGCTGGCGAAGTCGCCGTCCTGGTGGTGACGGCCCTTGCGCGACTGCATGCCAACCGCCACGTCCCGAGAGAAGTTTCCCTTGGTTTTTTCGACGCCCGAGCGCGTTCATACAATTCCCTCACCACAGCGAGTACCACGATGGCATTGGCTTCCAGTTCCGTGTAACGTGCGGCACTGTCCGCGATGCCCCTTGACCCCCCCCTGTGGCCACTGTGGAGCGAGCACTTTCCTTGCCGGCCGGTTCGCGTCACCCGGCGCTACCTCAATAACGGCGTCAACCCTCTCTTCGTGCATTGGCAGAAAGGAATGGTCGGTGCATTTGCTTGATGGGCGCGGCGTGAATCGAGAGGTTCACGAACCGTTCTGCGAGAGGCCGGGGGTGCAAGTCCTCCGGCCGACTGCCACGAGAACAACAACACCCTCCAGACCAATGGCTACCATTTCGACCACAACTTCGGACACGGCAAACAGTTCTCGGCCAACCTGTTCGCTACCCTGATCCTGTTGGCCTTCTTGATCCATACCGCCCTGGACTGGATGGACTCCCCTTACGCCACGGTGCGCGCCACGCTGCCTTCCCGCCGCACCTTCTTCGAACACCTGCGCGCCTTGCTGCAGCACCTGCCGTTCGATGACTGGGATCTCCTCATGCGCTTCATGCAGCAGAGCCTCGCTCCCAACGACACAGACACCAGCTGACTTGCCCCATCCAACCGTTCCGAACCTCACCACCCCCTGCCAGGGATTTTTGAATGAGAACTGCTGGGAGCAATCTGACAAGCTCAAACTATAATCTGCATCAAGGGTCGGGGGCAGAAACCACTCCAGAATGCCAAGACCCCCTTTAAAAACTCGCTGGGACCGGCTCCCTTGGACCTTGCCAAGATGATGGCTCGAAGCACGTGAACAGGGTTCGGTCATTCGGCTTTGCTACCCGCTGGCGAATCGGCGCGCTACTTGTGTGGCTGGTTCTGGCCTGCCTCTTGCCTGGGATACTGGGCGTCGCGGTCCTCTTCGCCCGGGAATACCGGAACGGACGTGCCCAACTCGAACGGGACTTGATGGCCACGGCACGTGCCATGGCTCAAGCCGTTGATAGCCGGTTGCTCAGGGCGCAGACCGTCGGCGAGGTATTGGCCACCTCCGACGCCCTGACCCGGCAAGACCTGGAGGGCTTCCACCGACGAGCACGCGAGGTCATCGCAACGACGAAAGTCGGGATGAACGTGGTCCTCAGCGACGAGAGCGGCCAGCAGATCATCAATACGCTGCGGGACTTCGGCGAGCCTTTGCCGCGGCACGGCCATCCGGCAATGCTTCGCCGTGTCTTTGAGACCGCAAAGCCCGTGGTCTCGGAGGTCTACATCGGTGGCGTACTGCGCAGGCCCGTGGTCAGTATCGACCTGCCGGTGATCTCCGACACGAAGGTGGCCTACGTTCTGAGCATCGGTTTGTCACCGTATGACTTCAACGCCATCCTCGTCGCACAGAACTTTCCAGCGGGATGGGTCTCCGCAGTCTTCGATCACACGGGCATCATTGCCGCGCGGACCCACGCTCCAGAAGAGTTCATCGGCCGGAAGGGAACGGCCGAGTACATCCAGCGCATCAGCGAATCTCCAGAGGGTGTGATGGAGACGGTCACGCTCGAGGGGACTCCGACGCTGTCGGCTTGGAGGCGCTCGTCGGTCACGGGCTGGAGCGTCGGCATTGGCATCCCACGACAGTTGTTGGAGCGGGATCTGATGCACACCATGACTTGGCTGGGCTTGGGCCTGGCCACTTTGCTCGTCGTCGGGCTCGGCTTGGCGTGGATGGCAGGGCGCATCATCGCCGCATCTGTGCGTGCGCTGACCGAACCGGCCATCGCCTTGGGCAACGGGCAGTTGGTGCCCATTCCAGAGGTATCCATACAGGAATCAGCCGAGGTCGCCACTGCTCTTCGTCAGGCCGGTCAGCTGTTGGCGGAACGTTCTGCCGCCTTGGTAGCCGCCAATCGGGAACTGGAGCAACTCGCGCGGCGCGATGCGCTCACCGGGCTGCACAATCGGAAGTCTGCCAATGAGCGGCTACGCATGGAGTTTCTCCGCCTGAAACGGTCGGGTCATCCTTATGCCGTTCTGTTTGTCGATGTCGACTGGTTCAAGGAGGTCAACGACAGCTATGGCCACGAAGTTGGTGACCGCGTCCTGCGGCACATGGCGACCGTCCTCGCGAGTTCCTTGCGAGCGACAGACTTCGTTGCTCGTTACGGCGGGGAAGAGTTCGTGGCCCTCCTCTCGGAGACGACTCGCGAGGGCGCATTGCGGACCGCTGAGGTCGTTCGTCGCACAGTTGCCGATCAATCTTTTCCCGTGGTGGGTCAAGTGACTGTCAGTATTGGTGTCGCAATGGCCCGGAGCGAGGATGAGGATGAGGATCGAGCGGTACGCCGGGCAGACAAGGCCCTCTATAAGGCCAAGGAAGATGGCCGAAACGTGGTTCGGTCCAGCTAGCCTGCCGGCCGAACGTAAGCGATGCGCACCACATGAGCACTTCTGCTTCAAGCGGCCGAGCCACGTTGCCGAGAAGGTAGCGCTTGCGGATGCGCCCGGCTGGATGCCTTCAAGGAGGAGTTTCAAGTCGGTCCAGTCGGTTTCACGGGTGCTCGCCTTCGACCAGTCGGGAATGAAACTGCTCCGCCCCGCGCTTCACCCGCAACCTCCTGGTCGTCGTCTCCATGCCAGCTCTCCATTCCGTCGTCCGAGGAAGGCCTTCTCAGCCGGACGACAAGCGCAGGGAAGAACGCCGGCTGGTTACCGGTTGCACTTGCGGAGCTCAACTTCAGCCCAAAGGGCTTTGCCAAACGCCTTCCAGGCTGGGCCTCCGTGGCATTCGAATCCCACACCAGCACATTCCTCCATCGTCTTGAGCATGATGCCGGCAAGGCCGAACAGGTCAACCTTGGCCATGAGCTTGCGGTCGAAAGGGCTGGAAGCAGCAAGCTTGATCTCGGCAGCGGACTGGTCAAGCGCTTCCTTGGCCAGAGCCCGCACTTGGACGTCATCCGTCCAGTCGATACCGAGAACAATTCCCTTCCGCTCAATTTCTAGCTCAATCTCCCGGATCTCTTCAGCGTAATTCTCAAAGCCGGCCATCGTGTCCCTCCTTCGCGCGTAGTGCTTGACTCTGGCAGGATAGCTCCAACGAAGGGAGTCCGGCTGGAGGGACGGCATGGCCGCCAACCTCAACCGACTTGCTGCGGTGGTGGTGCTGTCCGTACAAGACCCGGATCTCGGGACGCCGCCGGCGAGTCCGGTCGACGGTGACCGTCTCCGGATTCCGGCCGGTGCGACGGCTGCGTGGTCGGGGCGGAGCGGTCAGATTGCGATACGCGTCGGCGGTGCCTGGGAGTTCCACGCACCGAGGGTGGGCTGGCTGTGTTTCATCGAGGATAAGGCTGTGCCGTCGGTTCACAAGGCGGCCGGCTGGAGTGCTGGCGTGGCGATCTGAGTCCAGAAGGGCGTCAAGGTCACGCACGATGGTGCCCGGAGGCACACCTGCACCGGCAGCAGCAGCGAATGCCGCGCGGTCGGCGTCGGTGAGGAAGAGAGTGGTCATGTCGGTTCTTTCAAGTGGGCGGCTCGCAGCCAGGAGACGACGCAGGGAAATGGCAATTCTTGGTGGCTTCAGTATCATCGGCCAGGGTAACTGCGGTCAATCGGTACGGGAAGGGAGAGGTGACCTGCCTCGTCGCACTGGGCGGCTTGATCTTCGGCTGCGGCCTGTCGGGATGGGCGATCGTCCGCTGGGTGTTCAACTTCATCGACAAGAATTCGGACGCCGGGATCGATGAGGTTGCCAAGAACGTGAAGGGGGTGCTGTGATGGAGGCGTGATGCGGGGGGCCCTGGGCCACAACCGTCACCTACGCGGAAACCTTTCTGGCTGATGCCGGTCTTCACACTGAAGTCGCGGCTTGAGTTGCTCAGGTCCTTCGCCAGGAATTGTAGTTTGACGGCGATTGCCAGGCACGAGGCGCTTCCGAAAGTGCCATCGGAAGTCCTGTGGTTATTCTTCAATCCCTTCCGCAAGCCGTTGCGGACGTTCCAACGGCGGCGGAGTCCCGACAAGGAGAGCCAAGCATGAGCACAGTGGCGGTGACCATCGACTACAGCAACGGCGCTCACAAGCATTTCTCGAGCATTCCTTGGAAAGAGGGCTTGACGATCCTTGGAGCCATACAGGCGAGCGAGGGAATTGTTCCCGGCGTCACAATCAGTTTCGGATCCGACCGGGTCGGGCACGTCCTCAAGCTCGTCATCGACGGTTCTCCTCGGGAGGACGGGCCGGCATCTGAATGGGTGGTCTGGGTCAACGCGAAACCCTTTCAGGGTCGTCTCGGCACGGAAACGAGCTTCGGCTTCAAGCCGGATGAGCGCGAGCTCAACCTGCTCAAGCCGGGAGATCACGTCCTGATCAAACAGTCTTTGGTTCCCTGAGGCCCGGTGTCAGGCGAAACGGCTGTGCCTGGGCGCTGCTGATCGCGCGGATCTATGAGGCTTTTCCGCTCGCCTGCCGACGCTGCGGCGGCGAGATGTGAATCATCGCCTTCATCACCTTGCCCGCAATCAGCTTGCCGATCGTCGCCAGACTGGACTGCACAATCGGAAGCTTTGCCCGTCCGCTGCGCAGCTGGCGCTTGTGACTTGGCAACACTCAGCAGGTGACATGGAACAACCCGATGGCTTTGCCCTTGGCCTTGTTATAGGCCTTGATCGCCTGCGGCGTCGGCTGCAGAACCACGCGGCAGTCATGGTTGGTGAAGAATTCGGCAGCCTCCGGCGACAGGTGAACGTTGCCGTACTGACCGGTACCCACAACCAGAGTGTCGCAGCCCCTCTCGTAGACGAATTCCGCCTCGTCCACGGAAACGGTATGCGAGGTGCCATAGTGCTGCTTGGAGAGTCTCTTCTTGCGCTTGAGCACCTCCCCCGAGAGGCGGATGACGACGTCGTGCGGGAAAGTGGCGCCATCGATGGTGATGCTGCCAAAGTCGGTACGATCGATTTTCATGGCGACACTCCCCTTCCCTCATGACAGACCTCAAGAAACCCATCCCAGTTGCCTGACCAGTAGCGTAGCCCAGTTTCGGCACTCCTGGGACAGGATCCTTGACTTGCGAAACGACAATCCAGTCCGTATCACCCGTGTCGACTACTCCGCACCGCTCTTGGCGGAAGATGCCCGGAGGCGGCACACGACATCCGCGAACTGCGCAGCCTTCTCGACGCCTTCAATGAGGCGAAGACTCCCTGATGGCGCGCGCCGGCGCCAGCCGATAGCTGCCGCGAGTCATGTTGGGAAACGCGATTCCGCCTGATAGACTCTCATCCGTCTTGATCTACTTGAGACGCTACCAATTGGCAAGCGCGGACTTCATGACCACAGAACCGTGGCTTTCCGTCGAGAAGGTCGCCCAGCACCTGGGTGTGGCCAAGGACACCGTCTATCGCTGGCGCGAGCACCGGGGGCTGCCGGCGCACCGCGTCGGGCGTCTGTGGAAGTTCAAGCGGTCCGAAGTGGACGACTGGGTGCGCGCCGGGAGCGCGGACGAAGAACAAGGCGCGGGCGGCAACAACGCCCGCGAGAACTGAAGGTTACGCGGCGCCATGCCCACACTGAACTGGATCGGCAAGGAAGCCGTCATCAAGCATCACAAGGAAGTGCCCTTCCGCCTGCTGGAGCCGGTGCCCGCCCTCTCCTGCGGCGACAGCGGCAGCGGCAACCTGATCGTGCAGGGCGACAACCTGGATGCGCTCAAGGCCCTGCTGCCCCGGTATGCGGGGCAGGTGAAGTGCATCTACATCGACCCGCCGTACAACACCGGCAACGAGGGTTGGGTCTACAACGACAACGTCAACAGCCCGGAGATCCGCAAATGGCTGGGCGAGGTGGTCGGCAAGGAGGGCGAGACGCTGGACCGGCACGACCGCTGGCTGTCGATGATGTACCCGCGATTGCTGCTGCTGCGTAAGCGTCCATCCCGACCACCTGTAAAACCCGCGAGAAGTGGAGCAACCTCCAGGTTTTTTTTCAGGAGGAAGAGATGGACAAGGCAGGGGAACGAGAAGCGCGGTGGCGGGGGCATGTGGACGCCTGGCGGGCGAGCGGCGGCAGCCAGAAGGCGTACTGTGAGCGGCACGGGCTGAGCAGCCATTCGCTCAGTTACTGGCACCTGCGCTTGGCGAAGGGTCGAGGATCGAGCGGAGCGAGAGGCCCACTGACCCTGGTTCCTGCAGTGAGGGTTGCCAATGCCGTGGCCTCAACGCCGAGCCTGTCGCTCCACAGCCCCCAGGGCTGGCGACTCGACTTTGCCGCGTTGCCACCGGCTGGGTGGTTGACGGCCCTGTGGGGAGAGCGCGCATGAACGCGCCGCTCGGGGCGGTGCCCGAGCGCATCTGGCTGGCCGTCGAAGCGGTAGACATGCGCCTGGGCATTGATGGCCTGTCAGCCCGCATCCAGGCCAGTCTTGGGCGCAGCCCCTGTGACGGCACCGCCTACGCCTTTACCAACCGGCGCCGCAGCCGGCTCAAACTGCTGGTCTGGGACGGCACCGGCGTCTGGCTGTCGCAACGGCGGTTGCACCGTGGCTCCTTCACCTGGCCGAGCGCCAGCGACCCGGTCTTCGCCCTCACCACGGCGCAGTGGCGTTGGCTGATCGCCGGCGTAGACTGGCAACGCCGGGACGCGCCCGCACCCGCCAGCTGGCACGTATAAGGGCGCACTGTATTTTGCACAAAGCACGCAAAATCCGTGTCTTAGACGTCCTTCTGAGCATCTTGATGGTATAATTCACCATGGATTTAGCGAGCGAACTTGCCTCCTTCTCACCCTCGCCAGAACTGGTTTTCTGGGCCGAGAATCGGCTCGGTGGACTGCTCGAACAGGTCAAGACCAACGCCACGGAGATTCGCTGGCGCGATGCCAAGATCGAGAAGCTGACCCTCGAACTGGCCTATTTGCGGCGGATGAAGTTCGGCGTCAAGAGCGAGTCCCTGGCCGCCGGCGAACGGGACCTCTTCGACGAAACGCTCGCTGCCGACCTGGCCGCCTGCGAAGCCCGCCTGGCCGAACGGCGCCAGGCGGCCGAAATGGGGCCGCATCAGCTGCCCGCCGAGAAACCGAAACGCGACCGCGCCGGCCGTCAGCCCCTGCCCGAGGAACTGCCGCGTGTCGAGCACCTGCACGAGCCGGAAACCTGCACCTGTGGGCAATGTGGTCAGGCCCTGGTGCGGATCGGCGAGGACGTGACCGAGAAGCTCAGCATCGTCCCTGCCGAGTTCTTCGTCGAGCGCCACATCTATCCCAAGTACGCCTGCCGGCCCTGCGAAACCCTCACCGCCGCACCGGCTGTGGCTTCGGTCATCGACGGCGGTCTGGCGACACCGGCCTTGCTGGCCTGGGTGATGGTCAGCAAGTACGCCGATCATCTGCCCCTCTACCGTCTTGAACGGCAGGCCGCCCGCTCGGGGGTGACCCTGTCGCGTTCGACGCTGGCCGACTGGGTCGGCCGCATCGGCGTCGCCCTGGAACCGCTCTGGCTGCGTCTCGCCGAACTGCTGCGCCAGGGGACGGTGCTGCATGCCGATGAAACCCCGGTGCAGCAACTCGATCCGGGCAATGGCAAGACCAAGCGGGCCTATCTCTGGGCTTATCGCAGCAATGCCTTGGCCAGCGATCCGCCGATCGTCGTCTTCGACTACCAGCCCGGCCGGGGTGGGAAGTATGTGGCGGAGTTCCTCGCGGACTGGCAAGGTGCGCTGATGGTCGATGAGTTCGCCGGCTACCAGGCGCTGTTTCGTGGCGAGGTGATCGAACTCGCCTGTCTGGCCCATGCCCGGCGGAAGTTCTTCGACCTCCATCAGGCGAATCGCAGTCCCCTTGCCGCGGAGGCCCTGCGCCGCATCGGCGAGCTGTATGCCATCGAGGACGCGGCGAAAGGGAAGGCGGTCGAGGAACGCGCCCGACGACGAAAGGAAACCAGTCAGCCGCTGCTCGAAGCCCTGCACCTGTGGCTCCAGAACACTCGCCGATCGGTGGCCGACGGCGGTGCCCTGGCCAAGGCGATCGACTACAGTCTGCGGCGCTGGCCGGCATTGGCCCGGTACGCCACGAACGGTTTCTACCCGATCGACAACAACCCGGTCGAGAATGCCATTCGCCCGATCGCCATCGGGAAGAAGAATTGGCTGTTCGCCGGTTCCGAGGCGGCAGGCCAACGCGCCGCGGCGATTCAATCGCTGCTCGAAACCGCCCGCCTGAACGGCATCGAGCCGATGGCCTGGCTGACCGACACCCTGGACAAACTCCCCTCCTGGCCGAACAGCCGCATCGACGAGTTGCTGCCGCTCAAAAAGCCAGTGTGATCCCGCGCGCCCAGGGGTGGGTGCGCTGAACGCTTACGCTGCTGCGGCAATTCCTATCGGACGACGGAGTGATCCTAGTTTCGTTGGACGACGTCGAAGCTGGCCATCTTCGACTCCTGTTGGACGAGATTTTTGGGTTTAGGAATCGGATCGCAACGATCGTTTGGAACACGCGCAACACAGACAACCGCATTAAGACGCGGCTCTCTCCCGACCATGAATACATCTTCGTCTATGGCAAGTCCGAATCGTCAAGGATTGAAGGGCGCGTAATCGACCGATCAGACTTTAGGAACCCAGATAACGATCCGAGGGGACCATACGTCACTGATCCCCTCAAGGGAAAGGCAACTGCCTCCGAGCGCCCCAAGCTCCATGACTACAACATGGAGCAGCCGGGTACGACGAACGTGTGGAAGCCCGACCCGGCTAAGGGCTGGATCACCGATCGTGCTGGCTACGAGCGGCTCTTGTCCGAAAGCCGCATCTGGTGGCCACCGAACCCCGCAACCGGCTGGCCTCGCAAGAAGCGCTTTTTGTCCGAGACGCAAGAACGAATGCCGGCATCCAGCTTTTGGCCGGAGTTCAAAACCCAGTCTGGGGCACGAGAGCTCGACGAGATTCTCGACGAACGCGTATTTGCATTTCCGAAGCCGTTGGCGCTAATGCAGCGTGTGATCTCTTACTGCGCTCCGCCGGATAGCTTGGTCCTCGACTCTTTCGCGGGGACTGGCACCACTGCGCACGCCGTACTGAAGCAAAACGCCGAGGACGCTGGGAATCGCCGGTTCATCCTCGTGGAGATGGATGACAAGATTGCGCGAAATGTGACATCCGAACGAATCAAGCGCGTCGCGTCCGGTCACGTCAATGGCAACGGCGCTGTAGTCGACGCTCTCGGCGGCAGCTTCCAGTTCTGCCGTCTCTCAGCGGAACCTCTGTTCGATGCTGAAGGCCAGATCCGAAGCGACGTGACGTTCGCCCAATTGACCGAGTTTGTCTGGTTCGCCGAGACCGGCACCGGCTACGCGGGTCAGGCCGACTCGCCGCTGCTCGGCGTACACGAGGGGCGGGCGATCTACCTGCTCTACAACGGCATCCTCAAAGATCGTTCATCCGCGGGCGGTAACGTGCTCACCGTCCCAGTGTTCAATGTGCTGCCCAGGTTCGCCGGCCCCAAGGTGATCTATGCCGCTGCCAACCGCATGGGTAGCCGCGCAGGACGAGAGGGCATCACCTTCAAGCAGACCCCTTACGCGCTGGAGGTGTAAGTCATGAGCACGTTCGCCCCCAAGACCTACCAGCAGCAAGTGCTTGACAGCGTCGAGGCCTATTTCAAGGCCTGCCACGAGCTGTCGTCGCCCTCAATCGCCTTTGCGGCCACCACGGAGCGCTTGTGGGGCCGTGGCAATGCGTACAACCCGCTGTCGGGTTTCCCGCCCGACATGCCGTACTTCTGCCTGCGCGTGCCCACTGGCGGCGGCAAGACCTGGCTGGCGGCCAAGAGCGTGGCGCTGGTCAACACGCACCTGCTGCGCTGCGAATACAGCGTGATCCTATGGCTGGTGCCCAGCAAGCCCATCCGCGAGCAGACCTTGCGCGCCCTTCGCGACCACTTGCACCCGTACCACACGGGGCTGCGCGAGGCCGGTCCCATCACGGTGATGGACCTCGACGAGGCCAAGAGCGTGACCCGTGCGACGTTGGACACCTCGACCACGATCATCGTCGCCACCCGGCAGGCGTTTCAGGTGGAGGACGAGGAGTCCCGCAAGGTGTACCAGAGCAGCGGTGCGCTGATGCACCACTTTGACAACCTCTCGCGCACACAGCGCGACGTTTTGCTGAGCGAGGGCGAAGGCACCGAACGCACGACGCCGTGCTCGCTGGCCAACGTGCTGCGCCAGCGTCGGCCCTTCGTGGTAGTGGACGAGGCGCACAACAGCCGCACCGAGCTGGCTTTCGAAATGCTGGCGCGCTTCCGCCCCAGCGGCGTGATGGAACTGACCGCCACGCCCGACTTGGAACATACGCCCAGCAACGTGCTGCACAGCGTCTCCGCCGCCGAATTGAAGGCGGAGGAAATGATCAAGCTGCCGGTGGTGCTGGAAACCGAACCGAATTGGCAGCAATGCCTAGCCGACGCCATCGGCCGGCGCGACGCGCTGCACAAGCTGGCTGACGAGGAACGCCGCGCGGGCTGCCCCTACCTGCGGCCGCTGGTGCTGATCCAAGCGGGGCCGCGACGCGCCGGGGTGGAGACGCTGAACGTCGAACACGTCAAGAAAGAGTTGGTCACCAACCACGGCATACCGACCAGCGAGATCGTGGTTGCTACCGGCGACGAAAGGGGCTTGGAGCAGATCGACGCCGAATACAAATTGGGCATTGCCGACCCGGCATGTCCAGTTAAATTCGTCATCACCCAGAAGGCGCTGGCCGAGGGCTGGGACTGCCCCTTCGCCTACATCCTGGTGAGCATGGCCTCGCTGTCGTCGGCCACGGCGGTGGAGCAGTTGCTCGGCCGCGTGCTGCGTCAACCCGGGGCCAGCCACCGGCAGGCCAAGGCGCTGAACCAGTCCTATGCCTTCGTGGTGTCACGAAACTTTGCCGAGACCGCGGGTGCGCTGCGAGACCGGCTGGTGGCGGGCGCGGGCTTCGAACGACGCGAGGTGACCGAGTTCGTCACTACGGCCAAAGCCGAGCAGGATCGGCTAGATCTGGAAGGTCACTCCGGGCGCGTCGTGGTTCGGCCGGTGGCGATCACGTTGACCGAGAAGCTCGACCTTAGAAGCGTGTCCAAGGCTGTCCGCGACAAGGTCAGCTGGGACGGCAAGCTCAATACGTTGACCATCAGTACGCCGCTGACCGAAGATGAAGCCGAGGTGCTCAAGGCGTCGGTCGCCAGCGAAGCCGCTGCGGTAGCCATCGTCGAAGCGGCCGAAGTAAGCCGCACCACGGCCATCGAGTTCTTTCAGACGCCCGCTGAACTGGGGGCGCGCTTTCGCGTGCCGCAGCTTGCTCTGCGCATGCAGGGTGAGCTCCAACTGTTCGACGACCCGGAGGTGCTCGACTACCCGTGGGACTTGTCGACGTACGACGCCGCGCCGAGCGGTGACGACATCACGGCGTTGGGCGCGGGCCTCAAGATCTCCGAGGGGGGAGAGATCGATGTCGATGCCGAGAGTGGCAAGGTCATTTCGCGCTTCCTGCCCGATCTGCAACGTGACCTTGGGCTGGTCTATCAGCCTGAGCACTGGGATGAGGTGCGCCTCGCAACATGGCTCTGCAAGAACCTGCCCGAGCCTTCACTCACCCATGCCAGCAAGCAAGCCTTCGTGGCCAAGTGGCTGACCGAACTTCTGCGCCGGGACGGCTTCACGCCGACCCGTGCCAATCTCCAGAAGTTCCTGCTGCGCGACCTGCTGGAGGCGCGCATACGTGACCTGCGCAGGCAGGCGGTCAGCAAGACGTTCCAGCAGGTACTGTTCGGTGACGATGCGGCATCGCGCGTCGCCGTGACCGATCAATACGCCTTCGAGTTCCAAGCGCAGGCCTACGCGCCCAGCCGTGACTACGACGGCCGTTTCGGGCGTTTCGACTTCCGGAAGCACTTCTATGGGCGCGTCGGCGATTTCGACAGCAAGGAGGAGTTCGAGTGCGCCTGCTGGCTGGACGTCCAAGCGCAGCAAGGACGCATCCAGTTCTGGGTGCGCAATCTCGTTCGGCGCGAAGGCAGTTCGTTCTTCCTGCAGAAGGCCAATGGGCGCTTCTACCCAGACTTCCTGTGTCAGCTGACGGGCACCGCAAACCAGCCCGGGCCGATCTTGGCCGTCGAATACAAGGGCGCGGACCGGTGGGTCACCGCGGACGATGACCGGCTGATCGGCGGCCTTTGGGCGGCCCTGTCCGAGGGGCGTTGCCGCTTCGTCATGGTCAAGGACAAGCGGTGGGAGTGGATCGAGGAGAAGCTGCCTCGTTCGCCAGTTCCAAAGAACTGAGCCCGCGGTTTCGTCACTGTGGACCATGCCACCCTCACCATCCTGCGCGACCGCCACCCCGCTTGGCGGTTGCTGGCCTCGCCGCATGCGCCGCTGGTGGTGAGCTTCCTGCACCGGGTGTTCGTGGCGCCCAACGTCCGCGTCATGAGCGAGGCGGATCTCGCCGAGGTGCTCGAGGATGAACTGTTCGCCCTGCGTGAGCAGCTGGGACCCGATGCTTACCCCAAGGGCGCGCAGGAATACCTGAACGACTGGGCCGCGCACGACAAGGGCTGGCTGCGCAAGTTCTACAAGCCGGGCACGGACGAGGCGCAGTTCGAACTGACGCCGGCCACCGAGAAGGCCATCACCTGGCTGCTGTCGCTGACCGAGCGGCCGTTCGTCGGCACCGAGTCGCGCTTGCTGACCCTGTTCGCGCTGCTGGAACAGATCAGCGCCGGCACCGAGGCCGATCCGATCAAGCGGGTCGCGGACCTGCGCAAGAAGCGCGACGAACTGGACGCCGAGATCGCCCGCGTGCTGGCGGGCGACGTGCCACTGCTGGACGACACGGCGGTCAAGGACCGGTTTCAGCAGTTCCAGCAACTGGCGCGCGAGTTGCTGGCCGACTTCCGCGAGGTGGAACAGAACTTCCGCCTGCTCGACCGCAAGGTGCGTGAGAAGATCGCGCTGTGGGAAGGCGCCAAGGGTGCGCTGCTCGATGAGATCATGGGCGAGCGCGATGCCATTGGTGATTCCGACCAGGGCCGCAGTTTCCGCGCCTTCTGGGACTTCCTCATGTCCAGCCGGCGTCAGGAGGAGCTCTCCGAGCGGCTGGATCAGGTGCTGGCACTGCCCGCCGTCGCGGCGCTGAAACCCGAGCCGCGCACCCGCCGCGTGCACCACGACTGGCTGGAAGCCGGCGAACACACACAGCGCACGGTAGCCCAGCTGTCGCAGCAACTGCGCCGGTTCCTGGACGACCGGGCCTTCCTGGAGAACCGCCGCATCCTGGACTTGCTGCACGGCATCGAGAGCAAGGCACTCGGCGCCGCGAGGCCCCGCCCACCGGCACGGTGATGCACATCGACGCGAGGGGCGCGGACGTCGAACTGCCGTTGGAGCGACCCTTGTTCACGCCGAGCGTGAAGCCACGCCTGGCTGATCTGGCGCTCGTGGCCTTTGATGCCGACATCGACACCGCGCGCTTGTTCGACCAGATCGTGGTGGACAAGGCGCGCCTGCGGTCGGCCGTCCAGCGTGCACTGCGCCGCCAGCCGCAGATCACGCTGCGCGAGTTGCTGGATGGCGAGCCCTTGCAGCAGGGCTTGGCCGAGCTGGTGGCTTATCTGGAGCTGGCCCACGCGGGAGATGGCAGCGACGCGCTCGACGGCCTGCGCGCACTCGTCGATGAAGCGGTGGAAGAGCCGATCCGCTGGCAGGCCCGCAGCGCAGCGGGCGATGCGGTGACGCGCGAGGCTCGCTTGCCGCGCGTGATCTTCACCCGCTGAAGGCTCGGGGCCCAAGGGAGAGAAGGACATGAACGACGCGCTGCACGAGAACGATCCGGTCGAGACCCCGCCCAGCGCGCTGCCGGCCGTGCCCGAGCTGTCGCAGCTGATGGTGCACCTGCTCAAGGGTGTGCTTTACCGCGAGGATGACGAGCGCCTATGGGCCAGCCTGCTGCGCCTGCAGGCGCGAGTCAGGGAACAGGCCGCCGTGCTGCTGCTCGACCTGGTGCTGGACGAGGCCGAGGGCCACGCCTTTCTGAAGAGCCGCCCGGACCCGGATGAGTCCGAGGGAGCGCCCCGCCTGCCTCGGCTCGTTGCACGCCGGCCGCTTTCCTACCCGGTGAGCCTGATGCTGGCGCTGCTGCGCAAGCGCCTGGCCGAGTTCGACGCCGGCGGTGGCGATACGCGGCTGGTGCTCTCCCGCGACGAGATCGCCGAGCTGATGCGGGTGTTTCTGCCCGATGGCACGAACGAGGCTCGGCTGATCGACCAGGTGGACGCGAGCATCACCAAGGTGGTCGATCTGGGGTTTTTGCGCCGGCTCAAGGCCGCCACCGGCCCTGCGCACGACCGAGGCCACTACGAGGTGCGGCGCATCCTGAAGGCCTTCGTGGACGCGCAGTGGCTGGCCGAGTTCGATGCGCGGTTGGCGGTCTACCGCACGGCGCTGTCCGCCGCGCTGCCCGAATCGACCGACCAGGTGGGGGCCAGCAAAGGAGTGCCCGATGCTTGAGGCGCCGACGCTCAGCCTGGACTTCGTGGCCGACGACAGCCGGGTGGGCTTTCGGCTGCAGCGGCTGGAAGTGCTGAACTGGGGCACCTTCGACAAGCGTGTCTGGCGCTACGAGCTCGACGGGCGCAACGGCCTGCTCACCGGCGACATCGGCTCGGGCAAGTCCACGCTGGTCGATGCCATCACCACCCTGCTCGTGCCGGCGCATCGTGTGGCCTACAACAAGGCGGCCGGGGCGGATGCCCGCGAGCGCTCCTTGCGCTCCTATGTGCTGGGCCACTACAAGAGCGAGCGCAACGAGGTCACGGGCAGCGCCAAGCCTGTGGCACTGCGCGATGCGTCGAGCTACTCGGTCATCCTCGGTGTCTTCCGCAACGAGGGCTACGACCAGGCCGTGACGCTGGCCCAAGTCTTCTGGCTGAAGGACCCGCAGGGCCAGCCCGCGCGCCTGTTCGTGGCCACCGAGCGGGTGCTTGCCATCGCCGATGACTTCCGCGGCTTCGGCAGCGACATCACCGTCCTGCGCAAGAAGCTGCGCGGCGCGGGCTGCGAGCTGTTCGACAGCTTCCCGCCTTACGGCGCTTGGTTCCGCCGTCGCTTCGGCATCGAGCACGAGCAGGCCTTGGAGCTGTTCCACCAGACCGTCTCGATGAAGTCGGTGGGCAACCTCACCGACTTCGTGCGCAGCCACATGCTGGAGCCCTTCGACGTGGGCAGCCGCATCGAGGCGCTGATCCGCCACTTCGATGACCTGGACCGCGCACATCAGGCCGTGCTCAAGGCCAAGCGGCAGGTGGACTTGCTGACGCCCCTGGTCGAGGACGGTGCGCGCCACCAGGCGCTGGTGGCCAACATCAAGGGCTGGCGGGATGCGCGCGACCAGCTCCGGCCGTACTTCGCCCGGCTCAAGGGCGGGCTGCTGGACCGCCGCATCGGCCTGCTGGCGGACGATGCCGCCCGGCTCGACGTGCAGATCGAGCGCCTGGACGCGCAGCGTGAGACCGAGCGCATTGAAGTCGGCCGTCTGGAGCGGGCCCTGCGAGACAACGGCGGTGATCGCCTGCAAGAGTTGGCGGCGGAGATCCGCCGTCTGGAACAGGACAAAGAGCAACGCCAGAAGAAGTCGGACCGCTTCCAAGCGCTGCTGGCCCGCATCGATGAGGCGGCACCGGCCGACGAAGCAGGCTTCCTCACCCAGCAGCAGAGCATTGCCCAGCGCGCCGAGGGATTGCGCGAACGCATTGCCGACCTGGACAACCGCGAGCGCGAGGAAGACTTTGCTTTCCGCAAGGGCCGTGAAGAGCACACCGCCTTGTCCGACGAGATCGAAAGTCTCCAACGGCGCAAGAGCAACATCGACGCCGCCCAGGTCCGCATCCGCGATGCGCTATGTGCGGCGCTGGCCATCGGTGAGGACGAACTGCCCTTCGCGGGCGAGCTCATCCAAGTGCGTGAAGACGAGCGCGATTGGGAAGGCGCCGCCGAACGGCTGCTGCGTGGCTTCGGTCTTGCGCTGCTGGTCCCGAACGCACACTACAAAACTGTTGCAGACTGGGTGGACCGCCAGCATCTGGGCGCCCGGCTGGTGTACTTCCATGTGCGGCAGAGGAAGGCCAGTCATGGCGCTGGCGGTGCCAGCCTGCATCCGCAGTCGTTGGTGCGAAAGCTTGTCATCAAACCGGATTCGCCGCACTACGAGTGGCTGGAGCAGGAACTTCGCCAACGCTTCGACGTCGCCTGCTGCGATACGGGCGAGCAGTTCCGTCGCGAGGCTCGCGCCATCACGCGCGCCGGTCAGATCAAGGACCCGAGCGGGCGACACGAGAAGGATGACCGCAGCCGCATCGACGACCGCGGCCGCTACGTGCTCGGCTGGAGTAACGCCGACAAGCTGCGTGCGTTGCGCGATCAGCGGCTGCGCCTGGAGGAAAGGTTGGCCACCTTGGGTCAACGGATCGCCGAGATTCAGCAGGCACGCAAGGAGCTACAGGGACGGCTGGAAACGCTCGCACGGCTGGAGGAGTTCACCCGATTCGCGGACATCGACTGGATGAGCCTGGCCCGCCAGATTGCCGCACTCACCGAGGAACGTGCACGGCTGGAAGCCGCATCGGACACGCTGCAGGAGCTCGGGCGTCAGCTCAAGGCGGCGCAAGACCGCCTCGCGGATACAGAACGCAGGCGCGACGAGGCTCGGGATAAGCGTGCAGAGGTCGCAACCAAGCATGCGACTGCGCAGGACCTGCGGAATCAGACGGTTCGCATTTGGGACGATGCGCCGCTGACCGAGGCGCAGATCGAGCTACTGGATGGCTGGCGCTCGCAAGCGCTGGGTGAGCATCAGCTGTCGGTTGAGTCCTGCGACAACCGCGAACAGGAGGTGCGCAAGTGGCTGCAGGAGCGCATCGACGCGGAGGACAAGCGCCTGGCCCGACTGACCGAGCGCATCGTCAACGCCATGCGCGGCTTCAAGGAGGAGTTCAAGGCCGAGACCGTCGAGATGGACGTGAGCCTGGCGGCGCTACCCGAGTACGAGCGGATGCTTGCCGGCTTGAGGAGCGACGACCTGCCGCGTTTCGAGGCCCGCTTCAAAGAGCTGCTCAACGTCAACACGATCAACGAGATCGCCAACTTCAACGCCCAGCTCGCCCGCGAGCGGGAGACGATCAAGGAGCGCGTCGACTTCATCAACCAGTCGCTCCAAGCCATCGACTACAACCCCGGCCGGTACATCAAGCTGGTGGCACTGCCCAGCCCGGATGCGGAGATCCGGGACTTTCAGCAGGACCTGCGGGCGTGCACCGAAGGTGCGATGACGGGCTCGGCGGACGAACAGTATTCGGAAGCCAAGTTCCTGCAGGTCAAGGCCATCATCGACCGCTTCCGGGGCCGCGAAGGACTGTCGGACGCTGACCGGCGCTGGACCGCCAAGGTCACCGACGTGCGCAACTGGTTCTTGTTCTCGGCCAGTGAGCGCTGGCGCGCCGACGGTGCCGAGCACGAACACTACTCGGACTCGGGCGGCAAGTCGGGCGGTCAGAAGGAGAAGCTGGCCTACACCGTGCTGGCTGCGAGCCTGGCCTACCAGTTCGGGCTGGAGTGGGGCGCCGTGCGTTCGCGGTCGTTCCGCTTCGTCCTTATCGACGAAGCTTTCGGTCGCGGGTCGGACGAGTCGGCGCAGTACGGGCTGCGCCTGTTCCAGCAGCTCAACCTGCAGTTGTTGATCGTCACGCCGCTGCAGAAAATCCCCATTATCGAGCCCTTCGTGGCCAGCGTCGGCTTCGTGCACAACGAGGGCGGGCGCGACTCGCGGTTGCGCTGCCTGTCGATCGAGGAGTACCGGACGCAGAAGGCAAAAGGTATGGCCGAAGCAAGGGCTGACGGAGACGGCGCGGCACCATGAGCTGGACCACGCCGGCAGATCTACGCGCTCAGGTCCAACGCTTGTGGGATCGTGGCGACTTACTGCGGGCGGCGGTAACGGACGCCGTTTCGTGGCCCCTGCACCTGAACCTGAAGGCCCCCAGCGCTGCGGACCTGTCCGATCGCTTCGAGGCCGTGCGTGACTGGGTACGCACCGTCGCCGATACCCCGAAGGTTCGGATCGAATGGCGGGATCGAAACCACCGCGTTCAAGGTACGCAGCGGCTTCCCGCGGCTGTCTGGCTCGACACTCTGCACGATGCCTTGGCCTTCATCGGCAAGGCCCGTCAAGCGCAGCGATTCGAGGCCATGTGGCGGCAGACGGCAGCCATGCAGCCAGCGCTGCTGCCGTGGCTATCCCGGCGGGCGATTCGGGCTCTGGACTTGGCCGACCGCTGGGAGCGTCTTCTGGCCGTCGTCGCATGGCTGCAAGCACATCCTGGCCCGGGCGTGTACCTGCGCCAGGTCGACGTGCGCGGGGTGGACAGCAAGTTCATCGAGGCCCACAGAGGCGTGTTGGGCGAGTTGCTGGACCTGGCTCTGCCGCCAGGTGTCGTCGAGACTGGAGCTATGGGCGTCGCGCAGTTCACTCGCCGATTCGGCTTCCTGGACAAGCCTGTCCGGATTCGGTTTCGTCTGCTCGACCCGGCCTTACCCAGCCTGCCTGGCTGCCATGCCTTGCCGGGTGTGCTGCCCGACATCACGCTGGACGTCACCAGTTTTGCGGCGCTGGTCTTGCCCGTCGCGCGAGTCTTCATCACCGAGAACGAGACGAACTTCCTCGCCTTCCCGGAGGTGGCGGGAGCCATCGTCGTCTTCGGCGCTGGCTACGGTTGGGAGGCGCTGTCGCGCGCCGGGTGGCTGCATCGATGCCAGCTGTACTACTGGGGCGACATCGACACCCACGGATTCGCCATCCTCGACCAATTGCGTGGCTACTTCCCGCGCGCGGCGTCCTTCGTCATGGACCGGGAAACGCTGCTTGCCCATCGCTCACACTGGGGCGCGGAACCCGAGCCTGCACGCCACGACTTGTCGCGTCTCACGGACGAAGAGGCTAGCGTCTATGACGACCTCAGATTCGATCGCCACCAGCCCAGGCTGCGACTGGAGCAGGAGCGAGTGGGCTTTGGCTGGCTGTGCGATCGACTGGCGTGTCTCCCCACGGGCGCCCTCGTATCGCCGTCCCCTTGCTCATAAGCTGAGCAAGCGCAGCCCGCGCCACGCCGGATTGTCCGGCTGCCCATCGTCGCATCAGGCATGGAGGCTCGCCGTACTTTTCCCGGCAACAAGAGCTGCACCTTCGCTAGAATTCGCGCTTCCGAACGTGACCAAGAGAGGAGACGCACGATGAGTGATGAAAGCGAGACGTCCAACACCTTCGAGATGCTCTGTGGCCTGACGCTGGCCGTTCTGGCAGCAGTGCTGGCGATAAACGACCTCGGAGCCGGGAAGTACGGGGACGACGAAATCATCGCTCACAACCAGAAGGCGAACGCCTTCGACTGGTTTCAGGCAAAGGGAATCAAGCAGTCGCTGGTCGAAGGGCAGCGCGACATGCTGCGGATACTCCTCGAGTCGCGCGTGATTCCTCCCGAGAGCGAAGCCCGCATGGGCACCCTGATGGCGACGCTCGACAAGGACATCGCCCGCTACAAGCAGGAGCGCAAGGAGATCCTCCTCGGCTCGGCCGCCGTCGGGCAGGAGAACTGGGTACTTGAAGAGGACGGCAAGCTCGGCGCCGTCAAGGGCGCCCGCGAATGGGAAGCGGAAGCCAAGATGCTGGGCGCCGCCGGCGACACCTTCGACATCGCCACCTTCTTTCTGCAGGTCTGCCTCGTCATGGGCGCGGTCAGCCTGATTCTCAAGGGCAAGCGGATGCGCAACATTTTCTATGGCTTGATGGTGGTGCTCGGCGCCACGGGGGCCGTGTTCAGCGTCATGGCCTACACACAGGCCGGAGCTTTTGGCTGAAGGGCACGGGCGTTCTCCCCTCTGACAGGGAGCGCAGCGTTCGGCAGGGACGCTGCAGCTGCTCTGCCGCCCCGGTCGCGGTGCCGACGCCGGCGCTGGCAGGCGCTTGATCCACGTCAACGCCAGCCGGCCGTCACTACTCTCTAATTGCGGGACTTGATCTGGGGACCACTGGATGTTTCGCATCTCGCAATTCATGCAGGAGCTCTCGGCACCGCGACCGGCCGGGCCGAAGCACAACCCGCCAGCGCCAGTCGTCATCTGGAACCTCATTCGGCGCTGCAACCTGACCTGCAAGCACTGCTACTCGATTTCCACCGACAGGGATTTCCCCGGCGAACTGACAACCGAAGAAGTGTTTGCCGTGATGGATGACCTGCGGCGTTTTCGCGTGCCGGTGCTGATTCTCTCCGGCGGCGAGCCGCTGCTGCGACCCGACATCTTCGACATCGCACGCCACGCCAAGTCGCTCGGCTTCTACGTCGGCCTGTCTTCCAACGGCACCCTCATCGACTCCGCCAACATTGATCGCATCGCCGGCTGCGACTTCGATTACGTCGGCGTGTCGCTCGACGGAATCGGCGCGACCCACGATCGTTTTCGGCAGATGAGCGGAGCCTACGAGGCCTCGCTCCACGGTATCCGCCTGTGCCGCGACCTCGGCCTGAAAATCGGCGTCCGCTTCACGATGACCCAGGAGAACGCGCACGATCTGCCGCAGTTGCTGCGCCTGGTCGAGGAAGAGGGAATCGACCGCTTCTACTTCTCGCACCTCAACTACGCCGGTCGCGGCAACAAGAACCGCCGCCAGGACGCCCAGCACCAGCTGACGCGCTGGGCGATGGACCTGCTCTTCGAGACCTGCTGGCAGTACCAGGAACGCGGACTGCGCAAGGAGTTCACCAGCGGCAACAACGATGCCGACGGCGTCTACTTCCTGCACTGGGTCCACAGGCGCTTCCCGGAAAGGGCAGCGAACATTCGTGCACGGCTCGTGCAATGGGGGGGCAACTCGTCAGGGGTGAACGTCGCCAACATCGACAATCTGGGCAACGTGCATCCCGATACAATGTGGTGGCACTACAGCCTCGGCAATGTTCGCCAGCGCCCCTTCTCCGAAATCTGGATGGACCTCTCCGATCCGCTGTTGGCGGGCCTCAAGCGCTTCCCGCGCCAGGTCGGCGGGCGCTGCGGCGAATGCGTGCACTTCGACATCTGCAACGGCAACACGCGCGTCCGCGCCCAGCAGCTGACGGGCGACGCGTGGGCCGAGGATCCCGGCTGTTATCTCGAGGACTCTGAGGTCGGCGTCGCCATGGATGCTGAGCGAGCGACCAGCAGCCGCACCGTCACCATCCGGAGGGCATCATGAGCTTGCTGCACCGCCTTTTCCGGCGATGCCTCATCGCCGCTCTCGTCACTATCGCCGGCACCGCCGCCGCTGGCGACGTACGCACACGCTATCAGGAGCACTGCGCCGCCTGCCACGGCGAGACGCGCCTGGGTGGCGTCGGCCCGGCGCTGTTGCCGGAAAACCTGGAGCGCCTGCGCAAACCGGAAGCGCTCAACGTCATCCGCGACGGGCGGGTGGCGACGCAGATGCCGGGTTTTGCCGACAAACTGAACGCCGACGAACTGCAGCAGCTGGCGGAGTGGATCTACACACCCGTCGTTCCGACCCCAGTCTGGGGGGAGAAGGAGATCCGCGGCTCGCATGTGGTCGACGCGGCCGCTGCCCGCCTGCCGGCGCGACCGGGCCGTGGGCTCAAGGGCGCAGATCCATTGAACCTCTTCATCGTCGTCGAGACCGGCGACCATCACATCTCGGTGCTCGACGGCGACAAACTGGAACGTCTGCACCGCTTCCCGAGTCGTTACGCCCTGCACGGCGGGCCGAAGTTCTCGCCGGATGGCCGCTTCGTCTACTTCGCTTCGCGCGATGGCTGGATCAGCAAGTTCGACCTCTACAACCTCGTCGTCGTCGCCGAGGTGCGGGCAGGGCTCAATACACGCAATGCAGCGGTCTCCAGCGATGGCAAGTGGGTCCTCGTCGCCAACTACCTGCCGCACAGTCTGGTCGTCCTCGACGCAGCCGATCTCTCTCTGGCAAGGATCATTCCGACCTGGAACGCCGCCGGAGACAAGACCTCGCGCGTTTCGGCAGTCTATGATGCGGCACCGCGCAAGAGCTTCGTCGTTGCGCTGAAGGACGTTCCCGAGGCCTGGGAACTGAGTTACGATCCCGCAGCCGAGCCAGTCGCCGAAGGTTTGGTGCATGATTTCCAGTACAAGGAGGGCGCGTTCAAACCGGGCATGTTCCACCCCCGGCGGACGCTACTCACCGACTACCTCGACGATTTCTTCTTCACCCAGAGCTATGACGAGATTCTCGGTTCATCGCGTTCGGCGACCAAGGGGCAGGTGATCTTCCTCGATGGTCGAAAGAAGGTCGCCGAACTCGATCTGCCGGGAATGCCGCACCTGGGATCGGGCATCACCTGGAAGTGGAAAGACCCGGCAGGCCGCGAGCGGACGGTCATGGCCTCGCCCAACCTCAATGCCGGACTGGTGACCGTCATCGACCTCGAGACATACGAGACCGTGAAGCAGATCCCGACCCTGGGCCCCGGCTTCTTCCTGCGCAGTCACGAGAACTCGCGCTACGCCTTCACCGATTCGATGATGAGCAAGGAAAACCGGAACGTCCTGCAGGTGATCGACAAGCAGAGCCTCGAGGTCGTGGCCCAGATCCGGGCCGAACCCGGGCAGACGCTGGCACACGTCGAATTCACCCGCGATGGCCGTTACGCTCTGGCCAGCCTTTGGGAGATGGAGGGTGCGCTGTTGGTAATCGACGCCAGCAACCTGCGCGAAGTCAAGCGCATACCGGCAAGGAAACCGGTTGGAAAGTACAACGTGTGGAATAAAATAAGCAGGTCCGAGGGGACAAGCCATTGAACCATCGTTCCGCGGAGACAGCGTGCGCGGGAACTTGACGTGGCCAGGAATCGGCGGGCGTCGGCGAGCGGCGCCCGCGGCATCCCGCTCCTGACAAAACCCGAATGAGGACCAACCATTGAACAGCGAATGCTGCCGAAGACCTCGTTTCTGGCCAATCGCCTGCCTCAGCGTCGCGCTCGCCTGGCCCGCTTCCGGGGTCCCGGCAGTACCCAAAGCGGCCGAACACGAGAACGACGAGGTGAGCTTCGGAACTGCCGTCGGAGCGCCACCGAAAGCAGGCGCGAAGACCCCGGCCAAACCGGCAGCCGCCGAACAACCGGCGAGGACGGCCGCCGGCAAGCCGAAACCCGCTGGCGATCGATCACCACGGGCAGCTGGGGCAGGAAAGACCGGAAAGGTCACGACCGACCAGCCGGCGATGGCAGCTAAACCCCGTCCGGCGACGAAAGAGCAGGACAAGGTTCGCAGCAAGGCGGTGAAGAGGTGACGAGCGGCGGTGGCGAGGAGAACATTGCGGGCGCTGCGGGCGGAGCTGCCGCAGCGGCGGATCGGTGAGGATCTGGGAGATGTGGATACGCAGCATGCTTTGCGCCGGCGCCTTCGCCGTGCCGCTCCTGACCTCGCCGGCACTGGCACAGATGCCGCGTATCGAAATGAGCGCAGGTATGTACCGGATCGAGGCCGAGGTTGCCGCCAACGATGCGACACGCATGCAAGGACTGATGAATCGTCGCAGCCTGCCCGCTGGTCAGGGCATGCTGTTCGTCTTTCGCCAGCCAGAGCGCCACTGCATGTGGATGCGCAACACCTACGTGCCCTTGTCGGTGGCCTTTCTCGACCGGGATGGCCACATCCTGAACATCGAGGACATGCAACCGGAGAGCGAGACCAACCATTGCGCCGCCAAGGCAGCAAGCTTCGCCCTCGAAATGAACCTCGGCTGGTTTGCTGACAAGGGGATCAGGCCGGGAACCCGTATCGCCGGCATCGAGAAGTCGCCGGCACCACGCTAGTCGACGGCGCCATGATGAGCATGCGTCGAGCAGCCTCAATGGCCCCGGCAACGCCCGCCACTCCCCTCCGGGTACGGCGGGCAGATTCCGCCGCACCTGGCTCGACAGAGCGCCGCACCTACCGGCTGCACCCCGGCGAATGAGTGCGGCAGGCGGGCCGCAATGGCGAGACCGTATCACGCGCACAGGCGACAGCGCGCCGTTCCTGCCCTGGCTGCGTGACCGCGGTTCGCTGACGGAACGCATCCAGTCACGCGGGCGTTTCGCCGTGCGCCTCCTGCGCCAGCAGCGATGCCGACCGACCGCCGATGAGGCGCAGACGCTCGGACTGCCGCCCGCCGTGCTGGCCTGGGTCCGCGAGGTGGCACTGAGCTGCGACGGCCGCATCGTCGTCTTTGCGCATACCGTCCTGCCCTGCCAGCCGCGCGGTCCACTGACCCGCTGGCTGGCCCGGCTTGGCGAGCGTTCGCTCGGCGCGTTGCTGTTTGCCCATGCCGGCTTCAGTCGCGGCCCGATGAAATTCCGGCGGCTCGACCGCCGGCACGTGCTGTTCGTTCCGGCCGTGCAGGCACTCGAGTTTCCTGGGGTGGGCCCGCAAACGCTCTGGGCACGCCGTTCGCAGTTCGGTTTCGGCACACAGTCGGTGCTGGTGACCGAGGTCTTTTCGCCGACGTTGCTGCAGACAACACCGCAGCTGGCGGCGCCTGGCGGCGGCGTCAGCGCTCGCCCTGCCAGTCTGACCTGAAGGAGGAAGCGCCATGCAGATCACCGTTCTCGGAGCAGGTGCCTGGGGTACCGCTCTCGCCATAGCTCTTGCCGATGCGCATTCGATCATCCTGTGGGCGCGCGATGCCGAGCAGGTTCGTCGCCTGCAGAGCGAGCGCGAGAACACGCGCTATCTGCCGGGTCATCGCTTCCCGCCAGCACTGACTGCCACGGCCGACGTCGGCGCAGCGACGCGCCATGCCGACCTGATCCTGGTCGCAGCGCCTCTTGCCGGTTTGCGCAGCACGCTGCAGCACCTGCGGGACAGCGAGAGCGCAACGCCCTTCCTGTGGGTCTGCAAGGGTCTCGAACGGGACACCGGACTGCTGCCGCATCAGGTCGTCCAGGAAGTCCTGGGCGAGCGTCTGTGCGGCACACTGACCGGGCCGAGCTTTGCCGAGGAACTGGCCCGCGGGCTCCCGACCGTGGTCACCATTGCCTCGACCGACGCCGACTTCGCGCTCTTCTGCGCCGCTCATCTACGCCGGCCGCGCCTGCGCATCTATGCCGGCGACGACGTCATCGGCGCGGAGGTCGGCGGAGCAGTGAAGAACGTGATGGCGATCGCCACCGGCGTCTGCGATGGCCTCGGGCTGGGAATGAACGCGCGCGCCGCGCTCCTCACCCGTGGTCTGCACGAGATCACCCGCTTCGGCAGGGCTCTGGGCGGCCGGCCCGAAACGTTCATGGGCCTTTCGGGAATGGGCGACCTGATCCTGACCTGCACCGGCGACCTCTCGCGCAATCGACGCGTCGGGCTGATGCTCGCCGCGGGCAAGCCACTCGATCAGATCACCGAGCAACTCGGGCAAGTCGCCGAAGGCGTTCCCGCAGCACGCGAAGTGCAGCGCCGCGCGGCAACGCTCGGAGTCCGCATGCCGATCACCGACTGGGTGTGCACCCTGCTCGACGGCAGCATCAGCCCAATCGAAGGGGTCGCGGCGCTGATGCAGCGCGACATCGTCTTCGAGGACGCCTAGCAGGCTCCCGTTCCGTGCCGCTCAACCGGCACCGCGGTAGCCGATCTGTCGCCAGGCCTCATAAACGGTGATGGCAACCGCGTTCGACAGGTTGATGCTGCGGTTATGGGCAACCATCGGCAGCCGCAGGCGTTGATCTGCCGCGAACTCGGCGAGGATGCCGGCCGGCAGGCCGCTCGTCTCACAGCCGAAAACGAGTACGTCGCCGGCGCGGAAACCGGCGGTGGCAAAATGCGGGCGACCCCTGGTGGTCAGCGCAAAGCGCTGCGCGCCCGGTGAAAGCTCTGCCAGCCGCGCGCTGCAACTCGCCCAGTCGGCATGCACGCAGACCGCGGTGAGTTCGGCATAGTCCATGCCAGCGCGCCGCAACCGGTACTCGCTGAGCTCGAAGCCAAGTGGCTGTACCAGATGCAGCCGTGCACCGGCGTTGGCGCAGAGTCGGATGACGTTACCGGTATTCGGCGGGATCTCGGGGTGAACCAGGACGACCTCGAACACAGCCGATCGACCCGTTGCCCACCTACTGTGTCAGGCCCGAAGTATTGATCAGGTCCGATGCCGGTGGCGGCGCCTGGACCTTGATCACACCGTCGGCGATCAACTTGCGGACGATCTGTTCCTGCAGTCCGAAAGAACGTACGAAGCCCTCCAGCGGCATGACCACCTGCTGCGTCGGGGTCAGGTGAACTTCCTGCTTTCCTTCGGCGTTGGTCGTCGGCGTCGCAGTGCCGAAATCGATCCGGATCAGCGGCCCGGTGATGGCGATATTGAGGATTCCGTCGGCAAAACTGGTCTGCATGTTCTTCCCTTCGCTGCTGGTGTGTCGGATGAGGCGACGTCGTGGTGCGAGTCACCGCAGGCCTTCCGCAGGCGACTGCGGTGAGCCCGCAGTCTACATCCGCAACGGGCTTGCAGTACAGTCCGCTGCTGCGGGCGCGGCCACTGGCAGCGGGCAGGCGACAGCCTTGCCAATCGCCCGCATCAGGATGGCGGCGACACGCCGACAGCCGGTAGAGAAAAGGCCCGGCAGTGGCAGGAAAGCGCCGAGGCGCCTCGCTGCCACTGCCGGGCCGGCGCCGTGGCTGACTGACTACTCAGCCACGGCCCTGGGGTGCCCCGCTCAGTGACCCGATGCCGTCGCGGCTCCGAGGCCCGTTTCCGAGCGGACCTTCTGTGCCGGATACAACGAACGCTCGAGCTTGGCCTGGGCGCTGTTGTCCATCTTCGACACCAGATAGATCACCGCGAAGGCTGCGGTCATCGAGAACAGTGCCGGCGACGAGTAGGGGAACCAGGCGCTCCCTTTCGGGTTCTTCAGCACGGCCTCCCAGACGGAAGCCGAGAGGATCGTCAGCCCCACCGAGAGGACGAGGCCAACGACACCACCAGCCACCGCGCCCTTGGTCGTGCAATCCTTCCACAACACCGACATGAAGAGTACCGGGAAGTTGGCCGAGCAGGCGATGGCGAAGGCGAGCATCACCATGTAGGCGACGTTCTCCTTCTCGAAGGCAATCCCGAGGAAGACCGCGATGATGCCGAGGCAGACAGTAGTGATCTTCGAGACGCGCAGTTCCGACGCGGAATCGGCGTTGCCATGCTTGAACACCGTCGCATACAGGTCATGCGAGACGGCCGAAGCGCCCGACAGCGTCAGGCCGGCAACGACCGCCAGGATCGTCGCGAAGGCGACTGCCGAGATGAAGCCGAGGAAGACATTGCCACCGACCGCGTTCGACAGGTGGATGGCGGCCATGTTGCCGCCGCCACGCAGGCCGTCCCAGACCGGCTTGCCGTCGGCGCCGACCGCCTGCACGCCATCGACCATCTTCGGCACGTAGTAGGCCGCCGGATCCTGCGTCAGCATGACGATGGCGCCAAAGCCGATGATGAAGGTCAGGATGTAGAAATAGCCGATCCAGGTCGTCGCCCAGCCGACGGACTTGCGGGCTTCCTTGGCACTGGGCACGGTGAAGAAGCGCATCAGGATGTGCGGCAGGCCTGCGGTACCGAACATCAGCGCCATGCCGACCGAGATCGCCGAGACCGGGTCCTTGATCAGCGCACCCGGAGCCATGATCGCCCCATGTTTGGCATGTACCTCGACCGCCTTGGCGAACAACGCCTCGGGATTGAAGCCGAACTGGAAGAGAACGGCCAGCGCCATGAAGGTGGCACCGGTCAGCAGCATGATGGCCTTGATGATCTGCACCCAGGTGGTCGCCGTCATGCCGCCGAAGAGCACGTAGCACATCATCAGCACGCCGACGATGATCACCGCGACCGTGTACTCGAGACCGAACAGCACCTTGATCAACTGCCCGGCGCCAACCATCTGGGCGATCATGTAGAAGGCCACGACGACCAGCGAACCGGTCGCGGCGAAGCTGCGCATCGGGACCTGGGCAAAGCGGTAGGCGGCGACGTCGGCAAAGGTGAACTTGCCGAGATTGCGCAACCGTTCGGCCATGAGGAAGGTGATCACCGGCCAGCCGACGAGCCAGCCGATCGAGAAGATCAGTCCGTCGAAGCCGTTGGCGAATACCAGGCCGGAGATTCCCAGGAACGACGCAGCCGACATGTAGTCACCGGCAATCGCCAGGCCGTTTTGAAAGCCGGTAATGCCGCCGCCGGCGGTGTAGAAATCGGCTGCCGACTTGGTCCGTGCCGCTGCCCATTTGGTGATGCCAAGCGTGATGGCCACGAAGCCGGCGAACATGGCAATCGCCACCCAGTTCGTCGCCTGCTTGGTGGTGTTGCCGAGATCGGCTCCGGCCGCGAGAGCGCCGCCGGCAACCAGCACTCCGGCGGCAAGAAGCAGGGTGTTGCGCATCGATTGGCTGATCATTTCTGGTTGGCCTCCTTGATCACTTGGGCGGTCATCTCGTCGAAATCCGAGTTCGCCTTGCGCACATAGACGTTGGTGATGGCGATGGTGAACACGATCACGCCAACACCCAGAGGGATGCCGATCGTCATCACCATCCCCGGAGCCAGCGGCGTTCCCAGCCATTCCTTGTTGAAGGCAATGAGCAGGATGTAGCCGTAGTAGGCGATGATCATCAGAATCGACATGAGGATGCTGTAGCTCGTGCGCTTGCTAACCAGCTCGTGGTACTTGGGATTGGCTTCAATCCGTGCAACGATGTCGTCGTTGGCCATGTGTCTTCCTTCCTTGTTTTGGGTGGACAGCCTGTGTTGATGTGGACTGCGCCCACGAGCATAGGACTCACTCCTTACCCCATCCTTACAGGACGACTTCTCGCGGAATGCCTGCTTGCGAACCATCGCCGACCCGGCGCGCGGTCGACAACGAGCTCATGCAGCCCACCCGGCTGGCGTTTGGCAACGCCAGGGCGACTGTACGGGTGTTGGGTGGCACCTGCTGCGGCCAGGCGGTGGTCACGGCCGAGCACCCCGGGGCCGGAACGACCGTTAACGCCGCCGGCGCTCGAAGTCTCCGCCGCAGTGGCAACAATTTCACGGTCAGCAGGCCTCTTCTGGTTAGAATTGGACTCCACGACCAGCCCCCGACTCCGCCAAGATGAACGATGCCAGTCTGCTCCCCGACCTGATCCGCCGCTCGGCAAGTCGCCAGCCTGAATCCTCGGCGCTGGGTTGTGGCGGTCGGTCGATGAGTTACGGCGAACTGCAGTGCGCGGTCGACGGCTTTGCCAGCGGTCTACTGGAGCTGGGCCTGCAACGCGGCGAAAGGGTCGCCATCTACCTCGAGAAGCGCCTGGAGACGGTCGTCGCCAGTTTCGGTGCCACCGCCGCGGGCTGCGTCTTCGTGCCGCTGAATCCACTGCTCAAGGCGGAGCAGGTCGCCTACATCATGCGCGACTGCAACGTGCGCGCGTTGGTCAGCTCCAGCGAACGCCTCGCCCTGCTGACGCCCGTACTGTCCTCATGTCACGACCTGCGCCATCTGATCGTCGTCAACAGCCGGGCCGCGGCCAGCAGTGGGAGCCCGCTCGTCCGAATCGACTGGGACGAACTGGTGCAGGCCCCTGTGCAAGGGGGGCACCGGGTCATCGACACCGACATGGCGGCGATCCTGTACACCTCGGGCAGCACGGGGAAACCGAAAGGCGTCGTCCTCTCGCACCGCAACATGGTCGCCGGTGCCATCAGCGTCGCCGGCTATCTCGAGAACAACGCCGACGACACCCTGCTGGCGGCCCTGCCGCTGTCCTTCGACGCCGGCTTCAGCCAGTTGACGACCGCCTTCCACGTCGGCGCCCGCGTCGTCCTGCTGAACTATCTGCTGCCGCAGGATGTCCTCAAGGCAATGGCGCGCGAGCGGGTCAGCGGACTCACGGCCGTGCCGCCACTGTACATCCAGTTGTCGCAGCTGGAGTGGCCAGTGGTCATCAGCGAGCAGTTGCGCTATTTCGCCAACACCGGCGGCCGCATGCCGCGCGAGACCCTGGCCGCCTTGCGGGCACGGTTGCCGAACAGCAAGCCCTACCTGATGTACGGTCTGACCGAGGCGTTCCGGTCGACCTTCCTGCCCCCGGAGGAGGTCGACCGGCGGCCCGATTCGATCGGCAAGGCGATCCCCAATGCGGAGATCCTGGTCCTGCGGGAGGACGGGTCACCCTGCGTCGCCAACGAGCCGGGGGAACTGGTCCATCGCGGTGCGCTCGTCGGGCTCGGATACTGGAACGACCGGGAGAAGACGAGCGAGCGCTACAAAGCCCTGCCAGCCGGCGTGGCCGGTCGCGATGGCGGCCTGGTGCTGCCGGAGATCGCCGTCTTCTCCGGCGATACGGTCCGGATGGACGAAGAGGGCTTCCTCTATTTCATCGGCCGGCGCGACGAAATGATCAAGACATCCGGCTACCGGGTCAGTCCGACCGAGGTCGAGGAAATCGTCTATGCAACTCGCCTGGTCGGTGAGTGTGTGGCCTTCGGCGTCGACCACCCGACGCTTGGCCAGGCGATTCAGCTGATCGCCACTCCTGCCGACGGCGACCACCTCGACTGCGAGCGGCTGCTCGCCGAATGTCGCCAGAGAATGCCCGCCTACATGGTGCCGGCGGGCGTGAGCCCGCGGCACGGACCCCTGCCGCGCAACCCCAACGGCAAGCTCGACCGCAAGAGTCTGGCAGCCGGGCTCCTTCCCGCTGCAGGGGCCTGCGCGGCGACGACCGCGCTCACCGCCGGGTCGGCATGATGGACTTGAGACTTCCCCGTCGGCACCGCCGGCGGCTGAGGTGGGCGTTGGCCCGATTGGCCAGACCGGGCGCGAACCAGCAGCACACGACGATCCGACAACCCTGCAAGGCCAGCCACCGGTGACCAACAGCGAACGAACCCACCCTGCACACGCGCCGATGCACCAGTTCCCGGTCGTCGACGGCGAACTCGTCATCGGCGGCGTGTCCCTCAGCCGCCTCGCCGCGCGGGTCGGCCGAACGCCCTTCTACGCCTACGACCGGCGACTGCTGGAAGCCAGGGTGAGGGAGCTGCGCTCGTCGCTACCGGCCGGCTTGAAGCTGCACTATGCCATGAAGGCCAACCCGATGCCCGCTCTCGTCTGCCACATGGCGAGACTCGTCGACGGCATCGACGTCGCCTCGGCCGGGGAACTCAGGGTGGCCCTCGATGCCGGCGCCGATCCAGCGGAGATCAGTTTTGCCGGTCCGGGAAAGGGTCCCGGCGAACTGCGACAGGCAGTTGCCGCCGGCATCCTGATCAACATCGAGTCGCCGCGCGAGATTCCCGAACTGGTTGCGATCAGCAGCGATACCGGTTGCGCGGCGCGCGTCGCCGTCCGCGTCAATCCCGACTTCGAGCTGAAGAGTTCGGGCATGAAGATGGGGGGCGGAGCCAGGCAATTCGGGGTGGACGCCGAACAGGTGCCGGAACTCCTCGCCGAGATCGGCCGCAGCGGGCTGGGTTTCGAGGGTTTTCATCTCTTCGCCGGGTCGCAGAACCTGCGTGCCGAAGCGATCGTCGAAGCGCAGTGCAAAAGCTACGAACTGGCCCTCGAGCTCGCTCGCTTCGCGCCAGCGGAGATACGCTTCCTCAATCTGGGTGGCGGCTTTGGCATTCCCTATTTCCCGGGCGAGAATCGCCTCGATCTGGCGACGGTCGCCGCAGGGTTGTCGGTGATCGCAGAGCGCGCGGCGCGGGAGTTGCCAGCTGCCCGTCTGGTCATCGAACTTGGCCGCTATCTCGTCGGCGAGGCCGGCATTTATGTCACCCGGATCATCGATCGCAAGCTGTCACGCGGTCAGGTCTTCCTCGTCGTTGATGGCGGGCTGCATCACCATCTTGCGGCCTCGGGCAATTTTGGCCAAGTGATCCGCAAGAACTACCCGGTGACGATCGGCAACCGGATCGGCGCGCCGACCAGCATCGCGGCTTCGGTCGTTGGCCCGTTGTGTACGCCGCTCGACCTGCTCGCCGATCGCATGCCGCTGGCCGATGCCCAACCGGGCGATCTGGTGGTCATCTTCCAGTCCGGTGCGTACGGCTTCTCCGCCAGCCCACAGAGTTTCCTCGGTCATCCCTCCTGCGTCGAGATCATCGTCTGAGCGCCGTTCGCAGTCAGGCGCTGCTCGCGAACGAAGCCACACCGGCCCACCACCGCCTCCATGCGACACATCCCAAAAGCCTCTGACTGCCCTCGCCGGCGAGCCATCACCGTACCGCCGCGCCACCGATCGTTCAGCCCGGGTCGGCGCGACGGCAGTCAGCGCCGCGCCGCGCAACGGGCGTCTGCAGCCTGGGCACCTGGGCACGCTGGCAGGCAAACGCCACGGCGTCGGAGCGGCGCGTGACGGCCCGCGGCGAACCGGGACAGCTGCCCCGCACGCCCTTGCTCGACTGGTCGAGCTTTGCCGGCTCAAGGCGTCTGACTGGCGTACACAGCATCGACGATATCGCCAACAACTGCCTGACAACCAGCGGTCGGGCCGCGATCTACCTTGCCTTGCTGCAATTGCGCCTGAACCCGGGCAGTCTGGTCCTGATTCCCAGCTATCATTGCCCGACGATGGTGGCCCCGGTGATTCTGGCCGGACTGCGGGTAGCCTATTTCGGCATCGGCGCCGACGGCCTGCCGCAACTCGGAACGATCGATGCTGCAACCGCGGCGCGCGCGAAGGCCATGCTGGTATCGCACTATTTCGGCCTTGCGCGATCGCTGCGAGAGGTGCGTGAATGGTGTGATGCAAGGCAGATTGCGCTGATCGAGGACTGTGCCCACTGCTATTTCGGCAATGCCGGTGAGCGGCCGGTAGGCACCTGGGGCGACTTCGCGACGGCCAGTCTGTCGAAGTTCTTCCCGGTCCCCGAAGGTGGTGTATTGGCCTCGGCGAAGAGGCCGATCGTTTCTCCTCACCTCACGCCACAGGGACTGAGAGCGGAGGTCAAGGCCTGGGCCGACGTGCTGGAGTCGGCTGTGATTTTCGGCCGCCTGGCGGGTACCCGCTGGCTTCTGGCGGGGCTTTTCGCGATCAAGAATCAGATCCACCGCAACCGGGCTGAGCAGCCACTGGAGGAGTCGACGGCTCCGCCCGACATGATGGTCGCCTGTGACATGGGGCGGATCAACCGAACACCCGCCTCGACTGCGGTCGCGCTGCAGAAGCTGTTGCCACGTGGACGAATCATTGCCCGCCGCCGAGCCAACTATGCCGCCTACGCACGGCATTTCCGTCAGATCGAGGGAGCATTCCCCCTCTACCCTCACTTGGCCGACGACGCCGTTCCCTACGTCTTTCCGCTCTGGGTCAACGACGCCGACCGTGTGTATCACAGCCTGCGGGCATTGGCTCTGCCGGTTTTTCGTTGGGACCGGATCTGGCCCGACACACCCACCCTGGCGGACGACGTCGGGCCTTCCTGGAGCCAGCACGTGCTGCAACTGCTCTGCCACCAGGACCTGGGCGAAGCTGACGTGGCACGTACAGCGCTCGCGACGCTCGCTCTGCTGTCATCAGAGGGCCAACCTCCAGCCGGCGGTGCTGGCCAGAAATAGAAAGGTGCTCGCGAAGATGCCACCATCACTCGCAATTGTCTGGCAGAACCTACCGGCAGCAGTGCTGCAGCAGGAGCACGGCCCGTCTTTCGACTGGGACCGCTTGAACCTGCGGCGCGGAAGTCTTCCCTTCCTCGGTTCTGACGCCATCGCGGCTGCCCTCGACTCTTTTGGTACGGGCAGCGAAAGGCTGCTTGTCGGCCGACAGGGGCAGAAAATCGTGGCCATGTTCGTGCTTGTGCGAACCTCCGCCGCCGGATGGCAGACGTACCAGCCATCACAGCTGCCCCTCGGCGCCTGGGTGGCCGATGACACACTGCCGCTGCTTGACCTCGCACGCAGCCTGATTCGCGGGCCGCTCGGCTCCTGCCTCTTGCTGTCGGTCACGCAGATCGATCCACTGCATGCCGCGCGTTCGCCCGACAGCGCCGACAGCCAGAGCAGCGACTACATCCGCACCGCCTGGACCGAGCTCCAGGGCAGTTTTGCCGAATACTGGAACCAACGCGGCAAGAACCTCCGCCAGAACATGCGCAAGCAGAGGAACCGGCTGGCTGCAGAGGGGATCAGCGGAAGACTTCGCGTCCTCGACCAGCCGCGGGACATGGCGGCGGCAATCGAACGTTATGGCGCACTCGAGAGCGCCGGCTGGAAGGCGGACCGGGGTACCGCCATTCATCCCGACAACGCACAAGGGAAGTTCTATCGCCGCCTGCTGGAGTACGCGGCGAGGCGAGGCGAGGCCGTCGTCTTCGAGTACCTGTTCGACGACCGGGTCGTCGCCTCCAACCTGTGCCTGCGACGCGATGAGGTCCTCGTCATTCTGAAGACGACCTACGACGAGTCGATCCAGTCGTACTCGCCAGCGTTCCTGCTCAGCCAGGACGCGATCGAGCTCCTTTACCACGAGGGCCGGGTGCGGCGCATCGAGTACTATGGCCGGATGATGGAATGGCACAGCCGCTGGACCGAAACCTCACGTGTCCTCTATCACCTGACCCTGTATCGCTGGCCGCTGCTGCTGCAGCTTGCCGCATGGCGCCGGCGGCGAAGACAGGCAGTGGAGTCCCGGTCCGGCCACTGAGCGCGGGCGATTGGCGAGCCTGCAAGAACGGACAACGGGAAACGAAAGACCGGCTCGTGGCCGGTCGTTTCATCGCTGCGATTGACGGATTCAAATGGTCGGGGCGCCGGGATTCGAACTCGGGACCCCTTGCACCCCATGCAAGTGCGCTACCAGGCTGCGCCACGCCCCGACGAACTTGGGATTATACCCGAAAACGAGCCCACGACTCAGGGACGCAGGATTTCGGCGATGCTCAGCAGTTCGACCCGCACCTCCTCGAGCGTCAACGCCGAAGCCTTGGCCGCCGCCTCGACCTCGGCATCTTCCAGGCGATTTCGGGCGCCGCTGATGGTGAAGCCCTGGCTGTAGAGCAACTCGCGTATACGCCGCACCAGCAGGACTTCGTGGTGTTGATAGTAACGACGGTTGCCACGCCGCTTCACCGGTCGAAGCTGCGCGAACTCCTGCTCCCAGTAGCGCAGGACATGCGGCTTTACGCCGCAGAGTTCGCTCACCTCACCGATCGTGAAGTAGCGTTTGGCGGGAATGGCCGGCAACGGCTCCGCAGCCGGATCTCTATGACTCGCTTCCATCGTAGGTGTGCTCCACCTCGGACTTCAGTTTCTGGCTGGCGTGAAAGGTCACCACCCGCCGCGCGGTGATGGGGATTTCTTCGCCAGTTTTTGGATTTCGACCTGGGCGCTGCGGCTTGTCCCGCAGCTGGAAATTGCCAAACCCGGACAACTTGACACCGTCACCCCGTTCGAGTGCGTTCCGGATTTCCTCAAAGAACGCCTCGACCATGTCCTTGGCCTCGCGCTTGTTGAGACCGACCTTGTCGAACAACAAGTCGGCCAGTTCCGCCTTGGTCAGCGTCATTCCCATCCCTTCTCAGACGCGAAGCTGCGCTGCGAACGCCTGCTGCAGATAGGCCACCAACTGCTGCATGGCGGCGTCCACTTCAGCCTCAAGCAAGGTCTTGTGAGTATCTTGCATCACTATGCGGAAGGCAAGGCTTCTCTTGCCAACTTCGACACCCCGCCCGACGTAGACATCGAACAGCCGAATGTCACTGACGATCGCCGGTCGATGGGCGCTCAAGGCATCGAGCAGCTCCTGCAACTCGAGCCCTTGGTCGACGACGACTGCCATGTCGCGGATGACGACGGGCTGGCGCGAGCCCTCGACGTATTGCGGCAGCCGAGCCTGCAGAACGGGATCGAGGTCGATCTCGAAGAGCACCGGTGCCAGCGGCAACTCGAATTTCTGCTGCCACTGCGGGTGCAGTTCGCCGATGCAGCCGATCGCCTGCCCATCGAGCAGAACCCGCGCGCTGCGCCCCGGGTGCAGTGCCGGGTGTGCGGCCACTGCGAAGCGAGCCGCAAGCGGCGCGAGCAGAAGTTCCAGATCCCCCTTGACGTCGAAGTAGTCAACATTGCGCGTCGCACAGCCCCACTGTTCCGGCAGCACCGGGCCGTAGGCGAGCGCAGCGAGCCTCCATGGCTGGCGAAACCCAGGAACAGGACCACCCAGCGGATCGCGAAAGAAGCAGCGGCCCGTTTCGAAGACACGTACCCGGCTTTGTCGACGTCTGAGATTCGTCGCCACGTTGGCCAGGAGCCCGCCAAGCAGCGACGAGCGCATGACGCTCAACTGACTCGCGATCGGATTGGCCAGCCGGATCAAGTGCTCGTTGCCGGCGAGGTCTCGCTCCCAGGCTTCTTCGACAAAGGCGAAGTTGATCACTTCCTGATAGCCACAATCAGTCAGCAACTGCCGCACGCGCGCCACCGGTCGCGCCTGCTCCCGCTGCGGCAGCATCGACAGAGTTGCCCGCGGCAAGGCCGCAGGGATGTTCTCGTAGCCGTGCAGGCGGACGATTTCCTCGATCAGGTCTTCCTCAATCTCGATATCGAAGCGATGACTGGGTGGTGTGACGATGAAATCCTCTGCATCCCTGACGAATGAAAGCCCGAGGCGACGAAACAGCTCCCCGATGCGCGCCGGCGAAACATCCAGGCCCAGGACCTTGCGCACGCGGTGCGGGCGCAGACGGACAGGGGGCCGCTGCGGCAGGGTGGCCAGCGCGTCCGTCACCGGACCGGCGACGCCACCACAGATGTCCAAAACCAGGCGCGTCGCACGTTCGAGGGCACGCCGTGTCGCAGCGAAATCGACGCCGCGCTCGAAACGATGAGCGGCATCCGAAACGAAACCGTAGCGCCGCGCGCGGCCGGCGATCGCCTTCGGGGCGAAAAAGGCGGCCTCCAGGAAGACCTCGGTTGTCGCCAGGGTGATGCCACTGTCCTCACCACCCATGATCCCGGCCATCGCGAGCGGTCGTCGCTCATCGGCAATCAGCAGAATGTCATCCTGCAACTCCACCGCCTGTTCGTTGAGCAGCTTGATCGTCTCGCCCGCCCGCGCCATGCGTGCATGAATGGCACCTGCGAGCTGCTGGTTGTCGAAAGCGTGCAGCGGCTGGCCGACTTCCAGCATCACGTAGTTGGTGATATCGACCAGTGCCGAAATCGGGCGCAGACCGCTGCGCTCGAGACGCCGCCGCATCCACGGCGGTGTCGCAGCGGCCGCGTCCACTCCGGCGATCACCCTGCCGCAGTAGCGTGGGCAGGCAGCCGGAGCGTCGAGGACGACTGCGCGTTCACTGGTGATGCCCACCGCCACCTCAGCGACCTCGATGTAGCTCGCTGGCGCGCCAGTCAAGGCGGCAACCTCGCGCGCCACACCTTCGAGCGACAGGCAGTCCGCCCGGTTGGGAGTCAACTTCAGCGTCAGCATGCGATCATCTAGATCGAGGTGACGGCGGAGATCCTCCCCCACGGGAGCTGCAGGATCCAGGAGCAGCAATCCTGAAGCGTCGTCACTGATGCCCAGTTCCCGTGCCGAGCACAGCATGCCATGAGAATCAACGCCGCGAACCTTGCTGATCCTGATCTGCAAGCCGCCGGGAAGCTCGGCGCCGACCAAGGCACAAGGCACCTTGCTGTTCGCCACGACGCTCGGCGCGCCGCAGACGATCTGCAGCAGATCGCCGGCGCCAACATCCACCCGGCACAGGCGCAGCCGATCGGCGTTCGGATGGGGGTCGGCGCTGACGATCTGTGCGACGACCACCCGGCTGAAGGCAGGAGCGACGCGATCTTCCTCCTCCACCTCAAGGCCGGCCATCGTCAGAAGGTGCGAGAACTCCTGTCCATGACATGCGGGGTCTACGAAACTGCGTAGCCAGGATTCAGAGAATTTCATGCCCAGTCGCGGGGAGAAGCGGTCGCCATCAGACGAACTGGCGCAGGAAGCGCAGGTCGCCATCGAAGAACAGGCGCAGGTCATTGATTCCGTAACGCAGCATGGTGAGGCGATCGGGACCCATGCCGAAAGCGAATCCAAGGTAGCGCTCGGGGTCGATATTTACGTGACGCAGGACGTTCGGGTGAACCATTCCGCAGCCAGCGATCTCGAGCCAGCGCCCCTTGTGCGTACCGCTCATGAATGCCATGTCGATTTCTGCCGATGGCTCGGTGAAGGGGAAGAAGGAAGGCCGGAAACGCACTTGCAGGTCGTCGTTCTCGAAGAAACGACGCAGGAAGTCGGCGATGACACCCTTCAGATCAGCAAAGCTGACGTCCTCGCCGATCCACAGTCCTTCGACCTGATGGAACATCGGCGAATGCGTCGCATCGGAATCCACGCGATAGACCCGCCCCGGCGCAATGACCCGGATCTCGGGCATCGTTGCCAGAGCCGCATGGCGGGCGACATGCGCCTGCATGTAGCGCACCTGGATCGGGCTGGTATGGGTGCGCAGCAACACTCCCTTGGCAAGAGCTCCGGACTCGTCCTGCAGGTAAAAGGTGTCGTGCATCGACCGCGCCGGATGGTCCTCGGGCGTGTTCAGGGCGGTGAAGTTCTGGAAATCGGCCTCGATCTCGGGGCCGTCGGCGACCTCGAAGCCGATCGAACGGAACAGGGATTCGATCCGTTCGAGCGTCCTCGTCACCGGATGCAGACCGGCGCGTCGCTGCCCGCGACCAGGCAGGGTCACGTCGAGCGCCTCCTCAGCCAGCCGGGCGTTCAGGGCCATTTTCCGGATTGCTTCACGACGCGCGCTGAGAGCGCTTTCAACGCTCACCTTGGCGTGATTGATGGCCGCGCCGGTGGTCCTGCGCTCGTCCGGCGGCAGCTTCGCGAGAGCCTTGAGCAATTCGGTTATCTGTCCATTCCTGCCAAGATAGCCGGCCTTGATCTGCTCAAGCACATCGGCGTCGTCCGTCGCAGAAAAGGCCACGACCGCCGCCTGGACAATCTGATCGAGGTTGTGCATGCTTCACCAAAAAAAGGAGGCTCGCGCCTCCTTTACCGCGATTCGTCGAGCCTAGGGGGCAAGCCGGGCCTTGGCCTCGGCAGCGAGGGCAGCAAAGGCCGGCTTGTCGAACACGGCCAGATCAGCCAGGACCTTGCGATCCACCTCCACCTGCGCCTTCTTCAGGCCATTCATGAAGGTACTGTATTTCATGCCGAGTTCCCTGGCAGCCGCGTTGATGCGCGCAATCCAGAGGCTGCGGAACTGGCGCTTCCGCTGCCGACGGTCACGGTAGGCATACTGGCCTGCCTTCATCACCGCCTGTTTGGCGACACGATAGACGTTCTTGCGACGACCGCGATAGCCCTTGGCGAGGGCGAGAATCTTCTTGTGGCGCGCGTGCGCCGTTACACCACGCTTGACTCGAGGCATCGTCTATCTCCTTAGGCGTACGGCATCATGGCACGCACCACAGCCTTGTCAGAGGCGTGCACAGCGGTCATGCCGCGCAACTGGCGCTTGGTCTTGGTGTCCTTCTTCGTCAGGATGTGGCGCTTGTAGGCAAACGAGCGCTTGATGCGACCGCTCGGACTGATCTTGAAGCGTTTTTTCGCTCCTGTCTTGGTTTTCATCTTGGGCATTCGATGCTCCTGTTAATGACATGTTGCCAGGTGGCTCCCGACGGAAGCTCTTCGAACCCGGCACCACTTCTCCACACTGCACGACCCTTCGTGTCGGACGCAGTGGCTGCTGCAATCTAACGCTTCTTGTTAGGCGTCAGGACCATCACCATCTGTCGCCCTTCCATCTTCGGCATCTGCTCGACCAGTGCAAGCTCCTGCAGATCCGCCCTGATACGCTCGATCTGCCGCATACCGATATCCTGATGCGCCATTTCCCGGCCACGGAACCGCAGTGTGACCTTGACCTTGTCCTCTTCCTCGAGGAAACGCGTCATGTTGCGCAGCTTGATCTGGTAGTCGTTTTCATCGGTACCCGGACGCAGCTTCACTTCCTTCACCTGCACCTGCTTCTGCTTGAGCTTCTGCTCGTGCTGGCGCTTCTGCTCCTGGTACTTGAACTTGCCAAAATCGACGATCCGGCAAACCGGTGGCTGCGCCATCGGCGCGATCTCGACCAAGTCGACGCCAGCATCTTCGGCAAGCGCCAGAGCCGCCCTGACGCTCATGATTCCCAACTGCTCGCCGTCTGCACCGATCAGCCGGACTTCCGGCGCGTTGATTTCCTCGTTGACGCGTTGCGCTTTTTGCAGTGCGATGGTTCCACTCCTTCTTCCGACAAAAATCAGGCCGTGCCACTGCGCGCGGCAACTTCCTCAAGAAGCCGCCCAGTCAGAGCCTCGAGCGTCATCTGCCCGAGATCCCGCCCCCCGCGCGTGCGCACGGCCACCAGATTGGCTGCCACCTCCTTGTCGCCAACGACGACCTGATACGGCAGCTTGTTCATGCTATGTTCTCGTATTTTATAGGTAATTTTTTCGTTGCGCAAATCGGCCTCGACACGCAGCCCGGCAGCGCGCAACGCCGCCGCCACCTGCCTTGCATAGTCGCCCTGCTTCTCGGAAATATTCAGCACCACCGCCTGCATCGGCGACAGCCAGAGCGGCATGGCGCCGGCATAATGCTCGACGAGAATCCCGATGAAGCGCTCGAGCGATCCGAGGATCGCCCGGTGCAGCATGACCGGAATCTGGCGCTCGTTGTTTTCGCCAACGTAGTGCGCGTCAAGGCGCTGCGGCAAGGCGAAGTCCAGCTGCAGCGTGCCACACTGCCAGACGCGTCCAAGGCAGTCCTTCAGCGAAAACTCGATCTTCGGCCCGTAGAATGCGCCTTCTCCCGGCTGCAGGTCGTAGGCCAGCGCCTTCGCCGCCAGAGCCTCGGCCAGCGCGGCTTCCGCCCTGTCCCATGCCTCGTCGGATCCGATGCGCTTCGCCGGTCGCGTTGACAGCTTGACGAGAATCTCCGTGAATCCGAAATCAGCATAGATCCGCTGCAACAGGTCGATGAATGCCGCCGTCTCCGGCAATACCTGCTGTTCCGTACAGAATATGTGTGCGTCATCCTGCACGAAGGCGCGCACGCGCATGATGCCGTGCAGGGCACCCGATGGCTCGTTGCGATGGCAGGAACCGAACTCTGCCAATCGCATCGGCAGGTCACGGTAGCTGCGCAAACCCTGATTGAAGATCTGGATGTGCCCGGGGCAGTTCATCGGCTTGATCGCGTAGTCGCGGTTCTCGGAAGCGGTCGTGAACATGTTTTCCGCGTAATTCTGCCAGTGCCCCGATCGTTCCCAGAGCGACCGATCCATGATCATCGGCGTCTTCACTTCACAATAGCCGTTCTCCCCCAGAACCCGCCGAATGTACTGCTCGACTTCCTGCCAGATGGTCCAACCCTTTGGGTGCCAGAAGACCATCCCTGGCGCCTCGTCCTGCAGGTGGAAGAGGTCCAGTTGCCGCCCCAGCTTGCGATGATCGCGTTTCTCGGCCTCTTCGAGCATGTGCAGGTAGGCATCCTGGTCTTCCTTCCTGATCCAGGCGGTGCCGTAGATGCGCTGCAACTGCTCGTTGCGATGATCCCCGCGCCAATAGGCGCCAGCCAGCTTCATCAGCTTGAAGACCTTCAGTCGCCCGGTCGACGGTACGTGTGGCCCGCGGCAGAGGTCGACGAAGTCCCCTTCGCGATAGAGCGAGACGACCTGATCCGCCGGTATCGCATCGATCAGCTCCGCCTTGTAGTGCTCGCCAATCGACTTGAAGAACGCGACAGCCTGATCACGCGGCCAGACCTCCCTCTGAACCGGCAGGTCACGGCGCGCCAAGTCGCTCATCCGCCGCTCGATCGCGGCCAGATCATCGAGCGTGAACGGTCGCTCGAACGCGAAATCGTAGTAAAAGCCGTTCTCGATGACGGGTCCGATGGTCACCTGCGCCGAGGGAAAGAGTTCCTTCACCGCATAGGCCATCAGATGCGCGGTCGAGTGGCGAATGACGTCGAGTCCCTCGGCATCCCTGTCGGTTACGATCCCCAACTGGGCATCGCTGCTGATGAGGTACGAAGTATCCACCAGTCGGCCATCCACCTTGCCAGCCAAGGCGGCCCGCGCCAGACCGGCGCCAATCGCCTGCGCAACCTCGGCAACCGTCACCGGCTGCGCGAAATCCCGTTGCGATCCATCGGGCAGTGTGACCACCGGCATATTGCACCTCAGAAGAAAAAGATGGCAAAGCCCGAGCGCCGCTCTGGCTTGTGAGTGCACTACAAGCGCGCACCCGAAGACTCGCAACAACCGCCACGACGACCTGCCACAGGGTGGTTGGCGACCAGCCGGCAGGCGACCGCTCGGCCGCCGGTACCCACCCAGTCGCGAGTTGCGGCCGAGTCGTCCGCCAATTCCCGAGAACGGCCTCGCGCCCGGATTCTAGCACGCCCACTTCGGGCAGCGACAGAACCGGCGCCGCACAGCGACACTCCGCTGCAGCGGATGCACCCGGAACAGCATTTCGGCACCAGATTACGGATCCGCGCCCGCAGCTTCCTTGGCGCACGCCACCACCGCACTCCTGCCGTAGTACGCCAGCATCCCGGTTGCAGCCAACACGCTGCATGATCAGCACGCCGCGAGCAGTTCCCGCAAAGCCTGCAACAGCACGGCACACTGCTCATCGCTGCCAATCGTGATGCGCAGGTACTGTTCGATTCGCGGCAGCGGGAAATGGCGAACGATGATGCCCCTTTGCCGGAGTCGCGCCGCGAGTTCGCCGGCATCGTGCTGCGGGTGGCGAACGAAGACGAAGTTGGCGGCCGACGGCAGGACGCTGAAGCCAAGCACCAAGAGCGCCTCGCGCAACGCTTCGCGACTGCGGATGACCGCCCGCCGGGTCGCCTCGAAGTAATCTTCGTCGGCGATGGCAGCAACTGCTCCGACGATCGCCAGACGATCGAGCGGATAGGAATTGAAGCTGTTCTTGACGCGTTCGAGCGCTTCGATGAGATGTCTCTGGCCAATGGCGTAACCGACGCGCAGCCCGGCGAGCGAACGCGATTTGGAGAGCGTGTGCACGACCAGCAGGTTGGGATGTCGATCGACGAGGGCCACCGCCGACTCGCCACCGAAGTCCACGTATGCTTCGTCGACGACGACCACCGACTGCCGATGCCTGAGCAGCAGTTGCTCGATCGCCACCAGCGGCAGCAGGCAGCCGGTGGGGGCATTCGGGTTCGGGAAGATGATGCCCCCGTTTGCCGCCGCGTAGTCCTCGACGCGGATGCGAAAATCTTCGCTCAGCGGGACGGTCAGGTAGGCGATCCCGTACAGAGCACAATAGACGCGGTAAAAGCTGTACGTGATGTCGGGAAAGAGGATCGGCAGCTCGTGTCTGAGCAGAGCCATGAAGGCGAGCGCCAGCACTTCGTCGGAACCATTGCCGACGAAAACCTGCTCGCTGCCGATGCCGAACCTGCCGTGAAGAGTGGCAATCGCTACTCGCAGCCGCTCGGCATTGGGGTCGGGATAGAGCCGCAGCGAAGCACCGTCGGCGGCCAGTTCCCCGGCAATCGCCGCCACCACGTGTGGCGATGGCGGATAGGGGTTCTCGTTGGTGTTCAGCTTGACGAATTGCGGCAATCTCGGCTGCTCGCCGGGAACGTAGGGCGTCAAGCGATGAACGACGGAGCTCCAGTAGCGGCTCATGAAAGGCTGCTCGGCTAGGGTTCACGGAAAGCGCGAGATGTTATCATGCGCCCCTGTCGATCAGCGGACGATTGCCGATGGTCGCTGGCGCCCGGCGGCCTCATGCCGAGCGCACTCGTCAACACCCGACATGCCTCAGGCAATGGTATCGCGATGCGGCAAGCAGAAGTTTCCAGGCACACGCTCGAAACCCGGGTCGATGTCCGGCTGGATGTCGACGGCAGCGGGCGCGGCAGTTTCGCCACCGGCGTTCCCTTCCTTGACCACATGCTCGAGCAGATCTCGCGCCACGGGCTGATCGACCTCGACATCGCTGCCAGTGGCGACCTGCACATCGATGCCCACCACACGGTTGAGGATATCGGCATCACACTGGGCCAGGCGCTGGCGCGCGCACTGGGCGAGAAGCGCGGCCTGCGTCGCTATGGTCATGCCTATGTGCCGCTCGACGAAGCCCTGTCACGCGTGGTCGTCGATCTCTCCGGGCGGCCCGGCCTCTCCTTCCATGTCGGGTTCGTACGGCCGATGATCGGCGGCTTCGACGTGGACCTGATCCGCGAGTTCTTTCAGGGCCTCGTGAACCACGCCGCGCTGACGCTGCACATCGACAACCTGCGCGGCGACAACGCCCACCATCAGGCAGAAACAGTGTTCAAGGCCTTTGGTCGTGCGCTGCGAATGGCGGCGGAAGAGGACCCGGGTACCGCCGGCAGCGTTCCCTCGACCAAAGGCTCGCTGTGATGGCGAATGGCGCCAGACAGCCCGGCGCGATCGTCGTCGTCGATTACGGCATGGGAAACCTGCGCTCGGTGTGGCAGGCTCTCGTGCGTGTCGCCAACGGCCGCGAGGTGCTCGTCTCGGCCAATCCGGACGTGGTCCTGGCCGCCGAGCGCGTCGTCTTTCCCGGCCAGGGAGCGATGCCCGACTGCATGCGCGAGATCGACCAGCGCGGCTTGCGAGCGGCCGTTCTCGATGCCGCCCGCAACAAGCCCTTTCTCGGTATCTGCATCGGGCAGCAGATGCTCTTCGAGCACAGCGACGAGGGCGACGTGCCGGGACTCGGCATCCTGGCTGGGCGCGTCAGGCGCTTCCCGACGGCCGGCATGGTCGACCAGGCAGGAGCGCGGCTCAAGGTACCGCACATGGGGTGGAACGAAGTCTGGCAGAAGGGTGGGCATCCGCTGTGGACCGGAATCGCCGACGGCACCCGGTTCTATTTCGTGCACAGCTACTTCGTTGAACCCGCGGATACCGCATGTGTCGCGGCGACCACTCATCATGGCATCCACTTTACCAGCGTCGTCGCACGGGATAACATCTTCGCTCTGCAGTGCCATCCGGAAAAGAGCTCACCGGCCGGGCTCGTCATGCTGGCGAACTTTCTTGCCTGGAAACCCTGATCGAGCCGCCGTGTCTGATTTGTACCAACTCATTCTCTTGTCTCCGCCATGCTGATCATTCCCGCCATCGACCTCAAGGACGGACAATGCGTCCGACTCAAGCAGGGCCTCATGGACCAGGTGACCGTTTTCCCGAATTCTCCCCGCGACCAGGCGCGCCATTGGCTGTCGCAGGGCGCACGGCGCCTGCACGTGGTCGATCTCGACGGCGCCTTCGCCGGCAAACCGAAGAACGAACGGGCGATCAAGGAGATCGTCGAGGAAGTTGGCGACGACATCCCGGTGCAACTCGGCGGCGGCATCCGTGACCTCGACACGATCGAGCGCTGCCTCGATGACGGCGTCAGTTACGTCATCATCGGCACTGCCGCAGTCAAGAATCCAGGCTTCCTGCACGACGCCTGCGGCGCCTTTCCCGGCCACATCATCGTCGGCCTCGATGCCCGGGATGGCAGAGTGGCGGTCGACGGCTGGTCGAAGATGACCGGGCACGATGTCATCGACCTGGCGCGGAAGTATGAAGACTACGGCGTCGAGGCGATCATCTACACCGATATCGGGCGCGACGGCATGCTCTCCGGAATCAATATCGAGGCGACGGTCAAGCTGGCGCAGGCCCTGTTGATCCCGGTGATCGCCAGCGGTGGGCTGTCCAGCCTCGACGACATCCGGCGGCTTTGCGCCGTCGAGGCGGAAGGGATCAGCGCAACGATCGCCGGGCGAGCCATCTACGATGGTTCGCTCGACTTTGCCATGGCGCAGGCGACCGCCGATCAGGGTACGAAGACATGATCCGCACGGCCGTCGCCCGGCGTGCTGCCACCGGTAACTGACCTTGGCACTGGCCAAACGGATCATTCCCTGCCTCGACGTCACTGCCGGCCGCGTCGTCAAGGGCACCAATTTCGTTGATCTGCGTGACGCCGGCGATCCGGTGGAGATCGCCCGTCGTTACGACGAGCAGGGCGCCGACGAGGTCACCTTCCTCGACATCACGGCGTCGTCCGATCAGCGCGACATCATCCTGCACGTCGTCGAGGATTGTGCGGCACAGGTCTTCATTCCATTGACGGTCGGCGGCGGCGTACGTTCCGTTGCTGACGTCCGTCGCCTGCTGAATGCCGGTGCGGACAAGGTGAGCATGAACACCGCAGCGGTCGAGAATCCCGACTTGGTCGCCGAGGCGTCGGCCAAGGTGGGCAACCAGTGCATCGTCGTGGCGATCGATGCGAAACAGTCGGCGCCCGGAGTCTGGCAGGTCTACACGCATGGCGGCCGCCGCAACACTGGCATCGACGCCGTCCAATGGGCCCGCCGGGTGCAGGAACTCGGTGCCGGCGAAATCCTGCTCACCAGCATGGATCGTGATGGCACGCGCAGTGGCTTCGACCTGCCGCTGACGCGTACGATTGCGGACGCGGTCGACATCCCGGTGATCGCCAGCGGTGGAGTCGGAAATCTCGAACATCTGGCCGAAGGGGTCGCGCAGGGACACGCCGACGCCGTGCTGGCCGCAAGCATCTTCCACTTCGGTGAATACACGGTTCGACAGGCCAAGGACTACCTGCGCCGGCACGGCATCGAGGTCCGGCTGTGAGCGACCTGGACCCGGGCAAGGACTGGCTCGAGGCGTTGCAGTGGGATGCCCAGGGGCTCATGCCGGCGATCGCACAGGATGCCGCAAGCGGCCGGGTGCTGATGTTCGCCTTCATGAACCGGGAGTCGTTGCAAGCAACGGTTGACAGCGGCAGCGCGGTATACTGGTCGCGTTCGCGTCGGCGGCTGTGGCGCAAGGGCGAAGAATCGGGACACGGGCAACGGGTCCAGTCGATTCGTACCGACTGTGATGGTGATGTCCTTCTGCTGTCGATCGAGCAGCAGGGAGGCATTGCCTGCCATACCGGCCGCGAGAGCTGCTTCTTCTATCAACTGCAGGGCAACGCCTGGGTCGCTGTCGACCCGGTGATCAAGGCGCCCAGGGACATATACGGCAAATGAACATGGATATGCTGCACCGGATCTCCGAAACGCTGCTCGAACGTCGCAGGGCAGACCCGGAAACCTCGTATACCGCACAGTTGATGTCCAAGGGGCCGGACTCGATCCTGAAGAAGATCGGCGAGGAGTGTGCCGAGCTGATCATGGCCGGCAAGGAGGGGAACCGGCTGCATGTGGTCTGGGAATCGGCCGACGTGCTGTACCATATCATGGTCCTGCTTGCCTTCCACGGTCTGTCGATCGAGGACGTCCTGCAGGAGATGCGGCGCCGCGAAGGCATCTCGGGAATCGACGAGAAGAAGTCACGGAAGGGCTGAGCGATGGAGGACTGTCTCTTCTGCCGCATCGTCGCTGGACGGATTCCGGCGCGCAAGGTTTTCGAGGATGATGAGATCCTCGCTTTCCACGACATCAACCCGGCGCGGCCGGTGCACCTGCTGGTGATCCCGAAGCGACACATCACTTCGCTGGCGACGGTCGACGACGCCGACATCCCGGTCCTCGGCCGCATGCTCGCGGTAGCCAACCGGCTGGCTGCCGAGCAGGGCAGCCCGGACGGTTTTCGCGTGATCATCAATACGGGCCGCATCGGGCATCAGGAAGTGCAGCATCTGCACGCCCACATCGTCGGGGGTCCCGATCCCGTGGGACCCATGCTCAAGCGCATCTGACGGCGCCTTCGACCGCCTGATGGCACGCAGGCACGGGATGGTGCTGCGCGCCGGGGCATCAACATTCACCTCATGGGAGGCCTGACATGGGCTCTTTCAGCATCTGGCACTGGTTGGTGGTCCTGATCATCGTTCTCCTGATTTTCGGCACCAAGAAGCTGAGAAATCTTGGCGCCGATCTCGGTGGCGCGGTGAAAGGATTCAAGGACGGGATCAAGGACGCAGCAGGCGAGGACAAGGCGGCCGAGCCGGCCGCCCCGGCGGCGCCACCACCACAGGTGGCGAGCGGTCAGACGATCGAGGGCGAGGTCCGGGAAAAGACCCGTAGCTAGAGCGCAACGGGATCGTGCGACGGCCACGGCGCCCGCCCGCTCACTGGCCTTTCCTATCGCCTGCGGCCACACGGATGAACGCACATGTTTGATATCGGCTTCTCCGAGCTGATGCTGATCGCCGTCGTCGCGCTGGTGGTGATCGGGCCCGAAAGGCTGCCGCGAGTCGCGCGCACCGCCGGGCATCTGCTCGGCCGCCTGCAGCGCTACGTCAGCACCGTCAAGTCCGATATCAGCCGCGAAATGCAACTCGATGAGCTGCGCCGCTTGCAGAGCGAGATCCAGGAGTCGGCGCGCAGCGTCGAGAACAGTCTGAGCAGCGAGATGCAGGCGGCGAAGCAGGCGCTCACCGTGACGGCCGAGGCCGTCAGCAGCGACCTGCAGAGAGCGCAGGCGGATGTGCCGACGGCGCCGTCGCCGGCCGTGGCGCCGGTCTTGGCCGACCCTGATGGAGCAGCGGTCGATCGCGGCAAGCCAGGGCCGAGTGCCTGATCCGACGATGAACCTGCCCGAAGATTCATTCCTATCGCATCTCGTCGAACTGCGTGACCGCCTGATCCGTTCCCTGCTGGCGATCGGGATCGTCTTCCTCTGTCTCGCCCCCTGGGCGCAGGACATCTACGCGCTCCTTGCGCATCCCTTGCTGGCCAAGCTGCCGCAAGGCGGCCAGATGATCGCCACGGACGTCATCGGCGTCTTTCTGGTGCCGATGAAGGTGGCGCTGATGGTCGCCTTCCTGATCGCGCTGCCCTACGTACTCTATCAGATCTGGGCTTTCGTCGCGCCCGGGCTCTATGCGCACGAGAAGCGACTGGCATTGCCGCTGGTCGGCGCCAGCATCGTGCTCTTCTTCGTCGGCATGGCCTTCGCCTACTTTCTCGTATTTCCGACGGTATTCGGTTTCATGGCGTCGGTGCAGCCCGAGGGTGTTGCCTGGATGACCGACATCGAGAAGTACCTCGCCTTCGTCCTCACCACGTTCATTGCCTTCGGCGTGACTTTTCAGGTGCCGGTGGCGGTGCTCGTTCTGGTGCAAGCCGGTATCGTCGACGTCGAAAAGCTCAGGGAATGGCGTCCGTACGTCATCGTCGGCGCCTTCGTCATCGGCGCCATTTTCACGCCGCCGGACGTCATCTCGCAGTTGATGATGGCGGTCCCGCTCTGCCTCCTCTTCGAACTGGGCCTGCTGCTTGCACGCTTTCTGCACCGCCGGCCCGCGCCCACGGCGAGTGACGACGGTTCCGCGGCAACGGCAGTCAGGCACGAGAGCGGCGAGTGGAAGCCGGCGTCCAGTACCGAGATGGACGCGGTCAGCGGGGACACCGACCGACAGCAGGCCGAACGCAAGCCGAATGCCTGATCCCGCGCGGCTGCCGACAGAGCCCGCGGGTCAGGTCGGCGGCCGGGACTCAGCTCCGGCAATCGTCTGGCGATGGCCGACCGGAGCGCCTTCGGCAAACAGCCACAGGCTGCCGCTGGGCATCGTCGTCCAGGACTCGTTGTCGGTCAGCGGCACCGTGGCAATCACCGCCACTCGATCGTCGGGAGTCGTGACGGCACTGAAGTCGATGCTCAGATCCTGGTCACGAAGATGGGCGACGGCAAAGGGTGCCTGGCGAACGATGAAACTCAGTTGCGTCGAACAGTGGGCGAAGAGACAGTCGCCATTCGACAGAAGATAGTTGCAGGCACCACGCGCCCCGAGATCCAGCGTCAGGTGATGCAGCTCGTCGAACAGCTCAGCCTGGCCGGGCGCAGATCTGCCGAAGCGCCGCCGCAGTTGTTGCAGCAACCAGCAGAAGGCGCGTTCACTGTCGGTCTGACCGACGGGAGTGTAGCTGCCGTCGAGAGTGGGGGCAAAGTCGGGCAGGTTGCCGTTGTGGGCGAAGATCCAGTAGCGTCCCCAGAGTTCGCGCATGAAGGGGTGCGTGTTCTCGAGCGCGACGATTCCCTGCGTCGCCTTGCGAATGTGGGCGATGACGTTCTTCGAGTGGATCGGGTAGCTGCGTACGAGTTCGGCGACCGGCGACACGGCTGAAGGCTGCGGATCGAGGAAGAAGCGCATGCCGCGCCCCTCGAAGAAGGCAATGCCCCAGCCATCGGCATGCACGTCGGTGGCGCCACCACGCGCCTGGAAACCGGCAAAGGAGAAGCAGATGTCCGTCGGCACGTTGCAGTTCATCGCCAGCAGCTGACACATCGCCAGCCTCTACTCGCGTTCGCGGCGCTGCGGCGTGCGCTTGCCGATGCGGATGCTGGCATCGACGACGCCATTCTGGCGGCGCAGCCTGAACGCCACGGTTTCACCCGGCTTCTGACTGGCGATCAGGTCGAGCATGCCCTGTGGATCCTTCACCGGGCGGCCATCGACCGTGAGCAGGATGTCGCCCGGCTTGATGCCGCCGACGTCGGCCGGGCTGCCGCGCAGAACACCGGCAATCAGTGCGCCACTCGTATCCGGCAGGCCGAAGGATTCCGCCAGGTCGACGGTGATCTCCTGCGCCTCGACGCCGATCCAGCCACGCGTCACACTGCCGGTGGCGATGATCTGCTCCATCACGTTGCGCGCGAGAGAGATCGGAATCGCGAAACCGATACCCAGAGAGCCTCCGGAGCGCGAATAGATGGCCGTGTTGATGCCGATCAGGTTGCCCTGGCTGTCGACGAGCGCGCCACCCGAGTTGCCGGGATTGATCGCAGCATCGGTCTGGATGAAGTTCTCGAAAGTGTTGATGCCAAGATGCGAGCGCCCGAGGGCCGAGATGATTCCCATCGTCACCGTCTGGCCAACACCGAACGGATTGCCGATCGCCAGCGCGACATCGCCGACGGCAATATCGTCCATTCTGCCAAGAGTGATCGCCGGCAGCGCCAGATCCTTGCCATTCAGCTCGATGATCTGCAGGACCGCCAGATCGGACTCCGGATCGCTGCCGACCAGCCGGGCATCCAGGTTGCGCCCGTCACTGAGGGCGATCTCGATCTGATCGGCACCCTCCACGACATGGAAATTCGTGAGAACATAGCCGCTCGAACTGACGATGACGCCGGAACCGAGACCTGCGGTCTTTGGCGCTTCGCCGTCGCCGCCATCGCCGAAGAAATGCCTGAAGACCGGATCATTGAGCAGCGGGTTGCGGCGGGCGCTGACCTTCTGCGAAGTAAAGATGTGAACGACCGACGGCAGCGCCTTGTCGGCCGCCTCGCGATAGGAGGCGTATCTGGCGGGTGCGGCGGGCGCCGCCGCTTCACGCAGGGCGACGACACTGGTTCCGACCGGTGCCCACCGGCCAAGCCAGTCGGGCTTCAGTGTGCTGACGACGAAGAGGACGGCAAGACCAACCGTCACCGTTTGTGCAAAAATCAGCCAGAGCCTGCGCATGGGCGAAAAACCGGAGCCTTGGGATGAAACGCGAAGAATTGACCCGCTACCTGGAGGATCTGCTCGAGCCGGGACGCTTCCGGGATTATTGCCCAAACGGCCTGCAAGTGGAAGGACGCCCGGAGGTCAGCCGCCTGGTCGCCGGTGTCAGCGCCACGCAGCGACTGCTCGACACCGCCGTCGAGCATGCCGCTGACACCATCCTGGTGCATCATGGCTGGTTCTGGCGCGGTGAGGACGGCCGCGTCACGGGCATCCGCAAGACCCGTCTGCAGACGCTGCTGTGCCATGACATCAACCTCTATGCCTTCCACCTGCCGCTCGACAGCCACCCCGAGCTGGGCAACAACGTACAGCTTGCCCGGCTCCTCGATTGGACTCCCGACGGTCGCTTCGGAGAGCAGGATCTCGGCTGGATCGGACACCTGACGGCGCCCTTGCCAGCCCGGGAGCTTGCCGAGCGCGTCGCGCTCACCCTGCAGCGGCCGCCCCTGCTCCTCGGCGACGGCGAACGGCTGGTGCGTCGCGTCGCCTGGTGCTCCGGCGGGGCGCAGGGGATGTTCGAACAGGCGATCGCGCGGGGCGTCGATCTCTATCTGACTGGCGAAGCATCGGAGTCGAGCACGCATCTCGCACGCGAATCGGGGGTCGCCTACCTCGCCGCCGGCCACCATGCGAGTGAGCGTTACGGCATCATGGCACTCGCCGCACACCTCGCCGAGTGTTTCAATCTCGACTGCCGCTTCGTGGACGTCGACAATCCTGTCTGAATCCGCCGAGGAACCACCATGACCTATGTCTTCTCTCCCCCGCCACGGGTCACCCTGCCGGTGACCGGCAACAATGCCCTGTTTCCGGTGCGGCGTGTCTATTGCGTCGGGCGTAACTACGCCGACCACGCCGTCGAGATGGGCGCCGACAGCCGGGAACCGCCGTTCTTCTTCAGCAAGCCGCCGGATGCGCTGGTTGCCGGCGGCGGCGACGTACCCTATCCACCGCTGACCGGCAACCTGCAACACGAAGTGGAACTGGTCGTCGCTCTCGCTGCCGGTGGTGCGCAAATCCCGGTGTCGCGCGCACTGGACTGCGTCTTCGGTTATGCCGTCGGGCTCGACCTGACGCGCCGCGATGTGCAGCAGCGGGCGAAGGACAAAGGTCATCCCTGGGATATGGCCAAGGGCTTCGACCACAGTGCGCCGATCGGCGCCATCGCTCCACTGACTGCCTGCGGCCATCCGGCACAGGGTGCGATCCAGCTGCGGGTCAACGGGCGGATGCGGCAGAATGGCGACCTTGGCCAGATGTCATGGAAGGTGGCCGAGGTCATCGCCAATCTGTCGACCCATGTCCGCCTCGAAGCGGGCGATCTGATCTTCACCGGGACCCCGGCCGGCGTATCCACAGTATCCCGCGGCGACCTGCTCGAGGCCGTGGTGGCCGGAGTTGGCGAGTTGACGGTCAGACTGGTCTGAAGCAACACGCGTTCTGCGAACGCTGCCGCGACCACCACCACCTGGAGGAATGCTCATGATCTTCAGCCGCATCTGCCGCCTGCCAAGTCGCCGCCTCACCCATCCGGGCGGCCACCTTGCGCTGGCGCTGGCCATCGTTGCCAGCAACGCACCCGTTCTGGCGGAGGGCATCGAACCGCCGACCAGGGGACAGACGGTCTATGTACCGATCTACTCCGAAGTCAGGCACGGCAACGTCGCCGCCACCGGCAGGACGGACATCACCTTGTTGTCGGTCCTGGTCAGTGTCCGCAACACCGATCCGCTCAACTCGATCCGCGTCGTCTCGGCCAATTACTACAACACCGATGGCGTCCTTCTGCGCAACTCGCTGCCCGCACCACGAGTGATTCCGCCGTTCGGAACCTTCGAGCTGTTCGTCGAGCAGCGCGAGAACCTCGGTGGCTCCGGTGCCAACTACGCGATCAAGTGGGACGCGACCGTGCCCGTCTCGCAGCCGACGATCGAGGCCCTGCACTCGCGGTTCCAGGCAGGATACTCGGTCGCCTTCATTTCCCGCGGCCGGGCGATTTCCGAGCCATGAGTGCCGTCGACATCGGTGCCGGTCGCCCGGGCGTGGGCTGACACGCGGACCCTCGCCATGTCGGGTGGCACACGAACGATCAGACTGGCGGCGACGCCCGAAGACCAGCGGATCGCGCAACTCGCGGCGGTGGCGATCGGCCTGTCACTGGTCGACGCGGCAATCCCGCTGCCCCTGCCGGGGGTCAAGCCCGGTCTCGCCAACATCGTCACGCTGATCGTCCTCGCTCGCCACGGCTGGGCTGCCGCCGCCTGGGTCAGCGGACTGCGGGTGCTTGCCGGCAGCCTGTTGCTCGGGCAGTTCCTTTCGCCGGGCTTCTTCATGAGTGTCAGCGGGGCTGCGTGCAGCCTGTTCGTCCTGGCGCTGGTGCATCGGCTGCCACGGCGCAGCTTTGGGCCGGTCAGCTGGAGCATCATGGCGAGCTTCGCCCACATCAGCGGCCAGTTGTTGCTGGCACGCCTGTGGCTGGTCCCGCATGACGGACTGTTCTACCTGGTACCCGTCTTTGCTTGCGCGGCGCTCGCTTTCGGCGTCATCAACGGCCTCATCGCTGCCCGCCTTCTCAGCGAACCAGCGATCCCGCAGAACGGAGCCCCCAGTGCCTGAAACCATCTGTCTCGCGTTGACCGGCGCTTCCGGCATGCCCTACGGGTTCCGGCTGCTCGAATGCCTGCTGGCGGCGAACTGCCGGGTGCAGCTGCTCTACTCGCAGGTGGCACAGATCGTCGCCCGCCAGGAACTCGGCATTGAACTGCCGGCCCGTACCAGTGAGGCGCGCAGCCTGCTGCAGGAACGCCTCTACGGCTTGCCGGGACAACTCGAGGTCTTTGGCCGCGAGGAATGGTTCGCGCCGGTCGCCAGTGGCTCGAACCCACCGGATGCGATGGTCGTCTGCCCTTGTTCGATGGGGACACTGGCGGCGATCGCGCAGGGGCTGGCCAACAAGCTGATCGAACGGGCTGCCGACGTCGTCCTCAAGGAAGGCCGCAAGCTGATCCTCGTGCCGCGCGAGACGCCGTTGTCGACCATTCATCTCGAGAACATGCTGCGACTGGCGCGCGCCGGCGCCGTCATCCTGCCTCCCTGTCCCGGCTGGTATCACCAACCGCGGCAGGTCGCGGACCTGGTCGACTTCGTCGTCGCCCGCATCCTGGATCAGTTGCAGGTCTCCCACTCGCTGCTCCCCCGCTGGGGCGATCCGGGGCCGGAGCGGTGAGTTCGTCGCGGATCATGCGGACCTGATGTCAGGAGTCCGCTCGTCGACGCTGCTGGTGCTGGTGTTCTGCACTGCCGAGATCCTTTCGATGGCCGGCTTCGCGCTTGTGCCATCGCTGCTGCCACGCCTGTCGCACGCCTGGTCGCTGTCGGCAACCGCTGCCGGCTGGCTGGGCGGCGTCTACTTTCTCGGTTACATCCTCGCCGTGCCGCTGCTCGTGAGCCTCACCGACCGGGTGGACGCGCGGCGCATCCATCTCGCCTGCGCCGCCCTCAACGGGCTCGCGCTGACGGGCTTCGCGCTCCTCGCTGACGGCTTCGTCGCCGCGCTCGGCTGGTGGTGGCTCGCCGGTCTGTCCCTGGCCGGAACCTACATGCCCGGACTCAAGGCACTGACCGACCGCCTGCCGGCGGCCGCCCAGTCGCGTGGCACGGCGTTCTACACGGCTACCTTCGGCGTCGGTGTTGGCCTTTCGTATCTCTGGATCGAACTGGCGCAGCGCCACCTTGCCTGGCCCGTGCTGTTTGCCCTGGCCGCCGTCTGTGCTGCCCTGTCGGTCCTGCTCATCTGGTTGGCCGTGGCGCCCGCTGCCAGCGTGCCGTCGCTGCGCAGTCACGCCACCCACTGGCGCCTGGTGCTCGGCGACCGGCGCATCCTCGCCTTCTGCGGCGCCTATTTCGGTCACAACTGGGAACTGTTCGGCTTTCGCGCCTGGCTCGTTGCCTACCTCGTCTGGAGTCACGGCAGGTCGCCCGATGCCTGGACTTCGATGCCGGGAGTGGTGGCCGCACTGGCGACCTTTCTCGCGGTTCCAGCGAGCATCCTCGGCAACGAGGGCGCGCATCGCTGGGGACGCGGTCGCTGGCTGCGGGCCGTGATGCCCGTGTCCTGCATGCTGGCGCTCGTCGTCGCTGGCCTCAGCGACCGCCCGGGGCATGTCCTGGTGCCCCTGCTGCTCGTCTACGCAGCGAGCATGAACCTCGATTCGGCAGCGTTGACGGCCGGACTGGTCAGTGAAACCGCAGGCGACCGACGTGGTACGGCTCTTGCGCTCTACTCGGCGATCGGTTTTGCCGGCGGCTGCATCGGTCCCCTGGCCTTCGGCATCGCGCTCGACACTTTCGGTCGCGTCGACCCTGCCGGCTGGGCAGCCGGCTTCGTCAGCCTGGCCTTCGGTGTCGGCCTTGGCCGCTGGGCCATCGGCAGGAACAGCGAGGCCACGTTCAGCGCGAAGCGCTAGCGCCGAAGCAGTCGGCTTTCTTGCCTTCACTGACGAAGTCCTGCAGTATTGGCTGATGAGCCAGGGGACAGCGCATGCCATCGACCGCCGTCAGCGCAGGATGCTGCTGCTCTGGCTCGGCGTTCTGCTGCTGGGGGTGCTGCTGCTGCTCGGTTATCAACTCTGGCTGAGCCATCACGAGCAGCTGCGCGAGGCCGAGACGAAAACGCGAAATTATGCCGCAATCTTCGCGACCCGCCTGGACGCCACCCTCCGTCGGACCGATGCGGTACTCCAGGGAATCGAGCGGCTTCTGCCGTCTGCGGTGTTGAACCGGCAGGCCGCCGAGCGACACGCGCGGCAAGTCGGGGATGAACTCGACCTGCGGCTGCTGAATTTCGATGAGATCGTCGGTCTGCGGGTCTTCGATGCCGGCGGACGACTGCTCTACAGCTCCGGCCGCGCGACGACGCCGCGCATCGAGGTGAGTGACCGCGACTACTTCATCACCCTCCGCGACGACCCGCTGGTCGGGCTCTTCTTCTCCGAAGTCATCGAATCGCGGGCAACTGGCCGGCCAAGCCTGATCGCCGCACGTGCGCTGCGCGACGAGCAGGGCACCTTTCTCGGACTGGCCAGCGCGGTGCTCGACCTAGCCCGCTATCAGGAGATCTTTCGTGCCGTCGATCTCGGCCAGCGTGGGTCGATTTCCTTCCGGCGCAGCGACGATCAGCGACTGGTGGTCCGCTGGCCGCACATCCCGGACGAGGTCAACCGGACGCTCTCGTCGGAGCATCCCGTCCGCCAGCAGATGAGCCGCGGCGCGAGGAGCGGCACCCTGCAGTTCGCCGCCCAGACCGACGGCGTCCAGCGCGTCTACAGCTACCACCAGCTCGAGCACTACCCGTTCTATTTCATCATCGGCGCCAGCCGGGACGAGCTCTTCGCCGGCTGGCGCGCGCGCGCACTGGTCGTCGGCATGTCCGCCCTGCTGCTGCTCACGCTGTTCGCCATCCTGCTGCTTCGCCTCTGGCGCAGCGAGGCGCGCGCGGCCGCCGTCCTTGCCGACCTGATCTGCAGCGAGCGACTGCAGCGCGCCAAGGGCGAGCGGCTGGCGGTATTCGAGCGGCTGGCTGACAACGCCAGCCAGGGAATCGCCATGCTGCAGGCGACTGGTGAACTGAGCTACGCCAACCCGGCCTTGCGCCGCTTGCTGGATGTTCCGGCCGACGCCGATTGCAGCGACTACTCGCTGGCCCGCTTCTGCCTCCCGGAAAACGCGCAACAACTGCAGCAGCACGTCCTGCCGGCAACCATCCGTGACGGGCAGTGGAGCGGGGAACTCGAACTGCAGTCGCTGCAGGGTCGACGCATACCGGCGCTGCACACGCTCTTCGTCGTCCAGGGTGGTGACGAAGAGCCGGCGATCGTTGCCGACCTGCTGGCCGACCTCAGCGAGCGGCAGCGGATGGAGCGGCGCAACCGCCAGCTGCTGGCCGAGATGGAAACCCTGCTGGGCAACGCACTGGTGGGCATCGTCCACCTGCGGGAGCGGCGGGTCGTCTCGTGCAACCGGCGCCTCGAGGAGATCTTCGGCTATCGCGCGGGTGAGCTGACCGGAGAATCTTCCGAGTGTTTCTACCCCAGCCGCGATGTCTTCCTGCGGGTTGGCGAGCGCGCCTACGCGGTTGTCGGCGAGGGGCGCAACTTCAGCACCGAGTTGACGCTACGGCGCAAGGACGGCAGCCTCTTCTGGGGTGCGCTGACCGGCCGCGCGATCGATCCCGGACGGCCACACGAGGGAAGCATCTGGGTTTTCGCCGACATCTCCGAGCGCCAGCAGGCGGAGGAGGAGTCACGCAACCTCCTGCAGGCGGTGGAACAGAGTCCGGTCACCATCGTCATCACCAATCGCAACGGCGACATCGAGTACGTCAACCCGAGCTTCACTCGCGTCACCGGCTACTCCCGGCTTGAAGCCATCGGCCAGAATCCGCGCATCCTCAAGTCCGGCGATGTGCCCGGCGAAGTCTATCAGACCTTGTGGCAGACGCTGCTCGACGGCAAGGTGTGGACCGGGCTGCTGCACAACAGGCGCAAGAACGGCACGCTGTTCTGGGAAAGCGTCTCGATCGCACCGGTTTTCGGTGATCACGGCGAGGTGACGCATTACCTCGCGGTCAAGGAGGACGTAACCGAGCGCCTGCTGGCCGAGAAGCAGTTGCGCGAGAATGAGGAGGCCTTCAGGCGGCTCTTCGAGGACGCCAAGGATCCACTGCTGCTGCTCAAGAACGGAGCGTTCGTCGACTGCAACACCGCGACTCTCGACCTGCTCGGATACCCGTCCAAGGAGGAGTTCCTCGGCCACGGACCGGACGATATTTCGCCGCCTTACCAGCCTGATGGCCAGCCCTCGAAGGACAAGGCGCAAGCGATGATGGCCGCTGCGAACGAATTCGGCTATCACCGTTTCGAGTGGACCCATCGGCACCGCGATGGTCACGCGGTAGCGGTCGAAGTCACACTGACGCCGATCACGCTGCGCGGCGAGGTGATCCTGCACACCCTCTGGCGCGACATCAGCGAGCGCCGCCTGACCGAGCAGCGCCTGCGCCTGCTGGCGGCGGTGTTCGAGAACAGCGCCGAGGCGATCATGGTCAGCGACCGGGACAACCGCATCGTCGAGGTCAACGCCGCGTTCTCGCGCCTCACCGGCTACAGCGCCGACGAGGTTCGCGGCAGTGACCCGCGCCTCCTGTCCTCGGGATGCACGTCGACGGACGAATACCGCGGCATGTGGCAGGCGATCGACAAAAGCGGCCACTGGCAGGGCGAAATCTGTGACCGTCGCAAGGATGGTACGGTCTATCCGAAGTGGCTGTCGATCTCGACAATCCGTGGCGCCGACGGCAGCGTCGAGAACTACATCGGCAGCTTCGTCGATATCTCGGAGCGCAAGGCTGCCGAGGAGAGAATCCGCCACCTGGCGCACTTCGATACGCTGACCCAGCTGCCCAACCGCTCGAATCTGCAGGGCCGCCTCGAGCAGGCTTTGGCAGCGGCGCGACGCGAGGGCGGGAGTTGTCCACTGGCAATCCTGTTCCTCGATCTGGATCGTTTCAAGAACATCAACGACACCCTCGGCCACCACGTCGGCGATGCGCTGCTGCTCGAGGTGTCGCAGAGACTGACCGGCAGCGTCCGGGCCAGTGACATCGTCGCCCGACTGGGCGGCGACGAGTTCGTCGTCGTCCTCTCGCGCGCCGATGCCCTTGCCGCCGAGCGAGTCGCGATGAAGATCCAGCACGCACTGTCACAGCCCTACCAGATCGACGGGCAGGGCATGCACACGACCTCGAGCATCGGCATTGCCGTCTTTCCCGGTGATGGCGATACGGTCGAAGTACTGATGCGCAATGCCGACGCGGCGATGTACCACGCCAAGTCGGCCGGACGGAACAATGTCCAGTTCTTTACCGCCGGCATGAACCAGGCTGCCAGGGACCGGCGGCAGCTCGAAGAGGATCTGCACCTGGCCCTGCAGAACGAACAGTTCGTTCTCCACTACCAGCCCCAGGTCGACTCCCGGCGCCGGGTCTTCGGCGCCGAGGTCCTGCTGCGCTGGCAACATCCGCAGCACGGCCTCGTCCCGCCCGGGAAGTTCATCCCGCTGGCCGAGGACACCGGCCTGATCGTGCCGATCGGGCAGTGGGTTCTGGCGACCGCCTGCGCGCAGCTTGCCGACTGGCGCGGTGACGCGCGGGCCGGCGAGCTGCAGGTGGCGGTGAATGTCAGTGCACGCCAGTTCCGACAGGTGGATTTCGTCGACCAGTTGCAAGCCTTGTTGCAGCGCAGCGGCGCCGATCCGACGCGGCTAAAGCTGGAGCTGACCGAGAGCCTCGTGCTCGACAACGTCGCCGACACGATCGCTCGAATGAATGCCATCAAGCAGCTTGGCGTCAGCTTCTCGATGGATGACTTTGGCACCGGTTACTCCTCGCTATCCTATCTGACGCGACTGCCGCTCGATCAGTTGAAGATCGACCGCGCTTTCGTCAGTCGGTTGCCGGACAACCAAAGCGATGCGATCATCGCGCAGACCATCGTCACCATGGGCCGCAGCCTCGGCCTGAAGGTGATCGCCGAAGGGGTGGAGACGGCAGCGCAGTGCGAGTTCCTCGATCGTCATGGCTGCCACGGCTACCAGGGCTTCATGTTCGGCCGGCCGGTGCCGGTGGACGAGTTCACGCGGTTGCTGGCACCCGCTCCTGACTGATGACCCGCGCATCCAGCGAGGTCGGGAAGCCGGATCCGGCGCGGCAAGACGTCGGCAGCAGCGCTGCCGGTATCAGCGGCAATAGGGGCCTTTTGGCGCCTTCGCCGATTCAGTGATCAGCCCGGTCAGCCGCCGCCATCGCCGAGCGGGCGATGGCGGCGGGCGGCGGACGCAAGGACAGCAGCAGGCGTTTGATCGGCGCCGGCAGCGCCGCCTCGCCGACCCGCTCGAGCGGCAGCCATTGCCAACGATGCTCGCCTGCGCTGCGGGCGATGATTTCGACGTCGGCGCGCACAACGGCCAATGCCAGGCGGAAGTGGGTGAAGCGGTGCCTGATGGATGGCAGCTCGCTGGTCACCAGAAGGCGACAACCGTTGCGCTGCGCCAGCGCCTCCACCGATCCGCCGGCGAGCTCCGGCAGACTCAGCAGGCCACCCCAGATGCCACTCGCGGGGCGGCGCTCGAGCAAGACCTGGCGGCCATCGGTGAGGACGATGACACGCTCCCTGCGCTCCGGCAGCGGCTTCCTCGTCACCGGCACAGGCAGCGCTGCCTGCCGCCCCTGCTGCCGGGCGGCGCACAGCGATGCCAGTGGACAGCGGTCGCAGGCGGGCTGACGATGCACGCACAGCGTTGCTCCGAGATCCATCAGCCCCTGTGAATAGGCCTCGATCTCCGTCGTCGGCAATAGCGATTCCGCCAGCGCCCACAGCCGCCGTCGATCGACGGCCGGTGAAGCACTGCCATCGACGGCAAAGCACCGTGCCAGGACACGCCGGACATTGCCATCGAGGATCGCCGCCCGGCAACCAAAGGCGAAGACGCCGATCGCGGCCGCCGTACTGCGCCCGATTCCCGGCAGGCGCGCAGTGATCTGCGGATCGCCGGGAAACTCGCCGCCATGCCGACTGACGATCGTCTGCGCGCAGCGGTGGAGGTTGCGCGCACGAGCGTAGTAACCGAGGCCCGACCAGGCTTCGAGGACACTCGCCAGCGGCGCTGCGGCAAGAGCCTCGAGAGTCGGAAAGCGGGCGCGGAAGCGCTGGTAATACGGAATGACCGAGCGCACCTGCGTCTGCTGCAGCATGATCTCGGACAGCCAGACGTGGTAGGGGTCGCGCGTCTGTTGCCAAGGAAGCTCGTGACGCCCATTCACCCTCTGCCAAGCCACCACCCGCTCGGCAAACCCGCTGCCAGCGACGTCCGCAGCGCTCACTGGACGCTGCGTGGCAAGTGGAGGGCAGCGAGAGGACGAGTGAGCCAAGCCGCCGACTCGCCCTGCGGCAGTTCCATTGATCTCATCCGTGTCGACAGTCGCCGGCGACAAAGCCATAATGGGCATCCGTCCCGTTCGTCAACGCAGCCTCTGCAGCATTTCCGGCCGAACCGGCAAGAGCGGGCAGCGTTCCGACGAGCTTTTTCTCCGATGTCAATGCGACTGCCGTGCAGCATCTTGAAAGCCAACCCTCTTGCCGACGAACGATCTTAGCACGTCGCCGCCGCACCTCATGGAAACTTGATGCGTCCGCCGCTTGATGCCCCGGAAAGCCTCGATATCGGCGATCCCATCGCTGCTCTCCTGCGTCCAGAGCAGCTACCGGATTCGTCGCAGGCGTCGCGCGCGATGGCCTGCCGTGCCTTTCGCGATGCGCTGGGCGGTTTTGCCACGGGAGTCACTGTCCTCACCGCGCTGGCACCCGACGGGCAGCCGGTCGGGGTGACGATCAGTTCCTTCAACTCGGTCTCCCTGCAGCCACCACTGATTCTCTGGAGCCTTGCCTGCGATTCGCCGCGCCTGGAGGCGTTTCGCCGCGCCCAGCATTATGCGGTGAATGTCCTCGCAGCGGACCAGGCATGGATTTCGGATCGCTTTGCAAGCCGGGGTCCCGATCGTTTCTCGGGCGTACGCACCATTGCCGGACTGGGTGGCGTGCCCGTTCTCGACGGCTGCCTCGCGTGCTTCGAATGCAGCAGCGAGGCCCATTATCCGGGTGGTGACCACATCATCTTCGTCGGCCGCGTCGACCGCTTTTCGCGTCACGAACAAGTGGAGCCGCTGATTTTCCACGACGGACGCTATCGGATTCTGGGCGACACATCCTGATCACCGCCGCTGGTATCGAGTCGTATTGCGCGGCCCGCCGCAGGACGCCTTCTACGTCCGCCCACTCACATTTTTCGGAGAATGTTTGCAACCAGGGATTCTTGGTGTATAAATGCGGCTTTCTCAAGGAGGAGTATATGGCCAGCTACAAGGAACTGCTCGCGCAAAGGGCGCTGCTCGAAAAGCAGATTGAAGAAGCACGCCAAGTCGAGGTTTCCGACGCCATTGCGCAGGCCAAGAAATTGATTGCCGAGCACGGTTTGACGGCCGCCGATCTTGGTTTCAAGATCGGCGGCGCTGCGGCGACGACCGCCAGGGCGAAGGTGGCCGTCGCCGTGAAATATCGTGGCCCCAACGGAGAAAGCTGGTCCGGACGCGGCAAGGCACCGAACTGGCTCACCAGTCTCGAAAGCGACGGCCGCCACCGCAGCGAGTTTCTCGTCTGACGCCAGTTCTCGGCTTCGTTGTTGGCACCGCCACCGGGCTGCCAGCCACTTTCTTGCCAAGGCCCTTGACGCTCGGCGCGGCTGCCCGGAGCATGCGTGCGGGTTTGCCGCAGCAACAGCCGCAAAATAGCCGTCGAACTGCGCCCGCAGGGCTGACGGCGGCCGGTGCCAAGGCTGATTTGCCAGAGACCGGTCGTCATCGGTTGCCGTCTGTCGATAATGGCAGAACAGGACCTCTCATTGATGACAAGGAGCCAGCAAATGAATATCCTGGTCACCGGCGGCTGCGGCTATATCGGTTCGCACGCCTGCGTCGCACTGATCCTCGCCGGCCACGAGGTGACCGTGGTCGACGATCTTTCGAACAGCCGGGTCGAAGTTCTCGACCGCGTCGCAACGATAGCCGGTCGCAAGCCATCCTTTTTCCAGGGTGACGTTCGTGATCAGGACCTGTTGCGACGGGTCCTTGCCGCTGCCCCAATGGCTGCCGTTTTCCATTTTGCCGGTCTCAAGGCGGTTGGCGAGTCCGTCGCGCAACCCCTGCGCTATTACGACTGCAATGTCGGAGGGGCGATTTCCCTATGCCATGCCATGGCCGATGTGGGAGTCAAGACGCTGATCTTCAGCTCGTCGGCCACGGTCTATGGCGATCCCGCGTCCGTGCCGATCAGTGAGGATTTTCCGCGCTCGGCGACCAATCCCTATGGCGCCAGCAAGCTGATGATCGAAGACATCCTCGCCGACCTATGCGCCGCCGAGGCGGACTGGCGGATTGCCCGCCTGCGCTACTTCAATCCGGTTGGCGCGCACGCGAGCGGCCTGATCGGCGAGGAACCCAACGGCGTGCCCAACAACCTGATGCCTTATGTGGCGCAGGTTGCACAAGGAATCCGCCCCTGCCTGAACGTGTTTGGCAGTGATTACCCGACAGCCGATGGCACCGGGGTCAGGGATTACATCCATGTAATGGACCTGGTCGACGGGCACGTCGCCGCCCTCGATTATCTGCGCGAGAGACAGGGCCTGCTGACGGTTAACCTCGGCACCGGCTCTGGTTACTCCGTGCTCGAGATGGTACGTGCATTCGAGTCGGCGAGTGGTCGCCCCATTCCTTATGTCATCGCGCCGCGCCGACCTGGCGATATCGCTTCATGCTACGCCGACCCCTCACTCGCCGCCAAGCTTCTCGGTTGGAAGGCGCGGCGCGGTATCGCGGAGATGTGCAGCGACGCGTGGCGCTGGCAGGCCCGCAACGCTGCGGGCTGAAACAGCCGAATGGCGACCTACGCGATTGGCGACATTCAGGGCTGCCTGGATTCGCTGCTGCTGCTGCTCGACCGGTGCCGCTTCGACCGCGACCGGGACCGCCTGTGGCTGGTCGGCGACCTGGTCAATCGCGGCCCGCGCTCGCTCGATACCCTGCGGTTCGTGAGGGATCTCGGCCCGGCCGCAACGACCGTGCTCGGCAACCACGACCTCTACCTGCTGATGGTGGCGGCCGGCCTGGACCGGCGCGGCAAGGGCGACACCCTCGACGAGGTTCTTGTCGCGCCGGACCGCGTCGAGCTGCTCGACTGGCTGCGACGACAGAAGCTGTGCCACCTCGAGGGCGACTTCTGCCTCGTGCATGCCGGGCTGCTGCCACAATGGACGGCCGCAACCGCGCGCGCCCTCGCGGCCGAGGTCGAGGCTGTACTGCAGGGGCCATCCTGCGCCGAGTTCCTGGCCAACCTGTGGGGCAGCGAGCCGCTTTCCTGGAGCGATGAGCTGCTGGGCTGGTCCCGCCTGCGGGTGATCGTCAACGCCATGACCCGCATGCGCTTCTGTTCGCTGAGCGGTGCGATGGACCTGAAGACCAAGGGTGAGGCAGCGGACGCTCCGGCAGGCCACTTGCCATGGTTCGACATCCCGGGACGGCGCAGCGCCGACACGGTCCTGATCATCGGCCACTGGTCGGCGCTCGGTCTACGCATCGAAGACAAACTGCTGGCACTCGATTCCGGCTGTTTCTGGGGTCGCCACCTGAGCGCCGTCCGCCTGGAGGACCGCGCAGTCTTTCAGGTGGAGTGCTCGAACGGAGAGAGCCAGGTCTGATCCAGCGCCGCCGCTGCAACGCGGTCTGACTGGCGCAGACCGGCACGCGGCTGGCGGATCGTCACGGTGCCGCCGACGCGCCGGCATGCCTGCTAGAATCCCCGCCGAATTGGTGGGGAGAAGACACATGCAGACAACAAGGCAGCTCGCGCGGCGCCGGCTGCAACAGACGCTGGCGCTGGTCGTCGGCATCGTCGTCGTGGTGGGCGGCTTACTGGCTATCGGGCACCTGACGGAACGCGGAACTGAAGCGGTCGATCCCGGCGACACATCGTTCGCGGTGATCGACGGCGCGCACCGCGAGCTGGACGGATCGCCGGCACTGGCCGTCTCCTTCAGCCTGCCACTAGATGCCAAGGGCGATCACGAGCGCTTCCTGCAAGTGCTCGAGATGCCGGCCGAGGCGAAGGCAACCGCAGTTCGCGATGGGGAAACGGACGGCGAGGACGGCGACGGCACAGCGACGCTCGCCGCTGCCGGTGAGAGCCACCGCGTCGCCAACGATGAAGCGCTCGTCGATGGCAAACCGGTTGCCGGCGCCTGGGTCGTCGGCGACAACCCGCGCCTGCTGTTCTTCCCGCACATCAAGCCACAGACGCGCTACGTGGTGCGCGTGCAGCCCGGCCTGAAGGCACGCAATGGCAGTCCGCTCGAAGACGAGGTGCGTTTTTCGATTCTCACCGCGGCAGTTGCCCCTGCTTTCTACTTCGCCAGCAGAGGCATGGTCCTGCCGGCGGGACAGGGTGGCGGCCTGCCGGTGACGACGGTCAATGTTCCCGAGGTGGATATCCAGTTCCTCAAGGTGAAGACGGATCAACTGCCGAGATTCCTCGAGCAGGTCATCGCCGGCCCGGCTGGCGCAGCCCGAACTCCTGCCGATGCCAGTGCCAGCGACGCGGGTGCCGACCAGGAGAGCGACGCCGAGGACGGCCATCGCTACACCGGCAGCCGCCTCAAGGGCGCCGTTGGCAGCTGGGATCTGGATCAGATTCACCGCATGACGAGCAGCAGATTCGTCGGCCGCTTCCTGACCGAACAGAAGGCGAACCGGCGCAGTGTCACCTTCATTCCCGTCGAAGACATTGCGGCGCTGCGCGAGCCGGGCGTCTACGTGGCGGTGATGTCGCAGCCGAACCGTTTCCGCGACGACTACCAGACGACCTACTTCTACGTCAGCGATCTGGGTCTGCACCTGCGGCAGTATCCCAATCGCGGTGCCGATGCCTACGTCAGTTCGCTGCGCGATGGGCAGGCAGTGGCTGGCGTCGAGGTGAGCTGGATCGACCGTCAGGGCCGGTCGCTCGCCAGCGTGCAGACCGACCGTGACGGTCGCGCAGCCTTCGCCGAGAAACCGGCCGCCGCCCGTGTGCTGTTGGCGCGCAAGGGCGAGCAGATGTCGCTGATCGCCCTCAAGGAGCCGGCTCTCGATCTCGCCGAGTTCGACGTCGTCGGCATGCCATATTCGCCGGTACGCCTGTTCGCCTACAGCGGCCGCAATCTCTACCGGCCTGGCGAGCGCTTCGAGGTTTCGGTGCTTGCGCGTGACGCCGACGGCCGGCCGGTGCCGGAACAGCCGATCCAGGCGATCCTCCGCCGTCCCGATGGCAAGGCTCAGTGGACCGCGAACTGGCAGGCGGAAGACGGCGCTGCCGGTTACTACCGGCGACCGGTCGAGTTGCCGGCCGATGCCGCCACCGGTTCATGGCTGCTCGAGCTGCGTGCCGATCCGGCAGCCAGGCTGGCGGCAACCAGCATGCCGTTCGCCGTCGAGGAGTTCCTGCCGGAACGGATGCGGCTCGAGCTGTCTACGGGCAGCGAGCGACTGGCAGGCGAACAGGCGTGGCGAATCGACGTCAACGGCCGCTATCTGTACGGTGCGCCGGCAGCCGGCAACCGGCTCCTCGGCGTCGTCACCAGCGAACGCAGCCGCAACCCGCTGATGCAGAAGCTCCCTGGTTTCGTATTCGGTGATGCCGACGAAGACAGCGTCAGGACGCGCAGCGAACTGCCCGAGCAGCGGCTCGACGAGCAGGGCCGGGCGGCGCTTGAGGTCGACCTGGAGCAGGTTGGCAAACGGCGCTCACCGTTTGCCGTGCGCACGACGCTGAGCCTGCTGGAAAGCGGTGGTCGGCCGGTGGTCCGCAGCCTCGACCGCGTCTGGTGGCCGGCGCCGGTCCTCGTCGGAGTGCGGCCACTGTTCGTCGGTGCCTACGCACGCGAGTCTTCCGCCGCCGATTTCGAGGTCGTCCGGGCGGACGCCGACGGCAACCTGAAAGCCGGAACGGCGCTGCCGGTGCGTCTGTTCCGCGAAAACCGCAATTACTACTGGCGCTTCGACGATCAGCGTGGCTGGAACTCAGGCTTCAGCGAAACCGACGAACTGATCGCGACGACGCAGGTGAGCGTGCCGGCCGGTGGTCGCGGCAAGCTCAGCCTGCCGGTCAAGTACGGCCGCTACCGCGTCGAAATCCTCGATCCCGCAACCCGGCAGACGATGCGCTTCCGTTTCTACGCCGGCTGGGCAGCGAAGGAGGATGAGGCGCAGGGGGTGCGACCGGATCGGGTTGCGCTCAAACTCGACAAGCCCGCCTACTCGCTTGGCGAGACGGCGCGACTGACGATCGTTCCACCGCATGCCGGGCAGGCCCTGGTCACCGTCGAAGGCGACCGCGCGCTGTGGGTGCGACGCCTGTCGGTCGGCAGCGACGGCCGGACGATCGACATCCCGCTCGCCCGGGAGTGGCAACGCCATGACCTGTACGTTTCGGTGATGGTCCTGCGTCCCGGCAGTGGCGACAAGGTGACGCCGGCGCGCGCCCTTGGACTGCTCCACCTGCCACTCGACCGCAGCAACCGCCGGCTCGCGGTGGCACTCGAGGCACCGCAGAAGATGGAGCCCGAGCAGCTGCTCAAGGTCCGCGTCAAAGTGCCCGAGGCGAGCGGCCAGAAGGCGCAGGTCACCCTGTCGGCGGTGGACGTCGGCATCCTCAACATCACGCGCTTTGCCAGCCCCGACCCTTTTGCCTTCTTCTTCGGCAAGCTGCGCTACGGAGCCGACGCGTACGACGTCTACGGGCGGCTGATCGAAAAGATGGATGGCCAGAAGGGCAGGCTCAAGTTCGGCGGCGATGCGGCGCCAAAAGCAACGCGCAGCCTGCCGAAGAAGCTGCGGCTGGTCGATCTGTTCAGTGGGCCGGTGGTCCTCGACGACAAGGGTGAAGCCGAGGTCTCGCTGCCGGTGCCCGATTTCAACGGCAGCCTGCGGCTGATGGCGGTGGTCGCCAGCGGCGACCGTTTCGGCATGCAGGAGGCAGAGGTGACCGTGGCGGCACCCCTCGTCGTCGAGCTGGCGACGCCGCGCTTTCTGTCGACCGGCGATAGCGCCGTCCTCGCCCTCGAAGTCCACAACCTCGCCGGCAGGGAACAGGAGATCAAAGTCGCACTGAGCAGCCGTGACGGCCCGCTGATCAGGAACGGAGAGCAGAAGTTCGCGCTCAAGGACCAGCAGAAGCGCGTCCTGCAGATCCCGATCGAGGCCGGCAGCGCCTTCGGCCCAAGCGAGATCAAAGTGCGCGTCGACAGTCCACTGCGGCGCGTCGAGCGCAGCTTCCCACTCCTCGTGCAGGCGCCGACGCCACGCCAGTCGCTGGTCAGGCGGCTGACGATCGCCCCCGGTGCCCGCATCGAACTGCGCGAAGCCGAACTCGGCGGTCTGCTGCGACCGAGCGTGCTTGCCACGCTGGCGCTCTCCAACCAGGCGCCGATCGACGTACGCAGCGCCGTGCGTGGGCTTCTCCGCTACCCATACGGCTGCGCCGAACAGACGACGAGTACCGCCTACCCGCACGTCTTCGTCGACGAGGCGGCGGCGAGGCATCTTGGCCTCAAGGCATACACGGCAGCGCAACGCGCCGAGTTGCTCGACAAGGCAATCGCCCGCCTGGCTGGAATGCAGGCGCCCAACGGCGGCTTCAGCCTGTGGGGCAATGTGGCCGAATACCAGTACTGGCTCACCGCCTACGTCGCCAACTTCCTGCTCGATGTCCGCGAGCAGGGCTTCAGCGTGCCGCCACAAGTCGAGAAGCGGGCGCTCGATTTCCTCCTCAAGGGGCTGCAGGAAGGCGTCGCCAGCCTGCCGACGGGGGCCGTCAGCTACAACCAGAACGCGATCTGGAGTGATCAGCGCTACGCCGGCTCCGGACGCTTCGCCGTCCTCGCCTACGGCGCCTACGTGCTCGCCCGCCACGACAAGGCGCCGCTGGCGACGTTGCGCCAACTGCACGAGTCGCGCGCGGCAGCGCACTCGGGGCTGGCACTGGTCCAGCTCGGACTGGCATTGCGCCTGATGGGCGACGAAGCGCGCGCCGCCAGCCTGATCGATGCCGGCATCGGCAAGCCGCGTGGCGGACCGGATGGCGCCTGGTGGGGCGACTATGGCAGCAACCTGCGCGACTGGGCGCTGATCCACGTCCTGCTCGACCGCCATCAGGTCAAGGCCGCCGGGCGCGAGGACCTGCTGCGCCAAGTCGCTGCCGCCGTCGACGAGCGACGGCAGTTCAGCACGCAGGAGCAACTCGCACTCTTTCTCCTCGGTCGCGAGTTCAGCGGCCAGACGGCCGGTGAATGGTCGGCGGAACTGCTCGTGGCGGGCAAGGCGCAACCCATCGGCGGCCGCGGAACCCAGTACCAGACCCTTTCGGCAGCCGAAGTGGCTGCCGGGGTGGCTCTCACGAACACCAGCAAGGAGCGGCTGTTCGTCGAGCTCAACCTGAGCGGCCATCCGGCGCGGCTCCCGGCACCACGACGCGATGCCTTCGACCTCCGGCGTGACTGGTTCACCGCCGATGGCCAGCCCCTCGGCAAGCGGACGCTGCGCGTCGGCGAGAGTGCGCTCGTCCGCCTGCAGGTGAGCAGCAGCGGGCGCCACGCCAATGGCCTGATCGTCGACCACGTTCCGGCCGGCCTCGAGATCGAGAACGCCAACCTGGTACAGGGTGAGCAGTCGGCGATCACCGTCGATGGCATCGACCCGCGCCAGGCGATGCAGAACGGCGACATCAGGCACATCGAGTTTCGCGATGACCGCTTCGTCGTCGCGGCGCGACTGGCCGGCAGGATGCAGTTTTTCTACCGCGTCCGCGCCGTCACTCCGGGTCGTTTCGTCGTCCCGCCGACCTACGCCGAAGACATGTACCAGCCGCAGATCCACGGTCTCGCCGGCGGGGAGGAAGTCCTGCTGATCGCCGGCGAGAGCGGCACCGAAGGCGACAGCGGCAGGCAATGAGCCGCCACGCGAGGCTGGCGCTGGCGGCGTTGCTGGCGCTGCTGCTGTTCGCCGACCAGATCTTCCCGCCGCCACTGCAAGCGCGCCGGGCGCCGCAAGCGCAGGTCGTCGTCGCGCGCGACGGCACGCCGCTGCGCGCGTTCCCGGACCGGCAGCACATCTGGCGCCATCCGGTGCGCCTCGAGGACGTCTCGCCGCGCTATATCGAAGCGCTGATCGGCTTCGAGGACCGTGCCTTCTGGTGGCACCCGGGCGTCAATCCGTGGGCACTCCTGCGCGCCGGCGTGCTCTGGCTGCAGAACGGCCGCATCGTCTCCGGCGGTTCGACGTTGACCATGCAGGTGGCTCGCCTGCTCGAACCGATACCGCGCACGCCGACCGGCAAGCTGCGGCAGATCGTGCGCGCACTGCAGATCGAGCTGCGCTGCTCGAAGCGCGAGATCCTCGAGATTCATCTCAGCCTGGCGCCGATGGGCGGTGTCCTCGAAGGCGTCGAAGCGGCGAGCCGCGCCTACCTGGGCAAGAGCGCGCAGCGTCTGAGCGAGTCCGAGGCAGCCCTCCTCGCCGCGCTGCCGCAGGCGCCATCGCTGCTGCGGCCGGACCGTCACCCCGAGCGCGCCCGCGCCGCGCGCGACAAGGTGCTGCAGCGCATGGCGGGCCGCTGGAGTACGCGCGCGATCGCCGACGCCCGCCAGGAACCGGTGATCGCGCAGCCCGTTCGCGAACCCCTGCTGGCGCCGCTCTTTGCCGAGCGACTGCGGCGCTTGCAGCCGCATGCGGCGCGCATCGAAAGCACGCTCGATGCCGCCATGCAGCAGATGGTCGAGCAAATCCTCGCCAGCAGGCTGGGCATCCTGCCGCCGCGGGTATCGATGGCGGCGCTGTTGATCGAAAACGCGACGCTCGAGGTGCGCGCCTATGCCGGTTCGGCCGATTTCAGCGACAGCGAGCGCTTCGCGCACGTCGACATGGTGCAGGCGGCGCGCTCTCCGGGTTCGGCGCTGAAGCCCTTCCTCTACGGACTGGCGCTCGATGAGGGGCTGATCCACTCGGAATCGCTGCTGGCCGACGTGCCACAGTCCTTCGCCGGCTACCAGCCGGGCAACTTCCAGGCCAGCTTCAGTGGCCCGGTCAGCGTCAGCGAGGCGCTGCAACGATCGCTCAATGTGCCCGCGGTCGAGGTGCTCGAAAGACTTGGAGCGCCGCGCTTCGTCTCGCTCCTGCGGCGCGGTGGGCTCAGGCTGGAACTGCCACCGGGAGCGAGCGCCAACCTGAGCGTGATCCTTGGCGGTGCCGCGGTCAACCTGGAAGGACTCGTCGGCGCCTACAGTGCGCTGGCCCGTGCCGGTGTCAGCGGCCGGCCGCGCTATCTCGCCGGGTCGCCGCTGGTCGAATCGCGCATGCTCAGCGAAGGGGCTGCCTTCATCATCCGCGATGTCCTCGAGTCGGGCGGGCCTGTGGCGCGAATGGTCGATGGCGGCATCGGCAGCCGCCGCGGCATTGCCTGGAAGACGGGTACCAGCTTCGGTTTTCGCGATGCCTGGGCGGTGGGGGTCAGCGATCGCCACACCGCCGGCGTCTGGGTCGGCCGTCCCGACGGCACACCAAACCCCGGCTTCTTCGGCGCCAACATCGCGGCACCGCTGCTGCTCGATCTCTTTGCAGGAATCGACGACTCGCCGCCCGCTGCTCGCACGCCACCGCCGGGAGTCAGCAGCGCCCGCATTTGCTGGCCGCTGGGTACGCGCAGTGAGGGCTTGCCGGCGACGCTCTGTCATCAGCAGCGAACCGCCTGGATCCTCGACGACACCGCTCCGCCGACCTTCCCCGACCGCCTGCGAAACGGCCCCGCGCGCCTGACCGACCATCGCGATCCGGCGACCGGGCAGCGGGTCCGTCCCGGCTGCGCCGGCGGCGCCATGCGGGCAGTCGAGATGGCACACTGGCCGTCGGCACTCGAACCCTGGCTCGACCCGGCGCTGCGCGCCCGGGTACTGCCGCCACCATGGACCGCCGCCTGCAGCAGCGGCGAGGGCGGCAGCGGCAACGGTCTGCGGATCGTCGGCCTGAGCAACGGGGAAACCATACGCCGCGCCGGCGACGGCCCCCCGGCGACGCTGCGGCTCGAGGCTCGCGGCGGTGAGGAGGAGCTGATCTGGCTGCTCAACGGTCGCCAAGTCGGCCGTGTGCCGGCGCGGCAGACGTTCACCTTGAGCTTCGCGGAACCGGGATCCTTCCAGATCACGGTCCTCGATCGCGCGGGGCAGCACGATCGGGTCGAGATCAGCGTCCGCTAGCAGGCTGGCTGCCGCACGAGGCCGCATTGATTTTGGTTGACTGCGCAAGTCGGCTTTCCTAGACTCGCTGTCCATGGACCGGGCTCTCTCGACGGCGCCGTCCGAAGACAAGACGACTTGCCGGGCCGGGCCCATGACTCGCGTCCTTGCGCGGCATTTCGACCGGCAACACACCTACAGGAGGAGGAAGAAATGCTTCACAATCTACGACAGCGATTCGTCACGTCCGTGGTTGCCTTCGGCACCCTGCTTGGCAGCGCGCAGGCGAGCATGTACAGCGACCTGGTGTTCTTCGGCGACAGCCTCTCCGACACCGGCAACGTTCTCTCGTTGAGTACGGCGTTCGCGCCGCCGCCGTTCCCGAGTTTCCCGGCTGCTCCGGGGCGATTCTCCAACGGTCCGGTGTGGGCCGAGTACCTGGCACAGGGGCTCGGTTTCGCCGGCAACGCGGCTCCGAGCAACCTCTTCTTCGCCGGTCCTGCTGCTGGCGTGATACCGATCGGAGCCCCGGGTGGGCAGAACTTCTCCTTCGGCGGTGCGCGTACCGACCTGGGCGGATCGGCCGGGGCGACCACCGGTCTCACTGGTCAATTGATCGCCTGGAACGGTAGTGTCTTCAGTCCAGCAACGGGCCTGACCCGCGCCGCCAATCCGGGCGCCCTTTACGTCGTCCTCGCCGGCGCCAACGACCTGCGCGACGCACGCACTGCCAATCCGGGAGCGACGCCGGGTGATGACGTCGCCCGCAAGGCAGCTGCGCAGGCGACGGCGCAGAACATCAGCGACGCGATCGGCCTGCTCGCGCAGGCCGGTGCACGCCACTTCCTCGTCTCGAGTCTGCCTGATCTCGGCCTGACGCCCGAAGCAGCGACACTCGGCAACGAGGCCGCCTCGACTGACGTCACGCTGCAGTTCAACGCCGCACTGGCGGCAGGCATGGTCGCGCTCGATTCCCTCTTCCTGCAGCAGTGGGGAATCGACCTCGACATCCGGACTCTCGACTTCTTCGGCCTCGGCAACGCGATCAACCAGGATGCCGTCGGCAATGCCGGCAGCGTCTACGGGATCACCAATGTGACGACACCGTGCATCGGCCCGGTTCTGCCGGGCGTGTTCTTCTTCCCCGGCTCGGTGGACATCAACTGTGGGGTTTCGGCCTTTTCCGACGATCTTCACCCATCGGCACAGGTTCATCGCCTGCTGGGACAGCTGGCCGTGGCAACCGCGATTCCGGAGCCCGCTTCGTTCGCCCTCGTGGCTCTGGCTTTGACACTTCTCGCTGGCTGGGGGCGCCGGCCGCCGCTGTCCCGAGTCGGGTGCCCACGCCAGTGAGCCGCCGTCCGGCGGACAACCGGCCCCGCGCTGCGCAGGCTGGATTTCGGTCGGCGCGGCGTGAACCAGCCGATCCGCCGCCAGCAGACCACTGCGGCAGAACCGGACAGCGTGGCCACGCTGGGAACCGTTCGTCCGGAAGAGAGGGGGAAGACGCGAGATGAGTTTCGATCCAGCTTCGCGAGTACAGGACTACTTGGTCTTTGGCGAGTTTGGTGACGTCAATCCGTCGATCACCGATTCGTCGACCTACACCTTCCTCAGCCCGGAACGGATGGAGGAACTGTTCGAGCACGAGATCGAGGGCTGCTTTCTCTACTCGCGCCATTTCAATCCGACCAACAAGTATCTGGCGAGCGCCCTGGTACGGATGGAGGACGGCGAAGCCGCGCAGGTCATGGCCTCCGGCATGGGTGCGATCAGCACCACCCTGATGACCCTGTGCGCCGCCGGCGACGAGATCGTCTGCGGCCGCAGCATCTACGGTGGCACCTACGCCCTGCTGAAGAACCTGCTGCCACGTTTCGGGGTGACGACGCGCTTCGTCGACCTGTGCAACCCGGACGCCGTGCGCGCGGCAATGACGCCACGCACACGGGTCCTCTACTGCGAATCGCTCAGCAATCCGCTGCTCGAGGTCAGCGATCTGCCGCAGCTTGCTGAGCTCGCGCACGCGGCGGGTGCCCGACTGGTGGTCGACAACACCTTCACACCGATGATCCTGTCGCCCTTGCGCCACGGCGCCGATGTCGTCGTACACAGCCTGACCAAGTTCATCAATGGCACCAGCGACTGCGTCGCCGGTTGCGTCGTGTCGACCCGCGAGTTCATTGGCCAGCTCAACGACATCAACTCGGGACCAAGCATGCTGTTCGGTCCGGTGCTCGACAGCGCGCGCGCCGCCAGCATTCTCAAGAACCTGCACAGTCTGCACATCCGCCTGCGCCAGCACGGCAGCAATGCGCTGCACCTGGCGACCAGTCTCGCCGCCCACGGTCATACGGTGCACTACCCGGGGCTCGAAGCGCATCCACAGCACGAGCTGCTGGCACGGCTGATGAACCCGGGGTACGGCTGGGGCGGGATGATGACCCTTGACGCCGGCAACCATGCCGCGGCGAACCGACTGATGACCCTGATGCAACGGGACAAGGTCGGCTACCTGGCGGTCAGCCTCGGCTATTTCAAGACACTCTTCACCACTCCCGGACACAGCACCTCGTCGGAGATCCCGTTTGCCGAGCGCGAGGCAGCCGGCCTGCGTGAGGGGCTGATCCGCTTCTCCATCGGGCTGGACGCAGACATCGCCCAGACGACCAGGCGCATCCTGAACTGCCTCAGCGAGGCGGGGATCTCCCCCGGCATCCGTCCCGCCGGATGAGTGGCCGCCGCCAGACCCGGAAGGGTGCGGTTGGCGCGCGTTTCGCAAGCACTCGGTCGTCGCCCCCGGTTACCACACTGGCAAGCGAGGATCCGTCGCCCCGCCGCCAACAAGCGCGACCCAGGGGCGCCGGAGACCGGCGGGCGCGCCGCGCTGAACCCGGAAGCCTGTAGAATACGGCCCGGGCCTGTAGCTCAGTTGGTTAGAGCAGAGGACTCGTTGAGGACAGCCGGCACTTGGGCACTTGCTCCGAGTCCGATGGGCCGCTGTTCGTGATGGGTTGCCCGCCGCCAAGAAACGTCTGGTGACGGGTAGAACTGGTCAAATTCGGTGAAAGCTAAATCCCCCGGGACACGCCGATACCGAGCCAAGCCCCGGCAGCACGGGGAAGGTGTAGAGACTAGACGGCCAGCCCGTAAAGGGAAGGTATAGTCCAGACCACGAACTCGCAAGAGGCGGCGAAAGCCGTGGTGGCAAGCATAATCCTTTGGTCCAGGGTTCAAGTCCCTGCGGGCCCACCAAACCAGAAGACCAACCCCTCATCGGGTTGGTCTTTTTTTTGGTGCGCCCAGCATGGGCGCACTCTTGCGGGTGCAAGTCCCGCCGTAAGTTGATCACAGCGAACGAAGCGAAGCGCAACTGCCTGAGGGCGACCGATGGTGGGAAGGAAGCGTGGAGCGAAACTGCGAGCCGATGAACAAGAACCGGATAGAAGGCGCTGCCGAGCAGGGCGAGCGGGCCAGAGACCGCGAAGCTCTCGTGATCCAGGCGAAGTGGCGTAGATTCGGCGGCTGTGCAGGGAAGGAGTGCGTTCTTACCTGGGGAGCTCTCGCCTTATGGCTGAAAGGCCGACGGAGACAAGCCGGAGCGAGAAGTCAGCAGAGGCCATAGTAGCCGCCGGTAGCGGGCGAAGGGTCGAACGAGTAGGAGGGCCGACGGCCATGTTGCTTGGAAGTGCAATGCATCAGAAGCTCGGGCAACCGGGGCGCAAGGCGGGAGGGCGAGGTGAAGCCAAGCCCGAAGCGTTGCGTGATGAAGCACGGCCGGCGCGACAGGGACTCGAAGGTTCAGGGCGAGATGAGCTGCTCACGCAGGCGCTCGCGAGCGCGAACATGGTAATGGCGTGGAAACGCGTCAAAGCTAATCGCGGCAGTGCTGGGGTGGATGGACGGACGATTGTCGAGACGGCGGCGTACCTGAGAACGTACTGGCCGGGGATTCGGGAGGCATTACTGAACGGCAGTTACCGGCCTGAGCCAGTGCGGCGCGTACAGATTCCGAAGACCGGTGGCGGGATGCGGGAATTGGGGATTCCGACGGTGACGGATCGGCTGATCCAGCAAGCCCTGCTGCAGGTCTTGCAGCCGATGATTGATCCGACGTTCTCCGAATACAGCTTCGGCTTCCGACCCGGACGCCGTGCGCACGACGCCGTGCTCACGGCGCGGCGCTACGTGCAGGACGGTTACCGGATGGTGGTCGATGTCGATTTGGAGAAGTTCTTCGACCGGGTCAATCACGACATTCTGATGGAACGGTTATCGAGGCGAATCGACGACAAGGCCGTGCTGCGGCTGATTCGTCGTTACCTTGTGGCCGGCATCATGGATGGCGGCGTGGTCATGCAGCGGTACGAGGGGACGCCGCAAGGCGGCCCGCTGTCGCCGCTGCTGGCTAATGTGTTGCTCGACGAGGTGGATCGTGCGCTGGAAACGCGTGGTCATCGTTTCGTTCGCTATGCCGACGACTGCAATGTCTATGTGCGCAGTCGGCAGGCCGGTGAGCGGGTACTCAATGGGCTGCGCCGACTCTATGAGCAACTTCACCTGAAGGTGAATGAAGCCAAGACGGCGGTTGCACCGGCATCTGGTCGCAAGTTCCTGAGCTTTAGCTTCTGGTATGGTCCAGGTGGCCAAGTGAAATGCCGGGTTGCCGACAAGGCAAAAGAAACCTACAAGCAACGCATCCGACAACTGACGCGTCGCTCGGGCGGGCGTAGCCTGTCGGACGTAGTGGAACGGCTCCGGACTTACATGCCGGGCTGGAAGGGATACTTTCAGCTTGCGCAGACGCCGAAAGTGTTCCGCGAACTCGACGAGTGGTTGCGTCACCGGTTGCGTGCTCTGCAACTCAAGCACTGGCGTCGGGGTACGACGATGTATCGGGAATTGCTGGCGTTGGGTGCTGCTAAGCCGGATGCCCATCGGATCGCCGCAAACAGCCGTCGATGGTGGCGTAACAGCTGCTTCGCGCTGAATCGTGTGATGCCGATCGCTTACTTCGACCGACTCGGCGTGCCGCGTCTCTCATAACCTCAACTACTTGAACCGCCCGGTGCGGACCCGCATGCCGGGTGGTGTGGCAGGGGAACGGTCAGGTACTCTGACCGCCCCTATGCCGATCGTACTCCTGCGTGCTGGCGCGCGTTCGTGCGGCTTCCTGCGGACTTCGGCTCTTCGCTCGGGCGCCCGGATTTGGCCGTTTCCACTCTCTCCTGGCCATTCTTCTCTCCGGCCTCGCTGCCCGCTTGAGGCCGAAGTCCACGAGTGCGTCAAATTGCCCCATTACGAATCAACAGCTTACACGTTGTTCAATCAAGCGGTTTATTGGTGGCATTGGTAGCCGGAGGGGACAGGGGTGCCGTTCCGGCGAAGGGGAAATGCTGGATCCGTGACTGGTTGGCACCCCGCTGCCGACCAGCCTCCGACCTCGAGTGTCGCCGGTTCGAGCGTCTGCCCGTCAGCCACCGAGGCCATTGGCGCCTTGTCGAAACGCCGAAGAATTATCGTTTTCCAGCTCGCATCGCGCCCTGGCGCCAACCCGACCATCGACCTCTATTGGCTTGCTCATCGCACCAGAAATACTGCTACGGCTGGCGTGGAATTTCCTATACTGAATTTAGTCGGCATTCAGTTGGAGAAAGCTGACAGCGGCAGCCATTGAGAAAGGAGACCCAGTGATGCAATCGTCCCGGCAAAGATTCGTGCACCTGGCGTTGCTTCTTGTAGCGCTTTCGGGTTGTGCAAATGTCCCAACCACGGTCGATCGCGACAGGTTGGCCGGATTACAACGCGGTGCATCGTTCGAGGAGGTGGACGAGGCGCTCAGCCCAGCGAAGCCTTCAGCACGCGCGACGTTTGAGCTCGACGGCCAAGCCTATGAGGCGCAGTGGTATGGATTGATCACCGGCGCCAGCCAGCAAGTGACGATGACCTGCGGGAAATACGGTTGCATCCCCGTCGTCTATCCTGTTTTTTCCACAAGCCCATTTATGGTCATCTTCGTCGGGGAGCCCAAGCGCGTGCTGACTTGGGGCTTGGAAGAAGAACTCGGCAAAACCGACGATCCAGCGCTCGTCAAGGCCGTGCAGGAACTCAAGACACGCCGCATGAAGCCTCAGTGAAGGGGGTCGGACGGGATGGTGTACCGCCGCGCTTGGAGGACGCTGGCCGCTCTGGCCATTGCCATTGTGGCCGTGGCTTGCACCCCCAGGTTGACCAGTCACCACCTACCACTGCTCGCCAAGGGCATGCAGGCGTCGGATTTTGAGCGTTGCGTTGGTGTTGAGCCAAAGACGATGCGCGTCGTCGTCATCGACGGCGTCTCGCATTCGATGCACGGCTACGCGATCCACCACGCTGGGACGCTCGGGGCGTACTACCTAGCTTACGCGCCAGACGGCCGACTACGGTACTGGGGTTACCCGGACGAATACAACCGTAGCACCGATTCACTGCTCAACCGCCTCATGAGCGCGGTGCAGGGACGCAAGTAAGGTGGAGAGGGATCGCTCTTGAGCCCAGTTGCAGGCAGATAGCCACAAAGGTTATGTTGGTGATTCAATTATGTGTTCCGCAATGACGTCCGGTCCCGAACTCAACGAGCAAGAGCTTGCTGCACGCGCCAAGCCGCCAAAGGAATCGCGATGAAATTTCTCAAGACGCTGCTCCTCTTTTCTTGTTTCATTGGCTCCCTTTCTGGCTGGGCTGCAGCAAATGCAGATGAGACCATCTACTTCACAGGTAAATCGTTCCAAGACAAGCGAGACGGAATCCAGTTTATAAGACCCGAGCCACCGGAGGGTGATGAATTTTTCACAATATCCAGCAGTCACTTCCATTACTTCCTTGTGCTTCCCTATTCCGATGAATGGAGATTCACTCTTGACGACACAAGCCTGCTCCGAGGCACTTGTGGAGCGTTCAACGTGACTCTTTTGGCAAGAGAAAGCGATGAAACACCAGAGCAGGTGCTGAAACAGCACAAATCTTACATTCTGTCAAATCCAAAAACCAAGGGTATAAAGGAGATAGAAATAATTAAGCACGGAGGCATATCGGTGCTGCGGAACACCGTAGACTTAGAAGCTTTATCGGGGCTCGAAAAGTATCGTGGCTTTGAAATACGCCATTTTTTCGTAGCAAGAAAGTGGAAGAGGGAGCTGTTCTTGCTTCACCTGTCAAAGACAGTGTCTCCAGGGGAGGCATTTTTGGAGGATAAGCATCTGTTCATGCTAACCAAGGGCTTCGACGTAGATTTCATGCGAGAAGGCGAACAGTGAATAACCCCGAACCCCAATACAGTCAAATGAAGCACCAGCAATGAATAGGAAACTGCGTGGCTCGTCTTTGAGGGATTAAACTACCAAGTCTGCTCACACGCCAATTTCCATTGCTCGCGATCGGTAGGAAATACCCCGCCTGAAACGGCAGTGGTCAGACGTTGCACTACAATCAAATTCCTGATTAGCAATGAGTCTCAGCCAAGCGAATCGTGTGCTCGGGGTGGGCGTCACAGCGAGCAGCGGCGATGAGGAGCCGCTGATGCAAAGTGCTGAGGTCGAATCGACGGTTGAAGCGGTAGGTGAATGCCGCCAGGTATCGAGCGGAATACTTGGGTTTACTCCGTTTTGTGTGGAACGAGGGCGATCTGGGCAAACGGCGGGGTGGGCAAGTGAGTGAGTTTTCCGGCAACGAGATAGGCCATGGCGATGAAGTTTTCGACGCGGCGGTAGCCGCGGGCGCGGGCTCGCGCTTCCTGAAGTGCGCGGTTCATGGCCTCGACGCGACCGTTGTGCTTGCCGGCTTCGAAGCCGTTGAGGATGCCGGTGAGGTGAGTGGTGAGCGTTCGGGCCAGGCGCTTGAAGGGATCGAGTCGACAGCGCCTGGCCCAGCTGAGCCAGCGTTGGAAGAGGGGCCGGGCTTCGTCAGGCGATCGGGCCGTTGCGTAGATGGTGCGCAAGGCCTGCTTGATGCGCCAAGCTCGCGCGGTCTTGAGGTTGGAGCGCTGCAGCCAGTGCATGGTCTGGAGTTGCGGGATCGTCCAGGCGGAGGGATTCTTGAGCAGACTCCAGCGCGTCCCCTTGAGTTCGGGCTGGCTCTTGACCTCGGCGCGTCGCACCTCGTCGAGCGCCTTGCTGCCGAGTGCGACGACATGAAAGCGGTCAAAGCAGACGGTGGCTTGCGGGAAGTGCTCGGCGGCGCCGGCCTGAAACGAACGGCTCATGTCCATGCTGACATGCGTGACCGCTTGCGGCTGACCGCCATGCACGCTCAGGTCCTCGGCGAACCGCTCCAGGCAGGACTTGTCCCGGCCGGGGGTGGCAAAGATCAGGCGCTGCGCATCCAGATCATAGAAAACAGAGAGATACTGCTGGCCCCGCCGGCAAGCCGTCTCATCGATTCCGACCGTGCGCACCCCGGCGTGCGACTCTCTGGCACGGGCCTTGCCGACATGGTGCTCAATGACCCGCCACAGCCGACGGGGCGGTACACGAACCAGGCGGCCAGCGGCGAGCACCGACATGGTCGGCGCGAGCATCAACGTCAAGGCTTCGAACAGGAGCGTGAAGCGACTTCCCTCACGTGCCCACGGCACGGGAATCTGCGTCACCTTCCCGCAGCCCGAGCACGCCACTCGCGGCACCTCGGCATGCAGGTAGGCCTCGTACTGGAAGAAGTCGAGATGTCGCCAGGAGCGCGCCAGTCGATCATGGAAAGGTTGCGCCGCCGCTCCACAGGCCGGGCAGATGTGCCGGCTGCCGCCAAACGTCACTTGAAAGTCAATCCGGCCGGCCTCCCGGTTGAAGTCGACCTGCTTGACCTGCCACGGAGCAACCAGGCCCAGCGCCTGGGTGAAGAGCATCTCGATCATGACCTATCCCGACACAAGCAAAAGGCCGCCATTGTCCTCCAGGCCGATGGCGGCTGTCTGCCACCATCGGCCTTGCGGAAGCGTTGGCGAGGGTACGACGATGTCAAGGGTTCGGCTTCGCCCGGACTTCGTCCGCCCTTGACATCGTCGTACCCTCGATGCCCATCCACCGACGCCGTTTCCACACGAAACGACATAGACCCGAATACTTCCGGAAGTTGAATGCATGATAGCTACCGGTCAGGCTGGTCTTGAGATTGCCCAGAACGGTGTTGATCCACTGGAACTCCGTCAAGTCTTTCGGCTTTCGTCCGGCGACGACGGTTGGCTGATGGATGCACCCGGCTTCGGTGACGGCAGTGAAGTAGGCCAGACCATCAGAAGACACGGTGCTGCCTGGAGCCAGATGCGTTTTGGCCCAGGCCGCGATGGCCTTGAGGGTGAAGCCGGGCACCGGCGAGAGCGTGACGCGCAAGGGATGCCCGTCGTCGGTGAGCGAGAGCGCGGCGACGAAAGGGATCTTGTTCTCGGAGCCACGACCAGCCTTGCCGCCGCTGCGCTCGCCTCCAAGGTAGGCATCATCGACTTGGACCTGCCCTTCGAGAACGTAGCGCTCTTCGCGCTTGGCCATGGCGCTCATCAACTTGTGCTGAATCAGCCACGCCGTTGGGTAACTGACGCCCAACTGCCGCTTGAGGGCGAGCGCGGACAACCCGGTCTTCGCCTGGCTGATCAGGTAGATGGCCAGAAACCAGATCGTCAGGCTGAGCTTCGTGCCCTGAAAGACCGTACCGGCAATCAGCGAGGTCTGATGTCGGCAGGCGTTGCACTGGAACAGCTTGCGGCTGCCTGCGCGCAGCACGCAATGGGCCGAACCACCGCAGCACGGGCAGCGAAAGCCGTCCGGCCAGCGCGCCTCCACAAGCGCCGTGTCGCATTGGGCTTCCGTTCCGTACCGTGCGAAAAAGTCGGGCATCGACAGACCAGGTTGAAACTGAATTCGGTTCATTGCCATGACGGGATCCTTTCGCCTAGAACTGTATGTCTGTACAGTATAGCGCGCTCGGGAACCCATGGGTACGTATTGCTGAGGATTATTGCTAATCAGGATCAAATTTGTATATCTGGGAACGGAACCGCTCGGCATGCTCGTCGGTGGGCCCGTGGACTGTAGGAGAGACAAGCACTGTGTCGGACACTATCAACAAAACACGTATGGCCATGTCGGCTGTACTGGAAGCCGCGAGCCGTCTGGCCCGAGCATTCGTCCTCGCGCTCCTTGGCGGCGCGGTGCTCCAGATTGCCGTTGGCTGTGCTGACATCGGAGAGTCCGTGGCTGCGGACGCCACCCCATCTCTGCTCATAGTCTATCCAAATCAGGTCTTCTCGACGGGCAAACCCGGTCAGCTTGGCCTCTACATTGAGGGCGAAGACTGGCATGTGCTGGCCGATATGCCTGGATTTGAGCACCAAGAACTCCCGTTTACAGGGCCGTCGCAGTTCCTCTTCATGCGGAACGACACTTCCGGAACAACGGCCACCGTTTTCGCGGAGCGGATCGACGGTGCCAACAGTGAGGAGTCTTGTCGAAGGCATTACGCGCGAGGTGTCCAAGAGGGGCGCGATCGGACGGCGAGCTTTGTTGGTGACAAAGGCAAGGTGGGCGAGGTGGCCGAAATCGAAGCGCACGGAAAGACGCTTCTGATGTACGACTGGTCGATCTCCGAGTTCGGGCCCAAAAAGGTCAAGTTTTGGCGAAGGACCATGTACTGGTATCCCTACTACCGTGGCTTCTGCTTTGACTTCCATTTCAGCGTCGCCAGCGCTGCTGTCCAGGACGACGTGCTCAAGGTTTTCGACTCAGTCACGTACGTAGCACACAAGCCAATTGAAGAGATCGATCGCTTGTTCTACTTCGACCGATTTCGGATTCGTCTGAGCATTCCGATCGATTGGCAATACGCGTCTCGCCCGCCGCCTCCCGGCCCTCGCGGCGGAATCGAGCTCCTTCCTGCTTATGGCCAAGACTTCTCGTTCCTGGTCATTCCCCACGGGGGGATACGGCCTTCTGGCCCGCAACCGAAGGACATGGCAGAGGAGTCGCGCATTCGCCTCGCCTCTCGCGGAGTGCCTGTCTCTGGCGTGAGCGAGGTATGCACGGGGGACACCTGCCTCTACTCTTTTGAATACACCGACAGCCGATGCGATAGGCCAGACCCACGCTGTTTTCCGTATTGGAGACAAATATACGCGAAGATTGGTGATGAGTTTTTGGGACTCTCGTCAGGGTACCGGAACACGGGCAAGGGTGCTGCGGACCGCATCGCCGCAGCGTTTAGCCACGCAAAGGTTCTCGATCTGGAGGAAGCTCGTAAGGCACCCACACAGGGTGAGGGCAAGACAGCGGAGTGATTTCAAGCGGGCAAGAGCTCATGGCCACGCGAATTCCATGCTCAAGACTCCTGAGTCGGCGCATACCCAACCGCGCCAGCCTCACTTGGTCGGAGAGAAACGTTCGAGCGTCTTTCAGAGGTGGCCCCGCTTGTTTGGACAGCAAAGGCTCTTCGATAAGTGGAGCCCTGCCAGTTCCGGTCGGCTGACCGGTGATGCGGTTGGTTTTGACCTTCTGGGATTTTATCCGAACCGAATAGAGCTCGGTGGAGCTTGTGGGCGAAGGGACGTGCGGTGGGAAAGTCGCCAGACTTTTCCATGGCAAGCGGCCCGGTGCGCGCTAGCGCATCGTCCACAAATCCACGGAGCCCCTTCCCCATGCCTTACGCCGCGGCTCGGATGGCCGACGCGAGGGCAGCGAAGTAGGCGGTGTCCGGCGTCTTGCCGTCCAGGGCGCGATGCGGTCGGCGCTCGTTGTAGAAGCGGACGTACGTGGTCAGGTTGGCTCTTGCATCGGCGACGCTGTCATAGGCCTTGAGATACACTTCCTCGTACTTGAGCGTCTTCCACAGGCGCTCGACAAAGACGTTGTCCCGCCAGGACCCCTTGCCGTCCATGCTGATCCGGATGCCGTGCGCCTTGAGCATCCCGGTGAATTCGCCGCTGGTGAACTGGCAACCCTGATCGGTGTTGAAGATCTCCGGGCAGCCGTGCCGGTGGATGGCTTCCCGGACCGCGTCCAGACAGAAGTCGGTCGTCAAGGTGTTCGACAGCCGCCAGGCGAGCACCCGCCGCGAGTACCAGTCGATCACGGCGAACAGGTAGAGGAAGCCCCGGCGCATCGGAATGTAGGTGATGTCCGCCGCCCACACCTGGTTGGGCCGCTCGACGGCAAGATCGCGCAGGAGATACGGATGAATTTCGTCGCCGCGCCGCCGACGAGAGGTGTTGGGCTTCCGATACAAGGCCTCGATGCCCATGCGCGCCATCAGGGTGCCGATGTGTCGGCGGCCGGCCCGGAAGCCCTCGGGGCGCAGCAGATCGCGCAACATGCGGGCGCTGGCGAAGGGGTGCTCCAGATGCAACTCGTCGATCCGGCGCATCAGCGCCAGATCCTCCGCCGAGACCTCGCGGGGCGTGTAGTACGCGCTCGAACGGGCCACCCCGAGGAGGGAGCACTGATGCGCGACAGGGAGCTTGTGCTTGCGGTCAATCATCTTCTTGCGCTCAGCAAGCCCGCCTTGGTGAGCGCATGTTCCAAAAAATCCTTCTCCAGCGTCAGCTGTCCGATCTTGGCGTGCAGTTTCGTCAAGTCCGGATCGCTGCTCGCAGGAACGCTGGTATCCCCAAAAACCTGGACCGCACGCTCCGTCAGCTGCCGCTTCCAGTCCGTGATCTGGTTCGGGTGAATGTCGTACTGCTGCGCCAGTTCGGTCAGCGTCTTGTCGCTCTTCAGCGCCGCCAGCGCCACCTGCGCCTTGAATGCCGGCGTGTGGTTCCGCCTCGTCCTTCTCGTCATGCTCTCGCTCCTGTTGGGGCTGCTTCCGCAGCCGTTCAATGGGGCAAGGCTACCACTTATCCTGCTGTCCGAAATTCCGGGGCCCCCTCTATCCTTAGTGGTCCAGGCCTTCGAGGTAACGCCGTCCAGTTTCAACTTGTTGAACAGGGCGGTGCTGGAACCGAGTTCGACAAAGCGCCGGAAGATGTGCCGTATGAGTTTGGCTTCCTGCGCATTGGGCACCAGGCGCCGGTTCTCGACGTCGTAGCCCAGGGGTGGCACGCCGCCCATCCACATCCCGTTGGCCTTGCTGGCCGCGATCTTGTCGCGGATGCGTTCACCGGTGACCTCGCGCTCGACTGCGCAAACGACAGCAGCACGTTCAGCATCAGCCGGCCCATTGAGGTGGTGGTGTTGAACTGCTGGGTGACGGCGACGAACGACACCTTGTGGCGCTCGAAGACTTCGATCAGCCGGGAGAAGTCGCTCAGGCTCCGCGTCAGGCGGTGGATCTTGTAGACCACCACGGTGTCGATCTTGCCGGCCTCGATGTCGGCCATGAGGCGCTTCATTCCGGGCCGCTCGAGGTTGCCGCGGGAGAAGCCGGGATCGACGTAATCGTCGGGAACGGGGATCCAGCCTTCGGCCCGCTGGCTGGCCACGTAGGCGAAGCCACACTCCTTCTGGGCGTCATTCGAGTTGAAGGATTGGTCGAGGCGTTCGTCAGTCGACACGCGACAGTAGACGGCGCAGCGTTTCGGGGCCACCGTGTTCATCGCCGCTCCTTCTTCAGCCCGAAGAACGCCGGCCCGGACCAGTGCGTGCCGGTGATCGCCTTCGCGGCGGCGGATAGGCTCTTGTAGCGCTGGCCGTCGAGTTCGTATAGGCCGTCGGCCATGAAGGTGAGGCGGTACTCGCGCTCGTCCCGTTCGCGGATCAGGACCGTGCCGGGCATCAGGCGAACTGCGGCACCACGGCCAACCTTGATCTTCGAGAGGCGCTCGCCGCAGTCGCCGAGTCGCGCCTTGATCACCTTCGGCAGGCCGCCTTAAGCGACCTCCTGGAGGCGATGGGCGAGGCGACTCTCGAGGTAACGCCGGGTGACGCGGACCGGCCGGCGGGGGAAGTGTTCGTCCCATAGAGTCCACAGGCGATCCAGGGGCATTTGAGGCAGTGCCGCGAGCTGCGCGGCGACGGAGGGCAATGTCATGGTGGTACTCCCGGTGTTGAGGGAGTTGTATGAACGCGCTCGGGCGCGGAAAAGCCAAGCGAAACGTCGCTCGGCACGGGCTGCTTGGCGTGGAGTCGGGCGACCGCTATCCCAAGCAGGCTGGCGATCTCGGTGGATCGCTCGCGTGGCGACGTCGATTCGGGTAGAGTGGGTTTGGCGGTCATCTTCGTTCTCCATTCAGGTGGTCCAGACCGTCAAGAATGATATGACCACAGAGTTTTCGGCGCAGGGTGTTTTGGAGTAGGCGTGAGCAAGAGAGCGGAGAGTCACACAAGAAACCTCGTGTTGGCGGGGTGTTGAGATGTGCGGTCGGTATGCCCTCCATGGCCCGAGTTCCCGCATTCGGGAGCAGTTCGATCTCAACGGCGAGTTCGAATTCGGGCCGCGCTACAACATCGCGCCGACCATGAAGGTCTTGGTTGTTCACCCAGGACAGCGCGGCGAGCGAGTGGCGAGCACCTATCGCTGGGGCCTCATTCCCTGTTGGGCCAAGGATGTCTCGATCGGCGCCAAGCTCATCAACGCGCGTGGGGAGACCGTAGCCGAAAAGCCAGCATTTCGTGCCGCCTTTCGTCGCTGGCGATGCATCGTTCCGGCGAGCGGTTTCTACGAGTGGAGGGCGGTGCAGGAGGCCGGTCGCACCATCAAGCAACCGTACTTCATTCGCCCGCGAGAGAAAGGCGACCTGTTCGGGTTTGCCGGGCTCACCGAGCGCTGGGTGTCGCCGGAGGGCGAAGAGGTTCGCACGTGCTGCATCGTCACGACGGACGCCAACGAGTTGATGATGCCAATTCACGACCGGATGCCCGTGATCCTTAAAGCCGACGATTACGGGACCTGGCTGGAGTCGGACCACACCGAAACGGGCAACTTGTGCGCGCTGCTGCGGCCCGCCGGCGCGAGCGGCATGATCGCCTACAAGGTGTGCCGGGCGGTCAATTCGTCCCGAGGTGAGTCGGCGACGTTCGTGGAACCAGTATGAAACAGCGCTTACGGCCAAGCGTCACTGAACCAGTCGTCCTGATGTTCTCCCGCAGCCAAGTCGAAGCCTGCAACGTCGACGCACCGCTGCAACTCTTGCGCCGTCTGACCGAAGATCGCCAGACGGCGATCGACTCTTGCGGCCGGATTAGCCTGGTCGTCGACGGCTACAATGACGATCCGCGTGAGCTGTTCGAGGTTCCTCAGGTACGCGCCTACATTGGGCGCCTTGACCAAGCATGGCCCTACTGGTTCTTCTTCCTGCCCCAAGTCGACGGTTCGATCAAGCTTCTGGAGAGCTGCTTGTGCGACACGATCGAGGTCGTTCCCGGCGTGACGTCGATCGACTTTGGCCAACTGGAGCGCTCGCTGGCGCGGCACTTCATCGCGATGCATCGGCTACGCAAAGAGCTGGACCTGCCAGAGGAGATCTGCGAGGAAGTCGCCGAGGGTATCATCGGCATGTTCCGGAATGCCGCGGTCGAGAAGATCGAGGGGGATGAGTACCGGTAACCGGTAACTCTGCGGCGTTCGCCCCGCCTACGGAGCCTGCCGGTGTAGGGGAGAGCGCAGCGGGTTGGCGGCGAAGAGCGCTTTCCAGCGGCGGGGCGTGAGTTCGTGGACGCGTTCCGCGGGATGCTGTCCGATACGTTGCAGGACATCGACCAGATAGTCGTAGGGGTTGATGCGGTGCAGTCGGCAGGTGACGATCAGGCTCTGCAGGAGTCCGACATGCCGGGCACCGAGTTCGCTCCAGCAGAACATCCAGTTGCGGCGACCCATCGGAATCACGCGCAGGGCGGGTTCGAGATGATTCGTATCGATCGGCACGTCCGGGTCGCTGAGGAACACCTCCAGGCCGAAGCGACGGTCGCGTGCATAGGCCAGGGCCTTGGTCAGCGGATTGCTCGGCAGCAGACCCTGTGCCGCGAAGCGTTCGTCGATCCAGGCGAAGAAGCGCTCGACGACTGGCTTGGCATGCGCCAGCCGATGATCCTTCTTGCGCTCGCCCTTCAGGCCGGCCTGGCGGATGTCTTCCTCGACCTGATACAGCTCGCCGATCAGCGCCAGCGCGTCGGCGGCGGCTTCCGGCTCGGCGGCCTGCGCCTCGAAGAAGCCGCGGCGGGTATGCGCCCAGCACTGGGCATGAGTGATCCCGGTCTTCGCCGCGTAGTGGGCATAGGCGTGGTAGCCATCCGACAGCAGCACCGCCCGCTCGGCAGGCGTCAGCCCCAGCGCCGCCTCGACGTGCTTGATCTCGCGGCTCTCGAAGAAGGGAAAACAGATCTCGTCGCGTTCCCCATGGACGGGCCAGAAGTAGCCTCGCTTCAGCTTCCCGGGCACGCCCTGTCCGGCCTTGATCGGCGTTTCATCCATCGCCTTGACCCGGGACTCGCGAATCGACGCCCACTGCGCCTCGTAGATCGCCTCGAGCAGGGCCGCCCCTTGTTGGGCGATCTGCGTCAGCCACGGCCGGCTGAGGGTGAAGCCCGCGTCGGCAAGGCGTTGGTGCTGGCGATACAGCGGCAGGTGGTAGGCGAACTTGTCAATCAACAGGCCGGCAACGAAGCTCACGTCCGCCCGGCTGCCGTCGATGACGTTGCTCGGTGCCGGCGCGCAGACGAGCATCTGGCTGGCCCTGATCTTCACCACGGGCCGCCGATACTTGATCACGACGTAACTCCCCGCTGCGCCAGGCGGTAGCTCTCCTTGTGACGGATGATCTCGTAGTCCTCGGGCGAGAGGCCATGGGTTTCCGGTGCAGACAGTTCGACGACCTCGATCGGCACGCGGGTCTCGTCGAAGAAGGGTACGGACTCGTCGTCGTTGCGCCGGCTGGGCGCTTTGCGGGTATGGGCGACGACGGGATGGCCTTTGGCTTCCGGCGCTGCCGGCTCGCCGGGCCATTCGCCCAAGCTCATCTGGCCGGGGCTGCCGATGTCGATGCGGCGTTCGCTCTTCTGGCCGAAGAGCTGTCGCTTGAACCAGCCGATCTGCTGCCTGAGTCCGGCGATTTCCTGGCGCTGGACGGCGCCGGTCTTCTCCCATTCCCGGCAGGCAGCGGCGAGATCGAGGACGTTCTGCGGGCTCAAGGTCGCGGCGTCTTCGAGGCTGAAAAGGGCGGAGCAGAGGGCTGGATTCATCTTTGGATGACAGGTGGTAGCGCTTCCGGGTGCGCCCCGGTTCGATGCCCTCAAGGAGGTGTTTCAGGCCAGTCCAGTCGGTTTCACGGGTGCTCGCCTTCGACCAGTCGCGAATGAAGCGGCCCGCCTCGAGACGCTTGGCCCAGACGCAGAAACCGCTGCGGTCCCAGTAAAGCACCTTGACCAGTGTCGAGCGCCGGTTGAAGAAGACGAACAGTTGTCCGCTCACGGGGTCCTCGCGCAGCGCGCTGCGCGTCAGCGCAATCAACCCGTCGAAGGATTGGCGCAGATCGGCCGGGCGACCATGGACCTGCACGCGAATTTGCGCTTCCCGGAAGAACATCAGCCGCGAACGAGCGACAGCTGCAGACCTCCGCCGAGGTCGAGGGTCAGTTCAAGACGCGCAGCCGACGGGGGCACGCGCTGCGGAACGCCCGCGTCGAGGAAGGCGGCCGGCACCGCCCGGTCCGGTTGGCTGCTGCCGGCGGCCCGTAGGTGGCTTCGCCAGCGATGGAAACTGGTATCGCTGATTCCTTCCCGCGCGCAGAATTCAGCAATGCTCAAGCCGCTCCCGTCAAAGCGCGACAGCAGCGCCCGCCACTGCTCCGCGCCGCGCTTCACCCGCAACCTCCTGCTCGTCGTCTCCATCTCTGCTCTCGATTCCGTCGTCCGAGGAAGGCATTCTCGGCCGGGCGACAAGCGCAGGGAAGAACGCCGGCTGGTTACCGGTTACGAAGGTGGTGCGCCGCCCTTGGCCTAGTGGTTGGGAAGATCAGTCGAAGTTGGTGAACTCCCTCTGACCGCAGAGCGGGGGCAACAGTCCGTCAGTGCGCATGGCGATGATGAACATCGGGGAAATGTGGGTGTTTGTGGGTCACCAAGGCGTGGGAGTGCGGGTGCGAATGCGGCTCCTGACCATGCCAAGCGAACTCGTGATCATGTTGGTGATGTTCGTCGTGACGATGGGAGTGACTGTGGTCGAGTCGCTCGTGGGAGTGCTCGTGTTCGTGCTTTTCAGTGAGGTGTAGCCAGACGCCCCAAACCATCAGTGCACTGGCCAGCCAGAACACGGGACTGGCAGACTCGCCGAGAACCGTAAGAGCAATCAGAGCGCCGACGAAGGGGGCTGTCGAGAAATAGGCCCCTGTTCGCGCCGTACCAAGTCCACGAAGGGCTAGCACGAACAGTACCAAACTTACGCCGTAGCCCATCAGCCCGACTGCCATCATCGTTGCGGTCAGTGCAGGGACGGGGAACTGCTCTCCCATGGACAGTGCAAGGGTGCAGTTAACAAAGCCCGCGATCAAGCCTTTGCTGCTGGCGATGAACAGAGCGTCCGACGCAGATACCTTGCGCGTCAGGTTGTTGTCGATTGCCCAGCACCCGCAGGCCAAGGCTATCGCGAGTGGGCCGAGCCAGTTGTCGCCGTCAGACTCTCCGAGCGGCCAGGACAAGATCACTCCGCCAGCGACGATGGCGACCATACCCAAGACGATGCGCCGGTCGGCATTCTCCTTGAACACGAACCAGGCAATCAGCGCCGTCAATACCGCTTCAAGGTTCAGCAGCAGCGATGCGGTAGATCCACTGGTGCGGGTCAGCCCGAACATGAGAGCGACGGGACCTAACATGCCACCGAAGAAGATAGCGCCCAACAGCCAAGGCCATTCCTGACGCGCGATGCCCGAGGGAAGCCACCCCCGGTCACGGATCGCCCGGGCAACACCAAGGCCGATGCCGCTGCCCAAGTACAGCAGGCCGCCCAGAATTAAAGGCGACGTTTCCCCAATCAGCAGCTTGGCCAAGGGTGTACTGGCACCAAACAGAACGGCAGCTACCAAGGCGTAGAGAGCACTCTTATGCATGGGGTGGAATTGTCCTCGCTTTTGCCGCCGATTGACACCACGCTCGTTATGCTCAGCGTGTCTCGGTCGCTTCCGCCCCAGGAGTTGCCAAGAACAACCGCCTGCCCGCAAACCCGCACCATTACAGGAAGTGGCCTCGCGCGCGCTCGCGAGACTACCAGATAAAAACGGAGAACAGAGAGGCCGTGAAGGGCCAGAAACGAGGGGATGGGACGAGTGCCGCTCGCGAGGCAAATCCGCGAAGCCCGGCCCGGACTGGCATTGCGGGCGGATACGAAAAAGCCCGGAGCGAGTCCGGGCTTTGGAATATGGTGGCCAAGCGCGGAATCGAACCACGGACACGCGGATTTTCAGTCCGCTGCTCTACCAACTGAGCTACTTGGCCAACGAGGACGGCAGTATAGCCAATCGCTCTCGCGGCGTCAAAAAAAGAACGCTCGCGGCGCTCCGGATGTGGCGGGCCGAGGGCGGGTCCTCGCCAGCCCGCAACGGTCTCGACCGGCATTGCCTGTCGCCCGACGACGGGACAGGCATTCGGCGTTCACCAACGACAGAGGATCTGGAGGCTGCGTGCGGCAACCGGGGTCGTCCTTTCCCGCTGGCAGCTGGCGAAAGCGGCCTCGGCGTTGCTGTCGCAGATCTGTTGCCAGTTGCCCGCCGGAAGCAGGAAGGAAACCGGGATGTCGTCGCGGTTGATCAGGCAGAGGAGATCCGCAACGGCGGCATCCCCGTCGCGCTGCTCCTTCGACGCCGTCAGGTGCAGCCCGAATGCTGCCAGTTTTTTCGACTGCCAGTCGCCGACGCGCATCGGCCGACCGGCCGGGTGCCACCAGGTCACGTCGGGGCAGGCATCCGCCGCCGTGGTCTCGCCGGTTAGCCAGCGTTGCTGCCGCAATTGCGGAAAGCGCCAGCGCAGCGCGATGAGGCCGGCGACGTAGTCGATGAGACTCTCGTCGGTACTGCGCCAGTCGAGCCAAGTCATCGGGTTGTCCTGGCAGTAGGCATTGTTGTTGCCCGCCTGGCTGCGTCCCAGTTCGTCACCGCCCTGCAGCATCGGCACTCCCTGCGCGATCAGCAGTGTCGTCAGGAGGGCGCGTTGCAGTCGGCGGCGCCGTTCGAGTACCGCCGGATCATGGCTTTCGCCTTCCTCTCCGCAGTTCCACGAGCAGTTGTGGCTGTGTCCGTCACGGTTCTCCTCGCCATTGAGTTCGTTGTGCTTCTGCTGGTAGCTGAGGAGGTCACGCAGGGTGAAGCCATCGTGCGCGGTGATGAAATTGACGCCGGCCTGTGGTGGCCGTCCCGTTGCCTGGAAGATCTCGCTCGAGCCGGCAAGCCGCTGCGCCAGTTGCCCGGCGCTGGCCTCGCCAGTCAGCCAGAAGGCACGCACGTCATCACGGAAGCGGTCGTTCCATTCGCTCCAGCCGGGAAGGAAACGGCCGAGCCGGTAGCCGTCGGGACCGAGGTCCCATGGTTCGGCGATCAGCTTGACGCGCTGCAGCACGGGATCCTGCCTGAGCGCCGGCAGGAAGGCGCTGTCACGGGTCAGCGCGGCGGCGAGGTCGAAGCGGAAGCCGTCGACGTGCATCACCTCGACCCAGTAGCGCAGTGAGTCCATCACCAATTGCAGAACGCGTGGGTGGGCGAGGTTGACGGTGTTGCCGCAGCCGCTGAAGTTCTCGTAGGCGGCGAGGTTGTCCGGTGGCAGGCGGTAGTAGCTGCGGTTGTCGATGCCGCGAAAGGAAATGGTCGGGCCCCACTCGTCGGTCTCGGCGGTATGGTTGAAGACCACGTCGAGAATGACTTCGAGTCCGGCGGCATGGAGCGTACGGACCATGCTCTTGAACTCGGCGATCGCCGATTGGCCACCGATGCGCGCTGCGTAGCGAGGCTCCGGAGCGAAAAAAGCGAGCGAGTTGTAGCCCCAATAGTTGACCCGCCCCTCATTGACCAGCCGCTGCTCGTCGAGAAAGTGATGGATCGGCAGCAGGTTGATGGCAGTGACGCCCAGTCGTTGGAAGTGTTCGATCAGTGCCGGGGTCGCGAGGCCGGCGTAGCTGCCGCGCAGCACCTCGGGAACACCGGGATGTTGCCGGCTCATCCCCTTCACGTGCGCTTCGTAGAGCACGGTTTCGGACCAAGGCGTTGCCGGTGGTGAGTCATCATCCCAGTCGAAGCGCTCGTCCACTACGGCGGCGGTCAGCAGATGGACCGGGTCATCGTGTGCCGGCCAAGAGAAGCGGCCCACTACTTCGCGTGCGTAGGGGTCGAGCAGCAATCGCCTGCCGTCAAAACGATGCCCTTCTGCGGGCGCGTTTCTGCCATGCACGCGAAAGGCATAACGCAATCCTGGACCCGCGCCAGGAAGGTAGCCGTGCCACACCTGGTCGGTGCATTCGCGCAGTGGCAACACGCGCATCTGCTGGCCGTCGACGAGGCAGAGTTCGACCCGTTCGGCGTGCGCGGAAAAGAGTGCGAAATTGACGCCGGAGCCGTCCCAGTGACTGCCGAGCGGCCACGGCCGCCCAGCAGCGAGCAACCGGCCGCTCAGGCCGTCCATTCGAAGTACAGTGCCGCGAGTGGCGGCAAGGTCAGATTCAGCGACAGAGTGCGACCATGCGCGGTGACCTCCTCGGCAAACAGCGGCTCCAACCCGTTGCCGACGTTGCTGCCGCCATAGTGCTGCGAGTCGGTATTCAGTCGCTCGCGGTACATTCCCGCCATCGGCACGCCAATCCGGTAACCATGGCGCACGACGGGCGTGAAGTTGCCGACATAGAGCAGGGCGCGCGAACGGTCACGACTCCAGCGGACGAAGGCGACCACCGAGCACTCCGCGTCGTCGGCAGCCACCCATTCGAAACCGGCGGGTTCGAAGTCGATCTGGTGCAGAGCCGGGTTGCTGCGGTACACCCCGTTGAGATCGCGAATGAGATCGTGCACGCCCGCGTGCAGCGGAAAGTCGAGCAGTCCCCAGTCGAGCGAGGTGTCGTGATTCCATTCGTTCCACTGACCGATCTCGCCACCCATGAAGAGCAGCTTCTTGCCCGGGTGGGCCCACATGAAGGCATACAGCGAACGCAGATTGGCGAACTTCTGCCAGTAGTCGCCCGCCATCTTGCTGATCAGCGAGCCCTTGCCATGGACCACCTCATCATGGGACAGGGGCAGCACGAAGTTCTCGCTGAAGGCGTACATCAGGCCGAAGCTGAGCTGGTTGTGGTGATACTTGCGATGTACCGGATCGCGCGTCATGTAGTCGAGGACATCGTGCATCCAGCCCATGTTCCACTTGTAATGGAAGCCGAGGCCGCCCATTTCCGGCGGGCGGCTGACCATTGGCCATGCCGTGGATTCCTCGGCGTGTGTCGAGGCGCCCGGATGTTCCTGGCCGAGCACCTCATTCATGCGGCGCAGGAACGCCACGGCCTCGAGATTCTCGCGACCGCCGTGCACGTTCGGCAGCCATTGCCCGTCTTCGCGGCTGTAGTCGCGATACAGCATCGATGCGACTGCGTCGACCCGCAGTCCATCGACCCCGTAGCGCTCGATCCAGAACAGGGAGTTGCCGATCAGATAGTTGCTGACTTCTCGGCGACCGAAGTTGTAGATCAGCGTGCCCCAGTCCTGGTGCATTCCCTCGCGCGGGTCGGCATGCTCGTAGAGTGCGGTGCCGTCGAAGCGGCCCAAACCGTGCTCGTCGTTCGGAAAATGCGCCGGTACCCAGTCGACGATCACGCGCAGACCCGCAGCGTGGCAGGCGCGAACGAAATCGCGGAAACCGTTCGGTGTGCCGTGGCGGGCGGTCGGCGAGTACAGTCCGAGCGGCTGGTAGCCCCACGAGCCGTCGAATGGATGTTCGGAGACCGGCAGCAGTTCGAGATGTGTAAAACCCAGGTTGACGACGTAGGGGATCAGCGTTTCGCTCAGCCGTTGCCAATCTGGAAAGCCGCCATCATCGGCCCGCCGCCACGAAGCCAGATGGACCTCGTAGATCGACATCGGCGCATCGAGCTGGTCGCCGGCCGGAATCGACGAAGCTTCGACGGGTGGCGGGAGGGCGCAGACGACGGACGCGGTCGACGGGCGCATTTCGGCCTGGAAGCCGTAAGGGTCTGCTTTCAGCGGCAGCAGATGGCCCTCGCGTGATCGGATCTCGAACTTGTAGTGCGCACCGGCCGCGACGCCGGGCAGGAAGATCTCCCAGACGCCACATTCGCGGCGCAGGCGCATCGGGTGGCGACGGCCGTCCCAGGTGTTGAAGTCCCCGACGACGCTGACGCGTTGCGCGTCAGGCGCCCAGACGGCAAACGCGGTTCCGGCAACGCCGTCGATCTCACACAGGTGGGCGCCGAGACGCTCGAACGGGCGCAGGTGCGAGCCTTCGGCGAGCAGCCAGACATCCATCTCACCAAGAACGGTCCAAAAGCGATACGGATCATCGGTCTCCTGTATCCCCTCCTGCCAGCTGATTCGCAGGCGATAGGGAAAGTAGTTGCGGCGGCGGGGAATCGATCCCTCGAAGAAGCCTTCCACGTCCTCGATCCGCCGTTGTTCCAGCTCGGCGACCTGGCGGCCGGTCTTGGCGTCGACGACGGCAACCGCGAGCGCGCCGGGCTGCATGCTGCGCACCCAGAGTTTTCCGTCGGCGTCGGTGTGCATGCCGAGGACCGCATAGGGGTCGCTGTGTTGTGCCCGGTAGAGGGCGATGATGTCAGCAGAGTCAAGCATGCGAGACGTCCTTACTCAGTTTGTGCCGATGTGCCAGGTGTCGTTGGCGTAGTCGCGAATCGTCCGGTCAGCGGAAAAGGGACCCATGCCGGCGACGTTGATGATCGCCTTGCGCTGCCATTCGTCGCTGTCCAGGTAGAGTGCGTCGACCCGTCCTTGCGTCGCCACGTAGTCTGCATAATCGGCGAGCAGCAGGTAGTGATCGCCGTAGTGCAGCAGGCAGTTGAAAATGTCGTGGTAGCGCGAACGTTCACCCGGCGAGAAGAAGCCCGTGTCGATGCGGTCGAGTGCCTCCTTCATCGCGGGATCGCCGTGGTACAGAGCCAGTGGTTGATGGCCCGCCTGCCTGATTGCGTTGACCTGGGCCGTGTTGTTGCCAAAGATGAAGATATTCTCGGCGCCGACGTTGTCGCGGATTTCGATGTTCGCACCATCCTCGGTGCCGATCGTCAGCGCGCCGTTCAGCGAAAGCTTCATGTTGCCGGTGCCCGAGGCTTCGGTTCCGGCCGTGGAAATCTGTTCCGACAGGTTGGCTGCGGGCATGATCAATTCGGCGATCGACACGCCGTAGTTGGGGATGAACACGACGCGCAGCAGATCACGCGTCCGCGGATCGTTGTTGACCACTGCGGCCACGTCATGGATCAGGCGAATCACCTGTTTCGCCATGTGGTATGACGAGGCCGCCTTACCGGCGAAGATCACGCTGCGCGGCGCATAGTCGCTCGCCGTACCGTCGAGCAGCGCGTTGTAGCGGGTGATGACGTGCAGCACGTTGAGCAGTTGCCGCTTGTACTCGTGAATCCGTTTCACCTGGACGTCGAACAGGCTGTCCGGGTCGAGGTTGACGGCCAGTTCACGTGCCACATAGTTCGCCAGGCGCAGCTTGTTGCCGCGCTTCGCGGCCGCGAAGGCGGTGCGGAAACCGGCGTCGTCGGCGCTCGCCCGCAACTCCTGCAGGCGATCGAGATCGAGTCGCCAGTCTTTGCCGCCGAGTCTCTCGTCGAGCAGCGTCGACAGCGCCGGGTTGGCCTGCGCCAGCCAGCGCCGTGGCGTGACGCCGTTGGTCTTGTTGTGGAAACGCTCCGGGTAGAGGCGGGCAAAGTCGGCGAAGATGGTTTGCACCATGAGATCCGAGTGCAGTTGCGAGACGCCGTTGACGCGGTGGCTGCCGACGATGCAGAGGTTCGCCATGCGCACCCGCTTGTCCTTGTCGTGGCCGCCGCCATCGTCGATCAAGGACACCCTTCGCATGAGGTCGATGTCCCCCGGGTAGAGGCGAACGACCTCGTCGAGGAACTCTTGGTTGATGCGGTAGATGATCAGGATGTGGCGCGGCAACACGCGCTGGATCAGCGTCACCTTCCAGGTTTCGAGCGCCTCCGGCATCAGCGTGTGGTTGGTATACGAGAAAATCCTGCGGCATTGCTCCCAGGCGGCAGCCCAAGGCATTCCGTGATCGTCCACCAGCAGCCGCATCAGCTCGGCGACGCTGATCGCCGGGTGGGTGTCATTGAGGTGGATCGCCACGTGCTCGGCGAGGTTGCTGAAGGTGCCATGCTCCGCCTGGTGACGTTCCAGGATGTCCTGCAAGGATGCAGAAACGAAGAAGTACTCTTGGCGCAGGCGCAACTCGCGGCCGGCCGAGGTGCTGTCATTCGGGTAGAGCACCCAGGAAATGTTCTCGAATCGGTTCTTGAACTCCGCCGCGCGTTGGTAGTCACCGGTGTTGAAGGCGCCGAGGTCGATTTCCGATGGCGCAGCCGCTTTCCACAGGCGCAAGGTGCTGACTCTATCGGTCCCGTGCCCCGGGATGACGTAGTCGAAGGCCTTCGCCTCGACCGAGTCCGCTGCATGCCATTCGGCCCATTCTCCATGATGTTCGCAGGTGCCGCCGAAACGAACGGTGTGGTGCTTGTTGGCGCGTGGGAACTCCCACGGCGACCGGTCCTGCAGCCAGGCTTCGGGTTTCTCGATCTGTTGTCCGTTGAGGATCGACTGTGCAAACATGCCGTACTCGTAACGGACTCCATAACCCCAGGATGGCAGCCCGACCGTGGCCATCGAATCGAGGAAGCAGGCAGCCAGGCGACCGAGGCCGCCATTGCCCAGTGCCGCATCGGGTTCACATTCCATCACCTCCTCGAGTGACGGGCCCGGTGGCGTGAACAGGGCTGCGGTCTGGTCACGCAGGCCGATGGCCGAGAGCGCGTTGTTCATTGCCCGGCCGATGAGGAATTCCATCGACAGGTAGTAGATGCGGCGGGCCTTGTTGTTGCGGTCGGCATTCTGGGTCCGCACCCAACGCTCAGCCAACTGCTCCCGTGCCACTTGCGAAAGCGCGAGATAGAGGTCGGCCCGGGTGGCGCGGGTCGGCTCGGCCGCGATCGTGCCGACGAGTTTCTGCTCGACTGCGCAGCGCAGCTGTTCGCTCTCGGAAAGGGGGGGGACGGCGTTGGACATCAGGCGGGTACTCCAAGAAAGGTTCATCGGCAACCCTCGCACGTGGCCAGGGCCTGAGCAGCACCCAGCAGGGCGGGTGCAGGCGAAAGGATGACATAGGTCGGAACGGTGGCCAGATAGGAAGCGAAGCGCCCCTTGGCCTCGAACCGCGCGCGGAAGGGCGAGCGATCGAAGATTTCCCCCAGTCGCGGAATGATACCACCGCCGACATAAACGCCACCCCGTGCGCCGAGGGTGAGCGCCAGATTGCCGGCCACCGAGCCGAGCAGTGCGCAGAAGGTGTCGATCACCGCAGCACATTGCCGGTCGTCGCCGGCGACGGCGCCCGCGACGATCTCGACGGTGTTCAGGGGCACATGCGTGCGCCCGTCGACCATCGCGACCAGACGATGCAGCAGCGGCAGGCCGCTGCCAGAAAGGAGTCGCTCGGCCGAGACATGCTCGAACTCGCGCCAAGCGAGCGCCAGGATCGCCGCCTCGCGGGCGTCTGCCGGCGCAAGCGAGCAATGGCCGCCTTCACCGCTCAGGGGCAACCAGTCGGCGCCATGATGGAGCAGGCCGGAAACACCCAGCCCGGTCCCAGGGCCGAGGACCGCTTTGGCCGCGCCGGGGGCGGGACTCCCACCGCCGACCTGTCGCAGCTCGGCAGCGGGAAGACGGGGTAGCGACAGGGCGAGCGCGCTGAAATCATTGAGCAGCAGCAACTTGCGCAGCCCGAGCCGTGCCGTGATGCTCTCGCGCGAAAAGCTCCAGGCAGCGTTGGTCAGCGCGACCACCCCATCGTGTACCGGCGCCGCAATGGCGATTGCAGCGGCCGATGGGGTGGGGATCGCAGATGCTGCGAGATATGCTTGCATCGCCTCGACCGGCCCGGCGAAGTCTGCTACCGCCATGACCTGCAAGCGTTGCGGCATGTTCGCTTCGTCGAGCAGTGCGAAACGGGCGTGGGTGCCTCCGATGTCGCCAACGATTCCAATCGGCAGCTTCATCGGCGCCGGCACCACTCGGTAAGGGCCTGAGGGCGCTGCGAACGGCGCATGCGCGGCGGTCTGCCTGCGTCGATGTGAGCGATGGTCATGGGCTTCAATGGGGCGAAGTCTCCGCCTGGCGTGTGTGGTGATGGTCGTGCATGCCTTGGTCAGGGGCCGGGATGCCAGGCGGCAACCCGTTTTGGTGGAATCTTCGCATCAAACGCGAGATTAATCAAAGACCCTGCTAACATCGCCCAAGTCTGCCGCCGCAGACCGCGCAGCAAGTGCAGCGGTGCAGTGCTGCGACGGCGATCCGTGAGGGCAGGGGGCATCCGTGGATGACAAAAGTCTGATCAGCAGGCTCGGTGAAGTGGTTGGTGAGGCGAATGTGCTGGTTGCAGCCGACGCCGTGGCCGGACATCTCGTTGACTGGCGGGGTCGCTATCGCGGGACGGCGCTCTGCGTCGTCAAACCGGCGACCGCGGCCGCCGTGTCAGCCGTGGTGAGGCTGTGTGCGCAGGCTGGCGTGGCGATGGTGCCGCAGGGTGGAAACACCAGCCTCTGCGGCGCGGCGACGCCGGCTGCCGACGGCCGCTCGGTGGTGATCAGCCTGGCGCGGTTGAACCGCGTGCGGGCGATCGATGTGGCGAACGACACGATCACCGTCGAGGCGGGTTGCCTTCTGCAGCAAGTGCAGGAGGCTGCCGCTGCGGCCGGTCGGCTGTTTCCACTGTCACTCGCCGCCGAGGGAAGTTGCCAGATCGGTGGCAATCTGTCGACCAATGCCGGTGGTGTGCAGGTTCTGCGTTACGGTACGGCGCGCCAGTTGACGCTGGGTCTCGAGGTGGTCATGCCAAGTGGCGAGGTTTGGGATGGTCTGCGTGCCCTGCGCAAGGACAACACCGGTTACGACCTCAAGCAACTATTCATCGGCGCCGAAGGTACGCTCGGCATCATCACTGCCGCCGTGTTGCGGCTCTTTCCCTGGCCACGGGCGAAGGCGACCGCCTGGCTGGCGATTGCTGCACCGGAGATGGCGGTGCGCGTGCTGGTCGCCCTGCAGGATCGTTTCGGTCCGGCGCTGACCGCCTGCGAACTGGTGTCCGGCGTCGCGCTGGGACTGGTTCGCCAGCACATCCCCGGTCCGCACCCGACACTCGTTGACAGTCCATGGCATCTTCTGGTCGAGCTGTCCGCTGGCGGCGATGAGGCTTCCCTGCGCGAGGAGCTGACGTCCTTCCTGGCGAGCATGATCGACGACGGACGCATCGCCGACGCGGTGTTGGCGCAGAGCGGCGAGCAGGCACGGCGGTTGTGGACGCTGCGCGAGAGCATTGGCGAGGCGCAGCGGATCGAGGGCCCGAGCATCAAGCACGATGTTTCGCTGCCGATCTCGCGCCTGCCGGAGTTCATCGAGCGAGCGGATCGTGCATTGGTCGAGGCTTTTCCGGGCATCAGGATGGTCACCTTTGGCCATATTGGCGACGGCAATCTGCACTACAACCAGTCGCGACCGACCGCAGGTGGCCGCGCCTCGTTTCTCGCCGCGCAGCCGCAGGTCAACCGCGTCGTGCATGACCTCGTGGACGAGTTCGGTGGGAGCATCAGTGCCGAGCACGGCATCGGTCAGCTGAAGCGCGCCGAACTGCTGCGCTACAGGACGCCGCTGGAGATTTGCATGATGCGCGCGGTCAAGGACGCTCTCGATCCGCGAGGGTTGATGAATCCCGGCAAGGTGCTGTGAGCGCCGGACGATGCTCGTGCATCAGTGCCGTGTCGTCGGCGGGGTCACCGCCGGGTCGGCAAACAGCTCGTCAATCGCCCGTGCATCGAAACGGTACTCGCGATTGCAGATTTCATCCCTGATCAGCACTTCACCGTGCTCGTGCAGGGTGGCGTAGACTTCGCTCGCCCCGAGGGTGCGCAGCAGCGCGCGCGCCTTCTGCCAGTCCTCGGGGCAGTTGAGGGTGACGCCTTGCGCGGCAAAGAGGCGGATCGTTTCCTCGGGGAAGAGTCGTGGCAAGAGATCCTCGGCCGCCAGCGAGAGCAGCTCCGAACGACCGATCGTTGCCGCCAGCGCCTCCGCTCGTACCCAGCCGTCGGCATCGCGTTCCGCTGCCGTCGGCAGTTTCTGCAGCAGCATGCCGGCAGCCGCTTCGTCCGACACCGCCAGGAAGAGGCGCGCCGGTTGCTGCACCGACTGCCCCAGGTAGTGTTCGAAGACCCCGGCGATGCTTTCGCCATCGATCGGCACGATGCTCTGGTAGGGCTCGCGCATTGTCGGCATGTCGAGCACGAGCAGCATCTGACCATCGCCGAGCATCTCACGCAGGGACGCTTCCACCATGGTTTGCGCGCACTTTGCCATGCCGCGAACCTGCAGTTGCTCGTTGCAATCGATGACCAGCAGAGAGATTGGACCGTTGCCGCGCAACTGGATCGTCAACCGTCCGGGCTGCTTGAGACTGCTGCCGACGAGCAGGGTACTGGCAGACAGTTCGCCAAGCAGTCGTGCCACCGGCAGCGGGTAGCCGCGACCCTCGAGGAGCTTCTGCCAGACCGGGCCAAGGCGCACCAAGGTACCGGCGATGTCTAGATCGTCCAGCAGGAAGCGGTGCAGGCAGTCGGTGGTCATGGGCGACCACGCGCTACCACCGCCGGGCAGCAGGGCCCCGCCGGTGCAGAGGACCAGACCGGCGCAGCCCGCCTGCAGCTGTCACGCGTTGCCAGCCGACGCGCGGGGTGCGCATGGCGCGCAGCTGGCTTTCCGCCATGCATGTCGTTTTCAGGACACTTCGAGCATGCGGTCGAGTGCCAGCCTGGCGAGTTCCCGCTCATGCTCGGGTACGCGGATCTGGTTGACCACCGTGCCGTCCGCCAGGTTTTCCAGCGTCCATGCCAGGTGTTGCGGGTCGATGCGTTGCATCGTGGAACACATGCAGACCGTCGGTGCCATGAACTGGACGATCTTGCCCTCGTGTCTGACCTCCTCGGCGAGACGGTTGACCAGATTGAGCTCGGTGCCGACCAGCCATCGCGTGTTGGCAGCGGCGTCCTTGATCGTCCGCACGATGTGTTCGGTCGAACCGACGAAGTCCGATTGTCGGCAGACCTCGAAGCTGCACTCCGGGTGCGAGATCACCAGACCGTCCGGATGCTGATTGCGGAAACGCAGGATGTGCGCTGGCTGGAACATCTGGTGTACCGAGCAGTGTCCCTTCCAGAGCAGCAGTCGGGCGGCGTGGATCTGCTGCGGGGTCAGGCCGCCCAACTCGAGGTCCGGATCCCAGACCACCATCTCGTCGAGAGGGATGCCCATCTGGAAGCCGGTCCAGCGGCCCAGATGCTGGTCGGGGAAGAAGAGGATCTTTTCCCGGCGGGCGAAGGCCCAAGTGGCGATCTTGCCTGCGTTGGAGGAGGTGCAGACGATGCCGCCATGTTCGCCGCAGAAGGCCTTGAGGTCGGCCGCCGAATTGATATAGGTCACCGGAGTGACGACTTGATCCACTTCGATCACCTCGCCAAGCTCACGCCAGCAGCGTTCGACCTTGGCGAGATTCGCCATGTCGGCCATCGAGCAGCCAGCAGCCAAGTCTGGCAGGATGGCGATCTGGTCGGGTTTGGACATGATGTCGGCGACTTCGGCCATGAAGTGGACGCCGCAAAAAACGATGAGGTGCGAATCGGTGTTGGCTGCCAGACGCGACAGCTTGAGTGAATCGCCGGTCAGGTCAGCGTACTGATAGACGTCGGCGCGCTGGTAATGGTGACAGAGGAGCACGACCTCGTTTCCGAGGCGCGCGCGCGCGGTACGGATGCGCTGGTGGCAGGCGTCGTCCTGCAACCGGTTGAACTTGTCGAAGCTGATGGTGGCGGTCTGCATGGGTGGTGTTCGAGTCGATGTGGGTAAAAGCCCGGCCGGACGGGGCAATCGGTTCTCGGGGCATGCGCGTCAAAGCTGTGCGCCGCCAGGCTGCAGCACCGCTTCCTTCCACCCCGCGCACTGTGGCAGGCTGGCGATGTTGCGTTGCACGCGCTCTCAGCTCCGCCAAGGCAGGCCGGCGTGGCGCCAGCCGCCCAGCCTGCCGCGCTGGCCGCTGGCGTCGACATCCCCTTCGAACCCCTCGAGCACGTTGTAGCATTCGCGCTGCATGGCCTGTGTGGCGAGCGCGGCGGCGTGGTGCGAGCGCGCTCCGCTGCGGCAGATGAACAGCAGCAGCGCTTCCCGATCGGTCTGTTGCTTGAGCTGGGCAAGGAAGTGGGAGTTTGGCCGGCTGTCCGGGTACCCCATCCATTCGATCTCGATGGCGCCGGGGATTCTGCCCACCCAATCCCACTCGGCCCGTGTGCGCACGTCAACCAACCGGGCTCCGGGCGCCAGTTGCCAGACCTCGAACGCTTCACGTGGCGTCAGGGCGCCGCCGTAAGGCAAGCCGAGTTCCTGTCCGCGCTCGTGGGCAAGTTGCAGCAGGTCGCTCAGTCTTCCCATGGTGTCTGTCGAGACCTCGTTGGAGCAAATGCTTCAAAGCTCGGAGTATAAATCACTTGCTTCGTTCCCGGCGCGCCCGCGTGATGGCTGCAGGACAGTAGGGGCGCACCTCGATGGTGCGCGAGTTCCGGGGTTGCACCATTGCTGTGCGCACAAAATGCCTGATCGTGTCCCGGGACGTTGTGGCACAATGATCCGTCGGTCGGGAAGCTATTGGCACGTTTTGTGCTAGTTCCTTCGCGCAACGATTTTCTACTGTCGCCGCTGACCCCGGCATCTGTTCAGGAGACCCTTTGATGGCAAGCCCGCAAGACGTGATCAAGATGGTGAAGGACAATGAAGCGAAGTTCGTCGACTTCCGCTTTACGGATACCCGTGGCAAGGAGCAGCACGTGACCGTTCCGGTCAGCGCTTTCGATGAAGAGAAGTTCGAGAATGGCCACGCCTTCGATGGCTCGTCGATCGCCGGCTGGAAGGGGATTCAGGCGTCGGACATGCAACTGATGCCCGATCCGGCGACGGCATACGTCGACCCGTTCTTCGACGAGACGACGGTCGTGCTCACGTGCGACGTCGTCGATCCGGCAGACGGTCGTGGCTATGATCGCGACCCGCGCTCGATCGCCAAGCGGGCAGAGGCCTACCTGAAATCGTGTGGTATTGGCGACACGGCCTACTTCGGGCCCGAGCCCGAGTTCTTCATCTTCGACTCCGTTGCCTGGAACGTTGACATGTCCGGCTGCAACCTGAAGATCTACTCCCAGGAGGCGGCTTGGACCAGCGGCGAAAAGTCCGAGGGCGAGGGCGGCACAGGTCACCGGCCGGGGATCAAGGGCGGCTACTTCCCCGTGCCGCCGGTCGACAGCCTGCACGATATCCGCTCGGCAATGGTCCTGACCCTGGAAACGATTGGTGTGCCGGTCGAAGTGCATCACCACGAGGTCGCCACTGCGGGTCAGTGCGAAATCGGCACCCTTTTCAACACCTTGGTGAAGCGTGCCGACTGGACGCAGATCCTGAAGTATGTCGTGCATAACGTCGCGCATCAGTACGGCAAGACGGCCACTTTCATGCCGAAGCCGATCGTTGGGGACAATGGTTCGGGGATGCACGTCCACCAGTCGATCTGGAAGGATGGCAAGAACCTCTTTGCCGGCAATGGTTACGCCGGCCTGTCGGAACTCGCCCTGTTCTACATCGGTGGCATCATCAAGCACGCCAAGGCACTCAACGCCATCACCAATCCGGGCACGAATTCGTACAAGCGGCTGGTGCCGCACTACGAAGCGCCGGTCAAGCTCGCCTACTCGGCAAAGAACCGTTCGGCGTCGATTCGCGTGCCGCACGTGGCTTCCGACAAGGCACGGCGGATCGAAACCCGCTTCCCGGATCCGATCGCCAATCCCTATCTGTGCTTTTCGGCGCTGTTGATGGCGGGTCTTGACGGCATCCAGAACCGCATTCATCCGGGCGATCCCGCCGACAAGAACCTTTACGACCTGCCACCGGAAGAGGATGCAAAGATCCCGACCGTCTGCGCCAGTCTCGAGGAGGCGTTGGCGGCGCTCGACAAGGATCGTGACTTCCTGACGCGTGGTGGCGTGTTCTCCGACGACTGGATCGATGCCTACATCGAACTGAAGATGGATGAGGTCAACAAGGTTCGCATGACCACCCACCCGGTGGAGTTCGACCTGTACTACAGCTGCTGAGCCAGAGTGATTTCGCGAAGGACGGGCAGCGCCCGTCCTTCGCGCGTCTACCGATCGACCTCCTTCCGCGTTAGTATTGCTGCCGATTGGTCACCATGGTGACAGCCGTGGGACCGCACCGATCGCTGCCACGCCCGTTGCGGTCCGCGGTTCGGCCGGCGCCAGGAGGAATTCGACGACGATGAGACGACTGCCACGCCTGCTCTGCGCGCTTGCGCTGTCGCTGTCTGCCTGGATGCAGGCGACAGCCCAGGACATCTACAAGTGCGTCGATGCCGAGGGCCATACGACGTACTCGAACGTTCCGACCAGAAGCTGCCGCAAGCTGGTCCTGGATCCCGTCAACCTTGCCCCGGCTTCACGACAACCTGCGGCCAAGTCGGCCACCCCGGGCAACTTCCCGAAGGTCGACGAGCAGACGCAGAAGTCACGGGACGGCGATCGCCGGCGTATCCTCGACACCGAGCTGGCTGCCGAGCAAAAGAATCTCGAGCAGGCCAAACAGGAACTGGCTCAGCAGGAAGGGACTGTCCTGCCCAACGAGCGAATGCAGGGCGGTGGAATCAGCGGTGGCAAGGTGCAGGAGCGGCTGCAACCGTACAAGGACAAGGTGGCGCTGCACCAGCGCAACATCGAGGCCATCCAGAAAGAGATCGCCAATCTGCGCTGAGCGCGGCGCCGACGGCCAGACGCCGGTCTCGCTTGGCCAAGCGTTCACCAGTTTGCCAGCGAGATTTTGCCAGCCAATGCCTGACGATCCAGCGAATCCATTCGGCGGCCTTGACCTGCTTTCGTCGGCCGTGCTCCTGCTCGACGAGAAGCTGGAAATCCGCTATCTCAATCCCGCCGCCGAGAATCTGCTCGAGATCAGTCAGAAGGTCTTCTTTGGCTGTCGTCTTGACGGCGTGATGGAATGTCCGCCGAAGCTGCTCGCGGCACTCGACAGCGTGTCCGTCCACGGCTGGAGTTACAGCGGGCAGAATGTCGAGTTGCGGCTGGCTGGCGGCAACATGCTGCAATTGAACTGCGCGGTGAACCCCGTCGAAGCGCCGAACGTTCGCCTGCTCATCGAGCTCTGGCCGATCGACCAGCAACTCCGGGCGACACGTGAGGAGCGCTTGGTCGAGCAGCAGCAGGCCAGTCGTGAGTTGATCCGGAACCTCGTCCATGAGATCAAGAATCCACTCGGAGGGATCCGCGGCGCGGCGCAGTTGCTCGAGCGCGAACTCGGCAATCCCGGGCTGCATGAATACACTCAGGTGATCATCAAGGAAGCGGACCGCCTGCAGGAACTGATGCGTCGGCTGCTCTCGCCACATCGGCCGATGCAGCCGGGCCCGGTGAATATCCACGAAATTCTCGAGCGCGTGCGCAGCTTGCTGACGGCCGAGTTCCCAAGCATCCTCGCCGTGCGCAGGGACTACGATACCAGCCTGCCGGAACTCGTCGGCGATCGTGAACAGCTGATCCAGGTCTTCCTGAACATTGCCCGGAACGCTGCCCAGGCGATTACGAGGCAGACTGGCCGCGGCGGGCCATCGGGGCCCGGACAGATCACGCTGCGCACGCGTGCAGCGCGTCAGGTGACGCTGTTCAAACGACGCCATCGATTGGCACTCGAGGTGCACGTGATCGACGACGGCCCGGGAATCGCCGAGGAGATTCGCGAGCGCATGTTCTACCCCCTGGTTTCTGGCCGAGCCGGGGGAAGCGGCCTTGGGTTGACGCTGGCGCAGAGTTTTGTCCAGCAGCACCAGGGGACGATCGAGTGTGCGAGTCGGCCGGGCCACACCTGTTTCACGATTCGTTTGCCGCTTGGTTGAACATCCTGGCAGGTTTCTTGCTACAGCTTCAGGACATTCTGATGACAACAGACAAGCCGGCCGAGGACTCCATGAAAGCAGTGTGGATCGTTGATGATGACAAGTCGATACGCTGGGTTCTCGAGAAAACCCTGGCGCGCGAGAAGATCCCGTTCTGCAGCTTCGCTTCGGCGACCGAGGCATTGGCGCGGCTCGACGCGGGGGCACAGCAGCCGCAGGTGCTGGTGTCCGATATCCGCATGCCCGGACAGTCGGGACTCGAGCTGCTGCAGATCGCCAAGGAGCGCTTTCCGACGTTGCCGGTCATCATCATGACCGCCTACTCAGACCTCGACAGCGCCGTGTCGGCATTTCAGGGCGGCGCCTTCGAGTACTTGCCGAAACCTTTCGATGTCGATCAGGCGCTTGAGCTGATCCGGCGCGCGATCAGTGAAAGCTTGCACCAGACCGGTGCGCCCAACGAGATCGGACTGACGCCCGAGATCCTGGGACAGGCGCCGGCGATGCAGGAGGTCTTTCGTGCCATCGGCCGCCTGAGCCAGTCGAGCGCCACCGTCCTGATCACTGGCGAATCGGGTTCCGGCAAGGAACTGGTCGCGCGAGCGGTGCATCGCCACAGTCAGCGCGCGGACAAGCCGTTCATTGCCATCAACACCGCTGCCATCCCGCGCGACCTGCTGGAGTCGGAGCTCTTCGGTCATGAGCGCGGTGCTTTCACAGGTGCCGCCGGGCAGCGCCAGGGCCGCTTCGAGCAGGCCGAGGGCGGCACCCTGTTTCTCGACGAGATCGGCGATATGCCGGCAGAGCTGCAGACCAGGCTGCTGCGTGTCCTGTCCGATGGCCACTACTACCGCGTCGGTGGTCATTCGCCTCTCAAGACGCGGGTGCGGATCATCGCGGCGACGCATCAGGACCTCGAAGCGCGTGTCCGGCAGGGGTTGTTCCGCGAAGACCTCTTCCATCGCCTCAACGTCATCCGGGTCAGACTTCCCAGCCTGCGTGAGCGCCGCGAGGACATCCCGATTCTCGCTCGCCACTTCCTGCAGAAGAGCGCCCGCGAACTGGGCGTCGAGGGCAAACGCTTCTCCGATGGTGCGCTGAAGCACCTTTGCGGACTCGACTTCGCCGGCAACGTGCGACAGCTCGAGAACCTCTGCCATTGGCTGACCGTGATGGCACCGGGGCAGCTGGTCGACGTCGCGGACCTGCCGCCCGAACTGCGGGAGTCGTCGCCGTTTCCAGCCAGCGACGACTGGGAGACCGTTCTCGGCCAAGCGGTGGACCGCTGCTTGGCTGGCGAGCCCGGACAGGTTCATGCGAGGTTGTCGCAAGCCTTCGAGCGGGTTCTCATCAACCGGGCTCTGGCGCATACGGGCGGACGGCGGATTGAGGCCGCACAGGCGCTCGGCATCGGGCGCAACACGATTACCCGCAAGATCCAGGAGCTGGGAATCAGCGCCGGCGGCTCAATCGACGACAGGGAAATCTGAAGAGCGGAATTATCGGCGATAATTGCCGGCGTTGCTTCGGATTGCCCAACGATGGCCCAGTTCGTTTCCGCTTGTCAGATCGATCCCGGATGCCTTGTCCCGCTGCTGGGTCTGGCGCGTGGCCGTTTCACGGTCGAGGCGCTGGCCGCATGCGGTTCGACCAGCAGCGTGCTTCTCGAGCGTGCCCGACAGGGTGCCCCATCGGGTTCGGTGCTGATTGCCGACGAACAGACTGCAGGCCGTGGCCGGCGTGGCCGCAGCTGGCTGTCGTCGCCGTCCGCCGGCCTGACCTTCTCCGTGCTCTGGCGTTTCAGCGGTGGCGTTACCCGACTGGCCGGTCTGTCGCTGGCGGTCGGCCTGGCGGTGGCACGTGCGCTCAAGCGGATTGGTGCCACCGGTGTCGGGCTGAAGTGGCCCAACGACATCCTGTTCGACGACGGCAAGCTTGGCGGCATCTTGGTTGAACTGGAATCCGTGCCAGCGGGAATGTTGGCGGTGATCGGCATTGGTCTCAACCTGCAAATGCCGCCCATCGGTGAGGAGGAGTTCATTCACCCGCCAGCGGCCCTGTCGCAGGCGCTGTCACCACTGCCGGAGCGACACCGGTTGCTGGCAGATTTGATGATCGAACTGGCAGCAGTTCTAGACCGCTTCGACGCCGGCGGTTTCGCCGTTCTGCGAGCCGACTGGCAGCAGCAGCATGCGTGGCAGAATCGGCCGGTACGCCTGCTGGACGGCGACCGCATCGATCGTCAGGGAACCTGCCTTGGCGCAGACGAGGATGGTGCGCTGCTGTTGCAGACGGCAAACGGTATCGAGCGTTGCCTGTCCGGCGATCTGTCACTGCGCGTCGCATGATCATCGCCATCGACGCCGGCAACAGCCGCATCAAATGGGCCACGCACGAAGGCGGTCGCTGGCTCGATGGCGGCGTTCTGGCGACTTCCGACATCGCTTGGCTGGCCGAGGCGGCCGATGAATGGCCTGCCGGTGCACAGGTCGTGGTCTGCAATGTCGCCGGCGCCGAGGTCGCGGCAGGCATTTTGTCCTTGCTCGCGACACGCCAGGCGCGGGTTTCCTTTCTCCGTCCGACGGCAGCCGCGTGTGGGGTGCGCAATTCCTATGAGTTGCCGGCACAACTCGGGGCGGATCGGTGGGCCGCCCTGATCGGTGCTCGTGCGCAGTCAGCGAACGCCTGCCTGGTCGTCTGTGCCGGCACAGCGACGACTGTCGACCTCCTCGATGCCGACGGAGTCTTTCGTGGCGGGCTGATACTCCCCGGTTTCGACCTGATGCGCGCCGCATTGGCGAGCAACACGGCGCAGTTGCCGTTTGCCGAGGCAGGTGCCTTCCGGGCCGAGCCCCGCAATACCAGCGACGCGATCGTCAGCGGCTGTCTGCAGGCCCAGCTTGGCGCGGTCGAACGCATGTTCGCCCCTATCGCCAGCGAGGCCGGTGCGCAATGCCTGCTGACCGGCGGCGCGGCGGAGCGTCTGGTTGCCCATCTACGGATTCCCTTCCGCCTGGTGGAGAATCTGATTCTGCGTGGTCTGGTGCGCTATGCCGAATCGCCGTCCTGAGCCACCCACCGGGCGTCGTTGAAGCGCGAAGAGAGGAGAAGCCTGATGCCGACTCACCTGCTGAGCATGCTGCCCGCCTTTCTCGCCTACTTTGCCGTGGCGATCGTCTTGCTGGCGCTGTTCCTGCTGGTCTATCTGAACGTCACTCCGTACGCTGAGCTGGCACTGATCCGCGCCGGCAACACGGCCGCTGCGACGAGCCTCTCCGGGGCGTTAATCGGTTTTGCCATGCCAGTGGCCAACGTGATTGCACACAGCGATACGCTCCTTGATCTTGCCGCCTGGGGCGCGATTGCCGGCGTAATCCAGATTCTTGCCTACTTGGCCATCCGCTTTGCCGTGCCGCAGCTGACACAGGACATTCCCGCCGGCAGGATGGCTCCGGCGGTTCTTCTCGCGGTGGTATCGCTCACCGTCGGTCTGATCAACGCAGCCTGCATGACCTACTGACGGATTCTTTCCTGGCGGCGCATGGCCGCCACAACTTGTTTGCGGGAGATCGCCATGGCGCTCATGGATTTCATCAGGAAGCAGTTCGTCGATGTCATTCAATGGACCGAGGAGGGTGACGGAGTGCTCGCCATGCGTTACCCGATGCAGGACTTGGAGATCCAGTATGGCGCGCAGTTGACGGTCCGCGAATCGCAGATGGCCGTCTTCGTCAACGAAGGCCAGGTCGCCGACGTGTTCAGTCCCGGCCTGTACACGCTGACGACGCGCACATTGCCGGTGCTGACCTACCTGAAGAACTGGGACAAGCTGTTCGAGTCGCCCTTCAAGTCGGACGTCTATTTCTTCTCGACCCGCCTGCAGCTCGACTGCAAGTGGGGGACGCCCAATCCGATCACCATCCGCGACAAGGACTTCGGCATGGTGCGCATGCGCGCCTTCGGCATCTACTCGTACAGGCTTGTCGATGCACGCAGGTTCCACAGCGAAATCTCGGGTACGCGCGAGCAGTACAGCGTTGCCGACCTTGATGGCCAGCTGCGCAACCTCGTCATCAGCTCGATGACCGACCTTTTCGGAGAGTCCGGGGTTCCTTTCATCGACATGGCGGCGAACCAGGATGAGCTGGGCAGGCAGCTGAAGAGCAAGCTCGAGAGCGTGTTTGAACGGTACGGTCTGGCGCTCGACAGTTTTGTCGTCCAGAACGTATCGCTGCCCGAAGAACTGCAGAAGATCCTTGATACGCGGATCGGCATGAACATGATCGGCGATCTCGGCCGCTACACACAATATCAGGTGGCGACGAGCATTCCCCTCGCGGCCCAGAACGAAGGCGGCATCGCCGGGATCGGTGCCGGGCTGGGTGCCGGCCTTGGCATTGGTCAGACGATGACGGCAGCAATGGCGCAGAGCACCGGCGTCGGCACCGCTCCGGCGGCAGCGTCGGCAGCAGGGCCGGTGGCCGCAGGCACTGCCGACGAAGTGGTGGCAACGCTTGAGAAGCTGCACGGACTGGTGGCGAAGGGCATCCTGTCGCAGGCCGAGTTTGACGCCAAGAAGGCGGAGTTGCTGGCCCGCCTCGGCTGATGTCGGTCGCCTGAATCTCCGACGGTGCCGACCCGCCCATCGTGAAGAGAGCCAGTTGCCCGTCCTGCGGCGCGCCGGTCGTCTTTCGCGCGGCGAGCTCACTCTATGTCGTCTGCGATTTCTGCCGCAGCACCCTGCTGCGCAGCGGCGAGGACCTGCAGAACATCGGGCGCATGGCCGCACTGCTCGAGGACGATTCGCCGATCCGGATAGGCAGTGAGGGCCATTTTCGCCAGCGCCATTTCACGGTGGTCGGCCGTATCCAGCTGCAGTATGCATCGGGTCTATGGAACGAGTGGCACATCCTCCTCGATGATGGCCGAAGCGCCTGGCTTGCCGAGGCCGCAGGCGAGTTGATCGTCAGCGCGCAGGTAGCGGTCAAGGATCCACTGCCGGCATTCTCGACGCTGGCGCCCGAAATGCCGGTTACTCTCGACGGTCGGCGCTTCGTCGTCACTGATCTGGCGACTGCGCGCTGCATCGCCGGCGAGGGTGAACTGCCGTTCCGGGTCGCCGCGGGTTACGACGTGAACACTGCGGATCTGCGCGGCAACGATCGCTTCGTGACGATCGATTACAGCGAGACGCCGCCGCTGGTCTTCGTCGGCCAGTCGGTTGCCTTCGCCGATCTGCAGCTCTCTGGTCTGAGGGATGTGCGGGAGCCGGCGGTTACGGCCGGACAGGTCGCGACGCGCGCCCTGAACTGTCCGCACTGTGCGGCGCCACTGAAGATTCATTCGCCAGCGACGGAAAGCATCGGCTGCGAGAGCTGCGGTTCGATCATCGGTGTCGAGGACGAGAATCTCAGACTGTTGTCACGGGCGGCACAGGCGTTGCGCGAGGTGCCCTGGCTGCCGCTTGGCAGTGCGGGCCGGCTGCGCGACAGTGACTGGCGGGTCATCGGTTTCATGCGCCGCAGCTCGAGTTCCGCAGGCCCTACGTGCTCGTGGTCCGAATACCTGCTGTACGACGGGCAGCAGGGTCTTGCCTGGCTGATCGAGTATCAGGGCCACTGGAATTTCGCACGCGGCCTGTCGAACCCGCCCAGCGTCAGCCGGGGCGAGGCGAAATTCACACACGCCGGGCGGCAGTACCGTCTCTTCAACCATGGCGAAGCCGAGGTGACCCACGTCGTCGGTGAGTTCTACTGGCGAGTGGCGGTCGGCGAGTGCTGTGTCGTCGACGACTTCATCTGTCCGCCGCTGATGCTTTCACGTGAGGTCAACGAGCGCGAATCCACCTGGTCACAGGCCGAGTATCTGGAGCCAGACGAGGTCTGCGCCGCCTTTGGCATCACGACACCATTGCCGGTGCGCCGGGACGTTTACGCGAACCAGCCGAACCCGCTGGTCGAAACACATCGCCAGATCTGCCGTCTGTTCTGGAAACTGGCGCTGGCGGCTACCGTGGTGCAGCTGGCCTTCATCTTTCTCCTCGCTTCCGAACCGGTCCTCAGGCAGCGCGTCGTTCTCGCGGCAGAGAACGATGAGGCGACCCTCACCAGTCAGGAGTTCGTTCTCAAGAGCCGTGCTCGTGCGCTGCTCGTCCGACACCAGACCAGCGTGGTCAACAACTGGTTGTCGGTGAACACGACCTTGGTCGAGAAGAACACGGGGGAGGCGCATCTTGGCCAGCAGGAGATCAGCCACTACAAGGGAGTCGAAGACGGGGAGAGTTGGAGCGAGGGATCGCCGGCGGACGAACTGGTGTTCCGTGCGGTGCCGCCGGGAACTTATCATCTGGTGATCGAATACGAACTCGGCAGCGACAACAGCGAGTCCGTCGTCGATACCATCGAGGTCATACGCAACCCGACCGGCTGGTCCAACTATGTGCTGCTGCTGATCTTCCTTGCGGTCTTCCCGCTGCTGTCGCGCTGGCGGCGCAACTCGTTCGAGGCACGACGCTGGCGCGAGAGCGATGTCGGCGATGATACGAGCGGCGACGGAGACGAGGACTGAAATGATCAAGGCCAACTGGTTTGCCGGACTGCTCGCGCTGGCCCTGTTCAGCAACGCCCAGTATCAGGGGTGGAACCTGTTCGGACACGAGGGTTCTTCGCAGACCGCACGCGCGGTGGCCGGTCGCGGCCATCACAAGTAGCTGAACCGGGCCGCGTCTCACGACGGGGCTGCGCACCACATTTCGTTGAGGTCGGGGAACCTCCATTTTTCCGGATCTTCACGGCCGACGATCTTGTGCGGACAGCCCGTGCTGCCGAGGTCGATGAGCTCGGGACGGATACGAGCATTGCTGCGCGTCGAGAAGAAAATTTTGACCTGTGGAGTCAGGAGCGACTTCTGGCCCTGTTCCGTGACGACCCCCAAGTGAGCAGAGCTGAGGAGCACCAGTGAGCCGATCGGGTAGATGCCGACGCTCTTGACGAAAGCCTGGAAAACGCGGGTGTCGAAGTGACCCTGACTCCACTCGGCCATCTTGCGCACCGATTCGGCCGGATCCCAGCCTGCCTTGTAGGGACGGTTCGATGTGATCGCGTCGTAAACGTCGCAGACGGCGCCCATCTTGGCGAAGACGCTGATCTCGTCTGCGCGCAGTCGCTTCGGGTAGCCTGAGCCGTCCACCTTTTCATGATGGTGCAGGACGACGTCGAGCGCCACCGGGTCCGGCTTCGCCGCCTGCTGCAGTATCCTGTGGCCTTCTTCGGGATGCGACCTGATGATGGCGAACTCGGCATCGGTCAGTTTGCCGGGCTTGTTGAGCACTTCGAGCGGCATGACCGCCTTGCCGAGGTCGTGCAGCAGCCCGGCAGTGGCGGCGGCACGCGTCTGCGCCTCATTCATGCCGAGTTCGCGGGCCAGGGCGACCATCAGGGCGCAGACGGCCACCGAGTGCATGTAGGTGTAGTCGTCAGCCGTTTTCAGGCGCGCCAGGCTGATCAGTGCTCCCGGGTTGCGGCTCACCGAGTCCGAGATCTCCTCCACCAGCCGTTGCGCACTCGTTGCATCGACGGCCCTGCCCATGCGTGCCTCCTCGAACATCGAGGTGACGGCCTGCCGCGACTTGGCGACGATCCTTGCCGCACGGGCGAACTCGGCTGCCGTTGAAACGCGCTCGAGCTGACGCTCCTCCTGCGCGGCAATGGCGAGTTCGGCATCGACCTGCTTCTCGTGTTCGGCCACCGAGCCGACCGGCTCATCGCCTGCGACATCGAGGCCCTTTGCCGAGTCGATCCAGACCTCGCGGATGCTGCTGGCGCGGATGGTGTCAATATCCTTCTGGTCGCTGATGACGAAGGCCGAGCGCCAGAACGGGTGCTCCATCCAGGAGCCACAGAACTCCTTGAGGTACATGCCGACCGTGAGTTGCTTGACGCTGATCTTCTTGAGCATCAGTGCTCCTGTCCGTGCGGGTTGTCTTCCGCGCAGACAGAAGTTTAAACCGTGCGACGTCGAGCGGCAAAACGAAGGGGCCATGTGGCCCCCTCTTCGTGTCCGCTTGCCAACGGGGCTACGAGAGACCTGCTGCCGCGCGCAGGGCTGTGGCCTTGTCGGTCGCTTCCCAGGTGAACTCGGGTTCGTCGCGACCAAAGTGGCCATAGGCTGCCGTCTTGCGATAAATAGGCCGCAGGAGGTTGAGCGACTGGATGATGCCCTTTGGACGCAGATCGAAGTGCTTGCCGATCAGATCGACGATGAGTTCGTCACTCACCCTGCCCGTGCCAAAGGTGTTCACCATCAGCGATACTGGTCGCGCGACGCCGATCGCATAGGCGACCTGTACCTCGCAGCGCGAGGCGAGTCCGGCGGCGACGATGTTCTTGGCGACGTGGCGCGCGGCATAGGCGGCCGATCGGTCGACCTTCGACGGATCCTTGCCGGAGAAGGCGCCGCCGCCATGCCGGGCGGCGCCACCGTAGGTGTCGACGATGATCTTGCGACCGGTCAGTCCGCAGTCGCCGTGCGGGCCGCCAACGACGAAGCGACCGGTCGGGTTGACCAGGAAGCGGGTGTTGCCCGTCAGCAGTTCCTTGGGAACGACTGGCTTGATCACTTCCTCGATAACGGCTTCCGAAATCTGTGCATGCGACACCTCTGGGTCGTGCTGTGTCGAGACGACCACGGTGTCGATCGCGACTGGTCTGCCGTCGACGTAGCGGACGCTGAGCTGGCTCTTCGCGTCCGGGCGCAGCCAGGGCAGTCGGCCGTCGCGGCGGACCTCGGCCTGGCGCTGCATGATCCGGTGGGCGTAGTGGATCGGTAGCGGCATCAGGGAAGCCGTTTCATCGCAGGCGTAGCCGAACATCAGTCCTTGGTCACCGGCACCCTGGTCGAGGTCGATCCCCTGGCCCTCGTTGACGCCCTGTGCGATGTCGGGTGACTGGCGGTTGATCGCTGTCAGTATGGCGCAGCTCTTGTAGTCGAAGCCGATGTCGGAGTTGTCATAGCCGATCCGGCGGACCGCTTCTTGGGCAATTTCGCGGTAGTTGATGTGGGCCTTGGTGGTGATCTCGCCCGAGATCACCACCAGACCGGTGGATACCAGGGTCTCGCAGGCAACCCGTGCCGGTGGGTCGTCGGCCAGGATGGCGTCGAGAATGGAGTCGGAGATCTGGTCGGCCACCTTGTCCGGGTGGCCCTCGGAAACCGATTCCGAAGTGAAGAGGTACTCGTGGCTCACGCTGCGTGTGCTCCAAAATTGAAAAACCCCGAAACGACCGCGTGGCCGGCTCCGGGGTTTGAGCAGACGACGCTTTAGCAGTATTTCCTGGCCGCTCTCGCGGCTCGTTCCGCCCTGCAAGTTGTCCTGATTAACTCGGCGGATGGATAATTATACTTTTTCTCGTTGCGCTCAGTCAAAAGCGTGCCGCGCTGCCGCCTGTGCCGCATCCTTCATTCCCCGTCAACATCGGAACGCCGCGTGCATATCCTGTTTCGCTGCCTCAGCCTCCTGCCACTGTCCTGGCTGCATCGGCTTGGAGCCGTGCTCGGCTGGCTTGTCTGGCTGTGCTCGCCGACCTATCGCCGACACATGGCAGAGAACATGAGGCTGGCGCTTGGAGAGAAGGATGCTCGGCGGGTGCGACCGGTTGCCATCGGCGAGGCCGGCAAGGCAGGTCTGGAACTGGCGCGAATCTGGGCGCGGCCACAGGCAGAGGCGGCAGCGCGGGTCGTCAAGGTCTCGGGTTGGGACTTGGTCGAGGCGGCGACACGGCGAGGAAAGGGAATGATCTATCTGACGCCGCATCTCGGCTGCTTCGAGATCACCGCCCAGTACCTTTCAACGCACGCGCCGATCACGGTCCTTTACCGGCCACCGAAGCGGGCGTGGCTGCACGACCTGATCGAAGCCGGGCGGGCGCGGCCGCAACTGCATCTGGCGGCGGCAGATCTCTCGGGCGTACGCAGTCTGTTGAAGGCGCTCAGGCGTGGCGAAGCGGTCGGCATCCTGCCCGACCATGCGCCCAAGGCGGGCGAAGGGCGCTGGCTCGACTTCTTCGGCAGGCCGGCCTACACGATGACGCTGGCGGCGCGACTGGTCGACAGCGGTGCAACCGTGATCATGGTCTGGGCCGAACGACTCCCCGCTGGCGCCGGCTATCATTTCCGTCTGCAGGAGCCGACGCAGCCCATCGGGGGCACCATCGAAGAACGGGCACAGCAAATCAATCGCGAGATGGAGCATCTCATTCGGCAGTGCCCGGGCCAGTATCTCTGGGGCTACAACCGTTACAAGGGGCGTCGCCACAGCGGATCATCGCCACTTCCGGCGGAGGGTTGACACCGTGACGAGTTGCCAGCGGCGCCTCGCGCATGCCGCCAGTGGCAGTGAAGAATCCTGATGAAAATCGCTTTCTGTCTCTACAAGTACTTTCCGTTTGGTGGCCTGCAGCGCGATTTCCTCCGCGTGGCGCTGGCCTGCCAAGCGCGAGACCATGCGATCAGGGTCTACACCCTGGAATGGCGCGGGGACATTCCGGCCGGGTTCGAAGTCATGCTGGTGCCGGTTCGTGGGCTGACCAACCTGCGCCGCTACCAGCGTTTCAGCGGCTGGGTGGCCAGTCATCTGGCGGCCCATCCCGTCCATCGTGTCGTCGGCTTCAACAAGATGCCGGGACTGGACGTGTATTTCGCTGCCGACTCGTGCTTCGAGGAAAAGGCACGCACACAGCGCGGCTCGCTCTATCGCCTGTCGGCACGCTACCGGCATTTCTCCGCCTATGAACGGGCCGTCTTCGGCCGGGAGGCTCAGGTGGAAATCCTGGTCCTGTCGCCGCTGCAGGAGCGCCTGTTCCAGACCTACCATGGCACTCCGGCCGAACGATTCCATCTCTTGCCTCCCGGCATCTCGCCGGACAGGCGGGCGCCACCGGATGCAGCGGTGATTCGGTCGAGCGTGCGCAGCGAGTTCGGGCTGGCTGATGACCAGTTTCTTCTCCTGCAGCTTGGCTCGGGCTTCCGGACCAAAGGCCTCGATCGCAGTCTGAAGGCCCTGGCGGCGCTGCCGCCCGCGTTGCGTGCGCGTTGTCGGCTGTTCGCCATCGGCGATGACGACCCGCGTTTCTTCCAGGGCCAGGCGCGATTGCTTGGTGTCGCCGAACGAGTGCGCATCCTGCCGGGACGCAGCGACATTCCGCGTGTTCTGCTCGGCGCAGACCTTCTGCTGCATCCCGCGTACAACGAAAACACCGGCACCGTGCTGCTCGAGGCGCTGGTTGCCGGCTTGCCGGTACTCACCACCAGTGTCTGCGGCTACGCGCACTATGTCGTCGAGGCCGATGCCGGCGTCGTCATCGATGAGCCCTTCATGCAGGACTCGCTGGACCGGGCACTGCTCGGGATGCTCGACGACGAATCCGCGCGGCGACGCTGGCAGGCCAATGGTCTCGCTTTCGCCGAGGTCGCCGACATCTATGCCAATGCCGAGCGTGCCGCCGACGTCATCCTGAAATGAGTACGCGTATCCTTTGCCTCGATGAGCCCTTTCGTTCGCTGTGGTCCGGGCAGGATCCATTCGTCGCCGTCGAGGCACTGCAGGGTACTTTGTTTCGCCAGCTCGAGGCACGCCGCACCTTGCGCACCGCGATCGCCGGCCGCGGCTACTTCGTGAAGATTCATCGTGGCGTCGGATGGACCGAGATCGCCAAGAACCTCCTGCGCTGCCGCCTGCCGGTGCTCGGTGCGCAGAACGAGTGGCTGGCCGTGCAGCGCCTGCGCGCCTGCGGCGTCGATACCATGCGCGTGGTCGCCTGTGGCTGCAGCGGCCGGAATCCGGCGCGTCAGTCATCGTTCATCGTGACCGAAGAACTGGCTCCGACAGTGAGCCTGGAGGACTATTGCGCCGACTGGTTGACGCAACCGCCCGAGCTCCTTCTGAAATGGGCGTTGATCCGCCGTGTCGCCGAGCTGGCCAGGGCGATGCACGGCGCCGGTGTCAACCATCGTGACTTCTACATCTGCCACTTTCTCGTTCACCTGGAGCCGCAGCCGACGCCAGAGAGCTTGCGACTGTCACTGATCGATCTGCACCGGGCTCAGGTGCGTGCGGTAACGCCGCGGCGCTGGCGTGACAAGGACCTCGCGGCCCTGCATTTTTCGGCCCTCGACATCGGCCTGACGCGCAACGATCTGCTGCGTTTCGTTCGGGTTTATTTCGCGCGGCCGTTGCGCATGGTTCTGCGTCAGGAAACATCGTCGCTCGAGAGCCTGCGGCTGAAGGCACAGCGACTGCAGGCGCGTTACGAGCGCAAGCTCGCACGCGGCGAGATGACATGAACCACTGGTATCTCAATCCTGACTTCGCCGATGGTCCGGCCGCCCTTCTGTTTGCCGACATCGAGCAGGTGTTTTCCCTCGAAGGCGAACCCATCACCCACGATCTGATCAGTCGTGTCTTGCGCGTCACCGTCTCTGGCCGGCGCTACTATGTCAAGCGTTACACCGGCAGCGGCAAGGGCAAGAGTGCGGTCAGGCGCTGGTTCGGCCTGCGCCGCTGGTTCGGTCTGCAGCGGGTGCGCGCCGAGTGGCAGAATCTGCAGACATTCCGGGCCTGGGGCATCCCTACGGCAACCCTCGTTGCATACGGCCTGGAGCGCCGCCTCGGGAGGTTCACACGCGGCGCGCTGATCACCGAGGAGATTCGCGACACGATGAATCTGGCGGAGATGGCCTATGCCAGTGATCAACGACTGCGCGACCGGCAATGGCTGGCAGAGGTCCTGCGTCAAGTGGCGACGATCGCACGGAAGCTACACGAGGCAGGCTTTGCGCACAATGACCTCAAGTGGCGCAACCTGCTGGTTGACGGCGCCGTCGTGCCAACGGTCTACCTGATCGACTGCCCAAGCGGAAGCTTCTATCGCGGTGCGGTTCTCGACTACCGCATCATCAAGGATCTCGCGTGTCTCGACAAGCTGGCGAAGACGCAGTTGTCGCGCAGCCAGCGGCTGCGTTTCTATCTCGACTATACACGGCAGCGGCGACTGACCGTGACGGACCGCCGGCGCATCAGGCGAATCGTCGGATTCTTCGCGGGTCGGGATTAGTCTGCCGGGCGATCGACGGACGATGAACCATGTCCTCCACACAGACGCCCGCACCCTGCGCGACTGCGGGCGAGTCATCCCGACACCGTTTGGCGTCCTCATGGCCGATGGCCGCAGGTTGATCGTGCGTCGCCTGTTGCGCGTGCTGCCCGGCAAGCGCCTGGTCGGCGAGGCTGAGGTGGATGGTCGTCGCGTGCTCGCCAAACTCTTCATCGGGCAACGCGGCGAGCGACAGTGGCGGCGCGAGCAGGCCGGCCTGGCGGCGCTGCGCACGGCCGGAATTCCGGCGCCGGCAGTGCAGGCAGCGGTGCCGATTACCCATGGTGGTCATGCGCTGCTGACGGATTTCCTCGCTCCCGTCGAGAGCTTTGCGCAGGCGTGGGAGCCTTTGCGCGGCAGGGAGGCCGGCGACGCCCAAGCCGTCGCCCTCCTGCTGCCACTGCTGCACACCGTGGGGTGCCTGCACGCTTCCGGATTGGTCCACGAAGACCTGCATTTCGGCAACTTCTTGCGCCACGAAGGGCGTGTCTTCGTCATCGATGGCGCCGCGTTGCAGTTGCGTCGAGCGGGGACACCCTTGCCGCCTGCCGAGGCCAGTGCCAACCTGGCGATTCTGCTGGCACAGCTGCCTGATGCATGGGATGGGGAACTGTCCATGCTGCTGCCTGCCTATGCGGCTGGAGCACGGACGGAACTGCCGCTCCTGCCGGCCTTGCGCGACGAGATCGCCGAGGTCAGGCGGTGGCGGCTGCGCGATCTTCTGGCCAAGACGGTTCGTGACTGCAGCCTCTTCGCCGTCACTCAGACGGCCGTTCGTTTTACCGCTGTCACACGTTCGCAGGCCACCCGGCTCGCCTCTGTCGTCGCGTCTCCGGATGAAGCCATCAGTGCCGGACGGACCCTCAAGGACGGCGGCAAGAGTACGGTTGCGTGCGTCCTCGTCGATGATCGCCCGCTGCTGGTCAAGCGCTACAATCTGAAAGGGCTGGGCCACGCACTGGGACGTGCGCTGCGTCCCAGTCGCGCCTGGCATTCCTGGCGCGCAGCGCACCGGCTGCAGTTCTTCGGCATCCCGACGCCGGCGCCACTGGCGCTGGTCGAGGAGCGCCTTGGTCCCCTGCGACGACGCGCTTGGCTGGTCAGCGAGTACTGCCCGGGAGCGAACCTGCTGTCACATCTTGTCGCCGACCGGGAACCCCCGGCAGCCGAAGGGCAAGCGATCAGCCAGCTGTTTGCGGCGATGCACCGGGCGCGTATCACGCATGGTGACCTCAAGGCGATGAATCTGCTCTGGCACGCTGGCCAAGTCTGGCTGATCGACCTTGATGACCTCGTCCAGCATGGATCGGCTGCTGCCCATTCCCGCGCCTGGAGTCGCGACCGCGCGCGCCTGCTGCGCAACTGGCCCGTCGGATCAGCGCTCTACCGCTGGCTTGACGATCGCTTGCCGGTGGCCTGAAGAGCGGCCAAAGGCGAGCAGCGGTGGCGCCAGCGCTCAGCCGGCTGGCGTCGCCTGCTCCTCAGTCTCTGCTTCCTCGAACTGCATCGCATGCAGGCGCGCGTAGTGGCCGTTGGCGGCCAGGAGTTCGGCGTGCGTGCCGTGCTCGACGATGCGGCCCTGGTCCATGACCAGGATGAGGTCCGCTCTCTCGATGGTCGACAGCCTGTGCGCGATGACCAGCGTCGTACGCCCCGCCATGACTCGGTCGAGCGCATTCTGGATGTGGCGTTCGGACTCGGTATCGAGCGCCGAGGTTGCTTCGTCGAGGATCAGGATCGGTGCGTCCTTGAGCAGGGCGCGCGCGATCGCCAAGCGCTGCCTCTGGCCGCCCGACAGCATGACGCCGTTCTCGCCGACCCGTGTTGCGAAGCCGCTCGGCAGGCGATCGATGAACTCGCGTGCGTGCGCTCCCGCCGCGGCGACCTCGATCGCGGCGTGCGGCGAACCGGCGAGGTCGCCGTAGGCAATGTTGTTGCTCACCGTGTCATTGAAGAGGACGACTTGTTGCGTCACCAGTGCAATGTGCCGGCGCAGGTTGCGCAGGGTGTAGGCTTCGACGGCGACGCCGTCGACCAGAATCTGGCCCGAACTGTGCTGGTAGAAGCGTGGGATCAGATTGGCGAGGGTCGACTTGCCGCTGCCCGAGCGTCCGACCAGCGCCACCATCTGGCCCGGGGTGACGCTGAAGCTGACCCGGTCGAGGACGCTCTGGCTGCTGCCCGGGTAGGCAAAGGAGAGTTCGCGAACCTCGAGGTGACCGCTGACGCGTTCACGTTCGATGCTCCCCTCATCGGGTTCCGGCGATTCATCGAGTTGGGCGAAGATGCTCTCGGCACCGGCAAGGCCCTTCTGGATGGTCGAGCTGACTTCGGATAACTGACGAATCGGCTTCGGCAGCATTCCGGCGGCCGTGATGTAAGCGACCAGGTCGCCAGCGGTGGCATCGCCGCGCAGCAGGAGGACGAGAACCAGCAGTGCCGCCATGGTGCTGAAGGTGACGAACTGCAGCGCCGGGCCATAGCTGGCTGCAGTTCGCACCATGCGCAGTTGTCGTGCCGCATTGTTCGCGCTCGCATCGCGGAAGCGGGCCGATTCGTACTCCTCGCCACCGAAACTGCGCACGACGCGATAGCCCTGGATCGTCTCCGCGACGACGTGCGTCAGGTCGCCCATGGCGACCTGGATCTTTCGGCTTTGGCGGCGGAACTTGCGGCTGGCGCTGCGCACCATGAGGCCGATGATTGGCAGGATCGCGACCATCAGCAGGGTGAGTTTCCAGTTCATCCACAGCAGGTAACCGAACAGGAACACGATCGTCATTCCCTCGCGAATGACGACCTTGATCGCGTCGGTTGCTGCGCCGGTGACCATGGTCACATCGTAAGTGATGCGGGAAACCAGGTGCCCGGAGTTGTGCTGATCGAAGTAGGCGTTTGGTAGCCGCAGCAGGCTGTCAAACAGCGCTCGCCGCAGGTCGTCGACCAGACCCAGGGATACCCGTGCCAAGTAATAGTTGCCAAGGAAGGAACCAACGCCTTGCCAGGTGACGGCGAGCAGGAGCAGCAGCGGCACGGCGTAGATCAGTTCGAGCTCGCCGAGCAGTGGAATCGAGTACTGCGTGCTTCCTCGGGCCGCGTTGAGGCCGTCAACGAAGTACTTGAGGATGGCGGCGAGCGTTGGCTGTGACGAGGCAAACATCAGGTAGCCGAGCAGGCTGACCGCGAACAGGCCCAGCAGTGGCCGCAGATAGCCAAGAAGGCGAAGATAGATGCGCAGGGAGGATGCCGGTGCGGCGCTTGTTCTCGGAATGGACACGCGGGTTGCAGCAGGATCGAAAGGCCGGTGAGTGTAACACGTGGCTTGCAGCATCGCCCCTGCGGTCGTCATTTCAAAATCCCTGGCAGGGGGTGGTGAGGTTCAGGACTGTTGGATGGGTTGAGTCAGCGGGGGCCACCCTGTAGCTCGGTTGCTCGCAACCACAGGTCGTCCGGATTGTGGGCGCCAAGCGCGCGGCCAAAGCGGCCATGAGCGTAGGGCAGAGAACATGGGGATATCGGCCGATCAAGTCTCTGCGCCGCTCCTGAACTCGTGGCTCCTCAACCAATGCAGCAAGGTCGCGAAAAAACTCTCCGGGTCGATCGGCTTGGTGATGAAATCATTCATACCGGCCATGAAGCATTGCTGCCGGTCTTCGGCAAACGCGTTGGCCGTCAGGGCAACGATCGGTGTGGTGGCGGTTTGCGGCATCGCACGCAGGCGCCTGGTCGCCTCGATACCGTTCATCCCGGGCATCTGCATGTCCATGAGAATCAAGTCGTAGGGCCCATCACTGGCCAAAAGGACGGCTTCTCTGCCATCCATGGCCACGCTCACATCAAAGCCGGCCTCGGCAAGCAACTCCATCGTGATTTCTCGGTTGATCGGCTCGTCTTCGGCAAGCAGGACGCGGCGTCCCATGTAGTCACGCGCCAGAATGATTTCAGCGGCTTCGCTGGTTGACTCCGCAGTCCTTCTGGCTCCATCGGGCGCCTTCCCAAGCCGGGCCGTGAACCAGAACGTGCTGCCTGTCTCCGAAGTGGCGGCTATGCCGGCATCGCCGCCCATCATCCGGGCAAGACGACGTGTAATGGCGAGTCCCAGGCCCGTGCCGCCATACTTGCGCGTCAGGCTGTTGTCGGCCTGTTCGAAGGCCGTGAACAACCGGGCAATCCTGTCCGTCGGGATGCCGATGCCGGTGTCTTGGACCTCACAGCGCAGCATCACATTGTTCGCTTCTTTTTCCGCGAGGCAGTGAAAGCGCACGACGATGCTTCCCGATTCGGTGAACTTGACCGCATTCCCGACATAGTTCAAGACGGCTTGCTGCAAGCGTGTCGGATCACCCCGCAGCAGCGGTGCGTCTGGTACATCGACAGTCAGGGAGAGGCCTTTGGCCTGTGCTCTGTCGCCCATGATCGATACGACATTGTCGGCAAGACTTTGGAGCTGGAAACTCCGCTCATCGAGTTCAAACTTGCCGACTTCGATTTTCGACAGATCAAGAATCGCGTTGATGATGTCGAGCAGGTGAGCGCTGGACGTTTCTATTCGATCAAGGCGTTGTGCCTGATCAGGTGGCAGGCCGGCACGCCGAATCAAATGCACCATTCCCGCGATGCCGTTGAGGGGAGTGCGGATCTCATGGCTCATGTTTGCAAGGAAGGTGCTTTTCGCCACGCTGGCGGACTCGGCAGCCTCCTTGGCCAGCGCCAACTGGCGTGTGCGCTCGTCGACCAGTGCTTCCAGACGCGAGCGATAGGCTTCAAGTTCGGCGGCCTGTTGCTTGCGGCGGGTGATATTCATCGACGTACCGACGGCCCACAATGCCGTTCCGTCGGAGTTTCGCTCGCTGATGTGGCCCCATGTGTGGATCCAGGTCCAGCGGTCCATCGCATTCCAGAGGCGATATTCGCAATCGAACAGTGGATCGACGGCCTTCACGCTGCGCTCTACGGACCCGATGAAACGGAGGCGGTCATCCGCGTGAATACGTTCGATCCAAGCCTGCAGAGTCCGTGGTGGATCCTGTACGTCCATTCCGAGACGGGGAAGCAGTTCCACATCGTAATCAAGTCGAAGGCTGGGAAAGTCCAGCTCCCAGAACACCACCTGGGTGACCTCAACCGCAAGGCTAAGTTTCTGGTTGGCTTGCCGCAGGGCGGCCATTTGCTGCATGATGGTACGCTGGCTATCTCGGTTTTCGACCAGCGCGGCCATTTGCTGGACGAAGAGATCAAAGCTCTTGCTGGGACCAGCCGTGATGGCCGTGAAGAACGGGCTGCCCGTAACCGTATTCCCCGCCAACAGCATGGCCCTTACTGTGCCGTATGAAGTGCGGCAAGGTGCGCAGATCGCCTGTTGTATCGGCAGTGACGGGAGGCATTCGCGCAGTGCACTCGTTACCGCGTCGGTGGTTTGGCTTGCCGGCCACGCTGCCGAGCAGGAGAGTAGCCGTTGTCCGGAAGTTCGCAGTATGGGCAGAGCCACCTTGAGCCCCAGGACACCGATCGGCGCTTCGATCTCCCCTTGCTGATCGACGAGCCAGCAGACAGCGAATTCAAGCTCGAAAATATCGACGATCGCCTCGGAGACGGCGATCACGAAATCCGCATCCGATTCGATGCCCAAGGCATAGGAATTGAATGCATGCATGCGCGTCAGGCGCGTCACCTCCTGATCAAGGCGATCACGAGCGGCGATCAGCTGTTGCTGCAGGATCGGATGAGAGGAAATGTCCGGCAATTCCGGCATGATGTCATGTTCCCTGGCGGCGATAGATCGCCGCCAGGGCCGAGGTGTAGTTGTGGAAGTAATTGGTACCCTGCAGCCGCGCGAACTCACCGAATCCGTACATTCCCAGCCACGGAGGCGGCTGGAAGTCGGTCGAGAATGGATGCTGCAGGCGCTGGATCAATTCCTCCTTCAGCACCCTGTTGAACAGTAGCCGGCCACGCGCACCACAGTCCGCCTGGAACATCGCGACCGGCTTTCTTCCCCGGGCATGGCGCGACATGACGGCCAGCATCCGATCGAGATCGCTGAAAATGCGTTCCTCGTCGCGCAGGGTTAACCACAGTGGCGTTCCTTCCTGACAAGTCACCGGGTAATACAACGTTCCATCAGCATCCCATCGGAAAACGGCGCGCAGGACATGTTCGTTACCGTAAGCCAGGGCCTGCACGGGTGCGAGGCGTTCCGCCAGGGCCCCGATCGGACCGGATTCCGCCAGCGATGACGTCATTGCCAGCCCCAGGCGACCCAGATATTCCGCCGCGGCGGGACGGCCATTCAGTTCGTGGATGAGGTGGCCATCAGACCGGGTGACGACCAGAGGCTCCCCGGTTGCGACGAATCCGTGTGTCGCGTGCGTATCAACCTCGAGCGTCGTATCGCAGAAGCCGACGGCAACGGCAGCACGTTCGAAGACGCGCTCGTCGACCGCCTGGAAGGTAACCAAGCCGCGGTTGTTGTCGCCGCTGGTTGCGCCGAACAGGCTGACTTCCGCACCCAAGATCGAGTCGAATCCGGCGATGACCTGATCGGCCGCGACGTCTATGCCCGTAACGATCAGGTACACCATGTTGATCCCCGGCGACGCCCGCTTCAGGGCCGTTGCGAGCGCCACTGCCTTGTCGCGCGAGTTGTGACCGTTCAAGCCGTCTACATGGGCTACCGCGAAATCCCTGCCACGGATCGCCATCAGGGCGACATCCTTCATCGACTCGCTGACTCCCTCGCGGCCTATTACGCCCGCACAGGAACCGGCGACAATGCGAGCGTGTGGACATTGCGCGCGGGTCTGGACAATCAGCTCGCCGAGCTGATGACCGATAGATGCATTGATGATGACCAGATCGCAGTCATGGTGAGCGTCCCCGAGTGCTACCTCGAGACATTCCGCTATTGCCCGTTGCGGATTGGCCATGCGGGTGCTGGCGGAGAAAAATTCAAGCATACCTATCCTTGGCAGTGATCAGGTTGTTGCATGTTGGTACAAGGCTCAAGCTCATGAGCAGCTCATTTCCTGCGGTCCTGCCGTCGGCGGTTGGAGGGTGGGCCATCGGTCCCAGCCGCTGGTCAGTCGCCACGCCGCTCCAACCACACCAAGAGGGTCTCATACAGTCTGTCCGGGTCGACTGGTTTGCTGATGTGCCCATTCATTCCTGCTGCGAGGCACTCCTCGCGATCCTCGTCGAAGGCGTTGGCCGTCATGGCGAGGACCGGCGTAGTCTTGTTGAGAGAGTTGGCACGAATCCCTCGTGTGGCTTCGACGCCACTGAGAACGGGCATCTGCATGTCCATCACGATCAGGGCGTAAGCCTTGCGGCGGGCAAGGTCGAGCGCCTCGCTGCCATTATCGGCAACGTCGACGAGGAATCCAACATCCTCCAGCAGAAAGCGTGCGATCTCCTGACTTATCGGTTCGTCTTCAGCAAGCAGGACTCTGGTGCCGGCGTAGTCGATCAGCAGGCGTTGTTCCGCCGCCCGGCAGGCGGAACTCGGCGCTGGCGCGATGGCATTCACACGCCGTTTCTGCAGACCAACCGCGAACCAGAAGATGCTGCCTTGCCCTGGCGTGCTGTCGACGCCGATCTCACCGCCCATGAGTTCGACGAGCCGCTTGCAGATCGCCAGTCCCAAGCCAGTGCCGCCGTACTTGCGAGTCATGCTGTTGTCGGCCTGCTCGAAGGACTGGAATAGGCGGGTCTGTGCCTTGGCATCGATGCCGATCCCCGTGTCGGCGACTTCGAAACGCACGTGCGCGCTTTCGGCAGTCTCGCCGGTCGCGCGGGCACGTATGACGACCTCGCCCCGGTCGGTGAACTTGATGGCGTTGCCGACGAGGTTCACGAGTATCTGACCGAGCCGCAGCGGGTCACCCTGGAGCGGTGCGCAGCCAAGTTCTGGCGGGAGGTCGACGGCCAGCCGGAGGCCCTTCGCGCTGGCCATGTGGCCGAGCGTGCCGCAGACATGGGCGATGCAAGCGGCCAGTTGCAGAGGCTGCTTGTCGAGGACCATGCGTTCGACTTCGATCCTGGAAAGGTCTAGGATATCGTTGAGTAAGCCAAGCAGGCTGTGGGCGGCGGCCTTCGCCTTGCCGAGTTGCTCGCAGCCAACGGGATCGGCCATGCGCCGCCTGGCCATCTCGATCAGGCCGATCACGCCGTTCATCGGCGTCCGGAGTTCGTGGCTCATGTTGGCGAGGAACGTGCTCTTGGCACGGTTGGCAGTCTCGGCGGCGACCTTGGCTTCGGTCAGCTCCAGTGTGCGCTTCAGTACGAGCTCTTCGAGGTGCTGGCGGTGATGTTCCAGTTCCGTCGCGATTTCCCTGCGCTCGGTGATGTCGCGGGTGAAGCCGACCGTGCCGAGCAGCTTGCCGTCGAGCGTCACCGGTGACTTGTAGGTTTCAAACCACCGGTGGATGCCGCTGCCGTCGACGATCTTCGCCTCGACGTGCTTGCTCTGCCCCGAGGCAAGCACCATCCGGTCATCGGTCCGATAGCTCTCGGCCAAGTCCGGCGAGGCAATGTCGAAATCGTTGCGACCGACCAGATCGTCGGCGCTGCGTGCTCCAAACAGGTCGACGAACCTGCTGTTTACGGCAAGGAATCGACTCTCGGCGTCCTTGAGCCAGACCGCGAACGGAAAGTTGTCGAGCAGCGCGCGCTGGTAGCGGTCACGCTGCTGCAGCGCCAGCTCCGCGTGCTTGGTTGCAGTAATGTCGTCATAGAGCCCGAGGACTCCGACCACTTCACCCGACGCGTTGCGCAGAGGTACCTTGGACGTGCGCAGCCAGATGGTCCGGCCATCCGGTGAGGTCTGTGGTTCCTCGTAGTTGAGGCGCGGTTGCCCGGATTCCATCACCTGCCGGTCGTCAGCGCGGTAAAGATCGGCCTGCTCGGACCAGCCCATGGCGAAGTCGTCGTCGCCGACCAGATCGGCCGGCGCGTTCTTGCCGGCGTCGAGCGCGAAGGCAGGGTTGCAGCCGAGATAGCGACAGTCGCGGTCCTTCCAGAATACCCGGACTGGCGCGGTGTCGACGACCTGCTGCAGGAGACCGTTGGTCCGGGCGAGGTCTACCGCCATGTCGGACAGGGCTTCCTGGATTACGCCCCATTCGTCGTCGCGATGTTCTGCCGGCGCGCCGGATGCCCCGCCGCCGCGGATCCCGCCGATCTGGCGCAGGATGCTGGCCAGAGGGTGCTGTATGTTGTGCCGGACGAACCACATCGTCAGCATCAGCGACAGCAGCGCGATGGCGGCACCTAGTCCGGCGATCAATCGTGCCGTCTGCCCTGCAACCATCGCCAGCTCGGCGCGGAAGCCCTCCGCCCGGCGTCCGGTTGCTTCGTCGTGCTGCCGCAGCCGTTCGAGGACCGCCTCGCGGCGCCGGCGCTGATCCTGCAGCAAGGCGGCGAGGGCATACTCGGCACCTTGCTGCGCGATGATCTGGGCGCGGTAGCGGACCGCATTCTCGCGCATGTGGCGGGCGATCGTCGCCATCGTCGGCGTTGCTGCGGTCATGGTCTGCAGGCGCAGCCGGAGGTCGTCGACCATGGCGATGAGTTTGTCGTAATCCAGGTTCAACGTACTGCGGGCAGTTTCCTTGCCGATCAGCATGACGGTTTCGCGGTAGCCGATGACGAGCGCCATGATCTGGTCGAGGTAGTCGGTTTTCTTTCCGGCCAGCGTTTGATCGATCAGGTCTCGGCTCGTGACATCCTCCAAGCGGGTCAGCTCGTCGAGCAGTTCGCGTTCGCTGGAGTCTATGGCTGTTCGCGCGGCGGCGATCAGCCGGCACTGTGCCAGTAGTCGTTGTGTCGCGCTGGCGAGCGCGTCGATGGTTTGTGCCAGATCGGAATCGCCGGCGGCACGTCCGAGTTCGGACAGTCGCGCGTCCGCATCGCGTTGGCTTGGCAACGGGACATTCTGCACACGGCAGTCGCGGGTGCTGCGGTCGAGATCGCACAGGGCTTCGGCGAGGTCACGTCCCAAGCGCGCACTTGCGAAGATGCGCGCCATTTCCCGGTCGGCCAGGGATGCTGACAGGTCTTGTGTGCGCTCGTGACCGATCCAGGCGATGCCGGCAAGCAAGGCCAGGGCCGAGGCGTTGGCCAGCGCCAGCGCAATCAGTTTCTGGCTGAGTCCCCTGGCTGGCGTCTGGCACACGCGAGCCACTGGTGGTCAGGGCTGTTGGCGGACGAGAGTGGCCCCGCGCAAGACCGTGGGTCGTGGAACGATGCCGTGGCGCTCCAGCGCGGTGACGTTGATGATGCGTTGCCCTCGGCTGTTCTGCGTCACCGGCAGGGTACTCACGGGCTTGCCTTGCATCGCCTGCAGCAACATCGTGGCCGACAGCTCGCCCTGCTCTTGGCCGGTCTTGACCACTGCCGCCCAAGCGCCCTGCTCGACCTGGTAGCGGTTGCCTCCGAGGATGGGTCTATCGTATGCGTGGCGCAGGATCTGGAGCATCTCTTGGTTGGTCTGCGGCTTGCCGTCCCGGTCGGCGATGCCTTCCAAGCTATCGACGAACAACACGTTGCAGTGTGCGTTCAGGGTCCTGCGCAGGGTGTCGATCTGTCTGTTGTTGCGTACCAAGTGAAAGCCGCCGATGGTCAGGGGGTAGGTCGCCTTCTCGCTTTCAACTTGCGTGCGCAGGGCCATCCCTGATGGCACGTCGGCGGTCATGAAGCAGGCGCTCCGCACGGCCGGCACGATCTGCTTGATGAAAGCCAGCGATTCGCGCACGTGTGCCCGCTCGAGGATGCCTGAGACATGCGCGCTGGGGAAGCCGTAGCTGTCGGCGCTGGCATTGACGCCGTTGAAAATTATCGGGACAGCCGTGCGGTTTAGCAGGTAGGGGAGCACGAACATCGACTGAGCGTCGTCGTCGGCGGTGATGACGCCGTCTGGCTGTAGCGACTGGAACAGCGCGAAAGCCTCCGCGGCCCGGCGCGGGCCGCCTTCGCGGTTGACCTTGGTGTTCATGTGGAAGTAGGTGACCTCGGCCGAGCGGCGCAGCACGTGGTCGATGCCCTCGCGGATCTCTTTGACCCACGGGTTGTCGTCCTCGTAGCTCATCACCACGAGAACCCTGAATTCGGTGGCGGCCGCAAGACCACACGTCAGCGTCAGCGACATGTACAGCGAGGCCATGAGGGATTTCATCCTGCCTCCAGTCAAGTAGTAGGGGCTTCGCGCCGATCGATTGCCTAGCTGTACGATGCTAGGACGTCGGGCACATACTCGGGTTGACCCAAGTCAACCCCGTCCGCCGAATTCAGCCCCATTTCGGGACTCAGAAACGCCGTGGGCGAATGCAGCCGAGGAGTTCACCCTGTCGTGTGTGACTTGGTCGGCAAGCAAACCGGGGATTCGATCGCGATCTGCTTGAGGATGGTATGATGCGTCGCCTCGATCATGTCACCGGTGTGGCTCGGGATCCTTGTCCGCCATATCGGCGCCGGGTCAAGCCAATACTCGTCAACAGTCACCTGCTGAGCCAATCCAGAAGCCACCACCGCTTGCGCCGGCAGGCCTGGGAGGCGCTCGCTCTGGTGGTGAAGTGCGGCCGGTTGCCGGCCATGATCCGGCGCTGCGGCTCGGGGCTGCGATTGCCCGCTGCGGGCGACGTCGAGCGCGGCGCAGAGCTTCCCGAAGGGCCTTCGAGGATACGCGGCATGGCGCGCCCCGCATGATCTCCGTGCTAATGCGGAGGAAGCTGCCACGCCGCAAGTCCTGCATGGCGGTGGGTTCTCGGCGTGGGGCGACTCGGGCCTCGCATCGCATCAGACAACCTGATCTCACGGATCTTGCGAAGTACCGAGTTGGAGGATCAAGCGGAGTTTGGTACGCGGGAGGACGGTCTCGGTCGCGGTCAACTCGTCACAGACTGTGCGGTCAACGCGCTCCGAGACGGCATTGGCTTGATGGTGGCGGTGGACGGTCAGAGTGCCAGCGTGTGGGTTGGGCAGCAAGTCGGCCTCGGTCGTGTAGATCGCGCGCAGCAAGCTTCGGGCCTGGTCCGGGCGGGCAACAAGCGGTGCCAGGACGTTGGCCATCGCTGTTTCCGCACGGTCGGGGATCATGTGGACCGTGGCGAGCAATTGCTTGCCGTGGGTGCTCAGCCGGCGACCTCGGCTTTGCTCCGGAAAATCCTCGGCGGCGATATGGGATGGGGTCGCCTTGCGCTGTTCCTTGAGGGTCTTGATTTCCTCTTGAAGCTGTTCGACCTCTTCTTTGGCCGCGACCTTCTTGGCGATCAAGGACTCGACTTTCGCCGGATCGATCGTCTCGTCGAGGGTGAGGGCACCGAATTGGGCGAGCCGCCGCCTGAGCCTGCCGGCCAGCGAGCGCGATCGGCCGTCGAGGGTTCGCCAAGCCGGGGTGACGGCGCGTGCGCGATCAGGAATCTCGTCCGTCTGGTAGTCCGCCAGGCGGTCCGGGGCGAAGTGTTCGCGTGCATACTCGAAGAGGTTTTCCTGAGACCAGCCGGCGAACAGGGTGGCTGCCAGGGGGCCGACAGCGGACTGAAAATCCGTACTGATCAAGGCGACCTGGTGACCGGTGTCGCAGAGCTTGCGGACCTCACGGACCCTCCTTTGACTGCGGCGCGACCGCTTTCAGACCGCCCGCGCTGGCTGCAATCCGGGCTTGCACGTTGTTGCTTGCCGCAACGCCCATCGGCCCTTCGCTGTCGCGCGCGGCATTCGCTCTTGGTGCTCGAGACGAGTGTGCACGATCCTTTCACCACGGCAACGTGCAACCGCCTGGGACGGACCGCCTTCGACTGGGTGTCGATGCTGATCCCCCGACCCGCCGCAGAGATCCTCTCCAGTGCTTGATCGCTGCGCTAACCCAATGACTTGCCACGCATTCATGACGCCACTTCTGCAAGCGTCATGGTGTCGAGACCAGCTTGTCTGCGGCTGTCCGCCGCCGGCATCCTTGAGCCCGTCGCCTGGCCGAGCCTTGTCTGATATCTGCCGCAGACTCCAAACGCAGCCAGTAGGGCCAGTCCTTCCTCATCCAGGGGGTCGATCCGGAGTGCGCGATCGCCGCCTTCCACCACCATCATCACTTTCATTTCAAGCTCCTTGGTCCCCCGGGCCATGTTCCCGGGCGGACACGCCAGATCAACCAGCGGCTTTGCAGTCGCCCTGGCGCCCGCTGCTTACGTCAGGGCTGGGGGTCAGAGGAAGCGATGAAATCGTGACCTCTGGCTGCAGTATCGGTCCGCGGCGGCGCGACTGGAAAGGAACTACTGCACAGCTGGTGGCAGGCACGCACGCGGCAGATCGTGCGGGCGGCGTGCGCGAGTGCTATAGTCACTCGTCAGGTTGGTCGGGATTGGTGAAACGTGGGTGGAGGTGGTCATCCGCCACCGGCGTGACAAGCCGGCTGTGGCGCAGATTGTCTGTGAGCGACGCGTTTCTTGAGGCGCCTGCATGTGGAAGTCGATCCTTGCCATTTCGCTTGGCGCTGCGCTTGGCGCACTGCTGCGCTGGCAGCTCGGCGTCCGGCTCAACGCGATCCTGCCGAGCGTTCCGCCGGGGACGCTCGTCGCGAACCTGCTTGGCGCCTATGTCATCGGTCTGGCGATCGCCTTTTTCGCATTCTCGACGACCGTCTCGCCCGAGTGGCGTCTGCTCGTCATCACGGGCTTTTGCGGCGGCTTGACGACCTTCTCCACGTTTTCCGCCGAATTGGTCGTCTTGCTGCAACAGGGTCGGCTGCTGTGGGCGTCGCTCTTGATTCTGGCGCATGTTGCCGGCTCAATGCTGATGACGCTTGCCGGCATGGCGACTGTCTTCTGGCTTAAGGATGCGGGCTGACGAGGAGGTGCGGATGAAAGGCTCCCTGCTTCGTTTCTATGTCGGCGAGGGCGAGCGTCTGCACGGCGTTCTGCTCTGGGAATGGCTGCTTGCCGAGGGCAACCGGCTCGGCATCCGTGGCGGCTCGGCGTTCCGTGCGGTCGGTGGGTTCGGGCGTCGACACGCGGTACACGAGGAGCGCTTCTTCGAGCTCGCGGGCAGTGGTGCCATCGAGGTCGAATTCGTCGTCACCGAGGACGAGGAGTGGCGAATTCTCGACCTGCTCCGGCGCGAGAACGTCAGGATCTTCTACTCGCGGATGCCGGCCAGCTTCGACATCATCAATCCCGACGCGAGGGACCTTGCCCCGCCCGGCTTGGGCGACTAGCGCCGGAGCAGGGCCATTTGCTGCCGGTAAGCCTGCGTGAAATGCTGCCAGTCGGCATCGTTCCAGCCCAGCGTGTGCCGCCGCAGCTGGTCGAGATCGTGGGCACCAGCGCGCTCGCGACTGATGCCCTGGCGCAGCTTTTCCAGGTCGATGAAGCGCACGTCGCCTTCCCCGTAAGCGTCGGGCACTGCCGGGCTGCGACGGACGAAGACATGCTTGCCGTAGAGGCAGCTGTGTTGCAAGCGATGATTGTGCAGGCGAGCGCAGGCGCTGGCGACGGCGGCAATCAGCGACTGGCGCCGTGGTGGTGCTGCCTGCGGGTTTGCCGTGTTCCATTCGTCGAGACTGCTGAAGTCGTCGAGAGCGCGCGTGACGAGGATTGCCTGCCAGTGACCGGCATCCCGGCGGTCACCGTAGTACAGTGCGTCCAGGCTACCGATGGCGTGTCGCTGCAGACGCAGGATGTTCAGGTATTCGCGGTAGAACGTGGGGACGCCGCGCAGGGGGTGGCGCAGCGTCCGGCAGAGGTGGTCTTGCTGGCGCTTGACGAAGATCGTGTTGCCGTTGGCGAGCAGGTGCCGGCTCACCCCGCTCCAGCCGCCACGTCTCTCGTTCGGGGCTTCATGCCAGTCGGTGGCGAGCGACCATAGGGGGACAAAAGCTGCGAGCTGATGGCACTGCAGTTCGCTCCGTGCGGCTGCGGAGGGAAAATGATCGCGCACACTCATGGGGGACAAGCGCCTCTGGCCGCAGGCGGATGTCAGGCGGACAGCTTGCGCAGCACGTAGGCGCGCCACATGAACAGGTAGGGCAGGAAGTCCACGTGGCCAACGATGGCGAAGCCGGCCTCGCGACACTCGCGTTCAAACTGCTGGCGCGGAACGATGAACCGGTTGTCGCTCGTTTCGCCGGCCCGCTGGCGGCTGGTCTCCAGTCGCCGACGACGCCAGGCCTTGTAATTCCGGTCGACCCAGAGCGACAGGACGACCGTGTCCCGCGTCACGCGATGAAACTCCCTGAGCAGCGCGATGCGGTGGACGGAGTCGCCGATGTGGTGCACCAGGCGAATCGAGAAGATGCAATCGACGTGCGCATCAGGCAGGCTGATCGCGAACGCGGAACATTGCAGCAGCCGGAAGCGCTTGACGACTTCCGGTGGGCGCACCTTGCCGGCGACGTCGAGCATGGCCTGGCTGTAATCGGCGGCCAACAGCTGCCGTTGCGGTTGCTCCGCGAGGAGTGACCAGAAGCGCCCAGTGCCACAGGGCAGGTCGAGAACCGACGAGGGGTTGCCGGCAAGCGCCAGCGCGCGTGCCGCCATGCGATGCTCCAAGCGGTCAGACAGTTTCTTCCGATCATGCTTCTGGAAGTACTCCTGAGAGTGCGAATCGGTGTACTTGTCGGAGAAAGGCAGGTGAATGGACTGCTTGTGTTCGTCGCTCATGTCGTCCCCGGTGCTCAGGTCAGGATCAGGTTGTCGCGATGGATGATTTCGGGCTCGTCGATGTAACCGAGGATGTCCTCGATTTCCTGACTGGCCCGGCGCGCAATGCGCCGCGCGTCGCTACTGCCGTAGTTCACCAGTCCGCGGGCAATCTCGCCGCCGTCCTCGGCGACGCAGGCAACGGCGGCGCCACGTTCGAACTCGCCAAGCACCGCGAGAACGCCGATGGGCAACAGGCTCCTGCCCTCGCGCAGAGCGCAGATGGCGCCACCGTCGAGCAGCAGCCGGCCGTTCAACTGCAGGTGGTCGGCGAGCCACTGTTTGCGCGCAGTGAGCGGCGGTGTTTCGGAGACCAGCAGCGTCCCCAGCGGTTCTCCGCGCAGCAGACGGAGGATGGCGTCGCTGGTGCGGCCGCTGGCGATGACCGTATGGGCACCGCTGCGTGCCGCGCGTTTGGCGGCGATGACCTTGGTGATCATGCCGCCCTTGCCAAACTGGGTGCCGGCACCGCCGGCCATGGTTTCGAGGGCGGGCAGTCCGGCGCGCGCCTCGCTGATCATCGTCGCTGTCGAGTCCTTGCGCGGATCAGCAGTGAACAGGCCCTGCTGGTCGGTGAGTATGAGCAGGCAGTCCGCTTCAATCAGGTTGGCGACCAGAGCGCCGAGTGTGTCGTTGTCGCCAAACTTGATCTCATCGGTGACGACCGTGTCGTTCTCGTTGATGATCGGCACGACGCCCAGATCCAGCAAGGTGCTCAGCGTTGAACGGGCGTTGAGGTAGCGCTTGCGGTCCGCGAGATCATCGTGCGTCAGCAGGACTTGCGCTGTGTGCACGCCATAGCGACCGAAAGCGCTCTCATAGACCTGCGCCAGGCCCATCTGGCCGACCGCGGCAGCGGCCTGCAACTCGTGCACGGCATGTGGTCGCTTCCGCCAGCCAAGACGTTGCAGACCACAGGCGATCGCGCCCGAGGATACGAGGACGACCTGCTTGCCAAGGCGGTGCACTTCGGCGATCTGTCGTGCCCAATCGGAGATGGCGGCAAGGTGCAGGCCTTCGCCGTTGTTCGTCACCAGAGCCGATCCGACCTTGACGACGACACGGCGTGCTGCGGCAATGCGGGTGGTGGTCATACCGGGCGCCGGTCTGCTTCGTTTGGCGGCCACTCCGGCCACGAGCCTTCGCCCGCCGCCTCCGCGTCGGCAGCGGTGGGTCGCGGCATCCCGTCGAGTGCTTCCTGCAATCGCTGCGTCAACTCCACGCAGCCGCCGCCGTTGATGGCACTGATTCGGAAGCAAGCGGCATGATCCGCTTCGCAGGCTTGCAGAAAGCTGGCAATGCGGGCTTCGAGTTCATCGGGCGGAATCAGGTCGAGCTTGCTGAGCACCAGCCAGCGCGGCTTCTCGGCGAGTTCGGGATCGTAGCGTTCGAGCTCACGGACGATGGTTTGCGCATCGCGGACCGGGTCGGCGGCAGGATCGTTTGGGGCCAGGTCGACGATGTGGAGCAGCAGTCGGGTTCTCTTGAGGTGCTTTAGGAAGCGGATGCCGAGGCCGGCGCCATTGGCAGCGCCACTGATCAGGCCGGGAATGTCGGCGATGACGAAGCTCCTCCCGTCGTCGACGCGGACGACTCCGAGGTGTGGTTCGAGGGTGGTGAACGGGTAATCGGCGACCTTCGGTCGGGCGGCCGACACGGCGCGCAGGAGAGTGCTCTTGCCGGCGTTGGGCAGGCCCAGAAGGCCGACATCGGCAAGCAGACGCAACTCGAGCCGGAGGTCCCGCTGTTCGCCCGGCTCGCCGCGGGTGCACTGGCGTGGAGTCCGATTGACGCTGGACTTGAAATGGACATTGCCTAGGCCGCCACGGCCACCCTTGGCCAGCAGAACCTTCTTGCCGTCGCAATCGAGATCGGCGAGGACTTGGTTGCTGTTGAGATCGGCGATGACCGTACCGATCGGCACGCGCAGGGTGAGATCCTGCCCGCGCTTGCCGTAGCAGTCACTCGAGCGCCCGTTCTCGCCGCGCTTGGCGCGGAACCGACGCACGTAGCGGTACTCGATCAGCGTGTTCACGTTGCGGTCGGCAACGAAGTGCACGTTGCCGCCATGGCCGCCGTCACCCCCGTCAGGACCACCCTCGGGCTCATACTTCTCGCGCCGGAACGAGGCGATCCCATTGCCGCCGTCGCCGGCGGCGATCGAGATCCTGGCCTCGTCAATGAACTTCATGGCTGTCGTCCTGCCCAGGTTCGGGAGTGCAAACAAAAAGCCCTACCGGAGATGATAGGGCTTGGGCCTGATCGGGCTGGCATGCTACGGCCAACTTGCGCTGCTTCAGTCGGCGGCAAGCGGAACGATGCTGACCGTGCGCCGGGCAAGCGCTCCCTTGATGGCGAACTGTACATGACCGTCCACCAGGGCGAACAGCGTGTGGTCCTTGCCGATGCCCATGTTCTCGCCCGGATGGTAGGCGGTGCCACGCTGGCGAACGATGATGTTGCCGGCGCGAACGAGTTGTCCGCCATAGCGCTTGACGCCAAGGCGTTTCGCTTCCGAGTCGCGGCCATTGCGTACGCTGCCGCCGGCTTTCTTGTGTGCCATGGATCAGACTCCTTTCGTGTCAGGCTGCAGTGGCCATCGCGACGCCGGGGGCGATGGCATCAACGCGAATCTCGGTGTAGTTCTGGCGGTGCCCTTGGTGCTTTTGTGAGTGCTTGCGCCGACGCATCTTGAAGATGCGGATCTTGTCGTGACGGCCGTGAGACAGCACAGTTGCCCTGACTGCTGCCCCGGCGACCAGCGGCGTGCCGATTTGCACCGACTCGCCGTCACCGAGCATGAGAACCTGATCAAGGCTAACTTCTGCGCCAACTTCTGCCGGTATCTGTTCTATTTTCAATTTCTCGCCGCTGACAACACGATATTGCTTGCCACCGGTTCTTATCACCGCGTACATGTTGGACTCCAGGTTGACTAAAACTGAACGATGTGCAGCAAAGAACCGCGCATTGTACCTTCTTTTCGGCTCCAGTCAAAGCCTTTTCGGGGGCGCGACCTCGGCTTGCTTGACGCACGGGAGGGCGACGCCTAAGATCCCCAAGTTTCGTGCCAGGGTGCCGTGTGGTGAGAATGGAGCAGCTGTACAGGCTGATCGGGTCGGACATGACCGCTGTCGATGCGGTGATCCGTCAACGCCTGCATTCGGAAGTCGCGCTGGTGCGGCAGGTAGCCGAGTACATCGTGCATAGCGGAGGCAAGAGGCTGCGGCCGGCGTTGGTGCTGCTTGCGGCGGGGGCGCTCGATTATCGCGGCGCGCACCATCATCACCTGGCGGCGGTCATCGAGTTCATTCACACGGCGACGCTCCTGCACGATGATGTGGTGGACGCCTCCAACCTGCGGCGTGGCCACCAGACTGCCAACGCACTGTTCGGCAATTCGGCCAGCGTGCTGGTGGGGGACTTCCTTTATTCGCGTGCCTTTCAGATGATGGTCGCGGTGAACGACATGCGCATCATGCAGGTGTTGTCTGATGCGACGAACGTCATCGCCGAGGGCGAGGTCCTGCAGTTGATGAACTGCCACGATGCCGACGTCGATGAGGATGGCTATCTGCAGGTTATCCGCTACAAGACGGCCAAGCTGTTCGAGGCCGCCGCACAGGTTGGCGCCATCATCGGCGGCGCCGATACGGCTGTCGAGCGAGCCATGGCAGTCTATGGGATGCATCTTGGCACCGCTTTTCAGCTGATCGATGACGTACTGGACTATTCCGGCGCCGAACTGGAGACCGGCAAGCATCTGGGAGACGATCTCGCGGAGGGGAAGCCGACGTTGCCGTTGATCTTCGTTCTGCAGAATGGCACTCCCGAGCAGGCGGCGAGCGTGCGGCGAGCGATCGAGGACGGTGGCCGGGACAACCTGCCCGAGATCCTGGCGGCGGTGCATGACACCGGCGCGCTCGAGTATGCGCGGCGCCGAGCGGCGGCTGAAGCCGATCTTGCTGCGCACGCCCTGGCAGCCGTTCCCGCTTCTCAGCACCGGGATTCCCTGTTAGAATTGTGCCTCTTCGCGGTTGCCAGGACTTACTAGCTCTGGTGTCGCTTCGGTCGGGGCGTAGCTCAGCCTGGTAGAGTACTGCGTTCGGGACGCAGGAGTCGGAGGTTCGAATCCTCTCGCCCCGACCAACCGTCGCCTTCAGCTTGGCGCTCTGGTGTCGCCCATTTCGTTGTCGGGTTCGCTCGCGGGTGCGGGCGGCGTTTGCCGCCGGGTCTGCGCAGCCCATTGCGGGTTGCCGGCCATCTGCTATGCTTCGACGCTCCGCAGGTCTCTTCGTGTCGCGATGACGAAATACCTTCTTCTGCTCGCTCTCGGGCTCCTCGCATGGTGGGCGTGGCGTGGTTGGCGCAAGTCCGCTGGGAGAGCTGCGCAGGGTGATCGCGAGGTCGAGCGAATGGTGCAGTGTGCTCACTGTGGCGTCAATCAGCCCATCAGCGAGAGCTTGCTGGCCAACGGCCGTTACTACTGCTGTGCCGCCCACCTGCGCGAATCTGGACACGGCGGCGACTGAGGAGCCGGTGTCGAGGACGGGCGGGCGTGATCCGGAGAGCTTCTCCGAGACGCGCTGGAGGTCGCTGCGATACTTCCAGCTCTATCGCTTCGTGGTTGCCGCGCTGCTGTTCTTTTCGGCACTGCTTTATCCTTCGGCCTTGCCCGTTCTCACCCTGAATCAGGGAGGGCTCCATGTCGGGCTGGCCGGCGGATACCTCTTCAGCACGATTCTCTCGGCTGTCGTCGCGTACGCTTGGCGGCAGCACGCGAGCAGCCAGATCACCGCCAGCGTGCTCCTCGATGTGCTGGTGATGACACTGCTGATTCACGTCGGCGGTGGCCTTGGCGGTGGCTTCGGATCGATGCTCCTGGTGACCCTTGCCGGTGCAGGCCTCGTCGGGCAGGGTCGACTGGTGATCTTCTATGCTGCGCTGGCGACCATCGCCGTACTCGTTGAGCAGTCGTATCGCGCGCTGCAGACGGAGCTCGAAGCGACAGCCTTCTTCCATGCCGGCGTCTTCAGCATCGCTTTCTTTGCCGTTGCCATCTCGGCGCGGTTGCTCGCCCGTCGGCTCCTCGCCAACGAGGAGCTTGCGCGTCGTCGGGGCATCGATCTGAAGAAGCAGACTCTGGTCAGCCAGAGAGTGATCGAGGAGATGCAGGAGGGGGTTCTGGTACTCGGCGATGACGCACGGGTTGCCCAATGCAACCCGCGCGCCAGGCACCTGCTGGCCGCCAGCGAGAGCGGCGAGCCGGTTCTGCGCGAGTGCTCGCCCGAACTGCTGCAGTCCTTCGCCGATTGGCGGCGGCAGCCTGATGGTGGCGCAGTGTTGGTACAGGTGCCAGCGAACGGAGTGCAGTTGCGCGTGCGGTTCGTTGGGACCACCGGTGGTGACAGCGATGTGCTGGTTTTTCTCGAGGACATGAGCCGCCTGCGTGAGCAGGCGCAGCAGATCAAGCTGGCAGCGCTTGGGCGCTTGACGGCGAGCATTGCGCACGAGATCCGCAATCCGCTGTCGGCAATCCGCCACGCCGGCGAGCTGATGCGGGAGGAGCGGCGCGGCGAACTGTACGAACGGCTGTTGCGCATCCTGCTCGACAATACCCAGCGCGTGGAACGTATCGTCAGCGATGTCCTGGAACTGGGCCGTCGCGATCGCGTGTATAGCGAGCTGATCGACCTGCGACAATTGCTGCCAGCATTCGCCGAAGAGTGGTCGACCAGGGAGCAGCTCGCCACCGATGTGATCCGGCTGGAGGTGTGCGGCGACGCACGTATCTGCTTTGATCGGTCTCATCTGCATCAGGTATTGTGGAACCTGCTCAGCAACGCGCTGCGGCATTCCCGCCGGGTGGCCGGCAGCGTCCGTCTGCTGGTTGGCGATGGTCGGGTGGCGGGGCAGGTGGAACTGCACGTGATCGACGATGGTGAGGGTGTGGCCGATGACTTGCGGGAACAGATCTTCGAGCCCTTCTTCACGACCCATCATCGCGGGACCGGTCTTGGCCTGTACATAGCGCGCGAGCTGTGCGAGGCGAACGAGGCACGTCTCGAACTGCTGGGACGTGGCAAGGGTGCAGATTTTCGTCTCCTGGGGAGGGCTCTGGGTTGTTGACTGGCAAGGTGCAACGTCGCCCACGCGGCGATCTGGCTCGTGTTCTGGTGGTCGATGATGAGGCGGACATCCGCGAACTCCTCGATCTTACCGTGGCACGAATGGGACTCTTGGCGGACTGCGCAGCGACGGTTGCCGAGGCACGAAAGTTCCTCGAACAGCAGCGCTACCAGCTGTGTCTGACGGACATGCGACTTCCGGACGGGGATGGGCTGGCGATCGTCAGGCTGATCGCCGAGAGCTACGGCGAAACGCCGGTGGCGGTGATCACGGCCTTCGGCACGACGCAGAATGCTGTCGCCGCGCTGAAAGCCGGGGCTTTCGACTACCTCGCCAAGCCGGTGGCGCTGGAGCAGTTGCGCAGCCTCATCAAGTCGGCGCTCAACCTGCCTCGGCGCAGCGGCGGGACGGGTGACGGGGAAGGCAGCGAAGCTGCGACACGACTCATCGGTACGTCGCCAGCCATCATTCATGTACGCGAGATGATCGACAAGCTTGCCCGCAGCCAGGCGCCAGTGTACATCTCCGGTGAGTCGGGCACTGGCAAGGAACTGGCTGCGCGACTGATTCACGATCAGAGCGCGCGCCGCAGCGCACCCTTTGTGCCCGTGAACTGCGGGGCGATTCCCGAAAACCTGATGGAGAGCGAGTTCTTCGGTTACCGTAAGGGGGCTTTCACCGGCGCAGACAGCGATCGCCCCGGGTTCTTCCAGGCCGCGCAGGGGGGGACGCTGTTTCTCGACGAGGTGGCCGACCTGCCTCTGGGAATGCAGGTCAAGCTCCTGCGTGCGATACAAGAGAAAAAGGTGCGCCAGGTTGGCAGCACAGTCGAGGAGCCGGTGGACCTGCGGATCATTTCGGCGACTCATCACCAGCTCAGGGATTGTGTCGATGCCGGATCCTTCCGCCAGGATCTTTACTATCGAGTCAACGTCATCGAACTCAGGATGCCGCCGCTGCGCGAGCGTCGCGAAGACATTGCATCACTGGCCGAATCCATGCTTGTCCGGCTCTGCGGACCGCAGCCACCGCGCCTCGACCCCGAGGCAGCGAGGATGCTGAACGACTACAGTTTCCCCGGCAACGTGCGCGAGCTCGAGAACATCCTGGAGCGTGCCACAGCGCTCTGCAGCGGCCAGACTGTAGTGGTCGACGATCTGCAGCTGGCGCCAGCGACCGCAGTTCGTGACAGTCTTGGTAGGGAGGGCGAGACTCTCGATGACTACATCAATCGCATCGAGAAACAGGCCATTCTCGAAGCCCTGACCAAGACCGAATTCAATCGAACGGCGGCAGCCCGTCTGCTGGGCGTCAGCTTTCGCTCACTGCGCTATCGCATCGAGCGCTTGGGAATCGAAGAATGAGTCGGCCCTGTCTGGCACCCGCGCCGGCAGTTGACGATGCGGGTTGGGTGGACGGTGCCTTGCGCATCAACTCGCCCAATTGCGATGAACGGCCGGACGGCGAGACGGTCTCGCTGATCGTCGTGCATGCGATCAGCCTGCCGCCGGCCTCCTTCGGCGGTGACGCGATCATTCGCCTGTTCACCAATCGGCTCGACGCCGCTGCCCATCCCTACTTCGCTGAGGTCGCCGGCATGCGGGTTTCGGCGCATTTCCTGATCAGGCGCGATGGCGAGTTGATCCAGTTGGTCTCGTGCCGCCAGCGCGCGTGGCACGCGGGGCTTTCTTCCTGGCAGGGCCGACCTCGCTGCAACGACTTCTCGCTCGGCATCGAACTGGAGGGCTGCGATGAAGCACCCTTCACCGAGGCGCAGTACGGCTGCCTGTTGGACCTGCTGGTGTGCCTGTGTTCACGTTTTCCAATCACTGCGGTGGTCGGTCACAGTGACATCGCTCCCGGGCGCAAGACCGACCCTGGGCCGTTTTTCGACTGGCGCCGTCTGGCGGCGTTCGGTAGTCTGCCGGGATTGCTGCGCTGACGCGGCTGCTGCCGTACGTACGCTGGCGGTGGATCGTCAGGCTGGGCCCAGAAAGCAGCGAATCCGGTCGACGGCTTCCGCCAGTCGCGTCACGTCGCTGGTGTAGGCAAAGCGCAGATGCCTCTCGGGCAGGTTGCTGCCGAAGTCGAGTCCGGGCGTTGCGGCAACTCCGACCGACTCGAGCAACTCGCTGGCGAAACGAGTACTGTCGTCGGTGAGTTGCGAGCAATCCGCATAGAGGTAGAATGCCCCCTCCGGCCTTGCCGGGAAGCGGAATCCCAGGGCTCCGAGCGCTGGTGCCAGGAAGTCCCGTCGCTTCCGGAATTCGTTGCGGTGCTCCTCGAGGATGGCGATGGTGTCCGGGCGGAAGGCCGCGAGGGCGGCGTACTGCGCGGCCGCGGACGGCGAGATGAAGAGATTCTGCGCCAGCTTCTCGATGTCGCGAAGGAAGCGTGGCGGCACGACGAGCCAGCCGAGACGCCAGCCCGTCATGTTGAAGTACTTCGAGAAACTCTGGACGACGAAGACGTCATCGTCGAACTCAAGGGCGCTCCTGGCATCGCGCCCGTAGGTCAGCCCGTGGTAGATTTCGTCGATGATCAGCTGTCCGCCCCTCTGGCGGACAAAGCGGGCGATGTCGGCCAATCTCTGGTCAGGGAGCAGGGTTCCCGTCGGATTGGCTGGCGATGCGAACAGGGCTCCGGCTGTCCGTTCACTCCAGAATCGGGCCAGGTCATCCACAGTCGGCTGGAAGTTGCTCTCGCCGCTCACCGGAATGCCGATTGGCCGGCCCTCGAAGCAGCGCACGAAATGCCGGTTGCAGGGGTAGCCAGGGTCGGTCAGGAGCCATTCGCTGCCCGGTTCGGTGAGACAGGCCATCGCCAGCAGCAGGCCGCCGGAAGCGCCGGCGGTGACGACGATGCGCGACGTCGGGACGTTGAGGCCGTAGCGCGTGGCGTAGAAGGCCGCAATTGCGGTACGCAGTTCGGGCAGACCGAGGGCGGCCGTATAGCGAACGCGACCGCCGGCGATGTACGCTTGCGCTGCCGCCACGATCGGTTGCGGCGTCGGGAAGTCAGGCTCGCCGACTTCCATGTGGATGATGTCGCGGCCTCCGGCTTCGAGTTCCTTGGCACGCGTCATCAACTCCATGACGTGGAAGGGTGCGATGTCGGCCAAGCGGCGCGCGGGAAGACTGGGCATGCTGGTCTGTTGCTCGTGGTGGGGATGAAGCCGTCAGTTTAGCCGTAAGCCAATCCGCACACACAAAGAAGCCGCCCGCAGGCGGCTTCCTTTCGACCTGGGCGCGGAACTCCCGGTCAGGCGGCCTGGAATTCCTTCTCGAACTCGTCGCGAACGTCGGCGAGCTTGGCGGGCAGCTTGTCACCCATCTTGCCAAACCAGTCCTTGACTCCATCGAGCTCGCTCAGCCACGCCTGTTTGTCGAGGCTGGTGACGCCGGCGAACTGGGCCATGGAGAAGTCGCTGCCACTCCAGTCGAGGTCTTCGTAGTTGGGCATCCAGCCAAGGGTCGTCTCCCTGGCGGAAGCCTTGCCCTCGCAACGCTCAATGATCCACTTCAGGACACGGGCGTTGTCGCCGAAGCCCGGCCAGGCAAACTCGCCTTTTTCGTTCATGCGGAACCAGTTGACCATGAAAATCGGCACGGGGTTGTCGGTCGCCTTGCCCATCTGCAGCCAGTGGTTGTAATAGTCGGCCATGTTGTAGCCGCAGAAGGGCAGCATCGCGAAGGGGTCGCGACGAACGACACCTTGTTGGCCGAAGGCGGCAGCCGTGGTTTCCGACCCGAGGGTGGCCGCGGCATAGACCCCGTGCTCCCAGTCGCGCGTCTGGCAAACCAGCGGCACGGTCGAGCCGCGCCGGCCGCCGAACAGGAAGGCCGAGATCGGCACTCCTTCCGGATCCTGCCACTTGGGATCGATGCATGGGCACTGGGAAGCCGGTGCGGTGAAACGCGAGTTCGGGTGCGCCGCCTTGGTGCCCTTTTCCTTGGCGATCTCCGGTGTCCAGTCATTGCCTTGCCAGTCGATCGCGTGCGCTGGTGCCGGGCCCATGCCTTCCCACCAGACATCGCCGTCATCGGTCAGCGCGACGTTGGTGAAGATTGTATTCTCGGCGAGCGAGGCCATGGCATTGAAGTTGGTCTTCTCGTTCGTGCCCGGGGCGACGCCGAAGAAGCCGGCCTCCGGATTGATCGCATAGAGCCGAGTGACACCGTTCTTGTCCTTGCGCGGCTTGATCCAGGCGATGTCGTCGCCAATGGTGGTGATCTTCCAGCCACTCAGGCTTTGTGGAGGAACCAGCATGGCGAAGTTGGTCTTGCCGCAGGCAGACGGGAAGGCGGCCGCGACGTAATGCTTGTCACCGGCGGGAGACTCGACGCCGAGGATCAGCATGTGTTCGGCCATCCAGCCGTCGTCACGCGCCATGTTGGAGGCGATGCGCAGGGCGAGGCACTTCTTGCCGAGCAGGGCATTGCCGCCGTAGCCCGAGCCGTAGGACCAGATTTCGCGCGTTTCGGGATAGTGGACGATGTACTTGGTGGTCGGGTTGCAGGGCCAGCGCGGGTCCTGCTGGCCCGGCTGCTTCGGCGCTCCAATCGAGTGTACACAGGGAACGAAGCTGCCGTCGGTCCCGAGGACCGGGAAGACGTCCTTGCCCATGCGGGTCATGATCCGCATGTTCACCACGACGTAGGCGCTGTCGGTGATCTCGACGCCGATCTGGGCGATCGGCGAGCCGATGGGACCCATCGAGAAGGGGATGACGTACATTGTGCGCCCCTTCATGCACCCCTTGAACAGGCCACTGAGGATGCCCCGCATCTTGGCGGGATCTTCCCAGTTGTTGGTGGGACCGGCGTCCTCCTGCTTCTCGGAGCAGATGTAGGTGCGGTCCTCCACGCGCGCGACGTCGGATGGATCCGAGAAAGCGAGGAAGGAGTTCTTGCGCTTCTTGAGCTTGATGAAGGTGCCGGCTTCGACCAGTTCAGCACAGAGACGATCATACTCTTCCTGCGAGCCGTCGGCCCACACGACGCTGGCCGGTTCGGTGAGCGCCGCAATCTCGGCAACCCATTTCTTCAGGCGTTCATGTTTGACGTAGTCGGGGGCGTTGATGGAAACAGTCTGGTTCATGGTAATCACTCTCGAATGAAGGTAGAGAAGCGGAACTTACCGTGGAGCGGCGCGCGCGGAGCCAAACCGCAAGGGCCGGAAACCGGAGTAGTCTGTCCAGCCCGGTCGGATGCGACGCGTCGGTCGCGGTTGGCGAGGAACAAGCCCAGTGCAGGGGGTGAGGTCAGCATGCCAGGCGGTGGTGCTACAAGGAACGGAGGGTTTGTGTAATTATGCCACAGGTCCGCTTCCGACCGGTGGTCGACAACGTCAAGAGCCCGGCTGCGATGGCCCGCGGCGTCTCGCTGGCAGCCAGAGTGGCTGCCCATCGGGCGCGCCATTGACGGCAGTGGGGGCGCGATGAAACTGAGGAGAAGAAAAGATGAAAAAGGAACGAGAGCAACTGCGGACGGCTGCCCTGTTCTACCACCGCAACCCGAAACCGGGGAAGGTGGCGATACAGCCGACGAAGCAACTGGCCAACCAATACGACCTGTCGATGGCTTACTCACCCGGCGTCGCTGCGGCGTGCGAGGAAATCGCTGCGCTGCCGGCTGAAGTCAGCACCCTCACCTCGCGCGCCAATCTGGTGGGCGTGATCACCAATGGCACGGCGGTCCTGGGGCTGGGCGCAATCGGTCCGCTGGCGGCGAAGCCGGTCATGGAAGGCAAGGCGGTACTGTTCAAGAAGTTCGCCAACATCGACGTTTTCGACCTCGAGATCGACGAACGGGATCCGGATCGTCTGGTAGACATCGTCGCCTCGCTGGAGCCGACCTTCGGCGGCATCAATCTCGAGGACATCAAGGCGCCCGAGTGCTTCCACGTCGAGAAGAAGCTGCGTCAGAGGATGAAGATCCCGGTGTTCCACGACGATCAGCATGGTACGGCGATCGTCGTCGGTGCAGCGATTCTCAATGGACTCTTCCTGCAGGACAAGCAACTGGATCAGGTGAAGCTGGTGACATCCGGCGCCGGTGCCGCCGCTCTGGCCTGTCTCGACCTGCTGGTGATGCTTGGTTTGCCGGTTGGCAACATCTGGGTGACCGACATCAAGGGGCTCGTATATGAAGGGCGCGTCGAGGAGATGGATGAAATCAAGGCGCGCTATGCCAAGCGCACCGATGCGCGGACGCTTGGCGAAGTGATCGTCGGCGCCGACGTCTTCCTCGGGCTGTCGGCCGGCGGCGTATTGAAGCCGGCGATGGTCGCGCAGATGGCGCCGTTGCCTCTGATCATGGCGCTTGCCAATCCCAATCCGGAGATCCGGCCGGAAGATGTCAGGGCGGTGCGTGACGACGCGATCATCGCCACCGGGCGTTCGGACTATCCGAACCAGGTCAACAACGTGCTCTGCTTTCCCTTCATCTTCCGTGGCGCATTGGACGTCGGCGCGACCACCATCAGCGACGAGATGAAACTGGCGGCGGTGCGGGCCATCGCCGAGCTGGCGCGTGTCGAGCAGTCGGAAGTGGCCCTCAAGGCCTACGGCGAGAAGCATGCCAACTTCGGTCCCGAATACCTGATTCCCAATCCGTTCGATCCGCGGCTGATCGGCAAGATCGCTCCCGCGGTAGCAGAGGCAGCCATGGCGTCGGGAGTTGCCAGCCGGCCGCTGAAGGACGTGGAAGCCTATCGCGAGAGTCTGCACGAGTTCGTCTACCACTTCGGCCTGATCATGAAGCCGGTCTTCTCGCAGGCCAAGCAAGCGCCCCGGCGCGTGGTCTTCGCCGAAGGTGAGGACGACCGCGTCCTGCGCGCCATCCAGGTGATCGTCGACGAGGGGATCGCGCGACCCATCCTGATCGGCCATCCGGAAGAAATCGAGCGCAAGCTCGTGGCACTGAACCTTCGGGTCACGCCGGAGGACGATTTCGACATCGTGTACGCCGACAACAACTCCTTCTTCGACGAGCATTTCGAGTCCTACTGGCGCGAGTACCGGCGCCTGATGGAGCGTAAGGGGGTTTCGGCCGATTTCGCTCGCCGCGAGGTGCGCCGTCGGGCCTCACTGTTCGGTGCGATGATGGTCCGCATGGGTGATGCCGATGGCCTGATCTGCGGCACTTTCGGTCGTCACGACGTGCATCGCGAGTATGTCGAGAACGTCATCGGTCTGGCTCCCGGTGTCAGCGACCTCTACGCCATGAGCTTGCTCGTGCTGCCCGACCGGACGCTGTTCATCGCCGACACTTACATCAACTACGAGCCTTCGGCCGAGCAGCTGGTCGACATGACGCTGCTCGCTGCCGACGAGGTGCGCCGGTTCGGCATCCAGCCCCGGGTCGCCCTGCTGTCGCACTCTTCTTTCGGCTCGGAGAACACCCCGACGGCGTTGAAGATGCGTCGAGCTCTGCAGCTGCTCAAGGACCGCGCCCCACGGCTTGAGGTCGAGGGCGAGATGCATGGCGATGCCGCGCTCGACGAGCACATTCGTCAGCGGGTGTTTCCGAGTGACGCCCGCCTCAAGGGACAGGCCAACCTGCTGATCATGCCGACCCTCGATGCCGCGAACATCTCGTTCAACCTGCTCAAGATCGCTTCTGGCGACAATCTGACCATTGGTCCAATTCTCCTCGGGGCTGCGCAGCCGGTGCATATCCTGACTTCCACGGCGACCGTTCGACGCATCGTCAACATGACGGCCCTGACCGTAGTCGACAAGCTGATGAACGAACGCTGAGCGGTCCACTCTTGGCGGCAGGGGTCGCCACAGCGGCATGGTGGATTCTGCCAAGCTTCATTGGGTCTTGTTTCCCGCACGGGCTCCTGCATAATGTGCTACATTACATAGCTCGCGTATCTGCTTATTTTTGATCGTCTATGGCCTTGCTGGCCCGGGCCGCCGGAGCACGCCGACAAGGTAAATCATGAGGGAGAGGTGCAATGCGGATGACTCTGAGAGCCTTGACGGGGTTGTGCGTGGTGTTGCTGACGCCACTCGTGGCGTCGACCGGGACGCTGTACGCGGCCGAACAGGGCAATGGAAAGACCAAGTCGGCGGCGAACAAGACGAAGGTGAACGTGACGGCGAAAGCCAGCACGTCCAAACCTGTGGCGCAGAAGAACCCTCCCGCGACGGGGCAGAACCGGGCGGCCAAGCGGAACACCAGCCCCACGGCGGTGGCAGAACAGAGGAAGGTTGGCCTGGCTGCCGACCGGGAGTCCAGGAACAAGGAGGCAAAGCAACTCTCCGGTCGGGCCAAGGGCAGTCTGCGCCAGGATCCCGGCAAGCCGTCTGCTCTGGCCGCGAAGAGGGGTTTACCGCCGCCCCGTGAAGCAGCCGCGGCAGCCCAGGCTTACCAGAAGAGGAATCTGACGCGCGCGATTGCCGGCAGCGCGGACCTCTGGCACGAGCCGGGTCAACTCGCCGTACACTCAGGCTCGGCGCTGGTCATCGGCCAGGATGCCGGAGAGTTGCTGTACGAGAAGAATGCCAACGCCGTCGTACCGATCGCGTCGATCACCAAGGTCATGACCGCGATGGTGGTGCTTGACAGCATGCCGAATCTGCAGGCGCCGATCAGCATCAGCGACGAAGATGTCGATTATCTGCGCGGCAGCCGTTCCCGCCTTGGAGTGGGGACAGTGATCACGCGCGAGACGGCCCTGTTGCTGGCGCTCATGTCATCGGAAAACCGTGCCTCGCACGCGCTCGCTCGTCACTATCCGGGCGGTCTGCAGGCCTTCGTTGCAGCAATGAACCGCAAGGCCGCGTCGCTGGGGATGGTCCACACACGCTTCGAGGATCCCACCGGATTGAGCAGCAACAATGTATCGACCGCACATGATCTCGCACGAATGGTCGCTGCAGCGCACCGCTACCCGCTGATCCGCGAATTCTCGACGACGCCCGGTGTGCGCGCCGAAGTGAAAGGCCGTGAACTCGACTTTCACAACACGAACCAGTTGGTGAGCAGTCCGACTTGGGAAATCGGCCTGTCGAAGACCGGTTACATCCAGGAAGCCGGCAAGTGTCTGGTGATGCAGGCGCGCGTTGCCGACAAGCCGGTGGTCATCGTGCTTCTCGATTCGGCCGGCAAGCAGACCCGCATTGGCGACGCCAATCGTATCAAGCGCTGGATGGAGAGCGCGTCGGCTGCCGGCCGACTGCCGACGCCGGTCTGAGCCGCAAGCGAGGGGGCACCGAGCCACGGCATGCCGTGGCTCTTTTTTTGGTGCGCCCAGCATGGGCGCACTCTTGCGGGTGCAAGTCCCGCCGTAAGTTGATCACAGCGAACGAAGCGAAGCGCAACTGCCTGAGGGCGACCGATGGTGGGAAGGAAGCGTGGAGCGAAACTGCGAGCCGATGAACAAGAACCGGATAGAAGGCGCTGCCGAGCAGGGCGAGCGGGCCAGAGACCGCGAAGCTCTCGTGATCAAGGCGAAGTGGCGTAGATTCGGCGGCTGTGCAGGGAAGGAGTGCGTTCTTACCTGGGGAGCTCTCGCCTTATGGCTGAAAGGCCGACGGAGACAAGCCGGAGCGAGAAGTCAGCAGAGGCCATAGTAGCCGCCGGTAGCGGGCGAAGGGTCGAACGAGTAGGAGGGCCGACGGCCATGTTGCTTGGAAGTGCAATGCATCAGAAGCTCGGGCAACCGGGGCGCAAGGTGGGAGGGCGAGGTGAAGCCAAGCCCGAAGCGTTGCGTGATGAAGCACGGCCGGCGCGACAGGGACTCGAAGGTTCAGGGCGAGATGAGCTGCTCACGCAGGCGCTCGCGAGCGCGAACATGGTAATGGCGTGGAAACGCGTCAAAGCCAATCGCGGCAGTGCTGGGGTGGATGGACGGACGATTGTCGAGACGGCGGCGTACCTGAGAACGCACTGGCCGGGGATTCGGGAGGCATTACTGAACGGCAGTTACCGGCCTGAGCCAGTGCGGCGCGTACAGATTCCGAAGACCGGTGGCGGGATGCGGGAATTGGGGATTCCGACGGTGACGGATCGGCTGATCCAGCAAGCCCTGCTGCAGGTCTTGCAGCCGATGATTGATCCGACGTTCTCCGAATACAGCTTCGGCTTCCGACCCGGACGCCGTGCGCACGACGCCGTGCTCACGGCGCGGCGCTACGTGCAGGACGGTTACCGGATGGTGGTCGATGTCGATTTGGAGAAGTTCTTCGACCGGGTCAATCACGACATTCTGATGGAACGGTTATCGAGGCGAATCGACGACAAGGCCGTGCTGCGGCTGATTCGTCGTTACCTTGTGGCCGGCATCATGGATGGCGGCGTGGTCATGCAGCGGTACGAGGGGACGCCGCAAGGCGGCCCGCTGTCGCCGCTGCTGGCTAATGTGTTGCTCGACGAGGTGGATCGTGCGCTGGAAACGCGTGGTCATCGTTTCGTTCGCTATGCCGACGACTGCAATGTCTATGTGCGCAGTCGGCAGGCCGGTGAGCGGGTACTCAATGGGCTGCGCCGACTCTATGAGCAACTTCACCTGAAGGTGAATGAAGCCAAGACGGCGGTTGCACCGGCATCTGGTCGCAAGTTCCTGAGCTTTAGCTTCTGGTATGGTCCAGGTGGCCAAGTGAAATGCCGGGTTGCCGACAAGGCAAAAGAAACCTACAAGCAACGCATCCGACAACTGACGCGTCGCTCGGGCGGGCGTAGCCTGCCGGACGTAGTGGAACGGCTCCGGACTTACATGCCGGGCTGGAAGGGATACTTTCAGCTTGCGCAGACGCCGAAAGTGTTCCGCGAACTCGACGAGTGGTTGCGTCACCGGTTGCGTGCTCTGCAACTCAAGCACTGGCGTCGGGGTACGACGATGTATCGGGAATTGCTGGCGTTGGGTGCTGCTAAGCCGGATGCCCATCGGATCGCCGCAAACAGCCGTCGATGGTGGCGTAACAGCTGCTTCGCGCTGAATCGTGTGATGCCGATCGCTTACTTCGACCGACTCGGCGTGCCGCGTCTCTCATAACCTCAACTACTTGAACCGCCCGGTGCGGACCCGCATGCCGGTTGTGTGGCAGGGGAACGGTCAGGTACTCTGACCGCCCCTATGCCGATTGTGGGCTTGGCAGTCCCTCCCGTTGCCACCCTCGGGTTCGCGCCTCGGACCGGTGTGGGCTGGAGCTGCGGCGAGTACCTATAACCATTGGCGATAAGCACATAAAAATTGATCCTTTGTGGTTCTAACCTTCTTCGCTATCATGGCCGCCTGTTCTGCGATGACGATGGAGAAGCGCATGTCCGGATTCCTTCACAGGCTGGGTGCGACCCTGCTGCTCGGCCTCATTGCCCTGCCCGTCTGGGCTGAACTCAGCCTGCTCAACGTCTCCTATGACGTCTCCAGGGATTTCTACAAGGATTACAACCCGTTGTTCCAGAAGCACTGGAAAGCGCTGGGCGGCGAGTTGGTCGAACTGAAGCAATCGCATGCCGGGTCCAGCAAGCAGGTGCGGGCGGTCGCCGACGGGCTCGAAGCAGACGTGGTGACGATGAATCAGGCGTCCGACGTAGATTTTCTGGCGGAAAAGGGCCTGGTTGCCAAGGACTACGCCAAGCGCTTTGCCAACAATGCTTCGCCGTACACGTCGACGATGGTATTCATCGTTCGCAAGGCCAACCCGAAAGGGATCCGCGACTGGCCCGACCTCGTCAAGCCGGGCGTCCAGGTGATCCTGCCGCATCCCAAGAACACTGGCAACGGCCGCTATACCTACCTCGCGGCCTGGGGTTTCGCACTCGCCCAGCCCGGCGGCAACGACCGCAGCGCGCAGGATTTCGTCGCCAGGCTGATGCAGAACGCGCCCCTGTTCGCCGCCGGGGGCCGCGACGCAACGACCACGTTCATGCAGCGCAGGATCGGCGACGTCCTCGTCTCTTTCGAGAGCGAGGCCGAGCTCATCGCGCGCGAGTTCGGCAAGGGTGAGTTCGCCGTCGTGTACCCATCGCTGTCGATCCTCACCGAGTTTCCCGTCGCCATCGTGAACCCGGTGGTGGACAAGAAGGGAACGCGCAAGCTGGCACAGGCCTATCTCGAGTACCTGTGGTCGCCGGCCGGCCAGGAAAACGCGGCGCAGAACTATCTGCGGCCGCGCAGTCCGGAGCTGCTGAAGAAATATGCCGAGCAGTTCCCGCCGGTGCGGACCTTCACTGTCGACGAGGTGTTCGGCGGCTGGAGCAAGGCCTTTCCGGCGCACTTCAAGGACGGCGGCACCTTCGACCAGATCTATCAGAAGAAGTAGCCCCGGGAACAGCTGCCATGCCACGGTTTCTGCTTGCGTTGGCCGCCTGATGCGCTCGCCGACTGCTCCCGGGCAATTGTTGCCCGGCTTTCGGTTGTCGCTGGGCTGCGCTGTCCTGTACCTGTCCCTACTCGTCCTGTTGCCGCTGTCGGGACTGGTCTTCAAGGCGAGCCAGCTGAGCCTTGCCGCATTCTGGGAGATCGCCAGCGGTGAGCGGGCGCTGGCGTCCTATCGGGTGACCTTTGGCGCCTCACTGCTCGCGGCGTCGATCAACACGGTTTTCGGGCTGATCGTGGCCTGGGTTCTCGTTCGCTACTCCTTCCCCGGCAAGCGAGTGATCGATGCCTTGGTGGATCTGCCTTTTGCCCTGCCGACGGCCGTTGCCGGGATCACCCTGGCGACCCTCTACGCCGGCAATGGCTGGATCGGGCGCTACCTGGAAGCACTCGGTTTCAAGATCGCCTTTGCGCCCCCAGGCATCGTCGTCGCCCTGACCTTCATTGGCTTGCCATTCGTCGTCCGTACGCTGCAACCGGTGATCGAGGACATCGAGCCCGAGGTCGAGGAGGCCGCCGCGTCGCTCGGCGCCTCTCGGCTGCAGACCTTCGTCCGTGTGCTCTGGCCAGCGCTCCTGCCGGCGTTGTTGACCGGCTTCACGCTTGCCTTCTCACGCTCCATTGGCGAGTACGGATCGGTCATCTTCATCGCCGGCAACATGCCGCTGATCTCCGAGATCACGCCGCTGCTCATCATCTCGAAGCTCGAACAGTACGACGTCGTGGGGGCGACTGCGCTGGCCGTGGTGATGCTGTTCATTTCCTTCATCATGCTGTTCGTCGTCAACGGGCTGCAGTGGTGGGCGGCCACCCGTCACGGTCGCGCGGCCGACGGCGGGCTACGGTGAGCGCTGCGGCCGGCCGGCGGGCGACTGCCGAACCGCCCTGGCTGCGGCACGTGCTGCTCGCGGTCGGGCTCGGCTTCCTCTTCTTCTTCCTGCTCCTGCCCTTGCTGGCGGTATTTGCCGAGGCTTTCGCCGCCGGCGGGCGCGCCTATCTGGAAGCCCTGCAGGATCGTGACGCACGGTCGGCGATCGCGCTGACGCTGCTCGTTGCGTTCATCGTGCTGCCGCTCAACATCGGCTTTGGCGTGGCTGCCGCGTGGGCAATCGCCAAGTTCGCGTTTCGCGGCAAGAGCCTGCTGATCACCCTGATCGACCTCCCGTTCGCGGTCTCGCCGGTGGTGGTCGGCCTCGTCTTCCTGCTGATCTTCGGGGCGCAGGGCCTTTTCGGGCCCTGGCTGGCGGCGAACGACATCAAGGTGGTGTTCGCGCTTCCCGCGATCGTTCTGGTGACGATGTTCATTACCCTGCCTTTCGTCGCGCGCGAGCTGATTCCCCTGATGCAGGCGCAGGGCAGGGAGGAGGAGGAGGCCGCGATATCGCTCGGAGCAACCGGCTGGCAGATGTTCCGTCGCGTGACGCTGCCCAACATCCGGTGGGGTCTCCTTTACGGCGTGATTCTCGCCAACGCCCGTGCGATGGGCGAGTTCGGTGCCGTATCGGTGGTCTCCGGGCACATTCGCGGCGAAACCAACACGCTGCCACTGCACGTCGAGATCCTCTACAACGAGTACAACGCAGTCGGTGCCTTCGCATCGGCGTCGGTTCTGGCGCTCCTTGCCCTCGTGACACTGGTCGCGAAGACGGTCGTCGAGTGGCGGATGCGTCGTGAAATGCGCATGCTGTCGAGCGAACCGGCGGCGGAAAACAGCGCACCATGAGCAGCGAGGAAACGGGCGGAGCCGTCTTGCCCCGGCCCTGCGACCGGCTAACGACAGGGGTACGATGACCTTGATGGACGAACACCGATGAGTATCGAAATCCGTTCAATCGGCAAGCGTTTTGGCGCCTTCGTCGCGCTGCAGGACGTCAGCCTGCACATTCCGACGGGTGAGCTGGTCGCCCTGCTGGGACCCTCCGGCTGTGGCAAGACGACCCTGCTGCGGATCATTGCCGGCATGGAAACGGCCGATAGCGGGCGGGTTCTCTTTGCCGGTGAGGAGGCCACCCATGTCCATGCGCGCGACCGAAACGTCGGCTTCGTCTTCCAGCATTATGCCCTGTTCCGTCACATGTCCGTCTTCGAGAACGTTGCCTTCGGTCTGCGTGTCAAGCCCCGCCGGCTGCGTCCTGACGAGGCGGAAATCCGCCGCCGGGTCGGTGAGCTGCTGAAGCTCGTGCAGCTTGACTGGCTGGCCGACCGTTACCCTTCACAGCTGTCGGGCGGACAGCGCCAGCGCATCGCTCTGGCGCGCGCGCTGGCAGTCGAACCACGGGTGCTGCTACTCGACGAACCCTTCGGTGCCCTCGATACCAAGGTACGCAAGGAACTGCGTCGCTGGTTGCGTCGCCTGCACGACGAAATGCACATCTCGAGTGTCTTCGTGACGCACGATCAGGAGGAAGCCCTGGAGGTGGCCGATCGCGTGGTGGTCATGAATCAGGGTCGAATCGAGCAGATCGGCTCTCCCGACGAGGTCTACACGAATCCAGCGTCACCCTTCGTCTATCAGTTCCTGGGCAACGTCAACGTGTTCCACAGCCGGATGCACGGTGCCTGGGCGGAGGTCGGCCGGGAGCAAACCGGAGCCGCTACGAGGGCAGGGGCGACCGCCTACGTGCGACCACACGATATCGAAATCGAGCACCACCCCGTTGTCGGCAGCCTGGAGGCGGTGGTGCAGGAAGTGCACGCCATCGGGCCTGTCGTACGCGTCGAACTGGCACATGCTTCCGAACTGATCGAGGTCGAACTGACGCGCGAGCGCGCCAATGCCCTGGCCCTGGCCAAGGGCCAGCAGGTCTGGTTGAAGCCACGCGAACTCAGGGTTTTTGCGGCAGCGCCAGCGGTGCTCGAAGACGCGGGGTCGGGAATCTAGAGAGTGATCGCGGGCGCACCGGCAGGAAGCCGGATGAATGGTCGCCAAAACCAGCGACGGCGGCTGATAAGCCGGCACATTGTCTGGTACGATGCGCCGTGATGGAGAAAACTCCTGCCATTAAATTCGCTACTTCCCTCTTTCAGCTGACGCTGTTGTGGATTCTGGCAAGCGGCCTTTTCGCTGGCTTCGCTCGCGCCCAGTCGGAGCCGGCGATGCTCGTGATCGCGCATCCGACGATCGCCGAAGACTCCATACCGCGCGCCACGTTGCGTGCCATCCTTGGAATGCGCCTGCAGCGATGGCCCGGCGAAACACCGGTAAAGGTCTTCGTGCTTGCCGACGAGACGCCGGAGCACGCCACCTTCAGCAAGTCCGTCCTGCAGGTCTTTCCGCAACAGTTGCGCATGGCCTGGGACCGGCAGGTCTTTTCGGGCCAGGGCCAGTACCCGGAGATGGTTGCTTCACCACAGGAGATGTTGGCCAGGGTGGCATCCACACCCGGTGCCATTGGTTACGTCAAGGCGAGCGAGGTGACTCCGAATGTGCGTGTGCTCAAGATTCGCTAGGACCGCAGCGAGCATCGTGCTGGCCGGCTGCTTGCTGTCCTGGCACACGGCGTCCCATGCGCTCGACCTGCTTGATGGCGACTTCCAGTTGCACGGCTTTGCTTCGCTGACGCTGGTGACCACGACCGACAACAACTTCTTCGGCCAGAGCGACAACCAGATCAGCAAGGATTTCTCCGAAGTCGGTGTCAATGCCTCGTGGCGTCTGACGCCGGCGCTGCAGCTTTCGGGCGGACTGCTGTCGCGACGGGCGGGCGGCACTGACGACGGCGGCGTGCGGCTCGACTACGGCTTGCTCGACTGGGCGCCGATGTCGAGTGAAGAAGGCCGGGCCGGGATTCGCATGGGGCGGATCAAGACTGCTTATGGTCTGTACAACACGACACGCGACGTCCCCTTCACCCGGCCCAGCATCATCCTGCCGCAGTCGATCTACTTCGAGCGGACGCGCAACCTGACCGTGTCCGCGGACGGTGCCGAGGTGTACGTCGAGCGCTTCGGCGAAGGCGGGACGCTCTCGGCGAGCTTCGCCTATGGGCAGCCACAAACCGATACCGAGGCGGCAAAAGTGCCTCTGGTCGGTCTCGACCGTCCCGGCAAGCTCGATTCAAAGTTGGCGCCCGATCTGCAGATCCTCTATGAGGGGGCCGGCAACAGGTATCGGCTGGCGTTCACGGCGCTGCGTCTCGACCTCAAGTACCAGCCGGGTTACCGGGACATCCTGCAAGCGGGCAGGTTCAGGCTGACGCCACTGATCTTTTCCGCCCAGTACAACGCCGAGAACTGGAGCCTGACCAGCGAATACGCCTTGCGCCGGACTTCCGTCACCGATTTTGGTCCGTACTTCTACAACGGCACCTTCAACGGACAGAGCTATTATGTGCAGGGGACCTATCGGCTGACGCCGCAGTGGGAAGCCCTGCTGCGCTACGATGCCTTCTACGCCGATCAGAACGATCGCGATGGCACGGACTTCGCTGCCGCCACCCGCCTTCCCGGCTTCACCCGCTTTGCCAAGGACTGGACCGTCGGCTTGCGTTTCGACGTCACACCCCAGTTCATGCTGCGCGCCGAGGCGCATTTCGTCGACGGCACAGGCTTCCTGGCGGCGCAGGACAACCCGAATCCGCAGGCCCTGCGCCGCTACTGGGACAACTTCATGCTGCAAGCCTCCTTCCGTTTCTAGTCGCGACGAATGCCGGAAAGAAAACCCCCGACGGGAGACCGTGGCGGATCGCGCTTCCTCAGCCTCAAGTGGAAGGTGCTGCTGACCCTGGGTGCGGTCATGCTGTCGGTCAACGGAGTGCTGTCCTGGTTGCATTATCAGGATCTGATGACCCGCTTCGACGAGCAGCGCGCCGAGACCCGTGCACGCCTGGCGGCACAGGCATTTGCCCTGCGCAACGAGGTTGGCTTGCGGCTGCAGGCACTAGCTGGCGTCCTGGCTGCCCTCGATTCGGTTGGTGTCACCCTGTTCCCGACTTCGGCTGGCAATGCCCTGCTGCGGCAGCACTTCGACAGCTACTGGCCTGCTCTGCAGTACGGCTACGGAATCGACTCGCTGCAGGTCTACCTGACGGGCGGCGAGCAGTTGGCTGCGTGGACCAGTTCTGGCGGGCCTGAGGTCCAGCCGACCGTGCAGGTGACCGAGGTCATCAACAGCGAAAGGGCGACGAGCTGGACAAACTGCAGCGAAGTGTGCACCGAATATGCGGCCGCACCCATCCTTTCGGCGGGAAAGGTGGCCGGCGCTGTCGTCGTCGGCAGTTCTCTGGCTGAGGTCGTCAATTCGTTCCAACGCGTCACCGGCGCCGATCTGGGTGTCCTCGTCCCGCACGTCGGGCCTCTTTCGGAGGCTTCGGGCGACGAAGCCTTTCTGCCGCGGCTCGGTCTGCGAGCCATCCCCCTGAGCAGCATGGGCAGTCATCGGCCTCTCCTGCGCCAGCTGCAGTCACTGCCACAGACTCCCCCTGGTCCCGCGCATGCCTACCTTTCGCTACCTTACGACGGCAGGCAGTTCGAGCTGTCGTTTCTTGTCCTGGATTTCCCCGCGGCAGCTTCCAGGCCGGCGACGATGGTGGTCATCGACGATCTGACGCTGGCGCTGGTCGATATCCACCAGTCCGTGGTGAGCCGCCTGCAGGGCGAGCTGCTGGTTTCACTGGTGTCACTGCTGCTTCTGTCGCTGCTGGTGAACGCCCCGCTGCAGCGTATGGCGCGGACCGCCAATGCGATTCCCCTGCTCGGGCGCAGCGCCTTTGCCGAGGCACGGCGACGGATCGCTCCCCGGCCCCGTCGCCTGGTCGAGGACGAAATCGACAGGCTGGATGAGGCGGCGATCGATCTGTCGTACCGCCTCGAGACGCTCGAGCGCGACGTCGCGGCTCACGCGGCGGTAACCGAGGGAATGCTGCAGCGGATCTCGGTCGAACGGGACTTCAGCCGCAGTCTACTCGATACGGCGCAGGTCATCGTCCTCACGCAGTCCGCTGCCGGTCGCATCCTCACGCTCAATCGCTACGGGCGCCAGCTTGCCGGTCTCGGGGAGGAACAGCTGGCGGCCAGCTCCTTTTTTGAACTCATTGGTGGCGACTCGCTGCAGGTGGCTGCGGCACGGCAGGCCGTGCATGAGATCGCTTCGGGCGATCGTCAGCATGTGCAGCTTGAGTCGATCCTCCAGGGCAAGGGCGGCGAGTCCTACGAGATCACCTGGAATCATTCGCGGTTGGCCGGGCAGCCGGGTGATGCCGTGATGGTGCTGTCAGTCGGTGTCGACCACACCGAACGGAAGTATCTGGCGGAACGTGATCCGCTCACGGGGCTGGTCAATCGGCGCCACTTCCAAGACATCCTGCGCAGGGCCCTGGTCGATGCCCGCCGCTCGCGGCGTGATGGTGCGCTGCTTTAATGTGAAAGAAGCCAGTCTCCAAGCGTGCGCATACAGACCGCGCTGGGTCATGGTGATCGGTTGTCGTGAATCAGGCGGCTGCGGGGATGAAGCCGAAGCGAGTCAGAGCCTTGATCCAGCGAGAGGCGTTGCGCTGCACACAGAGCTGCTCATAGTTGGTGGCGGAATCCCGGTAATAGTCGCCGCGCTTGAGCATGAAGAAGATGGTGCGCAACATCTTGTGGGCGAGCGCGACGATGGCGCGCTTGTGGCCACGACGAACGATCAGCGATTGGAACTTGGCGTGGAACGCTGACTTGGTGCGGCTGGCGGCGTGAGCGAACTCACACAGGAGTCGTCGGACGTAGGGATTGCCCTTGCGAACGCGTCCGGACTTGCGCTTTCCGGCGGACTCGTTGTTGCCCGGACAGATGCCCACCCAGGAAGCCAGACGGTCGGGACTGCCGAAGACGCTCATGTCGCTGCCGATCTCGACGAGCAGCATGGCGGCACCGACGGTGTCGACACCCGGCAGGGTTTGCAACAGGGCCAGCGCGTTGTGCTCGCTCGCCAACTCGTCGAGTAGACGGGCGTCAAATCGGGCGATGCGCGCTTCGAGTTCCTCGATATGCCGCAACAGCTCGTCCAGAACGAACACGTGACTCGCGGTCAATTCGCCCTGCAGGGCATCGTGCAACTCCTCACGGCTGGCCTTGAGGCGCCGGCTGGCGAGTGCCAGGACCTCGTTCGGCGCCTGCCCCTTGAGAATCCCCTTGATCATCGCCCGTGCCGACTGACCATGCATGTCACTGACCACCACACCCAGCCGGATGCCGGCATCGGTCAGCACTTTGTGCAGGCGGTTCTTCTCCGACGACAGCAGCCCGACCAGCTTCTGCCGTTGCCGGGCGATCAAACGCAGTTCGCGCAGCTTGGCCGGCGGCACGAAAGACCCGCGCAGAAGACCGGCTCGCGCCAGCGTGGCCAGCCATTGCGCATCGCCGATATCCGTCTTGCGGCCCGGCACCTGCTTGACGTGCCGGGCATTGACCACCGTCGCCCGGATACCGACCGCCTCGAGCGCCGCATACGGACTCTTCCAGTAGATACCCGTGCTTTCCATGACGACTTCGTCCGGATCAAGCGCCGCCGCCCAGAACCCCAGCTCCCGCCGGTCCCGTTTGAACGCGCCAAACTGCCGCTGCTCGATTCGTGTCTCGCCGCTCGCTTCTTCGATGATCGCACAGGCCGTGATCTGTGCCTGGTGAACGTCCAGGCCAATCACTCGTTTGTGGATCGGAACCAGTTCCATTCTGTCTCCTTTCCTCATAAACTCGAACGTGGGAGGCGGCGGGTGCCAGAACCGAAGTTGCCTGAAGGCGACAGGTCGCCAGCGGCCCTTTTAATGTGTGCGCTCGATGGCAGCAATCCGGGGTACGAGTCGGTTCAGCGGGTCACGTTAGCTTGCGGGGTTGGACCGCCAAAATATTGCGCGACCTCTACACGGCGCCTCCCAACCCGCATCTTCTTTCATCATCCGGGGCGGCCGCAACTGCAATGACCGTTATCTTGACCTCGATGCCTTCAAGTACGTCAACGACGTCAGCGGCCACCAGGCAGGTGACGCGCTGCTCAAGATCGTCGCCGAAGAGGTCGCGCACGTCGCCCGCACGAGTGACCGGATCGGGCGCCTGGGCGGCGACGAACTCGGCGTCCTGCTGCACGAGTGCGACAGTGCTGGCGCGGTGCAGGTGGCGGAGAAGATCAACCGACGCCTGGCCGAGATCAAGTTTCCCGGTCTCGGAGCCAATCACCGCGTATCTGCGAGCATCGGCATCGTCGTCTTCTCGGCGGCCAAGATGAATGCAGAACTGCTGCTGACCAACGCCGACATCGCCATGTACCAGGCCAAGTCGAAGGGGGGAGGGGGGTGGCACGTCTACTCGGAGGGAGAGGGGGTGCAGGAAAGGATGCAGAATCGCCTGCACTGGGAGGAGATGATCAACCGCGCTCTGGCCAATGATGGGTTCATCGTTCACTATCAGCCGATCCTCGACATTGCTTCGCGCAAGGTGAGCCATTTCGAGGCGCTGGTGCGCATGCGCGCCGGCGACGGCGGTGTGGTGCCGCCGGGCATGTTCATGGAGGTGGCCGAGAGCAGCGGTCTGATACGCGAGATCGATCGTCATGTGACGGGCATGGTCCTGGCACGGATGGAGCTTTCTCGTCGGGCAGGGCGGAGGTACAGGTTCTCGATCAACCTGTCGGGTGTCAGCATCAATGACGCCAGCCTGCTGTCCTTCCTGCGCGAGAAGCTGGCGCAGAGGCGCGATCTAGCCGGTGACGTCGTGTTCGAGATTACCGAAACGGCGGCGGTGGCTGATTTCGCTGCCGCCCGCAGGTTCATGGGAGCCGTCCGGGAACTCGGTTGCACGTTCTCGCTCGATGATTTCGGCGTCGGCTTCTCGTCGTTCAATTACGTCAAACAGTTGCCGGTCGACTACGTCAAGATCGACGGTTCTTTCGTCCGCTCCCTCGTCGACAGTCAGGACGACCAAGTCTTCGTCGAGGCACTGTCGAAAGTGGCGCATGGATTCGGCAAGAAAACCGTCGCCGAGTTCGTCGAGGATGAACGCGCCCTGAACATGCTGGCCAGCTTTGGCGTCGACTACGCTCAGGGCTACTTCATCGGCAAGCCGGCGGAGGAGATCCCTTGAGCGGTCGCGGGCTTCCTGGGACCCGGGGTGGCCGGGGTGCCGGTGATATAATGCGCGGCCATCCACGGCCCATCCGACTTGCGACCACTCTCCTCCAGCATGCCGTTGTATACCCTGGGCATCAACCACCATTCGGCGCCACTTTCGATTCGTGAGCAGGTGGCTTTCCACCCCGAAAGTGTACAGCTGGCGCTTGCCGACCTGACGCGTCGCAACTCGGTTCATGAAGCGGCAATTCTGTCGACCTGCAACCGTACGGAGGTCTACGTGGCGACCGATGCGCCCGACGTGGCTTGCCAATGGCTGGCCGAGTATCACCGGTTGGAGCGGCGACAGATCGAGCCGTACCTGTATACCTACCCGGAGCGCGCGGCCGTGCGGCATGTTTTCCGGGTGGCCAGCGGACTTGATTCGATGGTCCTTGGCGAGCCACAGATCCTGGGGCAGATGAAGGAGGCCGTGCGTGCTGCCGATGAGGCAGGGACGTTGGGAACGACCCTGCACAAGCTGTTTCAGCAGTCCTTCGCGGTAGCCAAGGAGGTTCGCTCGACGACTGCCATCGGTTCCAACATCGTATCCATGGCGGCGGCGGCAGTTCGACTGGCGTGCAGGATCTTCGAGCGGATCGCCGAGCAGCGCATCCTCTTCATCGGCGCCGGCGAGATGGTCGAGCTGTGTGCCCGTCATTTTGCCGTGCAGCAGCCGAGGCAGGTGGTGATTGCCAACCGCACGGTCGAGCGTGGGCTTGCTCTTGCCGATCGCTTTGGTGGTTCGGCCATCCGCCTCGAAGAACTCGGCGAGCGCCTCCCCCAGTTCGACATCGTAATTTCGTGCACTGCCAGCCCGCTGCCGATCATCGGCCTCGGCATGGTCGAACGGGCGATCAGGGTGCGTCGCCATCGCCCGATGTTCATGGTTGATCTCGCGGTCCCACGCGACATCGAACCCGAGGTCGGCGACATGGACGATGTCTTCCTGTACACGGTCGATGATTTGGCGCAGGTGGTGGAGTCCGGCATGGAATCGCGGCAGGCCGCCGTGGCGGACGCAGAGGCGATCATCAGCGAGCGTGTCGAAGTGTTTCTGCGTTGGCTCGCGACGCGGGCGACCGTTCCGGTCATCCGTTCGCTACGGGATGCGGCCGAACGCGCTCGCAGGCACGAGGTCGAGCACGCGCTGAAACTGCTGTCCAGGGGCGAGGATCCGGCACAGGTCCTCGAACACTTGTCGCACAGGCTGACCAACAAATTTCTGCATGCTCCGACACAGGCGTTGACGCAGGCCGGTGGCGACAACCACGACCTGCATTCGCTCGTCGGGTTGCTCTTCCACCCGCACGTGGATCACCGCCCAGGCGATTGACCGGCCGCGCCGAAACCACACTCCCGCTGGAACCCGATCCCGCATTCCTCACCTGCCGGAACCGACCATCTGATGAACGAAAGCATTCGTGAAAAACTGGAGCACCTTGCCGGGCGACTCGACGAGCTGGACCGCATGCTGGCGCAGGGTGAAGCGACCCGGGACATCGATGAGTATCGCAAATTGTCGCGCGAGCACGCTGAACTTGGCCCGCTGGTTCTGCTGTACCATGACTGGCGGCGAGCCCAGGCGGATTTGGCAAGCGGCATCGAGATGCTGGCGGATCCCGAGCTGCGGGAGCTGGCCGAGGCCGAGGTTTCCGCCATTCGCGGACGCCTGCCGGCAATTGAAGATGAGCTGCAGAAGCTGCTGCTGCCGCGCGACGCCAATGACGAGCGCAACGTCTTTCTCGAGATACGCGCCGGCACGGGTGGCGATGAGTCCGCACTTTTTGCCGGCAACCTGTTTCGCATGTATGCGCGCTACGCAGAGCGTCGGCGCTGGCAGGTCGAGGTGATCTCGGCGAGTGTTTCCGACCTCGGTGGCTATCGCGAAGTCATTGCCCGCATCGTTGGCGGTGGCGTTTACTCCCGCCTGAAGTTCGAGTCGGGAGGTCACCGAGTGCAGCGTGTTCCAGAGACCGAAGCACAGGGCCGCATCCATACCTCGGCTTGTACCGTGGCGATCATGCCGGAGGCGGAAGCGCTGGAAGAGGTTCTGATCAGCCCAACGGACATCCGTGTCGATACCTATCGTGCATCCGGCGCGGGAGGTCAGCACATCAACAAGACCGACTCGGCAGTGCGCATCACCCACCTGCCCACCGGGATCGTCGTCGAGTGCCAGGATGACCGCTCGCAACACAAGAACAAGGCGCAGGCGATGTCCGTCCTGGTCGCTCGAATCAAGGATCTGCAGGAACGCGAGCAGCACGCCAACATCGCTTCCACGCGCAGGAACCTCATCGGCAGCGGTGATCGTTCGGAGCGGATTCGCACCTACAACTTCCCACAGGGGCGCGTGACGGACCACCGGATCAACCTGACGCTGTACAAGATCGACGCTATCATGGATGGTGAGCTTGACGAACTCATCACGGCACTCACTGCCGAGCATCAGGCTGATCAGCTGGCCATGCTCGCCGATGCCGGGTGACGCGTCTGGCAGCGGCTTGGTGACGACCATCGGCGAAGCTTGGCGGCTTGCAAGACAGCGGATCGATCGCCTCGATGCCCGCCTGCTGACTGAGCACGTGGCCAGTTGCAGCCACGCCGACCTTCTCGCTCATCCGAGCCGGCCGCTGTCAGCGCGGCAGGTGTGGCAACTCGAAGCGCTCGTGCAGCGACGTACGAGCGGTGAGCCTCTCGCTCACTTGGTCGGGTCAGTGGGCTTCTACGGTCGCGAGTTCAGGGTCAACGCCGACGTGCTGGTGCCGCGTCCCGAAACGGAACTGCTGGTGGAACTGGCACTCGAAAGACTGCGAGCGTTGCACGAACCCGCTGTCGCGGATCTCGGAACGGGTTCCGGCGTGTTGGCGATCAGCTTGAAGTGCCTTTGCCCGCAAGCCAGGGTGGTGGCAGTCGATCTGTCACCAGCGGCGCTGGCCGTGGCGCGAATGAACGCGGCTCTGCACCGGGTGAGCATACGCTTTCTCGAAGGCGATTGGTATGGACCACTCGCTGGTGAGCGCTTCGATCTGATTGTCGCCAACCCGCCCTACGTGGCCATGTCTGACCCGCATCTGGAGAGCGGTGGCCTGCCGTTCGAACCGCGGATGGCTTTGACCGATGGTGTCGCGGGGGGCGACGGACTGGACTGCACGCGGGTGATCGTTGGCGGTGCGGCGATGCACCTGCTGCCGGGAGGCTGCCTGCTGATCGAGCATGGGCATGATCAGGGCGAGGCAGTTCGCCAGTTGCTGCAAGAGGCCGGTCTGGCCGGCGTGGCGACCTGGTCCGACCTGGCAGGGATCGAGCGGGTCAGCGCTGGGCGCGTGCCGGGCAGCCGGGACAAAGAGTCGCAGCAGGACGGTTTCTTTCTTCAACCAGATGAGCTATGAGGTTTCAAGATGGATGTGCAGCAGCTGATCAAGGAGCAGGTGACGAGCAACCCAGTGGTCCTTTACATGAAAGGGACGCCACAGTTTCCGCAGTGCGGCTTCTCGGCGGTGTCGGTCCAGATTCTCAGGGCTTGTGGTCTTTCGAGTTTCTTCAGTGTCAATGTCCTCGAAGCCCCGGAGATTCGCAGCGGTATCAAGGAGTTTGCCAATTGGCCGACGATTCCGCAGCTGTATGTCGGTGGCGAGTTCATCGGCGGTTGCGATATCATGCGCGAGATGTACGAGGAGGGCGAGTTGCAGAAGCTCCTGCAGGATCAGGCTGGCGTCAGCTGAAGACTCGTTCCGCTGGCAGTGGCCATGTCGACGGGCATGGCCTCGCCGACACTCGCCTGGGTTCGGGCTCTTCTCTCCGCAGTCGCTTGGCGCGACCATCAGCCGCTGGCAGACCATTCAAAGGGAGGCCACATGACTATGCGACCCTCAATCGGACGGTTCGCGCCGACCCTGTTTCTTGCGATCGTGCTTTCGGCGTGTGCCGGTTACAGCGGCTACGGCCTGAAGCCCGGCGTGGCGACCGTGTCCGACGTCATGGCGACGATGGGCACGCCGGCGATGCGTTGGCTGGACGCCGATGGCAGCGAGCAGCTGGCCTATCCTCGTGGCCCATCCGGTCCGCAGACGTTCATGGTCTTCATCGCCCCGGACGGCAGACTGCGGCGGATCGAGCAGGTGCTGGACATGGAGCACTTTGCGCGTATCGAGCCGGGCAAGAGCGACCGGGAGTCCGTCCTGCGTCTCCTCGGTCCGCCGGTGCCGCAATGGACCGAGTATTTCAGCGCGCGCAACGAACTCGTCTGGGAGTGGCAGTTCTGCGATTCGTGGAACCAACTCGCGCGCTTTGACGTCCTCTTCGACGCAAGTACCGGGATCGTCCGCACGAGTTACCAACGCCAGGCACTGATGGGCTGGAATGGCGTAGCACCCTTCTGCGGCCACTGAGCAGCACACTCGGCGCCACCGCCCGCGCCGCGGCTTACTGGGGCCATCGGCAGCCGGCGTCAGAACGAGACGAGGCGGACATTGGCCGAGGTCAGCCGATCGCTGAGGACGGCGAGGAAGGCCTGGTAAAAGTGCATGCGGCAGGTTGCCGACGATTCCTGCAGGGCAGCCGCGGCGATCATCACCAGCTTGGCGTCGGTCAGCGCGACGACGTCGGCGCCGCGCAGCGCAGTCGCCTTGCCGATCACCGCCATTTCACCGAAACACTCGCCACTGGTCAGCAGATCGAGAAGCATACCGTTCTTGAGCACTTTCAGTTCGCCTTCGGCGAGGAAGTAAAAGCAATCCCCTACCTCGCCGTCGGCAATGATGACGGTGTCGGGGGCAACCCGGCTCCATCTCGAGAAGCGGACTACTTCCCAGATCTCGGCTTCGGAGAACTCGGCAAAGAAGCCGAATGACCGAAGCTTTTCGAACTTCTCGAAATCGGCCATGCGCTCCGCTGGCACGCTTGGCCTCCTGCCGCGGAAGGCGAGAGTCAGGTCGTGTCCGAACTCGGTCCAACTGCTGTACCGCGCATCCAGCTGCTTGTTCATCGCACGCGCGACGATCGCATCGAGCGCTGCGGGGATCTCATTGCGCAGCGACGACGGGCGGCGCGGCTCGGCGTTGATGATCTGGTATATCAGATCGTAGCTGTTGCGTGCCTGAAACGGCAACTGCCCGGTCAGCAACTGGTACATGACGACGCCGAGCGAGTAGATGTCGGTCTGGTGATCCAGCGCTCGGTCCTTCACCTGCTCGGGCGACATGTAGGCGGGCGAGCCGATGCCGAGTACCAGCGTCCGCTCTGGCGAACCGATGATCGCGGCGCCAAAATCGGAGACCTTGATGTCACCCTGATTGCGGTCGGTACTGGCAAAGAGGATGTTCGCCGGTTTGATGTCGCGATGGGTGATGCCCATCCGAAAGGCGAAGTCGAGCGCCCGAGTGCACTTGAAGATGATTTCGACGACACGCTCGATGGGCAGCAACTGGCCCCGGGAGCAGACGCTTTCGAGTGTGCCGCCCGGAACATACTCCATGACGATGTAGCAGAGCTGGTCATCGACCACAGCATCGTAGGTCTGCACGATGTGCGGGTGGGACATCTTGCCGATCAGCGCGGCCTCGTTGAGGAAGAGGTGAGTGTATAGCTTGCCTCTCCTGGGATCCTTGAGGATGCCGGGGAAAGCAATCTTGATCGCCACCTCGCGTCGTGAGAACGGGTCGCTTCCCAGATAGACGGTGGACGTCGCCCCGCGGCCGATCTCGCGCACCAGTTCATACTTTCCGACCTTGTCCATCCCGACGACAGGCGCCTAGGTTGGCGAACGGGCGCGGGCGATCGCTGCCCTGACTTGCCGTGGCGCCGTGGCGCCGTGGTGATCGCGCGCTGCCAGTGAGCCCTCGACCGTCAGCACGGCGAAGACGTCATCGTCGATCAGCGGCGAGAACTGGCGCAGTTCGGCGAGCGACAATTGCGCCAGGTCCGTACCCCGCTCCTCGGCGCGGCGAACGGCCTGCCCCACTGCTTCATGGGCATCACGAAACGGCAGGCCCTTGCGGGTCAGGTAGTCGGCGAGGTCGGTGGCTGTCGCAAAACCCTGGCGCAGTGCGCTGCGCATGTTCTCTGCATTGGCGGTGATCCCGGGGATCATCTCGATGAAGATGCGCAACGTATCGGTAACGGTGTCGATGGCGTCGAAAAGTGGCTCCTTGTCTTCCTGGTTGTCCTTGTTGTAGGCCAGTGGCTGGCCCTTCATCAGGGTCAGCAGGCCGACAAGGTGGCCGAAGACGCGGCCGGTCTTGCCGCGTGCCAGCTCGGGCACGTCCGGGTTCCGCTTCTGCGGCATGATCGAGCTGCCGGTGCAGAAGCGGTCAGCCAGGGTGATGAAGCCGAAACGCGGGTTCATCCACAGCACGAGTTCTTCCGATAGCCGCGACAGATGCATCATCAGCAGGGCGCTGGCGGCACAGAATTCAATCGCGAAATCGCGGTCCGAGACGGCATCCAGTGAATTCCCGCAGACTGCGTCGAAGCCGAGCAACTCGGCGACGTACTGCCGGTCGATCGGATAGGTGGTGCCAGCGAGCGCGGCCGCCCCGAGCGGCAAACGGTTGGTGCGACGCCGACAATCGGCGAAGCGTTCGGCGTCCCGGCGCGCCATCTCGACATAGGCGAGCAGGTGGTGTCCGAGGGTCACCGGCTGCGCGACCTGCAGGTGGGTGAAGCCAGGCAGTGGGGTTGCCGCTTCCCGCTCCGCCAAGTCCAGGAGGCGGCTCTGGAACTCGCCAAGCAGGGCGTCGATACCGTCGATCGCGTCGCGCAGGAAGAGACGAATGTCGGTCGCCACTTGGTCGTTGCGCGAGCGACCGGTGTGCAGCCGTTTGCCGGCGTCGCCGATCAGCGTCGTCAACCGTTTCTCTATGTTCAGGTGCACGTCTTCCAGGTCGACCGACCAGAGGAAGACACCGCTGGCAATCTCGTCTGCCACCTGCGTCATGCCCCGCTCGATGTCGGCAAGGTCGGCTGCACTGATGATTCCTTGCCGCGCCAGCATCGTTGCGTGCGCCAGCGAGGCCCGGATGTCTTGCCGCCACATCCGCTGGTCGAAGCGGACCGAGGCGGTGTAGCGTTTGACGAGTTCGGAAGTAGGTTCGGAGAAGCGGCCGGCCCAAGTGTACTGGGAAGGGTCCGATGGGCTCATGGGCAACAGGTTCCTGGGCTAAAATCATTCGTAGAACCTTGAACAGGCGCCACTGCAACTGATGGCAAGTATAAAGCAAAACGCCCAGAGCCGGCTGCTGCCCGATTTCCGCAATGCTGGAGTCATTTTGCGCATCCTGCTTGGGGTCAATCTGCTGGCCTTGCTCGCCGCCTTGGTGCGCAGCGACGGGCTGCTTGCCTGCCTGCAGGACTACTTCACGATGGCCGCTTGGCTGCAGCCCCTGCTGCTTTTCAACCTCGCCGCCCTGGCACTGCTCGGTAGCCGGCTGCACGGTCTCCCGCCATGGAGCGCCCGCGTGTTGGTCGTCGTCCTGGCTGCGACGTCGGCGGCCATGCTCTCGCTGCTGTGGTCTCTCCTCACCTTCGATGAATGGGGTTGGCAGGGGCTGGTACGGGCCGCTCTGCTTGCGGGAACGGCGGCGGCGTGCATGCTCTCCTACTTGGCATTGCGCGCCAGCGCCTTGTCGCCAGCCCTGATCGAGGCCCGCCTGCAATCGCTGACTGCTCGCATCCGGCCGCATTTCCTGTTCAACAGTCTCACTGCGGTGATCTCATTGATCCGCCTCGACCCGCGCCGTGCCGAAAGCGCGCTCGAAGAACTTGCCGACCTGTTCCGTGCGCTTCTGCGCGACCCGCGCCAACTGGTGCCGATCGGTGATGAACTGGCCTTGTGCCGGCAGTATCTGGATCTGGAGAAGCTGCGCCTGGGCGAGCGCCTGCGGGTCGAGTGGAGCATCGATGATCTGCCTGCCGATCTCCTGGTGCCGCCGCTGCTGCTGCAACCGTTGCTCGAGAACGCCGTCTATCACGGGATCGAGCCAGTTGCCAACGGTGGCACGATCCGCGTTGCCCTGCTGCGGCGTGCCGACGAACTGCGCATCGACCTGGCCAATCCGACGATCGTGTCGCATGCCGAGCATGCACGTGGCAACCACATGGCTCTCGACAACATCGAAGAGCGGCTGGCACTGTACTACGATCTCGAGGCCCGGCTCGACACAGGCGAGGTGCGGCTTGCTGACGGGAGCCACGAGTATCGCGTACACATCGTCCTGCCCTGCGGCGGCCGCTGGCGGTGAACGCGGTCGTCTCCCCACCCGCGTCCCCGATCGCGGTGCTGATCGTCGACGACGAAGCGCCGGCCCGGGCGCGCTTGCGCGACGTACTTGCCGATATCGCGACCGAACTGCCGAACGAAGTGGTCGCCGAGGCCGAGAACGGCCTCGTCGCACTTGGCATGATCGCTGCCCACAAGGTGGATGTCGCGCTGGTCGATATCCGCATGCCGACTATGGACGGGATTGAATTCGCACGCCATCTGTCGCAGTTGGAGAAGCCGCCAGCGGTGATCTTCGTCACCGCCTACGATGCCTACGCGGTGCAGGCCTTCGAGCTCAGTGCCCTTGACTATCTCCTCAAGCCAGTGCGGTTCACACGCCTGCTCGCCGCATTGCGCAAACTGCCGCAGCAGCCTTCGCTGAGCAAGGCGCAGCTGGCGCGGCTGCCCCAGGCGGCGCGCAGCCATCTTTCCTGTCATGAACGTGGTCGCCTGTTGCTGATCCCAGTGGCGGCGATCATCTACCTGAAGGCCGACCTCAAGTACGTGACGGTCCGTACCCGTGAGCGTGAGTTTCTGGTGGACGAGTCGCTGACCCATCTCGAGGAGGAATACCGCGATCTGTTCGTCCGGCTGCACCGCAGCGTGTTGGTCGCCCGCGACGCGATCATCGGTTTCGCACGCAGCGGCGCCGATGATGCCGACACGCAATGGCAGGCGATGCTGCGCGACGTTGCGGAGCGACTGCCGGTCAGTCGCCGACAGTGGCCGTTGGTCAAGTCTCTGGTCCGCCGCAGCGGCGTCTGATGGGGCAGGTCGGGGCCTGTGGTTCTTGACGATCATCAAGGCAACGGCGCGGGGGCTTCCTATAATCCCGCTTTCCTTCCGACGAGAATTCGATGATCTGCTTCGAACTTTGGCCAAGACTTCTCGGCTGTGTGCTGGCGGGATGTGCCGCCCTGCCGGCTGCCGCGCTGGACCTCGAGCGGGCCAAGGAGATCTACGGGCCGTGCGCGGCCTGTCATGGCGAGTTCGGCGCCGGCGGCAAGAAGGGCGAGTATCCGCGCATCGCCGGGCAACTACCGAAATACCTCGAGCAGCAATTGAAGGCGTTCCAGAGCCAGCGGCGAGTCAACCTGCCGATGTATCCCTACACCAAGGAACGGGAGCTGCCGGACGAGGACATGAAGCTTGTCTCGGCCTACTTGGCCCAGATCGAACTGCCGACGAGGCCGCCCGTGTTCAAGGACAGCGATGGTGCGCTGACGCGCCTGCTGGCGATGGAAAAAGTGATGATCGTTCCGCGCACGGAAGGCAACATCGACCGGGGCAAGCTCGTCTATGACCAGCAGTGCGCCGTCTGTCACGGCAAGAGTGGCAAGGGCCGCGGCATGTTCCCGATGCTGGTCGGGCAGTACACCAGCTATTTGAAGAAGCAGATCGACGCCTACCTGAAGGCCGATCGTCCGCACGATGAAGACAGCGCCAGCGAGGGCGTGCTGTACCGCTTGCCGGCGCAGGACATTCAGGATGTCCTGGCTCACCTGACCGCGATCCAGGAGGTGCAACCCTGAGGCTCAAAGCCGCTGCCAGACCTGCCAGCGTTCGCGGCCGGCGAAGACCGGTAGCGAGTCGCTGACCGCGCGGTCTTCACGGCGGGCGAATGCCGGCGACAGCAGCGCGGCCAGTTGCTCCGGCAGAATGCCGAATGGCGGGCCCCGCAGTTCCGCCGCCAAGAAGAAGTAGCCGGCCAGCAGTCCGCCGGCGGGCAGCAACTCGGCCACCCGGCGTCCGTACTGCGGCCACAGGTGACGCGGCAGTGCACAAAGGAAGGCGCGTTCGTAGATGAGGTCGAAAGGCTCTGCCGGGACGAAGGAAAAGAAGTCGGCTGCAAGCAGCACACCGCGCCAGGACTTGCCGACGGTCTCGCGAGCCAGTTCGATGGCGGCGGTCGAAAAGTCCAGCGCCGTCACCTGCCAGCCCTGCTGGTCGAGATAGGCCGCATCCAGGCCGCTGCCGCAGCCAGGAACGAGAACCCTTGGCGTCTGTCTCCCCGCCGTCGCTGCGGCAGGGTCGATCGCAGGTGTGCCGGCGCCGACAAAGCGCCGCAACTCGAGTGGCGCGGTACCGGTTTCCCATGGCGTGACGCCGCTGCGGAAACGATGGTCCCAGAAGTCGGCGAGTTCCGGCCGCTGGCAGGCTGGCTTTTCGGACAAGTCTGTGCGCTCCTTGCTAGAATCACTGCCGTCGGCATGACATCGGGGCATCGATGCCGACCTCGCCTGCCGGACGTCCGGCCAATGCTCCCTGCCGGAATCTTGCCGTGATGAGTGGTCCCTCAGTCCCGCCGCGTATCGTCATCGCCTCACGTGAATCGCGCCTCGCGATGTGGCAGGCGGAACACATTCGTGCCCGCCTCGGCGGATTATATCCAGAGACGACGGTCGACATCCTCGGCATGAGCACTCGTGGTGACCAGATCCTCGATCGACCGCTGGCTGCGATCGGCGGCAAGGGCCTGTTCATCAAGGAACTCGAGGTCGCCATGCAGGATGGCAGCGCGGATCTCGCGGTTCACTCGCTGAAGGACGTGCCGATGGAGATGCCTGACGGCTTCGTGCTGGCGGCGATTTCCGCGCGAGAGAACCCCTGCGACGCCTTTGTCTCCAATCTATTTTCCGTCATCGATGAGCTGCCGGCGGGAGCCGTGGTCGGGACTTCGAGCCTGCGTCGGGCGGCCATCCTGCGCGCCTGCCATCCGCGACTGGTGATTCGGAGTCTACGCGGCAACCTCGATACGCGCCTGCGCAAGCTCGATTCTGGCGAGTACGATGCGATCATCCTGGCGGCTGCTGGCCTGATCCGCCTTGGTCTGCCGCAGCGGATCCGGTCGCTGCTGACGCCCGAGCAATCGCTTCCCGCTCCTGGACAGGGAGTCCTGGGCATCGAGGTGTGCAGCTCGCGCACCGATATCGCGGCGCTGGTCGCGCCGCTCGACGATCCCGTGACTGCGGATTGCGTGCGTGCCGAACGCGCCTTTTCGCGCGCGCTGGGCGGCAGTTGTCAGGTACCTCTGGCGGCCCATGCCTTGCCCGAGGGTGATGACCTCTGGTTGCGGGGGTGGGTCGCGACGCCCGACGGCGGACAGATGGTCCGTGGCGAACTGCGCGGCCATCTGAGCGATGCCGAGTCGATCGGTCGCTCGCTGGCGCAGATGCTGCGTCAGCAGGGGGCTGAGCCAATCCTGCAGCAGCTCGCCGCCGGCTGATGCCGCAGCTGTTGCGCGGTCGGACGATCGTCGTTACGCGCCCGCGAGCGCAGGCGTCGCAGCTCGCTGCGTGGATCGGCGAGCAGGGCGGCGAGGCGCTGGTCTTTCCGCTTCTCGAGATCTCTGCCGTTGCCAACCCGGCGCCCCTGCAGGAGGCGATCGATCGTCTCGACAGCTACGCGCTGGCAATCTTCATCAGCCCGAATGCCGTCGACCACAGCCTGCCGGCCATCCTCGCCCGGCGCCCATGGCCGACGGCGCTGCGGCCGGTGGCGATCGGCCCGGGCACCGTGAACGCGCTGGCTGCATACGGCGTCGGCGACGTGTTGCTGCCCCCTGATCGTTTCGATTCCGAGGCGCTGCTCAGCGTTCCCGACTTGCAGGCCGCCGCCGTCAGCCAGCGGCGGGTGCTGATCCTGCGCGGCAACGGTGGGCGCGAATTGCTGGCCGATACCCTGCGCGAACGTGGTGCCCAAGTGGATGCGGTCGCCTGCTACGAGCGTCGCGCACCAGCGGACGCGTCATCTCTGCGGGCGCTGTGGCACGATGGCCGGCTCGACGCGATCATCATTTCCTCGAGCGAAGGTTTGCGCAACCTCGTCGGACTGCTCGACGAGGAGGCTCTTGCCTGTCTGCGCAGCACGGCCGTGTTCGTGCCTCATCAGCGAATCGCCGAGTGCGCGCGCGCGTTGGGGCTGCAGCGGGTGTTCCAGAGTGCGCCCACTGATGCCGGGATCATGGCGGCAGTCAGCGCTCACGATTGGCCGCGGGCGTGAACGACACGCTCCAGTCCGCGGTATCACGGCCGTTGGCCTCGCCCCGCCGCCGACGAGCGGTGATCTTCCGTTGGCCGGGGTCTACAGCCAATCGCGCGGCGGCAGCATGTCGTAGAGGACGGCCTCCGCGCTTCCCGGCTCGGGCCGCCAGTCGTAACGCCACTTGACCGTCGGTGGCAGCGACATCAGGATCGACTCGGTGCGGCCGCCCGATTGCAGGCCGAAAAGGGTGCCACGGTCCCAGACCAGGTTGAACTCGACGTAGCGTCCGCGCCGGTAGGCTTGGAAGTCCCGTTCCCGCTCGCCGTAGGGGGTCGCCTGGCGTTTGTCGACGAGCGGCAGGTAGGCGATCGGAAACGCATCCCCGACCGCTCGGGTCAGCGCGAAGCAGCGCTCGAAGCCACCTTCGCAGAGGTCGTCGAAGAAAACGCCGCCGACGCCGCGCGGCTCGTTGCGATGCTTGAGAAAGAAGTACTCGTCACACCACTTCTTGTAGCGCGCGTGGCAATCGTCGCCGAAGGGCTGCAGGGCGTCGCGGCAGGCGCGGTGGAAATGGCGCACGTCTTCGGCGAACGGGTAGTAGGGCGTCAGGTCCATGCCGCCGCCGAACCACCAGACCGGCTCGGCGTCACCGTCCGTCGCGAGCAGCACCCGCACGTTCATGTGTGCGGTCGGGCAGAAGGGATTCGCCGGGTGCAGCACCAGCGAAACGCCCATCGCCGCGAACGCCCGCCCGGCGAGCTCGGGTCTCCTGGCGGTTGCCGAAGCCGGCAGCGTGGCGCCGCTGACCTCCGAGAAGGCAATCCCGCCACGTTCGAAGATGCGCCCTCCTTCGATGATGCTGGTGCAGCCGTTGCCGGTCAGCGGTCCGCCAGCCTCCCTCTGCCATCGATCGGCGCGAAAGCGCTCGCCGTGACGGCCCTCGATCGCTTCGGCAGCCGTGACGAGGCGAGTCTGCAGGCTGGTGAAATAGTCTCTGAGACGTTCGGCGTCGATCATCGCCGCACGGTCGTCCGGAATGTCGGCCGCTTTCCTGACGGGAGTCTGCCGGTCATCGGCCGGCTGCCCGGTGGCCGATGTCGTGGCGGTACTGCATGCCATCGAAGTGGATGCCGGTGATCAGGTCATAGGCACGTTTCTGTGCCTGCCGGACGTTGTCCGCCAGTGTCGTCACGCAGAGCACACGGCCACCGGCGGTGACGATCCGGCCGTCGATCTCGCTCGTGCCCGCATGGAAGACGTGGCTGTCGTTGGTGCTGGCCGGCAGGCCGCTGACCGGGTCGCCCGTGCGTGGGGCGGCGGGATAGTTGGCTGCGGCGAGGACGACGCCGAGGGCGACCCGCCGGTCCCAACTCGCCTCGACGAGGTTGAGGCGGCCGGAGACGGCATGCTCGAGCAGGTTGTGAAGGTCACTACGCAGACGCATCATGATCGGCTGCGTCTCCGGATCACCGAGGCGGCAGTTGAACTCCACCGTCTTCACCGAGCCATCGCGGCCGATCATCAGTCCGGCGTAGAGAAAACCGGTGTAGGGCATGCCTTCGGCTGCCATGCCGCGGACCGTCGGCAGGATGATCTCGCGCATCGCCCGTGCGTGCACCTCGGGCGTCACGACCGGTGCCGGCGAGTAGGCGCCCATGCCACCTGTGTTGGGGCCCGTATCGCCGTCACCGATCCGCTTGTGGTCCTGGCTCGACGCCAGTGGCAGCACGTTCCTGCCGTCGACCATGACGATGAAACTGGCTTCCTCGCCGTCGAGGAACTCTTCGATGACGACCCTTGCTCCAGGGTCACCCGAAGTCGTACCGCTTTCGCTCGCGGGCAGCATCCGGTCGATCGCGGCGTGTGCCACGGCGAGGCTACCGGCGACGACCACCCCTTTGCCGGCGGCGAGGCCGTCCGCTTTGATGACGATCGGCGCGCCCTGTTGCTCGACGTAGGCGTGCGCTGGGGCGCGTTCGGTGAAGCTGACGAAGCGGGCGGTTGGAATGTGGTGCCTGAGCATGAAGCGCTTGGCAAAATCCTTCGAACTCTCGAGCTGAGCGGCCTCTCGCGTCGGGCCAAAGATCCTCAGGCCGCGGGCGCGAAAGAGATTGACGATACCGGCGGCCAGAGGTGCTTCCGGGCCGACGACGGTCAGCCGGACGTTCTCCCGTTGAGCGAAGTCCGCCAGCTCTTCAGCGCCGCTCAGCGGCACGTTTTCCAGTTCATGCTCGCGCGCCGTACCGGCGTTGCCCGGGGCAACGAAAACTTTCTGCAGTCCGGGCGTTTTCGCGAGTCGCCAAGCCAGGGCGTGTTCGCGGCCGCCGGAGCCGATCACAAGCAGTTTCATCTGAGCCTCTCTTCCCTGTCGACGGTTGCGTCTGGGTACCCTCTGTTCCCGCGCACCTTGCCTCCTGCTTGTCAGCGGGCCTCCTAGTGCCGGAAATGCCGTGCGCCGGTGAAGACCATTGCCAGACCATGTTCGTCGGCCGCCGCAATCACCTCCTCGTCGCGCAGCGAGCCGCCGGGCTGGATGACCGCTTTGGCGCCGGCGGCAGCGAGCACGTCGACCCCGTCGCGGAAGGGGAAGAAGGCGTCGGAAGCGACGCATGAGCCGGCCAGGTCGAGGCCGGCATTCTGCGCCTTGCTGGCCGCGATGCGCGTCGAGTCGACGCGGCTCATCTGGCCGGCACCGACGCCGAGGGTCATGCCGTGGCCGCAGAAGACGATCGCATTGGACTTGACGAACTTGGCGACACGATAGGCGAAGAGGAGATCATCGACCTGCGCCGCAGTTGGGGCCACCCTGCTGACCACCTTGAGGTCCGCTTCCTGAACGTTGAAGCGGTCGGGTGTCTGCAGCAACAGCCCGCCGCCGACACGCTTCATCTCCCAAGTATGATGGACACGTGCCAGGGGCAGTTCAAGCACGCGCAGGTTCTGCTTGCTCGCCAGCAGGGCCCGTGCGGCGGCGGTGAATGCCGGCGCGAGGAGGACCTCGACGAAATGCTTGCGGGCGTTCATCGCTTCCACCACGTTGGCGTCCACTGGGCCGTTGAAGGCGATGATGCCACCGAAAGCGGACGTCGAATCCGTCTGGAAAGCCTTTTCGTATGCCGTGACGAGCGATGCATCAATGGCAACGCCGCATGGATTGGCGTGCTTGATGATGACGCACGCCGGCGTATCGAATGTCTTGACACACTCCCATGCGGCGTCGGCGTCGGCAATGTTGTTGTAGGACAGTTCCTTGCCCTGCAACTGGCGATAGCCGGCGATCGCCCCGGCGACGGGGGCGGGGTCGCGGTAGAACGCTGCCTGTTGATGCGGGTTCTCGCCGTAGCGAAGCGCCTCGACCCGGTCGAAGGCGACTTGCAGGTGGCTCGGGAAAGCCTGCGGCTGCCCGGCTGTGTCGAGCGAAGTCAGCCAGTTGGCGATCGCCGAATCGTAGCGTGCCGTGTGTACGAAAGCCTTGCTGGCGAGAGCGAAGCGGGTTTCGAGGCTGAGTGCACCGTCGTTGGCCGCCATCTCGCCGAGCAGTTTCGGATAGTCTTCGGGGTCGGTGACCACCGCCACGCCACCATAGTTCTTGGCCGCGGAGCGGAGCATCGCCGGGCCGCCGATATCGATGTTCTCGATGGCCTCGTCAAGGGTCACCCCGGCCTTGGCGATGGTTTCGCGGAACGGGTAGAGATTGACACAGACCAGGTCGATCGTCGGCATGCCGTACCGTTCGAGTGTCGCCATGTGCTCGGGAAGGTCGCGGCGAGCGAGGATGCCGGCGTGTACCTTCGGGTGCAGCGTCTTGACCCGGCCGTCCAGCATTTCCGGGAAACCGGTGTAGTCACCCACTTCGCTGACCGGCAGGCCAGCGTCGCGCAGCATGCTGGCGGTGCCACCCGTCGACAGCAGCCTGACGCCCTGGGCGACGAGTCCTCGGGCGAACTCAAGGGCGCCGTTCTTGTTCGAAAGACTGAGGAGGGCTTGACGGATCTTCATGGCAGTAGGGTCAACAGGGTGAAAGGAATTCTTGAGGACGCCTGGCGTCGCGCAGCGACTCAGGTGATCAGTCGGTGGTGGAGCAGCTTTTTGCGCAAGGTGTTGCGATTGATGCCGAGGATCTCGGCCGCCAGCGTCTGGTTGCCTCCGGCTTGCAGCAGAACGACCTCGAGCATCGGGCGCTCGACGCTGCGGATTACCATGTCGTAAACCGGCGCCGGTTGCTCGCCGCCGAGCGTATGAAAGTAGTTTTCCAGCGCCTTGCGGACGCAGGTCGCGATGGCGTCGTCGTCATGATGTACATGCTTCATGCGGCAAGTTCCTCGCAAGGGATGTCGCCGGTTGCCACCGCCGGCGGAGTGGCAGGCAGGCGTTCGTTGGTGTCGGCGAGCGCCAGGAAGAATTCGTTCACCGCCTGTCGCTGCTGCTCGATGCTCGGCAACTGGTTCATGTGGTGACGAAAGAAGGCGGAGCCGGGCAGCCCGCGGGTGTACCAGGAAATATGCTTGCGGGCGATACCGACGCCGGCGTGGTGGCCATAGAAGACGTAGACATCGTCCAGGTGTCCGAGCAGGACCTCGCGAATCTCGCTGACCCGCGGGGGCAACATGTGGCTGCCCGTATGCAGGAAGTGCTCGATCTCACGAAACAGCCAGGGCCGTCCTTGCGCTGCACGACCGATCATCACCGCGTCGGCGCCGGTGCTGGCGAGCACAGCGCGAGCCTTTTCCGGCGAGTCGACGTCTCCGTTGGCGATCACCGGGATGCGCGCCGCCGCCTTGACCTGCCTGATCGTTTCGTACTCCGCCTCACCACTGTAGCCGCAGGCGCGCGTCCGGCCGTGCATGGCCAGCGCCCGCACACCCGACTCCTCGGCGATCTTCAGGATGCGCAGCGCGTTGCGGTTCTCGCGGTCCCAGCCGGTACGGATCTTCAGCGTCACCGGTGTCCCCGAGACTGCTCTCACCACTGCCTCGAGAATCCGCGCTACCAGCGGTTCGTCCCGCAGCAGCGCTGAACCCGCCATCACGTTGCAGATCTTCTTCGCCGGGCAGCCCATGTTGATGTCGATGATCTGCGCCCCGCGGTCGACGTTGTAGCGCGCCGCATCGGCCATCATCAGCGGATTGGCGCCGGCGATCTGGACCGAGACCGGTGCCACTTCGCCGTCGTGGTCGGCGCGGCGGCGGGTCTTCGCACTACCGTAGAGCAGCGAATTCGACGTCACCATCTCGGACACCGCCAGACCGGCACCCATGCGCTTGCACAGTTGGCGGAAAGGGCGGTCCGTCACCCCAGCCATTGGCGCGACGAAGAGCTGGTTGCGTAGCGAAAAGCCGAGGAACTGCATGGTGAGCGGGTCGGGGGCGTGCGTCGGGAGAGCAGGATTCTAACCCGATTCTGCCCCTCGAACGGGCTGTTCGTCGGCACTTCGCCCCCTGCGGTGGCAACCTGCCGGCGCGTGGCATGCTGGCGTCGACAGGGTTTCCTGGCCGCCGATCGTGCACGTCCCGGCTTCAGCTATCCGCACTTCTACGGATCGGGGCCAGGCCGAGCCCGTTTCAAGCGAAACCTGAGGGTGGCCCAGCGACAACCAGCGTAGGCATCCTGGCGTTCTTTGTACTCTTCGGAGGCCGGTATTCGCTGGTCGTCGACACTGATCCGCTGTGCCAGCTGGGCCGGAAACAACTCATCGTCGGTCTTGCTGATCAGGGCATCCGGCGACAGACCGGAGGTGGCTCCGCCATCCCTGATTGGCGAACAGCGTGCGGCCGTCCGCTTCCTTGGTGTAGGCGAGGCCAGGAAAGTGATGCATCATGCAGAGTCTTCAGCGCTCTTCACGGTCCGGCACTCCCGGCCAGGTGCGATGCCTTGGTGGCCATGTCCTCCGGGCGCTCGCCAACCACTTTTCCCGAGAGCCGGCTCGAGGCGGAGTTCTGCAGCAGGTCGCGGCGAGTGGCGTTGGTGGGGGGAGAGATCGAAGGGGATGCTTTCGCTGGCGGTCCCCAGTAGTGGCTCGCTCTCACGCAGCGCCTCGGCGACAAGGCGGCGCTGCTGGGCCTCCCGAATCACCTGCGTGACACGGTCACAGGTGTGCAGAATGATCTGCAGGCGTGCCACCATCTCCTCGTCGTAACTCCCCTCGCGTTTGGCGATACCGACGATGCCGGGGAGTTCGCTGTCACGAAACCGCGGCACGCCCGCGCCCTCAGTGGCGCCAGGCGCGACTGACTATCTCACGGATGACGTGCAGGCGGCGGTGGAAGAAGTGGTCTGCGCCAGGAATGACGACCACCGGCAGCTCAAGGGGTTTTGCCCATTCGATGACGTTGCTCAGGGGGACGGTGGCGTCCTCGGAGCCGTGGATGACGATGGTGTCTGCCGGCACGGCCTTGGTTTGGTAGCGACGGGCCCCTTCGACGAAACCGGAGGCGGTACCCACCAGCACCAGTCGTTGCGCCGGACGCCCCAACTCGAGCAAGACCTCGGCAACCCGTGTCTGGACGTAGGCACCGAAGGAGAATCCTGCCAGCGCCACCGGCAGGTTGCCGTAGCGGACCTTGGCTTCCGCCAGGACGGCGAGCAGATCTTCCGTCTCGCCGCGACCATCGTCATGCTGGCCCTCACTGAGGCCGACGCCGCGGAAGTTCGGCCGCAAAGCGACGTAGTCGAGATGGTTGAAGGTGCGCGCCAGTGTCTGCACCACCTTGTTCGTGTTGCCGCCTCCGAACAACGGGTGCGGGTGGGCAACGAGCGCAATGCCGCGTGGTGCCCCAGGGTTTTCGACCGTGATCTCGATCTTGCCGACGGGTCCGTCGACGAGCAGGTGTTCGGTAGGGACCTTCATTTCTCAACGTCCTTTCTCTGTCCGCGTCGCGTTCGGCTCGCTGTATCGCTGGTGCCTCCGGTGTGCCTTCTCGCCTCCTGCATCGGGTCGCATCCGGACCGGGTTCATGGCTCGCGCAATGGATCGGCTGCTACTGGTCGCGAGGTGTCTGCCAGCTGCCAGACCACCTCTTCATCGACCGCGTACAGGGCGCAAGAGTGGCGAGCTGCGCGCTCGCAGTTGTCGAGCGCTGCTGCCAGCGGGTCGGTACCGCCCTGCGCCCAGCCGACATTGCCGGTGGTTGCGATGGCGAAGGCGCGTGGCAACGGCAGGGTGAGGAATCTTCGGTAAAGCTCACGCCGACGGTCGTCGAGATAAGGCAATGCGTCACTGTCGCTCAGGTCGGCGTAGCCCGTTCGCTTCGGCTTCGGCGTCGATCCGGGGCTGAAGCGATGTTCGGTCGGCAGTCCGATCTCGCGCAGAAAGCGTTCGCTATCCGGCCACCAGACCGCTACCCCTTGTGGGCTGCCAAACATCGTTCGCGTATCGCCAGCAGCGGAGGTCGCATGGCGGATCAGTTCGGCGCGCCCACCGGCATCACGATAGGCGCGCCACATGTCGCCGGGCAGCTGACTGTCCGAGGAAGTGTCGTCGTTCCCGTAGAACCAGAGCGATGGCACCGTACTGCTGCGGCCGAAGGCAGCAAAAGCCGCGACCAGAGCCTCTTGCCAGAGGCATCCGGCTGCGCTCGAGCGCAGGCCACCGGCAAGATTCAGGATCCCACGCAGGCCGGGGAAGCCCGTCGCAGCCACGGCCATCGCCGCGATGCCGCCTTCCGCCTCGCCAACGAGCAGTATCCGGTCGGGATCGACGTCCGGTCGCAGGCGCACCTCGCGCAGGAAGGCGACGATCGTTTCGGCCTCCAGCCGTGCGTGCTCTTCGATTTTGCAGTGGGGAGCAGCATGGCTGCCGCCGGACTTGGAAAAACCCGGGCGCATCGGGATCGCCACCAGATAGCCGCGCTGCAGGAATTCGCGACTGGCGACGAGATGGCGGGCACGCGGGTCGAAGCGAGGTTCACCGGCCGTTCTGCCGTGGTTGATGACGACCAGCGGGAAAGGACCGGTACCCGGCGGTACGAAGAAGGTCGTCTCGAGTTCGACGCTCGACGAGCCCACGGCCACAGGCAGCATTCGCACCTCTTCGTTCAGCGTTGCAGGCAACCGCGGCATCCCGTCCGCGGCCGTCGCCATGGCAATGCCCAACAGATACGTCAGCGCTGCCAGGAACAGGTGAACCAGCCAACGTCGCATCATTTCTCCCGGAAGAGGGCCGAGTTGCTCACCGTGGCGACCCGAATGGCCCGCACGGGCGGTGGTCCGGGTCATGGGCAGGCTCGCCGGCCACGCTGGCGGGTGTCGCAGCCGGTGCCACTGCGGGTTGAGCGGACTGGCTTGGGCATTCAGATGCGCAGGCGCTCGACCACCCGTCCGTGTACCAAGTGCTCCTGGATGATCTCCTCGATATCCTCCGTGTCGACGTAGCTGTACCAGACGCCTTCCGGGTAGACGACCAGGACCGGGCCGTTGTCGCAGCGATCGAGGCAGCCCGCCTTGTTGATGCGCACCTTGCCTGCGCCCTTGAGGTGCAGTTCGCCGATTCGGTCCTTGGCGTAGGTCTGCGCCGCTGTCGCGCCGGAGTCGTTGCAGCAGGTTTCTCCCTCGCCGCGCTGATTGCAGCAGAAAAATACATGATGCCGGAAATAGCTCATGAAAAGGGCCCCTCGGGTTGGGTTGCTGATGACGCCCGGATCTTAACGCAGATCAGCGCTGGCCACCCGGGGCGTCATCCGCGACCCAGCACTTCTTGATTTTGAGCTTCCCTCTGTTTTTCGTCTTCCCAAGAGTGGGTTTCATGCTATCAGTTCTTCCTGATGCTGCTGGCTGACCCAGTGTTCCAGGAACTGGATCGCCGACAGGTAAACGAGGGTCGAAGGCTGCCGCTTCCGGTTGTAGAACACCTCGATGTACTCGAAACGGGCGGCCTTGATGTCGGCATGGGTGGCGTACTGGGCGCCATGCACCCGCTCGTTCTTGAAGCTGTTGAACCAGTTTTCCATCGGGCCGTTGTCCCAGCAGTTGCCCTTCCGGCCCATCGGGCAGGTCATGCCGTATTCCTGGAGCTTGTCCTGGAAGGCGTGGCTGGCATACTTGGCTGCCCCGGTCGGAATGATGCAGCAGCCCCGGTGCCGGCCGCTTCCTGAACCAGGCCATGGTCAGCGCATCCGGGGCGATGTCCGCCGTCATGCGCGGCTTCAAGGACCAGCCTACGACCTCGCGGTTGAACAAGTCGAGAACGATGGCCAGGTAGAGCCAGCCTTCGTTCGTCCACAAATGCGTGATGTCCGACGCCCACGCTTGATTCGGCGCACTCGGCGTGAAGTTGCGATCCAGCAGGATTTCCGCCACTGGCAGGCCGTGTTTCGAGTCCGTTGTCACCTTGTAGGGCCACTTTTGGCGGGCACGAATGCCATGGTCTCGCATCAGGCGCTCCACCCGTTTCTTGTTGGCCGGGAAGCCGCGAGCCCGCCATTGCCGCACCATCCGCGGACTGCCGTGGGCGCCTTTGAGTTCCGCATGGATGGCACCGATCAGCGCCAGCATCTGGCTGTCGCTCAGCCGCCGACGGTCCTCGGTGCCGCCGCATTTCCAGGCCCGATAGCCGCTCAGCCTGACCTCCAGGGCCTCGCACATACCGGACAGCGCGAATGCCTTGCCTTGCGCATCGATCCCGGCGTACTTCACAGCGCATTCTTCGCGAGGTACGCCGCCGCCTTTTTTATGATTTCCAGCTCGCGCTTGGGCCGCGATGTTGTCGGCCCGTAGCCGCGAGAGTTCCATCTCTTCCGGCGTCACCGCTTTGCCGCCGGCGCCACTGAGCTTGCCCGTTGCCGCCGCCTTGACCCAGTTGCGCAAGGTCTGCTCAACCAACCCCAGTTCCTTCGCCACTCCCGCCAGCGCCTGCCCGTTCTTCACCCGCTTGATCGCCAGTTCCTTGAATTCCAGTGTATATCCCTGCTTCGGTATCTCCATTCTTCCGCCTTCCAAAGTAACGTCATCTTATGTCACCCTTGGAGGACGAAATTCCGCGGGAACCTCAATCCGCGCGCGCAGGGCGTCGAACGTAGCGACTTCCTCGTCGGAGAGGTCGCGGTTCGCGGAAACGGCGCGGTCGGTCAGCGCGCGGGCTTCCCTGACCAGGGTGGTCTTGTGCGCCTGAAGCTCGCGCAGTCGCCTGCTCATGTGTTTCTCCAAAAGCAAGAACCCACGCGAGGCAGGTTCGATGGGCACAAGAACGCCGCCGGGAGGCGGCGCGGTGGGGCGATGGCTAATGTTGCTGCGGGTTTCGGGTATTCGTGGTTAAATTGGCGCTATGCCGTGTGGCAACGAAGCATTGGAATGGGCTTCTCCGACCGTCTCGGTTCGGCCACAACCGGACGTACGGTGCCGCGCTTGAGCAGTCATTCGGGCGACCGAATCCCTCTGATAGCAGATATCTTCGCATTCTGCTATGAGGAACGAAACGCTGGGTATTCTTCAAAGGCAGGCACGTGCAAAGAATTCTTGATGGCGTAGGTTAATATTGCACAAGAACCGAGACCCACGATCGAGAGTAACCGCACACTTCCATGTCTGACAGAATACAGCCCAACGAAATGAATCGTCCTGTTTCGTTTGTACTCTTGAGAGATGCGTTAGCCCTTTTTGCGCTTTACATCCTATCCGCGCTCGGGGTTAAAGAGATATTCGGCACAAACGACGTCTTTGGTTTTTCATGGCTCGCATCGGGGCCGACCGTCTACCTTGTGGCTGTGCATGGTTACCGCATTCTCGGCGTCGCACTTATCGCAACAATCGTCGGCAATCTGATTTTCGGAACCCTTATTGAAACCGTTGTCTGGAACTCACTTGGCAGCGTAATCGTTCTGGGATTCGGTGGCTGGATATACAGGAACACCACCGATCGACGGTTGTTGTTTGTAGAGATCAGAGACTTTTTCAGGCTCTTCGGCGCCGCTTTGGGTATGGCTATCCTGGCCGCGACCATAGCCACTCTCCAATCAAAAGCCAATCTGCCTGTTCTCGAAGTCAATTCTTTTCTGCATCGAATTGCGGGATTTGCGTTCGGCTTTGTCATAACCATGACGCTTTTGCTGGTTGCTGTGAATTGGCGTGACCGCAAAGAGGAACTTGCCAACAGGATCTTGGATGGCACCCTGATCATTTGTCTGGCCGCCCTTTGTGGGCACGTACTGTTCTTGAATGGATTCCACGATTCTCTCGGTCAGATCGCCCGTGGTTACTGGATGTTCTTATTCGTCACGCTTGCCGGGTTGCGTCTGGGAACAGCAGGCACGACCATCGTGCTGCTGCTCACCGCGATCCAGGCGCTCATAGGCGCAATACTCGGCTTGGGGTTTTTTGCGGACGACATTGCCAAGACGGGACTGTCGAATTTTTACTTTTACATGATTAGCCTCGCATCCGACGGGTACCTGGTTGCGATTCTATTCACTGAAGGCGAGCAGCGTCACCAGCGTTTGGAGCTTGCCCGTCAGGACGTTGTTGCCGCTTCGGCAGGCCTGCGCCAGGAACGGGATTTTGCCGAGACGTTGATCCAGACCGCTCAAGCCATCGTCCTGGTTCTGGATGCCAAAGGTCGCATCCTTCGGATTAACCAGTACATGGAGGAGTTGACGCAATATACGCAGGATGAAGTCGCTGGTAAAGAATGGTTCAGCAGCTTTCTCCCCACTAGGGAAATATCGAAAACCCGAAATCTGTTTGGCAAATCAATTGGGGGAGTTGCCTCGAAAGGCAACGTAACGCCTATTCTGACCAAGGATGGACGAGAGATCGCGATTGAGTGGTATGACAGGGTTCTCAAGGATGGCGGCGGAAACGTGACTGGCCTTCTCGCACTGGGATTGGACATCACCGAGCGGAACCGGGCAGAAGAAGATCTGAAGAATCTGACGCAGCGACTTCTGCTGGCTACCGCATCCGCCAAGCTTGGCGTGTGGGACTGGAACGTCAGTACTAAGCAATAAATAAATTGCGTGCATTGAGTTCTGGCGCGCGGACGAGTTTCATGTATAATGCTCGCCATGAACTTTCATTCGATTCCCCCAAGGCCGGTTTTCACTTCTCGCCGCATGGAACAGCAATGGATACGCATGCAAAGCGTCAAAATGGTTCGGTCTGGTATGCCGGCGAGTGACGTGGCGCGCCATTTTGATGTCTCGGTGCGCGCGGTTTTCAAATGGGTGGCGGCATTTTACGACGGTGGTCAGAACGCGTTGCTTGCCCGAGAAGGCGCGGGTCGGCCGCCGAAGGTCAGCCCGGATCAGTTGCGCTGGATTGCCGATACGGTTCGCGACCGCACGCCCGACCAGTTGAAGTTTGACTTCGGGTTGTGGACCTTGCGCCTGATCGGCAGCCTGATCGAACGGCAGTTTCAGATGACGCTGAGCCTGCCGACCTTGGGCAAGGTCATGCGGCAACTCGGATTCACTGCCCAGCGCCCGCTGTACCGTGCCTATCAGCAGGATGCGGCGCTGGTGCAGCGCTGGCACACGGAGGAGTACCCCGCTCTCCAGGCACGTGCGAGGGCTCGTGGGGCGTTGATCATGTTCGCTGACGAGGCTGGGATGCGCTCGGACTACCACGCGGGCACGACTTGGGCGCCTCGCGGCCGGACGCCGGTGGTACGCACCACAGGCCAGCGCGTCTCCGTCCAGATGCTGTCGGCAGTTGGCACGGGCGGGCAACTTCAGTTCATGCTTCACGAGGGTCTGGTCAACGCCGCGGTGTTCCGTACCTTCCTCGAACAACTCATGCTCGGCGCGACGCAGCCCATTTTCCTGGTTGTCGATGGTCATTCGATTCACAAAGCGAAGCTGGTGAGCGAATACGTCGCGTCCACCAACGGCATGCTGGAACTGCACTTCCTGCCGCCTTACTCGCCGCAACTCAATCCGGACGAGCAAGTGTGGAAGAGCGTCAAGGAACGCGTGGCGAAACAGAAGCCGCTCGACAAAATCAGCCTGCGGCGTCTCATTGAGGGGGCGCTGGAGCACCTTCAAAATCTTCCAGAGATCGTGCGAGGGTTTTTTCGGCATCCGGATTGCGCTCGTACAATATGAACAGCAGACGTTTATTGCTTAGTAATAATACGATGCTGTGGGATGAACGGATGTATGAGCTATATGGGGTAAGCAAGGAGGCAACCCCCAGCACTATCGATGCCTGGCTGAACGGATTGCATCCTGATGACAAAGAGCAAGCGGTTGCGGATTGTCAGGCAGCCCTAAATGGCGAAAAGGAGTTTGACACGATTTTCCGCGTTTTACACCGGGATGGCACAGTCAAGTACATCAAAGCCAATGCCGTTGTAATTCATGGCGCCAATGACAAAGCGGAGCGTATGCTTGGCATCAATGCTGACATTACCGAGCAAGAACTGACAAAAGCGGAGTTGAATCAGCACAGAAGCCATCTGGAGAAACTTGTCGAGGAAAGAACAAGAGACTTGGCCCTTGCCAAGGAAGCCGCTGACGCGGCCAACATTGCCAAGAGTGCTTTCCTTGCCAACATGAGCCATGAGATCCGCACGCCGATGAACGGTATTGTTGGTATGGCGCATCTGCTGCGCCGCGAAGGCGTCACCTCGAAGCAGGCGGATCGCCTCAACAAGATCGACAACGCGGCCCAGCACCTGCTGAGCGTCATCGACAACATTCTCGACCTCTCCAAGATCGAGGCCGGCAAGTTCGTTCTGGAAGAAGCGCCCATAGTCATCGACAGCCTGTTGGGCCGGGTTAGCTCCATCCTGTCCGAACGTGCCCTGACCAAGAACATCCGCCTAGTGGCCCAGACCGAATCGGTGCCGCCGGATCTGGTCTTGGTGGGCGATCCAACCCGTCTACAGCAAGCGCTGCTCAACTACGCCGGCAACGCCATCAAGTTCACCGAAGCCGGCAGCGTAACCCTGCGCGTCGTCCTAAAGGAGCAGACGGACGAAGCAGTGGTGCTGCGTTTCGAAGTTCGGGATACGGGTATCGGCATTGCACCCGAAGCCATTCCTCGGCTGTTCAGCGCCTTCGAGCAGGCCGACAACTCGATGAACCGCAAGTACGGCGGGACCGGTCTTGGGCTGGCCATCAACCGGCGCCTCGCCGCACTCATGGGCGGTGAAGCTGGGGCCGAAAGCACGCCGGGAGTGGGCAGCACCTTCTGGTTTACCGCGAAGCTGAAAAAGGGAACGGAGCAACGGCAAGCAAAGCACCTCGAAAACAATGCAGATGCCGAAAGCCTGCTCAAGCATCACTGCTCCGGTCAGCGCATTCTGGTAGTCGATGACGAGCCGGTCAATCGGGAAGTCGCCCAATTACAGTTTGAAGCGGTCGGACTGGAAGTCGAGGTTGCTGAAGACGGCGCCAAGGCGATCGCGATGGCCCGGCGCAAGGACTATGCGGCGATTTTCATGGACATGCAGATGCCCGAGGTCAACGGACTTGAAGCGACCCGGGAGATACGCCGGCTTTCCGGCCATCGGGATACTCCCATTATCGCCATGACCGCGAACGCCTTCGCCGAAGACAAGGAAAGCTGCTTCAGGGCGGGAATGAGCGACTTCCTGGCCAAGCCCTTCGATCCTGTGTTAGTGGCTGCGAAGAACCGCGGATATCTGGCGCGCAAAGATGGCGAAGAATGGTTGACTGTTGAGGTCGACATAAAAAGGGGCCGCTGAGGCCCCTTGAAGTCTGAGCGACCGGCGATGTTCAGAATGGGGGTTCGTCAGGCCAGTCGTCGGCTGTGCTGTGGTTACCGGGAAGTGTTTCGCCCGGACCGGTGCGTTCATCTCGCAGCAGATCGAGGAGCGCGAGGTCGTAGTGGGCCCAGATGCGGTCACGCAGATCTTCGAGCAGTTCGACGACGGCCAGCGCCTGCTCCGGGGTCCAGTCGGCACAGATCAGGAAATCGAGCCCAGCGCCCAGTCCGGAAGGCAGGTGATAAGGCTTCATGCGGCAGCCCCGACGGTGGATCGACGTTTCTGGGTGCGCTGCTCCGTCCGTTCCTGCGCCTCCTTGCGCCGATAGGATTCCCCCTTGATGGCGACGATCTCGGCGTGATGAACGAGACGATCGATCAGGGCGACGGTACAGGCCGCATTGGGGAAGACCTCCGACCACTCGGAGAACGAACGGTTGGTCGTGATCAGCGTGCTGCGGCACTCGTGGCGCCGGTTGACCAGCTCGAAGAGCAGATCGGCGTGGCGGTTCGAATACGACAGATAGCCGACCTCGTCGATCACCAGCAGCGCCGGCGCCGCATAATGACGCAGTCGCCGGCGCAGAGCCGAATCGCTGTCGATCGCTGCCAGGTCGCCGAGGAGCTGACCGGCGGTGGTGAACACCCGAGTTCGACAAAAATACGGCTAAGTGATTGTTTGTGCGCAATTCACCGGTTCGGAATTGGCACTACAGACGTCTAGCGGAGGGCTCGGGCAGGGCGACGGTGTCGAACAGCTCCTTCTGTTGGGGGGTGATGGCGGACAGGCCGGAGGCTGACTGGCGTTGATGCAGCGTGACCTGGTGGTACTGGATGTGGCGGGCGATCTCCAGAGCGCGCTCCGGGGAGAGGGGGCTGGCCTTCGCCTTGAGGCGCAGGCGCAGCACCCGATAGAGCAGCAATGCCAGGAAGCAGATCAAGGCGTGCGCCCGGATGCGATCCGGCAGGCGGTGGAAGACCGGCGCGATTTCGATCTCGGACTTCAGAACACGGAATCCTCGTTCGATGTCCGCCAGCGCCTTGTAGCGCGCCACGATCTCGGCCGGGGGAGAATCCGGAACGTTGGAAACGAGGATCAGCTTGCCATCCATGAGCCGCGCGCGCCTCAGCGCCCGTTCGTCGATCTCGTAGGTGAACACCTCGGAGGCGAGATTGACCTTGATGATGTGCGCCAGATGCGCGTCAGCGACCGCCTTGTAGAAACGGGCGATCGTGCCGGCGTCTGACAGCTTCTTGCCCGGGTGTTTCTGGCCGGCCTCCTGGCCATCGAGTTTCTCCGCCCACTGCGCGGCATCCCTCTCCAGCGCCGCAATGCGCTCATCGCGTACGCGACCCTGCTCGCTGGCCCTATCGGGGCGATGGGCAACGATCAGACGAAACCCCTCCCACTTCAGCTCACCAAAGACCTCTGCCGTCGCCGGCCGGCAACTCTTCTCGTGGAACGGGGTGAGCAGGCGGTCAAAATCCCCGTAGCGCCGCGCCGGGACGGCCAGAATGAACTCCAACGGCTGATCGCCGACGCGCAGCGCCCGGATGGCTTCGAGATTGTCGAGACTCAGCAGACCCCGATCGGCGACCAGTACCACGCGTTTGATCGGATAGCGTGCCAACACTTTCTCGATCGTCGGCACCAGCGTCGTCGTCTCGCCGGTATTGCCGGCAAAGACCTCATGATGGATCGGCAAGCCGTCCGCCGTCTGCACCACCCCGAGCATCACCTGGCGTACCGTCCCACCCTCCTTGGCATGGCCAAAGTGCCGCAGGTCCTCGGACTCATCGGTGCATCCTTCGGCACGGATCGTCGTCAGGTCGTAGAAGACGATCGCCAACTCCTGATCGATCAACGGCCGCAGGAGAGCTGCCAGAGCGTCGTCAACCCGGTCGGCACCCTCCGCCAGAGTATCCATCGTGCGCAGCAGGTGCTGGTGGGTGACCGAATCGGCGCTGACCTCGGGAACACGGGTGCCCTCCAGCCAGCGCAGGATCCCCAGCTTGGACTCCGGATCACACAGCCGGTTGAACACCATCACCCGCAGCAGACCTTCGGCGTCGAACTGGTGGCGATTGCGCAGCAGCCGGCGAAAGGCGTCGGCGAAGCCCAACTCTTTCCACAGGGCGGTCAGCAGCCAGGTGTCGCCGACCGACAGCGCCGGTGCAAAGGCGACCTCGCCGGTCCCTTCCTCGAGGGAGGGCTTGCCCGCCGCCCGCAGCAGACCGTTGAGCAACGAGTCGGTCTCGCCGGATCGCACCGCTTCGATGCGCCCCAAGGTGGCGATGACCCGCTGGCGAGGTACCCCGGAGGGGTCTCGGTAGGCCTCGAGGAGCTTGACGTACTGGCGCGGGCCGGACGTGGTGATCTTCACGAACATGTCGCTACTGTATCCTCATACAGACATGATCGCAATAGTCTTTTACGCCAGACGTGTCACTACACGAAATTTCCAGCTGCGCGCCAACCCCTTGTTTTTATTGGGGCCGAAGCCCCGTCTATGCGTATGGCACGCGAAAAGTGTCGAACTCGGGTGAACAGCACCGTATGCCCGGACAGGACGGCCCGGTGTGCGATGTTACGGGCGATCGTCGACTTGCCCAGCCCACTCGCCCCGACCAGAATGGCATTGCTCGCGCTCTTCAGGAACTCCAGGCTCATCAACTCGCTGATCGCTGTCCGATCGCACTGCTCCGGCCAGTCCCAATCGAAATCCGCGAGCGGCTTGAAGCGACCGATGTGCGCCTCGGCGAGACGGCGCTCCAGACTGCGCCGGGCCCGTTCGGTCTCCTCCCAAGTCAGCAAGGGCTCGACCCAAGCGCACTCGGCCAGCTCCGACCAATGCGCCAGCAAGCCGTGCAGATGCAAGGCTTCCGCCCGTTTGCGCAAGGCCTCACTCGGGATCATCGGTCGCCCCCGTCAGCCGGTCGTAGGGTTCCAGCCGATGCGGCCGGACCGGCGTATCGCGGCGCTGCAGGTGCTCGGGCAAGGGGATCTCGACCGGTGGCGGCCGGTCGGTCGCTTCGCGCCGGCGCTCCAGCGCCAGGCGCACCGCATTCAGGTGCGGCACCTGACGGGCCAAGGCCTCCTCGATGCCCGCCCGCAACTCGCTTGCACCGTAGCGATCGAGCAGACGCAACAGCGCCGCCGTGATCGTTCCCAGATTCGCCCCCCGGCCGGCCGCCTGGACGAGCAACTCCCGGCTTTCCGGTACCGCCCGCGTCAGCCGGTCGGTCCCCCGGTGCAGACTCGCTTGGTGCTTCTGTTCGACCAGCGTCGCGATATGGGCGGGATCCTCGATGCACTGCCCCCGGTCATAACTGCGCCGGTGCGTCGCCAGTAGCGTCGGCCCATCGACGATGCGCACTCGCAGCGGGTCGGCGACCACCGTCAGCGTCTGCTGCACCTGCTCCGGCGGCACCGAATAGTCATTCAGGTCGAAGCGCACATAGGGCGTCTTGCCGACCTTCACCGCCACCTGCTCATCGGTCGGATACGCATGCTCCGGCAGCGCCAGCAGATGGGCGGCTTCCAGCGCGAAGGCTTCGCGCACGCTCAGCGAAGGGTCCTCGGGGCAACGCCGGTCCGCCGCCTCTCCCGAACACCAAGCTTCCGCCCGTGCATTGAGGTCCGCCAGATCCAGGAAGCTGCGACCGGCGAAGAAGGCTTCGCGAACATAGCGAATGGCCCTTTCCACGCGCCCCTTCTCATTGCCCCGCGCGATCGCCACCGGGCGAGGCTCGTAGCGATAATGACCGGCGAACTGCAGTAGGGTGGGATTGAAACGGATCGCCTGCCCTTGTCGCTCGAGGACGGCGCTCTTGAGGTTGTCGTACAGCAGCACTCTCGGCAGACCCCTCCAGGCGTCAAACGCTCCGACATGGCCGCGCAGGAAGTTCTCCATGCGCGCATCGAGAAAGAAGCGCAGATAGATCATGCGCGACCACGCCAGCACCATCACGAAAGCCAGCAGTGCCCGGCGAGCGCGGCCGATTTCCAGGTGGCCGAAGTGCCCCCAATCGACCTGTGCCTGTTCGCCGGGCAGCGTCGAGAGCCGCAGGTAGGCTTCCGCCTTCGGTCGCGGACGATGCAAGGCGACCAGATGACGAAAGTGATCGGGACCGCCGGAGTAGCCGCGTTCCTTGACCATGACGTACAGCCGCCTGGCCGTCAGGGTCGGAAACTGCGCCAGGGTCGCGTGGATCAAGGGCAGGTAGGGGTCGATGCGGGAAGGCCGCGGCGCGATGCCGGTGCGTGGCAGACCCGCCTGCGTCAGGACACGCCGGACGGTGCCATGATGGACGCCCAGCTGGCTGGCGATGGTGCCGATGCGCCAGCGCTCGGCATGGTAGTAGCGCAGAATCTGCGCTTGCGTATCAGTGGAAATGCTCAACTCGGGTTCCTCTTCGATCAGGTGAGATAGCGGATGGAACCCGGCAGCTGCCCAGGAAGCCCTGCCTGAGCCAGCCCGAACAGCGCATCCCGCAGAAATGGCAGCGCACCGTCCGGGAAGGGGCGGTCGAACCGACTGCCGCCGGTTCCGGGCCCACTGCCGAGTTCGCCGGCAGTAAATCATCTGGTGCCGGTGGCATAGAACCCTGATGCGTCACATTCTGCTGACGCAGCCGGTAACGGCGGTTGCTTTCGGCATGCTTGAGGCGGCCATTCCGGCTCTTCTGGTAACGGCGGCCGGCTGCCTGGAGGGAAGCGCGGCGGGCCGCCTCGGCGCAGCCAGCAGCACAGTAGATCTGGCCCCGGTCGCAGCGGCTGCAGACGACGACCTGGGTGCGGCAGCAATGGCACAGGAAGAGTCGGCCGGTGGCTTCCATTGGCGGTTCCCGTCACGCCAATGAGCTATCGACAGGAAGACGCCGCTCGTGAAATACTCTCCCTGCACCCGTGCCCAGCACGGTGTGGGGCACGACATCGGCGTGGACTTTGCGGGTTTGGCCGGTGTCGTGCCCGTTCTCCTTGGCGGGTCCTTTTTACCGCATCGCGAGCGGGCTTATCATCCCCGCCTGCAACCCTTGGCCGCATCCGCGGCAGGTTTCCCCGATGGCCGCCGCGCGGCAGGAGGGCGCGTCTCCAGTCGCCCTTCGGGCTCCTTCCGACGCGCCCTCCTGCCGCACCATCGGTCGCCCAGCCGCCCCGAAACCCCAATCCGTCTCGACCATGGACCATCCCTCCCCGGTCACATCCTCGACCGCTCGCAGCCAGTTATCGGCGCTTCTTGACCACCATTGACAATCCTGATACCTTGTTTGCAGCACTGCTTCGAGCATTGATTCGGAACGAAGGCAGTAGTAAGTCTGAACGTCAGGAATAATGGGAAACCTGACCCATGTTGTCCGCTGCCTGAGGTTCTGCTGGTGGCGCGAAGAGATACCACGCCCTGGGCGGTAGCTCTCCCTGGGTCGTGGCCAACGGGTGCAGGGTGTTCCGTTCATGCACCTCAATGCAACGCTGCCGGAGAATCGCCCGCTCCGCAGCACTTCTTGAATTTCTTGCCACTGCCGCAAGGGCAGTGATCGTTGCGGCCGATCTTCGGCCCACCACGAACTACCGGTGAGACATCCTTCTGTTCGCCAAGGCGAAACTCGCCCCGGACGATTCCTTTAGGCTGGCTGCCACGATTGTCTTTCCAGTAGGCTTGAATTCTCACGATTGATGGCACGATTTCGTTCATCCATTTTTCGCCATCGCCGAGTTCCCTGGTCATCGCGATGCCATCGTCGGTGCCCAAACGCAGGAAAGGGGTAAACCAGGTTGGTTGCGCAACCCCCAACAGGCTCCAGGCCTCGTCGGCGAACTGAAAGCCAAGGATGAAGCCCTCACACCACTCTGCTGCACCCCATTGGCCACCACGCCAGAAAACAGGTTCGCACGAGGCCGGATGATCCAGGAATGTGTGGACGACGCTGTTGTAGTTCCGTACGACGAGCGAGATGACTCGATTGGCATGCTCCTTACTGTCAAACTTGGGCTTGGTCTCGCCTTCCTCCAGATCCCACACCCACGGCAGCCATTCCGACAGAAGAACAGGGCGCGGCCCGATGACGACGGCGGTCATGAAGCCTTCCAGAGTGGAAACATCCATCGCCCTTTCTTCGAAAGACTCATCGGAAAGAAAGTTGTCGAGTTCGTCGAGTTCTTCATCATCAAGCGGTTGATTCAGATCCATCACTGTTGCCATTTTCCTCAATAATACTGGCGGATGTAGCCGTATGCCTTCTCGAACAGAGAGGTGGCCCCGCTTGTTTGGACAGGAAATGCTCGAGGATAAGTGGTCAGTGGAGCCCTGCCGGCTGTGGTCTGGTTGACCGGTGATACGATTGGTTTTGACCTTCTGGAATTTTGTCCGAACCGAATAGAGCTCGGTGGAGCTTGTGGGCGAAGGGACGCGCGGTGGGAAAGTCGCCAGACTTTTCCACGGCAAGCGGCCCGGTGCGCGTGAGCGCATCGTCCACAAATCCACGGAGCCCGTTCCTCATGCTTTATGCGGCGGCTCGGATGGCGGACGCGAGTGCCGCGAAGTAGGTGGCGTCTGGCGTCCTGTCACCCAGAGCGCGATGAGGCCGTCGCTCGTTGTAGAAGCGTACATAGGTGCCCAGGTTGGCTTTCGCATCGGCGACGCTGTCATAGGCCTTGAGATACACTTCCTCGTACTTGAGCGTCTTCCACAGGCGCTCGACAAACACGTTGTCCCGCCAGGACCCCTTGCCGTCCATGCTGATCCGGATGCCGTGCGCCTTGAGCATCCCGGTGAATTCGCCGCTGGTGAACTGGCAACCCTGATCGGTGTTGAAGATCTCCGGGCAGCCGTGCCGGTGGATGGCTTCCCGGATGGCGTCCAGACAGAAGTCGGTCGTCAGGGTGTTGGACAGTCGCCAGGCGAGCACCCGCCGCGAGTACCAGTCGATCACGGCGAACAGGTAGAGGAAGCCCCGGCGCATCGGAATGTAGGTGATGTCCGCCGCCCACACCTGGTTGGGCCGCTCGACGGCAAGATCGCGCAGGAGATACGGACGGATTTCGTCGCCGCGCCGCCGACGAGAGGTGTTGGGCTTCCGATACAAGGCCTCGATGCCCATGCGCGCCATCAGTGTGCCGATGTGTCGGCGGCCGGCCTGGAAGCCCTCGGGGCGCAGCAGATCGCGCAACATGCGGGCGCCGGCGAAGGGGTGCTCCAGATGCAACTCGTCGATCCGGCGCATCAGCGCCAGATCCTCCGCCGAGACCTCGCGCGGCGTGTCGTACGCGCTCGAACGGGCCACCCCGAGGAGGGAGCACTGATGCGCGACAGGGAGCTTGTGCTTGCGGTCAATCATCTTCTTGCGCTCAGCAAGCCCGCCTTGGTGAGCGCATGTTCTAAAAAATCCTTCTCCAGCGTCAGCTGTCCGATCTTGGCGTGCAGTTTCGTCAAGTCCGGATCGCTGCTCGCAGGAACGCTGGTATCCCCAAAAACCTGGACCGCACGCTCCGTCAGCTGCCGCTTCCAGTCCGTGATCTGGTTCGGGTGAATGTCGTACTGCTGCGCCAGTTCGGTCAGCGTCTTGTCGCTCTTCAGCGCCGCCAGCGCCACCTGCGCCTTGAATGCCGGCGTGTGGTTCCGCCTCGTCCTTCTCGTCATGCTCTCGCTCCTGTTGGGGCTGCTTCCGCAGCCGTTCAATGGGGCAAGGCTACCACTTATCCTGCTGTCCGAAATTCCGGGGCCACCTCTAAACGAAAAACCCCGCAAAGCAGGCGTTGAGCGGGGTTGTCGTGTTGGCGGCCGGTGTCTTGGCGGAGACGAAGTCCGCCTGATTAGACTCCAGAAGAATCCCGAAGCGTCCTTAAAACCGCCTATCCATCAACACCTTGAACAATACTAGCATCTAAGATGGTCCTATACAATCCCGTCAAATCCGGCTATAGTTTGATAGTCATTTTGATAGTGGAACGGATGGCATGGCACGCCAACAGCAACGACTTTCTGCACTGCAAGTCAGCAAGCTCACCAAGCCTGGGCTCTATGGCGACGGCGGCGGCTTGACGCTCCAGATCACCTCCACGGGCGCGAAGTCGTGGCTGTTTCGTTACATGGTGGCCGGTAAGCCGTACGGCATGGGGTTGGGGCCGACGCATACCGTGAGTCTGGCTGAGGCGCGGCAGAAGGCGCTGGACGCACGGAAGCTGCTTGTCGACGGCATCAATCCTTTGGCGGCCAAGAAGCAGAACCAAATCGCCGCCGCGCTGGCCGCTGCCAAGATGATGACTTTCGATCAGTGTGCCGAGGCGTACATCCTGGCGCACAAGGCGGGCTGGAAAAACGTCAAGCATGGCGAACAGTGGACCAACACACTCAGTACCTACGCCAGTCCGGTGTTCGGCCATTTACCTGTGGCAGAGATCGACACCGGCCTGGTCGTGAAATGTCTTGCGCCGATATGGGAGAGCAAGACCGAAACCGCGAGTCGCGTGCGCGGTCGTATCGAATCCGTGCTGGGCTGGGCCACCACCAGCGGCTACCGTACCGGCGAGAACCCTGCCCGTTGGAAAGGCCACCTTGAAAACTTGCTGGCGACGATCAGCAAGACCAGCAGGACGAAACACCATCCATCACTACCGTGGCCGCGCATCGGCGCGTTCATGGCTGCCCTGCACATGCGTGAGGGTGTATCGGCTCGGGCAGTAGAGTTCACCATCCTGACTGCGTGCCGGTCGGGCGAGGTGCGCGGCGCCCGATGGGCTGAGTTCGATATGGCTGGCAAGGTCTGGAGAATCCCGGCCGAACGGATGAAGGCCACGCGTGAGCACGAGGTTCCATTGAGCGATGCGGCACTGGCCCTGCTGGAATCCATGCCGAAGGACGGTGAGATTGTGTTCGCCGGCACGAAAGGCCAGCCATTGTCGGATATGTCCCTGACCGCAGTGATCCGCCGCATGAACGGCGACGACAAGCCCGTCTGGGCGGATGCCAACGGCGAGGGAATCACGGTTCACGGATTCCGCAGCAGCTTCCGTATGTGGGCGGCTGAGACGACCAACTACCCGCGCGAGGTCGCCGAGCACGCGCTGGCGCACCAGCTGCCGGATGCCGTCGAGCGTGCGTATCAAAGAGGTTCGCAGTTTACCAAGCGTGCTGCTCTGATGGCGGATTGGGCCGCGTTCTGCACGGCCGTGATGTCCGGCGCGGTGATCAAGCCGATTCGTGGCGCGGCGTAATCGACAGAGAGTTGGTGCCGGTGATACTCCCGACGGTGCCGACAAGCAGTTCGCCACGACGAGAGTAGTCGTACCCCCGTGACTGACGACGCGTATCGCGCTGACCGTTCGCCGCACACTACCTTGGAATCGTCTTGCGATGATTTGCAATCGCGAATCCTTCCTGGGGCGGTTTGAACGCATCCTCGTCACTGGGCCAATGGGTCATGCTGCTCTGAAATGCGCATGGCCCCTCGACATCCAGTCCAAGCACGAGCACGCGTTCATTTTTCCCGCCTCGCATTCGGCACCGTTCACACCCGTGGTTCATTTTGGCTGGCGTTCTCCCCCTGCTGTCGCCGTACTGCCGATTCTTGACCAGCGCTAGATGCGCATGAACATCCAAGCCTGCCGACTGGACAAGTGCAGAGAATGTATCCAGCTCTTGGTTCCACGGTAGGCTGAGCACTGAAACTCGATGTCTTCGCACCTCAGTTCACGGCGGAGCTAGCGAAGCTTCACAAAGAATTCAGTAGGTAACGCACCTCCTTCAACAGGAACGCGCATCTCCACTACCTCTCTGATCTGTTCGTTTACTGGTCTGGTGAAATCGAATGCCACCGGGCACTGCCTTGAACCCGACAACGCAGGCACACGCCAGTAGCTGACTCCCTGGTCCAGCCGCACCGTCAGCGTCTTGCCATCTGAAAACCTCACTTCCAGTACGCGGCCATGTTGTACCGAGAACTTGTTTGGCACCAGGACTGTCGTGCGGATCCCCAGGTACTCGAACGCCCCTCTTGCCACGGCGTCGCGGACACTCAGGTCAGGCCAATCGGCGAAGACGCGGTTGAACACGCGGCTCTCACCACCGCTGCGAACGGTGGTTGTCGTTATCGTAAGCTCCGGGTTGTCCCAGCGCGCCTGTCCCACGATCGCCTTGAGACGGCTGACGAGATCCACCAGCAGCGCAATTGACAGCGGCGTAAAGAGATAGCGGTCACTGTACGTTATCGCGACCACATCCGCGCCGGAGTTCTGGACTTGCTGCAAGGTTCCATGGTGTTCGTCGGCAATGACCTGCCACAGCCTTTTTCCGAATCCCTGGAGCGGACCATCCACCTGATGATGCAGGACAATCTCGCGGTCGCCAGCAGCAAGTACCTGCGGCCTGATCTCGGCTGATTCCAGCCTGTTGCTCACTGTGCCGGTTCCGCTCGTGAGGGTGCCAATGACCAACGGTGCCCGCGAGGCTCCCCATTCCTCATTCGGTACGATCGACTCGCCGTCTGTGCTGGCCCATGCAACGCCAGACAAGCCGTGGCTGACCTCGGCGAGGACGCTGACACCAGAGGCGCGCGGCAGCGCGGTCGCCAAGCCGATGGTGATTCCCGGATGATCGGCCAGACTCGACAATGCAAACCGGTTGGCTTCGGAAAGCCTCTCAAGCAAGGACTTCTCGATCACGATTTCGACCGGACGTGAAAGTGCCGCGAGGCGGTAGGCGACCAGCCTGAGTGAGGAAGCCGCAAGATCGATTCTGTCCGACGAGCCGCCCGTAAACAGGCGTGTTTGCAGCGCATCTGGATGGCTGCTTTCCCGCAACACCGCCGCCACCATTCCCGAGATCTCGACCCTTGAGCTGTCTCCGAAGTAGCGAAGCGATTCCGGAATCCTCAGCATGTCCAGCCAGTCGCTCGAAATGACAGTCAGTGCTGCAAATCGGTCGAGCACCCCGGCCTCGAATCGCTGATCGAAATCGAGAATGCAATGTGGGCAACTGCTGTCGCACCCTTTCGGGCAATCCAGACGCTTGGCTGCTTCCCTGAACATGTCGTTGACCAGACGTTCGGCGCTCGACGCATAGCCTGCAGCATACCGGTCGAAGACGAAAACGGACTGGCAGCGCTGGTTGTCCGCGGCGCGGGTTTCCTGAACATCGCATCCCAACTCGCCCGCCTGAACGCCAAGCAATGCAGCAAGCGCGTCACGTAACGCGACGGCAATGGTCAGTGCGATGCCGCGATGGGTGATCCACTGGCCATTTAGATCGCGAAGTTGAATCTCCAGAACATCTGTGCGCACCTGATGGCCGAGCGCGATTCCAGTCTTGATCTGGTATCGATTGGTGCTGCCGCTGCACACCCTGTCGGCCGCTCGGCTGCGCAGCTTCTTGTGCGTTGAGCCGGGCGAAAGAACGTCTGGCGGATTCCCATTCGCAAGCATCGGTTCGGCACGTCCGCAACTCAGACACAGAGCGTAGCCTTTGCCATGAAGACCGGCCGAATGGTGATACACACGTCCGTCGGTAGTCACGCGAAACCGCCCCAAGGCCGGATTCGGCAGGGGGGACCAATCTCCTCTCGCGCTGATCCATGGGCGCTCGACCGGGACAAACTGCTGTCTCGTCACGTCGTTGTGCGGCTCTTCATAGAAGTCGACCGAAAACCCGGCTGGTTCGAGAAACTGCTGGATGTCTTTGGCTTCCACGCCAGCACCGCAAGCGTCGCAGGTCGAAGCGAGCTTCAGCGACATCGTCGTGCCACTCGCGCCGCAGCTTCGGCAACGCCAAGCGAACTTGATCGCCTGGGTTTCCCTGGCGCCCTCCTGATCTGCCGGGATATGCCAGTTCAGGGTGATTCCCGCCGATCGATACACCAGTCCGTCCATCACCAGCTCGGCACCGGGGGCGTATTCACGCAGCGCGGTCACCAAGTCTCGGCTGGCGAGATCCCGTTTCTGAAAGCGATTGTCGTCGCGACCGCGTGTGGCAGGCTGGTCCGGAGGTGGTAAACGCCTCGCAGCACTGACTGTCGTGTTGTCAAAGCTGGCGATGGAGGTCGGGAATCCATAGCCTGGAAGGAAGCCCTGGGTCGCCAGCTCGCGCAGCAGATACTCGTCGGCCAACCGCTTCTTCTGGAAACCGATGGCCTTCGCAGCCGGATCGGTTGTGGCCCCTGGTCCCAAGCCGGATTCCTGCTCGATGAGCGCCTGCCACTCAGCCTGCCATTCATCGAAGGCCGCTTCCATGTCGACACCCGCCTGTCGAACGAGCCGCGCAGTCTCCTGACCCTCGAAAAGAGTGTGGCGGACCAGTCGCCGCAAACCGTCATCCACGTGCGCCTGGGCCGTCGGCAGGTAGGCCTCGCACCAACGCACGAATCGTTTCGATGGCGCATCTTCGCGATCATCGAAGAACCAGCCGCAGTTCAGACGTGTCATGTCCTGAGGATTGGCTTGCAGCAGGTCGGCCAGAAAACGAGCGAGGATCATCGCATTGACGTGGCGCTGCACGATCACTGCACTGTTCAGTGATACCACCGGCGGCGGCAGCTTGGCATCGAACGCCCAGCGTGTGTTCAGGAACACATTCTGATCATGCGGATTGGATTTGCACAAGGTAACGGCCGTTGATCTTGTCTCCCGGCGCCGACCCGCCCTGCCTGCACGCTGCAAGTAGTTGGCTGGGTGAGGTGGCACATTGTTCATGGCCACCAGCTGGACGCCACCGATGTCGATGCCCATTTCCATCGTGGTCGAACAGGAGAGCAGATTGATCGATCCCTCCTTGAAGCGTCTCTCGTATTTGTCCAGGAGTTCAGAAGCCTGCTGTGCGGAGTGCTCGGCAGCTGCAAAATAGGGCGCAGATTCAATGACTCGATCGTTGACGTTTGCCCAAAGACCGTCTTCGCGGAGGCTGGTGAGCAGCACTTGCTGTGCGAGCCAGTCGCGCGCTCGCCGGAGACGGAGCCCAACATCGGTTTCTCCACCGAAGGGTAGGTCGTAGACCGGGATCTCCCTGCGCTCACAGACCGCGATCTCCTCACGCATGATTCGCGGAAGGTACGGCGTGACGCCGCGTACGGTGGTATCAAGAAATCGCCGCGTCACCGGACAAACCCAGGCGTGGGCTACTGGCGAGAATGCCAGGTCCTGCAATCGCAGGATGTATCCACTGGCAGTCAAGGACAGCATCGTCCTGACCTGTTCCCATGCGGCGATCAGCAGGCTGTCGACGGCATCCTGCCCCGGGTCGGTGTTTACGTCGACCTTCAGCAGATAGGCGAGGAGACGGACCAGCGCGCTCCGGTCTCTTGAGCGTCTGGCAGATGGCCATCGGCGCTGGCCACGAGCAACCTCATCCTGATTGGGAGGAACAATCCAGTTGCGCGGAAAACGTATGCCGATCCAGTTGCGCCAAAGATCAGGGATATCGAGACTGCCACCACCGCGAACGAAATGGTCCACGGCCACCTTCAGGAAATCCTTCCACTCCGGCAAGGTGAAACCCCGGCTGGTCCAATCCACGGGCGCCGTGTTGATCTGATCGAGCCGCGGATAGCGTGCCGCGATCATCCCCATCGTTTCGAGGTTATTCTGCCGTTTTGGTCTTCGGCCCAGCTCCCGGACCAAGAGCATCCCCGCGAGATTCGACGCGCCCTCGTGGCCGCCAAAAACCCCCGGGGAGTACCCTTTGTACGTCTGGAGAATCCACCGAAACTCCTGCCCTTCTTGGGCAATTGCTGCCTGCAATTGCTGAAATGACATCGGCGCGGGCTGCGTTGCGTCCTGAAGCCTCATACGGGCTTCGTTCAACCGCTGCACAATCGATCCTCTCGCCATCTCGGGCAGTCCCGGCGTAGCAAGAATTTCTTCATACAGTCGAATCTGATTCTCAGCTTCTGCCAGTTCAGGGGTGGATGCCTCGGTCATCGCCTTGAGCACGTGGTGATAGATCAGCCCGCGCGCCTTTGTTCGCTCCGCGTCCTGCTGCAACTTGGCGGCCAGTCTCGCCGTGCCCTGCCGGCTGTCGCTGAACGTCAGTAGGCGGCGTCCTCGATAGGGTTGGTCGGCTGGCCTGGCGCCGTCTGGCGCATACTCCAGTAAGGTCGGCAACAGGCCACCCAGCAGGAAAGGGGCACCGATTCGGGCCTTGCGGAAGAGGTGAGCAGTGCGAGCAGGTGTCGCGCCGCACGCCGGGCAGCCCAGACCATCCCCGCTGTCCTCGCAGACTATCAGGGCAATCGCGTCGGGATCGCTCGAGTCGACAATCTGCTGGGTCTGGCGGTTGATGTGCATTTCGCCCGCATGCGGTAGCTTGCAGTTGGTGATCAGGATCGCATGGCCACTTTCTACGGGTCGATCATCGTCGGTATCCAGCGTTTCGGAGTCGTCGTCGATTTCCAGCTCGAATTCATCGACGGCGGATTCACTTGACGCCTGTACCACCGCCCCTTTCCTCTCTTCGGACAGGAGATAGGCTGCCCCGCATTCGTCACAGGACGCGAACTCGAACGCGGGGGCGCCGCAGGTACAGTGATTTCGCGGTTCCAGGAAGACTTTCCCGAACGTCCAGGCGGGGTCGTCGAGTTTTGATCCGCGCTTGTCAGGGCATCGCGAGTCGGCGCAGCACCACAGGCCGGTCAAAGTCTGATGAAACACGTGCGCCCGCAGTGGCAGGAAGGGTGTTCCGCCGGTATCCACCGCACTCGTCAGCAGGTCAAGCCAGCTCAAGGATTCCTCCTGCTGCGCAAGAGAATGGGCCGGCGCAGGACCGAAGATCACTGAGCATGCTTCCGATAGCTTCGCGACCGGTGCCGCCTTGCGGTCGACGAAAAGCTCGCGCAGCTTCCGTGCGATGGGGTGCCCTGACAGAGCGCGATAGCGATTCGGCGTTTCATCCTTCCCCGAATCGATCGCGCGCAATTCAGCAACGGACAAACGGCAGGAATCGCTCGCCGAAGGTAGCATGGGTATTTGCCGAGCCCCCGATACCAGATGAACGCGCGCGATATCGACACCTGCGACCTGCGCCAGAAACTCCCTGAGGCGCTCCCCGGCGGGCCCGTCCGGATCGCCCATCGTTGCCGACGTTGCCACGAAGCGAAGGTTCTCCGGCTTGACAGCAAACGCGTGAACGACGCGTCGAATCAGCAGTGCCAGTTCAGCGGCCTGCGAGCCCACATAGGTATGCGCTTCGTCGAGGACGATCCACTCCAGCTTGCCGCTGGACTTTTCGAGAATCGGCGCATCCTGGGCTCTGACCAGCATGTACTCCAGCATCGTCGCGTTGGTCACCAGGATCGGCGGCGGTGCTGCACGCAAGCTCCGACGGTCCTTCACCTCGCTGTCGGCCGGTGCGATCGCGTGCGCCGGCAAGGTTTCCGGGGTCAGCCCGTTGTAGAGGCAGAAGCGGATCTTGTTGCCGAATCCATGTGTCCAAGCGCGAAGACGATCGCGCTGGCTGTTGATCAGCGCATTCAGCGGATAGAGAAACAGCGCGCGAACCCCGACAAGCTGGCCACCCAACTCCAACTGCTCGCGCGCCAGTCGATCCAGAATCGGTACCATGAAGCACTCGGTCTTGCCTGATCCGGTGCCGCTGGTCACGATGAGCGACCTGGCGGGTTGCTGCGCCAGAATCTGCCACGCATGCAACTGGTGGGCGTAGGGTGCCCGCTCCTTGGCAAAGCGATATTCGTCGGCCAACTCGGGTGGCGGCGAATCCATCGCGTTTACCAGCGATGGTGTGAGCAGGTTGCCCGCCAGATCGCGCATCCGACTGCCACTCGGCGCCCAGCCAAATACCGCTTCGAAGCTGGGATCCGCGAGAAAACTTCCGGTATCGCCGAACGGACGCGCAAAGACCTCCATCAGGTGCCGACGCAAGGGCGCGTTGGCGAATCCCAGCCAGCCAACCGTTCCAAGACTCGCGCGACTAGCGAGGGCCGCGAGGAGCTCTCCGAAATACTCTTCTTCCATCATCATCCAATCGTGGTGTCAATCGAGGAACATCAGGTGGAGGAAGGTCAACTCGGCCAGTGGCGAGACAACGGGCTACGGTCAGATCAAAAGCCTCGGCGAACCATTCCGGATCGAAGGACTGAACTTCTCGTACCTTCCTGATGAGGTGTGAGTGTTGGCTCCAATCAACGTGCAGGTCCATCGTCGTATTGAGTGCCAACAGCATGGGCAGATTGATTACCGAGTCATGAAATCCGTGGTTGACCGGACAGAAATACGGCCCAGCTCCGTGCTGCCTGGCGACGGCAACTTCCGCAGCGAATCCACTGGGCCACTGCCGGTCGGCGTTGTTGCGCAGCAGGTGCTGAACCCTTGAGTTTTCACCGTTGAATAGCTGCCCGGCAAAGACGCCGTCCATTCGCGGGTCTTGGGCTGCCCTCAGGTCCTGGTTGATTTTCCCGGTCGCCTTCCCGCGCGCCACTTCCAGCAACACGCGAAGTGATGGGCAGGCGGATGCCAGTGCCTGAACTCGCCGATCAAGGTATTCCGAAACAACGAGGGCGCCAGCCTCATGTCCGTACCAGGACGTGCCCTGCGTAATGAGTGCGCGCATTGCCTGAACCCATGCGGTCAAGGGAATCATTTCCCAGACCGTAGGCAGCTCGATGGGGAATCGCTCGGCAAACCCAGCGGGCAGGCCACCCATACGCACCGCAAGTGCAGCCTGGCCCGCCCTGGACTGGGCGAAGCAACGCCACAGATCGAGAGTCGACAGGGGCAGGTGGCCCAGTTGTACCGCAAGCTGCTCAACCAGGCGCCAATCGTCGCTGATGAAGTCCTGCGCCAACGCGGCGATCACAGCATCAAGGGCATCCAGACGCTGTCGTTCTGTCGGAATGCCAAGCGCCGTAGTCAGCGTGATTTCAAGGCCAGGGGCTTCCTCTGCGTCTTGCCGCGCTGGCAGGGCTTCATTACGCGCCAGGACCGGCCATAACATCGGGCGGAAAGCCACTTGGGAACCGCTGCCCGGATGGATCAGCCAGGCTCCGGGTGAAAGATCGGCAGACGGGAACATCCAGTTTCCGGTCGACACACCCTCGGAAAGAACAGGAGCCAAGCGAATGGGCTCATCCCCGGGGGCGTCGATCCGAAGTGCGACCACCGGCCATCCGGCGATATCCTCCGCCGAGAAGCGATGTAGATGTTCCTGCGGCAAACCAAGCTGCGACACCATTGCCAGTCGTTCGAGTTCGAACTCGTAACGGGCCACTCGCAGCGTCGACGCTTCGCCACCGGGCAGGCCCAATCTGACGCTCACATGGGCATCGAGGGTGTCTGCGTCGGCGAGCATTCTCTGGATATCGTTCACATAGTCGACCAGGCGAATCTCGACGCGACTCCCTCCGACATTGGCCCTGATCGTGTGCTCCACTATGCTGACCGGATGAGCGTGATTGCCGCGATGAAGTCCAAGCCTCAGCGTCGCCTGGTGGGCTCCAGGTCCGAGAAAACCCGTCATTCGGGTGCCGCATACCCGGCCGACGGCGAGCAGGGCGCCATCCTCGAGTTGCGTGCCATTGGCGGCGATGGTACGCACCCCCTTGGCCGGGAATGGCACCCTCAGTCGGACGATATGCGGGTTGCCACGCCACACGGCGTTGACCGAGCACCACTCGGGTGGATGGCCTTCGCCCTGGCACCTCAGATCAAGCACGACGCTCGCGCCGTCGATGCGCGTGTGCGACGAGACGCCCGGCGTGTCGCAATTCACCGTCACCAGATCCCAGTTGGCGAATCGCAGTGCGCCGCTCAACGGATCAGCACCGGGCTCGACCGTCATGCTCGCCTGCGCAGGCAGGAGGACGACGTGCGCCCGCCATTTGGTTGCCCCTTGCGCCGGCCAGATTGCACTCACTGGACCGGCGATTTCGTCCGGGCGCTGAGTCAGCCGTCCCCCCGGCACTCGCCAGGCGAGCGTACCTTGCGCCAATCTTTCCAGACCGTTCTCGGACACCTCGTACAGCTCTGGCACGCCACGAAACGCAACTGCGGGGTGATCAAACAGATCCCAGTACCGCTGCCCGCGAAGTTCAAACCGATCCTCGGTCGCCGCAGCCTGCCCGCACCTCACCCGGTAGTGCAGCCCGTCGCAAGCATCGATCCGAATGCCACCGCGGATCGTCCATACCCTTCGGGTGCCTCCCGATAGCTGGCCCTTGCAATCCACGGATGCGCCGTCGTCGGGCCGCAGATCCCAATCCTGCGGAGTGCACAGGATTCCCTCAAAACCGGCGATTGCCCCGGAACCTTGGCGAATCAGTCGACAAGGGTTCGCCGGATCATCGCCCTGCTCGAACATCCAGGGCAACTCGGGATCGAGCGCTTCGCCGCGGGCAATTTCCTTGTGGGGCGCCTCCCCGGTTGCGATCAGGAGCAACATCGTATGTTCGGCGGTTGCGAGATCTCCGCGCCTTTCCAGAGTGCGCCGTTCGACACGGTAGCGATCCTGGCCGGCCAGCCTGCGCAGGGAGACATCCACCGTTTGCTCGCCACGCGGAAACCGCAAGGTCAGGGTGCGGCTCAGCTTCTCAGGCTCGATTCCAAAAAGCCGCGCCAGTGGTGCCGAGTCCAGGAACTGTGGCAGCACGATTTCCGATCGGAGCTGAAAACAGTCTTGATCCGCGGTGTCCAGCCATCGCTCGACGAGGATTGCCTGGTTGCGATGGTCTTGCTCGCCTGGCGGGACACCGATAGCCAGCTTGAACAGCTCGATCGCCTGATGGCCATCGATCTTCAGCGGAAACTCGTCTCTCCATCCCTGGGCGGCCTGGTCAAGTTCGGCGACCACATCCGCGCCAATGGTCAGATTGGCCTGTTGCTTCAGACGCAGAATCGTGAGGACAACCTCGGTGAGCAGCACGAAGACTTCGTTCTGCCGATAGGAATTCGGCAAGAAATGGGCAAGGCTCTTGATCCATTCAAGGATCTCCGCAGCGTCCGTTCCGCCACCGCCCGCAAGCTTGAGCGCCCGCTTCAGTATGCCGCCGATAGGGCCCTGCGCGCTTGCCAGCAGTCGCATCGGCAGGCCGCCCTGGAAAGCGATACTTCCCAGGTAGCGCAAACCGTGCGCGTTCGACAATCGCAGCCGCCAGCCTTGTAGGCCTTTTTCAACACATTCACTGCGCTCGGTCGGATTCCACGCGTCAGCGGAAGCGCCGATAGCACTGACAATCGGTTCCCACGCGAATCCCGTTCCGTCATAGTTGCGACGCCACCATTCCGCTGCATAAAGAACGAACAGGGGTGGGAAGCAGGCGACTTTGCGCGCCACGTCGCCGAGCGTAACGCTCCTCAGCCAAACGCCGACGCATTCTCGCATCACCGTCTCGAGATCCGAAAACTCCTGATCTTCGACCCGGTAGGTGTACAGCGGCCGGCCGGTCGGGTGATGAAATCCTCGTCGATTCAGGAAACTGCCCTGCCACTGGTGAATTGGATGCACGTCGCACACTCCCAAACGGTCATTCGTCAAAGCAACTCTTGATGCAGTCTCCTGATGCTTGTTGCCCCGCGATTACTTGCCAGAAATCTAGCCTCCGACCTTCCGGACTCGCGAATCCCCATCCATCCGCATGTCTTCAAGAAACTCCGACCCAGGGGCCAGACTCGTCACCAGCAGATGATCCCGCGCGCGGGTGCAGGCAACGTACAGCAGGTGGCGTTCGGTGTCATAGATCTCCTGCAGGTCGGCGTCGTCACCGACCGTCTCGATGCGCTCCTGCAGCGGGATGACCTCGTCGTCGCAGGCCATCACCACCACGGCGCGGAACTCCAGGCCCTTCGCGAGATGCATACTGCTGATCGACACGTGCCCGGTGACCATCTCGACGTGTTCATCGAGAATCCTGTAGACCAGCCCTGATAGCTGGACCGCTGCCTCGGCACGCTCTAACTGCGCTGCCGAGCGGACAAACACGCCGAACTCATGCGGCAGCACGCCAGCCCTGGCACGCTCGGCGATCCAGGCGCCGACGGCGCGCGCTTCCTCGCCTTCATCCCGGAAAGTCTGGATCGCTGGTGGCGGTCCGTTGAATACCGAAACCGTATCGCTGCGGTCCTCGGTGTTGCCATCGCAGTCGGCGACGGTCGATGCCAGCAGGCGGTCGGCCTGCGTGCGAATCTGGTGCGAAGTCCGGTAGTTGACGCGCAGGGTGCGCGACCGGCCGCGGATGTCCACCCCCTGCGACTTCCAGGAAAAGGGCTGCTGGAAGATGCGCTGCCCGAGGTCGCCAGCGAAGAACAGCGCGTTGGCCCGGTGACCGCCGAGTGCAGCCAGAAATCGCAGGTGTGCGACACCGATGTCTTGCGCCTCATCGACGACCGCGAAGTCGAATACCGCATGCGGGCTCGTCGAGAGCACGGCGGCCAGCGCGGTGAACAGCTCGGCGTGCGTCACCAGCCTGCGTTCGTGCAAGGCCGAACGAACGCGCTCGAAGATCGACCACAGCAGCGCGCGTTGCGCCTCCGGCAGCCGGGTCTTCCTGCCCAACCGGGCCACATCGCGGTAGTCCTCCCAGGTCGACAACTGCCACGCATCGACCACCTGTTCCCATTCCGTCAGCAGGAAGTGCTGGCCGAACTTGTGGTTGGCTACGGCACGCGCCGCCTCCTTCAACGCTTCGCGGACGATTTCGCGGCTGGCAATCGCCGCCGGCCCGATGTGCGCCTTGTAGAGACGAAGGCCGATGGTGTTGAGCGAATGAACGTCGATACGTTCGGCAAGGCGTGGCTCATGATCGAGCAGTCGCCGCAGCTTAGTGCGCAAGGCACTGGCCAGCGCGTCGGAGAAGGTCGTCAGCAGCACCCGCGCATCGGCATGCGTGCGCGCGAGAAATGCCGCCCGATGCAGCGCGACGATCGTCTTGCCCGTGCCCGCCGAGCCGGAAACCCGAGCCGGACCGGCGTAGTCGCGCTCGACCCACTGCCGCTGTTCGGGGTGCAGAAAGATCGTCCACTTTTCCCACGGGTAATCGAGTGCACGCTGCAGTTCCTCGACGTTGGTCATGACGCGGAAGCGGCGTTGCGCGTCCGGATGGTCGAAGGGGTTGGTTGTCGCCGGCTGCAGTGTCGGCACCCGCGGTTTGCCGCCCGTCGCCAGTTCCAGCAGGGCCTCGGCCGCCTCGGCAGGCAGATGGTCGGACAAGGCCAGCAGCGTGTCCTCGGTCGCCTGCCTGACGTCGTCCAGCCACTCGACGGGCACGCCGTAGGCCAGCAGTTCGTCGTCACTCCGCCCGGCGAACAGCGGCTTCAGCACCGGGGCGGCTGGCGGGGCGAGCGGCAGTTCCGCCTGCACATACACCGGAACGAACACCTGCTGCACGGTCTCGCGGATTTCGACCCACTGCGCGGCGCCGGTGGTCGGGTGCGTCTCCAGCTTGCGCCGTTCCGCCCAGTCATAGGCCCGGTCATGGTGGTCGACGTAGCAGAGAAGGAAGCTCGCATCGCTTTTGTGCACGATCAGGCGAATGTCGCTGCTGACCCGCACCGACCAGAAATTCCGGTCCCTCGCCCTGTCCAGCCTGTGCAGGCTCATGCCGGGGTTGGCCGGGTTGAGCTGCAGGTCGAAGGCGGTGGTCTTTGCCGCTCGCTGCTCGTCGCCGGTCAGATGCGCCAAGCTATCGGTGAAGGTGTCGGCGATGCGGAATTCCATCGGTTGTCCCGTGCAGGGATTACAGCCCGGCCGTCAGGTCGACAAGGCTCTGCGGCAAGACGTCACGCTCGTGCAGTGCCGTCCTGACGTTCTCGCCAATGGCGGGTGCGATGGCCACATACTCGCTCGTCCACCCTTTGAACTTCGCATGCGCATCGAGGAACCGCCCGGCACTACGCTTCAGCGCATCGGCAGCGCCAGGCAGCCGGTCAGGATTACGCTTGCAGGTGCCGAAGCGAATTCGCTTCTCGTCTTCATTGACTGCCACCAGATCAATCTCGACATCGGAGCGATCCCAGTAGCCGCGAATCCGCTCGCTGAGCGCGAAGTCGCCAATTTCCAGACGGCTGCGCTCGGCGTAGAGTTGGCCCGCCAGATCTTCCAGGGCATATCCCTCGACGTCGGCCAAACGTCCATCGGCCTGGTCGATCAGCACCTCGACCGGCCTGAAGGCGACTGCTGAGACAGGCCGCTGCAACGCCGACAGCCAGGCACGCAGGAAATTGTCACGGATGTAATAGCGGCCGCTGCGGGCCCGCGCGGGCGAGAAGATCGGCAAGCGCCGCTCGATCATGCGGTAGCGTTCGGACAGGATTTTCAGATAGCCGCCCACCTGGCGTACCTCGCCGGGACCGGAAAGCTCGACCATGGTGGCTTCGATATCGGCGTTGGTGCAGCCCGGATGTCGGGCCAGGTACTGCAGCACCATGTCGTAACGCCCGCGCAGTTCGCGCAGAAACCAGTTGTCGGCTTCGTTACGCAAGGGCGACGAACTGGAGAAGAACAGGCTGCGCAGCAAAGGCCGGCGCTCCGCATTCAGCACACCCTGCTCGTAGGCATCGCGGTAAAACTTCGGCACCCCCTCGAACAGATTCCAGAGAAAAAGCAACCGTGCCGGATCGTCGTCGGCATGGACGCGCAGAATCTCCAGCACCGAGGCGATATCGAGATGTCCCAGTTCGATCGTGTCTGTGGTGCGGTTGAACAACGGGGCATCCCGGTCCTCGAGCACCGCCGTCATTTCCGCATGCAGCGAGCCGAGGACGATCAAGCCGCCGGCGACCTCCGCTGCACGCGCAGCGAGACGATCGACTTCGGCCTGCAGCAGCGAGCAGAAGTCAGCCAGTTGCTTGCGATGGAAATACTGAAACTCGTCGAGGGCGACGACGTAGCCGGCGCTTGCCAGCCGGCCGATCAGTTGTGCCAGCTCGCCCAGGCTGGAGACCCGCGCATCGATGCCGAAGGTTTCCAGATAGCCGTTGCAGGCGGCCACGACGCCGGCGGGGTCGGAATCCGGGATCTGGATGTAGAGGGTCTTGTCGATGCCGGCGTCGCGCAGCGCCTCCTGGATCAGCGCGGTCTTGCCGATTCGCCGCCGCCCTGAAATCTGCAGGAAAAACCACCGCCGCCGCTCCAGAATGCGCTGCATCTGTTGCAGTTCGGAGCGGCGGCCGTAAAACGACCAAGGAGCCATGTCAGTCATGTCAATCGGATTAGCCCGGCTAATATAAAAGTTTTTACCTTAACTGAAAAACGGCTGCAAGCTGTTGATTGACTGCGGCTAATCGCTACTCACAACAAGCCGCCGAGCACCTGCTGTGACGCTAGGCTCTGAAAACCTTCATCACTTCATCGCCCAGGTGGTTGATCACCTTCACCGCGATCCGCCCCGACTTCGGCTTCTCGAACGGACGCGAGGTGTCGCTGTTCAGGCTGGCCCAGGCTTCGGGGTCGATTTCCGCCTTGAGCGTCGTTTTCAATGCGCTTTAGGGGTCGTTGGCGCCAAGGAAGTAGGCGTGGCGGACGAAGAAGCTTTCCTGGTTGTAGTCGGTATCGATGAACCAGCAGGCGATGCCGTCGGTGCTGTCGCTGATGACTTCGCCAGTCTGCGGTTTGAAGACATCGACGCCGTTCACCTTGATGCACAGCTTGCCGTCGTCCTGCGGCAGCAGGCTGATGTCCGGCTCGCCGAAGATGACGAAGAGATTGCCCTTGCCGGTGTTCTTGAGGTCCGCAGCCATGTGCAGGTCGGCGTTCATGCGCGCCTTGAGCACCGGGATGCGCCCCAGCTTGCTGAACTCGGTGGCGTGCGCCTCGTAGTTGAAGGCGCAGGCGATCAGCGCGTCGAAGCCGGCTTCGCCGCACTCGCGGGCGGCTTCGACCAGGTCGCTGCGCTGCACGGTGCCGAACTCGGGGCCGATGAAGATTCCGGCACGTTTCTCGCGCACTTCACCTTCCTGGCCTTCGAGATAGCGTCCTTCGGCGCAGATCGCCCCTTCACCCGGCCATGGCGTCAGCGCGGTGAAGCTGATCCGGTCTTCCCGGTGCGCCTGCTGCACGCCGGCGGTCTTGAGGTTTTCCAGAATCAACTGCGCGAAGGACTGGCGGGCGGTGTATTCGGCGCGGTCTTGCTGGAAACCGTCGATCAGTTCGTCGTCCTCGTCGACGCCGATCATCCGGTGCGGCGAGAGGCTCTCGACGGTGAAGGGACCGGCGACGCGCACGCACTTTTTGTTCTCGTAGGGCCTGTCGTAGAGGGTCTCGAAATCCGCCTTGGCGGCGATCGAGGCGTCGATTTCCTTCTGCCGGGCGATGCGCGCCTGCCACCAGTCGGCGTGCAGCTTCTTCGCGGGGTCGGGCCAGGACTGGTCGGCTTCGCGCGGGATCTCCCACTCCTGCCAGGTTCTCTTGAGCGCGGCATTCAGCGATTCACGCAAGGGCTCCAGCTTCGCCTGCCACTGCTCCCAGATGACATCGATCTCGGCGTTGTTGGCGATCGACTTGAGCGTGATGTGCGGCACGCGCTCATAGACGAAGCCGTGGCGGATGTTGCCCTGCACCGGTTGCGTGCTCGGCGCGCTGCGGCTGACTTCAGCTTCCTTGATCTGGCCCTCGCGGGAGTCGGCGAGGAGGTAGAACGGATAGCGCGCGCCCATGATGCGGGCGCGGGCCAGCGCGAGTGCGACGCGCGAGGTGTCGATCGTGATCCAGCGACGGCCCCATTGCTCGGCGACGGTGGCGGTGGTGCCGGAACCGCAGGTGGGGTCGAGAACGAGGTCGCCGGGGTCGCTGGCCATCAGAATGCAGCGCTGTATCACCTTCGTCGCCGTCTGAACGACATATGTCTGCTCTTCCGTGAAACTGCCGGCCCCTCCATCGTTCCACATGTTCGACAGCGGCAATACAGGGTTATCTTGCATGAGGTACGCATACCGAAGGTTCTCGCCCACGCGGAATATCCTGCTCGCGGTGTTCAAACGCTTGAGGCCTTCATAGCCGACGCTCCACTGCCGATTCGAGGGTGGTTTGAAGGCCTTCCCGTGAAACGCAAACGCGTCCGACCTAGTCTTGCTCTCGTGTTGCGACGTAAGGGACACGCTTTGAGCAAGAAGACGATCTTCAGTATCCAGGCCAAGCTTCTTCGCCTGACTCTCAGTGACTACTGAACCATCAGCGTCCCAGAAGTACCGAAAGGAGGCCGACCCCTCGGATGGATCCCGAGAGGATAGGATTGGGCGGAATTTGCAGTTTGGTTTTACCTTCGCGAACCACACCAGGTAGTCACAAACTGTGGCTGGGGTTTTGTCGGTGAGGCTGCCGGTTTTCTTGAAAGAAATAACCGAGACGCAATTGTCCTCACCGAAGATTTCATCCAGGACTGCCCGGACGCGGTGGACATTCTCTTCGCCAATCTGCACGAAGATCGACCCCGATTCGGTCAGCAAATCCCGTGCCACGGTCAGCCGGTCGCGCAGGTAGGTCAGGTAGCTGTGAATCCCGTCGCGCCACGTATCCCGAAACGCCTTGACCTGCTCCGGCTCGCGCGTGATGTGACTCGCATTGCCATCCTTGACGTCATGGCTGGTGGTGGACCACTGGAAATTGCTGTTGAACTTGATTCCGTAAGGCGGATCGAGGTAGATGCACTGCACCTTGCCGCGCAGGCCCTCGCGCTCGGAGAGGCTGGCCATGACCTGCAGCGAATCGCCGAGGATCATGCGGTTGCTCCAGTTCTGGTCGTGCTGGTAGAAATCGGTCTTGTTGGCGCCCTTGGGGATGCCGTTGAAATCGGCGAAGAGATCGGGCGTGATCTGCCCAGCCTCGTGCTGGCGCTCCTTGGTGCTGCGCAGCAGGTCGTCGATCAGCACCTTCGGGTGCACCTTTTCCTGGATGTAGAGCGGTGGCGCGGAGACGACGAGGTCGCTCCAGTCCTGCTCGTCCTTGCCGCGCCAGACCAGCTGCGGGTCGAGGTCGCGATTTCTGGCCGACTTCTCCTCACCCAGTTCGGCTGCGTCGGGGCGCGGGTAGCGGATCTGCTTCGGCTGCTGCTGCTCGGTCGGCAGCACTGCCTGGTATTCGGCGGTCGGGATGTTCCTGCGCCGGGCCTCGTCGTGGGTGAGGGTTTCGACCAACTTGCCCGGGGTGCCGACAGATGTTCGCTTGGCCATACTGCTCATGCCCTTTCGTCCGGCTGGTTTTCGCCGGTGAGAATGCCGTAGAGCGGCAGGTTGACGTAGTAGTTGCTGCGCCCGATCTTGCGCTTGACCAGGAAGCCGCCGTCGACCAGTCTGTCGAGGTACTTGGTGGCCGTGAGGCGCCAGACCTTGAGGTCGCGTTCGATGAACTCGATCCGGGTGCAGGGGTAGGAGAAGAGATTGTTGATCAGGTCCTGGCTGTAGAAGCGGTAGTCGGCGCGAATACGGTGCTTGTAGTCCATCAGTTGGGCCTTGATGGCCCGGATGGTGGCGATGGCGTCGGCGGCGGTGTGCTCGACGGCAAGCAGCAGGTAGCGCACCCAGTCTTCCCAGTTGCCGCTGTCGCGTACATCCTGCAGTAGCCGGTAGTAATCGCCTTTCGTACGTACGATGTGGCGGCTGAGGTAGAGCACGGGAACGTCGAGCAGCCCCTGCTTCACCAGGTTCACGGCCTCGTAGCCGACACGAAGGGACTTGCGGTAACGCGCGACTTCCTTGGTCGCCGCACTGGCGGCTGCGTCGGGGAAGGCCAGCTCACGAAACAGTTCGTCCTGAGTGGTGATGATATTCTCGATCTCGGAGCTGTCCTTGGCCTCCTGGAGGCCGAGGGTGCTGATCAGGATGCCCTGGTTGGGCATCGAACCCGCCACACCCTTCAGTTCGGCGAGACTCCGACTCGCGGCGTTGAGCTGCTTGAGGATATCCGGCCGGTCAAGGCGCTCGGGGCGGAGGGCGGTGAGCGATGGGATATCAGTCATTTCTTTGCATGTCGCGGATGACGTGTATAGAAAAGTGGGACTATCCATACATGTCTGCCGGCGCGGTCAAAGACGCGTTGTCCCGGTGGGCTCATGCCTGCACCGCCCCATCGATCATTCTGGCGAACTCGCCCTCGACCCTGACCCTGAAATCGGACTCGATCTGGTACACCTCGCAGAACTCGGCGAACGCCCAGCGGCCATAGCTGCCGAGATGGTTCACGCCGGGCACCCAGTAGGTATCCATGGTCGATTTCTTCTCCTTCGCGTCGTCGCGCCGGTAGCCCTTGATCTCGACCACCAGGTGCAAGAGGTCATCGGGGCCGTGGCCATCATCGACCAGCACGATGAAGTCGGGCCGGTACTTGCGCGTCTCGGAGCCGTAGCGATAGGGGACTTCCAGGCCGAGGTTGTGGTTCTTCACATAGGCGCGGACGCTGGGGTGCGACTCGGCAACGCGGCAGAATTCGCCTTCCCAGTCGCTGTCGAGGATCACCCAGTTGATGTGGCAGGATTGCGAACTCGTCTGCCAGCGGTCGGTCTTCGAGGTGTTGAAGCGGACGTGACTGGTCGATCCGGTGGGATTGTAGGGGTCGAGCAGCGCCTTGATCGGACGCTCGCCGAGGAACTGCCGGGTGATCGCCGCCGTGATCCGGTTGCAGGCCATGTCGGCGAGTTCCTGGTACATCAGCAGCGCCGGGTAGGTGTCGCCCCTGCAGACCAGGCAGGTGTCGAGCCATTGCCGGGTGATGCGCTTGAGCTGGCCGAAGAGGTAGAGCCTGGGCTCCTCGCCGGGGTCGCGCCACTTGGTGTACAGCAGCCGCTGGGTCACCTGGAAAACGAGCGTCGAGGGGCGCATGTCGCCGAGGTGCTGCAGGCTCATGTCCACGCCTTCGCCGATGATTCCGGAGTTGCGGGTAATCGACGGGCCAACCAGGTCGGGGCTGAGTTCCAGGATCGATTCGTCGTTGAAGTCGGCGGCCAGCCGTTCCTCGGGCAGCTCGACGCGATAGCCTTCAACCCGGGGAAAGCGGATTTCGAGCGCGTCGCGCTCGGGGCGAACGGCCTTGACCTGTACCGTCTCGCGTGGCGGCTGCGGCGGCGCAATCACCGGCTTGGCGGTGAAGTCGAAGGGGATGCCGAAGACGTCGGCGTACTCGACGTTGAACAGTCCTTCCTCGTTCAACTCGTAGGACTGGCGGCGCAGCGCGCGGCCGATGACCTGCTCGCAGAGCAACTGGGTGCCGAAGGCGCGGATGCCGAGCACATGGGTGACGGTATTGGCGTCCCAACCTTCGGTGAGCATCGACACCGAGACGACGCAGCGGATGGCGCCGCCAAGCTGCTCGGGCTTGCCGACGGTGTTCATGACTTCGCGCAGCAACTCCTGATCGCCGATGTGGTCTCCGGAACGGGCATCGCCGGAGCGCTCGACGATCTCGCGGCGAAAACGTTCGATCTCGTCCGCCGCCATGCTGCGGAAGTTGTCGTCGAGGGCATCGCCGGCTTCGAGCTGCTCGCTGTCGATCAGCAGCGTGTTCGGGCGGGGCAGCGGGTTGCCGGTGGTTTCGTCGAAATTGCGAAATAGCGCTAGACGCCCATTCTCCAGCGTCGTCGTGCCGTCATCATTCCTGCGCTGGAAGCCGGAGACGAAATCGTAAACCAGCTTGGAGATGGCGGTGTTCTGGCAAACGACGATGAAACAGGGCGGTACCTTGATGCCCTTTTCCGCCCACAGCCTGAAGGTCTTCTCGTAGTGGCCATAGAGTGCCTGCAGAGCCGTCTGCAAGCGGGTTGGGAGTTTGAGCGGATCGAGGTCTTCGCTCTGACCACGGCCCTTCCTGGGCATGTCCTTGCTGATGTTCTCCCAGAGGTTGCGGAACATCGGCATTTCGTTGCCGGGAATGTTCTCGGCCACCGGCACGCGCGGGAGCTTGACGATGCCGCATTCGATGGCGTCCATCAGCGAAAAGTCGCTCAACGTCCACGGGAACAGCGTGCCCTCGGCGTAACCCGAGCCGCGCAGGAAGAAGGGCGTCGCCGACAGGTCGATGACGCAGGTCGTCCCGAGCTTGCGGTTGACGGCTTCCAGGCCGGAAATCCAGAGACGGGCCGCTTCGTTGTTTTTCTCGGCCTCCTTGCGGTCGTCGCCCTTCAGGTCCTCGTCATCGGCGTCTTGCGGTTTTTCACGGTAGCAGTGGTGCGCCTCGTCGTTGATGACGAGGATGTTCTTCATGCCCATCAGGTCGGGCATCACCCGCTGCAGCATCTGGCCTTCGCTTTCGAGCGTGCGGAGTTCATCGCCCGTGCGCCCCCGCAGGAGTTGCCGTCCACCCTTGGAAATCTCGATCCGCTCGCGCAGCTTGAAGGCGTGATAGTTGGTGATGACGATCTTGGCGCGGCTCATGTCGTCGAGCAGGTCGCCCGGCAGCAGTTCGCGGTCCCTGTAATAGCTGTCGGGGTCGTTTGGCTGCAGGACGCGCAGGCGATCCTTGATCGTCAGGCCGGGCGCGCAGATCAGGAAGCCGCGGGTGAAGCTCTTGCTGCCCGGCCGGCGCACCGCGTTGATCGTCTGCCAGGCGATGAGCATGGCCATCACCGTCGTCTTGCCGGCGCCAGTGGCGAGTTTCAGGGCGAGGCGCAGCAGCCCGGGATTGGCGTCCCGGTTCGCCGCAGCGACGTGGTCGAGAACGCGCTTGCCGTGCCTGGATTGCGGCGCAACCTCGGTGAGCCAGATCGCGGTCTCGACGGCTTCTACTTGGCAGAAGAACGGTTGGATACCGCTGAACCGATGATGACGCCAGTGCTGCACCAGGCGGGCGGTCTCCGGTGTCACCTGCCACTGATTGGCGTTGGGCAGGGAACGCCAGGAATCCACATGCCCGCGCACTTCGTTGATGATCGAGGTGGGGTCGTACTGCTGCTCCTGGGTTGACAGTCCCTTGCCGTCATCGAAGACGAAGGTCTGCTGCTTGGGAGGACTCGTTCGTTTCCTGGGCTTCGGGATCGGGGTGATGAACTGCGCCCGGCGGCGGGTTTCGACAACCCTCTCCGTGGGCTGCCCGTCTTCGCTGAGTTCCCAGTGCCGCGCCGGCCGTTCGTAGGGGGAGTTAAGAATCGGGTGGTCGAAGAAGGGGTTGGACATGGTCGGGTTCAGTCGCTTTGCTTGTTCTTGTTGCCCCAGGCCGGCTGCTCGTGTCTTGCTACATCATCAAGCCTCGGGTTCCTTCTCGGGTGGGGCCGGTAGCCACCGCCCGGTTTGCCGTCGAATTTCCCGGGCACCGATATTGGCAATGGTCCACGTCCACTTCCGTATCTGTACCGTCGCATTCAGCCCATTGGCTGCGATCACGGAAACTGTCCAGTCCCGATGTGCTTCCTCGCCTGACTGAACCACAGACTCGCCACTCCGCCAATGTACCGTAACATCCGGCATAATCCAAAACAACAAGGGCTGGAGCTATGGCATGAGCCTGTGCGCATCGTCGACGATCAGCAGGTTCCAGAGCAACTGCGCCCACCAGTGGGCATGCGTTGTGCCGCAGTTGGCGATGAACTGCTCCAGGACGTCGGGTCGGAGCAGTCAGTGGCAGAACGTGATGATTCGGGGCAACGCGCGCCAAGGGTTGGCCTCCAGGCCCATGCCCTTCCGCAGCTTGTGGATAGCCGCCTTGCTGACAATTACCAAGGCGAGGGGAAAACTTGCTTTCCGTTGCCTCCCGCCAATGGGTGCGCAGCGAGGGCTGCGTGAGGACCAGAACGCGCCTGATGCGGCGCTTACGCACGAGTGCGGCCAGGATCAAGCTGATCTCGATCGAGTCGCCTCGGCCGACGTCGTCGGCGATCAGCAGGTTGACCCGCGGCATCGCCAAAGCGCGAACCACCGGGTCGAGCTGGTATTCGTCGATCTCGATGCCGCTGCGAAAGGGGGACTGGAGGGCCTTGTCGTCGGCTTGGGAGACAGCGCCCCAGCGCACGGCATCAAGGAACGCCTGAAGGCGTTTCGGCACGTCGAAGCTATCCGGGCCAGGCAGGGTGGATTTTTCGTGAACCGCGGTGCCGGGTTCCATCTCCCAGATGACTTGAAGCTCCTCGCCAAGGCCATCGTCCTCGACAGAGGAAAGCCTGACGAGATGGCTTGGCCGGCTCGCATTTCCGCCCAAACCGGGTAGAGACGGGATGATCTCGGTGACCACAAAAGGCCGCTTGCGAACGATTGCGAGCTGGCCAACTTCCGGTGCCGTCTGCATTCCCTTCCCCCACAATTGGTACCATCCCATCTCGCGTGCGACTGTACCGTAACAGCCTGCAGAATCCAAATGAGGTGAGATCGGATCAATGAAAACTGACTATTCCTGCTTCCTCCATGCCGGCGAGGACGGGCACATCTGGTGGCGGCTTGAGGACGCGATCAAGCTTGGTGCAGGCTACATCCCGGTCAAGAATGACGATCACAATCTCGTGCCGGTCCTTCGACCCCCGAACCAGCGGGTCCGCGTGAACGAGAGAACGCTGGTCGGCGCGTTCAGTGATGAGCGGCTCGCGATTGTTCGACCGAAGGTCCTGGATCGCGATGGCAGCCGTCTAGTCGATGCCAGCGATTTTCTTGGATGGCTGTCCCAGTACGTGGCGCAAACCCAGGCGGAGATACCATTTCCCAACGACCTCGTTCGTGCCGTCCGACGTGCTGCAGGTGCAGCGGTCAAAAAGGAGGAGGTCCCGCCGAGCTTCGACAGCCTGACGGCGGCGCTCAGCGGATGGTTCGACAAGGGGCTGAGTGATCTGCCCCCGAGCTTGTCAGACCGCGTACGAGAAGACTTGTGGCCTCTGCCATGGGATCGTCTATCGGTGGAGCAGAGGGAAGACGCGGCGAAGCAGTGGGACTACCAGAACGACCCAGCCACGGAGGCGGAGCGCCAAGCCGGGTTGGACTTGGTTGCCCGGAGGTGGGAAGTCGAAGCCAAGATACGAGAGTGGGAGCGCGTCGGCGCTGGCACGGCAGGGGACCTGGCTACGAAAGAGGCGCGACTGGCCGAACTGAGGGAAGAGATTACGACGATCGATCTGGCGGAGAAGCGCATGGTCGGCAGTGAACGGGGTGGAAAAGTGAGGCGAGGCGATCTTCCAGACGAGCACGTGAGCAAAGATGAGGATTTCGAGTACATCGCGTACCCGCGGGCCATGAAGCGACTGCGCGAGCGATTGGGCGCCACGCCGGAGGAAGTCGCCGCGTGGCTGTCCTGGGGCGAGACGCCGGGCGGTCTGGTCGCGTATACCAATGCGAACGAGCTGGATCCACCACCGAAGTTTGGATTCAGCGACACGGAGGGCGACGACTACGTATCCCCGTTGATGGCATGCTGATTTCGGCGCGGCGACATTGAAGCGTTTGAGCCCGATGAGCGCTACATCACCGGCAAGGCATTGATTGAACGATGGGGCCAGCATCCGGACATCGACCCCAGGGCCTTCGTGCTGGCGAAGATCCGGGAGTCACGCTTGCTCGACCTGCACCCCGGTTGGGGGCGAACGCGGCCGACCTGGCTCGGGCAGGAATCCCTTGATCCTTTGGAGAGTGGTTTGTTCGCGCTCTCGTACGTGAAGAAGATCGAAGCGGAGGATTTTGGACTCGATCGACTCGACAAGCCACCTGTGCCTGATGCCAAGCCTGCAGGCCACCTGAACCATGACCCCGAGCTGCAACGGAAAGCAAATGCGATTGCTCAGGGTATGCTGAAGAAGCATAGCAAAAGTTACGTTACGCGGGACAGGGTGGCAGCCGCGCTTGCCAAGGAGGAGAGCATGACCTTGGGGACCGTTGCGCGGCGGATACGCAAGGAGTGGTGATTGTCATGATGGCTGCCTGACTGCCTTTATTGCCCATCTAAACGATTGTTTTTCAACACTTAAGGCGGCGGCCTTCGGCTTCCGCCTGTTTTTTTGCCCGCGCAGAATGCTTGCCAGGTGATCCGCTGCAATCCTCAATTGCGCGGACAAGGCCACCTAGCAACGCGGAGCACCCGGCCTTGTTCGTAAGGAAATAGAACATGGCTGAGCAACTCAGATCCTTTCTCCGTCTCAAGCAAGTCAAGGCCGTCACCGGCATGTCTCGTAGCTGGATTTACGAGGCAATCCGCCGAGGCGAGTTCCCCGCGTCGATTCCATTGGGCGCGCGAGCCGTCGCGTGGGATTCTGCGTCTATCGCGCATTGGCAGGCAGGGCGCATCGCCGGCAAGTCGAATGCCGAAAGCCGTGAACCGGTCGCAAAGCTCGCAGCCACCAGCAAAGCGGCCTCTTGAGGAGAAGCGGCCATGGCTCCCAATGTGCTGACAGATTCCATGGGCGAACCGATGGAAGCCGGTAAAGGCGGCGAAGGCGGTGTCTTGCGGATAGACAATGCTGAGTTTGTGGCGGCGGTGTTTCCTCTCCTGCCCGAAGGCGCCTTCGCGGCGGCGTGCTCGAAGAGCGGCGACCCCGGTCTGGGCGGATGGCCAGCCAGTCGTGCCGATCAGGTGGCCAGCAGCCTTTCTGCCGCAAACAACAACTACATCGCTTGTGCGAGCTTCTATCCCGGCGACGACGGCTCTTTCAAGGCGCGCAAGGCGCAGTTTGCCGCTTGCCACTTCTTGATGCTCGATGACTTGGGCACCAAGGTGCCGCTGGAGCGGCTGGCCGGTTTTGACTTGTCCTGGCTGATCGAGACCAGCCCCGGTAACCATCAGGGTGGGATCATCCTCAACGAACCGATGACCGATGGTGCGGCTGCCGTGCGACTGCTCAACGCGATGATCGACTCGGGGCTGTGCGATGCGGGCGCGACTGGACCATTGAGTCGGTGGGCGCGGCTGCCGGTGGCGATCAATGGCAAACCCAAATATGTCGACCAACGCAGAGCGCCCTTTCAATGTCGCCTGCTCGAATGGCGCCCAGACGCCCGCTACAAGCCACAAGATATTGTGGATCGTCTGCAACTGGAACTTGCTCCCGCCGGACGACCGAAGCAGACTACCAGAGCCTCCGCACGAGTTGCCCAGGCAGCCAATATCTCGCACAGCATCGGCAATGAAGCCGACGATGTACTGACACCCAAGGGGGCGGAGAACCCCGTTGTCGCCGCGCTGAAGGCGAGAGGGTTGTACAAGACGCCACTGGGTTCAGGCAAACACGACATCACTTGTCCGTGGGCTCAGGAGCATAGCGACGGACTGGATACCGGTGCTGCCTATTTCGAGCCAGACGAGCTTCACCCGTTAGGTGGGTTCTGCTGCCAGCACTCGCATCGCGAGAAGTTCCACATCCGGCAGTTGCTCGAATTCCTGGGTGTTGGCAATGCCGAGGCACGGCATAAACCGCTGATTCGCGTGGTCGCTGGCGATCTACACCGCGTCGTCGATGCGGCTGAAAAAGAGTTGGCAGACGGCGGGCGGCACTATCAGGCCGGCGGTTTGATTGTGTCAGTCTCGACCGATCCGGCCAGCGGTGATCCGTCGATTGTGCCAACCAGCGCACCGGCACTGACGCGGGAACTGTCAGTCGCGGCGACCTGGGAGAAATTCGACGGACGGGCGAAAGACTGGGTACGCTGCGATCCGCCGGCGCGGCATGTGGCCGTTCTCTATGACGCGCAGCAGTTTCGCTATCTGCCACCACTGGCAGGCGTGGCGCGACAACCGTACTTCCGCGAGTCGGATGGCGAACTGATCACGCAGGCCGGTTACGACAAGACCGCGCAGCGTTTCGGCGTGTTCGATTCACGGCAATTCGTCATACCCGACCCGACACCGGACGCAGCGCGGGCGGCACTGGTCTTGCTGGAAGACCTGCTCACCGAGTTTCATTTTGTCGCTGCCACCGACAAGGCAGCTGCACTTTCGGCGATCTTCACCGCCGTGGTACGCCCGTCGCTGTCTCATGCGCCGGGGTTCCACGCTCGTGCGCCGGTATTCGCCAGCGGCAAGACCTATCTGTGTGAGCTGATTGGCGCCTTCGCCGGACCGGCCGGCAATGCGAAGGTGAGCTATCCGACGACCTCAGAGGAAGCCACCAAGGTGATTCTGTCCTTGTTGCTGACCAGCCCGGCGGTCATCGAGTTTGACGACATGGATACTGACTGGATACCGCATGGCACCATCAAGCGGGTGCTGACAGCGGAGCAGATCACCGACCGGATTCTGGGCGTGAGCAAGACGGCGACGGTGAGCACGCGCACCCTGTTTCTGGGCTCTGGAAATAACGTCGGCCCGATACGCGATCTGCTGCGGCGTGTGCTGACAATCCATGTCGACCCGCGCTGTCCGAACCCGGCGACGATACCCTACAAGGGCTTTCCGGTCGACAAGGTGCGAAGCCGCCGTGAGGCCTATGTGGCGGCGGTACTGACTATCATCCAGGCATGGCGCAAGGCTGGAATGCCCCGCGCGGCGGCCGACAGTATTGTCACATTCGGTGGCGCGTGGTCGGACTATTGCCGGTATCCGTTGATGTGGCTGGGGCAGCCTGACCCGGCTACGTCGCTGCTGGAGCAGGTCCGGCATGACCCCGACGCGGATTCACTCGCAGGGTTGTTGACCGAGTGGCACCGTGCATTCGGGTCGACACCGACCACGGTGCGCAAGGCTGTTGAGATGGCTGAGTGGGGGCACTCCGACCTTCTCGATGCGATGCGGGAGTTTCCCGTTGAAGAAGGACACGGGATCAACCGCTCGAAGCTTGGCTGGCTGCTGAAGAAGAATGCGAACCGGATCGTCGGCGGCCTTGAGTTCCAGAAATCGGAAGCTGATGGGAGAACGGCGTGGCGGGTCGTTGCGGTGAATCCACCCCCTTTGACGCCTTCACCGCCTTTCGCCAGGGCAGTTGCAAAAACTGTCACGCCAACAGCGGAAACATTAGTCGAGGTAGAAATATGAGCCCCGCCGAGATCATCGAACGGGCCACCGAGGAAGGTGTGCTGCTCGCACTCTCACCCTCGGGCAGCATTTCCGCTACGCTCCACGAAGGCGTCACCCCGCGCAAGGGACCAAACAAAGACAACGTCAAAAGCAAAACCGACTCTACCCGGCACCGCTGCAACCTAAGGACAAATGAGTTAAAACGATCTCGTTTCACCGGCCAAGATAGTTGTCGTCCACCGGCCAAGATAATTGACGCCGCCCACACCGACCCGGACATCGTCGCCATCGGCATCCGGAACGTCGCCACCCTCGAGATGAACATTCCGCAGGCGTACTACGACGCCTGTGCGCTGCTTGAGTTGATTGAAAAACACACAGGAGACGAACATGCCAACGCTTGAACACGACTCGATAGGTCTGACCTGCGTGGTGACCGAAAACGAAACGCCACCGGCCAGTTACGAGGCGGTGCGTTTCAACGCCATGAAGCACGGGATTCTCTCGAAGCTGGGTAAGCGTCCATCCCGACCACCTGTAAAACCCGCGAGAAGTGGAGCAACCTCCAGGTTTTTTTTCAGGAGGAAGAGATGGACAAGGCAGGGGAACGAGAAGCGCGGTGGCGGGGGCATGTGGACGCCTGGCGGGCGAGCGGCGGCAGCCAGAAGGCGTACTGTGAGCGGCACGGGCTGAGCAGCCATTCGCTCAGTTACTGGCACCTGCGCTTGGCGAAGGGTCGAGGATCGAGCGGAGCGAGAGGCCCACTGACCCTGGTTCCTGCAGTGAGGGTTGCCAATGCCGTGGCCTCAACGCCGAGCCTGTCGCTCCACAGCCCCCAGGGCTGGCGACTCGACTTTGCCGCGTTGCCACCGGCTGGGTGGTTGACGGCCCTGTGGGGAGAGCGCGCATGAACGCGCCGCTCGGGGCGGTGCCCGAGCGCATCTGGCTGGCCGTCGAAGCGGTAGACATGCGCCTGGGCATTGATGGCCTGTCAGCCCGCATCCAGGCCAGTCTTGGGCGCAGCCCCTGTGACGGCACCGCCTACGCCTTTACCAACCGGCGCCGCAGCCGGCTTAAACTGCTGGTCTGGGACGGCACCGGCGTCTGGCTGTCGCAACGGCGGTTGCACCGTGGCTCCTTCACCTGGCCGAGCGCCAGCGACCCGGTCTTCGCCCTCACCACGGCGCAGTGGCGTTGGCTGATCGCCGGCGTAGACTGGCAACGCCGGGACGCGCCCGCACCCGCCAGCTGGCACGTATAAGGGCGCACTGTATTTTGCACAAAGCACGCAAAATCCGTGTCTTAGACGTCCTTCTGAGCATCTTGATGGTATAATTCACCATGGATTTAGCGAGCGAACTTGCCTCCTTCTCACCCTCGCCAGAACTGGTTTTCTGGGCCGAGAATCGGCTCGGTGGACTGCTCGAACAGGTCAAGACCAACGCCACGGAGATTCGCTGGCGCGATGCCAAGATCGAGAAGCTGACCCTCGAACTGGCCTATTTGCGGCGGATGAAGTTCGGCGTCAAGAGCGAGTCCCTGGCCGCCGGCGAACGGGACCTCTTCGACGAAACGCTCGCTGCCGACCTGGCCGCCTGCGAAGCCCGCCTGGCCGAACGGCGCCAGGCGGCCGAAATGGGGCCGCATCAGCTGCCCGCCGAGAAACCGAAACGCGACCGCGCCGGCCGTCAGCCCCTGCCCGAGGAACTGCCGCGTGTCGAGCACCTGCACGAGCCGGAAACCTGCACCTGTGGGCAATGTGGTCAGGCCCTGGTGCGGATCGGCGAGGACGTGACCGAGAAGCTCAGCATCGTCCCTGCCGAGTTCTTCGTCGAGCGCCACATCTATCCCAAGTACGCCTGCCGGCCCTGCGAAACCCTCACCGCCGCACCGGCTGTGGCTTCGGTCATCGACGGCGGTCTGGCGACACCGGCCTTGCTGGCCTGGGTGATGGTCAGCAAGTACGCCGATCATCTGCCCCTCTACCGTCTTGAACGGCAGGCCGCCCGCTCGGGGGTGACCCTGTCGCGTTCGACGCTGGCCGACTGGGTCGGCCGCATCGGCGTCGCCCTGGAACCGCTCTGGCTGCGTCTCGCCGAACTGCTGCGCCAGGGGACGGTGCTGCATGCCGATGAAACCCCGGTGCAGCAACTCGATCCGGGCAATGGCAAGACCAAGCGGGCCTATCTCTGGGCTTATCGCAGCAATGCCTTGGCCAGCGATCCGCCGATCGTCGTCTTCGACTACCAGCCCGGCCGGGGTGGGAAGTATGTGGCGGAGTTCCTCGCGGACTGGCAAGGTGCGCTGATGGTCGATGAGTTCGCCGGCTACCAGGCGCTGTTTCGTGGCGAGGTGATCGAACTCGCCTGTCTGGCCCATGCCCGGCGGAAGTTCTTCGACCTCCATCAGGCGAATCGCAGTCCCCTTGCCGCGGAGGCCCTGCGCCGCATCGGCGAGCTGTATGCCATCGAGGACGCGGCGAAAGGGAAGGCGGTCGAGGAACGCGCCCGACGACGAAAGGAAACCAGTCAGCCGCTGCTCGAAGCCCTGCACCTGTGGCTCCAGAACACTCGCCGATCGGTGGCCGACGGCGGTGCCCTGGCCAAGGCGATCGACTACAGTCTGCGGCGCTGGCCGGCATTGGCCCGGTACGCCACGAACGGTTTCTACCCGATCGACAACAACCCGGTCGAGAATGCCATTCGCCCGATCGCCATCGGGAAGAAGAATTGGCTGTTCGCCGGTTCCGAGGCGGCAGGCCAACGCGCCGCGGCGATTCAATCGCTGCTCGAAACCGCCCGCCTGAACGGCATCGAGCCGATGGCCTGGCTGACCGACACCCTGGACAAACTCCCCTCCTGGCCGAACAGCCGCATCGACGAGTTGCTGCCGCTCAAAAAGCCAGTGTGATCCCGCGCGCCCAGGGGTGGGTGCGCTGAACGCTTACGAAGCTGGTGGTACTGGCCCACGAAGACCAGGCGGAGTTTGACGACCTTTTGGCGGCGCTGATCGACGAACACCGGCCGGCTGGTATCACTGAGCGGCATCTGATCGAGGAGCTTGCCACGATAATCTGGCGCAAGCGGCGGGTACTGCAGGCCGAAGGCGCAAGGATCAACGAAGGTCTGAAAAGCACCTTGAGCAGCCCGAAAACAGTGATACCTGCGGCTGCACCTTTCCAATCGGACCTGTCGGGTGACCATGTCGACTTGCCGTACCTGCTGAACGCCACAAAAGAGCGAATTGCCGAACGGCAGCAGGAGGCAGACGTTGACCTGGTCGCGACCCGCAAAGCATCAGCGATTCTGGCCAAGGGCGGCCCGAATGCTTACGAGAAGGCTCGGCGCGCGCTGCTTCCAAGCTCGCGCGAGTGGTGGGACATCCAGGTTGGTGACGAGGAGTACCCGGCCACCGCCGATGGACTGATGGAGTTCATTCTCGAATCGCTGGAGCCTCTGTGCGTCGGCATGGTACAGCAAGCCCGACATACCATGGCGATCAAGGCACAAACTTTGGGCCAAGGGCTGCAAGAGCATCGCTTTGAGAAGCTGAACCGCTACGAAACGCACCTTGACCGCAAGTTCGAGCGCACGCTGGCCATGCTTTTGAGGCTGAAACAGCTGTGTAGCGGCTGATGAGGTGCGACCAGTTGTGCAGCAGGTTGGCCATGAGGTCCTCGTTCAGCTTGGCCGTTCCGCCCTTGAGCTTCTTCCACGCGTACTGGTTCACCAGGCCAGGCTTGATGTTGAACCCGGATACCGTCTCGTCTTCCTGCAGCCGGTAGAACGGCACGTAGGGCGTGCCGGCGTACATCTGCCGGGTCGAGTCGTCGATCAGCCCACTCGCCACGGCGACTTCGAGCACGTTGTCGTTGAACTCGTTGAGGTCTTGCAGCGCCTGTGCGTAGATACCCTGCCGAGGAGTCCCGTCCTGCATCTGCCCAGTGTCGAGCGTCTTCAGCTCGGCGATGTCGTTGGCCGACCAGAGGTTCTCCAGGCCGATGCTCTTCAGCCGGTCCGCCCGTTGCTCCGCCACCCAGAGCAGGAAGCGGTCGTGCTCGCCCTTCAGCGCCGCCATCTTGCTGGCGAACCCCTGCATCCCACCCGCACGGGTGTAGCGAACGTTCGTCGCACCGTCGGCGCCGACGGATAGCTTGCCGTAGAGCATCAGCGCTTCGAGCGTCGAGTCACCGCCCTTTGACAGTCGTGCGAGGACATAGGCTTTGGGGTCCAGATCGGCGATCGGCGCGAACTGGTCGAAGATACCCTGCTTGAGGTTCTTCGCCCAATCCTTCCGGAACTCAGCCAGGCGTTCGCGGAACGTCTTCGGGGCGCCAAGAACGCGGTTCGCCGCGGCTTCCTGTGCTGGGGTGAGCGCGCCGAGAGTGGCGCGGTTCGGGCTGAACCGTACATCGTCATCCATCTGCGCAGCGAAGTGGCTCGGGTTCATCGGCCCTTCTGCCAGCTCCCCGCCGTCGAAGTACCGAACCTCGACTGGCAGTTCTTTCCACCCGAGCTTTGCCGCGGCCATGATGCGGTGATTGCCTTCGTTGACCCATGCGCTACCGTCGTAGGCCACCACAACGAAGGGCGCATACTCTCGGCCGCGTTCATCCAGGGGCAGTCTGCCTGTCTCCCACATGACGCTGATCAGCGATTGGAGATCGCGATCTCGCACGTTGCTTTGTTCACCGCGCATTCCCTTGATCTTGGCGAGAGTCGCTACGGGGGCCAGCACGTTCTTGTTGAAGGTTCCGGTGACGACGCCCATGTGTGGCACGCCGAACGCGTCTTTCCCTTTGGACTTGGCGTAGTTGACCTTGCCTTGCAGCCAGGAGTCGTTGGGTATGTCGCTGCGCAGCTGGAGCGGCCTCTCCTCCCCCGGGCGGGCCGCCGAAAACTTAGCCCCCTCCGGCCAGATAGCAGTCTCAAGCTTGACCAAGTCGCTCTGCGACAGTATCGTGTACGAACGCCCAAGGACAGAATGGGCCGTGCCCACCGCCGGACTACGTGTGCCGGATTGAGCCTTCTCTGGACTGTCACCGTAAGTGCGGAGAGCGCTGCCCTGTAGAAGTTCCCTTGGCAGACTCCGCCCGAATTGGGCGTACCTCTTCTGCGCGTTCGCCAGCGCGCCTTGCACGATCGCCGGAACCGAGGCCCCGGTATCCCGGTAGACCAACTCCCCTCGCGACACCCGCTTGGTGACTTCCGCCCAGCCGTTCTGCGAGGTGTAGCCGGTCACGACCATGTTCGCCACTGCCTTGTCGGTGCCTTGCATGGTGCGCGCTTCCGGTTTCATCGCCACCAGAGCGGTCCTCTCTGGCGCCAAGTGCTCGCCGACGAACACCAGGCTTTGGTTCGCGGCGTCAGCGAAGATCATCGCCGGTCGCTTGAGTAGAAACGGCAGCCGGGCCATCTGTGGAACGGTCAGGCCGTGGTCGTAGTGCATCTTGTCGATGACGTTCGGGGCCACCACCACCGGCAGGTCGTTCCAACCAAACACCTGGAGCGACGCCGGGGTGTTGTCCGCAAGCCGCACCGGTTGCGGTCGGCCAGACTTGAAGTGCGCCTTCAGCTTGCCTTCGAACTCGACGGACAGGCGTTGCGGGCTGAACTGGACGTAGTACGCGTCATGCCTGGCGTCTTCGCTGCCATGAGCGTCTGGCGTCAAGGTGACGTTTGCCTTGGCCACTCGCAGGACAGCCACGCCGGGCGGGTCGTCGAACTGATCGAAGAGCTGATCCTCAACCCGCGACACCCAGAACGGCACCCCGTCCCGCTCCGTGAAGAAAACCCGGCCTTTCGCGTGCGCCCGGTAGGCCCCACCAAACATCGCTTTGCGGTCCGGTTGCAGCCCGGACTTCAAGGCCTTCTCGGCGTTCGGCACGGAGGTCACGTGGTAGACGTAACCATGCGGCTCCTCGTGCCAACCAAACGAAGCTGGATCAACCCGATCCAGATGTTCCGGTGGTACCCGCTTCAGGCTGTACAGCACATCTGCCGGGTGTTCGATCCGCCACTGTTGCGCGAGCTGCTCAAACGCCGGATAGTCGTTGGCAATCAGATGGTCAATGCTGGAGAAACCGGCCGCACGGGCTCGCTCGGTAAGCCACTTTTCCTGCTCGGCAATGTCGTCGGCTAGGGTTCGCCTGGAGACTGCTTAACGTTGGTCAGACTAGCCCGTAGAGCTTCGGCCCTCCCCAAGCCAAGCCCAGGCACCGCTCCCAGCCCCCTTCCAACATGACCTTCAGATACCAGGGACCGGTATAGTGCTGCTTGACGAAGAGTTCCACTGCCTGGCGCTCCCGAGGAGTCAGCCCCAAGGCGGCCTCTGGGTTCACCCGCCAGACGCGCGAAATCACTTCGCCCAACGACAGTTCCGTCGGGGCGTTCAAATCTTCCGGTGTCAAAGTTGAAGTGGACATCTGCGATTTCGGGAACCAGTTTCGAGACCAGATCGTACGAAGCCTGCAGCAGGAAGGGGAGGTTTTCTTGGTTGGGGAACCAACGCAGCCCGTTCCACCGGAGCATACTTGAGTGCGGCTCCATGAACCTCGTCGTGCCGGACTTCAGGGCCAGCGAGATCATGTTCTCCAGCCGTCTACGTCTACCAGCTTCGGTGATACCCTCCGGATCACCGATGAACTTCAGGCCGTTGTTGTGCGCGTACGCACCGGCCACTTGGTAGACTTTCGACCCGTTGCTCCCTGGGGTCAAACCGCCGACGTTCACCCAGACCGCGCTGTTCTTCTGGAAGATGTACGAGGTTTCTCTGTTCGGGAAAGAAAGCTTCCAGGCCTTGTCGGCTCGCGGGTAATGAAAACCATCCCCGGGCTTTGCCCCGGCATCGATGCGTATCTCGCGCAGAGGCACAGACGGCTGAATGGCTTGGTTGATATCCGCGAGGTCCTTCGCGCTGGTCCGCGGCGTGCGGAAGAAGGTGTCCCCGTACTCGTCCGCATATTTGCGAATCTCCGCCGCCGCACGGGCGGCGCTACGGCGGAGGCTCAGGTCATCGACAGTGATCGTCCAGGCCGCGCCGGCGGCGGCACTACCGGTGCCGTTTTCTTCGCGTACTCCGCGGCCTCTTTCAGCGCGAGCGCGTGCCGCTGCTGGCGATCCTTCGAAGTCGATTTTCGTGTTTCGGTTGATGTCATAACTGCCCGCTCCAAGCCGGTCCCAGAACTTCTCGCTCTGGGGAAGAACGTCGATAACCCGCACCCCGTCGTAGGTGGATGCGAGAATGGTTTCAACCAACCGGGTGCCCAAGCCAGTACCGGGCAGCCCGATCGCCAAGTCGTGGATAGCGCTGATCTCGTCGAGACCGTTGACCTCTGCGTCCAGGAAGCCCCGCGAGCGCCGCTTGTCGTCCAGGATGGCAAAGCGGTAGGCCGGATCCTCGACGAACGCGGCATGCCCCCAAGGCAGACCGTTCTCGATCTCGAAATCACCCCCGCCAACGGAGTGGCGACGGATGGCTTCGAGCGTGAAACCACGCCCTTGGTAGACCGGCCCGCGGTCGTTGAACGACTGCGACAGCCACTCATACCGCTTGCGCTCGGGGCTGAACTTCGCCGGGCGCTTGACGATCTCGTCGCGGTAGTACTTGCGCGCATCGTCCAAGTGACCCACACCGATCTGCGGGAGCAGCACGGGGATGAGTCGCTTCCACTCGGCCCCGGTCAGCTCGCCTGCCGGCAGAGCCTTCGAGGTGAGAACGGCGTGCCGCTGCTGGCCGTAGCTTGACAGCGTCGCTTGCTGCGCTAGGGGAACGTCCGGGCGATCGACCTGGCCGATGTATTCGACCGGGACGCTGCGCTCGCCGAGGAGGACGGCGATTCCGTAGTCGTGGTTCAGATAGCCATCGAAGCCCCGGTCGAGAACCGCGGATTCAAAGTCGGAGAAGGTATTCGTTGCCCGCAGATCGAGCGGGTCGTTGGTGTAATCGTAGAGGTTGTCGAGCCGGGCTCGGTGCGCGTGACTGCCGACGCCCTCCTCGGGCTTGATGCCCCGCCCGGAATTGACGTAGAAGTAGATGCGCTGCTTGATGCGCGGGTCGGAGGGCCCCCGTACCCGCTCGACTTTGGCACCACGAATCCCGGTGCTGAAGTAGGAGGAATCCAGGCGCGAGCGCTGCGCCCGGGAGTAATGAACCCTCTCGGCGCTTACGCTTTCGGGTTGTACCGGTCGCCGAAGTCCCTCTTGGCCATCTCTTCCCAGGCGTCGATCGCCGGCTGCATCGGGTCCGGAAGCTCCTCGCCCAGTGCTGAGCCTTGCGACGCCCCAGCCGTAGTCTCGGGCGTAGCGCTCGTTGATGCGGGCGATGGCTGGCGAAAGGACACCATCGGCCCACTCTTGTAGATCGGGTCGTCGGGCTTCGCCCACCCGAGATCGATAACTTTCACCTTTCGGATTCTCCTTCCAGTTGTTTTCGACGGCGTCACCGTCGAACGTGAAACTGTCCAAATAACAACCGTGCGCCCAGGCCGGCAACCGACCCAGGGCTTTTCTGACTATACCCCGGAACTGCGCGGGCGAGAACCGCTTTTCCGCGTCCTCGTTGAAGCTGGTGAAGTTGAGCATCCGCACCCCCGGTGGGGGTGCTGCTGCGCTCAATCGGGCCCGGGACTCCGGGTCAACTTTGACCCCGCCCTCGTTGTCCGCCACGATGCTGATCTTGGGCAGGATGGTTTGCGCCCAAGCCGCCACAACCCCCTGCCAAGCGCTCGGTCCGAAGAGGGTGCTGCGGAAGTCGATGCCAAGGACACTCCCGGCCTTCAGCCGGTCCATCCCCGGTGCCGAAGTACGAGGAATCCAGGCGCGAGCGCTGCGCCCGGGAGTAATGGACCCCCTCGGCGCTTACGCTTTCGGGTTGTACCTGTCGCCGAAGTCCTTCCGCCCCATCTCCTCGATTGCGTCGATCGCCGGCTGCATCGGGTCCGGAAGCTCCTCGCCCGGTGCTGAGCTTTGCGACGCCCCAGCCGTAGTCTCGGGCGTAGCGCTCGTTAATGCGGGCGATGGCTGGCGAAAGGACACCATCGGCCCACTCTTGTAGATCGGGTCGTCGGGCTTCGCCCACCCGCGATCGATAACCCTCGCCATTCGGATTCTCCTTCCAGTTGTTCTCGACGGCGTCACCGTCGAACGTGAAACTGTCCAAATACCAATCATGCGCCCAAGCCGGCAACCGACCCAGGGCTTTCCTGACTATACCGCGGAACTGCGCGTGCGAGAACCGCTTTTCCGCGTCCTCGTTGAAGCTGGTGAAGTTGAGCATCCGCACCCCGGTGGGGGTGCTGCTGCGCTCAATCGGGCCCGGGACTCCGGGTCAACTTTGACCCCGCCCTCGTTGTCCGCCACGATGCTGTTCTTGGGCAGGATGGTTTGCGCCCAAGCCGCCACAACCCCCTGCCAAGCGCTCGGTCCGAAGAGGGTGCTGCGGAAGTCGATGCCAAGGACACTCCCGGCCTTCAGCCGGTCCATCCCCGGTGCCGAAGTACGAGGAATCCAGGCGCGAGCGCTGCGCCCGGGAGTAATGAACCCTCTCGGCGCTTACGCTTTCGGGTTGTCTTTCGAGTTGTCTTTCGGGTTGTACCGGTCGCCGAAGTCCCGCTTGAGCATCTCTTCGATCGTGTCGATCGCCGGCTGCATCGGGTCCGGAAGCTCCTCGCCCAGTGCTGAGCCTTGCGACGCCCCAGCCGTAGTCTCGGGCGTAGCGCTCGTTGATGCGGGCGATGGCTGGCGAAAGGACACCATCGGCCCACTCTTGTAGATCGGGTCGTCGGGCTTCGCCCACCCGCGATCGATAATTCTCGCCATTTGGATTCTCCTTCCAGTTGTTCTCGACGGCGTCTCCGTCGAACGTGAAACCTCGCAAGCGGGCTTCGCCGGTCCATGCCGACAACCGACCCAGGGCTTTTTTGACTATACCCCGGGACTGCGCGTGTGAGAACCGCTTTTCCGCGTCCTCGTTGAAAGCAGTTGGTAGACTTGGTCGACGTACTGCGCGTCCGCCCCTTTCGGAAGCTTGACGGTAAGCTGCCACCCCTCAACCGTCCAGGGCGCCGCCTTGGCGCTGATCGGCAGCATGCCGTCCTGGCGGAACACCACCCCCATCGTCGTCGCGACATCGAGCGCCTTGGCGCCATCGGACAGCGACACCCTATAGGACGGGTTGGTGTCGTGGAGGTAGCTCCCGGTGCCGGCGGCCAGCTGAAACAGCAGCACCGTGAAAAGAGGCGCAAGGCTAGGCGTGGCAAGGGTTTCAGCAGGTGTAGCGAAAGCCATACCGCAGACTTGCCGAATGATTTCGGCGAATCTCAGGGAAAGAAATCGTGGGTGGCTTCGGTAGCGGACGCGGGCAAGGCGGAAAGGACACCACAAGCGACATGCGGACGCTGGATATTCGGCGGCTGCAACGCGACGGCCTGCTGACACCGGGGCGGGCCTCCGGTTGGCAATGGGCACGCAACGGTGAAGATGTGGCGTCGATCCAGATTGGCTGTGAAACCGACTGCGTGATGCTCAGCTACCAAAGCCGGAACAACGGCGGCGAGTGGCAAGCAATGGCGTACGCTGTCCATCTGGACTGGACGCCCTACAACCTTGGCGGCCGGCGGGCTTGGTTTCGCTGCCCGGCGAGAGGATGCGGGCGGCGCGTGGCGATTCTCTACGGCGGTACTATCCCCGCCTGTCGGCACTGCTACCGTCTGGCCTATGCAAGCCAGCGGGAAGCCGAGGACGATCGTGCGTGGCGGCAGGCGGAGAAGATCCGGAGGAGACTGGGGTGGCCTGCGGGGATTGCGAACCCCGCAGGCGGGAAGCCCAAGGGGATGCACCGGCAAACCTTCCGGCGTCTGACCGCGGCCCACGACGCGCATGCCGAGGCATCCCTGGCAGGTCTAACCAAATGGCTGGAGTCAATGAAGAGGCGACAGCGCGGTGTGTGCGATGAGGCGGATGAGTGGCGCTGAATCTGTTTCGCAAAAACAGAAGGTCGTTGCCGTTGCCTTGGAGGGAGGCAACAAGCTTTTCGTTCACGCCCAGCCAGACACCATGGGAACCAAGCTTCCATCCTCAATTTGCATGACCAGTGTCGAGACACAGAGCGGTTCTTGAGGGACGTCAAGCCGAAACGGCTGATACTCGCCCTCCACGCTGCGCACTTGCTCGGGAATCGACTGTGCCAGTGATTCAATCAGCGGACCGAACAGGTTCCGGTGGCAATACGGGTCTCTGATCATCGACGCCTGTGCTACGTCTTGCATTTCGCCGAAGACCATGTGCTGCATGGTGAAATTGCTCGGCACCTTGTGCCACGGCGCGGAAAGAAAATCGGTCGCCGCGAGTTGGCGCAGCAGCGCCAGCTTTTCGGCGTCCGATCCCTGCATGACGTAGGCCTTTCCGGCCAAGCGCAGGATGGTGCCGTCTTCTCCCGTGTAGGCCCAAAGGTTGATGACCACTTCCGGGTGCTCCAGCGGGTGCCCGGTCGCCCGCCGATACTTCATAGCTAATGTCCAAAAAGTCAGCGATGGCGGGACGCCGGCAGCCTTCCAACCGGACGATTGATTGATAGTCGGTTTGATAGTTGACCGTGAATAGGAATAAAAAAAGCCCACTAAAACATGGGCTTAATTGATTGCCCTGGCGGAGACGAAGGGATTCGAACCCTTGATGCAGGTTTATGCCCGCATGCTCCCTTAGCAGGGGAGTGCCTTCGACCTCTCGGCCACGTCTCCTAGGACGGCGAGATGATATCGGTTTCACCTCGGCCGGTCAAACCCAACTTCGACTTCGGGGGCTTCTCGAGACCGAAGGCCTTGTGCAGTACGCGCACGGCAAGTTCCAGGTACTTTTCCTCGATCACCACCGAGATCTTGATTTCGGAAGTCGAAATCATCTGCAGGTTGATGTTTTCCTTCGCCAGCGCAGCGAACATCCTGCTGGCGACGCCAGGATGCGAGCGCATGCCGACTCCGACTGCTGAAACCTTGCAGGTCGTCGCGTCGCCGCTGACGTCGCGTGCCCCGATTTTCTCCTTGACGCCGTCGAGGATTTGGAGCGACCTGCTGAAGTCGTTGCGATTGACGGTGAACGAGAAATCGGTGGTGCCGTCGCGGCCGATGTTCTGGATGATCATGTCGACGTCGATGTTGGCGTCGGCGATCGGCCCAAGGATCTGGTAGGCAATCCCCGGGCGATCCGGGACGCCCAGTACGGTCAGTTTGGCTTCGTCGCGGTTGAAAGCGATGCCGGAGATGATCGGTTGTTCCATTTGGCCTTTTTCCTCAACAGTGATCAGTGTTCCTGCGCCCTCATCTTCGAAGCTCGAAAGGACACGCAATTTGACTTTGTACTTGCCGGCAAACTCCACCGAGCGGATTTGCAGCACCTTCGATCCGAGACTGGCCATTTCGAGCATTTCCTCGAAGGTGATCGTGTCCAACTTCCGGGCTTCCGGGACAACGCGCGGGTCGGTCGTATACACACCGTCCACGTCGGTATAAATCTGGCACTCGTCGGCTTTCATCGCCGCTGCGAGAGCCACCGCCGAGGTGTCCGATCCGCCGCGACCGAGCGTCGTGATATTACCTTCCTCGTCGGCACCCTGAAAACCGGCGACCACCACCACGTGTCCGTCGGCGAGGGCCTTGCGGATCCGGCCTTGATCGATCTTCAGGATGCGCGCCTTGGTAAAGGTGCTGTCGGTCAGGACGCCGACCTGCGGACCGGTAAAACTCTTCGCCTTGACTCCTTCCCCGTGCATCGCCATGGCCAACAGGGCGATCGTCACTTGTTCGCCGGTGGAAGCGATGACGTCGAGTTCGCGCGGGTCTGGCGAGGGAGAAATCTCTTTCGCCAGAGCCAAGAGGCGATTGGTCTCCCCAGCCATCGCCGACGGAACCAGAACGATGTCGTGCCCCTGCGCGCGCCAGCGTGCGACACGCCGCGCGACATTCCTGATGCGCTCCGTCGAACCGACCGACGTGCCACCGAACTTCTGTACGATCAATGCCATGGAAGATCCCGTTGAGCAGTGCCAAAAGCCCGCCATTCTAAGACAACGCCGCGCTTGACAGCAAAAAGCTCGGCGCCGAGACCGGCAAGAGGCAGGTCCCGGATCTGCTGCATCGATGCCTTCGATCCCGCTTGCAATTGCGGATGAAATCCTTATAGTGTGGCGTGTGACATTCCATCCATATGGTATGTCGTGACGGCAGCGACGAGGGGAGCCTGCTGCGAGGCGTCAACCAATAGCAAGAAAGGACTGTCATGAGCACCGTCAAGGTCGTTGAACGGGTCGATCCGCGCGAGATTCGTCGCAGACTCGGCATGAATCAGCAACAGTTCTGGTCGAAGATCGGCGTCACGCAGAGCGGTGGTTCGCGCTACGAGAGCGGTCGCAATATGCCGAAGCCGGTACGGGAACTCCTCCGCCTGGTGCATGTCGAGCAGATCGACATCCAGCGCATCAAGCGCGAGGACTTCGAGGTGGCGGAGTACCTCAAGGCCGAGGATCCGGACCAGTTCAAGGCGCTCAGGAAGGCAGCGAAGAACAAGCTCAAGAAAGCGGCCGCGAAGTCCTCTGCAGACGGCCAGCTTGCTCCCTAGGCGCGAACATCGCACGCGGGCGCAGTCCCCACTCTCCCCACACTGCCGGCTGAAGAGCTTGGTTGCCTGACGCACCGACAGCAACCCCGCAACACAACGTGCACGAGGCTGCCGAGTGTCTCGCGCACCCCTGCCCGGATGGGCATGCGTTGGGCGCTACCGCGGGGCGGCGTCAGTCCGCGAAAGACGCCTCTGCGTCGTGGTTGCGCCGAGGGCTAGCCTTCTGGCGCGCTCGTGGCCAGCATCTCGCGTGCATGCTGGCGAGTGACCGCCGTAATGTCGATTCCGCCAAGCATGCGGGCGATCTCCTCGACCCTCGCCTCATCATCGAGGTAGACGACCCGGCTGCGCAACTGTTCCCCTGCCAGCTCCTTGCTGACCTGCCATTGCCAGTGGGCACGCGCTGCCACCTGTGGCAGATGGGTCACACACAGAACCTGTCGCTGATTGCCCAGCTCGCGCAGCAGGCGCCCGACCACCTCGGCAACGCTGCCGCCGATGCCGACGTCGACTTCGTCGAAGATGAGGGTCGGTACTGCGGCGGCCTGGCTGGTGACGACCTGGATTGCGAGACTGATACGCGAAATCTCACCGCCGGAAGCGACCCTGGCCAGTGCGCGCGCTTCGCTGCCAGCCAAGCCGGCGATGCGAAACTCGACCTGTTCCATGCCATTCGCACCGCCTCCATCGACCGCCAGCAGAGCCACCTCGAAGCGTCCGCCACCGAGCGCGAGCTGCTGCATCACCTGGCTCACTTCACTGCCGAGTTGTCTTGCTGCCGCTTGCCGACCGGCGGAAAGCCGTCCGGCAAGCGCTTCGTAGGCGGCCTTGCTGGCGGCCGTGCGTGCGGCGAGCGCGCCGATGTCGGCAGTCTGCCCGAGCACCCTCAGCCTTTCCAGCCAGCGCTGCAGCAGATCGGGCAAGTCCTCGGGCGCGCAGCGGAACTTCCGCGCGCAAGAGAGAACGGCATCGAGCCGCCGCTCGACCTCGCTCAAGCGCCGTGGGTCCAGATCGATCCGGTCACCATAGCGACGAAGAGCCGAAACCGCTTCCCCCAGTTCGGCTTGTGCCGATTCCACGAGAGCGGCCACTTCCGCGATCGCCTGGTCATAGTCTGAGAGGTCGCCGAGTCGATGGCTCACCGCCGCCAGGCGCGCGTCGCAGGCGGCATCGCCCGCAGCCAGCTCCTGCAAGGCAAACTGGACGCCGTCGACGAGGCTGGCCGCATGTGCCAGGCGCTTGTGTTCTTGGTTCAGAAGCGCCCATTCGTCGCGGCAAAAGGCGAGTGTCTGCAGCTCACGCACCTGCCACTCGAGCTGTTCGGTTTCGCGTGCCAGCGCCTCGGCTCCATCGCTGGCTGCCGCCAAGGCAGCCCGTGCCTTCTGCCAGCTGCGCCAGGCGGCGGACACCTCCACCTGCAGCGATTCGAGCCGCCCATGCCCGTCGAGCAAGGCACGTTGCGCGTCGCTGCGCAGGAGCGATTGATGGGCGTGCTGGCCATGGATGTCTACCAGCGACTCAGCCACCTCGCGCAACTGCTGTACCGTCGCCGGCGAGCCATTCAGGTAGGCGCGCGAACGACCGCTGCGGTCGACCACCCGTCGCAGCAGCAGGCCTGCCTGCGTGTCGAGATCATGCGCCAGCAGCCAGGCCGCGGCATCGGGCGCGCCGGCGAGGTCGAACTCGGCGGTGACTTCAGCGCGCTCGCAGCCGCTGCGGATCAATCCGCCGTCGGCGCGCTCGCCGAGGGCAAAGGCGAGTGCGTCGACGAGAATCGACTTGCCGGCACCGGTTTCGCCGGTGAGTGTTCCGAAGCCCGCCTGCAAATCGAGTTCCAGGCGGTCGACGAGGACGAAATCACGGATCGTCAGGCGACAGAGCATGGCATTCCCGTCCGGCGGCCGCGCTAGTGTTCCTTCGGCCGTTCGCTCCAGTGCAGCTTCTGGCGGAGCATCGCGAAATAGCTGTAGGCCGGTGGGTGCAGCAAGGTGATCGAGTACTCGGAGCGTCGTATGCGGACGGTGTCAGCGTTCTTCAGGTCGGCGGTCACCTGGCCGTCGAAGTGGGCGCGCGAGTCGGTCGCGTGGACGATACGGATTTCGATCTCGGCGCGGTCACCGACCAGGATCGGCCGGTTCGTCAGTGCGTGCGGGCAAAGAGGCACCAGTGCAATGGCCGAAACCCCAGGGTGCAGGATTGGGCCATTGGCCGACAGGGCATAGGCCGTGGACCCGGTCGAAGTGGCGACGATCAGGCCATCCGAGCGCAGGTGATAGATGAACTCGCCGTTGATGAACAACTCGAACTCGATCATCCGGCCGATGGCTCCCTTGTCGACGACGACGTCGTTCAGCGCCAGGTTGCAGACGATGCTGCGGCCTTCGCGGCTGACCTCGGCATCGAGCAGCATGCGCGTCTCGGGGGTGAAACTGCCATCCAGCAGGTCGTCCATGCACGCCAGCATCTCGGTGCGGGCAATATCGGTCATGAACCCCAGGCGGCCCTGGTTCACGCCGACCAGCGGCACGCGATAGCGCGCGAGTTGTCGTGCCGCATTGAGCATGGTGCCATCGCCGCCAACGACGATCGCCAGGTCGGAGTGGGCGCCGAGCCAGGGAAAGTTGCCGCTCGCCCAGCTTCCGAGCGCCAGGTGCGAGACGACGTTGCCGGCCGTTTCCTCTTCGATCAGGACGGTAATGCCACGCTCGTGCAGGTAGCGTGCCAGCAAGCGGATCGATTCGGCAATCTCCGGACTGTGGTACTTTCCCACCAACGCGATCGTTCGCGGTGGCGGAGCGCAGTCGGCCGAAGCTTGCTGAAAGGCATTGGTCATGGGTCCGAATTAAACCACAATTCGACTGGCAACCGCGGCACAGCGCGGTTGCGGCATTTTTTGTAGAATCCCGGACATGCTCGACGATCGCGCACGAACACTCCTCAAGACCCTGATCGAACGTTACATTGCCGAAGGTCAGCCGGTCGGCTCGCGCGCGCTGTCGCGCTGTTCCGGCCTTGAGCTGTCGGCTGCGACGGTGCGCAACGTGATGGCCGACCTCGAGGACATCGGCCTGATCGCCAGTCCGCATACGTCCGCTGGCCGTGTTCCGACGGCGCGCGGCTATCGCTTCTTCGTCGACAGCCTGCTGACCGTCAAGCCGCTGGAACCGGACAAGCTGCAGGCCATCGAGGGCCAGTTGCTGCCGACGCAGCCGCGGCAACTGATCAGCAATGCGTCACACCTGCTCTCCGGATTGACCCGTTTCGCCGGCATTGTCATGGCACCGCGCCGGCCAACGCTGCGGGTTCGTCAGATGGAGTTCGTCAGCCTGTCCGAGCGGCGCGTGCTGCTGATCCTGGTGACGGCCGACGGCGACGTGCAGAATCGCTTGCTGTTTACCAACCGTGGGTACACCCCTTCGGAACTGGTCACCGCCACCAACTACCTGAATCAGCATTTCGTCGGACACGATTTCGAGCACATGCATGCGCGTGTCCGAGACGAACTGAGGGAACTGCGCGGCGACCTGCAGGCGCTGATGGCCGCTGCGCTGACGGCCGGTGACGAGGTGATCCGAGGCCCGGGCGAGCGCTATGTGATTTCCGGTGAACGCAACCTGCTTGGAGTCGAGGAGTTCTCGTCGAACATGCAGCGACTGCGCGAGCTGTTTGACCTCTTCGAACAGCAGACTGCGCTGATGCAACTGCTCGACCTGACGCAGCGAGCCGACGGCGTGCAGATCTTCATCGGCGGGGAGTCCGGTCTGGCTCCGCTCGACGAATGCAGCGTCGTCACGGCACCCTATGAGGTCGATGGCGAGGTGGTCGGCTCGGTGGGCGTCATCGGCCCGACGCGAATGGCCTACGAGCGGGTGATCCCGATCGTGGACATCACCGCCAAGCTGCTCTCGTCGGCGCTCAGCTACCAGGCCAACTCCTGATGTCGCGCTATCTCGCTGAACCGGCGTATCGTCACGGCTCGCCGCCGCTGACCGCCATCCTGCTGATCAACCTCGGGACTCCGGAAGCACCGACGAAGGTCGCCGTACGGCGCTACCTCGGCGAGTTCCTGGCCGACCCACGGGTCGTCGAGATCCCGCGGCCGTTGTGGTGGCTGATTCTCAATGGCATCGTCCTCAATACCCGCCCAGGACGCTCTGCGAAGAAGTACGCTGCCGTGTGGACGGCGGACGGGTCGCCGCTGCAGGTTCATCTGGCACGCCAGGCGACACTGCTGCGCGGCTTTCTCGGCCAGGCCGGACACCGCGTCGCGGTCGAGTACGCCATGCGCTATGGCCAGCCGTCGATTCCGGCGACACTGTCACGGCTCAAAGCCGAGGGCTGCACACGCATCCTCTTGTTGCCGCTCTATCCGCAGTACGCTGCCAGCACGACTGCGAGCGCGTTCGACGCCGTTGCTGCCTGGCTGCGCGGTGTGCGCAACCAGCCGGAAATACGCAGCATCCGGAGTTTCGCCGACCACCCGGGCTACATCGCCGCGCTGGCTGCCAGCGTCCGCGAGCACTGGGCAAGCCACGGTCGGCCGGCTGCCTCCTATCGTCTGTTGATGAGCTTTCATGGGCTGCCCCGCTACACCCTCGACCGCGGCGATCCCTACCATTGTGAGTGCCAGAAGACCGCACGCCTCCTCGCCGAAGCGCTTGGTCTCGGCAAGGAGGCGCATCTGGCCTGCTTTCAGTCCCGCTTTGGTCGCAGCGAATGGCTGCAGCCCTACACCGTGGCGAGCCTGCGTGCGCTGGCCAACGAGGGCGTACACAGGGTCGATGTGATCTGTCCCGGGTTCACGGCGGACTGCCTCGAGACGCTCGAGGAAGTGGCCATCGAGGGCAGGAGCGAGTTCCTGCATGCCGGCGGCAGAGAGTACCACTACATCCCCTGCCTGAACGAGCGGGACGACTGGATCCACGCGCTGGCCCAACTGGCTGCCAACCATCTCCAGGGTTGGCCGACGCGCGAAGCCCCCGATGCAGCCGCCCTTGAGCTGAGCGCCCTGCGCGCTCGCGCCCTCGGCGCCCGCTCCTGAAGCTTGCCGAGGCGGTCAAGCAGGCGCCGGGAAGCGGCGGTCCCGGCGGCGACAAGGGCGGCGTTTGCGATCCCGCCTTTGCTTTCCCTGAGGGCCGTCGTCGGGTGGGGCGGGAGCGCTAGCCGAGCGCTCTTCCGCTCCCGCCGGGCAGGGCTCAGTCCATTGCTTCGTACAGCGGCAAAGTGAGGAACTCCGGGTAGTCCGGCGTCAGAGACATCCTGTCGAAAATCACTGCCGCCTGGTCGTAGGTCGCCGTTTCCTCTCCCTGGGCGCTGACGGTAGCCTTCACCCTGGCCAGCTCCTCGGCGATCATGCCGCGCACCATGTCGGCGGTCACCTTGCGTCCGTCGTCGAGGACTCCCTTCGGCGAAACCACCCATTGCCACACCTGCGAACGGGAGATCTCGGCGGTGGCGGCGTCTTCCATCAGGTTGTGGATCGGCACGCAGCCGTTGCCCGCCAGCCAACTGCCCAGGTAGTGGATACCGACGTTGATGTTGTTGCGCACGCCCGCCTCGGTGATTGGCTGCGACGGCTGGAAGTTGAGGAAGTCGGCAGCCGTGAAGTTCTCGTCGCGCTGCTTCTCCCATTGGTTCGGGCGGTCACCGAGAACCTTCTGGAACTCTTCGGCGGCGATCGCGACCAAGCCGGGGTGCGCCACCCAGCCGCCGTCGAAGCCGTCGTTGGCGTCGCGCGCCTTGTCGTGCCGGATGCCGGCGAGCGCTTTCTCATTCGCTACCGGATCATTCTTGATCGGAATCAGTGCGCTCATTCCGCCCATCGCCGGTGCTCCGCGCTTGTGGCAGATCTTGACCAGTTGCAGTGCGTAGCTGCGCATGAACGGCACTTCCATCGTGATGGCGCCGCGGTTGGCGAGGCAGAAGTCGGGGTTCTTCTTGAACTTCTTGATGCACGAAAAGATGTAGTCCCAGCGGCCGGCATTGAGGCCCGCCGAGTGCTCGCGCAGTTCGTAGAGGATCTCCTCCATTTCGAAGGTTGCAAGAATCGTCTCGACGAGGACGGTTGCCTTGATCGTACCCCTGGGCAGACCGATATGCTCCTGGGCCATGATGAAGATGTCGTTCCACAGACGGGCCTCGAGGTGCGATTCCATCTTCGGCAGGTAGTAGAACGGGCCGGCGCCACGCGCGACCTGCTCGCGGGCATTGTGGAAGAAAACCAGGCCAAAGTCGAAGATGCCGCCGGAAACCCGCTGCCCATCGACGGTGACGTGCTTCTCGTCGAGATGCCAGCCGCGCGGGCGGATCTGCAGGGTGGCGACCTTCTCGTTGAGTGCGTACTCCTTGCCGGCCTCGTTGGTGAATGAGAGTTGCCGACGGATCGCCCGGAACAGGTTGAGCTGGCCCTGTACCTGATTGTCCCAGTTCGGACTGTTGGAATCCTCGAAGTCGGTCATGTACGAATCGGCGCCGGAATTGTAGGCGTTGATGATCATTTTCGCTTCGACCGGGCCGGTAATCTCGGTTCGACGACACGCGAGTGCTGCCGGCAGTGGCGCGATCTTCCACTCGCCCTCGCGGATGTGCCGCGTTTCCGGCAGAAAGTCCGGCATTTCGCCCGCGTCGATCCGCGCCTGGCGATCCCGCCGCGCTTGCAGCAACTCTTGCCGGCGGCCTTCGAAGGTCCGATGCAGCTTGGCGACCAGCGCCAGCGCATCGCGCGTGAGAATGTTTTCGTATCCGGGTCTGATCGGGGCGTTTACTTGCATTCCGGCGGGCAGATCGAGGCTCATTGGGTGGCTCCTGTCGATGAGTTATGATGCAGTGCAAGAATTCTATTCGATGCGCAGGACAAAGATAAGATCGACTGGAATCAAAGTATCTTTTACTCTGGGTAATGAATTGCACGATGGACCATCTCAAGCAGATCGAGGCCTTCGTCAACGCGGCGACACGTGGCAGTTTGTCAGCTGCCGCCCGACTCGAGGCGGTCACGCCGGCGGTGATCGGGCGGCGCCTCGATGCCCTCGAGGCCCGCCTTGGCGTCAAGCTGCTGCTGCGCACGACGCGCAAGCTGTCGCTGACCTTCGAAGGGCAGGCTTTTCTCGAAGACTGCCAACGGATCCTCAACGACTTGGCGAATGCCGAGGCGGCGGTTTCACTCGGTGGCGTTCAGGCCAGTGGCCACTTGCGGGTGTCGGCACCCGCCGGCTTCGGGCGGCGCCACGTGGCTCCGCAGGTGGCGGCGTTCATGCGGTCGAACCCGGAGGTCAGCGTTCGCCTTGATCTCACCGATCGGCTCGTCGACCTCGTGAACGAGGGCGTCGACTGTGCCGTGCGCATCGGCGAGCTGGCCGATTCGCGTCTGGCGGTGAGCAAGCTTGGCGAGATGAGGCGTCTGGTCGTCGGTAGCCCGTCGTACCTGGCAAGCCACGGAATTCCGGCGACTCCCGCCGATCTGGCGCGACACAACTGCCTTTCTCTCGGGCAACAGCGGGGCTGGGCCCTGCGCGAGACGCCTGCTGGTGAGGTCGTGAACCACAAGGTCGCGGGGAACTTCGAGTGCAATGATGGCGCTGTGCTGCACGAATGGGCACTGGCCGGCAAGGGGTTGGCGTGGCGCTCGTTGTGGGAGGTGGGAGACGACCTGCGGCGGGGGGATCTGGTTTCCGTTCTGGACGACTATGCCGCGCCAGCCGTCGGCATCCATGCCGTTTTTCCCCAGTGGCGGCACCTCCCGTTGCGGGTCCGTCTGTTCATCGACCATGCCAAGAGGACTTTCGGCGACCCGCGGTACTGGGAAACCTGAAAGAGCCAGAGCGGGACGACGACGCGCCGCCGGCGTACCGTCGCCGTCGGACCGGTCGCTGCCGCGGCGATCACTGGCTGTTCTCGGCGGCTTTCTTGGCGGCGCGCAGGAGGGCTTTCCTGGCTTTTTCGGCACGAATGTGCGCCAAGGCCTGCGCCTTGTTGCACTCCTTGCAATAGGAATGCAAACCGTCCGAACTACGCGCATTCTTGTGGAAGTCAAGCACGGGCTTCTCTTGCTTGCACTTGACACAAATCTTGGTTTTCACTGGACCGGTCGAGGATTCCATTACGAGATCAGAAAGGCATTCCATTATCAGTATCACTAATGAATTTCGCGTTGCGTTCAACTTCATTCCTGCTCTCGGCGAGGGCGCTTGAGGCCCGTGGCGGGACGGCGTCGGACCCAGTTGCTGCCGCCACGAACCTCCATCCGCAGCTGAAAACCGTTCAGCGGTGGGCATTTGATCCATGTCTGGCGCTTGGCGCAGTAGCGGAGGGCTGGCGTCCGGCAATGGCATACCGCAACACTGGGTGCTCCGTCGCCGACCGTCGCGCGCCGCTGCGGCGCACGTTGCCGCGAGATGGAATAAGCAAGCTCTATGCCATTAAATCAATTTAGCTTATTCTTCAGTGCGTTGGCTCAACGGGATCGCGGTGCGCGTCGTTGGCCACTGGCTAGATGTAAAGAATCCTGACAGTCGTCGGGATGCAGGCCGCGACCCGAGCGCTCGCCCCTCGGTCGATGACCCGCCTGACGGTCGATGACGTGTGGCCGACTGGCACCTGCCGGATCAGAGCCTGGTGCCTGGTGGTTTCTGGCGGCAAGTCGGCCAGGGCGCGGTTGACCTGCTGCGGCGCGGTCGGGTCTGCCGGCGGCGCCGCATGCCCCTGCCGGTCGCTACTGACGCGCCGTCGGCGGGTGTCTGCAGGGCAGTATCGCCGACATCCCCGGTCAGAACGTGGCTGGCGGTGGCTCCAGGCGTGCCAGCAGCGCGTCGACGTCCACGCTGTCGATCTGCTCCGGCTGCATGTGCTCGCGGGCGTACTCGAGATGGACGCCGGCGCGCAGGAAAAGGGCGAACAGTTCGCCGTCGATATGCTGTTCCTGCTGCATGCGAACCATGATGGCCAGCGCCGCCGAGAGTGTCTTGCCCGTCTTGTACGGCCGGTCGATCGCCGTCAATGCCTCGAAGATGTCGGCAATGGCCATCATCCGCGCCAGTGGGCTCATCTCGTCGCGTCGCAGTTGCCGTGGGTAACCGCTGCCGTCCATCTTCTCGTGATGGCCGCCGGCAATCTCCGGCACTTGACGCAGGTGCTTCGGAAACGGCAGTTGCGAGAGCATCATCAGTGTCTGGATGATGTGCTCATTGATCTTGTAGCGCTCCTCGTCCGTCAGTGTTCCGCGGCCAACCGACAGGTTGTAGATTTCGCCGCGGTTGTAGAGGAGTTCGGGGACCCTCATCCGGAACCCCCAGCGGTTGTTCTCGGGGAACCGGTCCTGCTGTCGTCGCGGCACGAGGTGCTCCGGCTTGTCCGCCAGCAGCGGTTCGGCAACCGGCAGTGCAGCGGCCTCGCCCGACTCCTTGCGCAGCCGTTCTTCACGGGCGATACCGATCCGGTCATCGAGCGTGCGCAGCCAGCTTCTGGCGGCGATCGTCCGCAGCCGCTCGACATCGTGCTCTGCCATGGACTCGCCGCCCTCGTTGCAGCGGGCGACGAAGGCGAAGTCGTCGTCCAGTTGCTGCCACGCGGCGCGCAGCCGGCTCTCCGCGACCGCAGCGTCCTCGCCGCCGGCAACGGCCCGCAGGCAGTCGATCTCCGCGTCGCGCTTGAGGACCTCGAAGCGCATCCGCACTTCATGGATGCGGTCGTGAATGCTCTCCAGTTTGGTTGCCTTGTCGACCACGTACTCCGGAGTGGTCACCTTGCCGCAATCATGCAGCCACGCGGCAACGTGCAATGCCTCCCGGTCATCCTGGCTGAGATCGAAGTCCCGATAGGGTCCGCTGTTCGCAGCACACGCTGCATCGGCGAGCATTTGGGTCAGTTCCGGAACCCGCGCGCAATGCCCCCCCGTGTAGGGACTCTTGGCGTCGATCGCGGCGGCGATGAGTTGGATGAAGGCAGCGAAGAGATCCTTCTGCGCCTTGATCAGCGCCTTGCTCTCGAGCGATACCGCGGCCGATGCCGAAAGGGCCTTGACGAAGCTCAGGCGATCGGCATCCGTTTCGCCGTCAACGAACAGCATGATTGCACCAACCAGTTCGGCGTTTCGGTTGAGCAGTGGTACGGCAATGCCGTATCGGAACTGCAGCCACTCCGTTCCGGTGAGGCCAAGGGCAACGTGATCCTCTGCCCGCAGCCTGTCGCTGCGCGCCGCCCGTGCGGCCAACGCGGTGCCGAGCAAGGGGCCACTGCAGCCGATGCCGACGGTTGCCAGCCCGGCGGCGCCCACCTGCCCGGCGTGCTGCAGTGCGGCTGCCGGCTGCAACTTGTCATCTCCGGCAAGATAGAGGATGCCGGCACCGGCTCCGGCAGTTTTCATGGTATCCGCCAGGAGGTGCGGCAGGAGTCGATCGAAGTCCTGCTCGGCGGCGACCGCCTGGCTGATGTCGACGAAACGACGGATCGTTCGCTTCATGCCGTCCATCGTCTGTGCCAGCTCGCTCACTTCCTTGATCGAGGAATCCAGGACGATCGGCCGTACGAACTCGAAGTGCCGTATCGCCTCCGCTTCACCCGCCAAGCTACCCAACGAGCGCGACACCGCCTGCGCCAGAGCCCAGGTCAACGGCACCGTCAGCAGGAGGACGAGCAGCGTCGCCAACGCCGAGTGCCGCACCAGGCGAAGCGCGCCGGCCAGCAGTTCCTCCTCGGGGATGGCGGTCACGATGTACAGTTCCACCGGGCTCTCGAGCAGCAGCCGGTCGACCGACGCTCGCCATTCCTGCCCGGCTGTGCTGACGGCGAGCATGGCCGTCTGCCGGCCCTGCATGTTGCGCACCGTATCGAGCACCGGGACCAGTGCCGGCACCCCGAGCTCGTCGAGCCGCGCCAGGGAAGCGTGCTCACCATCGGCGGCGGGCGTGAGTACCATGCGCCGTGCTTCCTCGTAGGCAAGCACGCGACCCTCACCGTTGACCATCGCGATGGCGGTCGCGGGCGTCACCTTCTGTCGCGCCAGAGCCTCGCCCAGGGTGTGCAGCAGGATGTCCGCCGCAACGACGGCACGCCCGCCATCGGCGATGTGCGCCAGAGTGGTGCCGACCCGCTGGCTCGAGAAGAAGAGGTAAGGGGGAGTCTCGACGAGTCTGGCCTCATGCCTCGCCTGCGTGAACCAGGGCCGCTGGCGCGGGTCGTAGGTGGCGGCGTAATCGGGACGGTCGTCCCGTCGCAGCAGTCGCAGCTCGTCGTCGAAGTACATGAACACGCCACGCGCCACCGGCGTCGTCCGCTCGATGCTTTGCACGACATAGCGTGCGGCGCTCGGCGCGCGCGCTCGCTCACCGGCACTGCCGTGGCCGATGCGTCCGAGCAGGAAGAAATCACCATTGTCGTAACCGACGTAGAGCGAGGACAGCGCCGGCGAACTGTCGAGGGCGATGCGCAGGAACTGCAGGCTCTGCAGCCGCTGTGCGAGCGATCCGGCGCTGCTCACGCTCTGCTGGCTCAACAGGCGGGTCGCCATCTGGGCCGGGTCGATGAGCAGCCGCATCTCGAGCAGGGTCTCCTGGCTGATGCGCGATGTCAGGCCAGCCGCCGAGCTTTGCAGGAGCGAACTGCTCAAGCGGTAGCCAATCCCTGCCAGAACGGCGCAGACGCCGACGATCAACGCCAGAAACAACGTCGAGATGTGGATGTGTAGCGGATAAGGGCGGCGCATGTCGATGGGCTGGTAACGATAACGAAGCCGGATCACCGGCAAGACACTGTGCACGACGTCGGGTCTGCCGTGCCCGGACCTCTCCGCGGCTTCCCGGTCCTGCGCTGCGTCCGGCGAAACTTCGCTGCTGTGTCCAAAGCCTGTACGATACCCGCCTTTCAGGAGCAAAGCATGTCCGAGGCAACCAGCGCCAGCGCGAAAAGGCAGCCGGATTTCGAGCGCAAGATCGTCACGCCGCAGCAGCTCGCGGAGGGTGTCGCCAGCCTGCCGCGGCCGCTGGTATTCACCAACGGCTGTTTCGATGTCCTCCACCGGGGCCACGTCACCCTGCTCGCCGAAGCGCGGTCCCTGGGCGCGGCGCTGGTCGTCGCGCTCAACGCCGATGCGTCGGTCAGGCGACTCGGCAAGGGCGAGGGGCGACCGGTGAACAGCCTCGCTGACCGCCTGGCGATCATCGCCGCGCTGCAGGCGGTGAGCCTGGTGACCTGGTTCGACGAGGATACGCCGCTGCAACGGATACTCGAATGTCGGCCGGACATCCTCGTCAAGGGCGGTGACTGGCCGGTCGAGCGGATCGTCGGCAACAGCGAGGTCACCGGCTGGGGTGGCCGCGTCCTTTCCGTGCCCTTCATCCACCAGACGTCGACCAGCGGCCTGCTGGAGAAGATCAGGCGCCTCTGACCCGCTGGCAGCGCACTGCGCAGGAGTGACTTGCCGCTCGCCGCGTCGGCCTGCCGGTCGCGCTTTGCGGCAGCTTTGGCCGTGGCTTCACCCGCCGAGGGCAGCCTTGAGCGAGGCGACGTCTTCGGTCGATTCGGAGAGCAGGGTCGCCAGTGCTGCAGGGTCGAAGAACGTACTCGCGATGCTGGCATCGGGCAACTCGCAGAAGGCAGCGTCGCGCCAGCCGTGTTCGGCGTTCGCCAGCCGGTTGGCGACGAAAACGACGTCGGCCAGGGTCGAGAGGCTGCTCACCGGCCGCTCCTGTTCGTGCTCCTGGACCACCAGCACCAACTCCTCGGGCATGCCCATTGCCGCGAGCAGGGCATGCCCGATGTGGTCATGCCAGTCCGCCAGCAACTGGTGCAACTCGCGTGGACTGGCTACCAATTCCGGGAAACTCACGGCTCGCGAAAGCAGATAGAAGACGCCGATGTCGTGCACCAGGCCGGCAAACAACGCTTCGTCGACATTGATGCGGGTGAAGCGGCGGGCCAGCACGCGCGACAGCGCTGCGACGTGCATCGTGTGCTCCCACAGCCGGCCCGACAGGGACTGGAATGCCGCCATCTTCTTGGAATTCAGAAGCTGTTCCATGGCCACGGCAAACGAAACCGTGCGCACGGCTTCCATGCCGACGCGCGCGATGGCGCTCCTGACGTCGACGATCGGACGCCCGCTGCGATTGATCGCCGCCGAGTTGGCGAGGCGGATGACCTTGGTGCTCATCAGCGGTTCCGCAGCGACCAGCCGACCCAGGTCGTCCACTGTCAGCTGGGGGTTCTTCAGGGCTGTGCGAACCTGGAAGGTGATGTCGAGAAAGGTCGGGAAAGAGACGACCTCACCCGAGAGGTCGCGAGCGATGTCTTCCAGAATCCTGAAGCTCAATTGGTTGCTCATCGGTGCATGATCCTTGGCATCGTGCGTGGGTGTCTGGTGCCGTCAGTGCGTCGCGCGACACCGGGGCGGGGGGGCCGGTTTTGCCGGCCAGCTTCGGGATTCTGCCTCAAGACGATCTGCCGCGAAGTGGTTACCGGAGATTGCGAAGTGCGACCCGGGCAAGCCGCCGAGGCCCTTCAGCCCTTATTCAGCAGTTCCCTGAGGTTGGCGAACGGCTGCCCGGTTGCCGGTGCCTTCGTTCCCCCGGCCGTGGCGCTGACGCCAGCCTGTCGGGCTGCATCTGCGTCGAGCTGCCGCGAGTGCTCGTTGTCGTGACAATAGAGACACAGCAGCTCCCAGTTGCTGCCATCGCTGGGGTTGTCGTCGTGATTGTGGTTGCGATGGTGGACCGTCAGCTCGCGCAGGTTTCGGTGGGTGAACTCGCGACCACAGCGGCCGCAAACCCAGGGATAGATCTTCAGCGCCCGCTCGCGATAGCCAGCCTCACGCGCCACGCGGCTGCGCACGGCATCGGCGATCAGACGATCGGTCGTTGCCGTCTTGTCGTTGTTCATCGTCGGTCTCCCTTGTCGTTGCCGGGATGGCTGGCAGCAAGTCTGCCTGGCGCTCAGATATGTGCCGCAATCAGCGGGATGCGCATCTCGCTGGCGCTGATGCCCCCGTGCACGCCGAGCATGGCGAAGTGCCGTTCGCCCGGCAGCCAGTCCTTGATCGTCCAGTTGTCCTTCATCAGCAAGGTATAGTCGCCGATTCGCGACAGCAGGCGTGGATGCCACGGCGGAGGTCCGAACCAGCCGGCGGCAACCAGATGCTCGCTGGCATACAGGTGAACGGCACGCGACAGGTGGCGGCGCACGTAGGCCTCAAACGCCGGCCGGTCGCTTTCGGCGACGTAGCAGTAGGCAACCCGGCGCTCGCCGCACAGGGGCCGCTGCAGGAGAGCGGCGAGCCTTGGGTGATCGTCGAGGCTGATGACCCGCCGTGCGGGCGAATCGATGAAGCCGTGATCGGCGGTGACCAGCAGCCAGTTGTTGCTGCCGCGCAGGACGCGCAGGAGTCCGCCGAAACCGGCATCGAGATCGGCCAGTGCACGTTGCGCCTGCCGGCTGTCACTGCCGTAGTGATGCGACAGACTGTCCAGTTCGGGGTAGTAGGCGTAGATGTAGCGTGGCGAGCCGCTCTCGAGCAGGAGCTGGGCAAGACAGGAGTACATCTCCGGCAAGGTGGCATAGGCAGCTACCCGTGCCCCGCGCGAGTGCCAGGCATTGAACGGGCTGCCGGCGATGCTGTGCGGCGCAACGACCCAGCACTCGCGTCGCAGCGCCTCGAACAGCGAAGCATGCGAAAAGAGCTGCGCCGGCAGCTGCTCCGGCGGCAGGCGCGGCGCTTCCTGGCGTGGGGTCAACGGCAGGATGGCCAGAGTCTGGTCGATCTCGTCGAGGTGCATGTGCCAGCCGCTGAGGCCATGCTGGGCCGGAGCGAGACCGCTCATGACGGTCGTGATGGCGCTGGCGGTGGTCGACGGAAAAACCGAGGTCATGCTGCCGACGAGGTGGTGCCGCAGCTGCGTGCTGCCCGGATGACGGGTCAGCATGCGCAGTCCGAGCCCATCGACCAGCAGCAGGAGGATATTGCGGGCGCCGGCAAGGGCATCGGCGCCCAACGCCGCCAGCGGCGGATAACGCCGCTCGTTGCTGCCACAGGCGGTAGCGATGCTTTGCATCAGATTGACCAGGCCGCCGCCGGCGTAGTCGGGAAGGAGCGTCGAGCCCATGGTGCGTCATTCTACGCCAAGCGAGGGACTGCCGGCCGGGAAGCCCCGGGGTGGCGCCGCGCTGCGTGGGGACTCGCTGGCCGACAGCGATCGGCCGTCGCGCAGTGGGTTGCCGATTCACCAGCTGGTCGCTGCTCCGAGGCTCCCTCTCGTGGCCGGCAGCCTGTCGCTGGCGACGAAGAGGATACGACCATCACGTTCCTCGCGGCGCGTCACTCGTCCGGCGTGCTCGAGTCGGTTGAGGTGGGCGATCGCTTCCCCCATGGCAAACATCATCTGATGCGCGTCAAGCTCGCGCTCGAACAGCGTCGGCAGGAGATCGGCAGCGCTGCGTGGAGTCCGGCAATTCTCTTCGAGCAGGCGCAGACGGTCCTCGTGATGGGCGTGCAGGGCATTGACCCGGTCCACGATGCCGTGGAAAGGCAGTCCGTGCGAAGGCAGTACGAGCGTGCAAGGCGGTAGATCGCGGTAGCGGTCGATCGACTGCAGGTAGTCAGCCAGCGAATCGGCCTCGGGAGTGACGGCAAAGACGCTGATGTTGGTCGAGATTGTCGGCAGCAGCATGTCTCCGGAGATCAGGATGCCGAGGTCCGGGCTGTAGAGCGCGGCGTGTTCGGGCGAGTGGCCGTAGCCGACCCGAACTTGCCATCGCTGTCCACCGATGCACAGTTCGTCGCCATCGAAGAGACGGTGATATTGCTGTGGCAGTGTCGGAACGCCGCGGTTGTAGCCACCGCTGCGGCGCTCGAGCGCAACACAGCGCTCCTCGTCGAGCCCGTGCCTGCGAAACTGGCGCAGCATCGCTGCGTTGCCGTGTCCGCCCACTTCGTGCCAGACTGCGTGCGCCGTCAGGTACTCACCGACGGTCATCCACACCGGTGCCGCGGTTCGTTCCTGCAGCCAGGCGGCAAGTCCGAGATGATCGGGATGGAAGTGGGTGATGATGATGCGCGTGATCCGGCCGCCGCGGCTCCCCTCGGCCAGGCCTTCGAGGATCGACAGCCAGCACTCCTTGACCCTGTCGAGGGCGAAACCGGTGTCGATGATGGTCCAGCCCGCACCATCCTCGAGCAGCCAGAGATTGATGTGGTCCAGTGCAAAGGGCAGCGGCATGCGCAACCAGTGAACCCCCGTGGCGACGGGGAAGATCTCGCAGGCGGCAGGCGGGGCGGTAATAGGGTAGTCGGGCGGCATTGCCAGGCGGATTGTAAAAAGCGCTGAAATCTATAAACTGCCCGATTCTGGGCGTGATGCCAGAGGCTGCGCGGGCTCGTTCGCGCTGCATTGTACAATCGATCCCATCGGGAGCTATCCGCCATTGGAACAGCCCGCCACACGCGACATCGCCGAGTTTGCGCCGACCATTGCCAGGAACTCGCTGGCAGGCTGAATGACGCGCCTGCACAAGCCGCTGGATCCGTGCTTCGCCGAGCGTGTGCGGGCCAGTTTCGCGCGCCAGCAGGCGATGGTCCTGATCGGCGCGTGCATGCCGGTGATCGAGCCCGGCTACACCGAGATCCATCTGCCGCGCCGAGTGGACATCACGCAGCAACATGGCTACATCCACGGCGGAGTCGTCGGGATGATCGCCGATTCGGCGGCCGGCTACGCAGCCAGCACGCTGACCGGAGCCGACACCGAGGTGTTGACCGTCGAATACAAGCTCAACCTGCTGGCACCTGCCGAAGGGGAATTGCTGATCGCCGAGGGATCCGTGGTCCGCTATGGGCGGACACTGATCGTCACGCGAGCCGAGGTCCTGGCGGTCAATCATGGCCGGAAGACCGCGTGCGCGCTGATGCAGCAGACGATCATCGCCGTCCACGGCCGAAAGGAACAGCCCGGCCAGCGCTCGGCAAGCTGATGCACGAAGACTGGATGACGGCCGCAACGAGTTCTTTCATCATCCATGCCGCCGCCCATTGCCGCGGGAACGGCGATGAAGCTTGTGCGCTGCGGTTGCGGCATGTGCACGCAGCCCGACCAAGGAGCCAGAGAAATGGAGTATCCGAGCCTCAGTTTTGCCCACGGTGAAACGATCGACCTGCTGCGCAGCAGCGTGCGCAGTTTTGCCGCTGGCGAGATCGCACCGCGCGCCGAGGCCATCGACCGCGACAACCTCTTCCCTGCCGATCTCTGGCGCCAGTTGGGCGAGATGGGCCTGCTTGGCATCACCGCCGACGAGGAGTACGGTGGCAGCGGCCTCGGGTATCTGGCACACATCATCGCCATGGAGGAGATTTCGCGCGCATCGGCCAGTGTCGCGCTCTCCTACGGCGCCCATTCGAACCTCTGCGTGAACCAGATCTGCCGCAACGGAACGCCGGCGCAGAAGGCACGCTTCCTGCCGAAGCTGATCTCGGGCGAGCACGTCGGCGCACTCGCGATGTCCGAGGCGAATGCCGGATCGGACGTCGTCGGCATGCAACTGCGCGCCGATCGCCGCGGCGACGGCTTCGTCCTCAATGGTGGCAAGATGTGGATCACCAACGGCGGCGATGCCGACACGCTGGTGGTGTATGCCAAGACCGACGTCGATGCCGGTGCGCGCGGCATCACTGCTTTCCTGGTTGAAAAGGGGATGCGGGGTTTCTCCTGCGGTGCCAAGCTGGACAAGCTCGGCATGCGCGGCTCGAACACCTACCCGCTGTTCTTCGACGACTGCGAAGTGCCGGAGGACAACGTTCTCGGCCAGCCGAACGGCGGCGTGCGTGTGCTGATGAGCGGTCTCGATTACGAACGCGCCGTGCTCGCAGGTGGGCCGCTGGGAATCATGGCGGCGGCGATCGACCTCGTCCTGCCCTATGTTCACGATCGCCGGCAGTTTGGTCAGCCGATCGGCGAGTTCCAGCTGATGCAGGGCAAGATCGCCGACATGTACACCACCTTCAACGTCTGCCGCGCCTATGTGTATGCGGTGGGCCAAGCGTGCGACCGTGGCGAGACGACGCGCAAGGATGCTGCCGGCGCCATCCTCTACGCGGCCGAGAAGGCGACCTGGATGGCCGGTGAGGCGATCCAGGTGCTGGGCGGCAACGGCTACATCAACGACTATCCGGCAGGCCGCCTGTGGCGTGATGCCAAGCTCTACGAGATCGGTGCCGGCACGTCCGAAATCCGCCGCATGTTGATCGGTCGGGAGTTGTTCGCCGAGACGCTGTAGGGCATCATCCTGCCTGACGGGCAGGTATGTGGGCCAGCGGCCGTCCATCGGCGCCGCCCGTGCCGCACGCGTCCTGCCCCATGATCCGAAGGAACCTCGAAAGAGATGAGTACCGAGCTGAGCATCCTGAGCGCCGCTGACAGCGTGCAACTCGAGCACGTCCGTCAGTTCATCCGCAATTACGCTGCCTGGCTGGGCGTCGACCTTTCGTTCCAGGATTTCGATCAGGAGATGGCTTCGCTGCCAGGAGCTTACGCGCCACCGGCAGGGCGGCTGTTCTACGCTGAACGCGACGGGCAACCGGCTGGCTGCGTGGCGATTCGCCCGCTCTCGGCAGGACTCTGCGAGCTGAAGCGGCTGTACGTCGAACCGAGTCAGCGCAGCTACGGGGTTGGCCGTGAGCTGACGCTGGCTGCGATCAAGGCAGCGAAGGAGATCGGTTACCGCAAGCTGCTGCTCGATACGCTGCCCGCGATGCGTGTCGCCGTGAAGCTGTACCGTGAGCTCGGTTTCAAGGAGACGCCCGCCTATTACCAGACGCCGCTCGAAGGAACGATGTTTCTCGCTCTTGACCTGGAGAACTGGTCGGCCGAAGAGGTGGCGACCGAGAACCTGTTCCACCTCTTCGACTTCAATCGTGCCTGGGCAGACCGCATGCAGCAGATCGACCCGGAGTACTTTCTCAAGCTGTCGCGCCTGCAGACGCCGCAGTACCTCTGGATCGGCTGCTCGGATTCGCGCGTACCGGCGAACGAGATCTGTGGTCTGCTGCCGGGCGAGCTGTTCGTGCATCGCAACGTCGCCAATGTCGTCGTGCATACCGACCTCAACTGCCTGTCGGTCGTGCAGTTCGCGGTCGATGTGCTCAAGGTGCGGCACATCATGGTCGTCGGCCACTACGGCTGCGGCGGCGTCAAGGCGGCACTGCAGCGCGATCGTGCCGGCCTGGTCGACATCTGGCTGCGACATGTACGCGACGTGCACGACAAGCACTTGGCGCTGGTGGACGAACTGCCGCCGGAACGGCGGCATGACCGACTGTGCGAGCTCAATGTACTGGAACAGGTCGCCAACGTCTGCCAGACCTTCGTCGTGCAGGATGCCTGGCAACGCGGCCAGCCGTTGACCGTGCACGGCTGGATCTATGGCCTGCACGACGGTTTGCTGCGCGATCTCGGGGTGACCGTGCATCGTCCCGAGGACGTGCTGGCCCACTATCGTCTGGCGCTCGAGGCACTGCCCAAGTGAGCGCGTCGTGAGCAGTCCGGCGCAGCGCGCGGCGGCGCCATCGGCGACCTATCTCCGGCTCGTCGCCACCGCCGTGCTCTGGGGTGCCACCTGGATTGCCGGCCGGGTCGCCGTCAGCGAGGCGGCACCGCTCGCGGTGGCGAGCTGGCGATTCCTGCTCGCCGCGCTGCTGCTCGGCGCCTTGGTCGTGCAGCGTGAAGGCTGGCCGCGCTGGTCACGCAGCGACTGGCTGACGCTGACGGCGCTCGGTGCCAGCGGCATCTTCCTCTACAACGTCTGCTTCCTTTACGGCCTGCAGCTGATCGAGGCTGGCAGGGGCGCACTGGTCGTGGCATTGACCCCGGTGTTGGTCGCCACCGGCGACTGGCTGTTCTTCGGCGCGCCGATGTCGCCGCGCCGGGCCGCGGGAATCATCGTCGCGATGTTCGGCTGCCTGCTGGTGGTCAGCAACGGCGATGTGCGGCTTCTCGTCAGCGGGCAGATCGGCAGCGGCGAATGGCTGATCATTGGCTGCAGCCTGCTGTGGGCGGTCTACACCTTCATTGGCCGCCGCGCCACCCGCTCGCTGTCCCCCATGGCGATGACCTTCGGCGCCAGCCTCACCGGCTGCACGATGCTGACCACAGCCGCCCTCCTGCAGGGTACCCTGTTCAGCCTTGCAGACACGACCTGGCGCAGCTGGACCTCGATCGCCTTTCTCGGCATTTTCGGTGTTGCGCTGGCCTTCACCTGGTATGCCGCGGCCGTGCAGGAGATCGGTGCCACGCGCTCGGCCGCGTTCATCAATCTGGTCCCGGTCAGCGCCGTCCTGCTCGGTGCGCTGCTGCTGCACGAGCGGCTCGGGATCGCCGTTCTCGCGGGCGGTTCATTGGTGATCGCCGGCGTCCTGATGACCAATCACGCCGCCGCGCAGCTTGCGGCCGGCGCCCACAGCAAGGAGAAGACTGCATGATCTTGACCCAGGAACAGGAAATGATCCGCGACTCGCTGCGCGACTTTGCCCAGGAGCGGCTGGCGCCCTTCGCTGCCGAGTGGGACCGCCATCACACCTTTCCTGCCGAGGCGCTGCGGGAGCTCGGCGAACTCGGCGCGCTCGGCATGGTCGTCCCGGAGGAATGGGGCGGCGCCGGCATGGATTACATGTCGCTGGTTCTCGTCCTCGAGGAGATCGCGGCCGGCGACGGCGCGACGTCGACGATCGTCAGTGTGCAGAATTCGCTGGCCTGTGGCATCACGATGAAGTACGGCAGCGACGAGCAAAAGGAGAACTGGCTGAAGCCGCTGGCGCGTGGCGAGATGCTCGGCTGCTTCTGTCTCACCGAGCCGCATACCGGCTCCGACGCCGCCGCCATCACCACCCGCGCCGACCGTGACGGCGACGATTTCGTCCTCAACGGTGTCAAGCAGTTCATCACCACCGGCAAGTACGCCCAGGTGGCGATCGTCTTTGCGGTCACCGACCGGTCGGCAGGCAAGAAGGGCATCTCGTGCTTCCTGGTGCCGACCGAGACGCCGGGATACATCGTCGCCCGCATCGAGGAGAAGATGGGCCAGCGCGCCTCCGACACGGCGCAGATCCTCTTCGAGAACTGCCGCATCCCGGCCTCGTGCCTGCTCGGCCGGGAAGGCGACGGCTACCGCATCGCGCTGTCGAACCTCGAGGCCGGACGCATCGGCATCGCCGCCCAGTCGGTCGGCATGGCGCGCGCGGCCTTCGAAGCGGCGGTGCAGTATGCGCGCGAGCGCGAAACCTTCGGCAAGCCGATCATCGAGCACCAGGCGGTCAGCTTCCGCCTGGCCGACATGGCGACGCAGATCGATGCCGCCCGGCTGCTCGTCTGGCGCGCTGCGACCTTCAAGGACGCCGGCAGGCCATGCCTCAAGGAAGCGTCGATGGCCAAGATGTTCGCCTCGGAGATGGCCGAGCGGGTCTGCTCGGACGCGATCCAGATCCTCGGCGGCTATGGCTATGTCAGCGATTTTCCGGTCGAGCGGATCTATCGCGACGTGCGCGTCTGCCAGATCTACGAGGGGGCCAACGACATCCAGCGCCTGGTGATCGGCCGCGCCGTCGCCGGCGAATGAGATGAGCCGCTGCCAACTACGTCTTGGCGTCGAAGTCGCCGAGTTGAACGCGCTGGCAGTCGGGCACCTGCCCGGCTGGTTCGGCATCGAGGTCGTCAGCGTCGAACCCGGCCGGTTGACTGCGCGCCTGCCGATTCGCCCCGAGATGCTGGCACCGAACGGCTTCCTGCATGCGGCAACGATCGTCGCGCTGGCTGACACCAGCGCCGGCTATGCCACGATCGCCCATCTGCCGCCGGGCGCAGAAGGCTTCACGACGGTCGAGCTGAAGACCAACTTCCTTGGTACCCTGACCGATGGCGTGCTGCTGTGCGAGGCGACCGCGGCTCATGGTGGACGCACGACGCAGGTTTGGGACGCCGTCGTGAGCAGTGGCGACGGCAGACGGTTGGCGCTCTTCCGCTGCACGCAGATGGTGCTCTGGCCGAGGCTCGCCGCGCTGCCGGGGAGCAATGCCGCGCAGTTGCCGGGGCAGCGGGGAGGCCAACCCGCAGCGTGAAACCTCTTGAGGATCGACCATGTCACAGTTCATCGATTTCTACTTCGACTTCTCCTCTCCTTACGGCTACCTGGCTTCGGAGAAGATCGACGATCTGGCCGCCCGCCATGGCCGCAAGGTGAAATGGCGGCCGATCCTGCTCGGTGTCGTCTTCCGCCAGACCGGTGGCGCACCGCTGACCAGCATTCCGCTGAAGGGGGCGTACTCGCTGCATGACTTCGCGCGCTCGGCGCGCTTCCTCGACGTCCCCTACGAGCACCCGAAGCACTTCCCGCTGAGCACGCAGCACGCCGCGCGCGCCTACTACTGGCTGCACGATCAGGATTGCGCCGTGGCACGCATGTTTGCGCACGCCGTCTTCCGCAGCCTGTACACCGCGGGGCGCGACGTCTCGGAGATCGACGTCGTGCTCGACATCGCCGCCGACCAGAAGGTCGATCGCAGCGCACTGGCCGCCGCGCTCGCGGGCCAGGCACTGAAGGATCGCCTGAAGGCCGAGTGCGAGGCGGCGATCGCCCGCGGCGTCTTTGGCTCGCCCTACATCGTCGTTGATGGCGAACCGTTCTTTGGCGCCGATCGCCTGCCGCAGATCGAGCGCTGGCTGGCCAGTGGAGGCTTCTGATGCCCGTTCTCAACAGCCGGCTCGATGTCCGCAGTGCCGAGTTTCAGGCAAGCCAGGCGGCGATGGCAGCGATCGTCGCCGATCTGCGGGCGACCGTGGAGCGCGTCGCTCTCGGCGGTCCCGAGGCCGCGCGGCAGAAGCACCTGGCGCGGGGCAAGCTGCTGCCGCGCGAGCGGGTCGATGCATTGATCGATCCCGGTTCCCCCTTCCTCGAACTGTCGCAACTCGCTGCCTATGGCATGTACGGCGATGCGCATCCCTTCGAGGTGCCGGCGGCGTCGCTGATCACCGGCATCGGTCGCGTCAATGGCGTCGAATGCATGATCGTCGCCAACGACGCGACGGTGAAGGGGGGTACCTACTACCCGCTGACGGTCAAGAAGCACCTGCGGGCGCAGGAGATCGCCAGCGAGAACCGCCTGCCGTGCATCTACCTGGTCGATTCGGGTGGCGCCTTCCTGCCGATGCAGGATGAAGTCTTTCCTGACCGGGAGCATTTCGGCCGCATCTTCTACAACCAGGCTCGCCTCTCGGCGGCCGGCATCCCGCAGATCGCCGCCGTCCTGGGCTCGTGCACGGCGGGCGGCGCCTACGTGCCGGCGATGTGCGACGAGTCGATCATCGTCAAGGAGCAGGGGACGATCTTCCTCGGCGGGCCGCCGCTGGTCAAGGCGGCAACCGGTGAGGTGGTCAGCGCCGAGGATCTCGGTGGCGCCGACGTCCATACGCGCGTCTCCGGCGTCGCCGATCATTATGCGGAAAACGACGCGCACGCACTGGCCATTGCCCGTCGCGTGGTCGGCCATCTCAACTGGCGCAAGCAGCCGGCAGTCAGCCTCGGCGAACCCTGCCCGCCGCTTCATCCGGCCGACGAGCTGTACGGAGTGATCCCGACTGATTCGCGGAAGCCGTTCGACGTGCGCGAGATCATTGCCCGCATCGTCGATGGCTCCGATTTCGACGAGTTCAAGGCGCGCTACGGGACGACCATCGTCTGCGGCTCGGCTCGCCTGTGGGGCTATCCCGTGGGTATCGTCGCCAGCAACGGCATCCTGTTCTCCGAGTCATCGCTGAAGGCGGCGCACTTCGTCGAGCTGTGCGCACAACGTGGCGTGCCGCTGTTGTTCCTGCAGAACATCACCGGCTTCATGGTCGGCCGCAAGTACGAGAACGGGGGCATCGCGCGCGACGGGGCGAAAATGGTCACCGCCGTCGCCTGCGCCAATGTGCCGAAGTTCACGGTGGTCATCGGTGGCTCCTTCGGTGCCGGCAACTACGGCATGTGTGGGCGTGCCTACTCGCCGCGGCTGTTGTGGATGTGGCCGAACGCCCGCATTTCGGTGATGGGCGGCGAACAGGCCGCGAACGTTCTGGCGACCGTACGGCGCGACGGTCTGGAGGCCGCCGGACGGACCTGGAGCAGCGAAGACGAGGAGGCGTTCAAGGCGCCGATCCGCGAGCAGTACGAGCGGCAGGGCCACCCCTACTACGCCAGTGCCCGCCTCTGGGACGACGGTGTGATCGACCCCGCCGATACCCGGCGGGTCCTCGGCCTCGGCCTGTCGGCGGCGTTGAACGGCAACCCCGAGCCGACCCGGTTCGGTATCTTCCGCATGTAGGGCCAGCCATGAGCGATTATCGATCGATCATCACGGAGGTCGACGGTGGCGTCGGCATCCTGACGCTGAATCGGGCGCAGCGTCACAACGCGTTCGACGAGGAACTGATCACCGAGATCACTGCCGGTCTGCGACAACTTGCCGCCGATTCACGGGTGCGTGTCGTCGTCCTCTCGTCGACCGGCAGGAGTTTCTGTGCCGGCGCCGATCTCAACTGGATGAAGCGGGCCGCTGGCTACACGCCCGAGGAAAACCTGCTCGATGCCAGCCGGCTCGCAGAGCTCCTGATGACGCTGAACGAGCTGCCGAAGCCGACGATCGCCCGCGTCCAGGGAGCGGCGTATGGTGGTGGCGTTGGCCTGATCGCCGCCTGCGATCTGGCGGTCGGTACCTACGACGCGATCTTCGCCCTCAGCGAGGTCAAGCTGGGCATCGTCCCGGCGGTGATCAGCCCCTACGTGCTGGCGGCGATCGGCGAGCGCTACAGCCGGCGCTACATGCTCACCGCCGAGCGTTTTTCCGCTGCCGAAGCCTACCGCATCGGCCTGCTGCACGAACTCGTTCCGGGCGACGAGGAACTCGATGAAGCGATCGCCGAGATCGTCGAGGCCCTGCTGGCCAACGGGCCGAATGCACAGGCTGAATGCAAGGCGCTGATCCGCGTCGTCGCCGGGCAGCCGATCGATGCCGAGACCATCGCCGAGACGACACAGCGGATCACGCGGGTGCGCGCCAGTGACGAGGGGCGGGAAGGCCTCGCCGCCTTCCTCGAGAAGCGGCCACCCAACTGGCTTGCCGACTGAGGGGGCCGTATGTTCAGCAAGATTCTGATTGCCAACCGCGGGGAGATCGCCTGTCGGGTGATCCGCACGGCCCGTCGCATGGGGGTGCGCACGGTTGCCGTCTATTCCGAGGCCGACGCCAACGCCCGCCATGTCCGCCTGGCCGACGAGGCGGTGGGCATCGGGCCGGCGGCAGCGCGCGAGTCCTACCTCGTCGGCGAGCGGATTCTCGAGGCCGCCGCACGCAGCGCAGCGCAGGCGATCCACCCGGGCTATGGCTTCCTGTCGGAGAACGACACCTTCGCCGATGCCTGCGCCGCTACCGGCATCGTCTTCATCGGTCCACCGGCGGCAGCCATCCGCGCCATGGGTTCGAAGTCGGCGGCGAAGAATCTGCTCGCCGCTGCCGGCGTACCCCTGACTCCGGGCTACCACGGCGACGAGCAGGATGCGGACTTCCTGCGGCAACAGGCGGATGCGATCGGTTATCCGGTGCTGATCAAGGCCACCGCCGGCGGTGGCGGCAAGGGAATGCGGCTGGTCGAACGTGGCGCGGATTTTGCCGGTGCCCTCGCCTCGTGCCAGCGTGAGGCGAACGCGGCCTTCGGCAATGGACAGGTGCTGATCGAGAAGTATCTGCGCCATTCGCGACACATCGAGATCCAGGTCTTCGCCGACTCGCACGGCAACTGCGTTCATCTCTTCGAGCGCGACTGTTCGGTGCAGCGGCGGCACCAGAAGGTCGTCGAGGAGGCGCCTGCGCCTGGCATGACTGCCGAGCGGCGGGCAGCAATGGGACGGGCGGCAGTCGATGCGGCGCTGGCGGTGGGTTATGTCGGCGCCGGCACGGTCGAGTTCATCGCCAGCGATGCATTTCCCCAGGAAGGCAGCTTCTACTTCATGGAGATGAACACCCGCCTGCAGGTCGAGCACCCGGTGAGCGAGATGATCACCGGCCAGGACCTCGTCGAGTGGCAGTTGCGCATCGCCAGCGGAGAGCGCCTGCCGATGCGCCAGGATCAGCTCGACATTCGTGGCCATGCGCTCGAGGCGCGGATCTACGCGGAGAATCCCGAGCAGGAGTTCCTGCCGTCGACGGGTCGCCTGTTGCACCTCGCACGCCCGGCCGAGAGCCTCAACGTGCGCGTGGACACGGGAATCGAGCAGGGTGACGAGATCAGTCCGTTCTACGACCCGATGATCGCCAAGCTGATCGTCTGGGACGTCGACCGGCACGCGGCACTGGCACGCATGCGGCAGGCCCTCGCCGATTACCGCATCGTGGGCGTCAGCACCAACGTCGATTTCCTCTCGCGCCTGATCGCCTGTCCGGCGTTCGCCAATGCCGATCTCGATACCGGCCTCATCGAACGCAGCCGCAGTTTTCTCTTTCCTGCACGCAGCGAGCCGCCCAGCAGTGTCTTTTTCGTCGCTGCCGTAGCCGGTCTGCTGCGCGAGCACGCCGCCGCGCTGGCCAGGGCCGGCCGCTCCGGCGACCCATGGTCACCCTGGAGCCTGCACGATGGCTGGCGACTCAATCTGCGCCCGCGACGCACACTGAGCTACCGCTTCGCCGAGGCCCGTTACGAGGTTCTGGTCGCTTACGAAGGCGATGGCTGGCGGCTGACACTGGGCGGCGAGTCGGTCCTCGCCCGCGGCCGCTTCATCGACAGTGGGCAGTTTGCCGGTCAACTGGCGGTCGAACTCGATGACCGCCGACTGATCGCCAGCGTCATCGCCGTCACCGAGAAGCAGGAGCTGAAACGTCACGTCTTTCTCGACGGCACGAACTACGTCATCCTGCGTGACGATCCGCTGCATCTCGTCGAGGCCGGCGGTGCCCAGGGCGGCGGTCTGACGGCGCCGATGCCGGGCAGGATCGTCGCCTTGCTGGCAGCGCCGGGGCAGCAGGTCGAGAAAGGCGCGCCGCTGTTGATCCTCGAAGCGATGAAGATGGAGCACACGATCACGGCACCGATGAATGGCAGCGTGCGCGCTTTCTGTTACGCGGCGGGCGATCAGGTCGCCGACGGCGCGACACTCGTGGACTTCGGCGCGGAGGTCTGAGATGGCGCTCCCCGGACGTGTGAAAGTGGTCGAGGTCGGCCCGCGCGATGGCCTGCAGAACGAGGGGCAGATCCTCTCCGCCGCCGTCAAGGTCGGGCTGATCGAGCACCTCCTGGATGCCGGCCTGTCGGTCATCGAAGCCGGCTCCTTCGTCTCGCCGCAGTGGGTGCCGCAGATGGCTGACAGCGGCGAGGTCCTGCGGACCGTGCTGGGGCGCTCGCGGGGACGGCGGGGCGCCTCGCTTCCGGTCCTGACCCCGAATCTCAGGGGCTTCGATGCGGCGGTCGAAGCAGGCGCACGGGACGTCGCCATCTTTGCGGCAGCCTCCGAATCCTTCTCGCAGAAGAACATCAATTGCAGCGTCAGCGAGAGCCTGAAGCGTTTCGCTGCCGTCGTCGATTCCGCCAGCGCGCTCGAAATTCCGGTCCGCGGCTACGTTTCCTGCGCCATCGCCTGTCCGTACGAAGGCCGCATTGCGCCGCAGCAGGTGGCGGATGTGGCGCTGCGGCTGTTCGAGATGGGTTGCCACGAGATCTCGCTTGGCGATACGATTGGCACGGGCACGCCGGCGACGATACAGCCGATGATCGAGGCCTGCGCTGCGGTGATCCCGCTGGACAGGCTGGCGGGCCACTACCACGATACCTTCGGGATGGCCATTGCGAACGTCTACGCCTCGCTAGAAGTCGGCATGGCAGTGTTCGACACCTCGATCAGCGGCTTGGGCGGCTGTCCGTACGCAACCGGTGCCAGCGGGAATGTGGCGACGGAAGACGTGCTTTTCCTGCTGCAGGGACTGGGAATAGACTCGGGAATCGACATGGCCGCTCTCTTGCTCGCCAGTGAGTACATCTCGCAACACCTTGCTCGCCAGCCGGCATCGAAGGTGGCGCGGGCGCTTCTCGCGCGACGCGGGGGGAATGCTTGAGCACCGTCCTGGCGCCGCGAGGTGGCCGCTGATGCAGAGCGTTGCCTCGCCGTGCATCAGTGTCTGCCGCATCGACGCTGGCAGCGGCTTCTGTCTCGGTTGCTTGCGCACGATCGAGGAGATCAGCGTGTGGAGTCGTGCTTCGACGGCGGAGCGCTTGCGCATCCTCGTCGCCGTCGAGCGGCGACGTGCCGAGCACGACCCGCAGGGTTGTGCCGCCGGCGGCGAGTTCCGTGGCGATTGCGAGCGCTGATCATGGGCGAGGCGGCAGATGACTATCTATGCGTCGGCATCTGCATGCCGGATCCCGATTCCGGCTACTGTCTGGGTTGCGGCCGGCCGCCGCTGCCGGTGTCGCCGCTCAGCCAGGGCATCGTCGTGGTCGAGGAGCGGCGCAGTGGACGGGTCCCGAAAGAATCGCCCGACAGCGACGGCCTGGCCAAGCGCTGATGCTTCCCGGCAGCCTGCTGGTCATCGAACGCGGCTGGCTGTCGTCAAACAGCATTCTCTTCCACGAGGGTGAGGAAGCGACCCTGATCGACAGCGGCTACGTCGCGCACGCGGCGCAGACCGTTGCCCTGGTCAACGACGCCCTCGCCGGCCGCCGCCTCGGACGCCTGCTCAACACGCACTCGCACTCCGATCACATCGGCGGCAACGCGGCGCTGGTTGATGCCTTTGGTTGCCGGGTGATCGTCCCTGCGGGAATCGATGCGACGATCGCCGAATGGGACGAGCAAGCCCTTCTCCTGTCGCCACTCGGCCAGTCGGCAGCGAGGTTTCGCCACGATGCGACGATCGCCGCCGGTGATGAGGTCGAGCTTGGCGGCCTGTGCTGGCGGGCGGTCGCCGTTCCTGGTCACGACATGGATGCGCTCGCCTTCCACAACCTGGAGCAACGCCTGCTTATCTCCGGTGATGCACTGTGGCGCAACGGCTTCGGCGTCGTCTTCTCGGAACTGCTGCGGCATCCGGAAGGCGCCGGCGGGCTGCGGGCTGCTCGCGAGACCCTTGACACACTCGCCCGCCTGTCGATCGATGTCGTCATACCGGGCCATGGCGCGCCTTTCGTCGAGGTTGGCGAAGCGTTCGAGCGCGCCTACCAGCGGCTGGCGGCCTTCGAAGCCGACGTCGAACTCCTGGCGCGGCACGCGCTCAAGGTCATGCTCGCATTCGCCCTGCTGGAAAGGCGGCAACTGGCGCGTGCCGAACTACCCACCTTCCTTGCTCGCCTGAGCTTCTGCCAGAGCGTGAACGCGCGCTACCTGCAGCACAGCAATGAACGCCTGGCGCACTGGCTGGTCAGGGATCTCGTACGTTCCGGGGTGGTACGGGAAAGCGACGGGATGCTCTTGGCCGTCTGAGCTTCGGAATCGGAGCGGACGCAGCTTTGTGTCTCGCTTGTCGCCACCGATCGCCCGTGCGGCGCGACGGCTCGGCGGCCCCATGCCACACCCGGCAGACAGCGCGGCGCCCAGCCTCGCCGGTGCCCCTGCCCGGTGGCGGCGTTTGCTCCCCCAATGCACGTTGGGCGGCTCACGGCGACTCTTGCGCCGAGCGTGTCAGCGACTGGGCGCCTGCGCGAGTTTCTCCTCGATCCTGGCCAGCGGTACCGCGCCCGGGATGCGCTCTCCGTCGGCAAAGAAGATCGTCGGCGTCCCATTGATTGCGAGTTTGCGGCCCAGTTCAATGGTTTTCTTGACCGCCGTCGTATCACAGTCACCCTTGCCGCCAGGCGCCTTGCCGTCGACCATCCAGTCGTTCCACGTTTTCGCCCTGTCCGCTGCACACCAGATGCGGTTTGACTTGTCGAGTGAGTCCGGCGAAAGGATCGGGTAGAGGAAGGTATAGATGGTGACGTTGTCGAGTTTCGCCAGATCCTTGGCCAGCTTCTTGCAATAGCCGCAATTGGGGTCTTCGAAGGTGGCAAAGACGCGCTTGCCGTCGCCGCGAACCTGCTTCACGGCAAGCGCCAGTGGCAATTCCGAGAACTTGATCGCGCTGAGCTTCTGCAGGCGCTCCTCGGTCACATTCTTCATGCTCTTGCCGTCGATCAGTGCGCCGGCGAAGATCACCGACACCTTGTCGTCGGTATAGAAGATCTGTCCGTCGGCATAGGCTTCGTAGAGGCCGAGATAAGGAGTCCTGGTGAGGCTGGTCAGGGGACGGCCGAGCTTGCTTTCGAGCGACTTCCGGACAGCGGCCTCGTCGGCCACTGCGGACAGGCTGATGGTCGTGGCGAGCAGGAGTGGCACGAGTCTCATGGTGATCAATGGTCTGTCTCCAGGTGATGGTCAATCGTTCAAAAGGCACCGATGGCGTAGCGTACGAGCAGGTTCTTTACGACCGGCAAGGCGTTGGTCAGGTTCATTCCCGTGTTGCGCAAGGTTCCGAGCCCCGGCCGTCCGCTGCGGAAAAGGTGGTGCAGGACATGCGTCGTTGTCTGCATCAGCAAGGTTTCCTCCCGCCGCTGCCGCTGATAGCGACGCAGGAAGCGCAGGTGGCCGACGTCTTGCCATTCCGGCACGGTGGCGAGCACGCTGGCCAGGGCTCGTGCGTCCTGAAAGCCGAGGTTGATGCCGTGGCCGGACAACGGATGAATGCCGTGAGCGGCGTCGCCAACGAGAGCGACGCGTGCCGCGACGATCTGCGGAACCTGCAGCAGACGCAAGGGAAAAGCTGCCGCCGCTGTCAGCAGCCGCAACTCGCCGAGCGCGCAGTCTCCGGCGGCGGCAACCCGGGCGGCCAGTGCCTCGGCTGGCAGCTGGAGCAACTGGCGCGCGTGTTCTTCCGGGGCAGACCAGACGATCGAGATGCGATCGCCAGCCAGCGGCAGCCAGGCAAGGACCCCGTCGTGCCGGAACCACTGCCGCGCCACGCCGCGGTGCGGGGTCTGGCAGTCGAAATTGGCAACCAGACCCAGCTCGCCGTAAGGCGTATCAATGGCCCGCAAACCGAGCTTCTCGCGCACCCACGAGTCGCGTCCGTCGGCGGCGACGAGCAGCCGGGCGGTGATGCGGTGATCGTCGCCAATGGTGAGGGCGGCGGCGCGGTCATCGATCGCGATGGCAGTCGGCTCCGCCGGACACAACAGGCTCAGGTTGCCCTGCCGCTTGGCGTTTTCCCAGAGCTCGCAGGCCATCAACGAGGACTCCACGATCCACCCCAACTCGTCGATGCCGGTTTCGTAAGCCGAGAAGTCCAGTTGCGCACCTCGGTCGCCATGAATCTTCATCGCGGAAATCGCGGTCAGGCGGTCGCCGGGCAGGTGTTTCCAGATGCCGATCTGCTGCAGGAAGCGGTTGTTTGCTGGCGAAATCGCGTAGACGCGTGCGTCCCAACCGAGGGCTGGTCGTGGCGGATGTTGCTCGACCAGGGCCAGCCGCAGGCGGCTGTCGCGCAGCGCACAGGCCAGCGAAAGGCCTGCCAGGCCACCACCTACGATGAGGACGTCGAAGTCACTGACGGACATGGATTTGATCCGGAAAGCGCGAGGGCCTGGACGACGTTGCGCCATGGCGAAACGCCGCGACTGGCCAGAATGATGGACAATATGCTGATGACGCTCGCAGCCAGGCTGCCCGTTCCCGCCTACCTTCCGGCAATCGTTCGCGCCGAGTTCGACTCGGCGCTCGACGCCCTGCTGGCGTTGACCGTGCCGCGAGACGAAGCCATGGATCTGCTCGTCGCGTCCTGGCTGTCAGCCGAGCCGGATTGTCTGCTGACCACCATCGACGGCGGCCGCGCCGTCGTCGTGCTGCGCGCTGCGAGCGGACGCTGGGCGGCATGCAACGCCTTTCTCAACCATTCCTGCGATCGTCATGCAGACGCCGAGCGTCGCTTGCGTCGCTTGCTGCGAGGCCATCAGCGCGGACATGTCGCCTGCCTGCCGGCCACTGTGGTCAGTCTCGCCAGCGCGACGATGATCGCCGTCGCCTGAGCGGCGCGGCGGGCACCCGCCACGCGCGACCGCGCCGCTGAGGCACGACAGGCTGTCGTACACTCGACAATCGATGGCGTGGCCGGCAGAGGCAACGGCGACACTCGCCTGTCAGCAGGAACTAGCTCGGGCTTCCCTTCAGGCACTCGCTCATGAACTTCTTGCGTTCGTCGCCCTTGAGTTGCTTGCTGCCGGCTCCGGCGTTGCAGTGCTTCATCTTGTCCTGTTGCGTTGCCGGCGCCGGCTTGGCACCCAGACAGGTGCTCATGAAGCTCTTCCGCTCGTCACCCTTGAGGCCCTTCTCACCAGCCTCGGCATTGCACGCTTTCATTTTCTCCTGCTGCGCCTTCTGCGCGGGCGAGGCTTCCTTCTTCTCGTCGACAGCGACCGCGCTGCCGGCGGCTATGGCGAGTGCAACAAGGGCGAAGACGGCTTTCACGGCATTTCTCCTCGGATTGATGGGGAGTTCCGATTAGGCCATCGCTAGAGTTCGCCGTCAAGCAGCGCCTGCTGCTGCCGGTTGATGAAGTCACTCATGCTGTCGATGCCGCGCAGTTGCAGAATGCTGTTGCGCACCGCAGCCTCGAGCAGGACGGCGATGTTCCGTCCGGCGGCGACCGGAATCACCACCTTGCGTATGGCGACACCCAGGATGTCCTGCGTCTGCGCGTCGAGCGGCAGGCGAGGCCCGTCCGAACGGCTGGTCGGCCTCTGCAGGTGCACGATCAGCTTGAGTTTCATTCTGCGCCGTGACGCGGTCTCGCCGAAAATGGTGCGAATGTTGAGCAGTCCGAGCCCGCGCACTTCGAGATAGTCACGCAACATGCTCGGGCATCGCCCTTCAATCGTCGTCGGGGCGATGCATGCGAGTTCGACGACGTCGTCGGCGACCAGACCATGGCCGCGTGTGATCAGTTCGAGCGCAAGCTCGCTCTTGCCGACGCCTGAGTCACCGGTGATCAGTACACCCATGCCGAACACGTCCATCAGCACGCCATGCACCGAAGTCGACCCCGCCAACCGGCGCGAAAGATAGATGCGCAGCAGGTCGATCACCGCCGAACAGGGCTTCGGACTGACGAACAGGGGCGTCGAAGTCGACTGGCAGGCATCATGGATCGCTGGCAGCACCTCGACATCGTCGGCGACGATCAGCGCCGGTGGCCGTGCAGCCATCAGTTCCCGCACCTGATTGCGCAGACGCTCGGCACTGACGCGATTGCCCCATGCGTTCTCGGCGCGTCCGATGACCTGCAGACGTTCCGGGTGGATCAGGTTCAGGTGGCCCACGACCTCGGCGCCGAAATAGCCTTGATCCCTGAGTTCGATCTGTCGGTCCACACCGACGGCCACTACCCAGGTCAGTCTCAGTTTCTCGCGATGATCCTCATAGAGCTGGATCACACTGAACTGACGCTGGGCGGTCATGGCCCGGCAGCGAAGATCTGTCGGATGGTCTGGGCATCGGGAGCCTTGCTCAGCGCCTCTCGACAGCTGCGATCCGAGAAATGTTGTGCCAGCTCGGACAGTATCTGCAAGTGCTGCTCGGTGGCCACCTCGGGAACCAGCAGGATGAACAGCAGCGCCACCGGCTTGCCATCGGGAGAGTCGAAGGGGACCGGAGCAGCCAACCGAAGGAAGGCACCCGTGGCATCCTTCAGACCCTTGATTCGCCCGTGCGGGATGGCAACACCCTGACCAAGCCCGGTCGATCCGAGCTTCTCGCGTGCGAAGAGGCTGTCGAATACGGTGCTGCGGGCAATGCCGAGATAGTTCTCGAACAGCAGCCCGACGTGTTCGAAAACGCGCTTTTTGCTGCTGACGTCGAGATCGAGAATGATGTTCTCGAGGGGAAGTAGCTGGGTGATATGGCTCATGCGACAAGACCTGAAAGAAGAACGGGGGCCAACGCGAAAGGATGCAGCCGGACGGTCCGCCTGGCGATCGTCCGGCTGGCCGGGCGTTGAAGGTTACTCGGCAGCAATGTGATCGGTGATCTTGTTGCCGCGATGGTGGTCCTGCAGTTTCTGCTTGTACTTCTGCACTTGACGCTCGAGCTTGTCCACCAGGCCATCGACCGCGGCGTAGAGGTCTTCGTCGACCGATTCGACATAGACATCCTTCCCTGCCAGGTGAACAGTCACCTCTGCCTTCTGCTTCAGCTTGTCCACCGACAGAATCACGCTGACGTCGATCACGTTGTCGAAGTGGCGGGTGATTCGTTCGAGCTTGCCGGTGACGTATTCGTGCAGCGCCGGGGTGACCTCGAGGTGGTGTCCACTGACTTGCAGGTTCATGGTGTGGCTCCTTCTTCTAGATTGACTTGCGTAAACTGACCGGAGGGATATTGAGCGACTCACGGTATTTTGCGATTGTTCGCCGTGCGACAACAATCCCCTGCTGGCCAAGAACCTCGGATATCTGGCCATCCGAGAGAGGCTTCGTCGGTTCCTCCGTGGCAATCATCTGCTTGATGAGGGCACGGATTGCCGTTGCCGAGCAGGCTCCGCCGGTTTCGGTGCCGACGTGACTGCCAAAGAAGTACTTCAACTCGAAAATTCCGCGTGGCGTTGCCATGTACTTTTGCGTGGTCACGCGCGAAATCGTCGACTCATGCAGTCCCACCGTTTCGGCGATCTCGCGCAGGACCAGCGGCCGCATGGCGACTTCGCCGTGTTCGAGGAACTGGCGTTGCCTGTCGACGATAGCCTGCGCCACTCGCAGGATCGTGTCAAACCTTTGCTGGACGTTCCTGATCAGCCAGCGTGCTTCCTGCAGCTGGACGGACAGGCCTGAACCCCGCTGACGGGAAAGGATCTGGGCGTACAGGCTGTTGATCCGCAGCCGCGGAAAGGCTTCGGCATTGACGCTTGCCGACCACTGGCCCCTGAGCTTGCGCACGACCACGTCGGGAACGATGTAGCGGGTTTCCGTGCTGGCATAGGCAGCGCCAGGGCGCGGGTTGAGGCTGCAGATCAGCAGGTGGGCCGCACGCAGCGCCTCGTCATCGGCGCCCGTCTGTTTCTTCAGCCGTACGAAGTCGTGGCTGGCCAGCAGCTCGAGGTGTTGCAGGACGATCTCCTGCGCCAGGCTACTGATCATTGTCGGCGGCGCTGCGGCCAGTTGCAGAGTCAGGCACTCCTGGGCGCTGCGTGCGCCGACACCGGTCGGGTCGAGGTTCTGCAGGTACCGCAGCGCGATCTGCAGCTCGTCGAGCCCGACGTCGAGATCCTCAGGCAGGGCCAGCGCGACTTCCTCGAGTGACTGCGACAGGTAGCCATCGTCGTCGAGGATGTCGATCAGATAGCTGACCAGAATGCGGTCCCTGGCGGAGATGGATGTCAGAGCAAGTTGCCAGAGGAGATGGTCGCGCAGGGAGACGGCAGCGGCCTGCACGTCCTGGTAATCCGTGTCATCATCCTCGTCGCCATCAAAGGAACCCGCCGAGCCGGCGCTGCCGAAGTGGTCGTCCGCCCAGTCGTCCTCATCGCTGCTGGTCGAGGCTGGCGACGGTTCTGCGCCCGCCTCTCCGTCCTGGAACTCGGTGTCGGCGTGCTCAGTCGGTAACGCTGCCGGCTGCGGGTAATCCTCCGCCCGCTCAAGCAGCGGGTTTTCCTGCAGGAACTTCTCCAGCTCGTGTTCCAGCTCGACCGTCGATAGCTGCAGCAGTCGTATCGACTGTTGCAGCTGTGGGGTCAGCGCAAGATGCTGCGTAAGCTTGAGCGTGAGGGATGGTTTCATGTGCGGGACCGGGTGGGCCACCGTGTCGCCATGGCAGACTGCCCGTCTGGTTCTCGGATCATCGCCGAAGGGCTGTCGCGATTACAGGCGGAAGTGCTCGCCCAGATACACCTTGCGGACGTTTTCATTATAAATGATTTCGTCCGGACGACCGGCGGCGAGGACACGCCCCTCGTTGATGATGTAGGCGTGGTCGCAGATCCCCAGCGTCTCGCGCACGTTGTGGTCGGTGATCAGAACGCCGATCCCCCGCTCCTTCAGGAAGCGGATGATGCGCTGAATGTCGAGGACGGCTATCGGGTCCACGCCGGCGAATGGTTCGTCGAGGAGGATGAAGCGTGGCTCGGTGGCCAGGGCGCGGGCGATTTCGACCCGTCTTCGCTCACCGCCCGAGAGCGACATGGCCGGGTTCGCGCGCAGATGACTGATGTGCAGCTCTTCGAGCAGGATTTCGCTACGCTCCTCGACCTGCACGGGCGACCACTGCTGCAGTTCGAGGACGGCCCGGATGTTCTCGCTGACCGTCAGCTTGCGGAAGACGGACGCTTCCTGTGGCAGGTATGACACGCCGAGTCTGGCTCGCTTGTGGATCGGCAGGTGCGTCAGTTCGACGTCATCGAGACGGACCGCGCCGCCATCGCAGGCAACGAGACCAACCACCATGTAGAAGCAGGTTGTCTTCCCCGCGCCATTCGGGCCGAGAAGACCGACGACCTCGCCGCTGGCGACCTCGAACGAAACGTCATGGACGACCGTGCGCGCCTTGTAGCGCTTGTTCAGCATGCTTGCGAACAGGGTGCTCTGCATTTTGGAAGTGTTCACTCGTCGTCAGGAGCGGCACGCAGGACGCGCCGAATGGTCTCGGCAGAGAATCCCCGGCTGGCCAGGAAGCGCATCTGCCGTGCACGCCCGGTGTCTCCAGCGGCCGCCGGCTGCTGCCCGAAGCGCCGCAGCCAGACGCGCCGGGCTCGTGACAGCTCGTCTTCCGCAACGGCCAGGGCCGCACTGACCAGCTCATCGGCAACGCCCTTGGCCCGCAGTTCATGCGCCAGGCGGGCATCGCCGAAACGTTCGGCGCGCACCCTGACGCGGCTGCTGGCGTAACGGTGGTCGGACAGCAGGTCACTGCCGCTCAGATCGTCGAGCACTGCCGACAGCTCCTGTGGATCCTCTGCCTGGGCAGCCAGCTTGACCAGCAGCTCGTGGCGAGTGTGTTCGCGACGCGCCAGGAGGCGCAGGGCCCGGTCGCGCAGCGCGTCCGGCACCAATCGGCCCTCAGGCGATCGCGACACCGGTTCCCGGCAACGGAACCTTCACCGCAGCGCGGATCCGGTTCTCGATCTCCAGCGCCACATCCGGCTTTCCCTTCAGGTATTCGCGTGCGTTGTCCTTGCCCTGGCCGATCTTCTCGCCGTTGTACGAATACCAGGAGCCGGACTTGTCGACCAGCTTGTGCAGTACTCCGAGCTCGATGATCTCGCCTTCACGCGAGGTCCCCTCGCCATAGAGGATATCGAAGATGGCTTCGCGGAACGGTGGGGCGACCTTGTTCTTGACCACCTTGACCCGGGTCTCGTTGCCGATTACCTCGTCTCCTTTCTTGATGCTGCCGATGCGCCGGATGTCGAGGCGGACCGAAGCGTAGAACTTCAGTGCGTTGCCCCCCGTGGTCGTCTCCGGGCTGCCGAACATGACCCCGATCTTCATGCGGATCTGGTTGATGAAGATCACCAGCGTGTTGGTGCGGTTGATGTTGGCCGTCAACTTGCGCAGCGCCTGGCTCATCAGCCGTGCTTGCAGGCCGGGCAGCGAGTCGCCCATGTCGCCCTCGATCTCAGCCTTGGGGACCAAGGCAGCGACCGAATCGATCACCACGACGTCCACGCTCGCCGAGCGTACCAGCATGTCGGCAATCTCGAGTGCCTGTTCGCCTGTATCGGGCTGGGATATCAGCAATTCGTCGAGCTTGACGCCGAGCTTCTGCGCATAGCCGGGATCCAGTGCGTGTTCGGCATCGATGAAGGCAGCCGTGCCGCCGATCTTCTGCATCTCCGCGATCACCTGCAGCGTCAGGGTCGTCTTGCCCGATGATTCCGGACCATAGATCTCGACCACGCGGCCACGCGGCAGGCCGCCGATCCCGAGGGCGATGTCCAATCCCAAGGAGCCGGTCGAGACGACTGGGATGTCGTTGACCACGCTCCCTTCCCCCATGCGCATGATCGAACCCTTGCCAAACTGCTTCTCGATCTGCGCCAGCGCTACAGCCAGAGCCTTCGACCTGTTGTCGTCCATTGTCGCCCGTCCTTGTTCTTGCTTGATCGGAATTATCCCACGTTCGACGACGCTGCAGAGACCGCCGCCGACATCTTCACTATACTGTATTCAAATACAGTATGGAAGCGGGTTGGGTGCGTTGCCGTCGGCGGCGGCGCAGGCGTCCGGCTTGTCAGCGCGCCGGCCGCGGACGCTCCTGCTGAATATCCGTCAGAACGAGCAGCTCGCGTACGGCGGCGAGTTCAAAGCCTCTGCGTTCGCCCTTCCGGTTGTCGCGCAAGAGCTTGTCGAGATAGGCCGGGCAGCCGGGCGTGTCCCAGAGACGAAGCAGTTCGCGCCTGATGTGCGTCATCCTGTCTATGGTCGGCAGGCGTGTCAGGATCTGCTCGATCGGCATCCGTGCCAACTCACGGGCTGTCACGATCGGCGCGTTGAGTTGTTCGGCTGCCTGCCAGGCTGGTGCGGCGACGTTGAAAAGGCTCGTCAGCTTCAGGGCCAGCGACTCGAAGGCTGCTTGCTCGTTGCCTTGGCGATAGACCTCGAGCAGTTTCAGCCACGGCGTCACGGCCGCCATCGGCTGCTGGGCGATGAATTCCTCGAGGGCGTGCTGAGCGCCCTTGGTGCGACCGAAGGAGAGCATGATCTCGGCGAGTTCGAGGGCGGCCGTCGCTTCGTCGTCGCTCCCGCGCAGCGACGACGAAGCCGTCGGCACGTGGCCTTCGTCGTCGGCCCGCGGGCTTTCGGCAGCAATGGCCGTTGCGCCACCCCGCTGTCTCTCGCTGCCATCATCGGCGATCTGCAGTTCCCAGCGCGACTGCTCTGCCGATGTGTCCGGCGTTTGCTCGGCGTTTGTCGACGCGGCGGTCAATGGTGGCGCCAGCGACCGCCGGCGCAGGAACCAGGCGAGAGCGGCGATCAACCCCAGAAGCAGGCTTCCTTCGAACCACCAGTCGGTTTCGCGCGCGGCCGCAGCGGGCGGGCCGGGAAATCTGACCGGCGACGCCTCACGCGTCGCTCGCGACGGCCTGTCACTGTTGGCCGCGCCCGTCGGTGCCGCTGCGACGGCGGCTGGCAACGGCAGCGGCTGCGTCGCATTCTTCCTGTGCAGAGCCTCCAGGGTACTTTCGAGCTGCCGTATCTGTTGCGCGATCGCCAACTGCTGTGCTGCCTGCGTATGCAGGGCAGACAGCAGCTGGTACTCGATGCGCAACATGGCCCGCTGGCTTTCGTTGCTCTTCCCGAGCAGTTCGGTCGACAGGCGGGTGCTCAGCCGCAAGGGATGCTCGTCGCCCGGAAGGGCCTTCACGACCTCGTCCTCGCCCGAAAGCAGGAGGCGGTCGCCGGCCCTGCCGGAGGCAGTCGTACGGCGAGAAGGCTCGCGCGGCGGCGCTGAGGCCCCCGCAACCGCGGTTGCGACGGTTGCGACCGCTGCTGACGGGCGGCCGGGCGAGCCCTCGGCGGCGGCAGGTGTCGCCAGCGGCACCGGGGCCAGAGCGGACGCGGGCAACTGCCGTTCGCGGGTTTGTGGCCGCGCGAGGGTCGCCGGCTGCGCGCGGCGATTCGCAGGGTCGATCAGCAGGACGTAGTTGCGGCCAGTTTCTGCACCACAACCAACCCGCACGTTGACCTGCAACAGCGGCTCATTGATCGTCTGCTCGGAGGAGATGCGCAGGTGCCGGCGGCCAGCGCTCTCCTCGACCGTCAGGCGGGCATTGCGCAGGGTCGGCAGATCCCCCTCGCCCGTCGGCGCCAAGCGGAAGCACTCGGCCTGCATCCTTTTTTCATCGCTGGCACCGCTTGCCATCTCGACCACCGCCTCGAAGCGCGAGCCGAGCGTCGAGAGCACGGTCATCTTTCCCAGAGTGGCGCCCTGCGCGGTCCCTGTCGACCAGACGACCAGCGGCGGAAGGATGGCCGCCATCACGACAGCACGAAAAGGGGCGATTCCGGGGAGCATCGGGGACAGGTCGAGCGCGTTTAAGCGCTTCATTTTATTACATGGCCGAGGGCTGTGCCGAGAATCTGTCGCTCCCGGAACGACGATTTGGCGGAGCGTCGCCGCGGCGCAGGGCAACGTGCGGCAGCGGCGACCAGATCCGTTGCCCTGTCGATCCGTCCGCTTGCGAGTCAGCCGATCCAGTCGCGCGTGAAATCGTGCGCTTAATCGTCCTCTGGCATGCGGCGCATCCAGGCATCCTGCGACCGTCGTTGCACGATCTCTCAGGCACAGCGGTGCCCAACCCGCGGCAGGAGTCCGCGCAGGGCGTGTTCGACCGACTGCGCACGCACTGCCCGGCGATCACCCGGAAAATGACGGGTAACGGTAGATACCTGTCCGTCGACGGCCCGAGCCCAGGCGAAGCAGACGGTGCCGACTGGCTTCGCCGCCGTTCCGCCGGTGGGTCCCGCGATGCCGGTGATCGCGACTGCCCAGTCAGCCGGGCTGCGCGCCAGGGCACCGAGTGCCATGGCGGCGGCGGTTGCCTCGCTGACCGCGCCGTGGTTGGCGAGCGTGCCGGCGCTGACGCCGAGCAAGTCGGTTTTCGCCTCATTCGAGTAACTGATGAAACCGCGGTCGAACCAGCGCGAGCTGCCAGCGACCGCGGTGATGCACTGGCTGAGCCAGCCGCCGGTGCACGATTCAGCTGTCGTCAGGCGCTCGCCAGCCTGCAACAGCAGGCCTCCGACCTCGTCCGCCAGCCTTTCCAGCGCCACTTGGTCGGGCTCGTTCATGGCAGCAGGAAGTGCAGGATCGCCAAGACCAGCAGCGTGTAGCCCGCGGCCACCAGGTCGTCACACATCACACCGAAGCCGTTTTTGACACGCTCGTCAAAATAACGCGCCGGTTGTGGTTTGACGATGTCGAAGAAGCGGAAGAGGCAGAAGGCGGCCGTCTGCCACAGCCAGTGTCCCGGACAGAACAGCAGCACCAGCCAGAAGGGGACGATCTCGTCCCAGACGATACTGCCGTGGTCGACGGCGCCCAGATCGACGCCCGTCCGGTGCACGGCCAGCGCGCCAGCGAGGAAAGCGAAGGCGAGGAAGAACAGCATCTGCGGTTCGTTCATCGACTGGCCGAGGAGCGGGTAGGAAAGCCAGGCGAACAATGTGCCGACGGTTCCCGGCGCGCGCGGCGACAGGCCGCTGCCGAAGCCGCAGGCCACCAGATGCGCAGGATGTGCGAACAGGAAGCGGATCGAAGGCGGGCTAGGCAAAGTGATCGAATCCCCGGTCGTCGCAGTGCACTGTCCGTCCGCTTGCGTCCACTACCCTGATCTCGCCCACCGGCGCGGGCAGAATGCGACCGCAGCGGCACAGTGGCAAATGCAGTTCGCCAGCCAGCGCAACGAGGTCGTCGCGCCTGCTCACCGCGGCCGTGAACAGCAGTTCGTAGTCGTCACCACCCGCCAGTTGGCAACGGCGGGCCAGGAGTGGCTCGACGCGGGTCGGCAACGGTGGCAGGAGATCGAGAGAGATCTCGGCACCCGCTCGCGATTGCTCGACGACATGGCCCAAGTCGGCGAGGAGGCCGTCCGAGACGTCGATCGCAGCGTGTGCCAGGTCGCGCAGGCGAATGCCGAGTTCGACACGCGGTAGTGGCCGCTGCAACGCGGCAAGGCAGGTGCCGCGAAGGCTCTCGCCGAGGTGGACCCGTCCCTGCAGGTGAGCGAGGCCGAGCGCCGCCAGCCCCGTCGGGCCCGAGAGCCAGATGTCGTCGCCCGGCAAGGCGCGGTCACGCCGCAGCGCGGTGGCCGACGGCAGTTCGCCAATGGCCGTCAGACACAGGTTGCGTGGACCTCGTGTCATGTCGCCGCCGACCACGTCGACGGCATGGCGGCCGGCGCAGGCGAACAGTCCCGCAGCGAACTGCGCGATCCATGGCTCGTCAGCCGCAGGGAGACTGCCGGCGAGGAGAACCCAGCGTGGACGCGCGCCCATGGCCGCCAAATCCGACAGGCTGACTGCCAGTGTCTTCCAGCCGAGCGCGCAGGGGTCGGTGTTCGGCAGGAAATGAGTGCCTTCGACCAGCATGTCAGTGGTCACGGCCAGAATGGTGCCCGCGGCCGGCACGAGCAATGCGCAATCGTCACCGGGTCCGAGCAATGCCGCGGGCGTCGGCCGGGTGAAATGGCGCCGGATGAGTTCGAACTCGTTCGCCATCCTGATCGCTGGTCGCGCCTATTCCGCACCGCCGGAGCGGCGACTCATCGGCGCCCGCTCGCCGCTGCCCGGCCGGCGGCAACCTCGGCCGGGCGCAAACGGATGGCCAGCTTGTCGAGTACGCCGTTGACGTACTTGTGACCGTCGGTGCCGCCGAAGCTCTTCGCCAGCTCGATCGATTCGTTGATCACGACCCGGTATGGTGTCTGCGGATGGTTCTTCAGCTCGAAGGCACCGGCAAGAAGCACGCAGCCCTCGACCGGCGACAGCTCGCCGAAGGGGCGGTCGAGACAGGCCTGCAGCTGTTCCTGCAGCGCCTCGCGCTGCCTGAGGACACCGCGCAGCAGACCGGCGAAGAACTCGCCGTCGGCCTTGTCGAAGCCTTCGCTGTCACGCAGGTTGGCTTCGATCGCCGCTTCGTCGCTGCCGCTGACCTGCCACTGATAGAGTCCCTGCAGAACGAACTCGCGCGCGCGCCGCCTTGGGGTCGGCGGTCTGGTCTTGCGACCCATCCCGGGCGATGACGCTGCGCTCATCGTGCATCCTCGCGGACCAAGCGCAGCAGATTCGCCATCTCGACGGCGGCCCGGGCGCAGTCGGTGCCCTTCTGGTGCATTCGTGCCAGCGCCTGATCGTCATCCTCGCAGGTCAGAACACCGTTTGCGACCGGTACCTCGCTGGCCAGCTGAAGCTCCATCAGTGCTCTACAGGAGTCGTTGGCGACGATCTCGAAGTGGTAGGTCTCCCCGCGGATCACCGCGCCCAGCGCGATCAGGGCGTCGTAACGAGCGGTTCGTGCCAACGTCTGCAGGGCGAGAGGGATTTCCAGCGCGCCGGGAACGGTGGCGACCGTGATGGCGTCCTCGGCAACACCGAGACGCGTCAGTTCGCTGGTGCAGGCACTGAGCAGCCCTTCACCAATGTCCTGATTGAAGCGGCTCATCACCACGGCGACCGTGAGGCCGGCACCGTCGAGCGCGGGCTCGTACTCGCGAATGTCGCTGCCGCTGGTGAGGGGACGAATGCTGGGCGAACGTTTCGGGTTTGCCATCAGAGCCCCTCGAGATCGTGCTGCGTGGCCACGTGTCCCGTGATTTCGAGGCCAAAACCCGTCATGCTGGGCATACGGCGCGGTCGTGAGAGCAGTTTCATCCTGCCCACTCCCAGGTCGCGCAGGATTTGTGCGCCTATGCCGTAGATTCGCGGATCCCAGCGTGTCGCGGGTTTACGGGCGGAAGCTGGTTCGCGCAGGATCGACAGCAGATCCTGGCCGCTCTCGGGACGATGCAGGAGGACGATGACACCCGCGTCGACGCGCGCCAGCGCTGCCTGCGCGACGCTCAGCGGAAAGCTGTGCCGGCCCCCCCCTGGGTCGAGGAAATCGACCACCGACAGCGGCTCGTGCACCCGCACCAGGGTCTCCCTGTCCGGATGAATCTCACCCTTGGTCAGCACCAGGTGCACTTCGTCCGAAGTGCAGTCGGTATAGGCGTGCAGGGTGAACTCGCCATACGCCGATTGCACGGTCTTTGACAGCGCCCGCTCGACCAGCGTCTCGTGCCGGCTGCGGTAGTGGATCAGGTCGGCGATGGTGCCGATCTTCAGGCTGTGCTCACGGGCAAAGCCGACCAGGTCAGTGAATCTCGCCATGCTGCCGTCCTCCTTGAGGATCTCGCAGATCACTGCCGCCGGCTCGAGGCCGGCCAGCTGGGCCAGATCGCAGCCCGCTTCGGTATGGCCGGCCCGCACCAGGACCCCGCCGGTCTTGGCCATGATGGGGAAAACGTGCCCGGGTTGGACGATGTCTTCCGGGCGCGCATGTCTCGCCACCGCCGCCTGGATGGTCAGCGCGCGGTCCTGCGCCGAGATGCCGGTGGTCACGCCGGTCGCCGCTTCGATCGAGACCGTGAAGGCCGTGCTGTAGGGGCTCTTGTTTTCGCGCGTCATCTGGGTCAGCCCGAGCTGACGGCAGCGTGCCTCGGTGAGAGTCAGGCAGATCAGTCCGCGGCCAAAGCGGGCCATGAAGTTGATTGCCTCGGGCGTGACGTGTTCCGCGGCCAGGATCAGATCACCTTCGTTCTCGCGATCTTCCTCGTCGACCAGGACAACCATGCGCCCGCCGCGCATTTCGACGATAACCTCCTCGATCGGCGACACGTCCGCCGAACAGCCTTGTGGTGCCATCAGTACCTCCTTGACTTCGAATCGGCAACACCGGCGCCACGAGCAGGTGCCGGCAGCGGCTTTCCCGGGACGGGACGATGTACGCACCGCGCCGGAAGCCTGGTCAATCATCTTCGAGGACGCGATTCTCTCAGTTTCCCGAGGCGACCGCCATGCTGCCGTCAGCAGGCCAGCCCTGAAGCATGACCCTGCTGAATCGGCCCCGCTTGCCGGAAGCCCCCGTTTTCGGCGCTGAAGCGGTCAGATTGCTGGAGGCTGGCGGCAAGTGAGGGCTGGATGCGCGGGTGGTGTGGGGTCCGTGAAGAGGGTGTCGATCGGTGGCAGGAACTCCGTTGTGATCTCTGGGCGAGCCTCTTCCTGCACCGAGCGCAGCACGCGGGGTTGTTCCTGGGGCCGTCCGCGACAGCTCACTCGAGTTGCAGGAGAAAGGGTCTGGCGAGAAGCACGCGCATCCGCGCGGAATCGAGCCAGGGCGCAGCGCAGGAATTTCGGATGAAGGCGATGGCCCCGCGCACGCCGAGTTGGTCGAACAGATCGCGCAGCTGTCGCGTGAAGCGCGCCAGGGTATTGAAGACATGCGCCAGCCGCATCAGGAGGTGGTAGCCGCGCATCGCATTCCAGTCGAGGGCAAAGGCATGCTCGTAGTGGTAGCCCTGGTGTTTCTCGACGAGGAAGCCCGCTTCGATGCCCCAGCGGTGGCGGGCGCCGAGATTGCAACGCACATGGACGTTCTCGCAGCTGAGCGGCCGGCTGGAGAGCCAGGCGTGGCGTGCCGTCTCGGTCACGATGGCGGCCTGTTGGTCGACCCGCTGCCAGCTTTCCTCACAGACGACCACGTGCAGCTTGAGCCGGCAACGACCGTTCGCGCCAAAGGCATACTCGATGTCATTGACCCAGCTGAAGTGCTGTTGGCGTTTGCCCCAGTCCAGCTGCCGGGTTTGCGACTGCCGGGGCTGCAGCGCGCGGAACTCCTCCCAGACCGAGGGCAGATCCTTGTCCCGGAGGACGATCATGAACTGCCAGCCGGCGCGCAGGCAGCGTTGCATCACCGGCCCGTTGGCGTAGAGTCCGTCGAGCACGAGCAGGATCGGCAGGCGCGGGAACAGCCTCTTGAGCCGGTCGCTCAAGCGCGCAAAGCCGCGCAGCTCGCAATCCTGCTTCTGCGCTTCGCTGTCGCCCAGCGCGTGTTCGAGGAACTCGCTGAGCAACGGGATGACCAGACCGCCGTGGAAGACGAGGCTGGCTTCGAGCACGTAGACGAAGTACTGGGTGTGGCGGTTTTCGTCCTTGCCGACGCTGCGCTGCAGGAGTTCCTCCGCCCAGAGGGTGTCGCCGGCGAGCTTCTGCGAGCCATCGATGGCGATCGGATGGCAGTGGTTGATCAGATAACGCCGGAAGCTCTTGCCGCGGATCAGGCGGCGCACCAGGTCGACGTGCGCCTGTTCGAGTTGCGTCAGGTCGATGTCGCGCAGCAGCCGATAGAGGGTGTCGGCGTGCGGCAGGGCCTCGATCTGCGGGAACAGCAATTGCAGGTTGGCGAGGAACTGCGGACGGGTCATTTCGCGGTTGGTCTCGCGCCGGGAGGCGAACTGGAAGACGAACATCAGCAGCCCATAGAGCAGCAGCGCGGTCAGCTTGTGCCGGCGCTTCCTGGGGGCCCGCGGGTCGGGAATCCGTGCCAACTGGCGGAGCAAGGCCGGCAGCTCCTGGCGCAGGAGGCGTGCCTGCTTGCTCACGGCGTCCTCGCGGGCTGCCCGTTCTTCGTCGATGGTCGTGAAGGCCGAGCATCGGTTGGGCAGCGGCGGGGGTGACTGGGGCCGTTGTCCCATCGCGCGCCGCTTCGCGTTCAGCGCCTGCTCCTGCCGTCTCTTGTCGCTGCGTTGCGCCCGAATGCCGGCACGCGTCGGACGACGGCAGGGTTTGCTCATCGCCGGGTGGGCTCGGTCACGGCGCACAGCCGGTCCCGACCGTCGCTGCCGAGCGGCTTGACCCATACTTGCCGAGGCGTGCTGTGATAGGTCCGCCCAGGGCGGGCCAGCCCGCGTCCGCTGGTCTCTCCGAGCAATTGCCAACCGGCAGCCCGGTAGCAGGTGCCGGTATGCTGTCGCGGGTCGACGAAGCTTTCCAGCAGCAGGGGCTCGAAGCCCCAATGTTCGAGCCAGTCGCTGCGCGCACGACGCGCGAGTTGGCCGAGCACCTGGCTGGCCAGATGCGGTACGCGAACGTGCGGGAAGATCAGGAAGCGACTGTTGTTGAGTACCCGTGGCAGGTTGTGGCGCCGGGTCTGAGCGGTCCAGCCGATCCAGTCGTCGCGCACGGCCACCGCCCGGGCGGCACCGGACAACAGGACACAACCGAGCCGCAGCTCGCCCGCCGTGATGAAGTAACGCAACCGGTAGCCGAAGGCACCCTGGAAACCGAGCGGGTGCCAGCGCGCCATCAGATCATCCCATTGCTTCGCCAAGGCGGTGTCGCGGATCACTTCCAGGCGGACCGGGGCCAGGGCCGACAGCGAAACCTCCACCGGAGTCGGCTCGACCATCGGCTCGGCAACGGCCCGGGGCTGCGCCGGGCAGCGTGGCGTCGAACGGGATGCCCGCGCGGCCCGCTGTGCGGGCAGGACGAGCAGGCCGGCCGCCTGCAAGCGCTGCAGGAACTCCAGGCAGGCGCCGGTCTTCGCCGTCCCCGTCAGCGTCACCCAGCCCAGATGCTCGCACAGCGTCGCCGCCAGTTCATGGCGCGCCAATCCGGGCAGCCACGCCACCGTCGCGCAGATGTCGGCAACCTCTCGCGCACTGAACTCCCGGCCGCAGTGCACCCAACTGCTCGGCGTCATCGCATCCATCGCACAACCTTCACCAGAAACGCAGATCCGCTAACCTCAGCCTATTCTGCCAAAGGCCTCGAAAATTGTCTAGCCCTCCTTTGCGAAAGCCTTTTTTTGCCGTGGCCGCCAAGCCTTGCTACGACTGGGCTGCGCGGGTGATGCTTCAGGGCTGTCAGCAGGCGAGGGGCAGGGGGTCGCCGGCGGAAATGGACGACCTTCTTCACGCCCACCGCGCAAGACGGCGGTCATTCGTTTTATCATGCGGATACTGCAGGCGGGCCGATCTGTCAGCGCCGGCGAGGGCGACTGCCGAAGGGCTCCGGATTCTGACGCCGATGGTCGATGCGGAGGGGTATGCGATGTCAATGAACGGGGGTTGGTTGCTGGTCCTGGGCGGCTTGGTCGTTGCTTTCGTCATCTGGCGGCTGGTGGTTGCCGCACGCTCCGGCAGGAGACCATCGGCGACAGGGGAAGGTGCCGAAGGACTCACGGTGGAGGAAGCCGCTCGCCATGAAGGCGAACGCCTGTCTGCCGAGGAGGCTGCACGCCGCGAAGCCGAACGCCTCGCCGCCGAGGAAGCGGCACGCCGTGAAGCGGAACGGCTGGCTGCCGAGGAAGCGGCGCTCCGTGAAACCGAGCGCCTCGCCGCCGAGGAAGCCGCCCGCCGCGAGGCCGAACGTCTCGCCGCCGAGGAAGCCGCCCGCCGCGAGGCCGAACGCCTCGCCGCCGAGGAAGCGGCGCTCCGCGAGGCCGAACGCCTCGCCGCCGAGGAAGCCGCCCGCCGCGAGGCCGAACGCCTCGCCGCCGAGGAAGCCGCCCACCGCGAGGCCGAACGCCTTGCCGCCGAGGAAGCCGCCCGCCGCGAGGCCGAACGCCTTGCCGCCGAGGAAGCCGCCCGCCGCGAGGCCGAACGTCTCGCCGCCGAGGAAGCGGCACGCCGTGAAGCGGAACGCCTCGCCGCCGAGGAAGCGGCACGCCGTGAAGCGGAACGCCTCGCCGCCGAGGAAGCCGCCCGCCGCGAGGCCGAACGCCTCGCCGCCGAGGAAGCCGCCCACCGCGAGGCCGAACGCCTTGCCGCCGAGGAAGCCGCCCGCCGCGAGGCCGAACGCCTTGCCGCCGAGGAAGCCGCCCGCCGCGAGGCCGAGCGCCTCGCCGCCGAGGAAGCCGCCCGCCGCGCAGCCGAACGCCTCGCAGCTGAGGAAGCGGCACGCCGTGAAGCGGACCGCCGGGCAGTAGAGGAGGCGCTTCGGCAGGAAGAGGAGGAACGACTGGCGGTCGAGGCGGCCATCGAGCGTGAGACGGCGCGTCAGGCAGCCGAGGAGGCACGGCGGCGTGAACTGGCCGCTGTGGTGCCGACGTCCAGGACGGCCGAACAGACGGTCGTCATGGTCGCCGACGATTCGAAGGTGGTACGCATCAAGACCGGCAGACTGCTGGCCGCGCACCGCTTCCAGGTGGTCATGGCCGAGGACGGCGCGGACGCCGCACGGCAGATCGAAGCCTCGCTGCCCGATGTTCTGGTCACCGACGTCGACATGCCCGGCTTGACCGGGCTGCAACTGGCACGTCAGGTACGGGCCGATCCGCGGACCGCCGCCTTGCCGATCATCATCGTCACCTCGGACAGCGAGCAGCTGCAGGACGAAGCGGCAGCTGCCGGCGTCAACGTGGTTCTCGGCAAGCCTTACCCGGAGGCCCTGCTGATCGAACACGTGCAGCAGCTCGCCCACGTCAGTGCCGCGTCGTGAGCACCGGCACAGGTTTGGCGAGCAAAGGCTGCGCTGGCGGATGAGCTGTGCGCCCAAAGACGGATGCGGCTAGCGCGTCCCGTGCACTGCCCGCTCCCGGTCAGTCCTCCGCGAGACGATACTCGGCCGAGCGCGCGTGCGCCGGCAGTCCTTCGCCATAAGCCAGCGTCGCGGCGATGCGCCCGAGCGTTCTTGCACCAACCGGCGAAATCCGGATAAGGCTGCTGCGTTTCTGGAAATCGTAGACGCCGAGCGGCGACGAGAAGCGGGCACTGCCGGAAGTAGGCAGGACATGGTTCGGGCCGGCGCAGTAATCGCCCAGCGACTCGGACGCATGGCGACCGATGAAGATCGCCCCGGCATGGCGGATCCGCCCCACCCACTCGTCGGCATCGGCCAGCGACAGCTCCAGATGTTCCGGCGCGACGCGATTGGCGATTTCGCAGGCCTCTTCGAGATCGCGCACGAGAATCAGCGCACCACGATTTTCCAGTGCCGCGCGGATCACTTCCCGGCGCGGCATCGTCGGCAACAGGCGGTCGATCGCCGCCGCAACGCGATCGATGAACGCAGCGTCGGGGCAGATGAGGATGGACTGCGCGAGCTCGTCGTGCTCGGCCTGCGAAAAGAGGTCCATCGCGACCCAGTCCGGGTCGGTGTGGCCATCGCAGATGACGAGGATTTCGGATGGCCCGGCGACCATGTCGATGCCGACGACGCCGAACACCCGGCGCTTCGCCGCCGCGACATAGGCATTGCCCGGGCCGACGATCTTGTCGACCTGTGGCACGGTCTTGGTACCGTAGGCGAGAGCCGCCACCGCCTGCGCGCCGCCGATGGTGAACACGCGAGTGACGCCGGCGAGGGCGGCTGCCGCGAGGACGAGCGGGTTGTGCTCGCCCGCCGGCGTCGGCACGACCATGATCAGTTCGCCGACCCCGGCGACATGGGCCGGGATCGCGTTCATCAGGACTGAAGATGGGTAGGATGCCTTGCCACCGGGAACGTACAGACCGACCCGGTCGAGCGGCGTCACCTTCTGCCCGAGCATGCTGCCGCGCATTCCTTCGTCGGGATCGTCGTATTGCCAGCCCTGCAACGGCTGCCGCTCATGGTAACGGCGCAGGCGCTCGGCCGCCTTGGTCAGCGCGGCACGCTGCTCGCCCGGCAAGCCGGCGAGCGCCCGCTGCAGTTCGTCTTGCGACAGCTCCAGTTCGTCCATCGAGGCGACGCCCAGGCCATCGAAGCGACGCGTATACTCGATGACGGCCGCATCACCGCGTGCCTTGACGTCGGCCAGGATGGCGGCGACGCATTCGTCGACCGATTGGTCCTGCGCCGCCTCGAAGGCGAGCAGGGCGTCGAGGCGGACGGCAAAATCGCTGTCGCTGCTGGCCAGCCGCTTGATGGCGATCATTGCTGCACCACCCGGGCGATCGCCGCGAGAATCGGCGCCAGCGGCTCGCGCTTGAGCTTCAACGCCGCCTGGTTGACGATCAGCCGTGAAGAAATGTCCATGATGTGCTCGCAGGCGACCAGGTTGTTCGCTTTCAACGTGCTGCCGGTGGACACCAGGTCGACGATGGCGTCCGCAAGGCCGGCCAGTGGCGCGAGTTCCATCGAGCCGTAGAGCTTGATCAGGTCGACGTGCACCCCCTTGGCAGCAAAATGCTCACGCGCGATGTTCAGGTACTTGCTCGCCACCTTCAGGCGCGCGCCCTGGCGTACCGCATTCTGGTAGTCGAAACCGGCCGGTACCGCGACCATCATCCGGCAGCGGGCGATGCCGAGGTCGATCGGCTGATACAGACCGTCGCTGCCGTGTTCGAGCAGGACGTCCTTCCCCGCCACGCCGAGGTCCGCGGCACCGTACTGGACGTAGGTCGGAGTGTCGGTCGCACGAACGATCAGCACGCGGACATGCTCCCGGTTGGTCGGAAGAATCAGGCGGCGCGAGGTTTCCGGGTTTTCGAGCGGTTCGATTCCGGCAGCGGCCAGGAGCGGCAGCGTCTCGTCAAAGATGCGACCCTTCGAGAGGGCGATGGTGATGCCATCCACGGCATTCTTCCTGCACGACAAAGCCCGCATTCTAGCGCAACGCGGATTATCCGCCCGGTCGGGTAGAGGTGAGTCACGGCCAAGGCGGCAGCGACGCGGCCCAAACGGGTAGGATCCGGGCATCAATGAAGTATGATTCGGCCTGTGCGTAGTGGATGCTGGAAAAATCCACCGCAAGACAAACAATCATGAATGGTGGGCAGGCGCCCGCCAGCCTGCTGCCGGTGCCCGCGAGGGCGTTCTGGCCGTGGCAACGGAGACCGAGGAGGGGTGCCGCATGGAACAGATGACGCTTTACATGAATCTCGTGTTGATCCTGGTGTTCGTCGCCGGCAACGCCTTCTTCGTTGGCTCGGAGATCGCCATCTCGTCGGCACGACGCAGCCGCATCCGGCAGCTGGCCGAGGACGGCGACAAGCGCGCCGCCCGCGTCGAAATGCTGCACAACGAGCCGGAGCGCTTCTACTCGGTGACTCAGGTCGGCATTACCCTGGTCTCTCTGGGTCTTGGCGCAGTCGGCATGGAAACCATCAGCATCCTGACCGACCCCTGGTTCGTCGCCACCTTTGCGCTTTTCGGCGACGGCGATGCGCTGACCAAGGCGGCACACACTGTCTCCTACGTCTTCGCCTTCATCGTCATTTCGTTTCTGCACGTCGTCGCCGGCGAGCTGGCGCCGAAGGTGCTCGCCTTCCACAAGGCGGAACAGCTCAGCATGGCCGTTGGCTGGGTGATCAACGTGATGTACCTCACCTTCCGGCCGCTGATCTACGTCATGAAGATGTCGTCGAATGCGTTGCTCTGGGTGTTCGGCCAGCGCAACCTCGAAGGGCACGGCGAGAGCCACTTCACGATGTCGGTCGAGGAGATCCGCATGATCCTCTCGGCGAGCGAGAAGGACGGCACGCTCGCCCGCGAGGAAACCGAGATGATCCGCGGCGTCTTCAAGCTCGATGAGCACACCGTGCGCGAGGCGATGATCCCGCGGACGCAGATCCGCGCCCTCGCCCGCGAAGAGACGCTCGCCGAGGCACTGCGGCTGTTCCGCGACGTGCCGCACGCGCGTTTCCCGGTCTACGACAAGAGCCTGGACCGCATCACCGGCGTCGTGGCGATCAAGGAACTGCTGAGCGTCATGGCCGAGAGCAGCGGCGACAAGCTCGACGACGTCAGCCAGCGGCCAGTGGGAGAGTTCGCACAGGCGCCGTACATCGTGCCGAACAGCAAGCTGCTCAGCGATCTGCTCAAGGACTTCAAGCGCACCCGGCAGCAGATGGCTGTGGTGATCGACGAGTATGGCGGTACTGAGGGAATCATCACCCTCGAGGACATCCTCGAGGAAATCGTCGGTGAGTACGAGGACGAGTTCACCCGCCAGGCGAGACGGGTGAAGAAGCTGGTTGGCAGCCAGTACGAGATCGACGCCTCGATGCGCGTTTCCGACCTCGAGGGCCTGCTCGACTTCCCCTTCCCGAAGGACGACGACTACGTGACGCTCGCCGGCCTGTTCTACAAGCGGCTGGGCAGCGTCCCGGCAGTCGGCGATACCGTACAGCTCGAGGGTGCCCGTCTGACCGTCCTCGAGATGGACAACCACCGCATCACGCTGCTCCGTTTCGAGGATACCGCTGTGGGCGAGGACGGTGTGCTGCGCCTGGTCGAGGATACTTCAGCGGGCGACCCGGCACTACCGGAAGGTCAGGAAGAAACGCCGCTGCCCAGTGATGCGGAGGACACGCAGGCGGCCAGCGGCACGATTGCCCAGACGCCACTGCCGGCGACGCCCGCCGACCGTTGATGCGGCGGCCGGCAGAGAGGTCACGACTGCCCTGCGCTGGCCGCTGGCTGAGCCAAGGATTCAGCGCACGCAATCCACCGAGTAGACCGGCCTGCCATCGACCAGCGCCTTGACCAAGCCATGGACGTCGGTTTCGAAGCCCGGGAAGCGTTCGTTGAAATCGCGCGCGAACTGCAGGTAACGAACGATCGTCGCATTGAAACGTTCGCCCGGGATGAGCAGCGGGATTCCCGGCGGGTAGGGCGTCAGCAGGGTGCTGGTGATGCGCCCCTCGAGTTCGTCGATCGGTACCCGGTCGATTTCCCGGTGCGCCATTTTGGCGAAGGCGTCGGTCGGTTTCATCGCCGGTTCCATGTCCGAGAGGTACATGCGGGTGGTCAGGTGCGCGACGTTGTTCGCCGCATAGACGCCGTGGATCTGCCGGCAGAGATCCTTCAGCCCGCACCGGTCGTAGCGCGGGTTCTTGGCCAAGAACTCCGGCATCACCTTCCACAGCGGCAGGTTCTGGTCGTAGCCATCCTTGAACTGCTGCAGTTCGGTCACCATCGTGTTCCAGCGACCCTTGGTGATGCCGATGGTGAACATGATGAAGAATGAGTAGAGACCGCACTTCTCGACGATGATCCCGTGTTCGGCGAGGTACTTGGTGACGATCGCCGCCGGGATGCCCCACTCGGCGAACGCCCCATCCACGTCGAGCCCCGGGGTGATGATCGTTGCCTTGATCGGATCGAGCATGTTGAAGCCCTCGGCGAGCTGGCCGAAACCGTGCCAGCGCTCACCCGGCCTGAGGATCCAGGCGGTCCGTTCCTCGAGGCCCTCGCCGCTCAGGTCCTCCGGTCCCCAGACCTTGAACCACCAGTCGGCGCCCCACTCGCTGTCCACCTTGCGCATCGTGCTGCGGAAGTTGAGCGCCTCGGCGATCGACTCCTCGACGAGCGCGGCTCCCTCGGGCGCCTCCATCATCGCCGCCGCGACGTCGCAAGAGGCGATGATCGCGTACTGCGGCGAGGTCGAGGTGTGCATCAGGTAGGCTTCGTTGAAGACATCGCGGTCGAGCTTGCGCCCTGCCGACTCCTGCACCAGGATTTGGGATGCCTGCGACAGGCCGGCGAGCAGCTTGTGCGTCGACTGCGTGGAGAAGATCATCGAATCCTGGCAGCGCGGCCGATCGGCGCCGATCGCATGGTAGTCGCCGTAGAAGTCATGGAAGGCCGCATGCGGCAACCACGCTTCGTCGAAATGCAGGGTGTCGATGACGCCATCGAGCATCTGCTTGATCTCCTCGACGTTGTACAGGATGCCATCGTAGGTGCTCTGCGTGATCGTCAGCACGCGCGGCTTGCTGCCGACGTCACGCGCAAAGGGGTGCGCTTCGATCTTGGCGCGGATGTTCGGCCAGAGAAACTCCTCCTTGGGTATCGGCCCGATGATCCCGTAATGGTTGCGGGTCGGCATCAGGAAGACCGGGATCGCGCCGGTCATGATGATCGAATGAAGGACCGACTTGTGGCAGTTGCGGTCGACGATGACGATGTCGCCCGGGGCGACGGTCGAATGCCAGACGATCTTGTTCGAGGTCGAGGTCCCGTTGGTGACGAAGAACAGGTGGTCGGCGTTGAAGATGCGCGCAGCGTTTCTCTCGGAAGCTGCCACCGGGCCGGTGTGGTCGAGCAACTGGCCGAGTTCCTCGACCGCGTTGCAGACGTCGGCGCGCAGCATGTTCTCGCCGAAGAACTGGTGGAACATCCGCCCGACGGGGCTCTTCAGGAAGGCGACACCACCGGAATGGCCGGGACAGTGCCAAGAGTAGGAGCCATCCTCGGCGTAGTGCGTCAGCGCACGGAAGAAGGGCGGCGCCAGGCTCTCGAGATAGGCTCGGGCTTCGCGGACGACGTAGCGGCTGATGAACTCCGCGGTGTCCTCGAACATGTGGATGAAACCATGCAGTTCGCGCAGGACGTCGTTTGGGATGTGGCGCGAGGTGCGCGTCTCGCCGTAGAGGAAGATCGGGATGTCCTCGTTGCGGCAGCGAATCTCCTTGACGAAGGCGCGCAGGTTGGCGATCGTCTGGTCCGACCGACCGTGCTTGAACTCCTCGTCGTCGATCGACAGGATGAAGGCTGAAGCACGGCTCTGCTGCTGCGCAAAGGACGTCAGGTCACCGTAGCTGGTGACGCCGAAGACCTCGAAGCCCTTCTTCTCGATCGCCTTGGCGAGCGCGCGGACGCCGAGCCCGCCGGTGTTTTCCGAGCGGTAGTCCTTGTCGATGACGATTACCGGGAAATTGAAATGCATGTGCGGAATCCAGTCTCTGGTCGGGGTGGGATGTCGGCAATGCCAGTGTCAGCGTACAGCGGGAGGAAGGCAGTTCGGCGCGATGCCGCCGGGCGCTCGCGGGCCTTTCAGATCTTGGGCAGGGTGACCCCCACCTGCCCCTGGTACTTGCCGCCGCGATCCTTGTAGGATGTTTCGCATTCCTCGTCGGACTCGAAGAACAACACCTGGGCGATGCCCTCGTTGGCGTAGATTTTCGCCGGCAGCGGTGTCGTGTTCGAGAACTCGAGGGTGACGTGCCCCTCCCATTCGGGTTCGAAGGGCGTCACGTTGACGATGATGCCACAGCGCGCGTAGGTGCTCTTGCCCAAGCAGACGGTGAGCACGCTGCGCGGAATGCGGAAGTACTCGACGGTACGGGCAAGGGCAAATGAGTTCGGCGGGATGATGCAGAAATCGTTCTTGACCTCGACGAAGGAGTTCGGGTCGAAGTTCTTCGGATCGACGATGGTCGAATTGAGATTGGTGAACAGCTTGAATTCGTCCGAACAGCGGATGTCATAACCGTAGCTCGAGGTGCCGTAGGAGACGATGCGGCGCCCGTCGACCGAACGGACCTGCGTCGGTTCGAAGGGGTCGATCATGCCGTGCTGTTCCGCCATGCGGCGGATCCACCTATCCGATTTGATTGACATTGGTCGTTACCCGCACAGCGCCGAGAGAGAATTAATGCTCATTCTACGGCGTCCGGGCAGCGGATGAAACCGCCCTGGCGGGCGAGACGGGCGAGAGCCCGTCAGGGCCTCATCGTCGCCTCAGGTGTTCTGGACGACGATGTTCGGAAAGCGTGCGCTCATGTCACGCGCCCGCTCGGCGACCTTCACCGCCAGGCGGCGGGCGATCGTGCGGTAGATCTCGGCCGCCCGCGAATCCGGCGCACCGACGACGGTCGGGGTGCCGGCGTCGGTGAGTTCGCGGATCGACAGTTCGAGCGGCAGCGCGCCGAGAAACTCGGTGTCGTAGTCGCGGCACATCTGCTCGCCGCCACCGTGGCCGAAGATGTGTTCCTCGTGCCCGCAATGCGCGCAGATGTGGATGCTCATGTTCTCGACCAGGCCAAGAATCGGGATACCGACCTTCTCGAACATCTTCAGCCCCTTGCGCGCATCGATCAGGGCGATGTCCTGCGGCGTCGTGACGATGACCGCGCCGGTCACCGGAACCTTCTGCGACAGGGTGAGCTGCGTGTCACCCGTTCCCGGCGGCATATCGACCAGCAGGTAATCGACATCCTGCCAGTTGGTCTGCTTGAGCAGCTGTTCGAGGGCCTGCGTCACCATCGGACCGCGCCAGACCATCGGCGAATCGATGTCGATCATGAAACCGATCGACATTGCCTGCAGCCCGTGGGCAAGAAGCGGATCCATCGACACGCCATCGCTCGACTCTGGTCTCCTGCCGGCCAGGCCGAGCATCTGCGGCTGTGACGGGCCGTAGATGTCGGCGTCGAGCAGGCCCACGGTGGCACCCTCCTGTGCCAGCGCCAGCGCCAGGTTGACCGCCGTCGTGCTCTTGCCGACGCCACCCTTGCCCGAGGCGATGGCAATGATGTTCTTCACCCCCGGCAGTGGTTTCAGGCCACCCTGCACCGTATGCGCGACGATTCCCGGCGCGACATGGACACTGACGTTGGCGACGCCCGGGATCGTCCGCAATCCAGCGATGATCGATCGCCGGATCTCGTCGATCTGGCTCCTCGCCGGATAACCGAGTTCGATGTCGAGCGACACGTCGTTACCGTCGATTCGGATGTTTCGTGCCGAACGCGTCGCCAGGTAATCCTTGCGCGTGTTGGGGTCGATGACTTGCCTCAGTGCCGCGTGTACGGCTTCAGTCGTGATGGACATCTGTTCGCATTCCGGTGATTGATAGTTGAGCAATTTACTATAGTTTAACCCAGAATCGCGCCCGGCGCGCGCCACTCGGGCAGGCACGCGGTTTTGCCCGTGTTCGCGATGGCTGTTAAGCTCCGCGCATGAGAACCACTGCACACCCTGCGGCAGAGCAGGACAGGGCCTGGGTGGTCGCCGCCGTGCGCCGCATCGAGGCCGATTTCCAGCGCTCCAGCGACAGCCACCTGATACCCCTTTCACTTCCCGGCTGGCCGGGGATCGACCTGTATCTCAAGGACGAATCGAGCCATCCGACAGGCAGCCTGAAACATCGCCTCGCGCGCTCGCTGTTCCTCTATGCGCTGTGCAACGGCTGGCTGCGCGAGGGAACGAGCGTCGTCGAAGCCTCCAGCGGTTCGACGGCGATCTCTGAAGCCTATTTTGCCCGCCTCCTCTCGCTGCCTTTTGTCGCCGTGATGCCGGCGTCGACCTCCACCGACAAGATCGCCGCCATTGAGTTCCAGGGCGGGCGCTGCCATCTGGTCGACGATCCGACGACCATTGGCAGCGAATCCAGGCGGCTGGCCGACGAACTCGGCGGCCATTACCTCGATCAATTCACCTACGCCGAGCGCGCCACCGACTGGCGTGCGAACAACAACATCGCCGAGTCCATCTTTCAGCAGATGCGCCTTGAGCGCCACCCCGTGCCGGAGTGGATCGTCTCCGGTGCGGGTACCGGCGGCACAGTCGCCACCCTCGGTCGTTACGTTCGTTACTGCGCGCGCAGCACCCGTGTCTGCGCGGCCGACCCGGAAAACTCGGTGTTCTTCGATCACTACCGCACCCGCCAGCCGGATCTCCGCCTCCACGCGGGCTCGCGCATCGAGGGGATCGGCCGTCCATGCGTCGAGGCGTCGTTCCTGCCGCACGTCATCGATGCCATGGTCGCAGTCCCCGACGCTTGGTCGGTCGCGGCAATGCACGAGCTCACGACCCGTCTCCGGCGCAGTGTCGGGGCCTCGACCGGCAGCAACCTGATTGCCACCCTGGCGTGCATGGCACGGATGCGGGAACGCGGTGCAACGGGCTCGGTCGTGACGCTGCTCTGTGACTCGGGAGATCGCTACCGCCACACCTACTACAGCGAGAGCTGGCTGCAGCAGGCTGGTCTGGGTTGTCAGCGTGAGCGCGCCGCGGTCGCCGTTGCGCTGGACAGCGGGGTGATTCCCGGCGAACTGTCCGCCGCCTGGCGGCTGGCCGGCGAACTGGCGCCCGAGTAGCCGGCAGCGACCGGACAGGCAGTGTCAGGGCCTGTCGTCAGCGCAGGCACTGCCGAGGAGCGGCGTGTCCTGGCGCACCCAGTCGCGCCAGGCGGCGAAGACGACCGGGTGCAGGGCGGCGATGACCGGCCGCCGCCAGACGTCCTCGGCGTCATAGTCGTCATGCACCAGTGAACACATCCGGCCTCCGGCCTCGCTCAGGATCAGGCTGCCGGCGGCATAATCCCAGAGCATCTGGCCGCCATGCAAATACAGATCCAGCCGCCCGGCAGCCAGATTGCACCAGTCGAGCGTCGAGCTGCCGAAATTGCGCTGCGAGTAGAACGGCGGGCCAACGGCTATGCGATCGGCCAGCGGCTTGGGGATCCTCTTGAAGTCGACGCCCCCGACGGCGCGGGCGATGTCGGACGTCACCTGGCGCAGCGGCAGGCGGCGGCCGTTGAGGTAGGCACCATTGCCCTGACGGGCGTAGAACATCTCGTCGGTGATCGGATTGTAGGTGACCGCCAGGCGAACACGCCGGGCACTCAGCCAAGCCAGCGAGACGGCGAAGCAGGGCAGTCCGTTGATGAAATTGGTGGTGCCGTCGATCGGATCGATGCACCAGAGGCCGCGCGGGTCGTCGCCGCTGGCCTCCCAGATGGCGCGCTGCGCCGCCGGTGACATTTCCTCTCCGATGGTCGGGCACGGGCGGATTCCGCTCAGGCGCTCGACCAGGAAACGCTGCGCCGCGACATCCGCTTCGGAACACAGTGAACCGTCGTCCTTGCGCTGGCCGTGGCTGACGCGCAGGAAACGCGGAATGATCTCCCGCTGCGCCACTTCACGTACCAGCGCGATGCTCGCGTCGAGCATCCGCTTGAGTTCGCCGTCAGCCAGCGGCGCGACCGCACTGCCTTCCTCCCGCATGCCCGCTCAGTGACGCCACTTGATCGAGCAACCGATACTCGGCGTCTGCTGCGCAGGGCCCTCGCCGGTCACCGCCACCAGGCGCATTGCCTCCACCAGTTCGCGCCGTGCATCCGGGGGCGCCGGCATGCGTCCGCTGGCATCGAGCCGTCCGCGGTACTGCAACGCGAGATCGCGGTTGAAACCGAAGAAGTCGGGTGTGCAGATGGCGCCATAGCTGCGAGCCACGTCTTGCGTCGGGTCGTGCAGATAGGGAAAGGGGAAATCGAGCGCTCTCGCCACGCGCACCATGTTGTCGAACGAATCTTCCGGATACTCGACCGGATCGTTGCTCATGATCGCCGCCACCCCGATGCCGAAGCTCTGCAGCTCGCGTGCGTCGCGGCAGATGCGGTCGATGATCGCCTTGACGTACGGACAGTGGTTGCAGATGAACATCAGCAGCAGACCGTTGGCGCCGCGCAGGGTGGACAGGTTGTGCTGCGCGCCGCTGGTATCGGCCAGCTCGAAATCCACGGCCTGCCAGCCAAAGTCACACACCGGGGTATTGAGCGCCATGCGCCAGGAGCCTCCAAACTGCCAACATCGAACGCGGGAGAACTTATAATAGCACGGTGAACCATCCGCGCTTTCATTGCCCGCTGCCATTGGTCGCCGGCGCCCGCTTCGATCTGCCGGAGCCAGCGGCGCACCACGCCAGCGCCGTGCTGCGGCTGCGCTGCAACGATGAGCTGACTCTCTTCGATGGCGGCGGCGGCGAGTATCGCGCGCGAGTCGTCGCCAACGACCGTCGCCGCGTGACGGTCGAGCTGAGCGACTGGTCAGCGGTGGAGCGCGAGTCACTGTTGTCGGTCACCCTCGTCCAGGCAGTGCAGGCTGGCGACAAGATGGATCTGACCATACAGAAGGCGGTTGAGCTCGGCGTCGCGCGGATCGTGCCGGTACTGTCACGCCGCAGCGTCGCGCGTCCCGCTGGCGAGCGGGCCTGGCGTCGCCTGCAGCATTGGCAGGCGGTGATCGTCTCCGCCTGCGAGCAGTGTGGTCGCAATCGGCTGCCGGAGCTGGCACCCATCGAGTCGCTGGACAGCTGGCTGGCGCGACCGCCATTGGCCGCTGCGTTGCGGCTGATGCTGGCCACGGATGCGGCACGGTCTTTGGCGGCTGTGCCGGCCATGTCGGTCGGCCAGCCGGTCGAGCTGCTGATCGGCGCCGAAGGAGGACTGGCCGCGGAAGAGCTGCGGTTGGCGACGTTGTCCGGTTTTCTGCCAGTACGTCTCGGGCCGCGCATCCTGCGTACCGAGACGGCTGGCTTCGCAGCCCTGGCAGCCCTACAGGCCTTATGGGGTGATTTCAAGGAGGAGAGGACTGATGTTTGAATCGGCAGAGCTGGGACACAAGATCGACAAGGAAACCTTCAAGGTCGAGGAGCCGAAGTTGCGCGCCGGACTGCTCGAAGTCCAGGAACAGTTGCGGGCCGACGCCAGCTTTCCGGTGGTCATCCTGATCAGCGGTGTGGATGGGTCGGGCAAGGGTGAAACGATCAACGTCCTCTACGAGTGGATGGATCCGCGCTTCCTGTCGACGCACGCCTTCTACGCGCCGACCGCCGAGGAACGGGCGCGTCCGTCGATGTGGCGCTACTGGCGGGCGTTGCCGCCGAAAGGGCGCATCGGCATCTTTTCCGGTTCCTGGTATTCGCACCCGATTGCCGAGCGGATCGGCAACGACATCTCGCGCGCCGACTTCGACCAGCGGATGGACCAGCTCAATCGCTTCGAGGCGATGCTGGTGAACGAGGGGGCGCTCGTCCTCAAGTTCTGGATTCACCTCTCAAAGGATGCGCAGCGTGAGCGACTGAAGTCGATCGAAGCCAACCCGCTGACCCGCTGGCGGGTGACGAAGGCCAGCTGGGACCGCCTGAAGACCTACGACAAGCTGCAGGAGGTCGCCGGGCACCTGCTGCGCACGACGAACACGCCGTGGGCGCCGTGGATCATCGTCGAGGGAACCGATGACCGCTACCGTTCACTGACGGTTGGCAAGACGATCCTGGACGCCCTGCAGAAGCGCCTGGCGGACAAGCGGGACCAGAATTCGCCGGTGGCGCCTCCGATCTCGCACCGCATCGACCGTCTGGACGTCTTGAGTTCGCTCGACATGACGCAGAGCCTGACGAAGAAGGAGTACGAGACCGAACTGGCCACCTGGCAGGCACGCCTGGCGGAGCTGATGCGCCATCCCGACTTCAAGAAGAGAGCACTGATCATCGCTTTCGAGGGGGCCGACGCCGCCGGCAAGGGCGGTGCGATCCGGCGGGTGATGTCGGCCATGGACGCGCGCCAGTACCAGATCGTCCCGATCGCCGCGCCGACCGAAGAGGAGCGCGCGCAACCCTACCTGTGGCGCTTCTGGCGCCACATGCCGCGCCTCGGCCGGGTGGTCATCTTTGACCGCACCTGGTACGGCCGGGTCCTCGTCGAACGCGTCGAAGGCTTCTGCAGCACGGCTGACTGGCTGCGCGCGTACTCGGAGATCAATGATTTCGAGCACGACCTCTGGCACGCGGGCGGCATCGTCATCAAGTTCTGGCTGCAGATCAGTGACGAGGAGCAGTTGAAGCGCTTCGAGGAGCGCGCCCAAGTCGAGCACAAGCGCTTCAAGATCACCGAGGAGGACTGGCGCAACCGGGAGAAGGCCGGAGCCTACCACGAGGCGATCTGCGACATGATCGAGCGCACCAGTTCCGGTACGGCGCCGTGGACGCTCGTCGAATCCAACGACAAGTATTTTGCCCGAGTCAAGGTCCTGCGGACGATCTGCGAGCGCCTCGAGAAGGAGCTGAAGGTCGACCCCGCCAAGCAGCCGCGGATGGTCATTGCCACGGCCGCGAAGGTGGAAAGCCCACAGCAGGTGTCAGGCAGGGAGTCGCCGGAGGCGACAGCGGACAGCGGCCGGCAGTCCAAGGCGCAGCGGGCGAAGGAGTTGCGCGCCGAGAAGGCGCTGGCGGCGAAATCGGCGAAGGCGGCGAAGGCAGCCAGGGAAGACAAATCCGACGAAGCGGAAGGAAGGGCCAGCCCCGCGGCGTGAGATGGGTGAGCAGCCGAGTTCCGCCGCCTTCGTGACCTGGTTCAGGTCGGTCGCGCCCTACGTCAACCTGTTTCGCGGCAAGACCTTCCTGATCGCCTTCGGTGGCAAGGCGATCGCCGGGCAGCTGGCGCGGACCCTGGCTTACGACGTGAACCTGCTGGCCGCGCTCGGCGTCCGCCTGGTGCTGGTGCACGGGGCGCGACCACAGATCGAAAGCCTGCTGCGGCAGCGTGGTCTTGCTTCGGTCTATCACGGCAACTACCGCGTCACCGACGCGCAGGCGATCGGCTGCGTCATCGATGCGGTTGGACGCATCTACGTCGAGATCGAGGCGCTGCTTTCGCAGGGCCTCGCCGATACGCCGATGGCGAACAGCACGATTCGCGTCGTGGGCGGCAACTTCATCACGGCACGGCCGGTCGGCGTCGTGGACGGTGTCGACCTGCAGTATTCCGGTCAGGTCCGCAAGATCGACGCGGAGGGCATCCGAGCCCAGCTCGGTCTGGGCAACATCGTCCTCCTCTCCTGCACCGGGTCGAGCCCGACCGGCGAGATCTTCAACCTGGCGATGGAGGAGGTGGCGGAGGCGGTGGCCACCTCGCTGCTGGCAGACAAGCTGATCTTCCTCACCGACAGCCCCGGTGCGACCGACATCGACGGTGCCCTGCTCGACGAGTTGACTGTCGATGCGGCCGAGCGACTGATCAGTCTCGGTGACTGGCTGTCCGCCGACCTGCGACGTTACCTGCCGTGCGCCGTGCGCAGCAGTCGTGCCGGTGTCGGTCGCGTCCATCTGATTGGTTACGACGAGGACGGCACCCTCCTGCGCGAGCTGTTCACCCATGACGGGGTCGGCACGGTCATCACACGCGAGTCGCTCGAGCAACTGCGCGACGCGCGTGCCGACGACATCGGTGGCCTGGTCGCATTGATCGAGCCGCTGGAAGAGGATGGAACGCTCGTCCGGCGTTCACGCGAAATGCTCGAACGCGAGATCACCCGCTTCTCGATCGTCGAGCACGACGGCGTCATCGTCGGCTGCGCGGCGCTCTATCCCTATGGTGAGGGGCAGGCGGAACTGGCCTGCCTGGCAGTCCACCCACATTATCGCCGTTGGGGCTACGGCGCACTGCTGATGAAACGGATCGAGGCACGGGCGCGCGCCAGCGGTGTCGCGCGGCTGTTCGTGCTGACGACGGTGACCGCCCACTGGTTCAAGGAGCGCGGCTTCGCGGTCCGCCAGGTCGATGATTTGCCGGCCGAGAAAAGGCTGGTGTACAACCTGCAGCGTCGTTCGAGCGTGCTGATGAAGGAGCTGTGAGCGGCGCTGCCGCCGAGGCTCGATCAACGGCCGCCAGCGCTCGCAGAGCAGGGTCCACGAGAACAAGCAAGGAGCTGAACAGATGGCAAGAATGGTCCAGTGTGTCAAGCTCGGCCGCGAGGCCGAGGGTCTTGATTTTCCACCGTACCCCGGCGAACTCGGGAAGCGGATCTTCGACTCCGTGTCGAAGGAGGCATGGCAGCAGTGGATCCGCATGCAGACGATGATCATCAACGAGAATCGCCTCAACCTGGCCGATGCCGCGCACCGCAAGTACCTGGCCGAGCAGATGGACCGTCATTTCTTCGGTGGTGGGGCCGACCGCGTGCAAGGCTACGTGCCGCCGACGCGCTGAGCGGGAGGTGTACGGCAAGGCTTCGGGCTGGCTGCGGCTCTGTAGCCGGGCCGCTTCAGTCGGCGATCAGCGTCTGCACGCCGCTGGCGGAGGCCAGCAGGCAGAGGTCCGCCGGGCGGCGGGCGAAGAGGCCATTGGTGACGACGCCGACGATCTGGTTGATGCGGCTTTCGAGGGCGGCGGCATCGGCGATCTCGAGCCCATGCAGGTCAATGATCAGGTTGCCGTTGTCGGTGATGCAGCGCTCGCGCACGACCGGCTCGCCACCGAGTCGTGCCAGCTCCCGCTGGACGTGACCCAAGGCCATCGGGATGACCTCGACCGGCAGCGGGAAGCGGCCGAGGACCGCGACCAGCTTCGACTGGTCGGCGATGCAGACGACCTTCTCGGCGACCGCGGCGACGATCTTCTCGCGGGTCAGGGCGCCGCCACCCCCCTTGATCATCTGCAGCGACCGGTTGATCTCGTCGGCGCCGTCGACGTAAACCGGCAGCCGGGATACCTCGTTCAGATCGAGAACCTTGATCCCGTGGGCTTCGAGGCGCTTTCTGGTCGCTTCCGAGCTGGCGACGGCGCCGCGGATCCGTTGCCTGAGCGACGCCAATTCATCGATGAAGAAGTTGGCCGTCGACCCCGTACCGACGCCAACGACCTGTCCTTCGACAACGTGCGGGATGGCGGCGCGCGCCACCGCCTGCTTCATTTCGTCCTGGGTCATGGTGTGCGTTGCGGCTCCTGTCGGCTGTGGATGATCGGCTCGCCATTGTAGCGATGGGGCGTGGTCAATGACAGCGTGGCAGCGGCGATCGTCCGCGCTGCCAGCGCGGTAGCGTCCGCCGACTCGTTATACTCGCGTGCAGTCGGCCACTGCAAGGGGGGGAGCATGGATGAACAAAGCCCATTCAAGGGCCAGACGGGACTGCGGCGCCTGTGGAAGGCGCTCGGCTATTCGCGTGCCGGACTGAAGGCCGCCTACGAGGCTGAAGATGCGTTTCGCCAGGAGGTCTTGCTGGCCGTGCTGCTGATCCCGCTCGCCTTCGTCCTGGCAGAGGGGGGAATGGAGCGTGCCCTGTTGATCGGCAGCGTGCTCCTGGTGCTGATCGTCGAGCTCATCAACTCGGCCATCGAAGCCGTCGTCGACCGCGTCTCGCTCGACCGTCACCCACTTGCCGGGCGGGCCAAGGATATCGGCAGCGCGGCGGTCCTGATCGCGCTGCTCAACGTGCTTGTCGTCTGGTCGGGCGTTCTACTCGGCTGAGAGCTTGTGCAGAAGCCGTCGCGAGCAGGCCGAGATGCAAGGCGCGAGCGAGCGAACGACGGGGCATGGCAACTGCCTCAGCCCTCAGGCGAAGCGCCGCAAGTGCATCAGCGCCGAAATCCAGGCGCCCAGCCAGCCAAGCGCGGCACCGATCGCCGCGAGGAAGGCAACGTGTCCCGCGCCCAGCCCCCGCAAGGTGAAGTTGGTGCCGTAGAGCTGGGTGAGCTCGGCGACCAGAGGCGTCAGCAGGTGGAAGCCGACTGCCACCAGCAGGGACGCGCACAGGCCGCCGAGGGCACCCTGCAGCATGCCGAAGTAGTGCAATGGCCGCTGGATGTAAGCGTCGGTGGCGCCGATCAGCCTTGCCACCTCGATCTCTGCCGCCTGGGCGAGGATCTGCAGGCGGATGGTGTTGAAGGTGATGGTGACCAACGCGGCGGCAAACAGGACGCCGAGCAGCATGACGATCAGGCGACCGAGGCGAAGCAGGGCATCGAAGCGCTTCACCCAAGCCGAGTCGAGCTGCACGTGCGCCACCTTTGGCCAGCCCGAGAAGGTCTTCGCCAGCCGCTCGAGTTCGGCCGGCTGCGACGCACTGGGCGTGACGACGAAGGCATCCGGCAGCGGGTTGCGCGGCAGGCTGGCGACGATGTCCGCCATTCCCTCGGCAGCCTGCAGCCTTTTCAGTGCCTCCTCGCGCGCCACGAAGCGCCACCTGCCGATCTTGCCTGCCTGCAAGCGGCTTTCGATCTCGGCAATCTCCCGCTTGCCCGCTTCGGGGCTGAGGAAGACGCTGATCTGCTGCACACCGGGCGCGTCACCGGTCAGCGCGTGCAGGTTGTCGATCAGCAGCCAACCGGCAGTCGGCAGGGTGAGGGCAATGCCGATGACCAACAGCGACAACAGGGAGTTGAGCGGCGCCGTCGCGAGTCGACGGCAGGCATCGCGCATCGCCGCCCAGTGCTGCGCCAGCCAGACGCTCACGTGGCTGCCCCGGCAACGGCAGTCGCGGATGCCGCCGGCAGCTCGCTCATCTCGCCCTGGTCGAGACGCAGGACACGCGGTCGCAGAACCGGCAGGGTCGTGGGATCGTGGGTGGCGAGCAACACCGTCACACCAACCTGCTGGAAAGCGTGGAAAATCTCCAGGATCTCGCGCGCCGAGGCGGCGTCGAGGTTGGCGGTTGGTTCGTCGGCGAGGATGATCGCTGGCCGATTGACCACCGCCCGGGCAATTGCCAGGCGCTGTTGCTCGCCGCCCGAGAGGGCGATCGGCAAGGTTCGCTCGCGATTCGGCAGGCCCACCTTGGCCAAAGCCGCCTGCGCTCGCCGCAGTGCGTCACGCGGCGGGTGGCCGACGATCGCCAGCGGCAGCAGGACGTTCTCGAGGACCGTGCGATCGAAAAGCAGCTTGCGGTCCTGGAAAAGCAGTCCGAGCTTGCGTCGCAGATAGGGAACGGCACTGCGACTCAACGCCGCGAGGTTCTGACCATTGATCACGATGCTGCCGGAGGTCGGTCGTTCGATCGCCGCCAGCAGCTTGAACAGGGTTGATTTGCCTGCCCCCGAGTGGCCCGTCAGGTAGACCATCTCGCCGGCAGTGATCTCGAAGCTGACATGCCGCAGCGCCTCGCGGCCCTCCGGGTAGCGCTTCGTCACATCGCTGGCGGTGATCACTCGAACAGTGCGTCTACGAAATCGCGGGCCACGAAAGGCCGCAGATCGTCGATCCCCTCACCGACGCCAATGAAGCGAACTGGTTTCGGACACTGGCGAGCGATCGCCGCGACGACGCCGCCCTTGGCCGAACCGTCGAGTTTGGTCAGGACCAGTCCGCTGACCTGGATCGCCTTGTCGAACGCCATCACCTGCTGTACGGCGTTCTGGCCGAAGGTGGCGTCGAGCACCAGCAGGGTCTCGTGTGGTCCGGTCGGCTCGGCCTTCTGGATCACGCGGCGCACCTTGGCAATCTCGTCCATCAGGTGCAGTTGCGTGGGCAGGCGGCCGGCGGTGTCGGCGAGGACGACGTCGATGCCGCGCGCCTTGGCGGCGGCGATGGCGTCGAAAATGACCGCCGCCGGGTCGCCGGACTGCTGCGCGATGACCGTCACGTTGTTGCGCTCGCCCCATGTCTGCAACTGCTCGCGAGCGGCGGCGCGGAAGGTATCACCGGCAGCCAGCAGCACCGACAGTCCCTGCGCCTGGAAGTGCCTGGCCAGCTTGCCGATCGACGTCGTCTTGCCGGCACCGTTGACGCCCGCCAGCATGATGATGAATGGCCGATGGCGACGCGGATCGAGCGCCTCCTCGAGCGGCTGCAGGAGCTCGCAGAGGATTTCCGACAGCGCTCTCTGGATGGCTTCCGGGCTGTCGAGGCGGTCGCGTCGGGCGCGTTGCCGCAGATGGTAGAGCAGATGCTGCGTCGCATCCAGGCCGACATCGCTGCCCAGCAGCAGCGTCTCGAGTTCCTCGAGCAGTTCGTCGTCGACCTTGCCGCGCGCGAAGAGATGTTTCAGCTTGCCGCCGAACTGGGCTCGCGTACGCGCCAGTCCCGCCTTCAGCCGCAGTCGCCATGGTGCCGGGCTGGCGGTGGCGGTGCTTGGGCCGGTGGCAGCGTTCGTCGCGACGGGGACCTGATCAGGGGATTTCTTGCCGAAACCAAACATGGCGTGCGGATGTCTCAGAGGCGCCCAGAATCGCAGGCGGTGGTAAGATGCCGGCCGATTCACCGACTCGCGGAAATTCTATCAGAAGCGAACCATGCCCATGCGCCACGCACTGCCGATTGCCCTGCTGATCGCCCTGACGACGAGCATTGCCGCTTCGGCAAACCCGCACGAGCGGCAACTGGCGAATGGCCTGCGGGTGATCGTCAAGGAGGATCACCGCGCGCCGACAGTGGCGCACATGGTCTGGTATCGCGCCGGCAGCATGGACGAAACCAGCGGCAGGACCGGCGTCGCGCACGTCCTCGAACACATGATGTTCAAGGGAACGCCGACTGCCGGTCCCGGCGAGTTCAACCGCCGCGTCGCCGCGGCCGGTGGCCGCGACAACGCGTTCACCAGTCGCGACTACACCGCCTACTTCCAGCAGGTGCCGAAACGGAAGCTGCCTGAAATGATGCAGCTCGAGGCCGACCGCATGCGTCACCTGAGCCTCGAAGAGAAGGAGTTCGCGCAGGAGATCAAGGTCGTCATGGAGGAGCGCCGGCTGCGTACCGAGGATCAGCCGCAGGCCTTGCTGTACGAGAAGCTCAATGCCGTTGCCTTCCAGGTTCACCCCTATCGCGTGCCGATCATCGGCTGGATGACCGACCTGCAGAGCATGACGGTGAGTGACGCCCGTGCCTGGTACGATGACTGGTACGCGCCAAACAACGCCTATGTGGTCGTCGTTGGCGACGTCGATCATCAGGAGGTCTTCCGTTTCGCCGAGCAGTACTATGGCGCCCTGCCGGCGCGCACGCTGCCGGTCAGGAAACCGCAGGACGAACCGCAGCAGGCCGGCATCCGTCGTCTGACGCTGCAGGCGCCGGCCGACCTGCCGGTGGTGATGATGGCGTACAAGGTGCCGGTGATACGCCATGTCGAACAGGACGTCGATCCCTATGCGCTCGAGATGCTGGCGGCGGTGCTCGCCGGCCACGACGCCGCCCGGCTGAACCGCCATCTGGTGCGCGAGCAGCGACTCGCGGTGAGCGCCGGTGCCAGCTACGACTCGACCGCACGCGGTCCCGGCATCTTCCATCTGCACGGCGCACCGAGCGCTGGCCGCAGCCGCGGCGAGCTCGAAGCCGGTCTGCGCGCCGAACTGGCGCGGGTGCGGGAAGAGGGCGTGAGCGCCGAGGAACTCGCACGCGCCAAGGCACAGCTCATTGCCAGCCAGATCTACAAGCTCGATTCGATCTTCGCGCAGGCGATGGAGATCGGGCAGCTGGAATCCGCCGGCATACCGCACACCATGAATCGGCGGTTGATCGACAAGTTGCAGGAAGTCAGCCGGGAACAGGTGCAGGCGGTCGCCAGGAAGTACTTCGGCGACGAGGCACTGACGGTCGCCGAACTCGATCCGCAGCCCGTGCCGGCAACACCGCGTCCGCGGTCACCGTTCGTCCCCCGCCACTGAGTGAGCGCCCGTCCATGACACCACGCCAGTTGCTGCTCACCGTTTGCCTGTTTCTCTGTGCGCAACTGGCACACTCCGGGCCAAGGATCGAACGCTGGCAGACCAGCGCGGGAACACGCGTCCTCTTCGTCGAGGACCACAGCCTGCCGATCATCGACCTGCAGATCGACGTCGCGGCCGGTGCGGCGCGCGACGCCGCAGGCAAGGAAGGCGTGGCGGGCCTGACGCGCTCGCTGATCGACCTCGGTGCTGACGGCCTGGACGAGACGCAGATCGCCAACCGGCTGGCCGACATCGGTGCGCGGCTGTCCGGTGGCGTCGATCTCGACCGCGCATCGCTGACCCTGCGCACGCTCTCGATGGTCGACAAGCGCACGTCCGCGTTCGAGCTGTTGCGCGCCATCATCGCGGGCCCGACCTTTCCCGCCGCCGCCTTCGAGCGCGAGAAGGCGCGTTCGCTCGCTGCCCTCAAGGAGGCGCTGACGCGTCCGGATGCAATCGCCAGCAAGGCCCTGTGGGCGACGATGTACCCGGCACATCCCTATGGACGACAGGCGACGCCGGAGTCGCTGACGGCGCTGCGGCGTGACGATGTCCTTGCCTTCCACGCGGCCCACTACGCTGCTCGCTCCGCTACCATCGCCATCGTCGGCGACCTTTCGCGGGCCGAGGCCGAGACGCTGGCCGAGCGGTTGAGTGGCGGTCTGCCAGTCGCCGCAGCCGTCGGCGAGCTGCCGCAGCCGCAGTTGCCGGCCGCTGGCGAGGAGCGGATCGCCCATCCGGCGGCGCAGGCACACCTGCTGATCGGGATGCCGGCACTCAAGCGCGGCGACCCGGATTTCTTTCCACTGGCCGTCGGCAACTACTCACTCGGTGGCGGCGGTTTCGTTTCGCGCCTGGTCAAGGAAGTGCGGGACAAGCGGGGGCTCGCCTACAGCGTGCACAGCTACTTCCTGCCACTGCAACAGCTCGGGCCGTTTCAGATCGGTCTGCAGACGCACAAGGGACAGGTCGCCGAGGCGCTGCAAGTGACGCGTGCCGTCCTTGACGAATTCCTTGCACAGGGACCGAGCGAAGCCGAGCTGCTGGCGGCGAAGCAGAATCTCGTCGGCAGCTTTCCCCTGCGCCTCGACAGCAATCGCAAGATTCTGGAGAATGTGGCGATGATCGCCTTCTACGACCTGCCGCTCGATTATCTCGATCGCTATCCGGAGAACATCGAGCGCGTGACGACAGCCGAGATCCAGGCTGCCTTTGCCCGCCGGCTGCCGGTCACACATCTGGTCAGCGTCGTCGTTGCCGGAGACTAGCCCACTGAACTCGGTACGCATCATCGGCGGCGAGTGGCGACGGCGCATCCTGCGTTTTCCGGAGGCGCCGGACTTGCGTCCGACGCCGGATCGCGTCCGCGAGACCCTGTTCAACTGGCTCGGCCAGGATCTCTCCGGGGCGATCTGCCTCGATCTCTTCGCCGGCAGCGGTGCTCTCGGATTCGAGGCCGCTTCGCGTGGCGCCAGCCGGGTCGTGATGGTCGAGCATTCGCCGCAAGCCTTGCAGGCCCTGGAGAGCAACGCACGGCTCCTCGGCGTCGGCGAGCGGGTGCAAATCGTGCGCGCGGATGCGCAGCGCTTTCTCGCCGGCGCTGCCGGCCGCTTTGATGTCCTGTTCCTCGATCCACCCTTCCACCAGGGGTGGATCGAACGGCTGGCACCGATGCTCTCTGGCGTGCTCGGCGACGATGCCGCAGTCTATGTCGAGGCCGAGAGGTTCCTGCCCGGATGTGGCGACTGGCGAACGGTGCGCCATGGCCACGCAGGCCGGGTCTTCCATCACCTGATGCAGCGGGGTGAAAGAGATGGCGCTGAATAATCGTCTGGCAATCTATGCGGGGACCTTCGACCCGATGACGCGCGGGCACGAGGATCTCGTTCGACGCGCGTCCTGCCTGTTCGACCGGGTGATCGTCGCCATCGCGGCGAACCAGCCGAAGAGGCCGTTCTTCTCGCTCGCCGAGCGGGTTGACATGGCGCTGGACGTGCTCGCGCCCTACCCGAACGTCGAGGCTTGCGGCTTCGACGGGCTGCTGATGGACTTCCTGCACGCCAGGGGCGCGAAAGTGATCATCCGCGGCCTGCGGGCGGTGTCCGACTTCGACTACGAGTTCCAGCTGGCGGGAATGAACCGCAACCTGTACCCGGAAGTCGAAACCGTATTCCTGACGCCGAGCGAGCAGTACCTGTTCATCTCGGCGACCATGGTGCGCGAGATCGCCATTCTCGGCGGCGATGTCAGTAAGTTTGTTCAGCCGGCAGTGCGCGAACGGCTGGCCAAGCGTGTCCGAGAAATTTCAACGACCTGAAGGAACAGCAAGCATGGCCCTGATCATTACCGACGAATGCATCAACTGCGACGTGTGCGAGCCGGAGTGCCCGAACGAAGCGATCTACCAGGGTGCCGAGATCTACGAGATCGACCCGAACAAGTGCACCGAGTGTGTCGGTCATTACGACACGCCGCAATGCGTCGAGGTCTGCCCGGTCGACTGCATCCCGAAGGACCCCGCGCACCAGGAAAGCGAAGAGCAGCTCTGGGTCAAGTACGCGAAGCTCACCGGCAATCCGGCCCGCGGCTGATCGCCGCAGCAGAGTCGCCCGCTGCGCGCGGAAGCCGCCCCTCCGGGCGGCTTCCTTGTCCTGGCGGGGCAGTGGACCCGCTGACTCGATCCCTTCCAGGCAGGCCCCATGCAGACACACGAACACGAGGACGGCGACGGCATGCGCACAGTGCACGATCAACTCCGGCAGATCAGGCGCGGCTCCGAGGAGATCCTGATCGAAGCGGAACTGCAGGACAAGCTGCAGAGCGGACGCCCATTGCGCATCAAGGCCGGCTTCGACCCGACGGCACCCGACCTGCACCTCGGACATACCGTACTGATCAACAAGCTGCGACACTTCCAGGACCTCGGCCACCACGTCATGTTCCTGATCGGCGACTTCACCGGCATGATCGGCGACCCGACCGGCAAGAACGTCACCCGGCCACCGCTGTCGCGCGAGCAGATACTGGACAATGCGAAGACCTACGAGGAACAGGTATTCAAGATCCTCGACCCATGCCGGACAGAGGTCTGTTTCAACTCGGCCTGGTTCGAAGCTTTCGGCGCAGCGGGGATGATCCGTCTGGCAGCGCTGCACACCGTCGCCCGCATGCTCGAGCGCGACGACTTTGCCAAGCGTTACAGAAACGGTCAGCCGATCGCGATTCACGAACTGCTCTACCCGCTTTGCCAGGGCTATGACTCGGTGGCGATGAACGCCGATGTCGAACTCGGTGGCACCGACCAGAAGTTCAACCTGCTCGTCGGGCGCGAACTGCAGAAACACTACGGGCAGGCGCCGCAGTGCATCCTGACCATGCCCCTGCTGGAAGGACTCGACGGCGTCAACAAGATGTCGAAGTCACTTGGCAACTACGTCGGCATCAACGAGCCGCCCGCAGAGATGTTCGGCAAGCTGATGTCGATTTCGGACGAGCTGATGTGGCGCTACTTCGACCTGCTGTCGTTCCGCAGCAGCGAAGCGATCGACACGCTGCGGCAGGAAGTCGCCGGCGGGCGCAACCCGCGCGATGCCAAGGTCCTGCTCGCTGGCGAGATCGTCGAGCGTTTCCACGGCGCGACCGCGGCCGCCCGTGCGCTGGCCGACTTCGAAGCTCGTTTTCGGCACGGCGCCATCCCGGACGACATCGCGGAAGTGAGCCTGCGGCCCGGCGTCGAGCCGCTGACCATCGTCCAGGTTCTCAAGCAGGCAGGCCTCACCGCCAGCACCTCGGAGGCGATGCGGATGATCGAGCAGGGTGGTGTGCGGATGGACGGCAACCGCGTGGACGACAAGCACCTCGTCTTCCCCGTCGCCGGCACCTTCGTCCTGCAGGTCGGCAAACGCCGCTACGCGCGGGTGCGGGTCGGCTGAGAGCTTGTGAACGAATCCGGTTCGCCGCCGTGCGCACGGGATGACCTCCCTGGTTCAGCGCGCACGGCAGAGGGCGCAGCGCCCTGGCGTGTGCCGGGGCGTTGCGCGCGAGAGGATCGGTCCTACTTCTCGAAGGGCGTCGGCCGCGGCGTGTTGTCGGCGGACGGCGGCAACTGCGGCAACTTGAAGCTCGGCTGATCGCCGGTCAGCGTCTTCAGGAAGGCAACGATCTTGGCGTTTTCCTCGGGGCTGAACTTCTTGCCAAGCTGTACGCGACCCATCGTATCAACCGCTTCCGAAAGGGTGTCGGCTGCGCCGTCATGGAAGTAGGGATAGGTCAGCTCGACGTTGCGCAGGGTCGGGACCTTGAAGTTGAAGCGATCGGCATCCTTGCCGGTGACGGCGACGCGCCCTTCGGCCGGGCTGGAAGCCTTGTAGGGTTCGACCACGCCCATTTTCTGGAAGGAGTTGCCCCCCACCGCAACACCGTTGTGGCAGGCGACGCATCCGCTGTCCTTGAACAGTTGATAGCCTTCAAACTCGGTCTTGCTCAGGGCCTTCTTGTTGCCCTTGAGCCACTTGTCGAAACGCGAGTTGGGTGTGGCCAGTGTCTCCTCGAATGCCGCGATGGCTTCGGTGATGCGGTCCACGTCGACCTTGTCCGAACCGAAGACCTTCTTGAACTCGGCCGTGTAACCCGGGATCGACTGCAGCAGGCTGACTGCCAGTTCGTGCGTGAAGGCCATTTCGCCAGGATTCGCGATCGGACCAGCAGCCTGTGCCTTCAGATCCTTGGCACGGCCATCCCAGAATTGCGCCACGTTGAGGCTCGAGTTGAGCACCGTCGGCGAGTTGATCGGGCCCTTTTGCCAGTTGTGGCCGATCGACGTCTTCAGATTGTCCGAGCCACCCATCGAGAGGTTGTGGCACGAGTTGCAGGAAATGAATCCCGACTTGGAGAGACGAGGGTCGAAGTAGAGCTTCTTGCCGAGCTCGACGAGGGCGGGGTTGCTGACCTTGATCGGTGGGATCGGCTGGATCGGCTCGTTGGCTGCACTCCAGCTGCCGGTGCTGCCGAGCATCGCCAGACAGGCGACCACGACGTGTGTTTTCATGCTGTGGGCTCCCAATTTGGTGAGGATGGCGGAAAGGTGACGTCGCTGTCCCGCGTCGTTGCGAGGAGGGCTGGCACGAGTCACGTCGGCGCCAATATATTCGCGTCGAGGATGGTTTTCTTGATCCAGATCAAGGGAGTCGCCTGCGACGAATTCCCTGCACCGTCAGCACTTGCGGATGACCAGGCTGCCGATCGAGTAGCCGGCGCCGAAGGAGCAGATGACGCCGAGATCGCCGCCGGCGAGATCGGCGCTGTGGCGGTGAAAGCTGATGATCGAGCCAGCGGATGCGGTGTTGGCGAACTCGTCAAGGATCACCGGTGCTTCGTCGGCCGTCGCCTCGCGGCCCAGCAGGCGGCGGCCGATCAGCTGGTTCATCGCCAGATTCGCCTGGTGCAGCCAGAAGCGGCGCACCTGCGACGGTTTCAGGTCGAGGGTCGCAAGATGGCGGGTGATGTGCTCGGCAGCCAGCGGGCAGACTTCCTTGAATACCTTGCGGCCCTCCTGGACGAAGAGCTGATCACGGTCGCCCGGATCGCGGTCCTCGCAGCGAGACATGAAACCGGCGTTGTTGCGGATGTTGTTGGAAAAGCTCGTCGCCAGCCTGCTGCCGAGGATTTCCCACGCGTTCGCCGCCGGCTCGGGCGGCAGGCGCTCGACGACGATCGCCGTACACACATCGCCGAAGATGAAGTGACAGTCGCGGTCCTGCCAGGCGAGATGCGCCGAGCAGATCTCCGGATCGACGACCAGCACGCTGCGTGCGCTGCCGCAGCGTACGGCGTTGAACGCGATGTCGAGGGCGAAGGTCGCCGACGAGCAGGCGACGTTCATGTCGAAAGCGTAGCCCTGGCCGATGCCGAGCGCGTTCTGGATCTCGACCGCCATCGCCGGGTAGGGGCGCTGCATGTTGGAAGCGGCGCAGATCACGGCATCGATCTCGGCGGCATCGCGGCCGGCAGCAGCCAGCGCCTGCCGGCCGGCGTCGACGGCGATCTCCGCCTGCAGCGAAAGTTCGTCGTTGCGCCGCGGAACGAAGCGTGGGCGCATGCGCTGTGGGTCGAGCACTCCCTCTTTGTCGATCACGTAACGACGCGTGATGCCGGAGGCCTTTTCGATGAAGTCGACGCTCGACTCCTCGCGCGCGGCGACCTCGCCGGTCGCGATTCGCTGCGCGTTGGCTGCGTTGAACTGCCTGGCATGGGCGTTGTACGAGGCCACCAGTTCCTCGTTGCTGATGATGCATGGTGCGGTGAACAGGCCGCTGCCACTGATCGAGACGCGCTGCATGAAGATTCTCCCTGGGTTGTCACGTTAGGCGTTTGACTCATAGATGCTGGCCGACCAGCAACGCCGTCAGGAGGACGGCGATCAGTGCCAGCAGGCGCCGCTGTTGCCGTTGCGCCCGCGCCAGTTCGCCGAGCAACGGTGTCAGGTCGGGCTCACGGCGTGCAGCCAGGGCCTGATAGACGAGACGCGGCAGTTGCGGCAGGGTGCGTGCCCAGTACGGTGCTTCCTGCTGCACGCCGCGCTGGAAGGCACGCCGCCCGAGCTGTTCGCTCATCCAGCGTTCGAGGAAGGGTTTGGCAGTTTTCCACAGGTCGAGGTCGGGATCGAGCTGGCGTCCGAGACCCTCGATGTTGAGCAGGGTCTTCTGCAACATCACCAACTGCGGCTGGATCTCGACGTTGAAGCGGCGCGAGGTCTGGAACAGGCGCAAGAGGACGCGGCCGAAAGATATCTCGTGCAGCGGCCGGTCGAAGATCGGCTCGCAGACGGCTCGGATGGCGGCCTCGAACTCGTCGGCCCGCGTCTCGGGCGGTGCCCAGCCGGCCTCGATGTGCGCCGTCGCGACGCGCTTGTAGTCGCGCTGGAAGAAGGCGAGAAAGTTTTGCGCCAGGTAGTTTTTGTCGGTGTCGGTGAGGGTGCCGACGATGCCGAAGTCGAGCGCGATGTAGCTGCCGTGATGGGCCGCGTCGGTGGCGATGAAGATGTTGCCCGGATGCATGTCGGCATGAAAGAAGCCGTCGCGGAAGACCTGCGTGAAGAAGATCTCGACCCCGGCGCGCGACAGTGCGGCGAGATCGATGCCGGCGGCGACCAGCGCCTCGGTCTGGCTGATCGGGATGCCGCGCATCCGCTCCATGACCATCACCGTCGTCGTGCACTGGTCCCAATGGACCTCGGGCACCTGCAGCAAGCGCGAGCCGCTGAAGTTGCGCCGCAACTGCGAGCAGTTGGCGGCCTCGCGCATCAGGTCGAGTTCGTCGTAGAGGTACTTGGCAAACTCGGCGACCACTTCCCGGGGCTTCAGCCGCTTGCCGTCCGGCCATGCCTTCTCGAGTACGGCGGCGAGTGTCTCGAGCAGTGCCAGGTCATTGGCGATGACCTCGTGCATGGCCGGTCGCAGCACCTTGACGGCGACCTCGTGGCCGCCGTCCTCCGGTCGCAGGCGGGCGAAATGGACCTGCGCGATCGACGCACTGGCCACCGGTGTCGCGTCGAATTCGGCGAAGACCTCGCTGGCCGGCCTGCCATAGGCCTTCTCGATCTCGGCCAGGGCCAGTTCGGAAGAGAACGGCGGCACCCTGTCCTGCAATTTCGCCAGTTCGTCAGCGATGTCGGGGCGCAGCAGGTCGCGCCGAGTCGACAGCACCTGCCCGAACTTGACGAAGATCGGGCCGAGCGACTCGAGTGCCAGGCGCAGGCGAACGGCCGAGGGCGTATCGAAGTGGCGCCAGAAGTGCAGCGTCCGCGAGAGGGCGGCCAAGCGTCCGCTCGGCTCGTGTTCGAGGATCATCTCGTCGAGACCGTAGCGGCTCGCAATGCTGAGGATTTTGGCGAGGCGGAGGAGTCGCACGGCGGGCGGGAGCGGATCGGTCGGCAAAGAGGGAGTTTACACAGAAACGGTCGCGGCTGTTGGTTCGCCAGCAGTGGCGACAGCGCCGCGGTGGCCCGCTGGCGGGGCCGGCGTCGTATAATCAGCCGCTTGACCCGATTCCCGAACCAAGAAACCGCGATGAGTTCCGACCTGAAGTTACAGCTTGCCGAGCTGATGCGCGTCGCGCTGCTGAGTGTGGCACCCGGCGAGGGCAGCAGCGAGATCCACATCGAGCGCCCGAAGCAGGCTTCGCACGGCGATTTTTCCTGCAATCTGGCGCTGCAACTGGCGCGTTCGCTGAAACGCAATCCGCGCCAGCTGGCGGAACTCCTGGTTTCGGAATTGCCGTACTCGTCGTTGCTCGACCGGACCGAAGTCGCTGGTGCCGGCTTCATCAATTTCCATCTGGCACCGGCCGCACGTCGCCAGGTGCTGCGCGGCATCCTGCAGCAGGGCGAGAACTTCGGCCGCGCGACGAGCGGCGGCGGCAGGACGGTCCTCGTCGAGTTCGTTTCCGCCAATCCCACCGGCCCCTTGCATGTCGGCCATGGCCGGGGCGCAGCCTATGGCGACAGTCTTGCCAGGCTGCTCACTTTCGCTGGGTGGAGCGTGACCAGCGAATACTACGTCAATGACGCGGGTCGGCAGATGGACATCCTGGCGCTGTCGACCTGGTTGCGCTACCTTGAACTCGGCGGCGGGCAGTCGGCCGAGCACGTGGTCTTCCCGCCGAACGCCTACCAGGGTGAATACGTGCGCGACATGGCGCGGCAGATGCGGCTGGCCCACGGCGGCCGCTATGAGCGCTCCCTCACCCAGCTCGCCGCCGGCACTCCCGGCTTGCCGGACGCGACGCGCACCGACGCCGAGGCTGTCCGGCAGCGGGAAAACCAGCTCGACGCACTGATCGCCAACGCTCGCCTGCTGCTCGGCGAGGAATGGCGGTACGTGCATGACTTCGTGCTTGCCGAGCAACTTGCCGATTGCCGCAACGATCTCGAGGAAACCGGAGTGCACTTCGACGTCTGGTTTTCCGAACAGTCGCTGTTTGCCACCGGTCTCGTCGCGCGCTGCGTCGAGCGACTGGCGAAAGCCGGTCATGTCTATCTACAGGACGGCGCCCGCTGGTTCCGCTCAACGACCTTCGGTGACGAAAAGGACCGCGTCGTGCAGCGCGACAACGGCCACTACACCTACTTCGCATCCGACATCGCCTACCACCTGAACAAGTGCGAAAGGGGATTCGCGCGGCTGATCAACGTCTGGGGCGCCGACCATCACGGCTACATTCCGCGCGTCCGCGGAGCGCTCACCGCGCTGGGCATCGACGAATCGCTTCTCGAGGTCGCACTGGTACAGTTCGCGGTGCTCTATCGCTCCGGCTGGAAGGCGCAGATGTCCACCCGTGCGGGGGACTTCGTCACCTTGCGGACCCTGCGCGAAGACGTCGGCGTCGACGCCTGCCGTTTCTTCTACGTTCTGCGCAAATCCGATCAGCACCTCGATTTCGACCTCGATCTCGCCAAGAGCCAGTCGAACGACAACCCGGTCTACTACATCCAGTACGCGCACGCACGCGTCTGTTCGCTGCTGGATCTCTGGGCTGGCGACGCCGAGACTCTCGCCGCGGTCGATCTCGCGGCGCTCGAGGGTTCCCGCGAACTGGCGCTGGCGGCCCGGCTGGGCGAGTTTCCCGAGGTCGTCGAGCAGGCTGCGGCGGAACTCGCACCGCATCTCGTCGCCTTCTACCTGAAGGATCTGGCAGCCGAATTCCACAGCTACTACAATGCCGAACGCATCCTGGTCGATGCGCCGGCGGTACGGGAGGCGCGCGTGGCGCTGGCCGCAGCCGTGCGGCAGGTGATCCGCAACGGCATGTCGATACTCGGTGTCAGCTGTCCGGAATCGATGTAGTCAGAGCACAGAGGATTGCCATGAGTCGTGACATGAAACCCCGCAAGGCGCCGCCTGGCAGGAAATCGGGCGGTGGCACGCTGTTCGGCCTGTTCATCGGCCTCGTTCTTGGCGTCATCGCGGTCGCCGCGGTCGTCTGGTACGTCAACAAGACGCCGCTGCCCTTTACGACGACCGGTCAGCAGCCCAAGCTGCCGCCGCCGGTCGGCAGCAAGCCAGCCGGGCAGCAGGCCGCCGAAGTGCCGCCGGTCGCTTCGGCGCCGCCGGTCGCATTGCCGGGCAAGCCGGGCGACCCGGTTCCAGAGAAGCCACGTTTCGACTTCTACAAGATCCTGCCGGGCAATGCGGAAGCGGTTCCCGAGCCGAAACCCGACGAACACCGGCCGGCCGAAGCTCGGCCGACCATCGGCAAGCCCACCGAAACGAAGCCGATCGACACCAGGCCGACCGAGAACCGGCCGACCGAGACGAAGACGGGCGAGACCAGGACGGCGGAAGGAAAGCAGACGGAAGGGAAGACCGCAGAGAGCAAGACCGCTGCCGCCAAGCCAGCCGAGGCAAAAAGCGAGAACACCCTCCGCGAGCCCATCTATCTGCAGGCGGGCTCGTTCCAGAGCGCCAGCGACGCAGACAACCAGAAGGCGCGGTTGGCGTTGATGGGAGCAGAGGCGCGGATCCAGCAGGTGATGCTGCAGGACAAGGTCTGGTACCGTGTGCGGCTCGGTCCTTACCACAAGATGGACGACGTGAATCACATGCGCGCCGATCTGGCCAAACAGGGAATCGACGCCAACGTCGTGCGCCGCGACTGAGCGACCCGGCTGATGTCCTCGCATCGACCGGGGGCCGTCCGGCATGCGGGAGAGGGCAGGGAAGGAGATGCCAGGTCGGCGAGGATGGGGGAAACGACGGTGCAACGCGGCAGGGCGGCCGCGCGGCAAGTTCATTTGCAGGCTTGAAGGAGAGAGATCGATGCACGCACGTTCTGCTGGTTGGTTGCTGACCCTCGTCATCGCCTTGCTGGCGGTGGCACTGCCGGTACGGGCCGAACTCGTCGCCGGGCGCGACTTCGTTGCGATCGTTCCCCAACAGACGACCGACAATCCGGCGAAGATCGAGGTCATCGAGTTCTTTTCGTACGCCTGTCCGCATTGCAGTGAGTTGCACCCCACCCTCAGCAAGTGGTCGTCGGCGCTGCCGGCCGACGTCGTCCTGAAGCGGGTGCCGATCACTTTCGGCCGTCCGCAATGGGCGCCCCTGGCGCGACTGTTCTACGCGCTCGAGGCGACGGGCGATCTCGCGCGGCTGGACAGCGCCGTCTTCGAAACGCTTCACCGTCAGGGCGGCAAGCTCTTCGACGACCAGAGCGTCATCGCATGGGCCACGGCGCGCGGCATCGACGGCAAGAAGTTCGCCGAGGCCTACAACTCCTTCGGTGTCCTCAGCCGGGTCAAGCAGGCCGATCAGATGGCCAAGGCGTACGGAATACAGGGCGTCCCGGCGCTCGCCGTCGATGGCAAGTACCTGGTCACCGGCAAGGACCTCAAGAACTTCAATGACTTGCTGGCGCTGACCGATCAGGTGATCGGCAAGGTCCGGCGCGAGCGCGGCAAGAAGTGAGGCCTCCGCGCACCGGCTTCGGGTGAGCGGGAGTTGGTGATCCACAGCCACTGAGCCGCCTGCCGTGCAGCGAGTCTTCATTACCGGGGCTTCGTCCGGCATCGGCCGGGCGCTGGCCGAGCACTACGGCGCGCGCGGGGCGCGGCTTGGGCTCGTCGCCCGCCGACCCCAGTTGCTGCACGAGTTGTCGACGCGCTGGCCGGAGCGCGTCAGGGCGTACCCGCTCGACGTCACCGAAGCCGAAGCCCTGCGCGCCGCGGCAGCAGACTTCATCGATTCTTTCGGGGTTCCCGATGTCGTGATCGCCAACGCCGGTGTCTCGGTTGGCACGCTGACCGAGGACGCCGCGGACCTCGAGGCGATCCGGCGCGTGATGGAGGTCAACCATTTCGGCATGGCGGCGACCTTCTCGCCGTTCATTGCCGCCATGCGACAGGCCGGGCGCGGCCGCCTGGTCGGCATCGCCTCGCTGGCAGGCATCCGCGGCCTGGCGGGCGCCGCCGCCTATTGCGCGTCGAAGGCGGCAGCGATCAGCTATCTCGAGAGCCTGCGTCTCGAACTGCGCGCTTCGGGAGTCCGCGTGGTCACCATCTGTCCGGGCTACGTCAGGACGCCGATGACCGAGGTGAATCGTTTCCCGATGCCCTTTCTCCTTGCCGCCGACGAGGCGGCGACGCGTTTTGCTCGCGTCATCGAACGGGGCCGCAGCTACGCCGTCGTGCCGTGGCAGATGGCCATCGTCGGCAAACTGTTGCGGCTCCTGCCAAACACCGTCTACGACCGCGTCTTCGCGGCTGCGCCACGCAAGCCGCGGCAGCCGCCGCCGAGCTAGGTCGCGGTGGTCCGCCTCGTTGGTCCCGCCACCTTACCAGTCGATTGCCTTGCCGTCACGGAAGAAGCCTCCGCTGGGGCCGTCTGCCGGCAGCAGCGCGGCCCAGACGATGCCGCTGGCGCCGTCTTCGGCACTGCGCGTGGCGTTCTCGCCGCCCATCCCGGTGCGACACCAGCCGGGGCAAACCGAGTTGATCTTGATCGCCGTGCCTGCCAGTTCGTTGGCCGCCAGTCGGGTCAGCGCATTGAGCGCCGCCTTCGACATCCGGTAGCCGGGCCAGAAACCGCCCATCTCGCTCAGTTGCCCCATCCCCGACGAGACGTTGACGATGCGGCCGTAGCCGTTTTCGCGCATCAGCGGCACGCAGGCCTGCAGCAGGCGCAGCGCCGCCAGCGCATTGCAGTCGATCGTCGTCGCGACGGTTTCCGGCTCGACGACGAAGACGCTCGCCGCCTGCGGCGGCCGGGCAAAGTCGCGTGCTTCGGGGAAGATGCCGGCGTTGTTGACCAGGATGTCCACGCGGCCGAACTCTCGCCGCAGGCGAGCGGCGAGAGCGGCGATGGCGCTGGCGTCGGTGACGTCGGCGCAGTGGGGCAGCACGTCGAGGCCGTCGCCCTGCAGGCGGGCAGCCGCGGCCTCGATCGCCTCGGCATTGCGCCCGACCATCAGGACCTTGCAGTCGGCAGCCGCGAGGTGACGCACCACTGCCAGTCCAATGCCGCGTGCCGCTCCGGTTACCACGGCGAGTCTGCGAGCCAGCATGTGTTTCTCCTCCAGAGGGTGCATGATGCAGTGGTCTGACGCGCTCGGCAAGCTCCACGGTCGCTACCCGGGGTCGCCGCGGATCGTCTCGCTGGTGCCGAGTCTGACCGAACTCCTGATTGCCCTTGGCCTTGGTCCGCAACTGACCGGTCGCACCGGCTTCTGCGTCCACCCGCGAGCGGCCCTTCGTGGCATTCCGAAGCTCGGCGGTACCAAGGGCTTCGACCGCGAGCGACTGCGCGCGTTGCAGCCGACCCATGTGCTGGTCAACATCGACGAAAACCGGCGCGACGAGGTCGCTGCCCTGGAGGACTTCGTGCCGCACCTGGTCGTCACCCATCCGCTGGAAGCGCGCGACAACCTCGATCTCTACCGCCTGCTCGGCGGCATCTTCGATCGCGAGCAGGAGGCGGCAGCGTTGTGCGCCGCCTTCGAGCGCGAGTGGACCGCGCTTGCCGAGGTCGCCGCCCTGCTGCCGCGGCAGCAGGTGCTGTACCTGATCTGGCGCGACCCGTGGTTCAGCGTCGCCCGCGATACCTACATCTCGCGCATGCTGGCGGCAGCCGGCTGGGACACGCTGCCGGCAGTCAGTGCACAGCGCTACCCGCAAATCGAACTGGCGGAAGCGGTCCGCGATGCCGAGATCGTCTTCCTGGCCAGCGAACCCTACCCCTTCCGCGAGCGTGACCGGCAACGACTCCTGACCGAGATGGCCGGCCACTGCTGGCAACTGATCGATGGCGAGATGGTCTCCTGGTACGGCAGCCGGGCGGTCATGGGCCTCGCCTATCTGCGCCGCTTGCGCCTGGGCCTCAGCCAATCGGCTCGAAATTGACGCGCATCAAGCCGTGGCCGCTCGCGCCCACTATACTGGCGCGCTTCGTGCAACGAGGCTTTCGTTCATGGCCGCTCGCAAGATACCCCAGCTCATCTGCCCGGCGGGCAGCCTGCCGGCACTCAAGGCCGCCGTCGATCACGGTGCCGACGCCGTCTATCTCGGTTATCGCAACGAGACCAACGCCCGCAACTTCGCCGGCCTCAATTTCGACCACCGGGCGATGGTCGAAGGGATTCGCTACGCGCAGACCCGGCACTGCCAGGTCCTGATGGCGATCAACACCTTCGCCCAGCCGGGGCGCTTCGCCGACTGGCAGCGAGCCGTCGACGGGGCGGCGGATCTCGGCGTCGACGCCGTCATTCTTGCCGATGTCGGCCTGCTCGACGACAGCAGTCGCCGCCATCCCGACTTGCGCCTCCACCTCTCGGTGCAGGGCTCGGCGACGAACTACGAGGCGATCAACTTCGCGCATCGCGAGTTCGGCGTGCGGCGCGCCGTCCTGCCGCGCGTCCTGACGCTGGCACAGGTCGAGACGGTGGTGCGCAACACGCCGGTCGAGATCGAGGTCTTCGGCTTCGGCAGCCTGTGCGTGATGAACGAAGGGCGTTGCTGGCTCTCATCGTACGCCACCGGCGAGTCGCCGAACACCGTCGGCGCCTGCTCGCCGGCGAAGTTCGTGCAGTGGCAGAAATCGCCGGACGGTATGGCGACGCGCTTGAACGGAATCCTGATCGACTGCTTCGCCGCTGCCGAGCCGGCCGGCTACCCGACGCTGTGCAAGGGACGCTTCGAGGTGCAGGGGGAAACCTATTACGCGCTCGAGGAACCGACGAGCCTCAACGTGCTCGAGATTCTCCCCGAGATTGCCCGTATCGGTGTCGCTGCGATCAAGGTCGAAGGCCGCCAGCGCAGCCCGACCTACGTCGCGCAGGTCACGCGTACCCTGCGCGCGGCGCTCGACGAACTGGCTCGTGGCGAACAGCGTTTCAGCGTCCGGCCGGCTTGGCAGGCCGAACTCGCCCGGCTGGCCGAAGGCAGCCAGGTGACGCTCGGCGCCTACAGCCGCCCGTGGCGCTAGGTGGAGGCAAGCGATGAAGCTCTCGCTCGGACCTCTGCTCTACTTCTGGCCGAAGCACGAGGTCTACGAGTTCTATGCGGAGATGGCGCAGCAGCCGGCGCTCGACATCATCTGTCTCGGCGAGGTCGTCTGCTCGCGCCGGCAGCAGATGCGCAGCGCCGACTGGCTTGGGCTGGCACGCGATCTGGCTGCGGCCGGCAAGGAGGTGGTCATCGCCGCGCAGGCGCTGCTCGAATCGGAGAGTGACCTGAAGGCGCTGCGACGCCTGGCGGATGAGGCGAGCGAGATCCCCGGCTGCCTGCTCGAGGCCAACGATCTCGGCGCGGTCGGCATCGCCGCCGGTCGGCCATTCGTCGCCGGGACCCATCTCAACATCTACAACGAGGCCACGCTGGCGTCCTTCGCCCGCCGCGGCATGCGGCGCTGGCTGCCACCGCTCGAGGCCGACCGGCGGCTGATCGAGACGCTGCATGGCACGCGTCCAGCCGGTGTCGCGAGTGAGGTCTTCGTCTTCGGCAAACTGCCACTGGCGTTCTCCGCCCGCTGTTTCACCGCCCGTCATTACAACCTCGGCAAGGACGACTGCCAGTTCCGCTGTCTCGACCACCCGCAGGGGATGACTCTGCGCACCCGCGAGGGGCAGCCGTTCCTGAGCATCAACGGCATCCAGACGATGTCGGCGCAGACCTGCAGTCTGCTGCCGCAGGTTCCGGAGCTGCTGGCGATGGGCATCGAAGTGATCCGCATCAGCCCGCAACCGCAGGCGATGGCGGCGGTCATCGCCGCCTTCGACGCTGCCCGGCGTGGCGAAGCGGTTGCTCCGGATACGTCAGGCTGGGCGAGCGATGGTCTGGTCGACGGCTACTGGTTCGGCGATGCCGGCATCGCGTGTCACCAGGCCGCCACGCGCGTCAATCGGGAGGGAATTCAACCATGATTCAGGGCATCACGATTCCAGACTTCAAGCTGCCGGGCGTTTTCGCGACGATCGGTGCACACCTGCCGCAGTGGCCGCACTCGCTGGCCCTGGCGACGGCGCTGAACGCGGCAGCCAAGATTGGCCTGCTGCCCGCCGACAGTCTGGAACGACTCGCCGGCCGCAGCTTCGTCGTCGAGGTGCTCGACGCCGGCGGCGTCGCATCGTTCGCCTGTCGCGACGGATTTTTCCGGCCCTTGCTGACCGTGCCGCAGGCACCCGATCTCTGCTTCCAGGCCAATCTCTCGGCCTTCCTGCAACTGCTGACACGGCAGGAAGACCCGGACACCCTGTTCTTCAAGCGCGAGCTGTCGATCACCGGTGACACCGAACTCGGGCTGCTGGTGAAAAACATGCTCGATGCCATCGAGTGGCCGCAGTTGCCGCAACTGTCGCTCTTCCGCCGATGAGCCCGGACGCCGCCCGGCGGACTGGCGCTGCCGTTGCGGCAAGGGATATCCGCAGCATTGCCGGCTAGCGCGCCACTGCTCACCGGCGTTGCCTGCGCGCTTGCTGCCGGCATGCTCTGGGGACTGGTCTTCGTCGTGCCGCTGCTGCTGCCCGGGTACCCGCCGGCGATGCTGTCCTTCGGGCGTTACCTCGCTTTCGGGCTGATCGCCGTGCTGCTCGCCTGCGGCGACCGCGCGCGTCTGTCGCGGCTGCAGAGCGAGGACTGGCGGATGGCTTTCGAGCTGGCTCTGGTCGGCAACATCCTCTACTACCTCTTCCTGGCGGCGGCGATCCAGCTCGCCGATGCGCCAATGCCGACGATGCTCATCGGCACCCTGCCCATCGTCATCGCGATCGTCGCCAACTTCGGCAGCGAGGCCTTGCCGTGGCGCCGCCTGCTGCCGTCGCTGACGGTGATCGCGATCGGCATCGGCCTGGTGAACCGCCACGAGATGGCGCTGCTCGGCGCGCAGCGCAGTATCGACGACTACGTGGGTGGCGCCCTGCTGGCCTTGGCGGCGGTTGCCGCCTGGACCTGGTACCCGGTGCGCAACTCCCGCTGGCTGCGCCAGCGACCGCAGATCGCTTCCGGAACCTGGGCACTGGCGCAGGGGCTGGCGACGTTGCCACTGGCAGCGATCGGCATGGCTGCTGCCGGCGTCTGGTCGGACCGCAGCTTCGACTATCCGCTGGGCCCGCAGCCGATGCGCTATGTGGGACTGATGCTGATGCTCGGCTTCTGTGCCTCCTGGCTCGGCACCGTGCTCTGGAATCGCGCCAGCCAGCTGCTGCCGACCGCGCTCAGCGGCCAGTTGATCGTCTTCGAGACGCTCGCCGCCTTCGCCTACGCCTTCATCTGGCGCGGCTCGCTGCCCGGTAGCTCGGCGCTGGCGGGGATCGGGCTGCTGCTTGCCGGCGTCGTTCTCGGCGTGCGCGCTTTCCGCGGCGGCTGAACGGCCGTTCTGGCTCACGGGCGGGGAGGCGGACCAGTCGTCATGCCGCCAGTGCTTTTCCCACCAGGCCCTGCCGTCGGCAGCGGGGAAACGATGGTGGCAGGGTGTTAGAATGCCGCCGATGCTGGTTCTCGGAATCGAATCCTCCTGCGACGAAACGGGCGTCGCGCTGTACGATGGCGACGGCGGCGACGGCAGCTTGCTGGCGCACGCGCTTCACTCGCAGGTCGACATGCACGCCGAGTACGGTGGCGTGGTGCCGGAACTCGCGTCACGCGATCACATCGGCCGTCTCGTGCCGCTGCTGCGACAGGTTCTTGCCGCCAGTGGCCGCTCGTTGGCGCAGATCGATGCCATCGCCTATACGCAGGGGCCGGGTCTCGCCGGCGCCCTGCTCGTCGGCGCCGCTTTCGCCGAGGCGTTGGCGATGGCTCTGGGGCTGCCGACCGTGCCGGTGCACCACCTCGAGGGTCACTTGCTGTCGCCGCTGCTGTCGGCGCGTCCACCGCGCTTTCCCTTCGTCGCGCTGCTCGTTTCCGGCGGGCACAGCCAGCTGATGCGCGTCACCGGCGTCGGCGAGTACGCGTTGCTGGGCGAGACGCTCGATGACGCGGCCGGTGAGGCCTTCGACAAGACCGCCAAGCTGCTCGGACTCGGTTATCCTGGCGGCCCGGCGCTCGCTGCGCTCGCCGAAAGGGGCCGACCGGGGCGGGTGAAGCTGCCGCGGCCGATGCTGCGCTCTGCTGACCTCGATTTCAGCTTCAGTGGCCTGAAGACGGCCGTCTTGACCCGCGTGCGCGAGTTGGGGATGCTCGACGACGAGCAGCGGGCGGACATCGCCTGCGGTTTTCAGGAAGCGATCGTCGAGGTGCTGGTGAGCAAGGCGCTGCGCGCCGTACGGACCAGCGGCCTGCGGCAACTGGTCGTTGCCGGCGGCGTCGGGGCCAATCGCGAACTGCGCCGCCAGCTCGATGCGCGCGCGCTGAGGTCGCGCATCGACGTCTTCTACCCGGAACTCGAATTCTGTACCGACAACGGCGCAATGATCGCACTGGCCGGCGCGTTGCGCCTGCAGGCGGGGCTTGCCGGCAAGGCCGCCGGTGCTTTCTCGGTGCGGCCGCGCTGGCCGCTGACCAGCGCCGGCTAGCCCGTCGCGGCAAGAGCGTTGCGCACGGACCGGCGGCGTTCGCGCGCCGGGCCAGGTACGGTTGCCGGTCGTGGCCGGTAGCGCAAGAACTACTGGCGTTTGCCGCCGATGCGCGGCTCGCTGCCGGCGAGCAGTCGCTGCAGGTTCTGCCAGTGCTTGCCGATCAATGCCATGGCGATGATGCCGATCACCAGCACCCTGCCGTCGTTGCCCCATGACACGATGGCGTAGAGTGGCGCTGCGGCCGCTGCGACGAGTGCCGCGAGTGATGAATAGCGCAGGGTGAAGGCGACCAGCAGCCAGGTGGCGAGTGTGGCCAGCCCGAGCCAGGGATCGATCGCCAGCAGGACGCCGGCGGCGGTGGCGACACCCTTGCCGCCCTTGAAGCCGAGGAAGACCGGGTAGAGGTGGCCGAAGAAGACGGCCAGCGCCACGAGGCCGACCGTCAGCGGTGGCAGACCGTACAGCGGTGCGTAGTGGGTGGCGAGAAAGACCGCCAGCCAGCCCTTCGTCGCGTCGCCGACGAGGGTGAACAGCGCCGCACCCTTGTGCCCGCTGCGCAGGACATTCGTCGCGCCGGGGTTCTTCGAGCCGTAGCTGCGCGGGTCGGCGAGGCCGAAGACGCGGCTGGCGACGAGCGCGAAAGGAACCGACCCGAGCAGATAGGCGGCGAGGACGGCGAGCAGGGTGAGCAGTGTCGAAGGCATCGGCTGGGTGGTCCGGGGTTGCCGCCTTATGGCCAGTGGCCGGAAGGCGATAGAATGCGCGCTCTGTCGCCACCTTTCCGGCAGCGCGGTGCCATCATACACCACGCCACCGGCGCACCCACCCGAGCCTGGGCCGCATGGACATCATCTTCATCAACGAACTGCGCGCGACGACGCTGATCGGCATCTACCCGCGCGAGCAAGCCATGCCACAGACGGTCGAGATCTCGCTGCAGATCGGCACCTCGACGGCCAGTGCCGGTGCCAGCGACGATATCGGCGACACCATCGACTATGCTGAGGTCGTCGAACGCCTGCGCAACGAGCTTGCCGCCCGCCATTTCAACCTGCTCGAGCGGCTTGCCGAGTACGTCGCGACGTTGCTGCTCGAGGACTTCGGCGCCACCTGGGTGCGCGTCTCGATTGCCAAGCTCGGCATGATGCGCGGCGTTGCGCGGGTTGGCGTGGTCATCGAGCGCGGTGCCGCCGCCTGACCTGGCGCGTTTCTCCTGCCCGCCGCAGCGGGCTCATGCCTTCCTTGAATGATGCGCTCGACCAGGGGGTCACCGAGCTCGGTTTCGGCCAGTACACGACGACTACCGCCGGCAGCACGCTGAACCTGTTCGTGCATAGCGTGCCGCTGATGATCGGTACCGCCGGCCTGCCGCCCGTGATCATGCGCTTCCTTGCGGCACCGAAGGTCCACGCCGCGCGTCTTTCCGCCGGTCGCTCGCCGCTGCTCAGGTTTCCGCCGCCAGCGCCGCGAGGACGCCCGGCCGGCGGCCGACGCGTTCCTGGAAGGCCGCCAGTGCCGGCCAGCGGCCGATGTCGATGGTTGCTGCGCTGCCCCAAGTGAGGACGGCATACAGGTAGGCGTCGGCGACCGTGAAGTGGTCGCCCAGCAGGTGGTTCCTGTCCTCGAGGCGGGCGGCGACGTAGCCCAGCCGGGTGGCGATAGCCTCCCGCAGGCTGCGCCGGTAGTCCTCGGGGGTATCCGGCCGGAACAGCGGCACGAAACTGCGGTGCAGTTCGCAACCGATGAACGCCAGCCATTCCTGCAGTCGGTAGCGCGCGAGCGTGTGTGCGCGCGGCGCGAGGCCGGACTCGGGAACGCGGTCGGCGATGTATTGCAGGATCGCGGCGGTCTCCGTCAGACGCTCGCCATCGTCGAGTTCGAGCACCGGCACGTAGCCCTTGGCGTTGATCGCCATGAAATCGCTGCCATCGGCCAGTTGGTGCCGGCGGAGATCGACGCGCACGAGATCGAAATCGAGTCCCGCCTCGCGCAGCGCGATGTGCGGTGCGAGCGACGAGGTACCGGGAGCGAAGTAGAGCTTGATGTCGAGGCTGCCGGGCAGGTGCGGAGGCGCTGCCGGCGCTCTCTCATCGTCCTCGTCGACACCGGGAAGCCGGCTGAGCTCGACGCTGAGGAAGCCGCTGTTGTTGCCATAGGCAAAGGCCGAGTCGTTGGCGAAGAAGTAGAGGAAGCCGGGCTCGCTGATCTCGATCTCGCAGCCGTTCGGCGTGGCGACCAGGCTGCTTTCGTCGTCGACGCGGGCGACGCCACCGACGGCACTCTCGATCAGCCCGGTCAGCATGTTCTCGGTGTCGGCATTGCTCGCCTCGAGGTCGGGCCGCGGATGGATCGCGGCAACCAGCGAGAACCAGGGGCGCCTCTCCATGCGGCGGCTGCCCTCGGCGAGCTGCAGGAACCACGCTTTCGACTCATAGCCGTCGGCGTCGGCCGAGACGTCCTTGTCCAGCCACGAGCCGCTGGCCTCGACGCGGTAGCGCTCGCCGACAGCCACCTCGACGCCGGAAGCGTTCCACCACTTGTGCGCATAGACTGGGAAGCGTGCCGAGCCATCGATCGGCAGCTTGCGGAACGGCAACGCCTCACGCTCGGTCTGCAGTTGCTCTTCCGGCGGCGGTTCTTCGCCACGGTAGAAAGAGGCGCAGGCCGGGATGTCCTCGAGGGCCTGCGGTCGATAGTCCGCGCGCCCCTGCAGGCGCTGCAGCACGCTGGGATGGATTTCGGCGTCGTCCGGAATCTTGCGCTCCCTGGTCGGGCGCGTGCGCCAGACCGGGCTGCGGGTCTCGTCGTGCCGGTCCTCCAGGCAGTCGGGCGCCAGTGCCGGCAGCAGTTGCCCGGGCACGAGTCGCAGGCCGGCAGCGAGTTCGTTGACCTCCTGCACCATCCATTCGAGCGCGATGTCGGCGAGGCCGTGGCTGTCGTAGCCACCGCCGACATCGGCATGCGCGCCGGCAAACCAGAGCTGCCTGATCCCCTCGCGTTCGGCCCAGACGGTCGGGACGAAGTCCGCCCGCTGCTCGTCGATGGCCAGCGCCTGGCGACCGTATTCGACGCGTGGACTCAGCTCACGGTTGCGGAACTTGAGGAAGCGGAGTTCGTCGCGGTCGATCAGGCGCAGGCCGTTGAACAGCGGCACGCCGAGTTCCCCGACGGTGTCCCAGACGCCGATCATGCGGATCGGCGTTTCGTCGTGGTGCTTCCAGAAGCGCGCGCCGCGCTTCTTGCCACGATCGTCCCTGTAGATCAGCCAGACCCGTTCGGCTTCATCGGCGGCATCGTCGTCGTCGGCCTCGCCGGCAGCGAGCAGACCGGTGTAGGCGATGAACTCGCCGAGGCTGCGGGCCGCCCAAGCGCCGCGTGAGGCGCCGAAGAGCCAGATCTTGTCGCCCCGCTCATAGACCTGCGAGATCAGCAGGTAGGCGTCGATCATGCTGTCGTGCAGGCCGATTCCCTGCGTCCCGAGCAGCAGGCCCTGCGCGCGGCCGCCGCTGCCGACGCTGGCGAGATGGAAGGCAGCGAGCTGTTCGCCGGTCCTGACGAGATGCGAGCGGATGGGTCCGCTCTCGTCGACCTGTCGCTCGGTTCCCGGTAGCATCTGGAACAGCCGGTAGGCGTTGGTTCGCCCGACCGGATCGTTCCAGCTTCCGTCCAGGCAAACGACGATTTCCTTGCTCATCGCGCTTCCTCCACTGCTCCTCTCGTTGCCCGCTGCCGGCACCGGCTCGTCGATCGACGCGAGCCTGGCGCAGGCACCCGCCGCATCGCCAGGCCGCCGCCTCGCCTGCTGCAGCGGTGCTGCCCGCGTGCCGGCAAGCGCCAGCTCTCGCTCTGCGCTTCAACGCCGCCTGCCGGCGACGACTGCCACTCGAGATCTCAGCCGCCGCCGCTCGCTGGGGCTGCCGGCGGGTTCGATTTCGGCAGTGAGACATCGAGCTCCTTCGCCTTGCTGTCGGAGATGATCTCGAACAGCGTCACCACCTTCTTCACGTCGCTCGTCGTACGCGCCACCTGGACGGCGGCGTCGGCTTCACGCTGCGTGACCAGGCCCATCAGGTAGACCACACGCGCCTCGGTGACGACCTTGACATGGATCGCGTTGAACTTGCCGGCATCGACGAAACGGCTCTTCACGCGGGTGGTGATGTAGGAGTCGTTGCTGCGTGCCGAGAAGGACGTGACGGGGCCGACGGTCAGCTCGTTGTACAGCCCCTGGACCTGTGGCACGGCATTGACGATGTTCTCGACTTCGATGCGCACCTGTTCGGAAGGCACTTCGCCGCTGATAAGAGCCCTGCGGTTGAAGCTGGTGACGTTGATGTGGGCGTTTTCCCAGGGCTTTTCGCCGATGCGTGCAGTCGCCTTCCATTCGATCGATTCGTCGTCGGTCTGCGTGCCGAGCGAGCGGCGATCGAAGGCCGCCAGAGCGCCTCCGCTGGCGCCGGCGGCGACCACCGGCAGACAGCCCTGCAGCAAGAGGGGCAGCAGCGCAGCGGCAAGCAGCGCGCCCATGGCGAGCAGTCGTTTCATTCGTCAACTCCCATCAGCAGGCAATCGATGCCGTCGCAGAGACAGTGGATGACCAGCAGGTGCGTTTCCTGGATGCGTGCCGTGCGCTCGGCCGGAACGCAGATGTGTACGTCGTCCTCGTGCAGCATCTCGCCGATCACGCCACCGCCCTTGCCGGTCAGCGCGATGACGCGCAACTCGTGCTCGTGCGCGACGTCGATCGCCGCGATGACGTTGGCCGAGTTGCCCGAGGTCGAGATGGCGACGAGGACGTCACCGGGTTGTCCGAGCGCGCGCACCTGCTTGGCGAAGATGGCCTGGAAGCCGTAGTCGTTGGCGATCGCCGAGAGGATCGAGGTATCGGTCGTCAGGGCGATCGCCGCCAGTTCATGGCGCTCGACCTCGAAGCGCCCGACCAGTTCGGCTGCCAGGTGCTGCGCGTCGGCAGCCGAGCCACCGTTGCCACAGGCAAGGATCTTGCCGTTGTTCAGCAGGCAGTCGACCATCGTCTCGATCGCCCGGCCGACCGGTGCCGCGAGTGATTCGCGGGCGTCGAGCTTGATCTGGACGCTGTCGCTGAACTGCTGGCGAATACGGTCGGTCAGGTCCATCGGCGGTGTTTCGCAGCGCGTAAAGAGGCCGATTCTAACATCAGAGCAGCAGGAAGACCTCGAACTCGAGCCGGCGCCAGGGATCGGGGTCCTGCCGCATTCTCGACACCCGTGCCTCGAGTCGTTCGCCGGCGTCGAGGGCGCGCGCGACGGCGCGGTTCTCGGCGCGCGGAACATAGCCGAGCTGCTGACCGTTCCAGTCGACGCGCACCGCATTGCGGTCGTGCCGGTTGTCGGCTTCGCGCACCAGCGTCAGCCGGTCACCGGTCCTGATCTGCGACCAGAGCGCGCTGGCGGCATAGTACTGGCTGCCGGCCAGCGGTGAACTCTGCACCAGGACGCGGATCGCTTCGCCGCCCGGCAGCGGCGTGGCGGGCAGGGCGAGGGCGATGGCGAGCGCGAGGGCCCGCTCAAGGCGCCGCAAAGGCATCCGGGATCCACTCGATGGCGGCCGTGGACAGTCCGTCGAGCAGGATGCAGTCGAAGCGGCAGTCGCAGTCGCTGCCACCGCGCAGCGCCAGGTAATGCTCGGCGGCGAGGACGATTCGCCGCTGCTTGGCGCTGGTGATGCTGGCGCCGGCGCCGCCGTAGCCGGCGTTGCGGCGCAGCCGCACCTCGACGAACACGAGCGCCCGGCCATCGCGGCAGATCAGGTCGACCTCGCCGCCGCGGCAACGGAAGTTGCGCTGCAGGATGCTCAGTCCGCGCGCTGCGAGGAAGCGCGCCGCCAGTTCCTCGGCGGCCTCGCCGTCCTTGGCGGCGTTCCTGCCGGGTCCGGGCGTGTTATCTTTGCCGCTCACTGCCTGCCGACTCCGATGACGAACGAATCCGCTGCATTATATTTGGTGCCGACGCCACTGGGCCATCTCGGTGACATGACGCAGCGCGCGATCGAGGTCCTGCGCCAGGTGCCCTGGGTGGCCGCCGAGGACACGCGGCACACGGCGCCGCTGCTGCGTCACCATGGCTGCAACGCCCGCCTGCTGGCGGCGCATCGGCACAACGAGGAGGCGGCGGCGCAGCGCGTCGTCGCGCTGCTCGCCGCCGGCGAGTCGGTGGCGGTGGTCGTCGATGCCGGCACGCCGGGCATCTCCGACCCGGGCGCGAGGCTGGTGGCGCGCGTGCGCGCCGCCGGTCATCGCATCATCCCTCTGCCCGGCCCCTGTGCCGCGGTCGTCGCGCTGTCGGCGGCCGGGTTGAGCGAGACGCAGTTTCTCTTCTACGGCTTTCTCCCGGCCAAGTCCGGGCAACGCGCGCAGGCGCTGCGCGAACTCGCCGAGCTGCCGTACGCACTGGTCTTCTACGAGGCGCCGCATCGCATCATCGAAACGGTCGCTGCGTTGCTCGCGGCCTTCGGCGCGCAGCGTACGCTCGTGCTGGCGCGCGAACTGACCAAGCTGTTCGAGAGCATCCATTCCTGTCCCCTGGGTGAGGCAGCGGCGTGGCTGCTGGCCGACGCCAACCGCCAGCGCGGCGAGTTCGTGCTGGTCGTTTCGGGCGCGCCGGCGGTCGCGGCCAGCGGTGAGGGCGGGCGGGTGCTGCGACTGCTGCTCGACGACGGGCTGCCGCCCAGCCAGGCGACGCGGCTGGCGCACGCGATCACCGGCGCCAGCAGGAAGGCACTGTATCAGGAAGCGCTGTCCTGGCAGGCAGGTGTCACCTCCACCAGGCAGTCGTAGAAGGTCGCGCCGCCGCCCATGTCGGTCAGCGCTTGGCTGGTCACCTCGTTGCAGTTCCGCCCGTCGGGGGATAGCTTGCGCCACCAGATCGAGGTCGCGACGACGACGCCCGGCCGCGCCCGGTCGCTGACCACCGCCCGGGCGGCGAACTCACCGCGCCGGTTGAAGACGCGCAGCTCGCTGCCGTCGGCAATCGCCCGCGCGGCGGCGTCGGCCGGGTTGATCAGGATGCTCGGCGATTTTTCCTGCGCCAGGAAGCGTGCCGAGTTGGCGAAGCTGGTGTTCAGGAAGTTGCGCGCCGGTGGCGTCAGCAGGGCCAGCGGGAAGTCCTGCGCCAGCGGGCTGCACCGCCATTCGCGCGGTTCGATGAAGTCGGGAAGCGGGTCGAGTCCCTGGTCGGCGAGCATCTGGCTGTAGAACTCGCACTTTCCCGACGGTGTCGGAAAGCCGCCGTCGGCGAACGGCGCGTAGGGCTGCGGCAGCCGCAGGCGGGCGTGCCCGTCGCGCACGAGCTGCTCCCACGACAGGCCGGCAAGGCGCGGATCGCTCCAGTCGAAAGCCTGGCGGCACAGATCCTCGTCGCTGTCGGCGAAACACGGCTCGCTGAAACCCATCCGCGATGCCAGGCGACGAAACAGCTCGGTGTTCGGCAGCGCCTCGCCGAGCGGCGCGATCGCTGGCTGGTTGAGCTGGATGTACAGATGGCCGTAGGACTTGTGGATGTCCAGCTGTTCCATGTGGCTGCTCGCCGGCAGCAGGATGTCGGCATAGTCGGCGGTGTCGGTCTGGAAGAGATCGTGTACGACGGTGAACAGGTCGTCGCGGGCGAAGCCGCGCACCACCTCGCGCGACTGTGGGGCAACCGCCAGCGGGTTGCTGTTGTAGACGAAGATCGCCTGGATCGGTGGCCGCGCGTGCAGCAGGTCGTGGCCGATGGTGCTCATGTTGATGATGCGTGGCGGCGGATGCGGCATCAGGTCGGGCCGTTCGAGCGCGGCCGTATTGACCGGATAGTTGCCCGAGGTGGACAGCAGGACACCGCCTGCGGGGTCGCGCCAGGCGCCGGTGAGCGCCGGCAGGCAGGCGATCGTGCGCAGCGCCATGCCGCCACCGGCGGTGCGGTTGATGCCGTAGTTGGTACGGATCGCCGCTGGTCTTGTGCGGCCGTAGGCGTGTGCCAGTTGCTCGATGGTGCTCGCCTCGATGCCGCAGATCGCCGCCACGCGTGCCGGCGGAAAGGCCTGCACACGCTCTGCGAGTTCCGCGAAGCCCAGCGTGTGGCGGGCGATGTAGTCCTGGTCGAGGAGGTCGTCGCGGATCAGCACGTACATCAGGCCGAGCGCCAGCGCGCCGTCGGTTCCCGGCAGCAGGGCGATGTGCTGGTCGCAGCGGTCGGCGGTCATCGTCCGGCACGGGTCGATGGCGACCAGGCGCGCACCGCGCCGCCGGGCTTCCTGCGCCAGGCGCCAGAAATGCAGGTTGGAGACGACGCTGTTGCTGCCCCAGATGAGGATCAGCCGCGCGTCGACGACGTTCTCGGGGTCGAAGCCGATGCTCGCACCGACCGTCGCACGGTAGCCCATGGCACCGGCGCTGGCGCAGATCGTCCGGTCGAGCTGCGCGGCGCCGAGACGGTGGAAGAAACGGCGGTCCAGCGAACCGTAGCCGAGCAGACCCGAGTTGCCGGCATAGCTGTAGGGGACGATCGACTCGGCGCCATGGCTGGCGATGATGCCGCGGAAACGGTCGGCGATGGTGGCCAGTGCCTCGTCCCAGCTGATGCGTTCGAAACACGCTCCCGGCCCCTTCGCGCCGACGCGCCGCAGCGGGTGCAGCAGGCGTTGCGGGTGATGGATGCGCTCGGGGTAGTGTGCCACCTTGGTACACAGCACGCCGGCGGTCGGCGGGTGATCGGCCGCACCGGCGACCTTCAGCACGCGGCCCTGGCTGACCGTGACCTCGAGTGCGCAGGTGTCGGGGCAGTCATGCGGGCAGGCGCCACGTATCGTGTGGCTGACGCCGTCTTCGGCAAGCGCTTGCGCCATGGTCGGGTGTCCTCCGGCAAGGGATGGGTGGGCGACGGCGACACGATAGCAGGTTGCCGGCTGCCTGGGCACCCGTCAAACCAGCAGCGCCTTCATCAGCGCATCCTTCGCGTCCTGGTAGAACTCGATGCCCAGCCGGGTCGCCATCTCATCGGACAGATCGAACAACTGGCGACGGCAGGAGACTGGCAGCAATAGGGATTGGGCACCTTTCTCGACGGCGATCTCGGCCAGGCTGACGGCGTTGTGGATCGGCTCGATGGTGCCGCCGAGGGTGAGCTTGCCGACGACAACCAAGCCGCCACGAACCGACTTGCGCAGCAGGGCACTGCAGAGCGCGATCAGTGACGCGACGCCGGTCTTGGCGCCGCTCTTCGCGGCATCGAAGCCGCGCAACTGGGCAGAGAACCCATGCGCGCGCGGATCGCGGTCGCCAACCAGTTGCCTGGCCCGCGCGTACAGGTTCTGCTCGGCGCATCGGATCGATTCCTGGAAGGCTTGTGGCACGGGCTTGTTGAGCACGCGCACACCGCCGCCCGGACCTTCGGTGACTTCGAGGCGGAACAGGCCGGGATGTTCGTCCTGACCGTCGGGCGAGAGCGTCCCAGATCTGGCCGGCTTCGAGCGGTTCGTCGCCGATGCCCCCCTGGCTCTGCAATTCCGGTGAGGAGACGAATTTCTCGACGCCTTCGGCACCCAAGGTGTAGCTGAAATGCGTATTGCGGAACTCGGCGGCGCCGATGCGCTGCTGTTGTTCCTTGACGCGACGGCGAACCTCCAGCGCCAAGCGCACGGCCCATTCGAGGCTTTCCTCGCTGACCAGGCCGAAGTGGTCGGTAAAGAGGTCCGGCTTGAGCCTGGGCACGTCCCAGCCCGGCAGGTAGCAATGGATGCGGTCCATGAAAGCCGTGTCGTCGCGCATTTCGGGCGGCAGCCGCTGGAACAGGTGGCCGATGCGCTGCTGGTGCTCGACATCGACATCGAAGTTGCCGAGCATGGCGATCGAGCCGTCGGCACGGATGCTCTCCTTGCCGCGCGAAAACTCGCCCGACTCCATGTAGCCCTTCATGATGTTCACTCCGTCCTTCTGGTCGAAGGAGATGCCGGACACCTCGTCGAAGCACACGACGTCGTACTGGCAGACCAGGCCACGCTGGCCGTTGGCGTTATTGACGAACATGCGCGCCACGGTGGCCTTGCCGCCGGAGACCAGGTGGGCGTAGGGCGAGGCCTGCTGCAACAAACGCGATTTGCCGGTGCCGCGCGGGCCGATCTCGACCGGGTTGTCATTGCGCTCGACGAACGGAATCCTGCGCAGCAGGATCGAATCCTTGTGGCGTTCGGTCAGTTGCGCCGGTTCCAGGCCGATCGAGCGCAACAGGAAGTCCTTCCACTTGGCGGTCGTCAGCCTGGCCCGCGCAGCCGACGTCTTGTCGAGTACGTCGCGCTGCGAAAGCTGGATCGCACGCAGGCCGGCGACACCCAAAGGCCGACCACTCGTCTCCTGGGCGATGGTGGCGTCGTAGCCCAGCGTGACCTCGGCATGGAAGCCGCCGGTCAGCATCCGCTGGTGCTCGGTGACCAGTTCCGCGGAGATGCGCACGTCGCGCAGCTTGAGCGAGGGCAACTCGGCGACATACGAATCGGTCCTGGCATCGAGCCGTGCCGTGATGATGTCGATGATGCGCACCTGCCCCTGTTCACGGGCGACGGACTTGATCAGCTCCTCGCTGCCGGCGCGTACCGTGCGCTCGGAAAGCTGGCGCTGGACGATCGCGAGCCCCTCCTGAATCTCGCTCTCGTCGATGGTGGCGCAGTAGCGGCCGAGCATGAACGCGACCACGTAGGTGGACAACGGAAACTGGCGCGAAAACTGGCGCACGCAAGTCCTTGCGGACGACGTAACCAGCGAAGGCTTCGGCGACCTTGCGGTCCAGGGTGTCAAGCTGCATTGGCGTTCCCTTCCCAGGCTGCGCCAAGATTCATGCGTTCCTTGGCTACCTTCTGGCCGTCGCGGCGCAGTACCACGGCAATCTGCTCGCCGATCAAATCATCCACTTCCAGCCAGTCGGCGTCGGCCACCGCATCCTTGAGCACCGCGCAGCGGCCCCACTTGGTCTCGGTCAGCCTGGCGGGGAGCTCGGCCTTGGGCAGGCCGACCGGCAGCAGCAACCAGCCGTGGTCGGTCACCACCCAGACCTGCTTCCAGCCAGCATTGAGCAGGCGCCGGATGGCATTGGCCAGGTCGTCGAGGTGGGCCGGAATGGCACGCCAGCTTCCGGCCCTTGGCGTGACCGTCGCCATCGATGTCGCCGGGAAACTCCGCCCAGCCCTTGCCATAGGCGAGGCTCCGGTTCTCGGTATCGACGACGGCGACACCCTCCCGCTCCATTGCCTCGCAGTTTGTCCGCCGTGTAGGCTCCCTTCGGCAGCCTGGGTGCGAAGTCGCCGCCATTGCCGCCATCGGCGAGCTTGCGGGCCGGAGAGACCCAGACCTTGCCGCTGCGGGTCACCGAGGGAACGCTGGTGAACCCGGGTTGCAGCACCACCGTCAAGCCATTGCCCTTGTCCAGCGCCGCTTCCAGTTCGCGCGCCAGGTCGAGGCGCAAGCCATCGACGAACAGCAGCACCGTGCCATCGGCCACCTCCGGCAGGCTCCAGCCGGGATAACCGTCTCTCTTCACCAGCGCCTGGAAGCCAGCGGCCTGCCTTTCCAGCCAGCGGCGATAGAGGGCGAGCAGCACGGCGTAGATCGGCCTTTCCAGTTCATGTGGCTGCGCGATCGCCATGGCCGAACGGGCAGCGGCATCGACTTCCCAGCCAAGATCGCCGTAGTGCCGCGCTGCTTCCTGCGCATTGCTTCCGGTCAGCGTGCCGGTCCTCAGCCGCCAACACGGCGCTGACTGCCGCTCGTGGATCGAGGCTGGCGGCCTGCAGCAGTTCCTCGGCCAGGCGCTTCTCATCGGCGTCGTTTTCACGCGGGTAGCGTTCGGCCCCCTGCAACAGGTCGGGCGGTGCGATGCCCCGGAACACTTCGTAGGCATCGGGATAGCTGTGCCAGTGGGCGACATACTGCTCCCACAGCCGGTGCGCCGCCTCGCCGGGCATGCTGGCGAGAATGCGCTTCGCGACCTCCAGCGGCCCCTTCGCCGGATTGACGCCGAAACGCCCTTTCGCGTTGGCGACGGAACTCTCCCACGAGGTGCCTTGTTCGGCCCGGATCGCTTCCGGCGTGGTCAGCCAGCGCAGTACGGTCTCGTCGGGTGCCGGGTTGATCAGGTCGTTGAGATGGCGCTAGTCGATGATCACGGCATCGAGGACGGGCAGATGCTGCATCAACAGCTTGTCCATCGCCGCCTTGAGCGCCTGCCCGGTTTCCTGGCTGGCCGAAACCTTGAGCCCCAGGCCTCCGCGCCTGGATTCGAGAAAGGCGCGCAGCGTCCAGTCCTTGCCGTTCTCCTGCCGCCAGAAACGGCCCCGGTAATGCAGTTCGGCGAGCGGTGCGAGTTGCGGGTCATCCTTGAGGCCGCGCAGATCGGTGCGCAACTGGCCGTTGCCTACGCCAGGCAGGTAGAGAATCGCCGCTTTGTCGGGCTCGACCGCGCCCGCCTGGCCATCGGCCACCATGCGCAGCCAGACGCCGGGGCCGCTGGGCTGGCCGGGGTTGTAAGCGCCGACGGCATGCAGTTCCGGCAATGCCTCCATGATCCTGCGCAGCACGCCTTCCCATTCGCGCTTTTCGTCAGTCCAGAGAATCGCGACGGGGGCGGCCTCAAGCGCCGGGTTGCACCGTTTGGCCTGCTCCTTGAGGCGAGCGACCAGTGCCGCCAAAACCGTCTGTGCTTTCATGATCGGAGCAGTTCGCTCTTGAAGGCGGGCAAATCGTGTTGCACCGTGGCCCAGACCAGCGCAGCATCGACGCGAAAATATTCGTGGGTGAGGATGATGCGCATATCGTAGGCGTCGCGGAAATGCTGCCACAACGCGGGTGCCGTCTGCTCCAGGCCGGGGTCCATCCGCATGATGCGGTTGGCCGCCTCGCCCATGACGATCAGGCTTTCGATCACCGCACGCTGGGCCTTGCCGTCAGCGAGAAACTCGCCCTCCGTCATGCCATGCGTGTCCGCCGCGATGTTGCCGATGGCTTCCAGCACGTCCTGAATGCGTTCGGGAACACGACGCGCATGGCGGTTCATAGCGGCACCGCTTCGCTCAACACGACACTGCGACAGCGCTCATGCAGGGCCATCGGGGTCAGCACATCCGTTCGCACGCCGAGCAGAGTTTCGATTTCGCGCTTGATCCGGACCAGGCTGACGAGGGTGGTCCGCCCCGCCACCGGGTCGACCAGCAGATCGAGGTCGCTGCCCTCGTCATCTTCACCGTGCAGGACGGAGCCGAATACGCGCGGGTTGGTCGCTGCATGGCGTGCGACGATCTGCCGGATCGCCGCGCGATGCAGTTGCAGGGCTTCAGAGGGTTTCATGGCATCACCCTTGCTTTCTCCCTGGCCGCCTTCTTCTCGGCCAGCGTCGTGTGTTGGTTGTTGATGCGTGTGCCTTCGGGCTCATTGTAAGTCCGCGAGCTTGAACCAGGGCGCGGAGGCGACGTCCTTGCCGCGGTCGACCTCGCATCTGATGCCGATCCTGTTGCGCGGGATGCGCAGCACGCCGGCCTCGACGAAGGGGCGGATGTTGATGCGCACGCCGTCATTGAGGTCCGGGTCCCCGCCGAGCGGCTGTTGGTGCAGCGTGGGAAACGTTCATGACTTTCATGATCCGGGGTGTCTCAACAGTCATGACCGTTGGCGACACCCCTCCGTGTCGGGGCAGTCATGCGGGCAGGCGCCACGTATCGTCTGGCTGACGCCGTCTTCGGCAAGCGCTTGCACCATGGTCGGGTGTTCTCCGGCAAGGGATGGGTGGGCGACGGCGACACGATAGCAGCTTGCCGGCTGCCTGGGCGCCGTCGGTGGGCCGGAAGTCGCTTTCAGCAGTGGGCCCGGCGCCGCGCACGATGGGCATACCATTCCGTGCTGCATTGCAGCATAATATCGCCTGCCGGCGAATCGCGAACGGGCGGCGGTGGCGATCGTTCGGCATCGTCCGGCGCTGCCGCCGGAGATCATTGCGCACATCATGCGGAGGACGATCATGCATTTCGAAACACCTCTGGAGTACCTCGAAAGCCGGACCTACGACGAGATCAACGTCGGTGACACCTCCTCGCTGATCCGCACCCTGCGCCCCGACGATGTCAAGCTGTTCGCGCTGATGTCGGGTGACATGAACCCGGCTCTGGCTACGGCCGAGTTCCGGCACAGCGGGCTGTTTCGCGACTTCATCGCACATGGCATGTGGAGCGCCTCGCTGCTGTCGACGACGATCGGGACGCAGTTCCCCGGACCGGGAACGATCCTCATCGAATCGACGCTGCGTTTCGCCCGCCCGGTGACGATCGGCGACACGGTGACGGTGACGGTGACGGTGCGGCAGAAGTTCGCGCACAACCACCACATCCTCCTCGACTGCACCTGTTTCAACCAGGACAAGCTGCTCGTCGTCTCGGGCAGCGCCGAGGTTCTGGCACCGGCCGAGAAGATCCGGACGAAGCGCGTGGCGATGCCGGAGATCACCATCTCCGACAAGTACGCCCGCCTGCAGGCGCTGGTGCAGCGTGCCGAGGGTCTGGCGGCGATCGACATGGCGGTGGTGCATCCCTGTGACCGCGAGTCGCTCAAGGGCGCCCTGCTGGCTGCCGAGGCGCGGCTGATCGAGCCGATCCTGATCGGGCCGGAGGCGAAGATTCGCGCGGTGGCGGAGGAGAACGGCTTCGATCTGGCGCAGCACCGCATCGTCAACGTCAAACACAGTCACGAAGCGGCGGCGATGGCGGTGACGCTGATCCGCAGCGGCGATGCCGAGGCGCTGATGAAGGGCAGCCTGCACACCGACGAACTGATGGCCGAGGTGATCTCGCGCAGCGCCGGCTTGCGTACCGAGCGCCGCATCAGCCACGTCTTCCTGATGGACGTGCCGACCTATCCGCGGCCGATCATGATCACCGATGCGGCGATCAACATCGCGCCGACACTGCCGGAAAAGGTCGACATCATCCAGAACGCGATCGAGCTGGCGCACATCATCGGTACGCCCGAACCCAAGGTGGCGATCCTCTCGGCAGTGGAGACCGTCAGCCCGAAAATCCAGTCCACGCTCGATGCCGCCGCGCTGTGCAAGATGGCCGACCGCGGGCAGATCAGGGGTGGGCTGCTGGACGGGCCGCTGGCCTTCGACAATGCCGTTTCGCTGGTCGCCGCGAAGACGAAGGGAATCACCTCGGCGGTCGCTGGTCGCGCCGACATCCTCGTCGTGCCCGACCTCGAGTCCGGCAACATGATCGCCAAACAGCTCGAGTACCTGGCCAACGCGCTCAGTTCCGGCATCGTCCTCGGCGCACGCGTGCCGATCGTCCTCACCAGTCGGGCCGATACCGCGGAGACGCGCATCGCCTCCTGCGTCATTGCCTCACTGATCGCGCACGCCAACCGCGAGCGCCAGAAGCCTGCCTGAACACGCCCGCCGTCGGCCGTGCCTGTCGCCAGCTGGCGGTCAACGGCGGCGGGCGGCGCTGCCGGCTTGCCGCGAGTCCAGGGGGAATTGCTGCCGTCCACGGCCCGGGGAGATGCTTGCACAGCTTTTCCATGGCGTTTCCCATGCAGCTGTGGATAACTATATCTAGTAATTTTCTTGCCCATCGGTACTAGATGTAGTAGCTTTACGTCCGTGACGCCCCGCTGCGCCGAAGCGCGAGCGGGAGAACCTGCGGCGGCTCCGGTGCGCTCCTGCACGCGACGACGGCCGGTCGCCGGGGTCAGCACAGGCAGCATCGGCTGCCGCATCCACCAGCAACCAGACAACCAAGGGACCAAGACCATGAGCCAGCTCAGTTATCAGTTACCCCTGTCGGCGATCGCCGAGGCACCGGCGATCGCGCCGCTTGCCGAGCAGGAGATTTCGGGCGAGGTGCTGGTCGAGAAGTACGCCAAGGGCAGCGAGGCGACGGTACAGGACGTGCGCCGGCGGGTGGCCTTCGCGCTCGCCGCCAACGAGGAGGAGAAGCAGCGCGCGCATTGGGAGGGGCGCTTCCTGTGGGCGCAGGAGAACGGTTTCGTCCCCGCCGGGCGGATCAACTCGGCCGCCGGCACGACGCTCGCGGCGACGCTGATCAACTGCTTCGTGCAGCCGATCGGTGACTCGGTGGTCGAGATCGTCGATGGCAAGCCGGGCATCTACAGCGCCCTCGCCGAAGCTGCGGAGACCATGCGCCGCGGCGGTGGCGTCGGCTACGATTTCTCGTCGATCCGGCCGATCGGCGCCCTGGTCAAGGGAACGCAGTCGCGCGCCTCGGGGCCGGTGTCGTACATGCGCGTCTTCGACCGCTCGTGCGAGACCGTCGAATCGGCCGGCGCGCGTCGCGGTGCGCAGATGGGCGTGCTGCGCTGCGACCACCCGGACATCGAGGTCTTCATCCACGCCAAGGATCACGGTGACCTGAGCAACTTCAACGTCTCGATCGCCGTCACCGACGCCTTCATGCAGGCCGTCGAGACCGACAGCGAGGTCGAGCTGGCGCATCGCGCCGAACCGAGTCCGGACATGAAGCGCGCCGGTGCCTTCCAGCGCGACGACGGCGTCTGGGTCTATCGGCGCGTGCGCGCGCGCGACCTCTGGGACCAGGTGATGAAATCCACCTACGATCATGCCGAGCCCGGAATCCTCTTCCTCGACCGCATGAACAAGGACAACAACCTCTACTACTGCGAGCTCATCGAGGCCACCAATCCCTGCGCCGAGCAGCCGCTGCCGCCTTACGGCTGCTGCTGCCTGGGCTCGATCAACCTGACGCTGTTCGTCAGGTCGCCGTTCACGATCGACGCCGAGTTCGACTTCGAGTCCTTCGCCGAGGTCGTCAAGGTGTCCACGCGCATGCTCGACAATGTCCTCGACGTCACCGCATGGCCGCTCGAGCGGCAGCGCGAGGAGGCGGCCAACAAGCGTCGCGTCGGCCTCGGCTTCACCGGTCTCGGCGACACGCTGTGCATGCTGCGCCTGCGCTACGACCGTCCGGAAGCGATGGCCATGGGCGCCCGCATTTCGGAGTTCATGCGCGACACCGCCTACCTGGCGTCGGTCGAACTGGCGAAGGAGCGCGGCGCCTTCCCGCTGTTCAACGCCGAACTCTACCTTTCCGGCGGCAACTTCGCATCCCGCCTGCCCGCCGACATCAAGAGCGAGATCCGCAAGCACGGCCTGCGCAACTCGCACCTGTTGTCGATCGCGCCGACCGGGACCATCTCGCTGGCTTTCGCCGACAATGCCTCGAACGGCATCGAGCCGCCGTTCTCCTGGACCTACAGCCGCAAGAAGCGGATGGCGGATGGCACTCTCAAGGAGTACGCCGTCGAGGACTACGCCTGGCGGCTCTACAGGCACCTCGGCGGCGACGTCGAGAAATTGCCCGACTACTTCGTCACCGCGCTCGAAATCTCGGCCAGGGCGCACAAGGACATGGTCGCTGCGGTGGCGCCGTACATCGACACCTCGATCTCGAAGACGGTCAACGTACCGGCCGACTATCCCTACGAAGAATTCCAGGACCTCTACCTCACCGCCTGGAAGTCGGGCTTGAAGGGGCTTGCCACCTATCGCCCGAACGCCGTCCTTGGCTCGGTGCTCTCGGTCGAGTCGCAGAAGCAGGCCGAAGACCGCAAGCAGCCGCAGGACTTCGAGATCGGCGATGCCAACCGCCGGCTGACGATCAAGACGCTGCCGGCACCGGTGCTCGCCAGCCTGCGCTGGCCAAATCGCCCGAACATGCTCGAGGGCAACATGGCGTGGACCTACATGATCGAGCACACGCACGGCAAGTTCGCGCTCTTCGTCGGCCAGATCGAGCAGGACGGCCGCCATTGGCCCTTCGAAGCCTGGGTCAATGGGCCCGAGCAGCCGCGTGGTCTCGGCGCGGTCGCCAAGACCCTGTCGATGGACATGCGCGCGAACGACCATGGCTGGCTGGCGCTGAAGCTCGAGTCGCTGGCCAGGACCGCCGGTGACGAAGGCTTCGAGATGCCGTTTCCGCCGCATGGCGAAAGGAAGCGCATGCCGTCGGTCGTCGCCGCGATGGCGCAGTTGATCCAGTTCCGCGTCGACCGGCTCGGCTCGTTCCGCCACGAAGGGCCGACGCCGGTGCTCGACGCGATGTTCAGCCGCAAGGAACCAAAGACCGGCACTGACGGTACGCTGTCCTGGACCGTCGACGTCTTCAACCCGGCGACTGGCGAGGACTTCGTCCTCGGCCTGAAGGAGATCACGCTGCCCGACGGCGTCACCCGGCCGTACTCGGTCTGGCTCTCGGGCAACTATCCGCGCGCCCTCGACGGGCTGACGAAACTCCTGTCCTTCGACATGCGCGTCATCGACCCGGCGTGGATCGGCATGAAGCTGCGCAAGCTGCTCGACTATCCCGAGCCGCTCGGCGACTTCATGGCCTTCATTCCCGGCACCCGCCGGCAGACGAACTACCCGTCCACCGTGGCCTACCTCGCGCAGCTGATCATCCACCGCTATGCGATGCTCGGCATCCTCGACGAGCACGGCCTGCCGCTGCAGCAGATGGGCATCCTGCAGACCCCGGCCGGCGGCAGCGCGGCCCCGGCCACCGCCGGCAAGCTGTGTGGGGAATGCGGGAACATGACGATGATCCGCAAGGACGGCTGCGATTTCTGCACCGCTTGCGGTGCGGTGGGCAGCTGCGGCTAGCAGCCTGTCGGCGACGTGCCGGTCACGCCAGCCCGGCTCGTCACTTCGTTTCGCTGGAAAAGAAATACGAGAGACGCTCGCGTGGTTTCAACCAGTGCAGTATGCTCGCCGGGACGCTTGCCGGCTGCAGCGCCTCCTCGACCTTGAGCTCGTCAACCTCGGCTAGGTCGAGCGTTGGCGCGTCCTGCTTGGCGAATTCCGGGTTGTAGACGAGGACGGTCGGGCGCAGGCTGTCCTTCCCCGGAGCGACGACCAGGCCGTGCGACTCGTCGCTCAGCCGGACGATCGTACCCGGCGGGTACACCCCGAGCAATTTGATGAGCATGCTGAGCAGGCGCGGATCGAACCGGGCCGACTCGACACGGAACAGGTGCGCCAAGGCCGCCGTGGGCATCAAAGCGTCGCGATCAGGCGACTCCGGCGCGCACAGTCGGTCATAGCGATTGACCAGCGCTCCGATGCGGGCGGCCAGGCCGGGATTGCGCTTCCCCGTCGGCCAGCCGTTGCCGTCCAGGTATTCATGATGGTCGGCGATGACTGCCAGGGCAGACGGGGCGAATGCCCCGGACACTGCGGCGAGTTCGACGCCATAGGCGCCATGTCGCCGATAGAGGTCCTCCTCGTACCGGCTACGGTTCCTGGTCTTGAGGACGTGCACGGGGATTTGCGCCTTGCCGATGTCGTGGGCCAGCGTGCCCAGTGCCAATTCGGCGAGCTGGCCCTCGTCGAGCCCGGCGGCCCTGCCGAGCAGCACGGACAGGGTCATGACGTTGAGCGCATGGAACTGGGGTCCCTCGTCTCCCTTGTCGCCAATCAGGCGAAGCGCGACCTCCTGGCCCTGGGCAATCCTGCTGGCGATGTCTTCCGACAGACCACGCAGTTTCACCCCCGCCTGCTTCGGTGAGTGGGGCATCTGGATCATCGCTTCCCGCGTCACCCGGGCCGCGCCCTCCCAGGCCCGCTCGGCACGGGCCGCGACCTCCTGCTGCCTGCGCCGGCGCTCTTCCTTCAACTGCTTCTCTCGTGCGACTTCGGCACACCTTTCGCTGCTCGCCATCTCGCCGGATGGGTCGTCGGCGCGCCCGTCACAGGCCACAGCATCCTGTGGGTCGCGTGCTTCGGCGACAATGTCCCGATCTTCCGGCTTCCCGGTCGGCACAGCGGAATCCGTCAGCGGCAAGGGGACGGCGGCGCTTCTTTCCGGGAAGTAATAGAGCTTTCCTGCAACCTGGCAGGCCCGAATCGCTGCGATCTGCCCGGCGTTGCCGACCTTGAACCGGTTGCACAGAAACGGATGCTCGTTCCAGGACACGTCGAGCCAGACGTACAGGCCGACGACAACCTGCGACGGGTCGATGGGAACGGGTTTTTCGGTTTGGTTCCACATGTCGCTGTCGCCGAAGGGAGTGCGGCGAGCGTAGCACCGGTCAGCCTGTGTCGCAAGACATGGCCCTGCCGACGTTGCGGAAAGCCTGCACTCGCGTCGGCGTCAGGCCGAAGCATGGCCCATCGCACACCCGCTCAGGAAGCCTGCCGCGTCGCCGGGGCGGGGCTCGGCCGCGTTTCCCGGGCGTTCTTCAGGCACTCGCGAGCGAATGCGGCACAGGCGCCACACTCGCTCGCGACGCCGAGATCGCGTTGCAAATCCTGCAAAGTCCTTGCTCCGCGCCGGGCTGCTTCGTGTATCTGTTGCTCGGTGACCGCCATGCAGACGCAGACGTACACGTTCTTCCTCCGGGAACAATGGCTGGCGGCAGGTTGGCCGCGACTGCGATCGCCAGGCGACTGCTCAGGGCTTGTCGATCATTCCGCTTTGCGACCGATCGCCCGCGGTTTGCATCTCGGCCAGCGCGCGACGACTTATCCACAACCTCTCAGTCGCCGCCGGGCTCCATGTTCGCCTGCAGGTAGTTCGGCAGGGTGACGCGGTCGATCAGCGCGTGCTGCGTTTCCAGCCAGTCGATGGCTTCCTCGCAGTGCTCCAGAAGCTCCTCGAGCAGGTCGCGGCTGACGAAATCCTGCAGTTCCTCGCACAGGGCAGCCCTGAAGCATGACCCGCGCAGCCCAGTCGTAGCAAGGCTTGACGGCCACCGCAAAAAAAGGCTTTCGCAAAGGAGGGCTAGACAATTTTCGAGGCCTTTGGCAGAATAGGCTGAGGTTAGCGGATCTGCGTTTCTGGTGAAGGTTGTGCGATGGATGCGATGACGCCGAGCAGTTGGGTGCACTGCGGCCGGGAGTTCAGTGCGCGAGAGGTTGCCGACATCTGCGCGACGGTGGCGTGGCTGCCCGGGTTGGCGCGCCATGAACTGGCGGCGACGCTGTGCGAGCATCTGGGCTGGGTGACGCTGACGGGGACGGCGAAGACGGGCGCCTGCCTGGAGTTCCTGCAGCGCTTGCAGGCGGCCGGCCTGCTCGTCCTGCCCGCACAGCGGGCCGCGCGGGTATCCCGTTCGACGCCACGCTGCCCGGCGCAGCCCCGGGCCGTTGCCGAGCCGATGGTCGAGCCGACTCCGGTGGAGGTTTCGCTGTCGGCCCTGGCCCCGGTCCGCCTGGAAGTGATCCACGACACCGCCTTGGCGAAGCAATGGGATGATCTGATGGCGCGCTGGCACCCGCTCGGTTTCCAGGGTGCCTTCGGCTACCGGTTGCGTTACTTCATCACGGCGGGCGAGCTGCGGCTCGGTTGTGTCCTGTTGTCCGGTGCCGCCCGGGCAGTGGCCGTGCGCGACGACTGGATCGGCTGGACCGCTCAGACCCGGCGCCACAACCTGCCACGGGTACTCAACAACAGTCGCTTCCTGATCTTCCCGCACGTCCGCGTGCCGCATCTGGCCAGCCAGGTGCTCGGCCAACTCGCGCGTCGTGCGCGCAGCGACTGGCTCGAACACTGGGGCTTCGAGCCCCTGCTGCTGGAAAGCTTCGTCGACCCGCGACAGCATACCGGCACCTGCTACCGGGCTGCCGGTTGGCAATTGCTCGGAGAGACCAGCGGACGCGGGCTGGCCCGCCCTGGCCGGACCTATCACAGCACGCCTCGGCAAGTATGGGTCAAGCCGCTCGGCAGCGACGGTCGGGACCGGCTGTGCGCCGTGACCGAGCCCACCCGGCGATGAGCAAACCCTGCCGTCGTCCGACGCGTGCCGGCATTCGGGCGCAACGCAGCGACAAGAGACGGCAGGAGCAGGCGCTGAACGCGAAGCGGCGCGCGATGGGACAACGGCCCCAGTCACCCCCGCCGCTGCCCAACCGATGCTCGAGCTTCGCGACCATCGACGAAGAACGCGCAGCCCGCGAGGACGCCGTGAGCAAGCAGGCGCGCCTCCTGCGCCAGGAGCTGCCGGGCTTGCTCGACCAGCTGGAACGGATTCCCGACCCGCGAGACCCCAGGAAGCGCCGGCACAAGCTGACCGTGCTGCTGCTCTATGGCCTGCTGATGTTCGTCTTCCAGTTCGCCTCCCGGCGCGAGACCAACCGCGAAATGACCCGTCCGCAGTTCCTCGCCAACCTGCAATTGCTGTTCCCGGAGATCGAGGCCCTGCCGCACGCCGACACCCTCTATCGGCTGCTGCGCGACATCGACCTGACTGAACTCGAAGAGGCGCACGTCGACCTGGTGCGCCGCCTGATCCGCGGCAAGAGCTTCCGGCGTTATCTGATCAACCACTGCCATCCGATCGCCATCGATGGCTCGCAGAAGCTCGCCGGCGACACCCTCTGGGCGGAGGAACTCCTGCAGCGCAGCGTCGGCAAGGACGAAAACCGCCACACCCAGTACTTCGTCTACGTGCTCGAAGCCAGCCTCGTCTTCCACGGCGGTCTGGTCATCCCGTTGCTCAGCGAGTTCCTCGAACACGCGCTGGGCGACAGCGAAGCGCAGAAGCAGGATTGCGAGCTGCGCGGCTTTGCGCGCTTGAGCGACCGGCTCAAGAGGCTGTTCCCGCGCCTGCCGATCCTGCTCGTGCTCGACGGACTCTACGCCAACGGGCCGGTGATGCAACGCTGCCTGCGCGCCGGCTGGCAGTTCATGATCGTCCTCCGGGACAAGGATCTGCCCTCGGTCTGGGAGGAGTTCCGCGCGCTGCAGCCCCGGCAGTCGCAAACCCGGCAGCTGGACTGGGGCAAACGCCAACAGCACTTCAGCTGGGTCAATGACATCGAGTATGCCTTTGGCGCGAACGGTCGTTGCCGGCTCAAGCTGCACGTGGTCGTCTGTGAGGAAAGCTGGCAGCGGGTCGACCAACAGGCCGCCATCGTGACCGAGACGGCACGCCACGCCTGGCTCTCCAGCCGGCCGCTCAGCTGCGAGAACGTCCATGTGCGTTGCAATCTCGGCGCCCGCCACCGCTGGGGCATCGAAGCGGGCTTCCTCGTCGAGAAACACCAGGGCTACCACTACGAGCATGCCTTTGCCCTCGACTGGAATGCGATGCGCGGCTACCACCTCCTGATGCGGCTGGCGCATGTCTTCAATACCCTGGCGCGCTTCACGCGACAGCTGCGCGATCTGTTCGACCAACTCGGCGTGCGCGGGGCCATCGCCTTCATCCGAAATTCCTGCGCTGCGCCCTGGCTCGATTCCGCGCGGATGCGCGTGCTTCTCGCCAAACCCTTTCTGCTGCAACTCGAGTGACCTCTCCAGGACGGCCCCAGGCCGTTTTCGATCAGCGAAGACTATCGGCTGGTCACCTACACGATCCTGCCGGTAGCGCACATACCCGGCGCAGCCGGCGAGAACTCGACCACCGGCCTCAGCGACACGCTGATCAACCTGTTCGTCTCGCCCAAGAAGGCGGGCGAGATCGTCTGGGGCCTCGGCCCTACCATCCTGTTGCCAACCCGCTCCCAGCCTGAACTCGGCAGCAACCGTGTGGCCCTTGGACCGGCTGCGCTTCTCTACTATCAACAGGCGAAGTGGAGTGCAGGCCTGGTGTTGCAGAACGGCTGGTCGCTCGGGGACGCCAGCGGCAACAACCGGGTCACCCGAGTTCGACACTTTTCGCGTGCCATACGCATAGACGGGGCTTCGGCCCCAATAAAAACAAGGGGTTGGCGCGCAGCTGGAAATTTCGTGTAGTGACACGTCTGGCGTAAAAGACTATTGCGATCATGTCTGTATGAGGATACAGTAGCGACATGTTCGTGAAGATCACCACGTCCGGCCCGCGCCAGTACGTCAAGCTCGTCGAGGCCTACCGAGACCCCTCCGGGGTACCTCGCCAGCGGGTCATCGCCACCTTGGGGCGCATCGAAGCGGTGCGATCCGGCGAGACCGACTCGTTGCTCAACGGTCTGCTGCGGGCGGCGGGCAAGCCCTCCCTCGAGGAAGGGACCGGCGAGGTCGCCTTTGCACCGGCGCTGTCGGTCGGCGACACCTGGCTGCTGACCGCCCTGTGGAAAGAGTTGGGCTTCGCCGACGCCTTTCGCCGGCTGCTGCGCAATCGCCACCAGTTCGACGCCGAAGGTCTGCTGCGGGTGATGGTGTTCAACCGGCTGTGTGATCCGGAGTCCAAGCTGGGGATCCTGCGCTGGCTGGAGGGCACCCGTGTTCCCGAGGTCAGCGCCGATTCGGTCACCCACCAGCACCTGCTGCGCACGATGGATACTCTGGCGGAGGGTGCCGACCGGGTTGACGACGCTCTGGCAGCTCTCCTGCGGCCGTTGATCGATCAGGAGTTGGCGATCGTCTTCTACGACCTGACGACGATCCGTGCCGAAGGATGCACCGATGAGTCCGAGGACCTGCGGCACTTTGGCCATGCCAAGGAGGGTGGGACGGTACGCCAGGTGATGCTCGGGGTGGTCCAGACGGCGGACGGCTTGCCGATCCATCATGAGGTCTTTGCCGGCAATACCGGCGAGACGACGACGCTGGTGCCGACGATCGAGAAAGTGTTGGCACGCTATCCGATCAAACGCGTGGTACTGGTCGCCGATCGGGGTCTGCTGAGTCTCGACAATCTCGAAGCCATCCGGGCGCTGCGCGTCGGCGATCAGCCGTTGGAGTTCATTCTGGCCGTCCCGGCGCGGCGCTACGGGGATTTTGACCGCCTGCTCACCCCGTTCCACGAGAAGAGTTGCCGGCCGGCGACGGCAGAGGTCTTTGGTGAGCTGAAGTGGGAGGGGTTTCGTCTGATCGTTGCCCATCGCCCCGATAGGGCCAGCGAGCAGGGTCGCGTACGCGATGAGCGCATTGCGGCGCTGGAGAGGGATGCCGCGCAGTGGGCGGAGAAACTCGATGGCCAGGAGGCCGGCCAGAAACACCCGGGCAAGAAGCTGTCAGACGCCGGCACGATCGCCCGTTTCTACAAGGCGGTCGCTGACGCGCATCTGGCGCACATCATCAAGGTCAATCTCGCCTCCGAGGTGTTCACCTACGAGATCGACGAACGGGCGCTGAGGCGCGCGCGGCTCATGGATGGCAAGCTGATCCTCGTTTCCAACGTTCCGGATTCTCCCCCGGCCGAGATCGTGGCGCGCTACAAGGCGCTGGCGGACATCGAACGAGGATTCCGTGTTCTGAAGTCCGAGATCGAAATCGCGCCGGTCTTCCACCGCCTGCCGGATCGCATCCGGGCGCACGCCTTGATCTGCTTCCTGGCATTGCTGCTCTATCGGGTGCTGCGCCTGCGCCTCAAGGCGAAGGCCAGCCCCCTCTCCCCGGAGCGCGCCCTGGAGATCGCCCGCCACATCCAGTACCACCAGGTCACGCTGCATCAACGCCAGTCAGCCTCCGGCCTGTCCGCCATCACCCCCCAACAGAAGGAGCTGTTCGACACCGTCGCCCTGCCCGAGCCCTCCGCTAGACGTCTGTAGTGCCAATTCCGAACCGGTGAATTGCGCACAAACAATCACTTAGCCGTATTTTTGTCGAACTCGGGTCCACCCGTTCGACGTCGAACTCGGCGACGATGGCCGCATTTATGTTTCTTGCCAGGATACCAACACCGTCATCGCCATCTTGCCGGAAACCTTCACACCCGCGCCGGTGGCAAAACACCTGCGCAGGAAATTTCCAAACGGAAACTTCTTGCCTGGCACCCTCGTTGCATCAAGCCACGGTCACCTCCCGGAAGTCGGCAACAGCGCACCCTCGAACGTTCCGGCGCCGCAAGGCCTCAAGGTCGTTCTGGACGAGCACGGCAAACCCCGGCACTCGGTGCGCGGGATCATCGTCCATCGCGGGCGTCTCTACGTGGCGGACGAGGCGGACGAGGCGGGCGACGCCGTCAAGATTTTTGAAGTGAAAACGGGACGACTCGTCGCGCGCATCAAGGGGCGCAGACTCACCAAGCCGGTGCACCTCATTCTTCACGGTGACACCCTCTACATCGGCGCGGCGGGCACCGGCAGCATCCTTGCCTTCGACATCCCGGCCAAAGCACGACAGGGCAAGCTCAAGGCACGCACCATCATCGACGGCAAGTTATATGCGCCATCTGGCTTTGCGATCGGACGGGATGGCGATTTCCATGTGGCCGAACGGCTCAAGCAGCGCGTGCAGCGCTTCTCGGCGAAAGGGAAGAAAAAGGACACGTTCATAGGCGGGCTCCCGGACATGCCGGAGTTCCTGGTGCATGTGCCGGATATGATGTGAATAAGCAACCCTCTCCAAACAGTTCGTTTCAGGAATAGCAGGATGTCCATGTTCGACTACCTGCACAAGGCACTCGAAGTCTTGCCCATATTGGCCAGGTTTGCGGTCTGCATGATGCTGATCGTCATCATTCCGCGCTTGTCGCGCCGCATCCATCTGCCGGAGGCCGTCGGGCTGCTGCTGGCGGGCGTACTGTTCGGGCCGCACGTACTCGACATCTTTCCCCCGCAGCATCCGGTCATGCAATTCTTCTCCGAAGTCGGCATGCTGCTGCTGATGTTCTTCGCGGGGCTGGAACTCGACCTGACGCTGTTCAGGCAAAAAATCTTCCGCTCGCTCGGCTTCGGGGTGGTCACGACCAGTGTTCCCCTGCTGCTGGGAACGCTGGTCACCCTGTGGCTCGGCTATGACCTGCTGCCAGCCATCGTCGTCGGTTCGCTGCTCGCCTCGCATACGATGCTCGGCGCGACCATCGTTGCCAAGGTCGGGGCGCGGAGCCTCGAACCCATGGTCGTCGTCACCGGCGCGACAATCGTTTCCGACACCCTGTCGCTACTCGTGTTCGCCGTCTGCGTGCCTTTGTACACCAGCGGCTTTTCGGTATCCGGGATCACGATCCAGGTGGTCGAGATCGTCGTCTTCGTTCCGCTCGTCCTGTTCGGGCTGGGCCGCGCAGGCGCCTACGTGTTGCGCCGCGTCGAAGGCGAGGAAGAAACCTACTTCATCCTGATGTTCGGCATTCTCGCGGTAACGGCGTTGCTGGCCGAGTGGATCAACCTGCCCGGCATCGTCGGCACCTTCCTTGCCGGCCTGGCGGTGAACGCGGCGGTGAAGGACAAGCCGGCCAAGGGCAAGATGGAATTCATGGGCAACACCTTGTTCATCCCGATCTTCTTCATCGCAACCGGTTTCCTGATCGACCCGTTTGAGCTAATTCGCACCATCAGCCAGGATTTTCTGCTGGCGGCGGGAATCATCGGCGCGCTCGTTACCGGCAAATGGATTGCGGCGGAAACCTGCGGTCGTGCCTTCGGCTACGACACCGCTGCGCGCCGAACAGTGTGGTCGCTGACGTTGCCGCAGGTCGCGGCGACACTGGCGGCGACACTGGTGGCGTACAAGACGTTCAATGCCGCTGGCCAGCCGCTGCTCGATGCCCGCATGCTCAACGCGGTGCTCATCATGGTGCTGGTGACGGCCGTTCTGGGGCCGATGCTGACCCAACTGTACGCGCCGCGCATGGTGGCGGCGGCTAAGGAATCCGCCGGCGGGAGCGCGTCCGAAATCTAGTGTTTCTCGAATGACCGGTTCGTTACCGTTAGCAGTCTGGTTGTGAGAAAGAAGTGAACGACGGCTACGGCGGAGCAAGAGACTGACGACTCGAGCAATTGATGGCGGCTTAGGGCTCAGTTACCCGTCGTTCGAGCCTGACGATTTTTCACAGTCGCTACGTCTCTTGATGGCCGGTAACGGAATGCCCTGTCCGCGCACGGCAGCGCTCAGGTGGATTGCCCCTTGCCGGCCGTCCCCACCTGCCCGGCGATCGCCGCATCGGCGGCCAGCAGGCGGATCGCCGACTTCTGCAACTGCAGCGGCACGCACGCGCCGGGGATGATTCCCCGCCGCTGCGCCACCGCGGCGCCGATGGCGAAGTTCAGCGTCGCCTCGCGGCGGCCGTCGACGCGGGCGCTGACGGTGGCGTGTCCGCGCCAGGCGAGGCGCTCGCTGACGACCGCGCTGACGGTGTTCTCGCGTTCGCTCTGGTGCTCGCGGACGAGCACCACCGCCGCTTCCGGGACCAGCCAGGAGACCGTCTCGCCGACCGCGAAGGCCGGCTGGTGCGACGCCGCCAAGGGCCGTCCGAGCCACTCGATGAGCGTCGTGTCGGCCGCCGGCAGGTGCTGCAGCACCCTGCCCTCGAACAGGTTCGGCTGGTCGGTCAGGCGGGCGACGAGGGCGCTCGCCGGCTGCGCCAGCATCGTCTCGGGAGCGGCGGTCTGCAGCGTGCGGCCACGATGCAGGACCGTCATGCGGTCGGCGAGCAGGGCGGCCTCCTCGAGGTCGTGCGTGACGAGGACGATCGGGATGGCGAGCGAGCGCCGCAGCTCGATCAACTGGCGCAGGAGCTTGCGCCGCGTCACCTGGTCGACCGCCGAGAATGGTTCGTCGAGCAGCAGCACCTGCGGTTCGCGCGCCAGCGCGCGGGCGAGGGCGACGCGCTGCTGCTGGCCGCCGGAGAGTTCGGCCGGGCGACGGTCGTCGAAGCCGTCGAGATTGCAGCGCGCCAGCCAGTGACGCCCGCGTGCGACCCGTTCCGCCGGCGGCAGGTGACCGAGCGCCTGCACGACGTTGGCCAGCGCGCTCAGGTGCGGGAAGAGGGCATAGTGCTGGAAGACGAAACCGACGCGGCGTTCCTGCGGCCGGACGTCGATGCCGCGGGCGGCATCGAACCAGGTCGCGTCGGCGCAGCGGACGTGGCCGGCTGCCGGCCGGTGCAGGCCGGCGAGGCAGCGCAGGATTGTCGACTTGCCGCTGCCGGAGGGGCCGACGAGCGCCAGCAGCTCGCCGCTGGCGCAGTCGATGTCGGCGGCGAGCGGGATCGGCGCCGTCTGCTCGAGGCGGGCGCTGAGCGTCATCGGCGCGGCAGCGAGCGGCCCAGCCGGCTGACCAGGATCACGGCGACGAAGGACAGCGCCAGCAGCAGCGCCGACATGCCGGCCGCCGCGGCGTCGTTGAACGCCTGCGCCTGGTCGTAGATGGCGATGGCGATCGTCCTCGTCTCGCCCGGCAGGCTGCCGCCGACCATCAGCACGACACCGAACTCGCCGAGCGTGTGGGCGAAGCTCAGCGCCAGCGCGGCGGCGATTCCCGGCCAGGCGAGCGGCAGCTCGATGCGCAGCAAGGTCTGCCAGCGCGACAGGCCAGAAACCCATGCCGCCTCGCGCAGCTCGCGCGGAATCGCCGCGAAGCTGCGCTGCATCGGCTGCACTGCGAACGGCAGGTTGACGATCAGCGAGGCGACGAGCAGGCCGTCGAAGCTGAACACCAGCATGCGCCCGGTCAGCGCCTGGTAGGCCTGGCCGAGCGGCGAGGCGCCGCCGAGGCCGAGCAGCAGGTAGTAGCCGAGGACCGTCGGCGGCAGCACCAGCGGCAGCAGGATCGCCGCTTCCAGCGCCGCACGGCCGCGCCAGGCCGACCACGCGAGCAGGCGCGCCAGCCAGACGCTCGGCGGCAGCAACAGCAGCGCGGTGGCGCTGGCGAGTTGCAGCGACAGCGAGAGCGCCTGCCAGTCCATCGTCGCTCAGTCGGTTGGCAGCGCGAAACCATGGCGCTCGAAGACGGTGCGCGCCGACGGTTGCTGCAGGTAGTCGTAGAAGCGCTGCGCCTCGGCGCCGGCACGCTGCGTCAGTGCCATTCGCTGCCGCAGGGGCGGATGCCAGTCGCCCGGGATCAGCGCTGCGACGCTGCGCGTGGCGAGTTCCGGCGAGCGCGCCAGCGACCAGGCGACGAGGCCGCCCTGCGCCGAGCCGCTGAGCGCGAACTGCGCCGCCTGCGCGACGTTCTCGCCAAACACCAGCCGCCCCTGCAGTGGCTGCCAGAGCCCCGCCCGTTCGAGCGCGGCGCGGGCGGCACGGCCGTAGGGCGCGTGCTCCGGGTTGGCGATCGCCAGCCGCTGCAGCTTGCCGGCGGCGAGCGCACTGGCGAGACCGCGCAGCTCGCCATCGGCCGCCACCGGCGATCCGCGCGGCAGCAGCAGCGCCAGGCGGCCGATCGCGTACAGCCGTCCGCGGTCACGCAGCAGGCCCTGCCGGGCGAGCTGGAAGATGTACTCCTCGTCGGCCGAGAGGAAGAGTTCGTAGGGCGCGCCCTGCGGGATCTGGCGCGCGAAATGGCCCGACGAACCGAAGGAAAGGATGATGCGAGTGCCGTGCTCCCGCTCGTAGCTGGCGGCAATCTCGCTCAGCGCGAACTTGAGGTCGGCGGCGGCGGCGACGTTGACCGCCGCCGCCCTGCCGCTGAGCGGCAGCAGCGAGAGCAGCAGCAGCGAGAGGAGCGGCCAGTGCCGCCGGCGGCCGGGCATCATCGGCCTCAGGCCACCCGGTTCTGCGGCTCGCCGCGGGCGAAGGCCTCGAGGTTGGCGGTCAGCTGGTCGGCGAGTGCCTGCATCGCCGGCTGGCTGGCCCAGGCGACGTGCGGCGTCAGCAGGAAGTTCGGCAGCGCCAGCAGCTCGGGCGTGAGCAGGGGGTTGCCGGCAGCCGGTGGCTCGACGCTGAGGACATCGAAGCCGGCGCCGGCGATGCGGCCCTCGCGCAGTGCGGCGAGCAGCGCCGCCTCGTCGACCAGGCCGCCGCGGGCGGTGTTGATCAGCAGCGCCGAGCGCTTCATCGCCTGCAGTTCGTCGGCACCGATCAGGTGGCGCGTGGCGCTGGTCAGCGGGCAGTGCAGCGAGATCACATCGGCCTCGCGCAGGACCTGCGGGAACGGCGTGTAGCCCGGCCGCAGCGTCGCTGCGTCCTTGCGCTCGCTGCGCAGCACGTGCATGCCGAAAGCCTCGGCCAGTCGGGCGACGCCGCAGCCCAGGCTGCCGCTGCCGATGATCGCCAGCGTCATGCCATGGAGGTCGCGAATCGGATGATCGAAGAAGCAGAACTGCTCGGCCTGCTGCCATCTGCCGGCGGCGACGGACTGCCGGTAGGCGATGAGGTTGCGCGACAGCGCCAGCAGCAGCGCGAAGACATGCTCGGGAACCGTATGCACGGCGTAGCCGCGGATGTTGCTGACGACGATGCCGTGTGCCCGGCAGGCGTCGAGGTCGACGTTGTTGGTGCCGGTGGCGGCGACGGCGATCATCCGCAGTGCCGGCAGCGCGGCGATCAATCCGGCGTCGAGCTGCAGCTTGTTGACGATGGCGATCGTTGCCCCGGCCAGCCGTTCGCCGACTTCCGTCTGCAGCGTGCACGGATGCTCGCGCCAGTGATGCGGGAAAGCGGGCCGGCGGACTTCGGCGACGATCGATTCCCGTTCGAGGTAGACGATGCGGTGCATGCCTCAGTCCGCGAGCTGCCGGCCATGGCGGCCGGCGATCTCGGCGACTCGCCTGCCCAGCGCGGCTTCGCCGGAAAACAGCAGCCGGCCGAGCGCCGGCGCTGCACAAAGGCCTTCGATCGCTTCCAGATCGCCGTGCAGGACGTTGAAGGCACCAGCCAGAAAGCCGCTTTGCGCCATCAGTTCGGCCAGCGCGACGGCAACCGAAGGGGCCTTCGGACTCGGCTTGGCGACCACCGTCGAGCCGGCCAGAAGGGTTGGCACGGCGCGCTGCAGCAGGCCCGCCAACGGCGCCCGGTCGTCGCAGACGATGGCGACGACGCCGCCGTCGCTGCTGGCCACCGTCGCTTCGCTGGTGGCGCGGCGCAGCAGGCACAGCGCCGCCTCCACCTCGGCTGTGGCGGCAGCGTCTGGCTGACCGCTCTCTTCGGCGATCAGGCCGGCAAAATGGCTACCGTATCCGGCCAGCGCATCGGCCAGTTTCGCCAGCAACTGCGCGCGCTCAGCGATGGCCAGCGACCGCCACGCTAGCAACGCCGCGGCGGCGGCGTCGACCGCCGTCGCCGCCTGGCCAGCGCCGCACAGCGGCGTCCGCCGCCGGATGAGGCCGCTGCGCGGGTCGCGGACGTCGAAGAAGGCGGGCGCCATGGTCAGGAAGGCATGGCCGTTGATCCACAACGGTACGGCCAGGATGTCGTCGGTTTCTTTCATCGGGTTTCTCGCAAAGAGATCGGTTGGGGTGGCTGTTGCGTCGGGCAACTGTGGCTCAGAGCCCGGCCAGCGCCGCCACCCAGCTTTCGGCTGCTGGTCGCAGCAGTTCGAGGATCGGCATCGGGTACAGCCCGATGGCCAGGACGAGCGTCGCCGGCACGAGCAGCAGCGCCATCTCGCGCGGCAGCAGATCTTCCGCGGCAGCGACCTCCGGCACGTTCGCCGGCCCGAAGAACGCCTGCCGGAAAGGCGACAGGAAGGCCGCCGCGGCGAGCACCATGCCGAACAGCGCGGCGAGGCCTGCGCCGGTGTGGTCATGCAGCGCGGCGACGATGATCAGCAGTTCGCCCGGGAAGCCGCTGGTCCCCGGCAGGCCGATGCCGGCGAGGCCGAAGAGCAGGAACAGGGCGCTGAGGCGCGGCATGCTGCGCAGGGCGCCGCCGAGGCGTGCGACGTCGGTCGATCCGGTGCGCCGCTGCAGGAACGACAGGACCAGGAAGGCGCCGCCACCGGCGAGGGCGAAGTTCAACAGCTGTAGCAGGACGCCCTGCAGCCCGTACACCGAGAACGATGCCAGGCCGAGCAGCACCAGCCCGACATGTGCCAGACCCGAGTAGGCGAGCATGCCGCGCAGATTGCTGTGCACCAGCGCGGCGACGCCGCCGTAGAGGATCGCCACGGTGCCGAAGCCGGCGAGCAGCCAGTGCAGGTCGCGGGCGGCGACCGGCGCCAGCGGGATGGCCAGCCGGATCAGGCCGTAGGCGCCGAGTTTCAGCCCGACGAGGAGCGCGGTGACCGCCGCCGGCGCGTTCATCGCCAGCGGCGGCAGCCAGGTGTGCAGCGGCACCAGCGGTATCTTGGCGCCGAGGCCGAGCAGCAGAAGCAGGAAGACGAGGTACTGCCGCTGCTCGGGCAGCGGCGTGGCGAGCAGTGTCGGCAGATCGAACACCGGGGCAGCGGCGCCGGCGGGCGCGAAGGCGAGCGCCAGGAACGCGAAGAGCAGCGGCACTCCGCCCGCCAGCATGACGAGGAAATAGCGGACGGCGGCGCCCTGGCGGCCCGTCCCGCGACCCCACTGGCTGACGAGGAAGTAGAGTGGCGGCAGGGTGGCCTCCCAGCAGAAGAAGAACAGGATGGTGTCGAGGGCGCAGAAGACGCCGAGGGTCGCCGCCTCGAGGAGCAGCAGCATGGCGAAGTGCAGACCCGGCGAGAGCGGCGAGGTGGCGGCCGCCGGGCGCCAGCCGGCGACGATCGCGCCACAGAAGAGCAGCGCCGTTGCTGGCAGGAAGAGCACCGAAAGCCCGTCCACGCCGACCAGATAACGGATGCCGAGGGCGCCGATCCAGTCGTGCGACTCACGCAACTGGAAGTCCGGGTCGGCGCCATCGAAGACGCCGACGATCAGCAGCGAACAGAGCAGCGTCAGCAGGCTGCTGCCGAGCGCGATGGACGGCGCCAGTGGCGGCTGCCGCAGCAGCGCGCAGCCGAGCGCGCCGAGCAGCGGCAGCGCCAGCAGCGTGCTCAACAGGGGCCAGTGCGCGATCTCACTCATGGTGGACGAAGTGCTCTGCCAGTGCCTCCGTCGCACTGTCGGTCAGCTGCAGCCACGGTTCCGGATAGAAGCCGGCGGCGAGCAGCACGAGCAGTGTGGCGCCGCCGACGAGATACTCCATGCGGCTGGTGCGGGCGATGCGTGCCGCCGGCAGGTCGCGCGGCCGCGGCGCGAGAAAGGCGCGCTGGAAGGCCCAGAGCAGGAAACCGGCGGCGGTGACGTTGCCGAGCGCGGTGGCGATCGTCGGCAGGGCGCCGAAGGTCTCGATCGACGCCTCGAGCACCAGATGCACGGCGTCGAAGCCCGGTGTTCCCGGCATGCCGAGGATCGCCAGGCCACCGATCAGGAAGGCGATGGTGATGAAGGGGATGCGGTCGAAGAGGCCGCCGAGCCGTGCCAGCTCGGTGGTGCCGGTGCGGCGGTAGACGTAGCCGATCATCAGCAGCATCAGCGTCGCCGCCAGGCCGAAGTTGATTGCCAGCAGCAGTGCGCCCTGCAGTCCCGCGGGGTGCAGCGTGAACAGGCCAATGACGATCAGGCTGGTGTGGCTGACGACGGCAAAGGCCATCAGCCGCCGCAGATTGATCTGGCGAAAGGCGAGGATGGCGGCGAAGAAGACGCCGACCATGGCGAAGGCGACGACGTACGCTTGCCAGGTGAGGACCGCTTCGGCGGTCAGCGGCAGCAGGAAGCGCGCCATGCCGTAGATGCCGACCTTGACGCCGAGCAGCAGCACCGGGGCGACGGCGATCAGGCCGTGGCCGGCCGAGTTGGGCAGCCAGCCGTGCAGCGGGAACAATGGTGTGCGGATGGCGAGGCCGTAGAACAGGAGATAGAAGGCGACCGACTGGTACTTGCCGATCTGCGGCGTCCGCAGCAGATCGAGAAGGTCGAAACTCCAGCGGCCACCGATCACATCGACGTGGCTCCAGGCGAGGACGAGCGCCCCGGCGACGAACAGGCCGCAGCCGAAGAGCTGATACTGCAGGAAGCGTGACAGCGCGAGGTTCTCCTCGCTGGTCGACGCCCAGCGCCAGAGCAGGTAGGCGACCAACGCCAGCTGCACCGCCGAGGCGGCGGCGAACCACAGCAGGTTCAGCGTCGTCAGCATCGTCATCTGGACGCTTTCGATGAGCAGCAGCACGCTGAGCAGGTGCACCGGCGAGATCTGCTGCCGCGCCATGCCGTAGAACGAGAGCAGAACGCCGAGCAGCGCCGCGAGCAGGATGAACAGCACGCTGATGCCGTCGGCAGCGGCATGATAGGCGAGCAGGTCGACGCGTTCGGCGAACTGCAGCGCGCTGCGCGAGGCATCGATGCGGGCATGCAGGTCGATGGCGACGAGCAGTTCGCCGATCGCGAAGAGGCGACCGAGGATCAGTGCCAGAGCCTGCCCGCGCAGCAGCAGCAGGAGGAGGCCGCCAGCCAGCGGCAGGAATTGCAGCGTCGCCAGCAGCGGGTAGCCGGCCTGCGTGCTCCACAAGACCTCGCTCACAGGATCACCACGAAGGTTGCCATGACCATCAGCATCAGGTAGCGCGGCTGTTCGAGCAGTGCCTCGACGGTGTCGGCGTAATGTCCGAGCTGCCGCAGATGTCTGCCGAGGGTGCCGCCATCACTGAGCAGCAGGCGGTTCTCGAGCGACTGCAGGCGATTGGCGAAAGCGAACAGTGCGCGGCCGGCGAGGCCGTGGCCGCGGATCAGCTCGTCGCCGGCAGGGCTCGCCGGCGACCGCTCGTCCTCGCGGGGCGCCCCGAGCAAGGGGTCGATGAAGCGCTCGTCGAGTGCCCGCACGTCCCGGCCCAGGGCGAGGGTCGGGCGCGTCAGCAGGCTGCTCGCCAAGGGCTCGATCCAGAAGCGCTGCAGTGCCGCCGTGTAGCCCCAGCGCCAGTTCGCCAGCCAGCGCGGCGGCGGTCGCGCCGGCTGCCGCACGAGATGCATGTACGCCGGTGCGAGCAGGAACTGGTAGGCGCGCCAGCAGGCGTGCAGCCCGGCGTGGCAGGCCGCCAGGGAGAACAGTCCGAGGCCGCAGCAGAAGACCATCAGACCGACCTGGGCGACGGTTGCGAAGACCAACGCCGACTTGACGTCGCTCTGCACCAACCCGCAGAGGCTGCCGTAGGCGGCGGTCAACAAACCGACCGCCGCCAGCAGCGCCATCAGGTCGGGTGCCTGCAGCAGCAGGCCCTGCAGGCGGCAGAGCAGGTAGACCCCGGCGTGGACCAGCAGCGAGCCGTAGAAGAGCGCCGATGACGGAGTCGGGCCTTCGAGCGCGCGGCCGATCCAGGGGGTGAACGGCAACTGCGCCGACTTGACCAGTGCCGCGACGACGAAGCCGGCCGCCAGGAGGCGGATGGTGACCCGCCCCATGCTGCCGTCACCGGCCAGCCAGGCCCACTCGAGGGTGCCCACCGACCACACCGCGAGACCGATGCCGAGCATGAAGCCGGCATCGCCGATGCGGTTGGTGACGAAGGCGAAGAGCGCGTTGCGCGTCGCCGACGGACGTTCCCAGGCGTAGCCGATGAGCAGCCACGAGCTGAAACCGGCGAGCTCCCAGCCGACGAAGCAGAGGACCGCATTGCCGGCGAGGACAATCAGCAGCATGCCGGCGAGGAACAGGCAGAGGCCGAGGAAAAAGCGCTGGAAGCCCGTTTCCCGGTGCAGGTAGGTGGCCGAGAAGCGGATCGTGATGCAGCAGATCAGCGCCACCAGCGTCGCTGCCGGCAGGCTGTAGGCATCGAGGACGAAGGATACGCGGACGGGCACCGCGCCAATGCGCAGCCAGTCGCCGAAGGCGGGATGCGGCGGCAACTCGCCGCCGAGGGCGGCGAGATCGAGCAGCACGAGCAGCAGTAGCGCGGTCAGCGCGGCGCCGCTGGCGATGGCGGCGGTCCGCGGCTCGCCGGCATCGCCGTCGCTGCCGCGCAGCAGCAGGCGCAGGGCGATCAGCAGCGCTGCCAGCAGCGGCAGCAGCGGCACCAGCCAGACGACGCCGCTGATCGCGGCGAGGGGCGCCAGGGCGGTGTCGACCAGGCTCATGAACGTGCCAGCGGACGCCGCAGCAGCGCCGGCGGCAGCGGCTCGCGGTGGCCGGCGAACCAGTCGCGCGAGCGCTCGCATTCCGGCAGCGGCAGGTCGGCGGGGTCGGCGGTCCACGGCTGCCAGCCGCGCGCCGGGTCGAAGAGGTCGATGTCACCACGCAGCGGGTCGAGTACGGCGAGCAGCACCCAGCCGTTGCCGATCAGTTCCTGCAGCGGTGGTTGCCGCTGATAGATGGCGCCGACGATCTCGCGCGTCTGCTCGACGATCACCAGCAGGCGCATCGCTTCGTGGATCTCGACCATCTGCAGCGGCAGGCCGGTCCGCAGATCCGAACTGCTGCCCTGCATGACGCCGAACAACCCGGCAAGATTGTGCATCACCTTGCTGCCACAGCCGTAGCCTTCGTTGTTGACCGTCGAGAAGTAGTACTCGAGGTTGATGCCGGCGCCGACCGGCGCGGCGGCGAGTAGCGTCGCCTCGAGGATGCGGCCGTCGCTGTCGGGCAGCGGATCATAGGAAATCAGGAAGGCGCGGCGATCGAAAAACCCGCCACGGCTCATGCTGCGGCGACCGATGAAGGCGGTCGCGACCGTCGCGTGACCGAGCTCCGGGCGAGCCTGCGCCAGATCGTGGCGGCGGTCCGTGAGGTGCCGTCGCGCCTGCTGCGGCGTCGGGCTGGCGGGCGCCGAGGCGAAGCGGCGGCAGCGCTCGACGCCATGCAGCCGGGCGGCTTCGTCGCAGTCGCGGCGCAGGCGGGCGAAGGCGACCTGCTGCTCGTTGGTGAGCGGCTCGTCTGCGTACCATTGGAAGCTCTCGTCGCAGGTATTGTGCTCGGCGGCGATGAAGCGGCAGTCGTCGGCGATGACGATCCCCTGCTCTGCCAGCCGCCGCCGCACCTGCGGCCGGTTGGCGAGGGCGGCGAGGACGCGTGCGTTCGGGCCGCCGTGCCGGCCGGAGCAGGCGCCACAGTCGTAGGCGCTGAGATGCGGGTTGTTGCGACTGTCCGAACCATGGCCGACGATCACCAGCAGCGGCGCAAAGCCCTCGGTGAGGCCGATGCTGCGCAGGAAGCCGGCAACGCGCGCCGCTTGCTCGTCCTCGCTGAAACCCTGTCGCGGGTTCTCGGCGCTGGCGGTTCGGCTGGCTTCGTCGCCGTCGGCCGTCAGTTGCAGTGTGCCTGGCAGCGGCTGGTCGAAGGCCTCGCGGCAACGCTCGAGCAACCCGCCGAGGCGGCCGGGCGCGAGGCTGCGGCCGAGCAGTGCGAGCAGTGCCGCCGGCGCGGCGACGGCAGTCAACAGCGCCGCCAGCAGGCTGCCGCGGCGGCTCTTCTGGTGCAGCCGCTCCTGCCAGCGCAGGCGCAGCCTGCGCCGCCGCAGGTGCAGCCGGTATGCCGCCTGGGCTGTCGCCGGGGCGGTCTCGCGTACCGCGTTCGTCGGCCGGACGACGACCGGGCAGAGGGCCGTCGGTCGATCGTCGTCGATCCCCTGCCAGAGCATCGGCACGCCGAAGAAACCGGCGGCGCCGAAGGTTTCGTAGGCCGGATCGACCTCCTCGAGGTGGCGGCGGGTTCCCTCCTCACGGTCGTCCATGCAGAAGACGAACTGTGCCGCCGCCTGCGGCACGCGCGCCGGAGAGCGACCGCGGTTGGCCGCCAGGGCAGCGAGGATCCGTTGCCGATAGTGATGCTCGTAGGCCAGCAGCCAGGCCAGGCCGCGTTCGCTGTCGCACAGCGAGGTGGCACAGGCGAGCAGGGCCTGCGCGCCCGCCGGGCCCAGTTCGCGCAGCTCGCCGGCGCCGAGACCGAGGTGCTGGGCGAGGACGAACAGCGGCCAGGCCGCGCGGGCGTTCTCTTCGCCGCTTGCGCCGCCGGCGGTGGACGCGGCCACGGCGGCGGCCAGCTGCGTCCAGCCCCTGGCGTTACCGGCAACCGGTGCCAGCAGCAGCGGCCTGAGGCTGGCCAGGACCTCTTCCGGCAGGCTGCGGTTGCCATGGGCGTGCCGCAACTGAAGTTCCTGCGGGTGCTCGACGAGATGGGCGGCGAGCGCCTCGAGCTGCATCGGCAGTCCCCAGACCTGGCGCAGCAGCCGCTCGCCGTAAAGGCGATCGAGGACCAGCCGCACGGCCAGCAGCTCGCCCAGGCTGACCGGTGGCGCGCCCGCCTGTGGGCGACTCTCCCGCCGGTGGCACATGCCCGCCCAGCCCGGCAGCTGCATCGCCAGCCTTTGTAGGTAGCCGCACCAGCGCCCGCTGTCGACGCCGAGACGCTGCAGTTCGTCGACGATCGCCTGCAGCGGGTCGTCGGGCAACAGCCGGATCCGTTGCCGGGCGCCGGCGAACTCTTCCAGTTCCCAGGCCCAGTCACTGCCGGCGCTGGCTCGCCAGGCAGTGTAGAAACCTTGCATCCGTGCCGGGTTCCTCCAGGCGGCGAGACCCTCGTCGAGATGGGCGGCGAGATGGCGGATCAGCATCGGCTGCAGGATCTCGCTGGCATCCTCGCCGCTGAGGTGGGCCAGCAGCTCGCCAAGCGTCCAGTCTTCACCGAGCCGGCCGTGCAGTTCCTGCCACAGTTGCGCCGCCGGCTTCGCGGTCGGGGTCGCCGGCATGTCGCCAATCAGGGCGCACGCGGTTGCCCAGAGTTCGGCGACCAGCGCCTGCTCGTCGCCGCTGGCGGCGAGCAGGCGTTGCCGCGCCGGCGCTGCGACGTCCGGCTGCAGTCTGTCACCGGCCGACCGCTCGGCGAACTGCCAGCGCAGGGTGGCGGCCGGGATCGCGGTTACCGGGTGGCGCAATGCCACCTGCAGCACCTCGCCGCGCTGCCACGCCCGGCCGCCGGCAACGAACAGCGTCGCCTCGGCACGTGCTGCCGGCAGTTGCCGCAGTGCCGCCGCCAGGTCGCCGGCATCGATCCGTCCTTGCCGGAAGAGTTCCCGGCAACGTTCCTCGGGCAGCCAGGGGTGGGCGCCAGTGAGGCGTGCCGCGGCGGCCAGCGCGTCGCTGAACGGCAGGTGCTGGAAGGCGTGCAGGGTGTTGTGATGGACGAAGTCACGCAGTGGAGCCTGCGCCGGCAGACGGTGGCCGATGTGCTGCAGGCATGCCAGCACGCGCTGCACCGCTGCGCTCGGCGTGGTTGTGGTGTCGGCAGCGGTCTGGCCCATCGTTGGCTCAGGCGCCAAGGCCGGCTGCCAGCCGGGCCAGCGAGGAGGCCATCAGTTGCAGCAGCGGTTGCGGATGCAAGCCGATGCCGACGACGCCCGTGGTCAGCAGCCAGGCAGCCATGCATTCGACACGACCAAGGTCGGCAAACCAGGCGATGCCGGCCGGCGCAGCACCCATCGCCCGCTCGGGTCCGGTGGACAGGCAGCGGATGGCGCGCAGGGCACAGGCTGCAGTGACCAGCATCGCAGCCGACAGCGGCAACAGCCAGCCACCCCAGCGGCCGTAGGCGCCGACCAGGACCTGCACTTCGGCGACGAAGCCGGCGCTGCCCGGCAGGCCAACGGTAGCCAGCAGGGCGAAGACGATGAAGGCGGCGAAGCGCGGCGCGATCCGGTTCAGCGAGCCATAGGCCGCCAGGTCGCGGCTGTGCGTCCGCTCGTAGAGCAGGCCGATGAGCAGGAAGAGCAGTCCGGCGGTCAGGCCGTGTGCGAGCATCTGGGTGAGGGCGCCGCTGAGGCCGGCCGGGTTGAGGCTGGCAATGCCGAGCAGGACGACGCCCATGTGCGAGATCGACGAGTAGGCGATCATCGCCTTCAGGTCGGTCTGCCGCCAGGCGAGGACGGCGCCGTAGACCAGGCTGAGGAGTGCCAGCAGCGCCAGCCAGTCCTGCAGTGCGAGCGCCGCCGCCGGCAGCGTCGCGATGGCACGGATCAGGCCGTAGGCGCCCATCTTGAGCAGGATGCCGGAGAGCAGGATGGAAATCGGGCTCGGTGCCTCGACGTGCGCCAGCGGCAGCCATCCGTGTACCGGCACGATCGGCATCTTGACGCCGAAACCGAGCAGCAGGCCGAGGAAGACCAGCACCTGCGTGCGCACCGGCAAGTGCGTACCACCGGCTGCCATGTCGGCCATCGCGAAGCTGTGTCCGGGGGCGACGTCGTAGAGCAGCAGCAGGGCGATCAGCATGAACACCGATCCGCCCAGTGTGTAGAGGACGAAATTGAGCGCCGCGCGATGGCGGTTGGCGCCACCGAGGCGGTCGATGAGGAAGAAGAGGGGGATCAGCGTCAGTTCCCAGCAGACGTAGAACAGCGACCAGTCGCGGGCCGTGAAAACGATCAGCAGGGCCGTCTCGAGAACCAGCAGCAGCGAAAAGTAGAGCTTGGCGCCGTTGCGCACGCTGCTCGAGGTGAAGATCGCGACGAAACACAGCAGCGTGGCCAGCAGGATCATCGGCAGCGAGATGCCGTCGACGCCAAGCGCCAGATGCGAGCCGACGCGCGGATTCCACGGCCGGGTCTCGAAGAACTGGACGTCGGCGGTCGTCGCGTCGAAGCTGGCCAGCAGCAGGATGGCGCAGAGCATCGTCGCGGCCGCGGCGGCGCTCGCCAGATGCCGCATCAGGTCGACGCTGCGATGGGGCAGCAGGGCAACCACGGCGGCCCCGAGCAGCGGCAGCAGCAGCAGGGTCTTCAGCATGGTCGGATCGCGGTGGCGTGCCGCGCCGCCGCCCCGCCGGATATTCTTCTCCGCATGGGGGGCGATTATGCCAGCATTGGCGGTCGCCGCCGCCGGTGCCGTGGTCTCGGCGTGTGGGCCCTTGATTTTCTCCCTCCCTTCGACGACGATTGTGTCCGTATGGGCCGTCGTCAAGGTCTGGCGAGGGCTCCGGGAATCCGGGATGAGTCGAACGATCTGTCGTCAGTTGTCGATCCGCGGCCGTGTCCAGGGCGTCGGCTACCGTTGGTCGCTCTGTGCCGAAGCCGGCCGCCTCGGCCTTGCGGGCTGGGTGCGCAATCGCCGCGACGGCAGCGTCGAAGCGCTCGTCAGCGGCCCCGTCGAGGCGGTCGAAGCCTTGCTGCTGTGGGCGCACCGCGGGCCATCGATGGCGCGCGTCGACAGCGTCGTCTGCAGCGAGGGAAACGCCGCCGAGATCGGCGGGCGGACGGGTTTCGACCAGATTGCCAGCCGCTGATCCCGCGCGACGAGCGGACGCGCCAACTTGCCGATGCCGGACCCGATCAATGCTCACCGCCCGCAAGGGCGCCCTTTCGAACGATCATGGCTGCCGCGATGAACACACCGCAAACCGGAATCCTGCTCCCCCTGCCGCCTCTCGCGTGCTACCTGACTTTCCTGGGCGAAGACGTGGCGCATGCCGCCGGCTGCCTGCGGGCGCTGGCCGCGCTCGCCGACGGCGAACGGACGGTCGTCGGCCTCGGTCGCTCGTTGCTCTCGGCGCTGGCGATCGACATCGACGGGCTGCGGCCGTTCCCGAGTGTCGCCGGGCCGGGGATCGAACTGCCGGCGACACCGGCAGCCGTCTGGATCTGGCTGCGCGGCGACGACCGCGGCGAACTCCTGCAGCGGGCGCGCCACATCGCGCAGCTGCTGGCACCGGCGTTCTGCCTCGCGGAGACGATCGATGCCTTCGTGCACGACGGGGGGCGCGACCTGACCGGCTACGAGGATGGCACCGAGAACCCGGTCGGCGAGGCGGCGACGGCCGCCGCGATCGTCGGCGCCGGGCGGCCGCTGCTGGCGGGGTCGAGCTTCGTTGCCGTGCAGCGCTGGCTGCACGATCTCGGCCGCTTCGAGCAGATGCCGTCCGACGAGCGCGACCGCTGCATCGGCCGCCGCCGGTGCGACAACGAGGAGATCGACGATGCACCGGCATCGGCGCACGTCCAGCGCACGGCGCAGGAGCGCTTCACGCCGCCGGCCTTCGTCCTGCGCCGTTCGATGCCGTGGGCCGAAGGCCCTCGCGGCGGACTGGTGTTCGTTGCCTTCGCCACCTCGTTCGATCCCTTCGAGGCGCAGTTGCGGCGAATGGTCGGCAGCGAGGACGGCATCGTCGATGCCCTCTTCCGCTTCACCCGGCCACTGTCCGGAGCCTATTTCTGGTGCCCGGCGATGCGCGCCGGCCGCCTCGACCTGTCGCCGCTGGAGATCTAGCGGCGGTCGCCGCGCGGCGTCGGCCAGCCGGCCCGCGCCGGGGCGGGGCGGGTTACAGGCGGTTACAGGAGCTCACGAATGATCCCCGATCGCCGGTCATCCTGGTTGGCAACGCCGCGTTATTCGCTACATGAAAACGACCATCACCGGCATCTCCCTCGCGCTGAGCCTGACGCTCGGCTTCTCTTCCACCGCCTTCGCCGATCATCGCCACCATCGGGGTGACTATCGGGGACATTACGCGGGCGATTACCGGGGCGGCCATCACGGCCCGCGCGCGTACCCGGCCTACCGCCCTGAACGGCCGCACAGGCCGTCCTGGATCGCTCCGGCAGCGGTGCTGGCGATAGCCGGCGTCGCCGCTGGCGTGGCGGCTTCGACCTACCAGGCGCCGCCACCGGTCTACGTCGCGCCGCCGCCAGTCTACGTGCCACCGCCCCGCACGGTCTACGTCGTGCCGGCACCCGTGCCCTACCCACCGCCGCCGGTTCGCTACTGGGGCTACTGAGCCGCTTGCCTGCCGCTGGCAGGTGCTTGCCGTCGCCGGCAGTCGCCGGCGATCGCTGCCCTGCCGAGGGCGGGATGGTGGGCCGACGTCTTGGTCCACGACTGCTCTGCGGCCTGCTGCTCGCGGGTGTTCTGGCGGGCCCCGCCGCTGCGACCCGGGTGGGTTACCCGTTCACCGTTGCCGTCGAGGCCGCGCCTGGCGGCCACCGTCTGGTCGGGCTCAACCGCGGGCCGGCGCCGGTATCGGTGCGGTTGCTGCTGGCGGATGTCGACAACGTCCGCGCCGATGCGCTGCTGCCGGTGTATGCGGTGCTCGCGCCCCAAAGCCAGGCGGTCCTGCTGCAGGTGCGTCCGGCCGTCGCCGGGCGCCCGTATCGTTTCAGCAGCGAGGCGGTCCATGTCATCGGCAGTTACCGCGCGCAACCCGACGCGAACTTCGCCTACCGACTCCCCTTCGCTCCGGGTCACCGCGCCGTCGTCAGCCAGAGTCCCGATGGCCCGCGGCTGACTCACGACACGGCCGACAGCGAGTACGCGATCGATTTCGCCATGCCGGCAGGAACGCCGGTCGTCGCCGCGCGCGACGGTCTCGTCATCGAGGCCGAGTTCGCCAACCGCGCCGGCGGCCGGGATCGCCGCTTGCTCGCCAGGGCCAACGTCGTTCGCATCCTGCATGCCGACGGCAGCATCGCCAGTTACGCCCACCTGGCCCACGTCGCCAGCGCCCCGGTGGCGATCGGCGACAAGCTGCAGGCCGGCACCGTCATCGGCGGGGTCGGCGCGACCGGCTACAGTGGCGGTCCGCATCTTCACTTCGTGGTGCAGAAAGTCGTCGGCAGCAGCACCGGTTTCGCCAGCGTCTCGCTGCCCGTTCGCTTCCTGCTCGGCAGTCCGCCACGCGTCGCCAGTGTGGCGTATGGGCAGCGTTTGCGCGCCGACGAAGCACCGACGAGCACTGCCGACCGAGCAGCGAAGCCGGATCCTTGACCGGCGACCGCCAGGCCGGAGGCCGTCATCGGCAGCGACGCGGCGTGGACGGTTGGCGTCGCCGGCTGGTTGACGGCGGGCCCGCGCGGGTCGCATACTCGACGCGGGGTTGAGGGTGACGCTTTCTTGACGGTTGATGGGAGGGGCAGCCATGCTCGGCATTCTGGGGATTCTGGTCTCACTTCTGCTGCTGATCGTTCTCGCCTATCGCGGCTGGAACGTCATCCTGATTGCACCGATCTGTGCCCTCGTCGCCCTGCTGCTGGGCGACTTCGATGCGCCGATCCTCGCCACCTACACGCAGGTGTTCATGCCCGCGCTGGGCAACTACCTGATCAAGTTCTTCCCGCTCTTCCTGCTCGGTGCCGTGTTCGGCAAGCTGATGGACGATTCCGGCTGTGCGCGCACGATCGCCCACGGCATCGTCGAATGGACGGGCAAGGAGCGCGCGATCATCGCCATCATCCTGGCTTGCGGCGTCCTCACCTATGGCGGCGTGTCGCTGTTCGTCGTCGCCTTTGCCGTCTTTCCCGTCGCCATCCAGATGTTCCGCGAGGGCAATCTACCGAAGCGGCTGATTCCCGCCACCATCGCGCTCGGCTCCTTCACCTTCACGATGTCGGCACTGCCCGGCTCGCCGGCGATCCAGAACGCCATCCCGATGCCCTACTTCCATACCGACGCCTTCGCCGCTCCGGGCCTCGGCCTGATTGCCGGCGTCCTCATGTTCGCCTGCGGCAGCCTGTGGTTGATGCTGCGCGCGCGCCGTGCCCGCGCGGCCGGCGAGGGCTTCGGTGACGCGGCGCCGGCCGTTGGGCCGGCCTCGGCGGCGGCGATGCCGCTGGGCGAAATGCCGTCGTTTGCCGTCGCCATCACGCCGGTGATCCTCGTGCTGGCGATCAACTTCGTCTTCAGCAAGTACGTCATTGGCGACCTCGACACCGCGTACCTGGCGACGCCGAAGTACGGCAAGACGACGGTCTCTGCGGTCGGTGGTACCTGGGCGATCATCGTCGCCATGCTGACTGCCTGCGTCGTGCTGATCGCCCTCACCTGGCGGCGATTCCAGAGCGTCCGCCAGTCGCTGAACGAGGGGGCGCTCGGTTCGATGCTGCCGATCCTCAATGTCGGTTCGGAGGTCGCCTACGGCGGCGTCATCGCCAGTCTCGCCGCCTTTGCGATCATCAAGGACTGGTTGATGGGGCTGACCGACAATCCGGTCATCGGGCTGGCGATCATCGTCAACGTGCTCGCCGGCATCACCGGTTCGGCGTCGGGCGGCATGAGCATCGCCCTGCAGGCGGTCGGGCAGCAGTACCTCGAGCTGGCGCAGGCGGCCGGACTCAGTCCGCAGATCCTGCACCGCGTCGCGGCGTTGGCCTCGGGTGGTCTCGATGCGCTGCCGCACAACGGCGCCGTGATCACGCTGCTGGCCATTTGCGGGCTGAACCACAAGCAGTCGTACTTCGACATCTTCATGGTGGCGGTCGCCTTTCCGCTCCTGTCGATGCTGCTGGTGATCGTGCTCAACGGCCTCTTCGGCACCTTTTGAGGGAGGGAACCGTGCGCATCCTGACGCTCCTCCTGGCCGCGCTCGCCGTCTGTGCGCCCGCTTTCGCGCAGGGACAGGCGCGGACGAAGGAACTGCGCCTGCTGGCCGCCGAACTGCCGCCCTACACGTTCCAGGTCCCACCGGCCAGCGTCAGCGAGACGCCCGGGGTCGATCATGGCGTGGTGCTCGAGGTCGTCGGCGAGATGGCGCGGCGCATCGGCCACAGTGGCCTGGTCGAGTTCATGCCCTGGGGCGAAGCCCAGCGCCTGGCGCAGACGCAGCCCAACATCGGCATCCTGGCGCTGACGCGAACGCCCGAACGCGAGGCGCACTACCGCTGGCTGGCGCGCATCGTCACCGACGACCTGATCCTGGTCGGTGGCCAGGGGATCGACGTGGCCAGTCTCGACCGGGTGCGTGACCGGCCGGTCGGCGTCCTCGCCCGTTCGGGCGCCGAGGCGCTGCTCAGGGAACGCGGCTTCAGCCGCATCAAGGCGCAGCCGGAGGAATGGATGAACGCACGCCTGATGCAGCAGCGACGGATCGATGCCTGGCTGGCACCACGGCTGATGGTCATCCATGCGATGCGCGAGGTCGGCGGCAACCTGGCGGCCCTCAACTTCGGAGAAATCGTTCGCCCGAGCGAGATCTACCTCGCGGCATCGAAGGACCTGCCCGACGCCGAGGCGGAGAAATGGGCGAAGGCGCTGGCGGCGATGCAAGCCGATGGCAGCTACCAGCGGATCGTCGACGAGTACGGTCGCCTGCAGATCAGGCCGATACCGGACGAAATCAGGCGCCGCTTCGCGCAGCCCGTGTGGGAAGGCCGCTAGGTTCCGGCGGCGGGGCGCGGGCGGCTGGCGACGATGGACCGGCGGACACCCCCCGGCGTTGCCGCTTTCGCGCTGATGCTGCTGCTCTGCGCGACCTGGGGCTTCCAGCAGGTCACGATCAAGATCGCCAGCGAGGGAATCAGCCCGGTTCTGCAGGCCGGGCTGCGCTCGGCGATCGCCCTCTTGCTGCTGCTCGGCTGGGCCCGCTGGCGACGCCTGCCGCTGGCTGAAGCCGACGGCACGCTGCGTTGCGGCCTCCTTGCCGGACTGCTGTTCGCGCTCGAGTTCGTCTTCATCTATGTCGGCCTGTCCTACACGACGGCCTCGCGCATGATCGTCGTGCTGTACACGGCGCCCTGTCTCACGGTTCTCGGCCTGCATCTCTTCGTCGCCGGCGAACGGATGCGCTGGCGACATTTCCTCGGCGTCGGGCTGGCCTTTTTTGGCATCTTCCTCGCCTTCGCCGGCAGGAGCGGCAGCCAACCCGACGCCTGTATCGGCGACCTCCTGGGGTTGCTGGCGGCGATCGGCTGGGCGGCGACGACCGTCCTGATCCGGGCGACGTCGCTGGCGACGATCAGCGCGAGCAAGGTCCTCTTCTACCAGCTTGCGGTATCGACGCTGCTCATGCTGCCGCTCTCGCCACTCCTCGGCGAGAGCGGAATCGGCAAGCTGAGCGGCCCGGTGCTGCTGGCGCTGGCCTATCAGGGCGTGATCGTCGCCTTTGCCAGCTACCTGACGTGGTTCTGGTTGCTCACCCGCTACCTGACCGCACGCCTCTCGGTCTTCTCCTTCCTGACGCCGCTGTTCGGCGTCGCCTTCGGCGTCCTCCTGCTTGGCGACCGCCTGACGCCGGGCTTCGTTGTCGCCGTGATCTGCGTCAGCACGGGCATCGTTCTGGTGAACCTGCCGGTCCGCCGGCAGGGTGACGCTGCCGGTTGACGACCACGCTCCGGCCGCTGCCCGAATGGTTGCCGCTCCGGGGAGGTGGGCGTGGCCGTCTCGTCCGTTCTGGCCGGCCTGGTCGATGCGCCCCGCCAGAAGACGGGCGCGGCCTGCGCCGCTGTGCCGGCATCGTGACGCCCCCGGCTACGGCCGCTGCACGGCGAAGGGGCCGAGCATCGACTGCAGACCCTGCTCGAAAAGCTCCAGCATGGGCTGCGCGAGATGCGCCAGGCCGAACATCAGGGCGGCAAAACCGAGGGCAATCGTCAGCGGAAAGCCGATCGCCATCAGGTTGAGCTGTGGTGCGGCGCGGCCGAGGATGGCCAGCGCCAGGTTGGTGATCAGCAGCGCGACGACGATCGGCAGCGCCAGTAGGAGTCCGTACGAGAAGATGACGCCGCCGGCGCCTGCCAATTGCCACCAGGTGTCGGGCCAGAGACGGGTGGCGCCGACCGGCATGAGACTGAAACTGTGGGTCAGGGTGGCGATGACCATCAGATGGCCGTTGATCACCATGAACACCAGCAGCGCGAGCAGGCCAAGGAATTCGGAGACGACAACGGTCTGTCCGGCAGTCTGCGGGTCATAGGAACTGGCAAAGCCGATTCCCATCTGCAGGCTGATCAGGCTGCCGGCCATGTCGATGGCGCTGAACACGAGGCGCATGGCAAAGCCCATCGCAAAGCCGATCAGTATCTGTTGTGCGAGCAGCAGCAGGCCGACTCCCGAACCCGGGTCGACGACCGGCATCGGCGGCAGCACCGGGGCGACGCCGAGCGTCACGGCGAGACCGGTGAGCAGTCGCACGCGCACCGGCAGTGCCGGGTTGTTGAATGGCGGTGCCGTGGCCAGCAGCGCCAGGACGCGGGCCAGCGGAAAGAAGAAGGCGACGACCCAGGCGTTGATCTCGGCGCTGCTGAGGCTGATCATCGGGGCTTCAGCCGATCAGTTGGGGAATGCTCTCGAACAGTCGTCGCACGTAGTCGACCATCAGCTGCAGCATCCAGGGTCCGGCAGCGAGCAGGACCAGGAAGACGCCGACCAGCTTCGGGATGAAGGAGAGGGTCTGCTCGTTGATCTGCGTCGCCGCCTGAAAGACGCTGACGACGAGGCCGATCAGCAGGGCTGCGAGAAGCAGCGGCGCGGCGAGCAGCAAGGTCATCTCGACCGCCTGCCGCCCGATCTCCATCACCGTTTCGGGGGTCATGCAGCGAAGCTGGCGACCAGCGAGCCAAGGAGCAGGTGCCAGCCGTCGACCAGCACGAAGAGCATCAGCTTGAAGGGCAACGCCACCATCACCGGCGACATCATCATCATGCCCATCGACATCAGCACGCTGGCGACCACCATGTCGACGATCAGGAAGGGAATGAAGATGACGAAGCCGATCTGGAATGCGGTCTTCAGTTCGCTGGTGACGAAGGCCGGAATCAGCAGGCGCATCGGGATCTCGGCGCTGGAAGCGAAGCCCTGGCTGCGGCTCATGCGCACGAAGAGCGCGATGTCGGATTCGCGCGTCTGTTTCAGCATGAACTCCCGCAGCGGCACGGCGCTGCGCTCGACGGCGGTACTGAAGCTGATCCGGTCCTCCGACAACGGCACGTAGGCCTCGCTGTGGATGCGGTCGAGAACCGGCGACATGATGAAGAAGCTGAGGAACAGCGCCAGGCCGATCAGCACCTGGTTTGGCGGCGAGGTCTGGGTGCCGAGGGCGTGCCGGAGCAGCGAGAGGACGATGATGATGCGCGTGAAGCTGGTCATCATCAGCAACGCTGCCGGAATGAAGGTGAGCGCGGTCAGCGTCAGCAGCGTCTGCACCGACAGCGTATAGGTCTGGCTGCCGTCGGCGCCGGGGGTGCTGGTGACCATCGGCAGCCCGCCGGCCTGCGCCCAGGTGGCGAGCGGCGCAACCAGGAGCGTGAGAAGGATCAGGCCGCGGGCGAGATCAGCCGTCTTCATTCCTGCGCTCGGAGATTCGCTTCAGCCACTGCGCAAAGTGCTTCTCGCCGTCGCCCCCGGTTCGCAGGTCACCCTTCGGCAGGGTGTGCAGGGTTCGCATCTGCCCCGGGGCAATCCCGACGACGATCCACGTATCGTCGACCTCGACGAGGACGATCCGCTCACGCGGGCCGATCACCAGCCCGCCAACCAGGCGCAGAGGACCTCCGTTGCCGAATCCGCGGCCACCGTTGATGCGGCGCAGCAGCCAGGCTCCGAGGAACAGGAGCGCCACCACCAGCGCCAGGGCCAGCGTCATCTGCAGCAGGGCAGCGCTGCCGAAAGGCGGCACCTCGCTGCCGGCAGTCTGCGCCAGAACGGCGGTGGGCAGCATGGCCAGCGGAGCGGTCGCATGGAGGCGACGGCAGCGGGGTACGGACGGGCGTCGGAACAAGGTGGTTGGTCCGGTGATGATGTCGGTGGACATCATAAAGCAAGTGCGCTCCGGGTGAACGGTCCGCGGCGCGGCAAAGACGCTCGTCGACCGTGCTCGCCGGCGATCGTGGCTGAAGCACCGGCACGACCGGTCTGCGTACGCTGCCGGTGCCCAGCGGGCAGCGGTCGCTGCAACACGGTTCAATGACCGAGTCGGCGTGCGCGCTCCGAAGGGGTGACGATGTCGGTGAGGCGGATGCCGAACTTGTCATTGACGACGACGACTTCGCCCTGGGCAATCAGCGTGCCGTTCACAAAGACGTTCAGCGGTTCGCCCGCCAGCGCATCGAGTTCGACGACCGAGCCATGGGCGAGCAGCAGCAGGTTCCGGATCGTCATCCTGGTGCGCCCGAGCTCGACGGCGATCTGGACCGGAATGTCCAGGATCATGTCGAGCTCGTTCATCAACGATCCCTTGCCTCCCGCCTCGTCGAACTTCGGGAAGATGCTGGCCGCCTGCGCCTTGCCAGCCGGTGTGGCTTCCGCCATTGCCTGCTCGGCCATCGCCGCTGCCCAGTCGTCGTCCAGTCCGGCGTCGTCGCCCGCGGGCATTCCCGTGTCGTCCATGTCGCTAGCCATTGCTTTCCCCCGCGGGATTCTCCGCGCGCTCTGCCGTCAGGAAGCGCTCGACCTTGAGCGCATACTGTCCGCCCTGTTGCCCATAGCGGCACTCCATCAAGGGCACCCCATCGACCTGTGCGACGACCGTTTCCGGGATCTCCAATGGCACGATGTCGCCGGCCTTCATGTCCAGGATCCGGCGCAGGCTGGTGGTTGCCGTTGCCAGTGTCGCGGTCAGCTCGACCTCGGCATTCTTCAGCTGCTTGCGCAAGGTGGTGACCCAGCGCCGGTCGGTGGTCAGCTGGTCACTCTGCATGGAGCTGTACAGCAGTTCCCTGATCGGTTCGAGCATCGAGTAGGGAAAGCAGATGTGCATGTCGGCGCTTGAGCCCCCGAATTCCAGCGAGAAGGTCGTCGCGACGACGATCTCGGAAGGTGTCGCGATGTTGGCGAACTGCGAGTTCATCTCGGAACGGATGTATTCGAAGCCGAGATCGTAAACCGGCTTCCAGGAACGTGCATACTCGGCGAAGATCACTCGCAGCATACCCTGGATGATGCGCTGTTCGGTGGCCGTGAAGTCGCGACCTTCGACGCGGGTGTGGAAACGGCCGTCACCGCCGAACATGTTGTCCACCACCAGGAAGACCAGGCTCGGGTCGAGGACGAACAGCGCCGTCCCGCGCAGTGGCCTGGCAGTCACCAGATTCAGGTTGGTCGGGACCACCAGGTTACGGGTGAACTCGCTGTACTTCTGGACGCGAATCGAGCCGACCGAGATCTCGGTGCTGCGATGCAGGTAGTTGAAGAGCCCGATTCGCAGATAACGGGCAAAGCGCTCGTTGACCAGTTCGAGGGTCGGCATCCGCCCGCGGACGATGCGCTCCTGTGTTCCCAGATTGTAGGGGCGAGGACCACTGCTCGCGTCGTCAGCTTCCTCGGTGACGTCCGCTTCGCCGGTGACGCCTTTCAGCAGGGCGTCAACCTCATCCTGGGAGAGGAAGTCGGCGCTCATGCGCAACTACTGGATGATGAACGAGGTGAACAATACGTCCTTGATCGGCCAGTCCCTCTTCTTGCCCTTGCCGGCCGGGTCGAGGACGCTGTTCATCTGTTCCCTGATTTCCTGCGCCAGGAGCTCCTTGCCTTCCTTGGTGATCAGCTGTGACGCCTTCTTGCTCGACAGCAGAAGCGTGATGTCGTTGCGCAGCTTCGGGGTGTAGAGCTTGATGTGCTCGCCGACCTGCGGGTCGTCGACTTCGACCGAGACGATCAATTGCAGGAACTGGTCACCGTTCTCCGGCACGAGGTTGACGGTGAATGTGTCGAGCGGCACGTAGACCGGTGGTGCGTTGAGGTCCACCTTCTTCTTCTTCGCCGGCTTGGCCTTCTCGACCACCGCTTCGTCGCCGTCTTCCTCATGTGCGGCGTTGCCCCGCAACAGGAGGAAGGCGCTCAAGCCGCCGAGGCCGAGGACGACAACGACGAGCAGGATGATGATCAGAAGTTTCTTGCTGCTCTTCGCTGGTGCAGCATCGGCGGTTTCAGTCCCAGGTTTGGCGTCCTTGGCCATGCGGCGTTTCTCTCCCTGATTAGCTCGGCCGTCCGTAAGCCGACCCTCCGCCGTCGTGCCGCAGCATCAGGCGAAGACATCGATCATCGCCTGGCCGTGGCGAGTGGCGACCGGCGACACGAACACGCCGGCAGGCGGATCGGAGCCAAGTATAGCCGCATCGGGCTGCCGACGGGTGGCGGGCGATGAATCTCCCTGTCCCTGCGACTGCTGTCCGGATGCGTGGCTGCCGACACTGAGTTGCCCGATGTCGATCCCCGCGTTCGCGAACATCTCGCGCAGGCGCGGCATGGCCGCTTCGATGGCGCTGCGCACTTCGGCGCTGGGCGACGCAAAGTGCGCCGTGGCGCCATCGCGATCGAGGTTCAGGCTGATTTCGACGACCCCCAGTTGTGGCGGGTGGACGGTGATCCTCGCGGTCTGTTGCTCGTTGCTGGCAAACCAGAGGAGCTTCTGGCCGAACTCGCTTGCCCAGGACGGGTCGCGCAGCGGGGTGTGCAGGGTGTGTGCGGCTGCCGCCGGCATCGCCAGGGTACCCGTTGCCGCACTGCCGGCGCCCGCCGGCGGTGCGGGCGCAAGCGGCTCATCCGGTTCGACCGCGGGCTGCTCGCGCGGCACGGTGGCGAGGTCTGGCACGGCAATAGTTGCCGCCCTGGGCCCGGCTTCGGTTGCCGCTGCCACTGGTTGCCGGCTGTCGCCGGTCGGCAGCACGGGGTCCGCCACGGCCGGTCCGCTGCGGGCAGGGGGTGGGTTGGCGAGGGCTTCGCCAGCGACGGTTGCCGCTCCGGCGACCCTTTCGCTGCCGCCCTCGCCGGCGGGCGGCGGGCGGTACGCCGTCTGCGGCAGTTGTTGGCTCAGCACGAGCATCTCGACGGTGGAAGCCGGCGTCCCGGCTGCGGCTGCAGGCGGCTCATCGTCGGCGCTGTCGGTGGCCGGCGCCGGGGCGCTGGCGGTCATCGCCGGCAGGGAGAGGAGTATGTTGAGGAAATCGTTGCCGAGACCAGCCTCGGCAGTTCCCGTGGTGCGAGCGGTGGCGTCGTCGGTGACGGTGGTATGCGCAGGCTGGGTGATGAGTGCCGCCGTGACGATGCTGATGGTCATGGGATGTCCTTTTCGCGAGCTTCCGCCGTATCCGTAGCAAGCAGCGTGCCATGTAAGCCGACTACTGCTCCTGCCGGTCGTCGTTGCCGCGTGCGGCAAACTCGTCCTGGAGTTTCTGTTCGTGGCGGAGCTCCCGCCGTGCCTCACCGGCGCGGTGGCGTTCGGAGAGGGTGTCGAAGGCGTTGAGGCGGCTTCGTTGACGTTGCCACTCGGCCTGCCCGGCGGCGGTGTGCGCCGCCTTCAGGTTCGCGGCCTGCTCCTGCTGCCGGACCGCCTCGTCGAGACGGGCGAGGAAGTCCTGGAAATTGCGCCATTCGGGCAGGCCCAGCCCATCCTGCACCGCCTGGCGGAAGCGTGCGGTGTACTCGTCACGGTACTGCCGCAACATCGCCAGCGTCTTGTGGGCGTCCCGTTCGGCGGCGATCAGCGATGCCAGTCGTTGCGTCGCCGCATCGTTGCGGCTGCGCATCAGGTCGAGGACGGTCTGCAGCGGGAAGGTTCTGGACATGGTGATTCCGGTGCCCGGGCGTCACGCCTCAAGGGAGGGCATGCTGGCCGGCTGGCGCCGCGTGCGCGGGGCCAAAGAGATCCTGCAACTGGGCGATGCTGCTGGCGAGGTCGGCACGCTGTCCCAGGCTCTGCTGCAGCAGCACCTCGAAGCGCGGATAGATGGTGATTGCCTGGTCGAGCTGCGGGTCCGATCCAGCGGCGTACGCACCAACACTGATCAGGTCGCGCGAGCGCTGGTAGCGCGAGAAGAGGCTCTTGAAGCGCCTGATCTGCTCGAGGTGCGTGGGGCTGACGAGGTTGACCATGGCGCGCGAGATCGACTGCTCGATGTCGATCGCCGGATAGTGTCCGGCGTCGGCGAGCGTGCGCGAGAGGACGATGTGGCCATCGAGGATGGCGCGGGCGGCATCGGCGATCGGATCCTGCTGATCGTCGCCTTCGGCCAGCACGGTGTAGAAGCCGGTGATCGAACCGCCGCCGTCGCGACCGTTACCCGCCCGTTCGACCAGTTGCGGCAGGCGGGCAAAGACCGAGGGCGGGTAGCCGCGGGTCACCGGCGGCTCGCCGATGGCGAGGGCGATCTCACGTTGCGCCATCGCATAGCGGGTGAGCGAGTCCATGATCAGCAGCACGTGCCGTCCGCGGTCGCGGAAATACTCGGCGATGCAGGTGGCGTAGGCGGCGCCCTGCAGGCGCATCAACGGGCTGACGTCGGCCGGCGCGGCAACGACGACGGCGCGGCGCAGTCCTTCCTCGCCGAGGATCTGCTCGATGAACTCCTTGACCTCGCGACCGCGCTCGCCGATCAGTCCGACGACGATCACCTCGGCAGCCGTGTAGCGGGCCATCATCCCGAGCAGGACGCTCTTGCCGACCCCTGAACCGGCAAACAGTCCCATGCGCTGGCCACGACCGACAGTGAGCAGCGCATTGATGGCGCGAACGCCGACGTCGAGCGCCTGGTCGATCGGTGCTCGCGACATCGGGTTCACCGGACGGCTTTGCAACGGGCGCAACGATGGGGCGTTGAGCGGTCCGAGCGCGTCGAGCGGGCGGCCGGCGCCGTCGAGGACGCGCCCGAGCAGCGAGTCGCCGACCGGAACCAGTTTCGCGCGGTCGATCGAACGTCTTCGTGCCGGTGGTGGCTGGCCGATCCGTGGTGGACCGTTGGAGGCCTCCAGTGCCACCACGCGGGCGCCCGGCGAAAGCCCATAGACGTCTTCCGTGGGCATCAGGAACAGGCGCTCACCATGAAAGCCGACCACTTCCGCCTCGATCGGGGTGCCGCCGGACGGCATGATCCGACATGAGCTGCCGAGTGGCAGCTTGAGCCCGGCGGCTTCCATGACGAGGCCGTTGATGCGTGTCAGGTGACCACTGGGCAGCAGCGAGCTGACCTGCGTCGTCGCCTGCCGGCAGCCGGCGAGGAACGCCCGCCAAGCCTCGAGGTGTGGATTGCGGGCGTCTTCAGCCATCGCCGGCAAGCCGGTTCACGCTTGTTCCCTGAGCCACTCGGGGTTGACGCCGATGGCTTCGATGACGCGCCGCCAGCGGGTCTCGACGGTCGCATCGACTTCGCTGGCGCCGAGTTCGACGCGACAGCCACCAGCAGTCAGCGTGCTGTCGTCGCTGATCCGCCAGTTGCCGTGGGCGAGTTGCTCGCCGAGTCGGGCGCGCACCAGAGCGGCATCGTCGGGGTGCAGGAAGAGCTGCGGCTGGCCTTGATGCGGATGCAGCGCAGTCATCGCTTCCCTGACCAGAGGCAGGATGAGTTCCGGTTGCAGGCGCAGGCTCTGCCGCATCACCTGGTTGGCGATTTCGATCGCCAGCGCCAGCAGGTGGTCGGCGATCTCCTGCTCGATGCCGGCGACTGCCTGTCGCAGGTTGTCCAGCACGATGGCGAGCTTCGCCGCTTCTGCCCGGGCGTCGCCGAGTCCTTCGGCCTGGCCGGCCGCATAGCCAGCCGCATAGCCAGCCGCATGGCCAGCCGCGTGCGCCTCGGCTACGACACGCTCGATCTCCTCGTCAGTCGGCCGCGCGACCGCTGCCTCCGCAGCCGCATCGGTTTGCCCCGCCGGTTCCGGCGACGCCGCTGCTGGCGCCTGCGGCGGCGGCGCCGAGTCGGTCGGCGGGCCGGCCGCCGGGATGCCGGTTGCCGGGCGGTCGAAGACTGCGACCTGCCAGCGTCGATAAGCGGTGCTCTTGTCGCGTGGCGTTCCGTCGCTCATCGCCCCGTCGCTCTCAGATCATTTCCCCGCCGCCGGAGCCGCCAAGGACGATCTGTCCCTCATCGGCCAGCCGGCGGACGACCTTGAGGATCTCCTTCTGTTCGGCCTCGACCTCGGACACTCGGACCGGACCGCGCGACTCCAGGTCTTCGCGCAACATCTCGGAGGCGCGCTGCGACATGTTGCGGAAGATCTTCTCGCGCAGCGCTTCGGTTGCACCCTTCATCGCCAGGATCAGCGACTCGGACTGGATCTCGCGCAGCAGCAACTGGATGGCCCGATCGTCGAGGTCGAGGAGGTTCTCGAAAACGAACATTTCGTCGAGGATCTGCTGCGCCAGGTCCGGGTCGTACTCGCGGATCGAGTCGAGGACCGCGGTCTCATTGGCGGTGCCCATGAAGTTGAGCATCTCGGCAACGGTTCGCACGCCGCCCTTGGCCGCCTTCTTCATGCTGGCGGAGCCCGCGAGCAGGCGCAGCATGACGTCGTTGAGCTCGCGCAGGGCCTCCGGCTGGATTCCCTCGAGGGTCGCGACGCGCAGCACCACATCGTTGCGCAGGCGCTCCGGGAACTGGTTCAGGATGTCGCTGGCGTGGTCATGCGCGAGGTGCACGAGGATCGTCGCGATGATCTGCGGATGCTCGTTGCGGATCAGGTCGGCGACCGTCGGCGCATCCATCCATTTCAGGCCTTCGATGCCGTTGGTGTCGCCCGGTTGCAGGATGCGCGAGATGAGGTTCGACGCCTTGTCGTCGCCGAGTGCCTTGGTCAGTACCGAGCGCACGTAGGCGTCGGTGTCCACGTTGACCGCTGCCGATTCCTCGGCGGACTTCTGGAACTCGCTGAGCACCTCATCGACGCGCGTGCGCGGGACCGACTTCAGCGTTGCCATCGCTTGGCCGAGTCTTTGCACCTCCTTTGGGCCAAGGTGCTTGAGCACCTCGGCGGCGTAGTCCTCGCCGAGGGCGATCAGCAGGATGGCGCTCTTCTCGATTCCGTCCTCAGCTGGCATTGGCGCCCGTCCATTCCTTGATGATGTTGGCTACCGCCTGCGGATCCTGCTGTGCGATGGCGCGCACCTCGGCGAGCTTCCTTTCCAGCAACTCGCTCGCCGTCGGCACATGTTCGATGCCTGCCCCTTCGCCTTCCTCTTCTGCGCGGACATCGATCTGGCTGCCGAGAGTCTTCTCGCTGGCCGGTGGACCGACCATCGTCCGCACCAGCGGTCGCACCACACCGAGCAGCAGGTAGGCGATGATGGCCGCGATCACCCCGTACTTGACGAGTTCCTTTGTCAGCGAGATGGTTTCCGGGTCACGCCAGAGCGGCACGCCGTCGTCCTTCTCGATGGCCGTAAACGGTGCGTTTGCCACCGAGATCGTGTCGCCCCTGTCCTTGCTGAATCCCATCGCTTCCTTGACGAGATCACTGATCTGCTTCAGCTCGGCGTCCGGCAGCGGCTTGCTGACCGACTTGCCATCCTTGGCGGTGTCCTTGCGCTGGTTGACGACCACCGCTGCCGACAGCCGCCTGATCGTCCCGACCGACTGTCTGACGTGGCGGATCGTCCTGTCGACCTCGTAGTTGATCGTCGAACTCTTGCTCGTGTTCAGCGGCTGGCCGACACTGGCGATCGGTGCCTGGACGCCGGCGGCATTGATCTGTCCCGGCAGCGGCGGGGCGGCGCCAGTGGCGCCGGGTGCGGGTGGCACCGGCGGTTGTGTCAGCGGTGCGGTCGCCGGCACCGGCGGCTGGTTGCTGAGCGCGCCGGGGACTCCCTGCGCCGTCGGGCTGGTGCTCGCGGTCTCGTTCGTCTGCTGGCTGCGGATGCTGATCTCCGGCGGAGTCGTGTTCGGACGATGGGTCTCGGCGGTGTGCTCGCTTTGCGAGAAGTCGATGTCGGCGGCGATCTGTACCCGTGCATTGCCGGCGCCGACGATGGGCGTCAGGATGTCCTCGATGCGCTTGATGATGCTGGCTTCGATCTCGTTGACATACTTGACCTGTGTCGGATCGAGGCCGGCTTCGAGCAGTTTGCTCTTCATCTGTGAGAGCAGCGTGCCGTTCTGGTCGAGCAGCGTCACGCTCGACGCCGCCAATTGCGGGACGCTGGCCGCAACCAGGTTCTGGATGCCGGCGATCTGCGCGCCGTCGAGCGAGCGGCCGGGGTACAGCCTGAGCATCACCGAGGCCGAAGGCTTGAGCTCCTCGCGCATGAAGACGCTCGGCTTCGGGATCGCCAGATGGACGCGCGCTGCCTCGACCGCGGCGATCGATTGTACGGTGCGCGACAGTTCGCCCTCGAGTCCGCGCTGGTAGTTGAGTTGCTCGGCAAACTGGCTGATGCCGAATTTCTGGCTTTCCATCAGCTCGAAGCCGACGGCTCCACCGCGTGGCAGTCCCTGTGACGCGAGTCGCAGGCGGACATCGTGGACGCGCGCGGCGGGGACCAGGATCGCGCTGCCCGAGTCGTTGAAGCGGAAGGGCACGTTCATCTGTTCGAGCGCCGCGATGATCGCGCCGCCATCGCGTTCGCCGACGTTGGAGAAGAGGATGCGGAACTCGCTCTGTCGGAGGAGCGTCGCCGCTGCCACGAGCAGCGCGACCAGAGCCGCGATGGCGACCATCAGGACCACTTTCTGACGGTTGTCCAGGCGTGCCAAGGCGGCGCGCGCCCGATCCAGCGGAGCGCTCGCGACTGCTGTTTCGGTGGTCTCGGTTCCGGCTGCCGCCATGCCAGCGTTCGGGTCAAAGGCCTGCGCGCAGGCAGGCAAAAAGCGAAAAAAGGCTGATAATTAGTCTGCTATTGTAGCTGTTTCTGGATTTGGACCTTCAATTCGATGATCGATGCCGGGCAACCGTCAGTTGTGGATGGCAGAGCGCAGGAACTGCAGCGCGCATTCGACGCCTTCAACCAGGTTTCGCAGGCGCTGACGATGGCCTATGAGGGTCTGCAGGGTCGCGTCGAGTCGCTGACCGCCGAGCTGGCGACCGCCAACGGCGAGTTGCGGCGGCAGCATGACGCCAAGGAGGCCCTGGCCGAACGCCTGCGGCTGTTGCTCAATGCACTGCCGGCCGGAGTCATCGTCCTCGACGGCGATGCGCGGGTCAGTCAGGCGAATCCGGCGGCACGCCGCATCCTCGGGCATGACCTCGTCGATCAGCTGTGGCCGGTGCTGGTGAGCAGCCTGTTGCTGGCCACCGAGACTCCGACGGAGTGGCAGTCAGGCACCTGCCGGGTCGCGATCGTCGAGAGCCCGATCGATTCGACTGGCGGACGGATCATCATCGTGCACGATGTCACCACCGCGCACGGGCTGAAGACCGAGCTGGCACGCAACCAGCGCCTCGTCGCGATGGGCGAGATGGCGGCGTCACTGGCGCATCAGCTGCGTACGCCCCTGGCGACCGCGCTGCTTTACAGTGCCAACCTGTGCCAGCCCGAACTGACGGACACTGCCCGCATCCGTTTCGCCGAGAAGGCGACGGCCCAGCTCAGGCGGCTCGAGCGCCTGATCCGCGAGGTCCTGCTCTTTGCCCGTGGCGAACGGGCCGGCAGTGGCCGCATGATGGTGGCTGAAGTCCTGGCCGACGCAGCGCAGACGGTGCAACCGCTGTTCCGGGAGAAGGACGTCGCCTATCGGGTACACTGCCCGGCGGCACAGGAGCAGCTCGTCGGCAACCGCAAGGCGCTGGCGGGCGCGCTGGTCAACCTGCTCGAGAACGCACTGCAGGCCTGCGCGGCCGGTGGCGAGGTGACGCTCACGGCACGCACCGGCGACGGGCAGTTGCGAATCGGTGTGCGCGACACCGGGCAGGGAATCGCTCCCGAGGTGCAGGCGCGGGTGTTCGAGCCATTTTTCACGACCCGTGCCCAGGGTACCGGGCTTGGACTGGCGATCGCTCTCGGCGTCGCGCGCGCCCACGGCGGCAACATCGAGCTCGACTCGGACCGCGGTCAGGGGTCGGAGTTCGTGCTCCTGCTGCCGCTCGAATCGACGACGCAGCGGGAGGGTTGAGGAGAGTGGAAACGATGGGCCGGGGATTGCCAATCCTCGTCGTCGAGGACGATGCCGCGCTGCGCGAGGCGGTATGCGACACCCTCGAACTTGCCGGACAGCCCATCCTCGCCGCCGGCGGTGGCGATGAGGCGTTGCAGGTGCTGGCCGGCAGCGAGGTCGCGCTCGTCGTCAGTGACGTGCGCATGCTGCCGATGGATGGCATCACGCTGCTGAGGGAAATCCGCAGTCGCCTGCCGCAGTTGCCGGTCGTCCTGATGACGGCCTATGCCGACGTCGATCGGGCAGTCGAGGCGATGCGGGCCGGCGCCTGCGATTTCCTCCTCAAGCCCTTCGAGCCGCAGGCGCTGCTCGAGCACGTACTGCGCTACCGTCTGCCGGAGAAGATCGACGAGCAGGGCATGATCGCCGTCGACGCCGTGTCGAAAAACCTTTTCGCGCTCGCCAGGCGTGTGGCGCAGACCGATGCGACGGTGTTGCTGAGCGGCGAGAGTGGTGTCGGCAAGGAGGTCGTGGCGCGCCATATCCACCAGTGCTCGGCGCGCTGCGCGGGCCCGTTCGTCGCCATCAACTGTGCGGCGATTCCCGACAGCCTGCTCGAAGCGACGCTCTTCGGGCACGAGAAGGGCGCCTTCAGCGGCGCCCACAGTTCGCAGGCCGGCAAGTTCGAGCAGGCGCAGAATGGTACGCTCCTGCTCGACGAGATCACCGAGATGCCGCTGCCGCTGCAGGCCAAGCTGCTGCGCGTCCTGCAGGAGCGTGAGGTGGAGCGGGTCGGCGGCAAGAAGCCAGTGTCCCTCGACATCCGCATCATCGCCACCTCCAATCGGGACATCGCCGACGCCGTCGCCAGTGGCCATTTCCGTGCGGACCTGTTCTACCGGCTGAACGTGTTTCCGTTGCTGATTCCCGCCCTGCGCCAGCGTATCGGCGACATCGTGCCGCTCGCGCGGCACTTCCTGGCGACGCATGGCGCGCGCGCCGGTCGCGCCGGCCTGCGGCTCGCACCGGCCGCCGAGGATGCCCTGCAGCGCTACGCCTGGCCGGGCAACGTCCGCGAGCTCGAGAACGTCATGCAGCGGGCGGTGATCCTGGCCGCGGCAGAAGTCGTCGAGGTCGCTGCGTTGCTCCTTGGCGCGCAGCGCCCGGTCGATCCGGCCGCAGCACCGCTGCTGCCGGCACCGGCGGCGACGAGCGCTGGCGCGTTGCCGCTCGGCAGCCGGCACACGGCAGAGCTGCGCGACGTCGAACGGCAGCACATCCTCGCGACCCTCGCGGCCGTCGGTGGATCGCGAAAGCTCGCCGGGGAACGTCTCGGGATGCCGGAAAGAACGCTGCGCCACAAGCTGAGGCAATACCGCGACGAGGGCTTCCTCGAGCCCTGAGGATGCCGGACCGGTCGTTGGCCGAAACGTGGCGCCAACGGTGGCGCAATTTTTGCTAGTATCGGCTGTGCATTGATCAGGCAGTCGCTGGAGGAAGGAATGGACAAGGGCATCGATCAGGTACTGAGCGCGCTGCGTGCCAGCTCGGCTGCGGCTTCCGGTCGCGCCGTGCCGGCGCCCGTCACGGCCGCCGCCGGTGCGCCGGTGGATTTTGCGCAGGTTTTGCAGGCATCGCTGGCGCAGGTCAGCCAGACGCAGCAGCGCGCCGATGCGATGGCGGCAAATTTTGCCGCCGGCAGTGGCGGCGCTGACCTGCACGACGTGATGATCGAACTGCAGAAAGCCAGCATCTCGTTTCAGGAGATGGTGCAGGTACGCAACAGGCTGGTGTCGGCGTACCAGGATGTGATGAACATGCAGGTCTGAGACGCTGCGAAGATCAGGGCTTGAGTTTTCGACAGCCGGCATCCATAATTCGGCACATGGTCGTAATTCCGGCAAACCGGATGCGTTCTGGACGCGGGTTCGATTCCCGCCACCTCCACCACTGCGGGGGTGTACTGGTTTCGACAGGGCGAGAGATGGCGCGCAGGCGACCCGAAAGGCGACGGACGTAATCCGAGCAAATCCACAAACGCCAACGATGAGCGTTTCGCACTGGCCGCTTGAGGCCTGCTGAGGACGTAGCCGTCCAATAAACAGAATGGCTATCGGCGGGGGCTACGGCCCCCGCCGTCACTTTCCGGCCACGCTGGGCGCATGCGCGCCCGGACGTGGGTGCGTGCGGGGGGCAACCGACATCGGGAGGGTCGCGCCGGATTGGCGGCCTGCGGTGGTGGGGATTCGGGGTGGTGGTAGCGGCGTCACATTGCCGGCCCGCCGATATGAAACCGCTGCCGCGACGGGCAGGCGGCGTGGGTGCTTCGCTGCGAGTCCGGACGGCTGCCTGCCGCCCGTTCAGCCCATATTGGCGGTGGCGAGCGGACGCTTCTGCCGGGCGCTGTCGTCGAAGCCGGTGAGCTGCGACTCGATCCCATCGAAGCTCCGGGCGGTGGCTGGCGTCAGCCGCGACAAGCGTCGCAGCAGGCGCTGCTGGGCAAAGGTTTCAGTGGGTTCCGGTTTGCCCAGCACGTACTCGGAGCCGCGGCGCGTCGTCACGATCATCGAATTGCCATCGAGGGTGTAGGCGGTGATCGGCGAGGTCCGGATGTGCGAGGACGACGGAAAGCGTGGGTTGCTCCCGTAGACGCGTCCCTCAATGCACACCAGCTCCTCCCCATCACGGGTGACGAGATCGAGCATCTTCCAATTGTTCAGGATATTCATGGTGTTACCCCAATCCATGCAAGACGAGAAGCGCCGAAGCCAAGGGCGATTGTACGCCACTTCAAGGCTTTGTGGACCGCTGCGCGGTCTGCTCGCCTGGAGCTACGGCATTGGTGCCGACAGGCACATGAAGAAACGTTCCCCATCTTCTCGAAGGCTACTGCAAATTGTTGATCTGTTGACCGGTTGACGCCTGCTTGCGCAGGTCGTCCGGGGAGCGCCGGGGGTGCTTCGCTGCGCGTGCCGGAAGCACCTGTCGGGAAGCTCCGCCGCGGCCGCAGCCGCAGCCCGTCGCACGCGCGGGCACCCTCTCCGAGCGCGTCCCGTGACGGCGAACCACCAAGTCCGTTCGCCATGCGCCCGCCTGCATCAGCAGACAGCAAGAACTGTGCTAGCCGCGATGGTCTTGTCAATTGACTCATTAAAGCAGGATCCTGCAGATGCGCCCCGGTGATGGGCAGGGTTCGGGTGTAAAGTTTCTCGACAGAAATTTTCCTGGCGTCGGGTAATCGGGCGGCAAGGTCCGTGGCGAGAGAACCCGTCACGCCTGCAGTCGGTGGTGCGGCTGGCCCGGGACCGTGTGCCGAACCGGCAGCAGCTGTGCCCGTTCGTCGTCGCCCAATGCTTCGACGCGGGCCAACTGGCGGGCAAGCACGTTCAGGTCGGCTTCCGAGGCGTCGCGCCGCTTGGCGAGGCGGCCGCGGATGCGTGCCGCCAGCTGTCCGGGCGACGCCGCTGGCGCGACGATGAAGAAGGCTGCGCCAGCACCGGTGGCGAGTTGGCGGAAGCTTGCGCGCCGGCGGCGTTCGAGGAAGGCGGCGTCGACGATCACCGACCAGCCGACGGCGAGCAGGTCCCGTGCCAGCTCGGCCAGGCGCTCGTAGGTGCGCTCGCTGGCCGCAGCGGAATAAATGCCGCCGTCCACCGGCGATCCGCTGTCGGCAGCGGCGGCCAGTCCGAACAGCCGCTTGCGCTCGACATCGGAGCGCAGAAGTACCGTCGCCGATGCCGCATCGGCGAGCAGCAGGTCGCGCGCGGCGCGAGTCTTGCCGCAGCCGGCGACGCCATGGGCGATGATCAGGCGCGGCGGCGGCGGTGCGAGGAGGCGCTCGGCAAGCGCCAGGTAGCCGTCTGCCTGGCCTTCATCGGCGCCATCCTGACGGCTGCGGATGGCGGCGACCTTGGTCCGCACGAGCGCACGATAGACGGCATAGAAGCGCAGCATCGGCACGGCCTCGTAGTCGCCGCTGCAGGCCAGCCATTCGTTGAGCAGCCAGCACGCGAGACCGGGCTGGCGATGGTCGAGCAGGTCGATGTAGGTGAAAGCGATCTCGCTGGCGACGTCGATCCAGCGCAATGCCTCGCTGAACTCGATGCAGTCGAAAAGGGTCACCCGACCGTCGATCATGACCAGATTGCCCAGGTGCAGGTCACCGTGGCATTCGCGTATGCGGCCGTCCGCCTTGCGGGCGACGAACCGCGCCCGCAGGCGGTCGAACTCGGTTTGCGTCCACTCGCGCAGACGAGTGAGGCGTGCCGCTGCCTGGTCGCCGGGCAGCAGCTCGCGCAGTTCGTCGAAGTTGGCGAGCGCCGGTGCGAGGACCTGTGCCGGTTCGCCGAAAGGCGAGTCGGCCAAGGCGGCGGCGGCCGTGGCGTGGAAGGCGGCGAGCGTCGCAGCCAGGTCGGAGATGTGCTGCCGACCGAGCTGACCGCGGGCGCACAGCCGGTCGAGGCGGCGACCTTCGGCGAAGCGGTGCATGCGGACGGCGTACTCGGTCACCTCGCCGGTGCCGCCGATCCGCGGATCGGTGGGCTCGCCGGCGATCGGCACTACCGCCAGATAGAGTTGCGGCGCAAAGCGGCGGTTCAGGCGCAGTTCGGCCTCGCAGCAGGCGTGGCGCCGCTCGAGCGTGCCGTAGTCGAGGAAGGGCATGACGACCGGTTTCTTGATCTTGTAGGCGAAGGCGCCTGCCAGCAGCAGCCACGAGGCATGGGTTTCGATCAGTTCGACCGTCGTCACCGGGTGTGGATAACGTGCCGGGTCGAGCAGGGCGCTGATCAGTGGCGGCAGCGACGGCGACATGCCTCAGCTCCGCTGGCCGCGGCGCAGCCAAGCCTTGCGCAGCTCCTCGAGCAAGCACATCAGGACGGCGCAGCCGGCGGCGAGCAGCCAGCTGCTGCTGCCGATCGCCGCCGTGCCGAAGAGCCAGTTGCCGGGCGGTGTGTAGAGGATGAACAGGATCATCGCCACCTCGGCGGCGATGCCGAGCAGCAGGTATCGATTGCCGCCAAGACCATAGCTGAGGATCGACCGTCGCGGGTGGCGGCAGAGGTAGAGGTTCACCATCTGCATGACGACGATCGTCGCCAGGCAGGCGGAGGTCGCCTGTAGGTACAGCGGGTCGATGCGGTCGAGCGTCTGTCCATGCTGCCAGCCGCCGGCATCGAGGACGAAGAAGAAGGCGAGCATCGCCGCCGTCGCCTCGAGGACACCGAGAAAGAGGTAGGCGCGGGCGAGCAGGCCCCACGACAACAGCCGCTCGCCACGCTGGCGCGGTGGGCGTTGCATCACCGCCGGGTCGGGCTTCTCGGCGCCGAGCGCCAGCGCCGGCAGCATGTCGGTGCCGAGGTCGACGGCCAGGATCTGGATGACGGTCAGTGGCAGGGGAATGCGGAAGAGGACGAAAGCCAGGTAGGGTACCAGCTCGGGGATGTTCGAGCTGAGGATATAGGTCAGGAACTTGCGGATGTTCTCGAACACCGCCCGCCCTTCCTCAATCGCCGCGATGATGCTGGCGAAGTTGTCGTCGAGCAGGATCAGGTCGGCGGCCTCCTTCGCCACGTCGGTGCCGCCGATGCCCATGGCGATGCCGATGTCCGCCGCCTTCAGCGCCGGTGCGTCGTTGACGCCGTCGCCGGTGACGGCGACGATCTCGCCCTTGTTCTGCAGCGCTTCGACGATGCGCATCTTCTGCTCGGCGGCGACGCGGGCGAACAGGATCTCGGGCGCATCGAGCGCCAGCTGCAGTTGCGTCGGCGATATCAGCCGCAGCTGCTCGCCGCTGACCACCGTCGGTGCTTCGCCGCTGATCAGGCCGATCTGGCGGGCGATCGCCAGTCCGGTGCGCGGGTGGTCGCCGGTGACCATGATCGTCCGGATGCCGGCTTCCCGGCAGCGGGCGATCGCCTGCGGCACTTCCGGCCGCGGCGGATCCTCGAGGCCGATCAGTCCGGCGAGAACCATCTGCTGCTCTTCGCCAGGTGGGCCCTGCTGGTCGACGGCACGATGGGCAAAGGCGAGCACACGCAGGCCCTGGCCCGCCATTTCGTCCTGCGCCGCCAGCAGGCGGCTGTGGGCGACAGTGTCGAGCGGCACCACGCCGGCATCGGAGTGCACGCAACTGCAGCCGGCGAGCACCGTTTCGGGGGCTCCCTTGCAGTAGAGCATGCGGCCCTGCGGCGTGTCACAGATCACTGACATGCGCTTGCGGTCGGTATCGAAGGCAATCTCGGCGACACGCCTGAAGCCGGCCAGGTCGCCGGCAAACTGGCGGCCGACCGCGGCCAGCGCGATCTCCATCGGATCGCCACGCAGTCCTTGGCGACCGTGCTCATCGATCTCCTTCAGGTCGTGGCAGAGCGCCGCATTGACGAACAGCGCGCGATGCTCGAGCAGCGCCGGCGCGCGCTGCGCCAGTTCGCCGCAGGACAGCATGCCGCCGCCGATCCACACGCGCTGTACCGACATCCGGTTCTGCGTCAGGGTGCCGGTCTTGTCGCTGCAGATCACGGTGGTCGAGCCGAGCGTCTCGACCGCCGGCAGATGGCGCACCAGCGCGTTGCGCCTGGCCATTCGCTGTGTCGCCATGGCCAGGGACAGGGTGACGGTCGGCAGCAGTCCTTCCGGCACGTTGGCGACGATGATGCCGATGGCGAAAAGCAGGTTCTCCCAGGTCGGCAGTCCGATCGCCTGGCCGACCAGGAAGAGCAGCACGCCGATCCCGGTGGCCAGGCCGGCGACGATGCGTGACAGGCGGGTGATCTCGCGCTGCAGCGGAGAGCTGGCCTCGCCGGCGGTCTGCGTCAGGTGGGCGATGCGGCCGAACTCGGTGCGCATGCCGGTGGCGTACACCACGCCGCGCGCCTGTCCGGAAACGACCGAGGTGCCGGCGAGAACGATGTTCTTCGCCTGCAGTGGCGACTCCTCGCCGGAGGGTTCGAGCGTGCGCGCCTTGGCGAGCGACTCGCCGGTCACCGTCGACAGGTTGACGCGCAGCCCGGCAACCTCGATCAGGCGGCAGTCGGCGGGGACGAAGTCGCCCTCTTCGAGGAGGACGATGTCGCCGGGTACCAGTTCGCTGGCGAGAATGCCGTTGATCTCGCCAGCGCGCAGCGTCTTCACCCGGTGCGGCAGCAGGCGGCGCAGGGCGGCGACCGCCCGCTCCGCCTTGTACTCCTGCCAGAACGAGAAGACGCCGTTGATGACGATGACGCCGACGATCGCCAGCCCCAGCCTGGCCATTCCCTGGCCGGGGTCGAAATGCTCGGCAACGAACGAAAGGCCGGCAGCGATCCAGAGAACGATGGCAAAGAAATGGGTGAATTCCTGCGCGAAGCGCAGCAGCAGATGCCTCTGCTCGACCTCTACGAGCTGGTTCGGGCCGAACTCGCCGAGGCGGCGTGCCGCTTCGGCGGCAGGCAGTCCGGTGGACGAACTGTTCAGGCTGGCCAGAGCCTGCTCGACTGTCAGCGAATGAACCCGCACGCGCGCGAACTCTCGTAGCGATCAGGACGACAATCTACACCGTTGGCGGCAGGAAAGCATCCCCGCGCGACACCCCACGCAACGGTCAGGCCTTCTGCTGCTGGCAGCTGCTGCCGGGTCCGGGTCTGGCGCCGCCGTTCAGCTGCCGCGTGGCGGCCGCCTGCCGCGCCAGACGGCGAGCAGCGTCGCCAGCTTGTCTCCTGCCGGCAGGCGCTCGTCCGACAGCGCCTCGAGGAAATCCGACAGCCGCTTCGAGCGGACGATCGCGAAACCGGTGAGCAGCGCCGACAGCACGAAGACCAGCGCGAAGAAGAAGAGGCGCTCCGGCAGCGGTTCCTGCGCCGCGTCGATCAGGTTCATGCCGAGGAAGCCGGTGCTGATCGTCGCGATCAGGCCGGCGGTGGTGACCACCGTCAGCCGCACGACGGTGTTCGCCTGCCGACGCAGGCTGTCGCTGTCGAGGTACTGGCTCATGTCCTGGATTTCCTCGCGCAGCTCGGCGTACAGGCGCTCGGTGCCGAGGTGCCTGCGCGTCATGGCGAACAGCGCGCGCGCCTGCGCCTGATCGGAGATCTCGTTGAACCAGTAGCGGTGGGTGAAGCGCAGGAACACCTCGAGCACCTCGCGGATGTCGCGCTTGAAGGTCTTCACCGACTCGGCGTTGCCGATCTGCAGCCGGTTGAGGGCCGTTACCAGACGATCCGAGAGCATCAGCAGGGCCGCCTTGTGGAAGTGGGGAATCAGGGCGAGGAGAAAGAACTGGTGGCGGAACTGCCCGAGCAGCCCGTTCTCGGCGCCGCTGAAGTACGCGTCGCGGGCACTGCCCACCATGATGCAGGCATGACCGCAGGAGAGCAGCCGCGTGCCGCCCTGCGCCGCCTGCGGATGCCAGTAGCGGTCGTAGCAGAAGCGCGCCTCGAAATCCTCGAGGTGCTGGTCGGAGTAGGGCAGCGAACCGCCCTTGCCGGGACCGCCGACCAGTACCAGGCGGGCGAAATCGCCGCGATCGAGGCGGCGCGGGTCGTCCATCGCCAGATAGGCGAGCAGTGGCATGCGGTGATACTCGATCTGCCGGTAACGCACCGGACCTTCCTCATCCGAGTGGTGCAGCACCAGCGGCCGCAGCAGGAACTCCCAGTGCGATGCGATGCACGGGGCGCGGAAGCGGCTGACGAAAGTCAGGTACTTGCGGCGCTTCTCGTAATCCGAGGTGGCGAGCACCCGGCCATCGGCGGCGAGCCATTCACAGAGCCGCAGGCAGTGGCCACCGCTGCCATCCTCGTCCCAGTAGGGCGGATAGGCGCGTCCGAAACGGTACAGCGTGTCCTGCACCTGCCGCAGGTCGAGATCGTCGGCGGCGATCTCGACGACCAGGATGACGACGTCGATGTCGTGGAAGAAGTAGAGATCGATGTGGACGATGGCGAAGCAAAGCGGCGTATCACTGTCCTTGAAACTCATCCGTACCTGCGCCACGTCGTCGCGGCGAAAGACCCGGATCGGTGATCCGCCGAGCTGTCGACCGCAGTCGTCGTTGCCTCCTTCGCCGTAGAGAAAGCGCTGCACGTAGGGCAGGAAGGTGACGAACTCGCTGTAGTGGCGTTCCTGGAACTGCCCGGGGTCGCCGGAGAACTCGTCGGCCAGTTCGTGCCACGGCTGGCGGCTGCTCTCCTCGGCCAGCACTTGGTGGTGCTGCTGCAAGGGGCTGCCGGCGGCCAGCGGCATCAATTGCAGCGGCCAGAGCAGGATCTGCCGGAAGTGGACGACCCGTTGTTCGTGTTCGCGGTTGGCGATGGTCATCGCTCGTCTCCGGGGCGGGGCGCCGCAAGCCGGTACATCGACCGGCGGTTCAGCCGCCGATGTCGGCCAGCAGCCGGCCGATCATCCGCTCGGCCTGTTGCAGGTAGCCGCCGCCGAACAGATTGAGGTGGTTGAGGACATGGTAGAGCTGGTACAGCAGCCTGCGTTGCGCAGAACCGTCGGCCAGCGGCCAGGCGTCGCGGTAGGCGGCGTGGAAGCTGTCGGGAAAGCCACCGAACAGCTCGCTCATCGCCAGATCGGTTTCGCGATCGCCCCAGTACACGGCCGGATCGAAGAGCGCCAGCCGGTCCTTCTCGTCGAGCGCGGCGTTGCCGGACCAGAGATCGCCGTGCAGCAGACTCGCTTGCGGCTGATGATCGACGAACAGCGCCGGCAGCGCGTCGACCAGGCGCTCGCCACCGGCGATCAGCCGCGCCGGCTGGCCATGCCGTTTTGCCATTGCCAGTTGTGGCAGCAGTCGCTGGCGGGCGAAGAACAGCGGCCAGGTCGGCTGCACGGCGTTGTACTGCGGGCTGCGGCCGATGAAGTTGTCGTGCGGCCAGCCGTACTGGCTGCCGGTGATGCGGTGCAGCGCCGCCAGCGCCCGTCCAGCGGCCGCGCCCGGTGCCTGCCCGCGCAGCGGAGCGAGCGGCAGGTGCTCGAGGACCAGGAAGGCCTTTCGGCCACAGACTCCGTGTCCGCAGACGCCCGGTACGCGCAGCGCGGGGCAGGCTGCCAGCGCCGCCAGGCCGTCGGCTTCGGCGGCGAACATCGCCGCCAGGCTGGCGTCGTTGAGCTTGACGAACCAGCGGCGCTGGCCGCCGCGCACCACCAGCGTGCGCGAGATCGATCCGCCGCCGACTTCGCTGACCGAGTCGAGCGCGGCGACGGCGTCGCCGTCGGCGCCGAGCAGCGCGCGCAAGGCGGCATCGAGATCGGCATCGAGGACTCGGTGGCTCGCGCTCATGGCGCTTCGGGCAAGGCCGGACGGAGCTGCTGCCGGTCCACGGCCGGCATCGGGGTTGTCGTCGGCGGTCGACACGCGCCGTTCATCGACCGACGGCCAGCAACGGCCAGAGGGTTTACGGATGCCGGCGAATGTGATCTGATACACGCCCCATGTCGTCCTGCCGCGCCATCCGCGCGCGCTCGGCGTGCCGCCGGCGCGCTGTCCGGAGGCGGGACGTGACGCCGCCGCTCGCCTGCCGGTGTCCCGCCGGGACCTTTCATTCCAGGAGCCAAACCCATGAAGATTCGCCTGATTCTCGTCGCTGCCCTGCTTGCGATCGGTCTAGCCGGTTGTGGCGAAGATGCGCGGAAAGCCGAAGCCGCCAAGGCAGAGGCCGCGAGACTTGCCGCGGAGGCCAAGCAGAAGGCCGATGAAGCCGCCAAGAAGGCCGGTGAGGCGGTCGGCGCCGCTGCCGAGGCCACCAGGGAGGCTGGCAAGGAGGCAGTTGCGGCGACCAAGGAGGCCGGCAAGGAGATGGTCGTCAAGGCCGCCGATGCGACCAAGGAAGCCGCCGATGCGACCAAGGAGGCTGCCGACAGGGCGAAGGCGGCAGTCGGCAAGTAAGGCTCGTTCGTCGCCTGCCGGCGGCGCGCGGCCCGGACGCGCGCGCTGGCGTCGACCTCACCGCGCATTGCCCGGCGCGATCGCCACCGCCGGATTGACCGCCGCTGCCGTTGCTGGCCGCAGGCAGTCGAAGAACATCCGGTCGGCGCCGAGCATGTGCTTCGTCACCACCTCATAGGCGAGAAACTGGAAGACGTCGCCGACGCCGCGCGTACCGGCGCGGTAGCTCGCCAGCAGTTCATGCGCCTCGCTGGTCAGCCCCTGGTGCAGCAGCGAGTGCTCGCTGGCACCGGCAAACCCGGCAGCGGTGAAGACCGCTTCCTCATCGCGGAAGTGCTCGACGACGCCGGCGAGCAACTGGTCGACGATGAGCTCGAGCCCATTTCCCGGCCGATCGGAAAGAATCGCCGCGAGCAGGCGGTTGGCGTCGGCAAAGAGCCGCCGGTGGCCACGATCGACGATCTCGTTGCCGCTTTCGTATGCCGCGTGCCAGACGAGTTGCACGAAGTTGGCGACCACGTAGCCGTCGCTGCCCGCCTGTTCCGGCGCCAGACGGATCTGATTGCGGCCGGCGTCCTTGGCGCGATAGAGCGCGGCGTCGGCACGCGCAAACCATTCCTCCCAGCTTTCTCCGGCAGCACATTCGGCGACCCCGACGCTGACCGTGACCTTGCCGACGGTGGCGAAGTCGCCCGCTGCGACCTCCCGCCGCAGCCGCTCGGCGACCGCTGCAGCGGTTGCCCTGGCGGTGTTCGGGCAGAGGACGACGAACTCCTCGCCGCCCCAGCGGCTGAGCGAATCGACCTTGCGCAGAGCTCCCTGCAGCAGCGTCGTCAGGCGTTGCAGGACGGCGTCGCCGGTGGCATGGCCGTGCTCGTCGTTGATCCGCTTGAAGTGGTCGACGTCGATCAACAGCAGGCAGAGCGAATGTCCATAGCGTGCCATGCGCTCCATTTCCGTGCGCACGCTTTCCTCCAGCCGGCGCCGGTTCCAGATGCCGGTGAGGCGATCGGTGCTGGCTGCCTGCTCCAGCTCGACCACCATCTGTTGCAGATCCCGATTCGCCTCCTGCAAGCGTTGCAGCGTTTCCTTCGCCGCCAGCGACACGTGGCGCCGCTGCAACGGCTCGACCAGCGATGCGATCGCCTGCAGCGTCCGGTCAGGCGCCAGGATCGCCATCTTCAGCCACGCGTAGCGGCGGCGCTGGCCGCCGTGCACCAGTTCGATGCGGGTCCACGCCGCGGCCTCGCCAGCGAGGATGCGCCGGTCGCATTCAGCGAGCAGGTTGTGCGCCGGGGGCGGTACGATGTCCGCCTCCGACTTGCCGGCGAGGCGGTCGCCCGGGCGGCAGAGCAATGCTTCGATCACCGGGTTGGCAAGTCGATAGAGTCCGTCGAGTCCCTTGATCGCGAAGCCGACGGCGTTGGCCGGCATCAGCAACTGCAGCAGCCCCGCTACCGGGACGACCGCATTGTCGACCGGCAGCGTCTCATGACTCGTCATGCGTTCTCTCCGGCTGCACCCCGGCCGTCGTCGCGCCGAGCGCGGCCGGCGGTGGCCGCTGCCCGCAGGTGCCGACCCGGCGGGTTCATTGTCCGCTGGTCGTCACCGGCCGCGGAGCGAGGACGACGCGGTTGCGTCCCTGCATCTTGGCCGCGTACAGCGCGCGATCGGCTCGGTTGACGAGGTCGCTTGCCGACTCGCCGGCAAAGTGATCGGCGACGCCGATCGACACCGAAATGTTGCCGACCAGTGACTCGCGGTCGCCGCTGCGGCGGACACGGCTGGCGGCGACCAGTGCGCGCAGCGCTTCCGCGAGGCCGACGGCACCGCCACGTGGCGTGTTCGGCAAGACGACCGCGAACTCCTCGCCACCGTAGCGCGCGGCGGTGTCCTTGCCCTTGACGTTGGCGCGCAGGATCTGCCCAACGTTGGCCAGCACGCGGTCACCGAAAACGTGCCCCAGGCTGTCGTTGATCTTCTTGAAGTGGTCGAGATCGATCATCAGCAGGCAGGGTCCGACCGATTCCCCTTGCAGTTCGCCAAGGCACTCGGCGAGGGCGAGGTCGAAGCCCTTGCGGTTGGTGAGGCCAGTGAGGGCGTCGATCAGCGCCTCCTCGCGCGCTCGCGCCACCTCCTGCCGCAGGAGTTCGGTCTCGCGCACGCTTTCGGCCAGTCGTGTCTTCAGGGTAGTGATCGCTTGCTGCATCTGCTGTGTGCCACGCAGGATGTCTGCGACGCCGCTGGCGAGCGCGTCGCTGCCACTCGCCGGAGCGATCAACTCCTCGTTCCAGCGGGCCAGAGAATTGCCGAAGCGGGCCGCCTCGTCGCCCGCCGCGGCGGTCGACTCCGAGACATGGCTCACCAGTTGCGCGACACTGTCACCGAGGCGCAGCGCCGTCTTGGCGTCGAGTTCGCTGATGTGTCGGGTATGAAGACCGTCAAGCGTCTGTTCGCTGAGCCGCCCACCACCCTTGAGCAGCGAGTCCAGCTCGCTGCGCAGGGCCGGATTGGTGCCGGACACGTACTCGTACCAGACGGTGTAATTCGTCGGGTGCATGCCGGCGTCGTGCTGGGTCATGTGTTTGAGTGCCAGGCGCAGGTACTCGGTACTCTGCGCAGGGCTGTGTCGGTACTTCACCCCGCTCTCCATTTCCAGGCCGGTGCGAGCATGACTCCTGACATGTGTTTCCCTTTCGCTCTGTCGTTCTTCGGCGGGCTACTGTGTCGGTTCAGATGCTTCCCTGCAGTCGCCTTCGCTGGACTTCGACGGTCGGCAGCGGGCGGCTGGCCGGGTCGCCATCCAGTTTGTCACAATGCTGCCGGCGCAGGAAGTCAGCCTGCTGCGAATCATACAAGCCTTCGGCAACGATCGGGCGACAGAGGCTGCTTGCCCTGACGATGATCGCCGCCATGATCCGGGTCACTCCGGGTTGTCAGCTCCGCGGGCCCGCGGCACTGGCGATTCTACGCCAGCGCGCGGGGGTCAGGCGCATCCGGCCGTCTCTCGACAGGTGGAAGAAGCGACCGGCCTGTTCCGCAAACGCCGCCACGAACACCCGGTCACCGGCAGGCCACGCACCAGGTCCAGGTTCAGGCGGCGTGGCCGCTGGCGCATCGCGTCTTGCCGCCAGCAGAAAGGCAGACGCGGTTGCGGCCGGCGTTCTTGGCAGCGTAGAGGGCCTTGTCGGCGGCGCGCAGCATGTCGTCGGCCTCGTCCATGCTTTTCTCCCGGTTGGCGACGCCGATGCTGACCGAAGTCTGGATCTCGACGTTGGCGACGGTGATCCGCAGCTCACGTACCATTCGGCGCAGCCGCTCGGCCGCCAGCAGGGCGGCGCGCGGGTCGGCATCGTGGCACACGAGCAGGAACTCCTCGCCGCCGATGCGGCTGACGCTGTCGTCCTTGCGGGCGGCTGCCTGGATCGCGCGCGCCACCTCCTGCAGGACCTGATCACCGATGGCGTGTCCGTGGCGGTCGTTGATCGACTTGAAATGATCCACATCGATCATCAGCGTCGCGACCGGCTGGCCGGTCCGCTGCGAGGCGCTCCAGAAGCGTTGCAGTGCGTCCATTCCGGCACGCCGGTTGGGCAGCCCGGTCAACAGGTCGGTCATCGCCGCATGTTCCAGGCGGCGGTTGCTCACAGCCAGTTCGGCGGCGAACTGCTTGAGCTGGGCGCGGTCGTGCTCCCAAGCCTCGAGCAGCTTGGTGTAATGCTGCGCGGCGCGCATGCGGGCACTCAGTGCGCGCAGGTTCACCGGCTTCGTGACGTAGTCGTCGACCCCGGCCTCGAAGGCCTCGATCAGCTTCTCGTCGGTCACTTCACCGGTCAGCATGATGACGTACATCGACTGACCCCAGTCGGTGGCGCGCAGCGCCCGGCAGAACTCGAGGCCGTCCATGACCGGCATCAGCCAGTCGGTGATGACGATTTGCGGCAGCGCCTCGACGGCGACCGCGAGGGCCTCTCGGCCATTCTCGGCGGTGAAGACGGTGCACTCGAGGAGGTCCGAGAGCAGGGCTTCGGTGAGCATGCGGCTGCTCGGTTCGTCCTCGACCAGCAGTACACGCTGGCGAGGAGCGCCGCTGCTTGTCTCCTGTCGCGCGTGGGGAATCGGCGCGTTGGCCATGGTGTCGAAGGACGGCGGCGCGGTGGCCGGCAGTTTGAGCAACTCGGCCCAGTCCTGCCATTCGCGTACCACCTGATCGAAGACTTCGCCGAGAGCCTGGGCATCGAGTCCGATCTTGCCGCCGAGGAACATGAGTTCGGCAATGTGCCCGCTGCGCTCGGCGACCGGCGAGTGGCCAAGGTCGGCCATTCGTCGCGCCTGGAAAAAAAGTTGCGCGAGTTGATAGGGGCGCGAGCCCTGGCTGAAGCCGGCTGCTTCGGGCCGCTCATGGCAGGAAACGGGTTCGACAAGGGCGTTGGGAATGCCGCAATCGGCCAGGACGGCAGCGGTCACCTCGTTGTGGTCGGCACCCAGACGTTCGCGCTCGAGCAGTTGCAGCGCTTTTCCGTCATGCTCCTCCGCGAGGATCGCAGCGTACTCTGCGGGGTGGGTCGTCGCGAGCACCAGGGCGCCGATCTGCGCCAGCAGACCGCAGGCGAACAGTTCGTCCGCCGCCGCAATCCGCGTCAGGCCACCCAGGGCGTGACAGGCAACCGCCATCAGCAGCGAATGTGACCAGAACGTGGCGTGGTCGAAGGCACTGTCCTGGCCATCGAGATACTGGTCGACGAGCGAGAAGCCCATCGCCACCTGCCGCACGGTGCCCATGCCGAGGCGCAGGACGGCCTCCCGGATCGATGCGACGGGCCGGCCACCGGAACGTGCCAAGTTGCACAGGCGCAACAGACGGCTCGACAGGGCGGGGTCACTCTGGACGACCTTTGCCACCTCGTCGAGCGTTGCATCTTCTCGCCGGCAGATCTCGAGGACGGCGAGCGCCACGCCTTTCGGGCTCGGTAGCCGGCCACTGATGCGAAGCTGTTCGATCCTGTTCATCGTCCCTGGCACTGCTCGCCGATCATGGGCTGCAGTCTACCGGTCCAGTGCCGCTCGCCACAAGCACGACGTGATGCGCGCGGTGCGATGGCGTCCGGCCGCGGTGCCGGATGATCGATGGTGATTCTCCGCCGCTTGTCCGACCGGCTGTCGCCAGGTCACTCGCGGACGGCGCGCATCGCCCGCCGCAGCAACTCGCCGAGCAACAGCGATGCCAGCACCAGGCTGACCACCGACGCCAGCCAGAAGCCGCTGGCGCCCATCGGCTGCGGCGAATGGAAGGCGAGCCACCAGCCGCCAAACAGGCCGACGCCCCAGAAACAGAGGACATGCACGCACATCGGCGCGAAGGTGATGCGGTAGCCGCGCAGGGCATGTGCGGCAATCGTCTGCACGGCGTCGAAGATCTGGTAGAAGGCGACGTAGCCGAGCAATCCGAGGGCGACCGCCCGCACCGCCGGATCATCGGTCCAGGCGTCCGCCAGCGGCATCGCGAGCAGCCAGACGATGCTGCCGAGCAGGGTCGACAGGCTGCCGGCGAGCAGCAGTGCGGCGGTGATCGATCGTCCGGCGCGATGCCAGTCGCGTGCGCCGGCGGCCTGGCCGACCTGCGCCAGCGTCGCGATGCCGAGGGCCAGCGGCAGCATGTAGCAGATGGCAGCCAGGTTGGCGACGATGCGGTGGCCGGCGACGACGGTTGCCCCGAGTTGGGCGATGAACAGCGCCATCAGCGTGAACGACGAGATTTCGACGAAATGCGAGAAGCCCATCGGCACCCCGAGTCGCAGCAGGCGGGCCAGCGGCCGGGGTTGCGGCAGCTGCCAGCCGGCGAACAGGCGGTATGGCCGCAGTGCCCTGGCGCAGCGCAGGTAGGCGGCGGCAGAGAAGAGGGAGAAGAAGGCGACGACGACATTCGACAGGCCGCAACCGACGACGCCGAGCGCTTCTCCGCCCCAGGCGCCGGTCACCAGCAGCGATGCCAGGAGCGCATGCAGGAGCGTGCCGCCGAGACTGATCAGCAGCAGTGGCCGCGGTCGCCCGAGGGCGTTGCAGAAGGCGTGGAAAGTGCGGTAGAGGAGAATTGCCGGCATGCCGAGCGCGAGCAGCGCCAGGTAGGCCCGTGCCCTCTCCTCGACCACCGGGTCGATGCGCGACAGTGCCAGCAGGGGCGCCGGATTGAGGAGGACGATGACGCCGGGGATCGCCAGCAGCAATGCCAGCCACAACGACTGCTGCAGGGCAGCGGCAATCTCGCCGTCACGACCGGCGCCGTGCAGATGGGCGACCGTCGGAGCCACCGCCTGCAGCACGCCGACCAGAGCAAAGACGACCGAGATGTAGATGCCACCGCCGACAGCCACCGCGGCCAGGTCGTCGGTGGCGTGGTGGCCGAGCAGGGCGGTGTCGATGACCATCATGCCCATCGAACTCAACTGCGCGAGCAGCATGGGCAGTGCGTGTGCGAGGAGGCGACGGGTGTGGTGGACGAGCATCGGGCCGGTGCGGGGCGGGACGGCCTCGCAGCGTACCCGATTTCACCGTTGCTGCGGCTGCGCACGCTGCCCGGGTGGCGATCCGTGCGCCGCTGGCGAAGAAAAATGCTCCGGATTGCGACCCTGCTTATTGAAAGAGACCCGCGTATCGTCTAGGGTTTCGGCTTTCGCCAATCCGGGAGATCAGGAAGATGGTCGCTGCCAGTCGTGTCACCGCCTACGAACCGATCGAGACCGCCAGCCGCGATGAGATCAGCGCGCTGCAGCTCGAGCGCCTGCGCTGGTCGCTGCGTCATGCCTACGACCACATCGAGCACTACCGGCGCAAGTTCGATGCCCATGGCGTTCACCCCGACGACCTGAGGACGCTCGACGATCTCGCGCGCTTCCCCTTCACGAGCAAGGACGACCTGCGGCAGAACTATCCTTTCCGCATGTTTGCCGTGCCGCGCGACCGGGTCGTTCGCGTGCACGCCTCGTCGGGGACGACTGGGCAACCGACCGTCGTCGGTTATACGCAGAACGATATCGACATGTGGGCGACGTTGATGGCGCGTTCGATCCACGCTGCCGGCGGCCGGCGGGGCGACATGGTGCACATCGGCTACGGCTACGGCCTGTTCACCGGCGGACTCGGCGCGCACTATGGTGCCGAGCGCCTCGGCTGCACGGTGATCCCGATGTCCGGTGGGCAGACCGAGAAGCAGGTGCAGCTGATCAACGACTTCAAGCCCGACATCATCATGGTGACGCCGTCGTACCTGCTCAACCTGGCCGACGAGTTCAAGCGGCAGCGCATCGACCCGGCGTCAAGCGGTCTGCGCGTCGGCCTCTTCGGTGCCGAACCGTGGACCAACCAGATGCGCGTCGAGATCGAGAACACCTTCGCCATCGATGCGATCGACCTCTACGGGCTCTCCGAGGTGATCGGCCCGGGAGTCGCCAGCGAGTGCATCGAAAGCAAGGACGGGCCGGTGATCTGGGAGGATCACTTCTACCCCGAGGTGATCGATCCGGCGACCGGCGAGGTGCTGCCCGACGGCAGGCATGGTGAACTGGTCTTCACCTCGCTGTCGAAGGAGGCACTGCCGATGATCCGCTACCGGACGCGCGACCTGACCTGTCTGCTGCCGCCGACGGCGCGCTCGATGCGGCGGATCGACAAGATCACCGGCCGCTCCGACGACATGCTGATCATCCGCGGCGTCAACGTCTTTCCGTCGCAGGTCGAGGAACTGATCCTCAAGCAGCCGAAGCTGTCGCCGCACTACCTGATCGAGGTCTGGCGCGATGGTCATCTCGATTCGGTGGCGGTCGATGTCGAACTCAAGCGCGAGTACCGCTACCTGCCGGCGGTCGACAAGGAGCACGTCGCCCACTCCCTGCAGCGGCACATCAAGTCGTTCATCGGCATCTCGACCGAAGTGCGCATCGCCGACATCGGCGGCATCGAGCGCTCGCTCGGCAAGGCGCGACGGGTGATCGACCGTCGCCCACGCGAGTGACCCCCGCCAGAGCCTCATTTCTTCTTGCGCTGCAACGGTGCAGCGGGTTGCCCGGACGGAGGACGCTCGTCGAGCGGGGGGCTGCGTGTTATCGTTGCGTCCGCGCGGCAAGAAAGGCAGGCGGCCATTTCCTGCACCGTTGCCGACGATACCGGGGAGCTTCCGTCTCGCGCCATGAACCTCGTCTTCGATGGTCCCGGCCAGCCCATGGGGCTGGTCCCGCACAGCCTGGTCGCCCTGCTGCCGCTGGCCGTCTGGGCCTATCGGCGCTTCGTCGGCAGGCGGGGCGGTTCGCTCGTCTGGCTTCTTGCCGCCGTCGGCATCTTTCTGCTGACCAACGGCATCGTCTTCTGGGACCAGTCGCGGGTGCGGAGGATGGCGGCGGACGGCACGCTGCAGGTGACGCGCGGCAACATCACCCAGAGCTGGCACATCGTCTCGCGCGAGCGCGACTGGACGAGCCGCACGCTGAGCTACCGGACCACCGTCAGCGAAGGTTTCGACGTCGGTGGTGTGCGGTTCCGCTGGAACATCGGCGACAGCTTCTCGCCGGCAACCTTTTCCAATGCGGCTGAGCCGCCGCTCGCCTTTCCCGAAGGCGCCGCGGTCGAGGTCAGCTGGTTCGTCGATCCTGCCAGCGAGGACGAGCGCCGCATCGTCCGCTTGCGCATGGAACCTGGCGGCGCACGGGCCACCGTTGCCGACGCGGAGTTCGCCGCGGTGATCGCCGGATTCGTCACGGCGCTCGAGTCGGCTGACGGGACGCGGCTGGCCGGACTGGTGCAGTTTCCCGTGAACTTCGCTGGCCATATGCTGGGCGCCGGGCAGGTGGACGACCTGCGGGCGGCGCTGGCGATGCCCGCGCTGCAGACCTGCCTGCGAACCGCTGCCACTGAAGCCTTGCCCGACGGTTCGCGGCGCATCGTCTGCCACGGCGTGACGCTGGTCTTCGCCAAGGCCGCTGGCGATGTGTGGCGGCTGCGCGAGCTGCACCAAGGATCCTGATCCGCCAGGCGGAAGTCGTCGGCAGCGGGCCCCAGTGCCCGCGGGCGCGAGCGGGCGGACGCCGCCGCAGGTCGCTGCGCAAACTCCGAGGACATTCCGGAAAGGGTTTTTTCGACGATGAACAAGCTGGCTCCCCGACTGCGCGCGACGGCCTTAGCCCTGTTCCTCCTGCCGGCAGGCATGACCGGCGCCGCTGGGCAGGCCGGTGCCTTGCAGGGCGAATACGAGTTCCATGGCCGGACGCGCGTCGATCCGCCTGCCGACGAGGCAAGGGACACGCATCTCGGCCTGGTGCTCGAAGGCGCGGTGGCGCGCGAGCTCTATCGGCGCCTGCGCGTGCGCGCCGTGCGCGATCCCTGTCTCGATGACGGTTCGCGCAGCAAGACGCAGGGACCGTTGCGCTGTACCGAGATGGCGAATGGGCGCAGCTGGCGCTGCGAGTTCGCGATCCAGCTGGACAGATCGATCCTCGTCGCCGATGGCGTCTGCTAGGAGGGCCGGCTGGCGGCGGCTGCCGCGGCGTTGATGACCGGCGGCCATGCTGCCGGCGCCGGCTGGCCCCTATGGTGCCGCGTCGTCGTCCTGCACCAGGCTGCCGACGCGCGTCGCCGACTGGCGCAGCTTGTCGAGGTTGCCCTCGGCGCAGTCGATGTAGCTGTGGATGCCGATGATTGGCGGCAGGTCACGTTCGGAGTACAGGCGCAGCGTCCGGATCAGCGATGTCCGGGTGTTGTACTCCTTGAGTTTGGCGCACTGGAACTCGTCCCAGCAGACCGGCGAAGCGGTGTAGTCGGGCGACAGGACGGCGATGAAATGGCGCGTCCGGTTGACCGCATCGGAGATCAGGCTGAGCCACTGCCCGCCGACCGGGATCGAGTCGCGATCGTAGAAGATGCGTGCCGACGGTGCGCTCTGCTGCAGGGCACGAACGAACTCGGCGACCTCTTTCTCCTGGCGGTGCGCATAGCTGATGAAGAAATCGTAGGCGCCCCGGTCGTCACTGACGGCGGTTTCCGGAACCGTCCGACCGGCGGCGGCTGCCGCCGCGGGACGGCGATCGATGCGCGCGAAGAGACGCTGCAAGAGTGGCTTCTCGTCGTCGTCGGCGGCGCTCAGCAGTTCGTCGCGCAGGTGTCGCTCGCAGCGGTTGATCAGGTTTTCGGCGAGTTGCCGCCGCGGCGGTTCCTCGCCGCCCGCGCGCCGACCGGCGATCCGCTGCTCGTGGCGCTGCCGCGATGCGGCGAACAGGGTGGCGGCAGCGGATGCCGTGGCGGCCGAGAAGGCGACGATCTTCAACTGCCTGATCGGCAGCCCCTGCTCGAGCCAGAAGATCGCGGCGTCGAGCAGCCGCGGCAGCAACTCGTCGAGCGCGACCTGCTGGTTGCCGGTCGCCAGCAGCGGCATGGCGACGCTGGCGATGGCGAAGCGTCGCTCGGCGTAGCGCTCGGGGATGATGAAGTTGTTCAGGCACCGGAAGACGAAGCCGACGCGATCCTCGATGTTCGGCCGCTCGACGCCGGCGTGGGCGACGAATCCCGGATGCGAAGGCTCGAAACAGATGATGCGGCGAAAGTTGAAGCGGCTGGCGAGCTCCGGCGACAGCGGCCTCGAAAGCCAGCAGCCGAGGCGGACGCGCTCGTCTTCCTCCTTCCGGCGGGCGATCTCACGCATGTCGAGACCGCTTTCGAAGAGGCTTCTGAACAATGTCCCGGGATCTGGCGTGTAGCTGTCGGGAAAGGCCGAGACGACCAGCGCGTCGACCGCGTGCGCCGGCGGTATCGCCGCCAGGTCGCCGGCCAGCAGCTGGATGCAGGCTTCGGGCTCACCGCCGCGCTGGCGCACTACCTGAAATTCGTCAATGATCCGCATTTCAGACCTCCCGCTGAATGTTGGCTGCCGCGCCGCCCCCGCTGCGCTCGACGGCCCTGAACGGCATCGACCGGGCGCACGGCGCGATGTCGCTTGCCGAGCGGTTGGCCGTGCTCGAGCAGGCAGTCTCTTCGCTGGGCAGCGCGTGCGTCGCGTCGGTGCAGCCGCCATCGTACTGCAGCGGCGTGAGCTGTGGGCACCACTGGCGACGGGCATCGATGATACGCGCAGAGCCGTCTGCACTTCGCCGGACGCGCGCCGGCTAGAATGGCGGCAGCCGCACGCGGCGTGGTTGGCGCCGGGGTTTGCCTGATGCACCCGCAAGCGGAATCTCTGGAGCCCTTCGTCATGCGCAAACTGATCATCGGTCCGCTGCTCGCCTATCTGGCAGGCCTGCGTTTTCCGGTCCTGTTCGGCGTCGCCGCCGTACTCTTCATCATCGACCTGTTCGTTCCCGATTTCATCCCCTTCGCCGACGAGATCCTGCTCGGCCTCGGCGCTGCGCTGCTTGGCGCGTGGAAGAGGAAGCGGCAGGAAGGTGGCTCCGGGTCGGTGTCGTCGTAGGGATCGACGTCGGTTGGGCGTACAGGAATCACGGGGGCGCCGCCGCGCCGTCACGGTGCCGGCTCGGGCAGGCGCGGATGGAGCGTGCAGCATCTGTTGACCGCTGCATACGGTTTGCCGGCGATCGCGGTTTGCTGGGCCGTAGCCGGCGAGCCGCTCGTCCGCAGCCTGCGCCGGATGCGTTTTCGATGGGCGGCCAACGGGCTTGCAGATGGTCGAGCCAGGGGCTATGCTGGGATCAAGGCCGACCTGATCGCCTGCTGGCCGTGAGAAGCGGCGCCTGCGTTGTTGCTGGTCTTGCCCGTGAGCCCCTTTTCGTGCGCGAGGATGCTTGATGAAATCGATCTGTTCCCGACCCGGCGCGCTGCTGACGGCGCTCGTTTTCGCCCTTTCGCCAGCGCTGGCGCAACAGCCGCCGGCGGCATCGCCCGCGGCGGCAGCCAAGCCGGCGGCGAAGACCTTCTCGCAGCAGGACCTCGATCGGCTGCTGGCGCCGATCGCCCTCTATCCCGATGCGCTGCTGGCGCAGATCCTGATGGCCTCGACCTATCCGCTGGAAGTCGTCGAGGCGGCGCGTTGGTCGAAAGCCAATCCCAAGGTGAGCGGCAAGGCGCTCGAGGATGCCATGGCGAAGCAGTCGTGGGACCCGGCCGTGCGGGCGCTGACCGCCGTGCCGCAGGTGTTGCAGCAGATGAACGACAATCTCGACTGGATGCAGAAACTGGGCGATGCCTTTCTCGCGCAACAGCAGGACGTGATGGATACGGTGCAGGGTCTGCGGGCGCGGGCCGACGCCACCGGCAACCTGAAGACGACCGAGCAGCAGGTGGTGCGGACGGAGGTGCAGGGTAGCCAGAAGATCTACGTCGTCGAGTCGCCGAAGCCGGAGGTGGTCTATGTGCCGACCTACAATCCGACCGTGGTGTACGGGAGCTGGTGGTATCCGACGCCGCCCTACTACGTCTATCCCCCCGCCTATGTCTATCCGCCAGGTCTGGCATTCGCCACTGGCGTCTTCGTCGGCGCGGCGATCTGGGGTGCCGCCAATTGGGGTTGGGGCCGCGGCAACGTGGATATCGACGTCAATCGCTACAACTCGTTCAACCGGACCAACATCAGCAACAGCAACTGGAGTCACAACGTGGCGCACCGCGGCGGCGTCGCCTATCGGGATCAGAACGTCGCCCGTCAGTACAACCGCGGTGGCAACGCGCAGGCTGCCGCGGCGCGCGAGCAGTTTCGCGGCCGCGCCGAAAGCGGACGTTCCGAACTGAAGGGAATGGACCGCGCCGAGCTGAACGATCGCGTGCGCTCGGCCGACGATCGCACGCGGGAGAACCTCGGCGGTCGCGGTGATGGCGGTCGTGCTGAGCAGGGCCGCGGCGACGGTGGCCGCGGCGGCGATCGTGCCGCCGTCAGCGATCGCATGCAGGGCGGCGATCGTGGTGGGGCCGCAGCAGGACGCGACCGTTTCGACGGCGGTGGCGCGCGCGCCGATGCCGGCGATCGTTTCGGCGGTGGCGACCGACACGCCGGCTCCGCTTTCGGCGACCGTTCGGGTGGCGGCTTTTCCGGCGTCGGCAACGGCGCCTCGACGCGTGAGGCGAGCCAGCGTGGCCACGCCAGCCGCGCCGACATGGGCGGCGGCCGTACGGGCGGCGGCGCCAGCTTCGGCGGCGGTGGTCGGGGTGGCGGCGGTGGCGGCTTCGGCGGTGGTGGCGGCCGCGGTGGCGGCGGCCGTGGGCGCTAGGCAACGCCGGTCCCCATTTTCAGCGGAGAAGAAGACGATGAAGTTCAAGTGGATCATGCATTCACTCGCCGTTGCCGCGGCGCTCGCTGTCACGCCTGCGCTGGCAGTGGCACCGGCGCCGGTGGCGAAGCCGGCCGCGACGCAGCAGCAGAGCCATGCGACTGCCGAGGACGCTGCCCGCGCGCTCGCCGACGCCGTTCGCGCGCAGGACAAGGAGGCGCTGCTGGCGGTGGTGGGACCGACGGCACGGAGCTGGCTGGCGAGCGGCGATGCGGTGGCCGATCGTGCCGACTGGCAGCGATTCCTGGCTGCATACGACCGCCAGCATCGCGTCGAGCCATTGAGCGATGGCCGTGCGCTGCTGCTCGTGGGCGATGATGACTGGCCCTTCCCGGCGCCGCTGGTGCGCCAGGGTGGGCGCTGGTTCTTCGATGCCGAAGCCGGCCGCGAGGAGGTCCTCAGCCGACGGATCGGGCGCAACGAGCTGGATGCGATCCAGACCCTGCTGGCGATCGTCGATGCCCAGCGCGAGTACGCTGCTGGCGATCTCGACGGCAACGGTTGGCACGACTATGCGCGCCGTTTCGTCTCCAGCGAGGGGACTCGCGACGGCCTGTTCTGGCCGGTTGCCGCCGATCAGCCGCCGAGCCCGCTCGGGCCGCTGGTTGCCGAGGCGACGCGCGAAGGTTATCGCGCGAGCGCGGCGGGCAGTCAGCCTCGCGCCTACCACGGCTATCGTTACCGGATTCTCGCCGCCCAGGGCCCGGACGCGCCGGGCGGCGCCCGCAGCTATGTCGTCGACGGGCGGATGATCGGTGGTTTCGCGGTCCTCGCCTATCCCGTCAACCCTGGCGTTTCCGGGGTGATGAGCTTCATCGTCAATCACGAGGGCATCGTTTACCAGAAGAATCTCGGTCGCAACGGCGAGGCGGTGGCGGCGAAGATGCAACGCTTCAATCCCGCTGCCGGTTGGACGAGGGTGCCGATCGAGTAGCCGGGTCGCCAGCGCGCGCCGCTACACAAACAGTACACGGCGGCGTCAGCCGAACGTGGACAGCGGCCGGCCAAATCGGCCATAATCCGCCGGTCCGTCGTCTTCGCTTGCCATGAAGTTCCTTTTCGACCTCTTTCCCGTCATTCTTTTCTTCATCGCCTACAAGGTATTCGACATCTACGTCGCGACCGCGGTCGCCATCGCCGCGACTTTCGCGCAGATCGGCTGGCTGTGGTTCAGGCGCCGCAAGATCGACACGATGCTCTGGGTGAGTCTGGTGATCATCAGCGTTTTCGGCGGCATGACCCTCCTGCTGCACGACGAGGATTTCATCAAGTGGAAGCCGACGGTTCTCTACTGGGCGTTTGCCGCCACTCTGCTCGGCGGCACGCTGCTGATGAAGAAGAACCTGATCCGCTTGCTGCTGGCTGAACAGATGCAACTGCCGGAAGTTGCCTGGGCGAAGCTCAACTGGTCCTGGATCGCCTTCTTCGCCTTCATGGGGTGCGCCAACCTCTTCGTCGCGTTCAATTTCTCGACCGACGACTGGGTCAACTTCAAGCTCTTCGGCGGCATGGGGCTGATGCTGGTCTTCGTGCTCGCACAGGGGCTGCTGCTGTCGAAGTACATCGAGGAGAAGTGACGATGTTCTACATGATCCTGGGCGAGGACCGTCCCGGCTCGCTCGCCGAGCGCCTCGCGGCACGGCCGGCGCACGTCGAACGGCTGCAGGCGTTGCAGGCTGAGGGCCGCCTGTTGCTGGCGGGCCCCTGCCCGGCGATCGACTCGCCGGATCCGGGCCCGGCCGGTTTTTCCGGTAGCCTGATCGTTGCCGAGTTCAGCTCGCTCGATGCGGCGCGCGCCTGGGCCGACGCCGACCCATACGTTGCCGCCGGCGTCTATGCCGGGGTCACCGTCAAGCCCTTCCGCAAGGTGCTGCCGGCGTGAGTGGCGACGCATTCGTCAGCGGCGATGCTGCCGGCGTCCCCGGGCTCATCCGCCAGCGACTCGCTGCCCTGCGCCCGCAACAACTCGAGCTGATCGACGATTCGGCTCGCCATGCGGGCCATGCCGGCGCCAGGAGCGGCGGCGGGCACTACCGCCTGTTGATCGTCGCCGAAGCCTTTGCCGGGCAGCCGCGGTTGCGGCGTCACCGCTTGGTGCATGAAGCGCTCGGTGAGCTGATGCAGTGCAGCATCCACGCCCTGAGCGTCCAGGCGTTGAGCCCGCAGGAGGCTTCTTCATCGGCTGGACCGCCCGTCTGAGCCGCTCCACACTTCACCCCAACCATCCGAAAACAAGGAAGACCACACATGCACAAGCTTTCAAAACTGGCCGGCGCGTTGCTGCTCGGCGCCCTCGTCTCGTTGCCGGCGGTTGCCCAGAAAGCGCCTGCAGGTGGGGCTGTGGCGACGGTCAACGGCGTTGCCATTCCGCAGAGCATCGCCAACGCCTTCGTCGCCGAGCAGGAGGCACAGGGCGCGCCGGACACGCCCGAACTCAAGAACGCCGTCCGCGAAGAACTGATCCGTCGCGAGTTGCTCGTCCAGGAAGCGAAGAAGCTCGGTCTCGACAAGAAGCCCGACGTCGCGGCGCAGGCCGATCTGGCACGGCAGGCAATCTTCATTCGCGCCTTTGTCCAGGACTATGTCAAGAAGAATCCGATCAGCGACGAGCAGCTCAAGGCCGCCTACGACCGGATGAAGGGCCAGATGGGCAACACCGAGTACAAGGTGCGCCACATCCTCGTGGAGAGGGAAGACGATGCCAAGCTGATCATCGTCAACCTGAAGAAGGGTGCCAAGTTCGAGGAACTGGCCAAGCAGTCGAAGGATCCAGGGTCGCGGGACAAGGGGGGCGATCTTGGCTGGAGCAGCACGGCGAGCTACGTGAAGCCCTTTGGCGATGCCGTCGTCGGTCTCGCCAAAGGCAAGTACACCGAGGTTCCGGTGAAGACCGATTTCGGTTATCACGTCATTTTGGTCGAGGACAGCCGCCCGCTGACGCCGCCGACCTTCGACCAGATCAAGCCACAACTGACGCAGCGGATGCAGCAGGATCAGTTGCAGAAGCTGATCGTCGAACTGCGCAACAAGGCCAAGATCCAGTAAGCTCCAGCCAGACGGGCAGCCCCAGGCGCCGGTGGTCGAGGCGCCTTTTTCCACTTTTTTCTTTTCCTGCCCGGCTGTGCCCGCCTCCCGGCTTGCTAGCCGAGCCAGCGCCGGGCATTGCGGAACATTCGCAACCACGGCGAGTCGTGCCAGCCGCGTTCCTCCCAGTCGGCCGGATGCCACGACATCTGGACGCTGCGGAAGACGCGCTCGGGGTGCGGCATCATGATCGAGAAGCGGCCGTCGGCGGTCGTGAAGCCGGTCGCGCCGGCGGGCGATCCGTTCGGGTTGTACGGATAGACATCGCTCGGCCGGCCGCGGTGGTCTACGTGACGCAGCGCCACCAGTACCCGCGTCTCGTCGTCGCGCGAGGCGAAGACGGCGCGTCCTTCGCCGTGTGAAACGACCACCGGCAACCGGCTTCCCGCCATGCCGGCGAAAAGGATCGATGGTGATGGGAGCAGTTCGACGAGCGAGAAGCGCGCCTCGAACTGCTCGACGCGATTCCGTGCGAAACGCGGCCAGGCGTCGGCGCCGGGAATCATGTCGCGCAGCAGGCTCATCATCTGGCAGCCATTGCAGACGCCGAGGGCGAAGGTCGCCGGGCGCGCGAAGAACGCGGCGAAATTGTCGCTCGCGCGCGGGTTGAAGAGGATCGTCTTCGCCCAGCCCTGGCCGGCGCCGAGCACGTCGCCGTAGGAGAAGCCGCCACAGGCGACGACACCACTGAAGTCGGCGAGGCGCGCGCGGCCGGCGAGGAGGTCGCTCATGTGCACGTCGACGGCGGCGAAACCGGCGCGATCGAAAGCGGCCGCCATCTCGACGTGACCGTTGACCCCCTGTTCGCGCAGGATGGCAACGCGTGGGCGGGCGCCGGTGTTGATGCACGGTGCCGCGACGTCGTCGGCCGGATCGAAGCTCAGGCTGAACGAGAGTCCCGGGTCGTCGCCGTCGAGCAGGCGGTCATATTCCTCCTGCGCGCAGTCGGGGTGGTCACGCAGGCGCTGCATGTGGTAGCTGGTCTCGGACCAGGCGCGTTGCAGGTCGATCCGCGTCTCGTCGAGCACCGCGCGGGCGTTGCGGATGATGCGGATTCGGTCCCAGGGGTTCGGCGCACCGATGAACTGGCTGCACGTACCGAGCCCGGCGGCGCGCAGGACGTCCATGACGCGACTGCGATCGGCACGGCGAATCTGCACGACGGCGCCGAGTTCCTCGCAGAACAGCGCGCGCAGCAGGATCTCGCTGGCACGGCCGCGCAGCAGATCGGGTCGCTTCTCGCTGCCGTCGACATCATTGCTCAGTGGGTCGTAGCAGAGACCGTCGGTGTCGAGCGAGACGCCGCAATGGCTGGCGAAAGCCATCTCGCAGACGGTCGCGAAGAGGCCGCCGTCGGCACGGTCATGGTAGGCGAGCAGCAGGCGCTCGCCGGCGAGCCGGCGGACGGCGGCGAAGAAGGCCGGCAGCAGGGCGGCATCGTCGACGTCGGGCGCGTCGCTGCCGGTGGCCGAATACACCTGCGCCAGCGCCGAGCAGCCGAGGCGATTGCGGCCGCGACCGAGGTCGATCAGCAGCAGGTCGGTCTCGCCGGCGTCCAGCACGAGCTGCGGCGTCAGCGTTCGCCGCGCATCGGTGACCGGTGCGAAAGCGGTGACGATCAGCGACAGCGGCGAGACCACCTGTTTCTCGCCTCCGCCGTCCGGGTCGCGCCATGAGGTGCGCATCGACAGCGAATCCTTGCCGACCGGGATGGCGACGCCGATGCTCTGGCAGAGGTCGGAAACCGCGCGCACGGTGTCGAACAGGCGGGCGTCCTCGCCGGGGAAGCCGGCCGCCGCCATCCAGTTGGCGGAGAGCTTGACATCGCCGAGGTGGCCGACGTCGGCGGCGGCGATGTTGCTCAGCGCCTCGCCGACCGCCATGCGGCCCGAGGCGGCGGCGTCGATCGTCGCCACTGGCGTTCGCTCGCCGATCGCGAAGGCTTCGCCGAGGTAGCCGTCGAAGGACATCAGCGTCACCGCGACGTCGGCACAGGCCACCTGCCACGGTCCGACCATCTGGTCGCGCGCACTGAGGCCGCCGACGCTGCGGTCGCCGATGGTGATCAGGAAGCTCTTGTCGGCCACCGCCGGCAGGCGCAATACCCGGTAGGCCGCTTCCCGGAGTTCCACTTCGTCGATCGCCAGTGGCACCGGCATTGGCGGCAGGCGGCTGGCACTGCGCGCCATGCGCGGCGGCTTGCCGAGCAGCGCGTCCATGTCCATGTCCACCGGATCGTTGGCGAAGTGGCTGTCGCTGAGCAGCAGTCGCCTGTCGGCGGTGGTCGCGCCGACAACGGCGAAGGGGCAGCGTTCGCGCTCGCAGATCGCCGAGAATTCGTCGAGCCGCGCCGGCGGCAGCGCCAGGACGTAGCGTTCCTGCGCCTCGTTGCACCAGATCTCGGCCGGCGACATGCCCGGCTCCTCGATCGGTACGGCGCGCAGCTCAAAGTGCGCGCCGCTGCCGGCGCCGTGGGCGAGTTCCGGCAGCGCGTTCGAGATGCCGCCGGCGCCGACATCGTGCAGGGACAGGATCGGATTGCCGTCACCGACTGCCGAGCCATCGCCCGCCGGCGCTCCGAGTTGCCAGCAACGATCGATGACCTCCTGCGCACGCCGCTGCATTTCCGGGTTGCCGCGCTGTACCGAGGCGAAGTCGAGATCCTCGGTGTTGCTGCCGGTGCTCATCGAACTGGCAGCGCCGCCGCCGAGACCGATCACCATGCCCGGGCCGCCGAGCTGGACGAGCAGCGTTCCCGGTGGCAGCGTGCCCGCCTTGAACGACTGCGCAGCGGCAATGTTGCCGATGCCGCCGGCGATCATGATCGGTTTGTGGTAGCCGCGCAGCAGCGGCACGTCCGCAGTGCCGGTGAGCTGTTCGTAACTGCGGAAGAAGCCGGCGAGGTTCGGGCGGCCGAATTCGTTGTTGAACGCCGCGGCGCCGATCGGGCCCTCGAGCATGATCGCCAGCGCTGACGCGATGCGTGCCGGGCGGCCGTAGGCAGCGCTCGGAAGCTCCCAGGGTTGCGGCAGATCGGGGATGGCGAGGTGCGATACCGCGAAGCCGCAGAGCCCGGCCTTCGGCTTCGCGCCGCGTCCGGTGGCGCCCTCATCGCGAATCTCGCCGCCGGATCCGGTCGCAGCGCCGGGAAAGGGCGAGATCGCCGTCGGATGATTGTGCGTCTCGACCTTGGCGAGAATGTGCGTCGGCTGCTCGTGGTAGCCGTAACGAGCATCGCCATCGGCGTGGAAGCGGCGCACCGTTGCGCCGGCGATGACCGACGAGTTGTCGGCATAGGCGACGACGGTGCCCTGCGGGTGCCGGCGGTGCGTTTCGCGGATCATGGCGAACAGCGTTTCGTCGCGCGCCTGGCCGTCGACGGTCCACGCGGCGTTGAAGATCTTGTGCCGGCAGTGCTCGGAGTTCGCCTGCGCGAACATCATCAGTTCGACGTCGCTCGGATCGCGCTGCGCGCGGCGAAAAAGGTCGACGAGGTAATCGACCTCGTCGTCCGACAGTGCCAGGCCGAGGAGGCCGTTCGCCTCGACCAGGGCGGCGCGGCCACCGGCGAGCAGATCGATCCGGCGCAGCGGCTGCGGTGCGAAGTGGTGAAACAGCTCGCCCGCCTGGGCGAAGTCGTCGAGCACGGTCTCCAGCATGCGGTCATGGAGCAGCGGAGCGATGAGCGCCCGTTCGGCGGCACTCAGCGCGTGCGACGCGCTCGCCAGACGGTAGGCGATGCCGCGTTCGATGCGCTCGACCCACTGCAGGCCGCTGTTGTGCGCGATGTCGGTCGCTTTCGACGACCAGGGCGAGATCGTGCCGATGCGTGGCGTGACCAGGAAGAGCTCGCCCGGCGGCGCCTCGTCGGCCGGACGTTCGCTGAGCAATGCGGCGAGCTGCCGGCGCTCGTCTGCCGTTGCTGGTTCGTGACTGGCGACGAAGTGCCAGTGGTCGGCGCTGAGCACCTCTACGCCCGCGACGACCCGTGCGAGTCGCTGTTGCAGGCCCTGCAGGCGGAAGGAGGAGAAGGCGGTGGCACCGCGGAGAAACAGGAGTTCGGCCATGGCGGGCTGGGCTCGGGGGGCAGGCAGGCTGCGTTGAGGGAAGCCGGGATTATAGCCGACCCGGCGCTCCTGCTGCGGCGCAGCATCGGCGCCCGACGTGGTAGAGGGGGCCAGCAGCAGGGCCAAGAAGCGACGGAAGCAAAGGGGGGCAATGCCCGCTGGGGCGCCGGCTGGATTACAATCATTACGGGCCCGCCCACCCGCCGGCCATCGACCTCCGAAACTGGCGCTTGAATGCGGGTCGCTGCCTTCACCGCGACGGTCAAGGGCGACTGGCCGGGGAAACCCACGCAGGGCACGGCCAGAAAAACAAGACATGCGACCGCGCAAACGGCGGTACGACAGGACCACTGAATGGCACGGTTATCACTCGCCAAGCTTGAACGGCATCTCTACGCTGCTGCAGATATTTTGCGCAGCAAGATGGATGCGTCGGAGTACAAGGACTTCATCTTCGGCATGCTGTTCCTCAAGCGTTCCTCGGACGTTTTCGAGGCCGAGCGGGAGAAGGTCATCGCTGAGCACGGCGAGGCGTTCGCCAATGACCCGATGTTCTACGACAGCTTCTTCGTTCCGTGGGAGTCGCGCTGGCAATACCTGGTCGACAATCTCAACGCCGAGCGCTACGCCACGCTGCTCAATACCGCATTGACCAAGCTGGGCGAACACAATGGCCCGCTGGAAGGCGTGCTCGACCATATCGATTTCATGAAGCAGGTCGGCAACAAGCGCGTCATCAACGACGAAGACTGCCGGGCGCTGGCACGTCACTTCAATCGCTACCGCTTCCGCAATGGCGACTTCCAGTTCTCCGATCTACTCGGCGCTGCATACGAATTCCTGATCAACATGTTCGCCGAATCGGCGGGCAAGAAGGGCGGTGACTTCTACACGCCGCGTGACGTCGTGCGCCTGATGGTGCGGCTGCTCAAACCGCAGCAAGGCATGAGCGTGTATGACCCAACCTGCGGGTCGGGCGGCATGCTCATCCTGTCCAAGGAATATGTGGAGCAGTGCGGTGGCGACAGCGCCGATATGCGCCTGGCCGGACAGGTGCTGGATGTGTCCGCCTGGACCATCTGCAAACTCAACATGATTCTGCACGGCATTCCCGACGCCCACATCGAGCGCGAGGACACCCTGCTGCACCCGCTGCACCGCGAGGCCGGCGAACTGGAGCGCTTCGACCGGGTGATTGCCAATCCGCCCTTCAGCCAGAATTACTCCCGCACCAACATGGAATTCCCCGAGCGCTTCCGCTGGGGGTGGTGCCCGACTACCGGCAAGAAGGGCGACCTGATGTTTGCCCAGCACATGCTGGCGGTGTGCAGACCGGCCGGCATGGTGGCGACCGTCATGCCCCACGGGGTACTGTTCCGTGGAGGCGAGGAAAAGAAGATTCGGCAAAAGTGGATCGAGCAGGACTTGGTCGAGGCCGTCATCGGACTGCCACAGAACCTGTTCTACGGCGCCACCATCCCGGCCTGCATTCTGGTACTGCGTCCTGAGCCCAACCGCAAGCCGGCAGCCCGGCGCGGCCAGGTGCTGTTCATCAACGCCGATGCCGAATACCACGCTGGCCGTGCCCAAAACTACCTCAAGCCCGAGCACGTAGAGAAGATCGTGTCCACCTTCGAGCGCTTCGAGAACGTGCAGGCTTATGCCCGCACCGTAAGCGTGCAGGAGTTGGCCGACAACGATTACAACCTCAATATCCGCCGTTACGTGGACAACGCCCCGCCCCCGGAGCACCAGGATGTCCGGGCACACCTGCAAGGTGGCGTGCCGGTCGCCGAGATTGAGGCCAAGCGTTCGCTGTTCGAGGCGGCCGGCCTGGCCCCTGAGCGCCTGTTTGCGCTTCGCGCTGGGCCCACGGGCGGCGACGTGCCCAGTACGCGCGGCGTGCGCGAGCCATCGGCGCATTACCTTGCCGCCCAAACTGGCTATGCCGATTTTGCCGATACACTGGATAGCCGTTCCGCCATCCGCCGGTTGATCGAGGTCGACACTGGCATTCGCGACCGGCGCGAACAGGTATTCGCGGCCTGCGACGATTGGTGGGCAAGCCACAGCCACCGGCTGGCTGATTTGCCCAATCGTCGTGACCTCAATGGGGTGCGTAACGAGTTCCTGGAAACCTTCGGTGTTGCACTGTCGCCGATTGGTGCGCTGGATCGATTCCAGCTTGCCGGCGTGGTGGCTGGCTGGTGGAACGACAGTCTGCCCGACCTCAAGACCTTGATGGAACGCGGCTTCTCCGGCGTCATCGATGGCTGGCTGGATGCCATCGCCGACGCGCTGGAAGACGACGAAGCGAGTGGCCCCCTGTTCGATCCCTTTGCCCACCCGCTGGTCCAGCACACCATGCAGGATTACTTGGCCCAGATCGAGGCCGAGCGTCAGGAGATCACCCGCCTGAGGGCCGAGAAGGAGGCGTGGGAAGCACAGAACCCGCCCGAGGACGAAGACGAGGCCGAGGGTTGGAACTACGCCAAGGACCTGGAACGACGCATCAAGGAATTCAAGGACAGCATTCGTGAGGACTTGAAGCGCTTCAAGGAACTGGAAAAGAAACTCGGCATGAAGAAGCACACCGGCAATGCGGCCTTCGCCGCCGAGCACGCGGGCCTCAAGGTTCAGCTCGCGCCGACGCTCGACCAGATCGCCGAGCTGCAAACTGAGCTTGAACCCTACGAGACGATCAAGGCCGACCTGGCTGCTACGCGCGCCCGCTATCGGGAACTGTTAAGTCAGTTTCTCGACACTCTGACCCAGCGTTGCAACGACATGAGCGAGGAACAGACTGCCACAATGGTGCTCAGGCTGCTTGAGGAACGGGTGCAGCAGGCATTAGCAGTTGTGCTGGCGTGCAAGTTAAATCTATTGATTGGATACGTCGAATGGGTCTGGGACAAATATCGGGTAACGATGATCGACTTGCGTGACAAGCGATCATCCCTTGAGCATGATCTGGATCGTGTACTCCGGGAGTTGGATTACCAATGAACGCGATGGCTACCCAATTTTTGCCAGATGGTTGGGAGGAAGTCAGCGTCGACAACCTTGGCGAGGTGGTCGGGGGTGGTACGCCCAGTCGGAATAATTCGTCCTACTGGAATGGTGATATTCCCTGGGTAACTCCGGGAGAAATAACCAAACTTGAAAGCAAGTATCTCTGTCGGACGGAAGAACGAATCACAGCTGCAGGATTGGCCGGAAGTGCCGCCCGCCTGTTGCCAGAAAAATCCATTGTCGTCACAACTCGTGCGACTTTGGGTGAGGCGGCAATAACAGCGTGCCCACTCGCGACAAACCAAGGGTTTAAGAACATTGTTCCAAATCTATCCAGCGATCCGTTATTCACTTACTACAAGATTAAGACGCTACGCGGCGAAATGGAGCGCCTTGCGTCAGGCACAACTTTTCTGGAAATTTCAAAGGCAGATTTCGAGCGAATCCGACTCAGCCGCCCAATAGTCGCAGAACAAGAGCGCATCGCCCGCATTCTCGACACGATCGATAAGGCCATAGAGCACACCGACGCCTTTATCACTAAGCTTAAGCATGTGCAGTCAGGATTGTTGAACGATCTACTGACAAGAGGCATCGACGAGAATGGAAACATCAGGGGGGCACAACATGCAGACGAGTTTGTGACAACTCCAATCGGACGCCTACCCCGGTCATGGAAAATCGACAAACTAATCGCGACCGCAGCTCGGACTGAGAACTCATTTAACGATGGCGACTGGATTGAGGCGCCGCATATTCGATCCGAAGGTGTTCGCCTTGTCCAAACTGGAAATATCGGTACCGGCAAGTACCTCGACAAAAGTGATGATAAGAAATTCATCTCTCAAGCGTCCTTTGCTGCCCTGCGTTGCAAACCAATATTGCCAGGTGACATTCTGATTTGTCGGTTGGCAGACCCTGTGGGCCGTGCATGCATCGTTCCCGACAACCTCGGCTCTGCGATTACTTCTGTAGATGTGACAATCTATCGCCCGGATGCAAATCGACTCGTAAACAGTTTTATTGTTCGCTGGCTAAATACGCATGGAATGTTGTTGCGTTGCTCGCTGCTTGCAGCAGGAACGACGCGCTTACGCATTAGCCGATCAAACTTGGGCGCGATGCTTGTCCCGGTGCCAAGCATCGACGAACAGAATGAAATTGCCAGAATCCTCGATAGAGCAGACGCGGACATCGAGGCCGCTGAAAGAACCCAGTCGAAATTATGCCAACTGAAGATCGGTCTGACTGACGACCTTCTTAGCGGTCGCGTCCGCGTTCCGGAAACACTAGACGAAAGGGTGCTTGCATGACCACAGTCGCCATTCCGGCATGGAACGTACTTGGTTTACTACCGCCGATTGATCCTGACCTACCAACCAGTCCGGATCGTTCGCCCTATCCGGTATCCCTGAAGGACGTGGTGATGCGTTTCTCGACCTCACCGGAGCGGCAGTCGGTACTGAAGGGTTTCCTCGGTTATCGCGCGGAACTGCATCGCCTTGGTCTCGCCGATGGGTTCCAGTGGATCGATGGCAGTTTTCTTGAGGACGTCGAAACGATAGAGCGCCGTGTTCCACGAGACATCGACGTGGTGTCCTTCTTCCACACGCCAGCCAATGTCAGCGTTTCTGACGAGGACGCGCGGCTTTTCGATCAGGCCGTTGCAAAGGATCGCTTCAAGGTCGATGCGTACTTTGTAGAACTTGATCAAGTCACGCCGCGCGAGTTGACGTTCTGGTCAGCGTACTGGTACAGCATGTGGTCTCATCGACGAACGCAGGCTTGGAAGGGTTTTTTACAGATCGAGCTGGCACCGACTGAGGACGCCGAAGCGCTGGCCTGGCTCGCTCAGTTCGAAGGAACAGGAGAGCAATCATGAACCAGCAGGATCGTATGCATTTGCTGGCCGAGCGGAAGTTTCTACAGGAACGTTTGGCTGAGTTGCCCGATTCCGCGCGAATCATGCGTATCAGCACGGAATCCCGCCTCCGTGCCATCGAGGAACGTTTGGCCCAAGAGCCTGTGGATGAACGAGAGCCCGCACGTGTTCGCCTTACGTTCAATGGCAGGCCAGTGATTGGAAGCCATGGTATCTTCGCTGAGTTCGGAATGAAGGCTGTCAGCAATTTCACGGAAGCAGTAGCCGCAGTTGCCGCCTCACTGACCGCGCCGCTCGCGGCGATGGGGCCGATTCCCAATCGGGAGCAGCATCAATTGTTGATTACAAGCACCGCACTGGGGTCTTTCGGTTTCGAACTCGAAGAGTATCGGGTTGGGCAACTACCCCTCGAAGAGGCAAGCCCGGTAGCGCAAGCGTTGGAGCGCACGCAGAATCTGTTGCAGGGCACAGTGGGCACCGATGATCAACTAGCCGACTCGGCTGCCGATACCGATCCGCGTGCCTTGGATAGGGTGCGCGCATTTCTCCAAACCCTGGCTGATTACGAAGCCATTTGCACGATGCAGTATCGGGATCGTGGCTTCCGATTTACGGATGTCGGCCAGGTCCGCAATAGCTTGGCGCGGCTTGGTCAAGATAACCTGCGCGAAGACGAGCAATACCTCGACGGAGAGTTTCAGGGGGTGCTACCCAAGGGACGCACCTTTGAGTTCAAGGTCGCTGGTGAAGATGAAGTAGTGCGCGGCAAGGTTGGTCCAGTAATTCAGGATGCCGATGAATTGAATGCCCGCCTGCATCAAGCTGCACGGATCAAGGTCATGGTGACGAGGGTCGGCAATGGCAGGCCGCGTTATGTCTTGATCGAAGCCCCGCAATGGGCGGCGCCGGTATGATGGAAAATGGCATCGCCTTGCTGTTGCGTCTGATGAGCGCGTACAAAGTGCTCGATTACAGCCTGTCATTGCTGGAGGTGCAGAAGCTCGCCTATTTCCTGCAGGAAGCCGGCGAGCCCCTGCGGCTGAATTACGAGGCCGGGCATTACGGCCCCTACGCACCCAATCTCAACAAGGTGCTGGAGGTGATGGCAGGGCATTTCATTCGCGGCTATGGGGACAGCCAGAGGCCGGAGGCGGAGATCGAACTGTTGCCGGGTGCCGTCGATCAGGCCTCGGCGTTCCTCGCGGACAAGCGGGATTCCTTGATCCGTCTCGAACAGGTTGCCGATCTGATCGAGGGGTTTGAAACTCCCTACGGCATGGAACTGCTGGCGACCGTACACTGGGTTGCGCATTACGGTGGTCGTCAGGGCGAAGCGCCTGCCGCCGATATGGATGCCGCCACCAACGTGGTTCACGCCTGGAACCCGCGCAAGCAGCACATCTTGAAGCCGGATCATATCCGCGCGGCCTGGATGCAGTTGGCGCAGAGGGGCTGGATGCATTGATCCCCGCCCTGAATTGGGGCGGTCCGTAGCAGGCAGGGGGGCGAATGACTTACGGCAGCGAGAACAACAAGATCGAATGGGAGGGCCTGCTGGTCGAGCAGCCCTTCTGCCAGCAGCTCGAAATGATGGGATGGGAGTGGCTGACCGGTGACACCGATGTTCCCGAACTCACCGAGCGTGCAAATTTTCGTGAGGTGCTGCTGAAGGATCGGCTGGCCAACGCGCTGCGGAAGATCAATCTCGGCCCGCCTGGTGCAAATGGAGCGCAGCCCTGGCTGGATGAGGCTCGCATCGAGCGGGCAATTCGCCAACTGGAATTGACCGCCGGCCTGCGTTTGATGGAGGCGAATCGGCAAGCTACCGAATTGCTTTTCAAGGGTGCGGTGACCGATGGCTTGCCCGGATGGGACGCTGGTCGTCAGCAACCGCTACGCTACATTGACTTCGACCATCCGGAGAACAACGACTTTCTGGTCATCAACCAGTTCAAGGTGCAACTGACCAGCGGGCGGGGGCACATCATTCCCGATGCGGTGCTGTTCGTGAATGGCATCCCGCTGGCTGTGGCGGAATTCAAGAGCCCAGGTATCGAGGCGCCTATCGCCCAGGCGATCAACCAGCTGCTGCGTTACACCAATCAGCGCAAGGAGTTGTATCCCGAACAGTACAGCGAAGACGAAGGGGCCGAGCGGCTGTTCCATACCAATCAGCTGCTGATCGCCAGCAACTTCTTCGAGGCCCGTGCGGCGACCATCGGTGCCCCGCCGGAAGCCTATCTGGAATGGGCAGATACCAGCCCGGTGCCGATGTCGCAGGTAGGCGAGGAAGTCGGGCTGATCCCGCGCACTCAGGAAATAGCCGAGGCCGAGGAGGTAGCGTCCGCCGAGCTGCGTGCGCTCGGGCCGGAGCAGGCAGATCGGGCCGGGACGCCGTTGTTCTATCGGCAACAAGCGCCCGAGACCTCAACTGACGCCGCGCAGTCTGTGGCACCCGCCGCCGACAACAAGGGCCTGGCGAGTCAGCAGATACTGGTCGCTGGCATGCTGCGCCCGGATCATCTGCTGGATGTGATCCGCAATTTCACCCTGTTCCAGTCGGGAGAAGGCAAGACGCGCAAGGTGGTGGCGCGCTATCAGCAGTTCCGTGCCGTGCACAAGGCCATCGAGCGCCTGAAAACGGGCCGCAGTCGGGTCGTGGGTGCGGAGCGGGACGAGCGCGGCGGCATCGTCTGGCATACGCAGGGTTCTGGCAAGAGCCTGACGATGGTGTTCCTGGTGCGCAAGATGCGCACGCTGGACGATCTCAAGAAGTTCAAGATCGTTGTAGTCACGGATCGCAGCGACCTGGAGAAGCAATTACGCGAAACGGCCTCCCTTACCGGCGAGACCGTCCGCCCATCCGAGGGTGACAAGCAGCGGCGTGAGTCGGCGACTGCCGCGACACAGCGGATCCTGGCCGAGGAATCCCCGGATATCGTGTTCGCCATGATCCAGAAATATCAGGATCAGGAGGCGCGGCGCGAGGCCGACAAGATCAAATTGACCATCGCCCGCAAGGAGATCCGCATCGCCGAGCAGGGGGAAAACAAAGCCCCCGAGCGGATCGAGGAACTCAAGCAGGTCACCTTCGAGGAGAAAATCCAGTTCGAGCGGTTCCCCGAGCTGAACGACTCCGAGAACATCCTGGTGCTCGTCGATGAAGCTCATCGCTCCCACACCCGGACGCTACATCGGAACTTGCACAAGGCTCTACCGAATGCGGCCATCATCGGTTTTACCGGCACGCCCATTCTGTCCAAGGAAAAAACGGAGACGCGGGAAATCTTCGGCGATTACATCGACCGATATCTGCTTCAGGATGCAGAGATGGACGGCGCTACCGTGCCCATCCTCTACGAGGGCCGCACTGCCGACGGCATGGTGAAGGACGCAACGAGTCTCGATCAGGTATTCGAGGACTTGTTCCGGGGATACACCGATACTGAACTCGCCATGATCAAGGCCAAGTACGCGACACAGGGCGACGTGCTGGAAGCGCCGCTGCTGATCGAGAAAAAGGCGGCGGACATGCTTCGGCACTACGTGAGCGTGGTGCTGCCTGAGGGATACAAAGGCCAGGTGGTCGCCACCAGCCGCAATGCGGCGGCGATCTATTTCGAGAAACTCGCGGTAGCGAAGGCCGCTCTCGTGGCGCAGTTGGAGGCCATCTCACCGGCCATTCTTGCCCTATCCGAGGACGACCAGGCCAAGTTGGATGCCGAAACTCGATTCCTGATCGACGTGCATCCGAAGCTTGATCTGATTCGAGCGCTGGAATTTTCCGTGGTCATGTCCGGCAACCACAACGATCCCGAATCGTGGAAGAAGTGGACTGACAAGGAGAAACAGGAGGAACTGGTCGAGCGTTTCAAGCGACGTCTGGCGACAGCGAAGTCGGAGAAAACCGACCCACTGGGCCTCTTGATCGTAACCAATATGCTGCTGACGGGCTTCGATGCACCGATCGAGCAGGTGATGTATCTCGACCGCAGAATCATTGCGCATGATCTGTTGCAGGCTATCGCCCGCGTGAACCGCACCAGCGGCCTCAAACCGCGCGGCTACGTGGTGGATTACATCGGGGTAGCCCGCCATTTGAATGATGCCTTGGGCGATTACGACGCCGACGATCTCAAAGGCATCGGCCTCGACATCAATACCGAGCTGCCGAAGCTGCGTGACCGCCACGCGCGGGTGATGGCGGTGTTCTCGGATCGTGGTGTAACGGATTTGCTCAGCGGCGTCCAGGCGGCGGTCGACCTGCTCGCCGACCTGAAAATCCGTGCCGACTTCATCAACAAGCTGCGTCTCTTTTACGAAACGCTGAGCATCCTCGAACACCGTCCGGAGGTAACGCCGGAGATGTTCCGCGATGCCAAGTTGCTGGGCTTCATCAACAAGGTCGCCGCCAATTTGTATCGGGACTCGACGCTGAATTTGCTCGGCGTGCCAGAGCGTGTCCGGGCCTTGATCGACAAGCACGTAGCAGCCAGGGGTGTTGATCCCAAGATTCCGCCGATCACGATTACCGACACGGATTTCGAGAAGGTGGTGGCGGGGCAGAAATCATCGAAGACCCGAGCGGCCGAGATGCAGCACGCCGCGCGGTATCACATCGTCAGTTTTGAACTCCAGAACCCAGCCTACGCCAAGAAGATGAGCGAGAAGCTGAAGGAGATTCTCAAGTCCTTCAAGGACAACTGGGACGCGCTGGAACAGGCACTCAAACAGTTCATCAAGGAGTTGAAGGAGGGCGACCGTAACGACTTCCCGGGGCTCGATCCGGATGTTCAGGTTCCGTTTGTACGGCTGGTACTGGAAGTGGCATCCAAGAAAGCGGCGTTCGACACCACTCGGGAGCAACAACTGGTCTGCATGACGGTCGACCTCGTCGACCATATCCGGCAGGAAATCAAACGTGTTGGATTCTGGAAGAATGCTTACGCCCGCGAGATGCTGACCAAACATCTGGTGCGCCAGTTGATGACCACGGGTGGACTGCAAGCCCAAGCTGCACGAGATCTTGCCTTCCAGTTGGTGGCGCTGGCGAAACACAATCATGAGGTATTGGTGGGATGAGCGTGGAAACGCTCTCGGTTGGCGATCTGCTATTTGAGGTCAGGCGCAGCAGTAGGCGCAGGACCTTGGGTCTAACCGTTGATCGATCAGGCGAGCTCAAGGTCTACGCGCCAGAAGCCACGCCTCGTGAGTACTTGGAAAAATGGGTCGAAGGCCGCTTGGTCTGGGTACACCAGAAGCTGGCAATCAAGGAGGCATCTCGCCCCCCACTACCTTCAATGGAGTACGCGAGTGGTGATGCCATCTACTACCTGGGCCGAAGCTACCGCGTTCGCTTCGTGGCAGACCAGGCAGAACCCGTGCAGTGCCGAGTTGGGTGGCTCGAGTTGAGGCAGACGGACCGGGCCGCTGCTCGTACTTTGATCCGTGAGTGGTTTCAGGGAACCGGCGGGGCTTGGATCAAGGAACGCGTCACACTGTTGTCTGACCGGTACGGGCTTGCGCCCAGCGCCGTCGAGGTTCTCGATTTGGGCAACCGCTGGGGGTCCTGCAGCACGTCCGGTCGACTGAACTTCAACTGGCGACTGCTTCAGTTTCCAATCCGATTGATCGACTACGTGATCATCCATGAGTTGGTCCATCTCGTGGCGCCACATCATGGCGACGACTACTGGCGTCGACTGGAGGCGCTGATTCCCGATTACGCCGATCGCAAAGCGCAGCTGCTCGAATCTACGCGGGAGTATGATCGTGTTTGATTCGATTGGTGTGTGGGTCGGTGGGCGTACCTGCGCTGGCGAACGGTTCTTCGACTCGCAACGCTTGAAGCTTCATGACCGTGGTCGTCGGGTGGTTTCTCGACCGTCATGGCCACGTTGGCCGCAATGGCCAAGCCGTTTCGGCGGGACGCGGCATCACTGCAAGTTGCACGAATGCGGCACGCTTTTCCGGGCCGCAAGCCATTCGGGATTCCTTCACTCATGCAAGTTGGCTTCGATCGCAGGGAGCCCTTTGGCTTGGCCGCGCGTTGCCGATTCATCCGTGAGTGCCCTAACGTTCATTTTTCGGGGTGGATGGCCATGAAAACAGGAACCCGCTCGCAACCGCTCTATCATTCCAAGGCCTTGCGCAGCGTCGAGATGCTGGCGGCCGAGCAGCCGCTGATGCAGCGCGCCGGGCTCGCGGCCGCCGAGCTGGCGACCTCGCTCTGCCGCCTGCAGGGGGCAGCGGTGCTGGTACTGGCCGGACCCGGCAACAACGGCGGCGACGCCTTCGTCGCCGCCCGTCTGTTGCGCGAACGCCGCTTCGCCGTCAGTCTGGTCTTCGCCGGCGAGGTTGGCCGCCTGCCGCCGGACGCGGCGGCGGCGTGCAGGCGCTTCCTCGACGATGGCGGGACGCTGCTCGACGGCATCCCGGTCGGCGAGCGCTGGGCGATGATCATCGACGGCCTCTTCGGTATCGGCCTGCAGCGTCCGGTCGCCGGCCGCTACGGCGAGCTGGTTCAGGCAGCCAACACACTTGCCGCGCGCGACCGCTGCCCGCTGCTCGCACTCGACTGTCCGAGCGGCCTCGATGCCGACACCGGCAGGCTGTGCGGTGCGACCATCCGGGCCAGCCACACGATCAGCTTCATTGCCGGCAAGCCGGGCCTGCATACCGGTGACGGTCCGGATCATTGCGGCACGATCTCGGTGGCGTCGCTGGATCTCGACGCCGAGCGCCTGGCGAAGGCGAGTGCGCGCACGGTCGGCGTGGACCTGCTGCTCGATCACCTGCGGCCGCGCGCCCGCAATTCGCACAAGGGCAGCAACGGCGGCGCCGGCATCCTCGGTGGTGCGGCGAGCATGGTCGGTGCCGCCTTTCTCGCCGGTCGCGCTGCGCTGCGGCTGGGCAGTGGCCGCGTCTATCTGGGCCTGCTCGACGGGCAGGCGCCGGCGATCGACCCGCTGCAGCCCGAACTGATGCTGCGGCAGCCGGAATCGCTGCTGGCGGCGCCGCTGACCGCGCTCGCCTGCGGGCCGGGGATGGGCCGCGGCGACGATGCAGGGGAATGGCTGCGACGCGCCTGCTCGCTGCCGCTGCCACTGCTGCTCGATGCCGACGCGCTGCACCTGCTCGCCGGCGAGTCGGGCCTGCGGCAGGAGGTGCTGGCGCGTGCCGCGCCGACGCTGCTGAGTCCGCATCCGAGCGAGGCGGCTCGCCTGCTCGACTGCAGCACGGCAAGCGTGCAGGACGATCGGCCGCGCGCTGCGCGCGAACTCGCCGCGCGCTACGGCGCGGTGACGGTGCTGAAGGGCTGCGGCAGCATCGTCGCCGCACCGGGCGGTGAGTGGTTCGTCAATACCAGCGGCAACCCCGGGCTGGCGACCGCTGGCACCGGCGACGTGCTCAGCGGCTTCATCGTCGCCCTGCTGGCACAGGGATGGCCGGCGCTCGAGGCGATGCTGGCGGCGGTGCACCTGCACGGCGTCGCCGCCGACGAGCGGGTGGCCGCTGGCAGTGGGCCGATCGGACTGACCGCCGGCGAGATCATCGACAGCGCGCGCGCCGCGTTCAACCGCTGGGTCGCGCGTGGCCGATAGCCACGCTGGCGAGCGGCTCTCGGTTACCGGGGTCCTGTTCTGCCTGCTGGCGCTGTTCCTGTTCTCCGCTCTCGACGCGACGGCGAAGTACCTGAGCAGCTTCCTCGCCGTGCCGCTGCTCGTCTGGGCGCGCTATCTGGTGCAGTTGCTGCTGATGCTGCTGAGTGTCGCGCCGCGGCTCGGGCGCAGCATCCTGTTCACCCGCCGGCCGGGACTGATGGCGCTGCGTGGCGTCACCCTGGCGGGTGTGACGCTGCTCGGGCAGATGGCGCTGACGACGCTGCCGCTTGCCGAGACGACGGCGATGGTCTTCGTCGCGCCGCTGCTGGTGGCCTTGCTCGCGGGACCGCTGCTGCATGAACGGGTCGGCTTGCGGACTTGGCTGGCGACCCTCGCCGGTTTCTGCGGGGTGCTGCTGATCGCGCGGCCGGGTGGCAGCCTGAGTGCTGCCGGGGTGGCCTGCGCGCTTGGCGCGGCGCTCTTCTATGCCGCCTACCAGTTGCTGACGCGCAAGCTCGTCGCCAGCGAACCGCCGCTGCGCCTGCTCTTCCATACGGCGCTGTTCGGCACGCTGGCGCTGACGCCGCTGCTGTCCTTGCATTGGGATGGACGGCTGCCGAGCCTCGGGCAAGGGCTGCTCATCGTCTCGCTCGGCGTGTACGGGGGGGTGGGCCATTTCCTGCTGATCCGCGCCCTGCAGCGGACGCCGGCATCGCTGCTCTCGCCGCTGCTCTACGGCCAGCTGGTCTGGGCCACCCTGCTCGGCTGGCTGGTCTTTGCGCAGTTGCCGGATGCGCTGACGATGGCCGGCATGCTGATCATCGGCGCCGCCGGGCTCAGCCTTGCCGTCGGCGCTCGAGCCGGCGGCCTGGCGGGCTAGCCACGATCGAGTTCGCGCAAGACGACGTCGGCCATCAGCGCCGCGAGCTGCGGCCGCGGCGGCAGACCGCTGCCGACCATGCCCAGCTTGGCGCTGGCGCAGGCGATGGCGAGGCGAGCACTGTCCGCCAGCCGCCAGCCGCGCAGACAGCCGGCGATCTGGCCGGCGAGCAGTGCGTCCCCGGCACCGACGGTGCTGCTGACGATCGTCGGTGGCGGGATCGCCTGCAGGCAGCGATCGGCGGTGACGAACAGCGCGCCGCGCTCACCGAGCGAGACCACCACCTGCTCGATGCCGCCGGCGACGAGTCGTCTGGCGGCGCTGGCGGCGGCAGCGGAGTCGGGCAGCGGCTCGCCCGTCAGTTCCTCGAGTTCGGCGAGATTCGGCTTGATCAGCCACGGTCGGGCGCTGACTCCGAGCTGCAGGGCGACGCCGCTGGTGTCGAGCGCGACCCGCTTGCCCGCTGCCTGCAGGCGGGCGATCAGCTCGCGGTAGAGGCCGGCGGGGACGCTGGCCGGCAGGCTGCCGGCGAGCACGAAACAGCTGCAGTCGGCAACCAGGACGTCGACCGCTCGTTCGACTTCCTCCAGGTATCCTTCACCAGGGAAGCAGCCGTGAAGGTTGATCTCGGTCACCTGCGGCGGCGCGCCGCTGACGATCTTGATGTTGCTGCGCGTGCGACCCGGGAAGCGCACACAGCGGTCGCAGATTCCCTTGCTGGCAAACAGTCGCTCGAAGACTTCGGCATTGTCGCTGCCGAGCAGCCCGGTGAGGGCAACGCCGACGCCGAGGTCGGCCAGGCAGGCGGCGACATTCACCGCCTTGCCGCCGGCGTGGATTTCCTCCCGGCTGACGCGATTGAGCGCTCCAACGGTGAAGCCCGCAATGCCGATGTGGTGGTCGATCGCCGGATTCAGGCCGATGGTGGCGACAGCCAGGGGAAGACTCATCAGCCGTAGCCGCGGTGGACCGTTGCGCAGCCGGGCCAAGGCTGGCCGGGGCTCATGCCGCGGGTTGCCGGGCGGCGAGGTGGAGTTCCGCGGTGAAGCCGCGCTCGACCGCGGGCAGTTGCAGGGATCCGCCGTGGGCACGCGCAATGAGATCGACCAGCAGCAGTCCGAGACCACCGCCAGCCGCATCGACCTGGCCGCGCAGTACGTTCTGCAGGCGCTCCCTTTCCCCTTCGCTGACGCCCGTGCCATTGTCGTGGACGCGCAGGACGTTGCTGCCCGGTAGCGACAGATGGATGGTGGTGGCACCGTGGCGCAGTGAATTGTCGAAGAGGTTGAGCAGCGCGGCGGAGAGCAGGTCGGCATCGGCGGTCAACATTCGCCGGTCGGCAAGCTCGAAGGTCAGACCCTCGACCGCGAGGCGCGGGATCAAATCGGCGACGTCAAGCTCCTGTGGATGCAGCGCGGCCGAACTGCGGAAGAGCGCCAGGAGGGCACTGACGACTCGGTGCAGGCGGCGTGCAGCGGTTCGCACGCGCTGCAGGCGGGGCTGCAGACTCGCGGGCGACTCGCGCAGGGCGACCGCAAGCTGTGCGTCGATGCCGGCGAGCGGGGTGCGCAGCGAGTGCGCGGCATGGCCGGTGAAGGCTCTCTCGCGCTCCAGCCGGAGAGCCACTCGTCGGGTCAGCTCGTCGATGGCGCGGTGCACCGGTTGCAGTTCCCTGCGCTCGGCCGGGCCGAGCGCCGCGCCAGGGTCTTCCGGATCGCCATCGGCGAGGTGCTCCGCCAGGCGCTGCAGAGGTCGCAGTTCGTGGCGAATCTGCGCCTGCAGCCAGACCTGTGCCAGCAGGGTGATCGCCAGCGTCGCCAGCGCTGCGTTCAGCGCCGTTTCTGCCAGCGCCTCCTGGCGCTCGGCGTGCGTCTGCGCGACATAGAGCCAGCGCCTGCCATCGGTCAGGGGAATGCCGAAGACGCGCCACGCGTCGCTGTCGCTGAAACCTCCGGAGGCAACCAGGCGCAGCGGTGCGGCGGGTGCCAGCGCCGAGGCGGCGACCACCTGCGCCCCGCTCTCGGCGAGGTGATCGACCACCTGCCAGGCAAAGCGCCCGCTGGCGCTCGTTGCCGGGCTCTCTGCGGAGCCTGCCGGCCCGATCGCCGGCAGCTGTGACAGCGGACCGCGCAAACCCTCGGCTGCCGCCTGCAGCGTGTCGTCGAGCAGTTCGTCAACCTCGTCGTGCACGGTCAGCCAGACGGCAGCGGCGACGGCGATGATCCACAGCATCGACGAGGCGAGCAGTACGAGGGTCAGGCGAGCCCGGATCGAAGGTGGCGGCAGGGCTTTCACTGACCGCTCGCGAGACGATAACCGATGCCGCGCACGGTTTCGACCATCGCTCGCCCCAGCTTGCGGCGCAGGGCGGCGACATGGACCTCGACGGCGTTGCTGGCCCATTCGGCGGCAAAGCCGAGTACCAGTCTCTCGAGGTCCGCCTTGCTGACGATGCGGCCGGGGCGCAGAAGCAGCGCTTCGAGAATGGCCCACTCGCGGCTGGTGAGCTCGACGCGCTGTCCGCTCACCCGGACCGCGTGGGCGACCAGATCCACCTCGACCTCGCCGAAGCGCCGCCGCGTGTCGGCGCTGCCGGCGATTCGCCGGCTCACCGCGCGCAGGCGGGCCGCCAGTTCCTCTGGTGCGAAGGGCTTGACCAGGTAGTCGTCGGCGCCGCTGTCGAGGCCGCGGACGCGGTCATCGAGGAGGTCGCGCGCCGTCAGCATCAGCGCCGGCGTGGCGTCGCCGCGGCGGCGCCGTCCGCGCAGCCAGTCGAGTCCCGAACCGTCCGGCAACTGCCAGTCCACCAGCAGGGCATCGTAGGGCTCACCTTCGTGGGCCGCGACCTGTTGCAGCGTCCGGCACCAGTCCACGCGATGGCCGTCGACTGCCAGGAAGTCGCGCAGTCCCTCGCCGAGGATGTCGTCGTCTTCGATCAGCAGCAGTCGCATCGACTTTCTCCGAAGCCTGGCCGAGGTGGCCAGGCTGACGATTGTACCGGAGCCTGCCGGGGCAGGGCGGCCGACCGCGGCTCGCTTAAGCGGCTCTTCAGGAGCGGCGCGCAGCATCGCTGCCATGCCCATCTTGCCCACTCCCCCGCTCCCGTCACGGCGAGCACAGGCGCTTGCCGCTGACGGTTCTTTCGCGATTCCGGCGACCATCGAGCAGTTGCTGCTCGTGGCGAGCATCTTCTGGGTGCTGACGGCGAACCGGCCCTTTCTTGCCGCGATCGTTGGCGAGCGGTCGCTGACGGCGGCCGGCACCTGGGGTCTGTTGCTGGCAACCGCTGTCCTGCTGGTCGCCATCCACTTCGCCCTGCTCGCGCTGCTGGCGACACGTCTGACGGTCAAGCCGCTGCTGGCACTGATGATCGTCGCGACCGTCATCGCCTCGCATTTCATGTCGGCCTACGGCGTCCTGCTCGATCCGACGATGCTGCGCAACGTCCTGCGAACGGATTTCCTGGAAGCGCGCGAACTTCTGTCACCGGCGCTGGCAGTGGAGCTTGCGCTCTACGCGCTGCTGCCGCTGCTCCTGCTCTGGCGCGTACGGATCGCGGTGCGCCCGCCGCTGCGTTCCTGCGGCGCACGCCTGCTGGCGCTGCTCTTGGCGGCCGTGGCGATGGCCGGCTCGCTGGCGGTGGTCTACAAACCACTGTCGTCGCTGCTGCGCAACCACAAGGAGGTGCGCTACCTGATCACGCCGGCGAACTACCTCTGGTCGCTGGCCAGTGTCGCCGCCAGCGATGCCCGTGGTGTGGCGAGGACCCGCGCGCCGATCGGCCTCGACGCGGTGGCCGGCCCGGGTGTGGCAAAGGGCGACCGACCGCGCTTCGTCGTCGTCGTCGTCGGCGAGACCGCGCGCGCTGCGAACTGGGGGCTCAACGGGTACATGCGGCAGACGACCCCCGAGCTGGCCCGGCTCGACGTGATCAACTTCAGCCGGGTAGCGAGTTGCGGCACGAACACCGACGCGTCGCTGCCCTGCATGTTCGCTCCGGTCGGCAGGCGCAGCTACGATGCCGAGCGGATCAATGGCAGCGAGTCCCTGCTGCACGTTCTGGCGCGGGCAGGCGTCGGCGTGCAGTGGCGCGACAACCAGTCCGGCTGCAAGGGTGTCTGTGACGGCCTGCCGAGCGAAAGCGTCGCGACCATGAACCCGCCGGGCTTCTGCGATGGCGGGCGCTGTCTCGATGGCGGCCTGCTGCATGGCCTCGACGAGCGCCTGCGGCGCGCACGGGGGAGCAACCTGATCGTCCTGCACCAGCTCGGCAATCACGGACCATCGTACTTCCGCCGCCACCCACCGGCCTTTGCCCGCTTCCAGCCGGAATGCACGAACGACGACCTGAGCCAGTGTTCGCCCGAACAGATCGTCAATGCCTACGACAACGCGCTGCTCTACACCGATCATGTTCTGGCCAGCCTGATCAACATCCTGCAGGCTCGTGCCGGCGAGGTCGATTCGGCGCTGATCTACGTTTCCGATCATGGCGAATCGCTCGGCGAGGGTGGGCTCTACCTGCACGGCGTGCCCTACGCCATTGCCCCCACCGTACAGAAGGAAGTGCCGATGCTGATGTGGTTCTCGGACGGTTTCCGCCGCAGCGCCGCGATCGATGCCGCCTGCCTGCAGCGGCGGGCTGCCGCGCCGGCCAGCCATGACCACCTGTTCCACACGCTGCTCACCCTGCTCGACGTGCGGACTTCGCTCTACGAGGCGGACTGGGATCTGCTGCAGGGCTGCCGCAGTCCCGAGCTGGCGGCGGGTTGATCGCTCGCCGCCGGCACGTCATGGCAGCGGCCCAGCCGGCGACGCCGCGCGATGGTGTACGCAGCTTCGGCCCCGCGCTGCCGTCGCCTGCGGTTCACAGGCCGGCGAACAAGTCCGCCGCTGCCTCCTGGCCGAGCTCGAAATAGCGCTTCTGGGCGCTGCTGTCCTTCAGCGAGATCGTCATGCTCTCGAGGTCCTTCGGCCGCAGGACGTGCAGTGGCTTGGCGCAGTAGCGCCGGCCGTCGATCTCGGCACTCTGTCGGCCCATGGCCGCGAGCATGCCGTTGATCAGCTTCGCCTGCGCGAAGACGCGGGTGTTGGGCAGGGTCAGCTGCATGTCGCTGACCAGCAGGTGCGTGTCGATGCTGTTGAACGGCAGGCTGAAGGCGCTCGACTGGTAGAGCTTGTCGAGTTCGCGGTGATAGTCGTAATCGGTGAAGTCGATGGCAATGATCTCGTCGACCTCATCATCCTCGAAAAGCGTGCGCAGCGGGCTGTTGTCGAGATAGCCGCCTTCGATGAAGTAGTCGCCATCGATGCTGCGGGCACGGAAGTAGGGGATCGTCGTGATGCCGGCGAGGAAGGCGTCCATGAAGCGGTCGAGGCTGGCATCGTCGACGCTGGCGAGGATCTCGTTGATCCGGAAGACGTGGCCCTGCCGCCGGCTCAGATTGGTGGCGCGGATGTCCCAGCGCAGGGTCGCGAGATGGCGGGCCAGCAGGTCGCGGCGCTGCGGGTCGTCGAGCAGCAGCGATTTGCGGCAACTGGCTTTGTCGACGGTGAACAGATGCGTGCCCGTCGGCAGCAACTGCGGCCGCAGGCCGAGGAAGTTGCCGAGGATGTGGAAGATGTCGCCGATGCCCAGCCTGACGGTGCGCGTCAGTACTGGTGGCAGTTCCTCTTTCTCCCAGTCCCAGAGCAGGTAGTCGACGACGATGTTGTTGCCCGAGCTGGTCGAGGCGATGTGTACCAGCGGCACACCCTGTTTCCTCATCCAGACCAGCACGCCCTCGCTGAAGAAGCTCCGATAGCCGCCGCCCGAGGCGACGAAGCCGTATCTGGTCATGCCGTTCTCCTTTCCCGGTGCGAAGAAGCGGCTGCCGGGAACAGCCGCAGTGCCAGTGTGGCACAATCTGACGGCTGCTGCAGGGGCACACCGGCTGACACCGGTCGCCGGGCCGCTGCCGCTGCAACCCCCCGCCGATTTCCGGCGGCGTGCGAAACGCTCTCCGAGGAGGTGACTGATGGACGAACTGCAGGTGCTTGCCGGTTTTCGCAGCAAGTTCCGTGTCGATGAACTGCTGGTGGCGCACAATGAGGCGTGGTCGTGGTCGGTGCGGCCGGGGCAGGTGACGCTCGGTGCCGGCATCCTGTCCCTGAACCGGCACGCGGCGCGCTTCGCGGAGGTGACGGCGGCAGAGATGGCGGCCCTGGCCGAAATCGTCGGTTCACTGGAGCACGCCCTGCGCTCTGCCTTCGACTATCAGGCGATCAACTATCTGATGCTGATGATGGTCGACCATCACGTGCACTTCCACGTCATTCCACGTTACGAAGGGCAGCGCAGCTTTGCCGGTGTGGCGTGGGTGGACCGGGGCTGGCCGGCAGTTCCCGTCCTCGCCGAGGTGCAGCACGCCGATCGCTCGGAGTTGCCGGATCTGCTGCGGCAGCACCTGCTGGCTGCCCTGCCGCCAGCTGACCGCTAGTCGCCTGGGCTTCGGCGTCAGCCGGCTGACCTGCCAGGCGTCGGCGCGGGAGCGACTGCGCGAGGCCAGAACGGGCGGCACCGTCGATTCGCTTCCCGTTCCTGGTGTCAGCGCTGCGCCCTTCGCCGTGTTGCCTGCGGCTGCCGACGATCGCCCGGCGACGCCGACGCCATCAGCCTTCGTTGCGCCAGTCGTGCAAGGTCTCCTTGCGTGGTGGCAGCGGGCTTCTGTCGGGATCGTCGCGGCGCAGCAGCGGGATTGCGGCCGCCAGGACGAAGACGACGCAGATGCCGAGGACGATCCACAAGGTGCTCATTCATCTCCTCCATTGGCGCCAGTTGCGGCGCATCGCCAGCCACTCGCCCGCTGCCCCGGTCCAGCGGTGCCGCACCGCTGCCGCGGGCGCGCTGGCCGCGATGATGGCGGCGGCCAGCCGCCCCGTTCCAGGGGCCGATTAGACCGCAGTGCATGCCGGCTGGCAAGCCGCGGCACGCTGACGCGGCAGCCGCCATGCCGCGCGACGGCGGCAGTCGCAGAGGGCGCAGGCGTCGCCGGCGCAGCGATCCGGGGCAAGCTGCGGGCCGGGGCTGGCGCATTGACAGAAGCACCGGCGAACGACACAATCCGCCGCCTCGTCGCCGTCAGTGGCTGTCCTTGGGGAGCTCGATGATTCTGCTGCACGGCGTCCTGGCGATCCTCAGCGGCGCACTGGCGGCCTTGATTGCGCTCAGTCATCCGCTGTGGCCGGCTTCACTGGCAATCGCGCTGCTCGTCTGGTGCGTCGTCGTCTGCCTCAACCCGGTGATCTGGCTGGCCTTGTTGCCTGCCGGTCTGCCGCTGGCCGGCTTCTCGCCATGGACTGGCTGGATCGGCGTCGAGGAGTTCGATCTGTTCTGCCTTGGGGCAGCGGCCGGGTCGCTGAGCCGCCTCGTTCTGCAGCGGTTGTGGCCAGCCCGCTGGCTGCGGGCTGCCGAGAGGAGCGCCGACGGACATGGCGACGAGCGGTTGGCTGGCGGTGTCCTGCTGCTGCCGACGGCATCGCCGTCGCGACTGCCGCTCAGCCCCGACAGCCGGCGCAGGCAGTGGCTGGCAGGATGCGCCCTCGCCCTGCTCGCAGCCTCATGTCTTGCCGCCGTCTGGCGTGGCCTGATTGCTGCCGGTGGTCCGCCGCTGGATTGGTTCGAGGGCTATGAAGAGCCGCTGAACTGCCTGCGCGTGGCCAAGAGCCTGCTCCTGGTGTTGCCGCTGCTGCCGTCGTTGTGCGACCTGTTGCGTTGCCAGCCGCGCTCGAGCACGCGATGCCTTGCCGCGGGTACGGTCGCCGGTTTGGCGGTGGTCGTACTGGCGGCGCTCTGGGAGCGCCTGGCTCATCCCGGTCTGCTGGACTTCACGACGGCCTATCGCACGACGGCGTTGTTCTGGGAAATGCACGTCGGCGGTGCGGCGCTCGATGCCTTCCTGGCGTTGACTCTGCCTTTTGCCGTGCGCCCCGTGTTGCGCGCCGTCGCACCGGGCAGCTGGCTGGCCGCTGCGCTGCTGGCGTTGTTCGCGTGCTACGCTTGTCTGACCAGTTTTTCGCGGGCGCTCTATCTTGGCGTGGCGGTTGCAGTGGCAGTCCTCGTTTACAGCCACGCGCGGCAGGCGGGGTCGGCGGGGAGCGGTCGGCGGCACTCGCCGCGCTGGCGGCAGCGGGCCAACCGCGTCCTGGCCGGGACCCTGCTCGCCGAGGTGCTGCTGGTTGCCGGCAGCGGAGAGTTCATGGGCAGCCGGCTGGCGAGCGGCGAGCGCGACTTCGTCGGGCGGCTGACGCACTGGCAGGAAGGTCTCGGTCTATTGCAGGACGGCAGCGACATCCTTTTCGGCAGGGGTAGCGGTCGCTTTCCGGCCGACTACTCGGCGCAGGTCGCCGGGCGCGAGATGCCGGGCCGGCTGCACCTGATCGATGACGCCGACGGTCGCCATCTGGGTCTGCAGGGCGTGCACTGGCTCGCGCCGCAGCGCGGTCGCTGGGAATTGTTGCAACGGGTTCCGGCGCCGCTTGCCGGTAGCTACCGCCTGCGTCTCGCAGCCCGCTCGGTACAACCGGCGGTGCTCGTTGCCAGCGTCTGCCACCAGCACCTGCTCTACGCCGCTGCCTGCGCCGAGTCGGCGGTGTTCGCTCCGGGTGGCGGCGGGCAATGGCGGGCGTTCGAACTGTCGCTGCACGGCAGCGCCGGACTGCCAGCATCCCGGCAGGTGCCGGTGCCCGGGTTCTTTTCCCTGCGGCTCCTCGGTCCGGCTGGCTTCGTCGAGATCGATGCGCTCAGCCTGATCGACGGCAACGGCAGCCAGATCCTGAGCAACGGCGATTTTTCGCAGGGCCTGGCGCGCTGGTTCTTCGCCGCGCGTCACTACTTCCTGCCCTGGCATGTCGACAGCCTCTACCTCGAGATGCTGATCGACCAGGGGGTGATTGGGCTGTCGCTGCTGCTTGCCCTGATGGCGCTGGCGATGGTCAATCTATGGCGCCTTTGCCAGCGCGGGCACGAACTGGCACCCTATCTCCTGGCTGCGCTGATGGCTGGCATGGCGACCGGCGTCTTCGTCAGCGTGCTCGACATGCCGCGCGTTGCCTTCCTGCTGTACCTGTTGCTCTGTTGCGCGCTGTTCATCGATGACGGCTCGCCTGCCCAGGTGCCGTCGCTGCCACGTTCCGGCAAAGCGCCGGACTGGCCGTCCGGTGTATAATCACCTTGTCAAGCAACCGAGCAATATCAATAACTTGCAATTTTATCAGATGATTATGTCGATGCTTCAAGGTGGTTTCTCGATGGTCTCCAAGCAGGGTGGCGGGTCTTCGCTGCCCGATTCTCAGCAGCCTGTGCATTAGGTCACGGTCACCCGTCCGCCGCGCTGATAGCCTTCGTGTCATGCGTTTCGCCGCGCCCTGCCGATGAAGCAGCGGCAGGGTGCGGGCGGATTCGCTTCTCAACGACGCACGCGGGGCGATGTTCATGCTTGCAGGGGGTCTATCGTGATCAAGGTGTTCAATCATTGGTTTCACCGGAAGACTGTCGCCCAGGTTGCCGTCGACCTGATGTTCCCCGTTGTTTGTGTGGTTCTCGCCGCCGTCTGGCTTGGCGGCGGGGCGAACCTGGAACTCGACAGGATCGTCTTCTACGCGATCATCTTCGCCCTGACGATGATCGTCCTGAATTCCTGGCTGGGCATGTACCAGCGCGTACACAGCCGGACGCTGGCGGAGACCCGTGCCCGCGCCGTGCTTTCGCTCTATCTGGCGATTCCGCTGGCGTACGTGGTCTTTTCGTTGCTGGCGATCTCCGATGTGGACCGTGGTTTCATGCTTCTCTCCGGACTGGCGGCGCTGTTTGCGACCCTCGTACGACGTGTCCACGGTGCACACAGCCTGCCCGGGTCGTTGCTGCGCCACCGTGTGCTGGTCTTTGGTGCGGGCGAAGAAGCCGAGAACGTCGGTCGCGTGCTTGCCAAATCGGATCCCGACATCCAGATCGTCGGCTTCTATCCCAGCTCGAACGATTCCGAGGTGGTCGTTCCGGCACAGGTCGTCCTCTCGCAGGCGATGTCGCTTTCGGATACGGCGCACTCGCTGAAGGTTGACGAAATCATCGTTGCCGTTCGCGAACGCCGCGGGGGTGCGCTTCCGTTGCGCGAACTCCTCGACTGCAAGCTGTCCGGGGTCAAGGTGCTCGATCTCGCCAGCTACTTCGAGCGTGCGCTTGGGCAACTGCGCCTCGATTCCCTGCGCGTCGGCTGGATGATCTTCGGTGACGGTTTCAGGCAGACCTGGCGGCGGACGTTCTTCAAGCGTGCCTTCGACATCCTGGTTGCGCTGGTCTTGCTGTTGCTGGCGCTGCCGGTGATGCTCGTGACGGCGATCCTGATCGTCCTCGAGGACGGCCTGCCGGTGTTCTATCGGCAGGCACGGGTCGGTCTCGACGGCCGCCTGTTCGATGTGATCAAGTTCCGCAGCATGCGCAACGATGCCGAGAGTGACGGCAAGCCGCGCTGGGCAGCCACCGACGACGATCGGGTGACGCGCGTCGGCCGCATCATCCGCAAGCTGCGCATCGACGAGTTGCCACAGCTCTACAATGTGCTGGCCGGTGACATGAGCATGGTCGGACCGCGCCCCGAACGGCCCTTCTTCGTCGACCAGCTGACGCGCGACATCCCGTTCTATGCCGTGCGCCACAGCGTCAAGCCGGGTCTCACCGGCTGGGCACAGGTCAGCTACCAGTATGGCGCGACGATCGAGGATTCCGTCCAGAAGCTGCAATACGATCTGTACTACGTCAAGAATCACACTCTGTTCCTTGATATAGTGATCCTTTTTCATACCGTCGGAGTGGTCCTGACCGGCAAGGGTGCCCGCTGACCGGGCCGTTGCGGATCTGGTTGCCGCTTTCGACTGACGAGGACTGCGGGCGCTGATGGACAGCAAGATGGCGATGATCTCGGCGTGGAGCTATGGCTTGGCGGGCGTGCTGGCGGCGCTGCTGACGCTCTACCTGGCGTCGGGTCGGCGAGGCAGCAGTCGCAGCGGCGCGATGTTTCTGGCCGTCGCTCTGTGCACGCTCTGGGGCATGTTGGGACTGGCCTTCGCGCTCACCGGCCAGGGGATCTTTCTCGCCGGCAACCTGTTGGCCGACGTGCTGCGCTTTGGTGGCTGGTATCTCTTCCTGATCATCCTCATGCGTCCGGAGTCGCCCGTCGAAGGGGCGCCGGCGACGGCGGGCAGCGGCTGGCTGAGCGCCATTGCCGTGCTGCTGGTCTCCTGCGGTTTCGTCGCGCAGGCGATGGCCGTCTTCGGTGTCGACCTCGTGGGCTCGTCGGCGAGGCTGGCGCTGTTTGCCTCGTTGGCGATGTGCGTCTTCGGGCTGGTCCTGGTCGAACGCCTCTTCCGCAACGTGTCGCCGGATTTCCGCTGGAGCATCAAGCCGTTGTGTCTTGGGCTGGGTGGCGTGTTCCTGTTCGACCTCTACGTCTATTCCGACGCCCTGCTGTTCAACCGCATCGATGCCGATGCCTTCAGCATCCGCGGTTTTGCCCATGCGCTCGCCCTGCCGCTGGTGGCACTGTCGGCAATCCGCAGTCATGACTGGAAGCGGCGACTGGTGATGTCGCAACGTGCGGCCCTGCAGTCGGCGACCTTGCTGATCGTCGGCACTTACCTGCTGTTCATGGCCGCCGCTGGCTACTACGTGCGCTTCTTCGGCGGCGAGTGGGGGCGGGCGCTGCAACTGGCCCTGCTTTTCGCTGCGCTGCTGGTGCTGGCGGTGCTGACCTTCTCCGGCTCGATGCGGGCTCGTCTAAGGGTGCAGGTCGGCAAGCATTTCTTCAGCTACCGCTACGATTACCGCGAGGAGTGGTTGCGTTTCACCGCGACGTTGTCTGCTCAGGGCGGCTTTGCGGGTCTGGGCCGGCACGTGGTTCGTGGCTTGGCCGACATGGTGGAGAGCCCGAGCGGTGCGCTCTGGCTCAAGGATCCCTCTGGCCGCTTCTTTGCCCAGGCGGCGTTCTGGAACATGCCTGCCTCGGCGGCCACCGAGGATGCCGACAGCCCGCTCTGCCGCTTTCTGCTCGACAGCGGTTGGGTGATCAACCTCGAGGAGTATCGCTCGCTACCGCGCCGCTACGACGGGCTGGTGGTCCCATCGTGGCTGGTCGAGGTACCGAACGCCTGGTTGGTGGTGCCGTTGACCACCGGCAGCGAGTTGATCGCCTTCGTCGTGCTGGCGACGGCACGCACGCGCATCGACGTCAATTGGGAGGTGAACGACCTCCTGAAGACGGCGGCCAGGCAGGCTGGCGCCTTCCTCGGTCAGATGCAGGCGAGCGAAGCGCTTCTCGAGGTACGCAAGTTCGATTCCTTCAACCGGATGTCGGCTTTCGTCGTCCATGATCTGAAGAACATCATCGCCCAGCTCTCGCTGATGCTGAAGAACGCCGAACGTCACCGTGACAATCCGGAGTTCCAGAAAGACATGCTGATGACCGTCGAGCACTCCGTCGAGCGCATGCGGCAGCTGATGATGCAGTTGCGGCAGGGAACGACGCCACTCGACGGGCCGCGTGGCATCGATCTGGCGGATGTCCTGCGCCGCATACAGACGGCCAAGGCGGGTCAGGGGCGCGAGGTCGAGTTGACCATCGAGGAGAAACTGCTGGCCCGTGGTCACGAGGATCGTATCGAGCGGGTCATCGGCCACCTGGTGCAGAACGCGCTCGACGCCACCGAAAGTGGCGGCCGCGTCTGGGTCCGGATGGCCCGCCAGGGCACACAGGCTCGCGTCGAGGTCGGCGATACGGGGCACGGGATGAGTCCCGAGTTCGTTCGTGAACGGCTGTTCAAGCCGTTCCAGACGACCAAGCCGACGGGGATGGGAATCGGCGCGTATGAGAGCTTCCAGTACGTCCATGAACTGGGCGGCAGGGTCTCGGTGGACAGCGCGGTCGATGTGGGCACTCAGGTGGACCTCTTGCTGCCGCTGTTCGAGGCGGGCAAGGCACTGAAGTCGGATGAATTGTCGGGGAAACAGGAATGAGCGCTGCGAAATTGCCGCACCTGCTGATCGTCGAGGATGACCGCGCCCTGCAGAAGCAGATCCGTTGGGCCTTCGATCAGTATGAGACGTTGGGTGCCGACGACCGCGAGACGGCGATGCAACTGATCCGCCGTTACCAGCCGCCGGTGGTGACGATGGATCTGGGCCTGCCGCCTGACCCGGACTCGGTGTCGGAGGGCTTCAAGCTGCTCGAAGAGATCCTGGGCCTCGCACCCGATACCAAGGTCATCGTGCTGACCGGCCAGAACGACCGCGCGAATGCCCTGCGGGCGATCGCCCTCGGCGCCTATGACTTCTTCGCCAAGCCGTTCGAGGTCGAAATGCTCGGCCTGACGATCCAGCGGGCATTCCGGCTGCACGAACTGCAGAAGGAGAATGAGCGGCTGCAGGCGATGCAGCAGCCGGATGCGATGTCGGGAATGATCACCCGTGACCCGGATCTGCTGCGCGTCTGCCGGACGATCGAACGCGTCGGCGTCACCGACGCGACCGTACTGCTGCTCGGCGAAAGCGGTACCGGCAAGGAGCTCCTGGCGCGTGGTCTGCACGAGTCGTCACCAAGGCGTCGCGAGCGCTTCGTCGCCATCAACTGCGCGGCGATTCCCGACAACCTGCTCGAAAGCGAACTCTTCGGCTACGAGAAGGGCGCCTTCACCGGTGCCGGCAAGACGACGCCGGGCAAGATCGAGACGGCCAACAACGGCACGCTGATGCTCGACGAGATCGGCGATCTGCCGCACAACCTGCAGGCGAAGCTGCTGCGCTTCCTGCAGGAGCGGGTGATCGAGAGGATTGGCGGGCGGAACGAGATTCCGGTCAATGTACGGATCGTCTGCGCCACGCACCAGAATCTGCAGAACCTGATCAGCGAGGGTCGTTTCCGCGAAGATCTGTATTACCGCTTGGCGGAGATTGTCGTGAACATACCGCCGCTGCGTGCCCGGACGGGCGACGCCGCGCTGCTGGCACACGTCTTCGTGCGGCGTTTCGCCGCCGAGAACGCTCGCGGTGCCATGAGCCTGCGCGAGGATGCGCTGCGTGTGATCGAGGCCCACGCCTGGCCGGGGAACGTTCGGGAACTCGAGAACTGCATCAAGCGGGCGGTGATCATGGCTGACGGCAATCAGATCACTGCCGCCGACATCGGCCTCGGTGGCGCGACACAGGCCGAGGAAACAGTGCTCGACTTGCGCAACGCGCGTGACGAGGCCGAGAAACGGGTGACGATCGCCGCTCTGGCGCGCGCCGACGGCAATGTCGTCAAGGCTGCCGAACTGCTCGGTGTCAGCCGCCCGACGCTGTACGATATGATGCACAGGTTTGGGCTCAAGTGAGGCCTTCAGCTGGATGTTTTTCGGGCAAGCTTTTCGACACAGGGGGATTTTGATGAATACTCGTAACTCCGTGCCTGCGCTGCGCAAGGCGACCGCCTCGGCACTGCTCGCCACTCTGCTCCTGCTGGGCTGCGGTGGTGGCGAGAAGCCCGCGGATCTGTTGAATCAGGCGAAGGAAGCACTGCAGAAGAACGACCACAAGACGGCGGTGATCCAGCTCAAGAACGCCTTGCAGCAGGATCAGCAACTCGCCGAAGCCCGTTTTCTGCTGGCCAGGGCGCTGCTTGCGGGTGGCGATCCGGCTGGTGCCGAGGTCGAGTTGCGCAAGGCGCAGGAACTCAACTACTCGGTCGAACAGATCACCCCCCTGCTGGCCCGCACACTGCTGATGATGGGCCAGGCGGAGAAGGTGATCAAGGATCTGGCCAACGCCCCGTTGGCGACCGCCGAGGCGAGGGCGGACCTGCAGACGTCGATTGGCCAGGCCTATCTGTTGCAGGACAAGCCGCAGCAGGCGGAGGCAGCCTATGCCGCGGCGTTGGCGGCGCAGCCGGGCTATGCGCCGGCACTGATCGGCGAGGCACGGCTGAAAGCCACCGGCGGCGACCTGCCCGGAGCGCTGGCGATACTTGACCGCGGACTGCAGGATTCGCCCAGGTTGTACGAAGCCTGGCAGCTCAAGGGTGATCTGCTGCAGGCTCAGGGCGACGGTGCGGGGGCGATGGCAGCCTATCGCAAGGCGGTCGAAGTCAAGCCGGACTATCTGGCGGGGCACGCTGCGATCATGCGCCAGCAACTGGCCGAGAATCAGCTCGATGCGGCCGCGCAGCAGCTGACGACGATCAAGCAGTTCGCCGCCAATCATCCGCAGACGCACTACCTGACGGCCATGCTGGCCTACCAGAAGAAGGACTATCCCGCCGCCCGGGACGCCATCCTGCTGATGTTGCGCGTCGTTCCGGAAAACCCGCTCGGTCTGCAACTGGCCGGCCTCATCGAATACGAACTCAAGGCCTACCCGCAGGCCGAGGACTACCTCCTGAAGGCGCTGCCGAAGACACCCGAACTCGGCATTGCCCGCCGCGTGTTGATTGCCAGTTACCTGCGTGACGGCAAGCCGGCGAAGGCCCTGGCGCTGATCGAGCCGGTTCTCGGCAAGATCGACAAGGATTCAAACATGCTGGCACTGGCCGGACAGGTGTTCCTGCAGAATGGCCAAGTCGAAAAGGCCGGCGAGTATTTCGCCAAGGCGGCGGCGCTCGATCCGCAGAATGCCGGCAAGCGGACTTCGCTGGCGATGGTCAATCTGGCCCGGGGCGATACCGACACGGCCTTCCGCGACCTCGAACAGGTGGCTGCCGCAGACCCCGGCAATCGCGCCGATCTGGCGCTGATCACGGCGCATCTGCAACGGCGGGCGTTCGACCCGGCGTTGAAGGCGATCGCCGCCCTGGAGAAGAAGCAGCCCGAGAACCCGCTGGTGCACAACCTGCGCGGCACGGCGCTGCTTGGCAAGCGCGATGTGGCGGGCGCCCGCAAGAGTTTCGAGCAGGCACTCGCACTGAACGCCGCCTACTTCCCGGCGGCGGCGAACCTGGCCAGCCTGGACATGGCGGACAAGAAACCCGAGGAGGCGAAGAAGCGCTTCGAGGCGGTTGTCGCCAAGGATCCGAAGAGTACGCAGGGATATCTCGCCCTGGCGGAGCTGCGCTCGAGGACCGGGGGCAAGACCGAGGAAGTCGCCACCCTGATCAACCGTGCGATCGCCGCGAACCCGCAGGAGCCCGCACCACGACTGGCGCTGATCGGCTTGTATCTGGGCAAGAACGAGGTCAAGAGTGCGTTGGCAGCCGGACAGGACGCGGTCGCCGCCTTGCCCGACCGGCCGGAGATCCTCGACGCGGCCGGACGCGCGCAGCAGGCGGCGCAGGACTACAATCAGGCGCTGGCGACCTATGGCAAACTGGCGGCCCTGAAACCCGATCTGCCGCTGCCCTATCTGCGCATGGCAGAGATCGAGGTGGCGGCCAAGAACAAGCCAGCTGCCCTGGAAAACCTCAGGAAGGCTCTGCAGGTGCAGCCGAATTCGCTCGAGGCACAGCGCGGGATCATGATGCTCGAGCTCGATGCCGGGCGGGCGGCCGAAGCCATTGCGGTGGCGAAGGAGGTCCAGAAGCAGCGGCCGAAGGAGGCGATCGGTTATCTCTTCGAGGGCGACGCGCAGGCTGCGCTGAAGAACTGGCCGGCAGCCATTGCCGCCTACCGTCTGGGGCTCAAGGAGGCTGGAGGTCCCGACGTGGCAGCCAAGCTGCATCTCGCATTGGCGAGCAGCGGCAACTTGAGCGAGGCGGACAGCTTCGCCGCCGGCTGGCTCAAGGAGAACGTCAAGGACACGCGTTTCCGCTTCTACCTGGCAGGCCACGCGACGGCACGCAAGGATTATGCGACTGCTGCCCGGCACTACCGCGTGCTGCTCGAGGCGCAGCCGGACAATGCGATCGTGCTCAACAATCTGGCCTGGGTGGGCGCCCAGACGAAGGACCCGAAGGCCATGGAGTATGCCGAGAAGGCGAACAGGCTGGCACCGAACCAGCCGGCACAGATGGATACCCTGGCGGTGCTGCTGATGGAAAAGGGCGACACGCAGCGGGCGCTCGAGCTGTTCCGCCAGGCACTGGACCTGGCGCCGCAGGCAGCGGTGATCCGCGTCAACTATGCGCGGGCGCTGATCAAGGCAGGCCAGAAGGGAGAAGCCAAGAAGCAGCTTGATGAGGTCGCCAAGCTGGGCGACAAGTTCCCGGCGCAGGCAGAGGTCGCGGAGTTGCAGAAGGGTCTGTAGTCAAGCGGAGGCTTGCTGAAGTCAGCGCGGAAAACCAACTGAATGGAGTGTTCATGACTATTGTTGCTGTGGTGGGTCTCGGTTACGTCGGTTTGCCTCTCGCCGTCGAGTTCGGCAAGAAGATGCGGACCATCGGTTACGATCTGTCGGCGAGCAAGGTGGCGCACTATCGCCGCCACGTCGACCCGACCGGTGAGGTCAGCAGCACCGATCTCGCGGCGGCCATCCACCTCGAAGTCGGCAACGATCCGACGGCTCTGGCGGCGGCGGACTTCGTCATCGTTGCCGTACCGACGCCGGTCGACCCGGCGCACCAACCGGACTTCGGTCCGTTGATCGGCTCGTCGGAGGTGGTCGGGAGGAACCTCAAGCGTGGCGCGACCGTCGTCTTCGAGTCGACGGTGTATCCGGGCGCGACCGAGGAAGTGTGCATCCCGATCATCGAGAAGTGTTCCGGGATGAAATGGAAGCAGGACTTCTTCGTCGGTTACTCGCCCGAACGGATCAATCCGGGCGACAAGGAGCGGACGCTGACGAAAATCGTCAAGGTGGTCTCCGGTGACACCCCGGAAACCCTCGAGCGCGTTCGCCAGATGTACGCCAGCGTCATCACGGCCGGCGTCTTTCCGGCGTCGAGCATCAAGGTTGCCGAGGCTGCCAAGGTCATCGAGAACACCCAGCGCGACCTCAACATCGCCCTGATGAACGAACTGGCGATCATCTTCGATCGTGTCGGCATCGACACCGTCGAGGTCCTCGAGGCGGCGGGCAGCAAGTGGAACTTCCTGCCCTTCCGGCCGGGACTCGTCGGTGGTCACTGCATCGGCGTCGACCCCTATTACCTGACGCACAAGGCGGAGATGCTCGGCTATCACCCGCAGGTGATCAACGCCGGGCGGCGGATCAACGACGGCATGGGCAAGTTCATTGCCGAGCAGACGGTCAAGCAGTTGATTCGCAATGGCTGGCAGGTCAAGGGGGCACCGATCATCGTCCTTGGCCTGACCTTCAAGGAGGACTGTCCCGACCTGCGCAACTCGCGCGTCATCGACGTCATCCGCGAACTCGAGTCCTACGGTGCGCGCGTGATCGTGCATGAACCGGTGGCCGATGCAGCCGAGGCACGGCACGAGTACGGCGTCGAGCTGGCGCCGTGGGACGAGCTGCCGGCGGCAGCGGCGATTGTCGCTGCGGTTGCCCACCGCCAGTTCAAGGAGCGTCCGTTGTCCGATTTCGTCGGCAAGCTGCAGCCCGGCGGTGTGCTGACCGACGTCAAGAGCATGTTCAACGAAGCGCAGCTGGTGGCGCACGGGGTGAGCGTGTGGCGTCTGTGAGTTTTACTGCGGCGCCGGTGTTGTCGTCGCTCGCTGAGCGGTTGCGGCAGCGCCCGGCGCGCTGGCTGGTGACGGGAAGCGCCGGCTTCATCGGCTCGCACCTCGTCGAGAACCTGCTCCGTATGGGCCAGACGGTAGTCGGGATGGACAACTTCGCGACCGGCCACCGGCGCAACCTGGACGAAGTGCAGTCGCTGGTTGGCGTCGAAGCCTGGCACCGGCATCGCTTCATCGAGGCCGACATACGCGACCTCGATGCTTGCCGTGAAGCCTGCCACGGGGTGGAGATCGTCCTCCACCAGGCGGCCCTCGGTTCGGTGCCGCGCTCGTTGGCCAATCCGTTGGCGACCAATGCCAGCAATGTCGACGGTTTCCTCAACATGCTCGTCGCCGCCCGCGATGCCGGCGTGCGGCGGTTCGTCTATGCGGCGTCGAGTTCGACCTACGGCGATCATCCGGCGTTGCCCAAGGTCGAGGAACAGATCGGCCGGCCGCTGTCGCCGTACGCCGTCAGCAAGCTGGTCAACGAGTTGTACGCCGACGTCTTCGCGCGCTGTTATGGCCTGCCGTCGGTCGGCCTGCGCTACTTCAACGTCTTCGGCGCGCGCCAGGACCCCGAGGGGGCCTACGCCGCGGTCATCCCACGCTGGACGCGCGCGATGCTGCTCGGCGATGTCGTGACGATCAACGGTGACGGCGAGACCAGTCGCGACTTCTGCTTTGTCGACAATGCCGTGCAGGCCAACCTGCTGGCGGCGACGAGCGACGATGCGGCGGCAGTGAATCAGGTATACAACGTCGCCGTCGACGACCGTACTTCGTTGAACCGGCTGTTCGACGTCCTGCGGGAGGCCTTGCTCGACTTCTGTCCCGACGTGCGCGACTTGCGACCGGTGCATGGCGATTACCGACCAGGCGACGTGCGCCACTCGCGCGCCGACATTTCCAAGGCCAGGCGTCTGCTTGGCTATTTTCCAAGCCACCGGATCGAGGAGGGGGTTCGGGCGGCGATGCCGTGGTACGTGTCACGTTTCGGCGTGGCCGCTGGAGTTCGTTGATGAAAGCTTCCTGTCTTGGCTGTTCCGCCCTGATGCGCCGGGGTGCAATCCTGTTCTGTGGCCTGCTGGGTCTTGCCGCGCCATCCCTTGCCGCTGCCGCCGGCGTCGCGGCAAAGGAGTCCGAGGCCGAGCGCCGGCTGGCGCTGCGCAAGGAGGCTCTGGCGCACGAGCACGGCGAGGGCGTGCCGCGCGATTACGCGCGCGCGGTGAAGCTCTATTGCGAGGGCGCCCGGATGGGTGATGCCGAAGCGCAGTTCAACCTCGGCTGGATGTACGCCAATGGTCGCGGCATCGAGCGCGACGATTCCCGGGCGGCGTACTTCTTTGCCCTGGCGGCGAGGCAGGGACACGAGCAGTCGCAGAGGATGCAGCGATTCGTCGGCGAACCGGCGGCGACCGTTCCCGACTGCATGCGCGGCTTCGCCTTCCTCGACGACGGCAAGGATGTCCTCGTACCGATCACCGAAATGCAGAAAAAGGTCGTCGGTCTGGTCAACCAGCTGGCACCGGAGTACGGCGTCAGTCCGCGGCTGGCTCTGGCGGTGATCCGCACCGAATCCAACTTCAATCCGGCAGCGCTGTCGAACAAGAACGCGCAGGGGTTGATGCAGCTCATTCCCGATACTGCGGCACGGTTCAACGTCCGGCAGCCATTCGATCCGGAGCAGAACCTGCGTGGCGGGCTGGCGTATCTGCGCTGGCTGCTGGCCTATTTCGAGGGCGACGTCAGTCTGGTTGCCGCCGCCTACAACGCGGGCGAGGGCGCGGTCAATCGCTACCGCGGCGTGCCGCCTTATGCCGAGACGCAGGGTTACGTCAAGCGGATCATCAGCATCTTCAAGCGCGACGATCATCCCTACGACGCCAAGGTGACCACGCCGTCGCCGGAGTTGCCGCGCATCCGTTCGATCCGGGGAGTGTAGGATGCAGGCCGTGCCTTCGGCCTTGCGCCACCTGCTGGCCGCCGTTGCCGTTGTCTGTGGCCTGCTGGGCCTGGCAGGGACGGTGGCAGCCGAACTGCCCGATGTCATCGAGCGGATCAAGCCATCGGTGGTCGTCGTCGGGACGCAGCAGGTGACCCGCAGCCCGCAGTTCGTCATGCGCGGAACGGGCTTCGTCGTCGGCGACGGCCGCACGGTGGCGACCAATGCGCACGTGGTCGCGGCAGCGATCGACGAGGCGGCAGGCGAGAAGCTGGTCATCCTCGTCCGGCCGGCCGCTGGCAAGGCACAGCAGCGGCCGGCCAGGGTCGTCGCGGTGGACAAGGGGCACGATCTCGCGCTGCTGCGCATCGATGGCCCGTTGCTGCCGACCCTCACCCTGCACGAATCGGAGCCCGTGCGCGAAGGCCAGGCGATCGCCTTTACCGGCTTTCCCATCGGCGGCGCGCTGGGGTTGTCGCCGGTCACGCATCGCGGCATCATTTCGGCGATCACGCCGATCGTCCTGCCGGGGGCCAATGCCCGCGAACTGAACGCCCGTGTCGTGCAGCAGATCAGGGAAGGCAGTTTCGACATCTATCAGCTCGATGCGACGGCCTACCCGGGCAACAGCGGCGGCCCGCTGTTCGAGGTCAGCCGCGGCGAGGTGCTTGGCGTCATCAACATGGTCTTCGTCAAGGAAAACAAGGAATCGGTTCTCAGCAAGCCGTCCGGGATCAGCTTCGCCATTCCCGTGCGTTTCCTGCGGGAGCTGTTGCAGAAGAGCGGCACGGAGTAAATCTTCGCTTCCCCGGGCCCTGGCCGATGCCCTGGTGCTGCCGCGCCATGCGGCCGGGGCAGTCCTTGCCCGACAGGGAAATCGATCATCTGCCGCCGCGGTCTCCTTGTCGGACCCGGCTGCCAACGGCCCGTTGCCGGTGAGCGGTGGCTGCCTTCCTGCGCACGGACCTTCATTTTGCGGCTGTCTGAGCCGGCTTCTGGTAGCATGCTCGCTGCTCCGACGGACCGTCAATGACCGCCTTGCTCGCTGAAGTCTTTTCCGCCTCCGGGCCGCTCGCCGCGGCGGTTCCCGGTTATCGTCCGCGGTCGCAGCAGCTCGAACTGGCAGAACGCATTGCCGCCGCCATGGCGGCCAACGCGGTGCTCGTCGCCGAAGCCGGCACCGGCACCGGCAAGACCTATGCCTACCTCGTTCCGGCGCTGCTCTCGGGGGGCAAGGTGATCGTGTCCACGGGGACGAAAAACCTGCAGGACCAGCTTTTCGCGCGCGACGTTCCGACCATCCGCAAGGCTCTCGGCCTGCCGGTCCGGGTTGCCCTGCTCAAGGGCCGTGCCAACTATCTCTGCCACCACCATCTCGCACGCTCGCTCGCCGATGGCCGCTTCCTCACGCGCGAGGATGCTGCCTGGGCGCAGCGCATCGCACGCTTTGCCCAGCAGACGCGCAGTGGCGACAAGGCAGAGTGTGTCGATGTGCCCGAGAACGCGACGGTGTGGCCGATGGTCACCTCGACGCGCGACAACTGCCTCGGGCAGGACTGTCCGCAGCACAAGGAGTGCTTCGTCCTTGCTGCCCGCCGTGAGGCGCTGGCCGCCGACCTGGTGGTGGTGAACCATCACCTCTTCTTCGCCGACGTGATGCTGCGCGACGAGGGCACGGCGGAACTCCTGCCGGCCTGCAACACGGTGGTCTTCGACGAAGCGCACCAGTTGCCAGAGGTCGCCAGCCTGTTCTTCGGCGACAGCGTCTCGACCGCGCAACTCCTCGAACTTGGCCGGGACGCGCAGAGCGAAGCGCTGACGGCGGCGCGCGACTGCCTCGACCTGCCACGCCTGAGCGTCCGGCTGGAGAAGGACGTGCGCGATCTGCGGCTCACGCTGCCGGTCGAGCCGGCGCGTCATGCACTGCCGCAGCTTGCCGCCCGACCCCGGTTTGCCGAGGCCCTGGCGACCACGATCGCAGCCGTCGAGGCGCTGGCCGCCCTGCTCGAGACGCAGGCGCAGCGCAGCGAGGGGCTGGACAACTGCTGGCGGCGTGCGGGTAGCCTGCTGCAACGGCTGCAAGCCTGGCAGGCCGGCACCAACGACGACTTCGTCCGGTGGGCCGAGACCTATACGCACGCGCTGCAGCTCAATGCCACGCCGCTGGCGATCGCCGGCATCATGCAGAAGCAGATGAGCGGGCATCCGCGCGCCTGGATCTTCACTTCCGCGACGCTCGCCGTGCAGAACGACTTCGGCCACTACTGTGCGGAGATGGGCCTGGTCGATGCGTCTTCGGCGCGTTGGGAGAGCCCCTTCGATTATCCGCGGCAGGCGCTGCTCTACGTGCCGCGCAATCTGCCCGAACCGAACGCTCCCGACCATGCCGAGGCGGTCGTCGGCGCAGCGTGGCCGGTGCTGCGCGAGAGCGGCGGCCGCGCCTTTTTCCTGTGCACCTCGCTGCGCGCGATGCGCCGGGTACACGAACTGCTCGCCGAGCGGCTCGCCCGCGACGGTCTCGAGCTGCCGCTGCTGCTGCAGGGCGAGTTGGGGAAGAACGAGCTGCTCGAGCGCTTTCGCCGTCTCGGCAATGCCATCCTGATCGGCAGCCAGAGCTTCTGGGAAGGCGTCGATGTCCGTGGCGAGGCACTGTCGCTGGTGGTCATCGACAAGCTGCCGTTCGCCCCACCCGACGACCCGGTGCTGTCGGCACGACTCGATAAGCTGCGCAGCGAAGGCCGCAATGGATTTCTCGAGTACCAGCTGCCGCGGACGGTCATCAACGTCAAGCAGGGGGCGGGCCGGCTGATTCGCGATGAGAGCGACCGCGGCGTGCTGATGATCTGCGATCCACGCCTGATCGCCAAGACCTACGGCAAGCGGATCTGGCGCAGCCTGCCACCGATGCGGCGGACGCGCGAGCTGGCTGACGCGGTGGCCTTCTTCAGACCGGCAGCCGGTGCCAGCGGCGCATGAACGCGCAACTGCCACCATCGCTGCAAGAACTCCTGCCGGCCGACTGCCGTGCCGCGGCGGAACTGCTGAATCGTGGTTGCGCCTGCATCTCGGTCGATCACCAGTCGCTGCGGCGGGAACTCGCGGCCTGTGCGCGTGACGCCGGAGCGAGTGACTGGCTGGCGAGCCGCCCGCACCTGTTCGCCGACAGCATGGTCTTCGTCGGCGCACTGCATCTCGAGCGGATGACGCGGACGATCGCCGCCATCGAGCGGGTGGTCGCGCTGCCTGCCTACCGGCAGCGGGTGCTCGCCTACGCGCCGGCGGTGGCGCAGCACGCGCCGGCAGCCGCGGGTGTCTTCCTCGGCTACGACTTCCATCTCGCTCCGCAGGGGCCGCAACTCATCGAGATCAACTCGAATGCCGGCGGTGCGCTGCTCAATGCCAGTCTCCTGCGGGCGCAACGGGCGTGCTGTGCGGCGGTGGCGCAGATCATGCCGCAACCGCCGCCGGTCGAGCGTCTCTTTCTCGACATGTTCCGCAACGAGTGGCGGCTGGCGCGGCCGGAAGTGGCGGCGACGCGTCCGCTGGCGCGTGTCGCGATCGTCGACGAGGTGCCGGCCGAGCAATACCTGGCGCCGGAGTTCGAGCTCTTTCGCCGGCTCTTTGCCGACAATGGCATCGCTGCGCTGGTCGCCGATCCCGCCGAGCTGTCGTACGATGGCGAGCGGCTGCATTGCCGCGGCGAGGCCATCGACCTGGTGTACAATCGGCTGACCGATTTCGCGCTCGCCGCGCCACGCAACGCCAGCCTGCGCCAGGCCTATCTCGACGACGCCGTCGTCCTCACGCCGCATCCGCGGACGCATGCGCTGTTCGCCGACAAACGCAATCTGCTGGCACTCGGGGACCAGGAGTGGCTGCGGGCGATCGGCGTGGACCCTGGCGACCGCGAGCTGCTCGCCAGCGGCATTCCACGTACCGAAGAGGTCACGCCAGAGAACGCCGACGCTTTCTGGGCCAGCCGCCGGCAGTGGTTCTTCAAGCCGGCCGCCGGTTTCGGCAGCAAGGCCGCCTATCGCGGCGACAAGCTGACGCGCCGGGTGTTCGCCGAAGTCGCGCGCGGCGGCCATGTCGCGCAGGCGGTCGTCAGCCCCTCCGAACGCCGCCTGCTGATCGACGGTGTCGAGCAGGACTTCAAGCTCGACCTGCGCAACTATGCATACCGCGGTGCGGTGCAACTGGTTTCGGCGCGCCTCTACCGTGGCCAGACGACCAATTTCCGGACTCCCGGTGGCGGCTTCGCCGCGGTCCTCGCCGTTCCCGGGCAGCGTCGCTGCCTCAGCTGCGAATGAGGATCTTCGGCATCACGGGCTACTCCGGTGCTGGCAAGACGACGCTGATCGAGCGCATCCTGCCGCAGATGATCGAGCGTGGCCTGCGCGTCTCGGTGCTCAAGCACGCCCATCACGACTTCGACGTCGATCGCCCGGGCAAGGACTCGTTCCGTCACCGCCAGGCAGGGGCCAGCGAAGTGCTGCTCGTCAACGCGTCGCGCTGGGTGCTGATGCGCGAGCTGCGCGGTGCGCCCGAGCCGACGCTGGCCGAATGCGCGAGCCGTTTCTCGCCCTGTGACCTGCTCCTCGTCGAGGGCTTCAAGCGCGAGCCGATCGCCCGCCTCGAGGTCCATCGGCCGGCGCATGGCAAGCCACCGCTGTGGCCGGAGCAGCGGCAGATCGTCGCCGTCGCCTCGGACGAGGCAGAGCCGGCGGGTCTGCCGGCGGGGCTCCGCTGGCTGGACCTGAACGACGTGCCGGCGATCGTCGCTTTCATCCTCGATCATCTTCAACGCACGGAGGAAGCCGATGCAGTCCTTTGAAGAAGCACTTGAGCGCCTGCTCGCGGCGGCTCCGGCGGTCGCCGAGGTCGAGTCGCTGGCGACGCGACACGCCGATCGACGTGTCCTCGCGCAGGCACAGATGGCGACGGTCGATTCGCCGCCGCTCGACAATTCGGCGATGGATGGCTATGCCGTCGCGCTTGCCGATGTCCCGCGGCCGGGGATTTGCCTGCCGGTGACGCAGCGCATTCCGGCCGGCAGCGTCGGCAGCCGGCTGCAACCGGGAAGTGCGGCGCGCATCTTCACCGGAGCGCCGCTGCCGCCCGGCGCGGACGCGGTCGTGATGCAGGAACTGTGCGAACACGCTGCGGCGCAGGTGCGGATCAACCACCTGCCGCAACCAGGCGAGCACATCCGTCGGGCGGGCAGCGACATCGCCGCCGGCAGCGAGATTCTCGCCTGCGGCCAGCGCCTGCGGCCACAGGACACGGCGCTCGCGGCTTCGGTCGGCATCGCCTCGTTGCCGGTGTTCAGGCGCCTGCGGGTGGCGCTGCTGAGCACCGGAAACGAGCTGCGCATGCCGGGCGAAACGCTGCCGCCGGGGGCGATCTACAACGCCAACCGCTTCCTCCTCGCGGCCCTGCTCGAACGGCTTGGCTGTATCGTCGACGACGCCGGCGAGGTCGCCGACAGCCTGACGGCGACGCAGGCCGCGTTGCGCGCCGCGGCCGGAAAGAACGACCTGGTGCTCTCGTCCGCTGGCGTCTCGGTCGGCGAGGAGGATCATGTCCGGGCAGCGGTCGAGGGCGCTGGCCGGCTCGAAATGTGGAAGATCGCGATCAAGCCGGGCAAGCCGCTGGCTTTCGGCCATCTGGCGACGAACGGCCGCGAGGTCCCCTTCGTCGGGCTGCCCGGCAACCCGGTATCGTGCCTCGTCACCTTCCTGATGCTGGTGCGGCCGCTGCTTCTGCGGATGCAGGGGGTGCGCGAGGTGACCCCGGCGAGCTACCGGTTGCGCGCCGATTTCGACTGGCCAAGCCCGGACGCGCGGCGCGAGTTCCTGCGCGTCCGCAGCCATTCCGGCGGCGCGGTCGAGCTCTTCGGCAACCAGGGCTCGGGCGTCCTGACCTCGGCGGCTTGGGGCGATGGCCTGATCGACAACCCGCCGCAGCAGGTGATCCGGCGTGGCGACGCAGTCTGCTTCATGCCTTTCTCGGCCTTGCTCGACTGAATCCGGGAGACACTGATGTTGAACATTCTCTACTTCGCTTCCGTGCGCGAGCGCCTCGGCCGGTCCGCCGAGGAACTGGCGCTGCCGGCCGGTGTGCGCGACGTCGCCGGCCTCATTCGCCATCTCGGCCAGCGGGGCGGTGCGTGGGAGGGCCTGGCCGGGACCAGGAACCTGCGCTGTGCCGTCAACCAGCAGATGGTGCCGCTCGATTGGCCGCTCGCCGATGGCGACGAGCTGGCTTTCTTTCCACCGGTGACGGGGGGCTGAGGCATGCCGGTGCGCATCCAGGAAGCCGATTTCGACATCGGCAGCGAACTCGCCGACCTTTGCCGTGCCGAGCCGCGGGTCGGTGCTCTGGCATCCTTCGTCGGCCTCGTGCGCGATGTCAGCGGTGGCGACGGCGTCAGCGAGATGAGCCTCGAACACTACCCCGGGATGACCGAGAAGGCGCTGGCGGCGATCGTCGGCGAAGCGCTGCAGCGCTGGTCGCTGATCGACGCCCTGGTGATCCATCGCGTCGGCCGCCTGCTGCCCGGCGACCGCATCGTCCTCGTTGCCGTCGCCGCCGCGCACCGCGCCGAGGCCTTCGCCGCCTGCGAGTTCATCATGGACTACCTGAAGACGCGGGCGCCGTTCTGGAAACGCGAGTTGACTGCGGCAGGGGCGCGCTGGGTCGAGGCGCGTGATGATGACGACCGCGCCGCCGAGCGCTGGCGGCAGCCGGGCGCGTGAGGTGGATCCTGCCGGTGTTGGCTGTGCCATGTGGAGAGGACGAGGCATCCAACCGCCATCGGGGCCGCATCTGCAGACCTGCACCCGATGGTCCTGGCTCGATTTGCGCTGGATTCTCCCATGCGTGCATCGGCAAAGGGGCTTGCCGCCAGGCGGCGGGCGCAGCCTGATGCTACCGCGCGATCGGTTGATCGAAATCCAGCTCGAGGCTTGGCTATGCCAGCGGAGTGGCGTCGCTTTGCGTCGCCACCGCGCACGGCGTTAGGCCGCGCGCTGCGCCGTGCGGGTCAGCACGGGGCAGCCCGAGCAACAGCGTCGCGGCTTCGCGGGCGTGCCGGCGCTGTCGACTTCGACCGGGAAGCGGCGGACGACGCCCCGGACGCCGCACGTCGCCGAAAAAGAACCGGTCGCCGCCGGCGAAGTGCCGATCGTCACCGCGGTCGAACCCGAATGGACATCAGTGGTTGCCGGTGATGATCCGCATCGACGCTTCGTCGTACAACCAGGTGTCGTCGAAGAACGTCACGGTGCCGCTGGCCAGGTCATGTTTGCCGCCGATGATGCCCACCTTGCCGGCGGCGATCATGTGCTCGAGGATGGTGCTGCGGTTGACGATCGAGCGCACCGAGCGACGTACGTTGAGGTCGGCGACGTTCTCGACGAACGCGGCGTTCATCGAGTTGCGCGCTGCCGGATCGAGTGTCCTGTTCTCTTCATGGACGGCGGGCTGGATTTTCGACAGCAACTCGGTCAGGTTGCCAAGCTCCACATGGTCGCATGCGCCCTTGATCGCGCCGCACGAGGTGTGCCCGAGCACGACGATGAGCTTCGACCCGGCCACGTGGCATGCGAATTCGAGGCTGCCGATGATGTCGGTGTTGATCACGTTGCCGGCGATGCGTACCGAGAAGATGTCGCCGAGGCCCTGGTCGAAGATGAGTTCCGCGGACGTGCGGCTGTCGATGCAGCTGACGATGGTGGCGAACGGCCACTGTCCGTCGCGCGTCTGGTTGGCCTGTTGCAGCAGGTCGCGGCTCACGCGCAGGTTGTTGACGAAGCGCGCGTTGCCCTCCTTGAGGAACTGCAGGGCAAGCGCCGGGTTGACGGAGGCTTGGGTTTCGGACGTATGCGCTTTCATGGCGGAAGAAGCTTCCTTCGCGGTCATTGATGTTGACCGCGATGTTACCGACCGGTGAAAATAATGAACAATCGATATTCATGATGATTGGAATAGATCAGTATCTATGAATACAACCTTTCGCCAGCTGCGTCTCTTTCTCGCGCTTGCCGACCACGGCAGCGTCACAGCGGCCGCAGCGGCCTGCCACGTGACGCAGCCGACGGTATCGATGCAATTGCGCGAGTTGGCCGACGCCGTCGGTCTCCCCCTCCATGAGCAGATCGGCAAGCGCCTCCACCTGACCGCGGCGGGCGAGGTGCTCGCGGCGACGGCGCGGGCGATGCTCGACGAATGGCTGGCGTTCGAGCAGGCCATCGATGCGATGAAAGGGCTGGAACGGGGACGCCTGCGCGTGTCGCTGGCGAGCACCGCGAAGTATTTCGTGCCGCGCCTGCTGGGCAGCTTCTGTGCGGCGCACCCGAACATCGAGATTGCGCTCGAAGTCCTGAATCGCGACGGTGTCGTCGCCCGTCTGCGCGAGAACCGCGATGACCTCTACATCATGTCGATGCCGCCCGAGAACCTCGACCTCGAACGCCACGCGTTCCTGCCCAATCCGCTGGTCCTCATCGCCAACGAAGGGCACCGGCTGGCGGGGCGGCCCCTCGAACTCGCGGACCTCGCGGCCGAACGCTTCATCCTGCGCGAACGGGGTTCGGGGACACGACTGGCGTGCGATGCTCACTTCGCATACCATGGCTTCGTTCCCGAGGTGCGGCTCGCGCTGGGCAGCAACGAGGCGATAAAGCAGGCCGTTGCCGGGGGCCTCGGCCTGGCGGTGATCTCGCGCCACGCCCTGGCCGCCCGACCCGCGGGCGATCAGCTCACGATTCTCGATGTGCAGGGCTTCCCGCTCCAGTCCCGCTGGTTCACCCTCTACCCACGCGGCAAACGCCTGTCTCCGGTGGCGGCCGTCTTTCTCGAACACCTCGAGCAGACGGCATGCGAGCCGGTTGGGCGCCGTGACTCCTGCTGGCACGGACAGACTCTGGCCGAGGGATGAGTGGTGCAAGGTCCACAGGCCCGCTGTCGACGCGCCATCCTGTTGTGATAGCCTTGCCGTTCCAGAACCCACAAGGAGATTCTTCAATGAAGGAACAAGCCATCGGCAAGCGCCTCAATGGCGCCGCCATCGGACTCGCAGCGCTGTCACTCGCGCTGCTCGCGGCGTGCGGCAAACAGGCGGAACCGCAGGTGGACCGTGTCGCTGCGGAAGCCAAGGCGAAGCTTGAAGCAGAAGCGAAGGCGGTCGAAGCGGCGGCCAAGGAAGCCGAAGCACGCGCGATCGCCATCGAGAGCTACGTCTATGCCTACCCCCTGGTGACCATGGAGATGACGCGCCGGGTGATGACCAATGTCGCCGCAGCGGAAGGGTCGCGCGCACCAATGGGGCAATTCGTGCGGATGCGCAGCTACCCCGACGCCGCGTACCGCGATGTCACGGCGCCGAACGCCGACACGCTGTACACGACCGCCTGGATCGACGTTTCGAAGGAGCCCTGGATCCTGAGCCTCCCGGACATGAAGGACCGCTATGCCCTGTTCCCGATGCTCGACGGCTGGACCAACGTGTTCCAGGTTCCGGGCAAGCGGACGACGGGCACCAAGGCACAGACCTACGCCATCACCGGACCGGGCTGGTCGGGCGAATTGCCCGCCGGCGTGACCGAGTACAAGTCCCCGACGGGCATCGTCTGGATTCTCGGGCGCATCTATTGCACCGGCACCCCCGAGGACTACAAGGCCGTTCATGCCCTGCAGGACAAGATTTCGGTCGTGCCGCTGTCCGCCTACGGGCAATCCCGCACGCCGACCCCTGGAGTGGTCGACCCGGCCATCGACATGAAGACTGCCGTCCGCGCGCAGGTCGATGCGCTCGATGCCAGCGCGTACTTCAAGCTCTTCGCCGAGCTGCTGAAGAGCAATCCGGCGGCGGCCGATGATGCTCCGATGCTGGCCAAGCTTGCCAGGATCGGTGTCGTTCCGGGGCAGGACTTCGACGCAGCCAAGCTCGATCCCGCCGTTGCCAAGGGCCTTGCCGGTGCCCCCAAGCCGGCACAGGAACTGATCATGGACTGGATGAAGGGCGGCATCGTCGCGGGCGACTTCAAGCTCGAGCACGGCTGGCTGTTCACCACGAAGACCGGCCTGTACGGAACGAACTACATCCAGCGCGCGCTCGTCACCGCGATCGGCCTCGGCGCCAACCGGCCCGAGGATGCCGTTTATCCGACCTCGGAGGGACCGGACATCGCTGCCAAGTACAGCGGCGAGAAGAAGTACGTCATGCGCTTCGAGAAGGGCCAACTGCCGCCGGTGAACGGGTTCTGGTCACTCACCATGTACGACGCGGACTATTTCTTCGTGGACAACAAGCTGAATCGCTACAACCTGAGCCAGCGCAACAAGTTCAAGACGAACCCGGATGGGTCGGTCGACCTCTATATCCAGAACGAATCGCCGGGCAAGGACAAGGAATCGAACTGGCTGCCGGCACCCAACGGCCCCTTCGTCCTGATGATGCGCCTCTACTGGCCGAAGGAAAACGCACCATCGATTCTGGATGGCAGTTGGAAGGTTCCCGAGGTCAGGGAAGCTTCCTAGGCGCACGTCCGGACCCGGCGAAGATCGCGTCTGCCGGCGCGTGATGGTGCGCAGACAATGAGCGCGCCGCCGGGGTGAAGTCTGTGCCGCCGCGGCGCCGCGCACGCGGGGTAGGGGCATCCCGCGTGGCAGCGGCGCTGGTGATGCGTCAGCGCTCGGACAGCAACCGTACCCGCCGCCGCTGCTTCGCGTGATGGGTGGCGTCTCGGACAGCAGGATGGACTTCGATTCCCACGGCTACGCCGTCACCCCGCCTGTCTGCGGCGGCAGCATCTCCGAGCCCAAGGTGACCGCGACGCGACGACGGCCTGGCGCCACTCCGGTCGCAGCAGGGACCGGTCCATCAACTCGTCAGCGGCTCGGCGTGGCGCATTGAACTGCGCCCGGTCGGCCCCATATGCATGTCATCGACCCATTTCCGGCAAGGAGTGCAGCACATGCGTTTGGACAAACTGACGACGAAGTTCCAGCAGGCACTGGCCGATGCCCAGAGTCTCGCGATTGGCCACGACAACCAGATCATCGAGCCGCAGCACCTGCTGCTCGCGCTGCTGCAGCAGGAAGATGGCTCGACCGCATCGCTGCTGGCACGCGCCGGCGTCAATGTGCAGGCGCTGAAGGCGGCGCTGGTGCAGGCGGTCGGCCGCCTGCCGAAGGTGCAAGGGCATGGTGGCGAGGTGCAGGTGGGGCGCGACCTGGCGAACCTGCTCAACCTCACCGACAAGGAGGCGCAGAAGCGTGGCGACCAGTTCATCGCTTCCGAACTGTTCCTGCTCGCACTCGCCGACGACAAGGGCGACTGCGGCCGGCTGGCGAAACAGCACGGACTGGTCAAGGCTTCGCTCGAACAGGCGGTGGCTTCGGTGCGTGGCGGTCAGGCGGTCGACAGTCAGGAAGCCGAAGGACAGCGACAGTCGCTTGCCAAGTATTGCATCGACCTGACGGAGCGTGCCCGTCTCGGCAAGCTCGACCCGGTGATCGGCCGTGACGACGAGATCCGGCGGGCGATCCAGATCCTGCAGCGGCGGACGAAGAACAATCCGGTGCTCATCGGTGAGCCGGGCGTCGGCAAGACGGCGATCGTCGAGGGGCTCGCGCAGCGCATCGTCAATGGTGAGGTGCCGGAAACGTTGAAGGGCAAGAAAGTCCTCAGCCTCGACATGGCGGCGCTGCTCGCCGGTGCCAAGTACCGCGGTGAGTTCGAGGAGCGGCTGAAGGCCGTGCTCAAGGAAATCGCGCAGGAAGAGGGGCGGATCATCGTCTTCATCGACGAACTGCACACGATGGTCGGCGCCGGCAAGGCCGAAGGCGCGATCGACGCCGGCAACATGCTGAAGCCGGCGCTGGCGCGTGGCGAGCTGCACTGCGTCGGTGCGACGACGCTCGATGAGTACCGCAAGTACATCGAGAAGGATGCGGCCCTCGAGCGCCGTTTCCAGAAGGTGCTGATCGACGAGCCGAGCGTCGAGTCGACGATCGCCATCCTGCGCGGACTGCGCGAAAAGTATGAGCTGCACCACGGTGTCGACATCACCGACCCGGCGATCGTCGCCGCTGCCGAGCTGTCGCATCGCTACATCACCGACCGCTTCCTGCCCGACAAGGCGATCGACCTGATCGACGAGGCGGCGGCGCGGATCAAGATGGAGATCGACTCCAAGCCCGAGGTGATGGACAGGCTCGACCGGCGGATGATCCAGCTCAAGATCGAGCGCGAGGCCGTGCGCAAGGAGCGCGACGAGGCGTCGAAGAAGCGCATGCACCTGATCGAGGAGGAACTGCTCAAGCTCGAGCGCGAGTACAACGACCTCGACGAGATCTGGAAGGCGGAGAAGTCGCAGGTTCAGGGCAGCGCGCAGATCAAGGAGGAGATCGACCGGCTGAAGGCGCAGATGGCCGAACTGCAGCGCAAGGGGCAGTACGACAAGCTGGCCGAATTGCAGTACGGCCGGTTGCCGCAACTCGAAGCGCAGATGAAGGCTGCCGAGAAATCCGGCGACGGCGGTGGCCAGAAGCGACTGCTGCGCACGGAGGTCGGCAGTGAGGAGATCGCCGAGGTAGTGTCGCGGGCGACCGGCATCCCGGTGTCGAAGATGATGCAGGGCGAGCGCGAGAAGCTGCTGCAGATGGAGGAACGCCTGCACCAGCGCGTCGTCGGGCAGGACGAAGCGGTGCGCCTGGTGGCGAACGCGATCCGCCGCTCGCGCGCCGGGCTCGCCGATCCGAACCGGCCCTATGGCTCGTTCCTCTTCCTCGGTCCGACCGGAGTCGGCAAGACCGAGCTGTGCAAGGCGCTGGCCGCTTTCCTCTTCGACTCCGACGAGCACCTGATCCGCGTCGACATGAGCGAGTTCATGGAGAAGCATTCCGTATCGCGCCTGATCGGAGCGCCGCCGGGCTACGTCGGCTACGAGGAGGGGGGCTACCTGACCGAGGCCGTGCGTCGCAAGCCGTATTCGGTGATCCTGCTCGACGAGGTGGAGAAGGCGCACGCCGACGTCTTCAACGTGCTGCTGCAGGTGCTCGACGACGGGCGCATGACCGACGGCCACGGCCGTACGGTCGATTTCAAGAACACGGTGGTGGTGATGACCTCGAATCTCGGTAGCCAGATGATCCAGCAGATGGCCGGTGACGACCATCAACTGATCAAGCTGGCGGTGATGGGCGAGGTGAAGTCGTACTTTCGGCCCGAGTTCATCAATCGCATCGACGAGGTCGTCGTCTTCCATGCGCTCGACGAACAGCACATCCGCTCGATCGCGAAGATCCAGCTTGGCTATCTCGAACGGCGTCTGGCACAGATGGAGCTGCAGCTCGAGGTGACCGACAGCGCCCTGGGGGAAATCGCCACTGCCGGCTTCGACGCGGTCTACGGCGCGCGGCCGCTGAAGCGTGCGATCCAGTCGCAGATCGAGGACCCGCTGGCCAAGGCGATTCTCGAAGGGCGTTTCGCCGCCGGAGAGCGCATCCGCGTCGCCTCTGAAGGCGGCATCATGCGTTTCGCAAAGGGTTGAGGGAGATCGTAGCCATGATCAGCATCGTTTACAACAGCCAGCAGTATGCGATCGTTGCCTACCCGACGCACGAGGCCCTGGAATTGGTCGACAAGACGTGCAGCCGCAGCCTGTTCGTGCACGGGGCGGCGGCGGGCGGGTTGCGCCGGGCGATCGAGAGCATTCCCGACGAGCAGCGCAGCGAAGAGTCGGTCGATGCGCTTCTGGACGAATACTGCGCCGGCACGGCGCGGCCGATCGTGCTGCACTGAGGCTTGCGGGCGTCACCGGGCCGCTGCCGGGGATGCCCGACGGGCGTATAATCGGTGGCAGTTCGCCGCCGTGGCGGGCACTCTTACCGGGAGCAGGCGAGATGGCGCTGTACGAATCCGATCACACCAAGTTCATGCGCGAGATGCTGGCGCAGCACCCCGAGTGGGCCGAGGATCAGAGGCGGGGCAGGGCGATCTGGTGGGACAGGAAGGTCGACCTCGAAGAGCAGAACGCGCTGCGGCAGGCCAGCGAGCCGCAGCGTCCGTATCCCTACGACGTCAATTTCGAGCAGCGCTGAGCCGCCGCCGGGGGCGGTTCCGGCCGCGCGCTGCGGGTGTCTTCGAAGGGAGCGGCAAGGCGGAGCCGGATGGCTGGTTTGGCAGCAGGCCGCGGGGCCTGCCTCCGACCCCGGGCAGCGCCGCAACAACAGCTAGTTGTTGAGCGGTTTGACGACGCGCTTCACCGCTGGATCGTCCGGGTGTGGGTGGATGGTGAAGCCGAGTTTGGTCATCAGGCTGAACATCTTGCTGTTCATCGACAGCACGTCGCCGACGATGCTGCGGTAGCCCTTGATGCGGGCACAGTCGATCAGCGCGCTCATCAACTTGCGCCCGACGCCGTGTCGCTGCCAGTCGTCGGCGACGGCAAGCGCGAATTCGACCGACTCGCCGTCCGGGTTGGTGACATAGCGCGAGACGCCGATCTGGACTTCCTGGCCGTCGGCATCGGGTAGTGTCGCCACCAAGGCCATCTCGCGGTCGTAATCGATCTGCGTGAAACGCACCAGCATCGTCTGCGTCAGCTCGCGGATGGTGTCCATGAAGCGGTAATACTTGCTCTCGTCGGACATGCCGATGACGAAGCGTTGTTCGCGTTCGGCATCTTCGGGCCGGATTGGCCGGATGGTGACGGTGCGGCCGTCGGGCAACTCCCATTCCTGGATCAGGTGCACCGGGTAGGGGTGGATCGCCATGTGCGCGTAGCGGTCACCGGAAGGCGCTGCATAATCGATGACGATGCGGGCATCGGCGGCGATGCCGCCACTTTCGTCGACAATCAGCGGGTTCAGGTCGAGTTCCTGCAACCACGGCAGTTCACAGATCATCTGTGACACATGCAGGAGGATCTCCTCGAGTGCCTCGTGGTTGATCGCCGGCATGTTGCGGAACTCGCCGAGCAGTTTCGAGGCGCGTGTCGACTGGATCAGGTCGCGCGCCAGGAAGCGGTTGAGCGGCGGCAGCGCCACCGCGCGATCGCTGAACACCTCGACCTCGGTGCCACCCGCGCCAAAGGTGATGATCGGCCCGAAGATCGGGTCGCGCGAGACGCCGATCATCAGCTCGCGGCCGTTCGGCCGGGCGAGGAACGGCTCGATCGACAGGCCGTTGATGCGTGCCGTCGGATGCCGTTTCTTCACCGTCTCGATGATGTCGTGATAGGCGTTGCGGGCTGCCGGCGCGTTGGTGATGTTCAGGCGCACGCCACCGACCTCACTCTTGTGGAGAATGTCGGGCGAGTCGATCTTCATCGCGATCGGGAAACCGATCTGCTCGGCGAGGAGCAGCGCCTCGGTCGGCGTATGCGCGACCATGGTCTGCGCCACCGGAATGCGGAAGGCGCGCAGGATGGCCTTCGACTCCATCTCCGAGAGCAGCTTGCGCCGCTCGTGCAACACGGCCTCGATCAGCATCTTCGCGCCTTCGGTCTCCGGACGCGAGTGCTTCGACGATGGCGCCGGCGTTTGCAGCAGCAGCTTCTGGTTCCAGTAGTAGGTCGAGATGTGATAGTAGAGCTCGATCGCGGTTTCCGGCATGCGGAACGACGGAATCCCGGCGTCCTCGAGCAGGCTGCGCGCCTCGTGAACCTGTTCTTCGCCCATCCAGCAGGTGAGGATCGGCTTGGCGGTCTGCAGGTCGACCTCGATCACCGCCTTGGCGACTTCCATCGGCTGCGTCATCGCTTGCGGCGAGAGCATCACCAGGACGCCGTCGACGGCATCGTCCTCGGCCACCGCCAGGGTGGCGTCATGGTAGCGCTTCGGCGTCGCGTCGCCCTCGATGTCCACCGGGTTGCTCTGCGACCAAGTGCGTGGCAGAGTGGCATTCAGCTTCTGCATCGTCTCCGTGGAGAGCTGTGCCAGCGGAATCTCGAGATCGCCCGCACGGTCGGCGGCCATCGCGCCGGGTCCGCCACCGTTGGTGATGATCGCCAGGCGCTTGCCCTGTGGGCGGAACTTCGACGCCAGCGCCTTGGCGGCGTAGAACAACTGGCCGATGTTCTTGACGCGGACGACGCCTGCGCGCCGCACGGCCGATTCGAAGACAATGTCGGAGCCGGCCGCCATTCCCGAGTGCGTTTCGACTGCCGCCAGGCCGCCGGCGTGGCGGCCGGCCTTCAACAGGACGATCGGCTTGATGCGCGCCGCCGAGCGCAGCGCGCTCATGAAGCGGCGGGCATCGCGGATGCCTTCGACGTAGAGCAGGATGTAGTGCGTCAGGTTGTCGTAGATCAGGTAATCGAGGATTTCGCCGAAATCGACGTCCGTCGTGCCGCCGAGCGAGATCACGCTGGAGAAGCCGATGCGGTTGCTCCTCGCCCAGTCGAGAACCGCCGAGCAGATCGCGCCTGACTGCGAAACCAGGGCCAGATGGCCGGAGTCGGCGTGCACGCGGGCAAAGGTGGCGTTGAGGCCGAGGTTGGGACGAATGATCCCCAGACAGTTCGGGCCGAGCAGGCGGACACCATAGCTGCGGGCGATCTCCATCATCTTGCGCTGCAGTGCGGCGCCGGAATGACCCGCCTCGGCGAAACCGGAAGTGATGACGATCGCGTTCTTGACGCCGCTGCGGCCACACTGCTCGATGACCCCAGGCACCGTCTGCGGGCGGGTGACGATCACCGCCATCTCGACACGGGCGCTGATCTCTTCGATCGACTTGTACGCCTGGACGCCCTGGATGCTCTCGTGGGCCGGGTTGATCGGGTAGAGACGGCCGCGGTAACCCGATTCGAGGATGTTCCTGAACAGGACGTTGCCGACCGAATCAACGCGGTCGGAAGCGCCGATGACGGCGACGGATTTCGGCTCAAACAGTGTCGTGAGGTAGTGGTGTTCTAGCATGATGGCCAATCACCTCCCGGGTGAGAGGTGTTGCGGTGGTGGATGTTGCACTGCATCAATTTACCACAACCAGTCGCCGAAGTCTCTAGGGAGCAGCTTCCAATCGACCGCCATTGCGGCATTCCGCACGCTTCGGGCCAAATCCCGCCACCCTGCGGGCGTGCGTGCGTGGCGCTGGCCGCAATACCCGTGCCGGCTGCCGTGGCGTCGAGCCGCCGGCTCATTCGGCGACGATGCTGTCGATCAGCAGGTCGGAACGCAGCGTGCGGTACATCGGGCACTTGTTGGCGATCGCCAGCAGTGCGCTGCGCTGGTCTGCGCTCAGGTCGCCTTCGAGGCGGATCTGGCGAACGATGCGATCGCGCTTGCCGCTTCCGGCCACATCGACGCGGTCGTGCTGCAGCTCGACGCGTACCCGCGCCAGTGGCAGCCGCTTGCGCTGGGCGTACATGCGCAGGGTGATCGAGGTGCACGCGCCGAGGCTGGCGAGCAGCAGGTCGAAGGGCGCCGGACCGCTGTCCTCGCCACCCAGGGCGGGGGGCTCGTCGGCGAGCAGCCGGTGCTTGCCGATCTCGATCGTCTGCTGGTAAGGTCCGCGTCCGTTTTCGCTGACGACGACCCGATCGTGCTGCCTGTCTTCTGTCATTCCGCTTCTCCGACGCGATGGCACGGATGATAATCGAAAGGCGGTCGCGGCTCACATTTTCCGTTTCGCTGTGGCGCGCCACGACCTGATCACCTGGCTCTGAGCGGGCGACCGGGCGATCAGGCAGCGCCGCAGATGCGGCTGGCCAGAGCGTCGATGCCGCCGGCGCTCAGATCGGCGGTGGACAGGGTCACCGGCGCCGTGAAGCCGGCGTAGTTCTGTTTCTGTGAGCGGCAATAGAGCGGGTCATAGTGCAGTTGCAGCAACTCCCGCACCAGTTCGCGCCAGGAAGCGTTGCGCGCGTACCCCGACCAGCGCTGGATTGCCTCGCTGCCCTGCAGATCGCGCAGGGCGTGCAGGCGGGCGAGCAGCCAGTCCGGGTCGCCCAGGAAATACTCGTAATCGCGCAGGAGGAAGTCGACGCGGGAATCGATCGATGCCTCTATGGTGATGCATTCACCGGCGCGCATGGTCGCGATCAGCGTTTCAGGCACCTGCAACGAACCGATCTTGCGACTCTCGGCCTCGACGAACACCCGCCGGCTGGGGTCGAGCGCCGTCAGCGCGGTCAACAGGCGCGATTCGAACATTTTCTGCGAAGGTTGCCGGCAGTTGGGCAGGACGCCCAGCACCGAGCCCTTGTGGCAGGCCAACTCCTCGAGGTCCAGGATCTGCTCGCCACGCGCCCCGATCGCCTGCAGGATACGGCTCTTGGCGCTGCCAGTGGCGCCACAGAGCACCCGCAGCGAAAGGCCCCGGGGGATCTCGGCGAGACCGGCGATGACCAGCCGGCGATAGGTCTTGTAGCCGCCTGCGAGCTGTTGCGCATCCCAGCCGATGCGCCGCAGGATGTGCGTCAGCGAGCCGCTGCGCTGACCGCCCCGCCAGCAGACGACAAGAGGTTGCCAGTTCCTGTCGCGTTGGCAGAAGTGGCTGCGCAGGTGGCCGGCGATGTTCTCGGCGACGTAGGCCGCTCCGATCCGGCGGGCGGCGAAGGGTGACACCTGTTTGTAGAGCGTGCCGACCTCGCTGCGCTGCCGGTCGTCGAGCACCGGGCAGTTCACCGATCCTGGAATGTGGTCGTCGGCAAACTCGGCCGGCGAGCGGACATCGATGATCTCGTCGAAGGCCGACAGATCGGCAAGCTGTCCGATCGTCGCGATATCGTGTTTCATGCCGCCAGCGTCTCCGGCTTTCGGGCCCTCATTTTAGCAGCGGTGCCAGTCCCCGCCAGATGTTGTCGAGCAATAGCGGCTGCGCCTCGGCGGTCGGGTGCAGGTTGTCGGCCTGGAACAGCTGTGCCTGTGTCGCGACACCGTCGAGCAGGAAGTCTACTTGTGCCGTCTTGCGGGCCTTGGCCACTTCGCCAAAGGTGGCGTGGAACTGCGCGGCATAGGATCCGTAGTTGGGCGGGATGCGCTGGCCGACGAGCAGTACGCGCGCATTCCTCTGCTGCGCTTTGGCGACGATCGCCGTCAGGTTGTCGCGCAGTTGCGCCAGTGGCAGTCCGCGCAGGCCGTCGTTGGCGCCGAGCGCGAGGATGACCACCCGCGGCGAGTGCCTGTCGAGGGCGTCGTCGATCCGTGCGCGGCCGCCGCTGGTGGTTTCACCCGAGATGCTGAGGTTGACGACCTTATAATCGAGCTTCTTCTCCTGCAGCCGCCGGCTCAAGAGGGCTGGCCAGGCGGCATCCTGGCGAATGCCGTAGCCCGCCGACAGCGAGTCACCGAAGACGAGGATGTTCATGGCCGCACCGGCGGTGCCGCTGGCGAGCAACATCAGGCCGGCAAGCAGGAGGCGGCGACAGTTGGGGAAAGCGGGCATGGTTCGGGAAACATCGGTGGTCGTTGAGGTCAGGGAACTCGCCAAACGCGTAGATAACGGTGGCGAGCCGTTGACCATTCTGCACGATATTTCGTTCGTCGTCGCCGCCGCGGAGACGGTGGCGATCGTCGGTGCGTCGGGTTCGGGCAAGTCGACGCTGCTCGGCCTGCTGGCCGGGCTGGACCGGCCGAGCAGCGGTTCGGTACGGCTGGCGGGCGAGGAACTCGGCGGGCTCGACGAGGACGCGCGGGCGGTGCTGCGCGGGCGTCTGCTGGGCTTCGTCTTTCAGAGCTTCCAGTTGCTGCCGTCGCTGACGGCATTGGAGAACGTGATGCTGCCGCTCGAACTCGCGGGCACCGCCAATGCCCGCGCCCAGGCTGCGTTCTGGCTGCAGCGCGTTGGCCTGGGCGAGCGCCTGCGGCACTATCCGAAGCACCTGTCGGGCGGCGAGCAGCAGCGCGTCGCCCTGGCGCGCGCCTTTGCCCCCGGGCCGCGGCTGGTGCTGGCCGACGAGCCGACGGGCAACCTGGATGCTGCGACCGGCCACCAGGTGATCGAGCTGATGTTCGCGCTCAATGCCGAGCGCGGGACGACGCTGATCCTCGTCACCCACGACGAGGAGATTGCGGCCCGCTGCTCGCGGCGCTTGCGCATGCATGCCGGCCAGCTGGAAGAGATGCCCTGATCTCGCGGGCGGCGGCAACGCCGCTGCGGACCGCTGCCTCGAGCGTCGCCGGATAGTCGGCGCAGGCATGATCACCCGCCAGCCACCAGCCGGCGAGTGCCGTCCGTGCGCCCGGGCGCGCAAGACCGGGGCGGCAGGAAAAGGTTGCCCGCTGCTCGCGAATGACCTGCTGCCAGAGAACGGGTGGCAGGCTGCGTCGCAGGGTGGCCGCGAGTTGCCCGACGAGCCGCGCCGCCAGCGCCGCGTTGTCGAGCTCCTGCCATGGCCCGTGGGCGCTGAGGACGAAGGCCAGGACGCCGGCGGTGCCGCAGAGCGCGCCGCGGTCGAAGACCCACTGGCCGACGTCAGTCGACGAACGGGGGGCGAGGCCGAGCATCGGCAGCGGCAGTGAGACATGCGGCGGAAAGCCGAGGTAGGCCGTGGCGATCGGTTCGAAGCGGTAGGCGGCGAGGGTCTGTGCCAGCTCTGCCGTGGCCCGGTGGCCGGCGAGCAGAGCGGGCGCATGCTGCGCCGCGACGGCGAGGACGGCGCAGTCGAAAGCCTCGCCGAGAACTGCCGGTCCCGCTTCGATGCGGCGAATCCGGCAGCCGTTGCGAATCTCGCCACCGTGCCGGCGGATGAAGCTGGCTGCGGCGGCCGGCAGCAGTTGGTCGAGATCGGCGGCTGGCAGCAGCAGGTCGGTTGCCGTGCGGCCGCTGCCGAGGCTGTCCCGCAGGGTGTTGGCGAAGATGCGGGCGGAAGCGGCCGCCGGCGGCGTATTCAGCGCGGCGAGGCAGAGTGCTTCCCAGAGATGGCTGCGCAGTGCGCCGCGCTGGCCGTGGCGGTCGAGCAGTTCGGCGACGCTGTCGCCTTCCGGCACGCGATAGCCGTTGCGCTGCAGGGCGCGAAGAAAACGGGCCGCCGCGAGCTTTTCGCTGAGCGTCGGGCCGGCAGCAGCGAGCAGTCCGGCGGCGAGATGCAACGGCGGCGGCAGCCGGGGCAGACGGAGCCGGAAGGGCCGCGGCAGGCTGCCGGGAAAGCGCAGCTCGAGCGGCAGTCGCAGCAGCAGTCGCTCGGGATCGGCGCCGACCGTCCGCATCAGGCGCAGGGTTTCGTGGTAGGCGCCGACCAGGATGTGCTGCCCATTGTCGAGTCGATGCCCGTGCAGCTCGACGCTGCGTGCGCGGCCGCCGAGTTGCCTGGAGGCCTCGAAGAGGGTGACCCGGAACCCCGCCTGCGCCAGTTCGACCGCCGCCGCCAGTCCTGCCCAGCCGCCACCGACGACGGCGGCCCTCATCCCCGCGCCCAGGTGCGCCAGGCGATCCACAGCTTGCGCAGCGGCGTCAGCGAAGTCCGCTGCTGCAGCACCTGGCAGCCATCGCGCCGGATCTCGTCGAGCAGCGTGCGATAGATCGCTGCCATCACCAGCCCGGGACGTTGCTGCCGGCGGTCCACGGCCGGCAGTTGCGCGATCGCCTGCGCGTAGTAGCTCTCGGCACGCTCGACCTGGAAGTTCATCAGGCGGCGGAAGTTTTCCGAATGACGGGCGTTGAGGATGTCGGCAGCCGGCACCTCGAAGCGTTGCAGTTCGTCGATCGGCAGGTAGATGCGACCCCGCCGGGCATCCTCGCCGACATCGCGGATGATGTTGGTGAGCTGGAACGCCAACCCGAGGTCGTGCGCGTACTTGCGCGTCCGGCGATCCTGATAGCCGAAGATCTCCGCCGCGAGCAGACCGACGACGCCGGCGACACGGTGACAGTAGAGCGACAGGGCGCGAAAGTCGAGGTAGCGCGACTGCTGCAGGTCCATCTCCATGCCGTCGATGACCTCCTGCAGCTGTTCCGGTGGCAGGCCATACTCACTGCTCGCCGCCTGCAGCGCCTGCGACACCGGGTGCTGTGCCTGGCCGCTCGCCAGTCGCGCGACCTCCTGGCGCCACCAGGCCAGTTTGGTCGCCGCGAGTTGCGGATCCTGGCATTCGTCAACGACGTCATCGACCTCGCGGCAGAAGGCGTACAGTGCGGTGATCGCACGTCGCTGCGCGGCCGGCAGGAAGAGAAAGCTGTAGTAGAAGCTCGAACCGCTGCGGGCCGCTTTCTGTTGGCAGTATTCGTCGGGAGTCATCGGCAGTCTCGGGGTCGCCAGCCGGCGATCATACTCCCAAGCATCGCCGCCGCGGCGCCGTTCGCGATGCCGCCGCCGGGCGCGCGGGTGACCAGCCATGTGTCGCCTTCGGGCGCCGGCGCCGGCCGGTGGCCGGCCTGGCGCACGGCGCCGTCGAAAGCGGGTAGACTCTGACGGGTCGCCCGGATTGCTCGCCACCGGCAGCACTGCGGCGAGCCCGACGAACCATTTTTGCGGCAGGTCACGAGGATGCGCGTGCTGCTGGTTGAAGACGACCCGATGATCGGCAAGAGCGTCCAGCAGGGGCTGCGGCAGGATGGCTGCGCGGTCGACTGGGTGCGCGATGCGCATGCCGGCGAACTGGCGCTGGCGACGGCACCGTACGAGCTGCTGCTGCTCGACCTCGGGCTGCCCGGGGCATCTGGCCTCGACCTGCTGGCCAGGTTGCGGCGTGCTGGCAGTCGCGTGCCGGTGCTCGTCATCACCGCCCGCGATTCGGTTGCCGACCGCATCAAGGGGCTCGACACCGGCGCCGACGACTATCTGGTGAAGCCCTTCGATCTCGACGAACTGTCGGCACGAATGCGCGCCGTGCTGCGTCGGCATGCCGGACGGGCCACGCCGCTGCTCGTCGCCGGCGATCTGCAGCTCGATCCGGCAACGCACGAGCTGACGCAGAACGGCCAGCCGGTACTGCTCTCGGCGCGCGAGTTCGCGCTGCTGCAGGCGCTGCTCGAACGTCCGGGCACACCGCTGTCGCGCGCCGACCTCGAGGAGCGCCTGTATGGCTGGGGCGAGGAGATCGGCAGCAACGCCGTCGAGGTGCACATCCACTCGTTGCGGCGCAAGCTGGGCGCCGAGCGGATCAGGAACATCCGTGGCGTCGGCTATCTGGTGCCGCCGGCACCATGAAGTCGATCCGCCGCCAGTTGCTGCTGGCACTCCTGGCGGTGATCACCCTCGCCACCCTGGCGGGAGCGCTGGCGGCCTATCGGACGGCGCGCGACGAAGCCAGCGCGTTGCTCGATTACCAGTTGCGGCAACTGGCGCTGTCGTTTCGAGACGAGGCGCGGCATGGTGCGCTGCGGTGGAAGCCAGGCAGCGACGATGCCGAGGAGTTTTCGGTCCAGATCTGGGCAGCGGACGGGACCCGCATCTACCTGTCGCATCCACTGCAGGATTTGCCGCACCAGGTGCCTCTGGGCTATGTGACGGTCGATACCGGCAGCGGCAAGTGGCGGGTCTTCGGTCTGCAGCAGGGCGGGCAGGTGATCCAGGTGGCGCAGCCGATGCAGCTGCGCGACCGCCTGGCGCTGGCGGCTGCACTGCGCATCGTCGCGCCTTTCCTGCTCCTGCTGCCGGTGCTCGCGGTACTGATCTGGGTCGTCATCGGCCGCGGCCTGCGGCCACTGGTCGACGTCGCGCAGGCAGTCGGCACGCGCACCGCCGTTGCGCTCGATCCATTGCCCGACCAACAGGTGCCGGCCGAGGTGGTGCCACTGGTCGTGGCGCTGAACGACCTCCTGCTGCGCCTGCAGCGAGCGCTCGAGCAACAGCGCGAGTTCGTTGCCGATGCGGCACACGAACTGCGGACGCCGCTGGCGGCACTGACGCTGCAGGTGCAGCTGGCCGAGCGCGCCGCCGACGCCGCGGCGCGCAGCGAAGCCTTCAGCGAGTTGAAGGGCGGCCTGCAGCGCGCCACCCATTCGGTGCAACAGTTGCTGACGCTGGCGCGACTGGAGCCCGGTGCGGGTGAGTCGACACTGCAGCCGGTCGACTTGCGGCAACTCGCGGCGGAGGTCATCGTCGATCACCTGTTGCTGGCCGAGGCGAGGCAGATCGATCTCGGAGCGCCAGCACAGCAGCAGTCCTGCTTGGTCGCCGGCGACGCCGATGCCCTGCGCATCCTTCTTGCCAACCTGGTCAGTAATGCCTTGCGCTTCACGCCGCGTGGCGGGCGGGTCGATGTCGTGACCGGCAGCAGCGACGATCTGCCGTTCGTCGAAGTCTGTGATTCGGGAGGAGGAATCCCGCCCGCCGAACGCGAGCGGGTGTTCGACCGCTTCTACCGCCGCGCGGCAGCCGGCGAGGCGGGCAGCGGGCTCGGGCTGGCGATCGTCAGGGCCATTGCCGAGCGCCACCGCGCACGCGTCCTGCTCGCCGATGCAAGCCTCGGCGGCCTGCGTGCGCGTGTCGAATTTCCTCGCCTGGCGCCACCGTGACCGAGATGTCCGGGGCCATTGTTGTGCTAGAGTCTGCAGTGGCAGCATGCCTTGCTCGCGGAGCGGGTCGCGAGGCTTGGTGCCAGGGGAAAAGGTCTGAACCGCCGGGGGGGCCCGGTCTTCGCCAGCAAGAGGTCGTCGATGGCCACGGAAACGGAAATCAAGCTGTCCCTGTCGGCGGCTGCGGCTCAACGATTGCTGGAACTGCCGCTGCTGGCGGGCAGCGAACGCAGCACGAAGTTGCTGCGCAACACCTACTACGACACAGCGGACCGCCGCCTGCGGCGCGAACGAATCGTCGTTCGCTACCGGCAGCACGGGCGCCAGTGGTTGCTGGGCGTGAAGACGGCGCCGCCGCTTGCTGCCGGGCTGGCGCAGCGTGGCGAATGGGAGGCGCCTGGTCGGGCAGGCGACTTCGATTTCGCGCATGTGGACGACGTCGCCGTCCGCGAGCTTCTCGAATCCCTGCGCGATGAACTGCAACCGGTGTTCACCACCCGCTTCCGGCGCGAGGCGCATGTCTTCGCGCCACGTTCCGGTGTGCGCATCGAAGTCGCGCTCGACCGCGGCCGGATAGAGGCCGCAGGACGCCGTCAGAGCATCCGTGAGGTTGAGATCGAACTGTTGTCGGGGTCACTGAGCGATCTCTTCGCTGTCGCTCTCGATCTCCAGGCCGGCGTGCCGATGCATCCCGAAGCGGGCAGCAAGTCGGAGCGCGCCTACCGCCTCCTCGATGCCGCACCCCTGCTGGCAGTCAAGGCGCAGCCGGTCGCCGTTCACGCCGACATGCCGACGATGGACGCCTTTCGTCTGATCGCGGTGGCGTGCATCGGCCATCTGCAGGCCAATGAGCAGGGTGTCCGTGACAGCGAGGAAGCGGAGTTCGTCCATCAGGCACGGGTTGCCATCCGTCGCCTGAGGTCGGCGATCCGCCTCTGGGAGCCGCTGCTGCCCGAAGCTTTCGTCGCCCGCTTCGATCCGCTCTGGCAGGCGCTGGCGACACAGCTTGGCGACAACCGAAACTGGGATGTCTTCCGTGCCGAGACCCTGCCCGTTCTGGCCGAGGTCTTCGCCGGCAGGGTTGACGGCGCTCGTCTCGCAAGCCGCGTGCAAGGCCGTTGTGCCAGCTACCGTCGGGTGAGCCGCAGGGCACTGCAGTCGGAGGACTATTCGCGGCTCTTGCTCGATTTCCGCGCCGCACTGGTCGATCTGCCCGTTTCGCCGGCTGGCCGGCTCGCCGATTTCGTTCCGCGCTGCCTGGGCAAGCGCGCACGGCGTGTCAATGAGCGCGCAGCGGCGCCGTTGCAGACCGACGTCGCCGCTCGTCATCGCCTGCGCGTCGCGTTCAAGCAGCTTCGCTACGGCCTCGAGTTCTTTTCTCCGCTGCTGGCCGGCCCATTGCTGGCCGACTACCTCCAGTCGGCGACCGCGCTGCAGGAGATGTTGGGGAGGCTCAATGACCTTGCCGTGGCGACACAACTGGTCGCCGCAGTCCTGCCGGCTGCAAGCCGGGTTCAGGTGCAGGACTGGCTGGCGGCACAGACTGCAGAGCTGTTGCCCGAGTTTGCGCAGTTGCTCGATGATTTCCAGCAGCGACTGCCGCCGTGGCAGTCGCCGGAGCGGCCGGCCGGTGACCGCTCGCGCTCGCGACAGCCTGCCTACAGCTTGTAGATCCAGCTGGCGATGACGAAGTAGTTGAGAACACCGAGGATGTCGATGGCGGTGGTGACGAACGGGCCGGTCGCCACTGCCGGATCGACCTTCATCCGCTGAAACATCATGGGCAGCAATACCGCCAGCAGGGCGGCGCCGGTCATGTTGCCGAGGATCGTCAGACCGACCACCTGCCCGAGTTGCAGGCTGTGGTGCATGAAGTAGCCATAGATGCCGAGGATGACGCCGTAGAAGCCACCGAGAGCGAGGCCGACGCGCAGTTCCTTGAGGACCAGTGGCAGCGTGTCCTTGACGTCGATGGAGCCGGTCGCCAGGCCGCGCACGGCGACGGTTGCGGACTGGACGCCGACGTTGCCGGCCATACCCATGATGACGGGCAGGAAGGCGCTGAGGACGAGCACCTGGCCGAGGATCTCCTCGTACTGTCCGATCACCGCTGTCGCCGCCAGGCCGCCGATGAAGGCCGCCAGCAACCAGGGGAGGCGGATGGTGGCGATCTTCAGGGCCGAATGGGTGAGTGTCTCCGACTCGCTGGTACCTGCCATCTTCAGCATGTCGCGCGTCGTCTCTTCCTCGATGACGTCGATCACGTCGTCGACGGTGACCATGCCGACCAGGACGTTGTCCTCGTCCACCACCGGGATGGCGAGCAGCCGATACTTGTCGACGAGCATCGCGACCGTGGTCTGGTCGGTATCCGTGGTCACCTTCATGACTCGCCGGTTCATGACCTTGTGCAGGGGCGTGCCTGCTCGCGTGAGCAGCAACTGCCGCAGCGAGACGACGCCGACCAGGCGACCCATCTCGTCGGTGAGGTAGAGATAGAACACCATCTCGACGTCCTCACGGCTGCGGATGTTCTCGATCGCTTCCTCGACGCTGAGGCTGTGGGGCAGCGAGAAGAAGTCGGTCGTCATGATGCCGCCCGCGCTGTTCGGGTCGTACTGCAGCAAACTTTCGACCTCATCCTTGCTGTCGCGTCCGAGCAGGGCCATCAGTTGCTCGCGCTGGTCTTCCGGCAACTCCCCGATGAGGTCGGCGAGGTCGTCCGGCGGCAGATGCTCGAGGACTCCGGCGATCTTCTCGATCGACGACTCGGTCAGCAACTGGGTGCGCCGGTCGGCGGGCAACTGATTGAATACGTCGGCTGCCATCGCAGTGTCGGCAATGGCATGAAAGATGTCGACCACATGCGCCGGCGGCAAGTCGTCGAGGATCGCCGCCATATCGGCCGGATGGATGCGCGAGATCATCTTCTGCAAGGGTGCCTTCGCCTCGCGCAGGTAGAGCCGGTCGATCGTTTCCACCAGGCGCTTTTTGCGGGCGTCGTAGGCGGCGGAGCCGACGGGCTTGGTTTCAACATTGATCTGCATGGCGAAGTTCTCCCTGAAGCTGGCTGGCGCGGCGATCGGGCCGCAAGTTTACCTGCTCTCGCGATGGCGGTCCATCATCCTGGTAGCGCTACTGCACCGAGCGTCACGCAACGCACGCCGCGTGCTGCTCGGGGTTGTGCGGCGCGGCCTTCGACGAACCCATCGAAAACCGGTTTGTGCGCCGCTTGCCTTGGTGCCGGCTTATGGTGCATTCTTTTGCCGGTTTGAATACTTCGTCATGGTTCGCCAGGGATTGCTGGAGCGATCGAGCAAATTCGGCGGTGACCCGGCGGGTGGACGGCAGAGCGGCGCCGGTCGGCGCAGCAGATTCTTTCGGATCCATGCACATGAATGCTTCCATCGTCTCCAGATTCCTTAATTCAGGCCTGCCGCTGCTCGCCACGTTGCGCGAGTATCGCCTGGCCTGGCTGAGCAAGGATTCGATCGCCGGTCTTTCCGCCTGCATCGTCTCGATTCCCTCAGTGATCGCCTACGCCGAACTCGTGCACCTGCCGCCGATCGCCGGCCTCTATGCGGCGCTGGCGGCGGCGATCGGCTATGCGCTGTTTTCCAGTTCGCGGCACGTCATCGCCGGACCGGATGCGGCAATCGGTCTGCTCGCCGGCTCGGCGATCCTGCCGCTCGCCGGTGGCGATCCGGCACGCATCGTCGTTCTGGCGGCGATCCTCGGTGTCCTGTCGGGATGCGTCCTGCTGCTTGCCGCCCGGCTGAAGCTCGGGGTCATCGCCGACCTGCTGTCGAGACCGGTTCTCATCGGCTATCTGAACGGGGCGTCGCTGGTCCTCATCGCCACCCAGTTGGGCAAGATGTTCGGCATCAAGACCGAAGGCGAGGAGTTCTTCGAGATCGTCTTCACGGTCATCGAGAAGCTGCCGCAGACGCAGGTTCCCACCTTCATTCTCGGCGTGCTGCTGGTTCTCCTGCTGGTCGGGCTGGCGCGCTGGGCGCCACGGATTCCCGGCGCGCTGGCGGTGTGTGCGGTGGCGATCGTCGCCACCTTTCTTTTCGATCTCGGCAGCTACGGCATCGCTCTGGTCGGCGCCGTGCCTTCGGGCGTGCCGAGCCTGACGATTCCCGGCGTGCGCTGGGCAGACCTCGCGGCGCTGGTGCCGGCGGCGGTGGCGATTGCCTTTCTCGCCTTTTCGGACGGTATCCTGCTGGCGCAGACCTTTGCCGAAAAGAACGGCTACGAGGTGCGGCCGAATCGCGAGCTCGTCGCCCTCGGTTCGGCGAACATCCTCGCCGGTCTCTGGCAGGGCTTTCCGGTTTCCGCCAGCCAGTCGCGGACCTCGATCGTCGATTCGGCCGGCGGTCGGACACAGGTGGCGCAGCTGATCCTGGCGATTGGGCTGCTGCTGTTCCTCTTTTTCCTCACCGGGCTGATCGCCCTGCTGCCGAAGGTCGCGCTGGGAGCGATCCTGATCGTCACCGCGATCGGCATGCTGGAACTGGCCTCGCTGCGCGGCCTGTACCGGGTCGATCGGGTCGAGTGCGGCATCGCGATGGGCGTGACGCTGGCGATCCTGATCGCCGGCGTCGTACCGGGGATCATCCTTGGACTGTTGCTGTCGCTGATTTCGGTTCTTGTCGAGATCTCGCGACCCGACGACGCAGTGCTGCGCCGGCGTCTCATCGACGGCAAGTTCCATGATTGCCGGGACGACGAGGAGGGTGTGGAAAGCGTGCCCGGGCTGCTGGTCTACCGACTCTACGCGCCGCTGATGTTCGCCAACGCCCGGCATGTCATGAACCGCATCCGGACCCTGGTCGATGCGGCCGACGCGCCGGTGCGCTGGCTGGTCATCGACGCACAGGCGATCCACGACATGGACGTGACCGCTGCCCAGCGCTTCGCCGAGCTGCACCGCGAACTCGCCGACGAGGGGGTTGACGTCAAGATCGCCGATGCCCCGCGGCCCTTCCTCGAGGAACTGGCCAAGGTCGGTCTTTCAGAAGAGATCGGCAAGATGGATTTCTTCGTTTCGGTCGGGAAAGCGGCCGAGGCGTTCACGCGGCAGCATGGCGATGCCGCCGTGCGCGCGGCGCGGCGCTGAGATCCTTGCCGAAAAGCGTCAGCCGTGGACGCCTGTATCGCGCGCTGCCGGCAGGCGAGGCGACGTCCTAGCGGCTGCGGCCCGGCAGCACCTCGCGGAGCAGCCCGGCGGCACTGCGGATCATCTGTTCGGTGGTTGGCCAGTCGACGCAGGCATCGGTGACCGAGCATCCATACCTGAGCTGCGAGAGGTCTTCCGGAATTGCCTGATTGCCGGCGACGAGGTTCGACTCGATCATCATGCCGACCAGTGACCGGTTGCCGAGACGGACCTGGTTGACCACGTCGGCCATCACCAGCGGCTGCCACTCGTGCTTCTTGTAGCTGTTGGCGTGTGAGCAGTCGATGACGATGTTGGCCGGCAGTCCCGCCTTGGACAGGGCCTGTTCGGCGATCTGCACGCTGACCGTGTCATAGTTCGGTCGCCCGTCGCCGCCGCGCAGGACCAGGTGACCATAGCGGTTGCCGCGCGTGCGCACGATCGCCGTGCGGCCCTGGCCGTTGATGCCCAGGAAACTGTGCGGCCGCGACGCCGAGACGATGGCGTTGACGGCGATGCCGACGTCGCCACTGGTACCGTTCTTGAACCCGACCGGGGTCGACAGACCCGAGGATATCTCGCGGTGGGTCTGCGACTCGGTGGTGCGGGCGCCGATTGCCGTCCAGCTGATGAGGTCACCGAGATACTGCGGAGCGATCGGGTCGAGGGCCTCGGTGCCGGCGGGCAGACCCAGTTCAGCCAGTTCGAGGAGGAAGCGGCGCGCCTTGCTCATCCCCTGGTCGACGTGGAACGAGTCGTCCATGTCCGGATCGTTGATGTAGCCCTTCCAGCCGGTCGTCGTCCGTGGCTTCTCGAAGTACACGCGCATCACCAGGTAGAGCGTTTCACGGACTTCCTCGGCCAGCGCCCGCAGCCGCCTGGCGTAGTCGAGGCCAGCCACCGGATCGTGGATCGAGCACGGGCCGACGACAACGAAGAGGCGGTGGTCTCTGCCATCCAGAATCTGCCGCAGGACGTCGCGGCTGTTCCTGACGACTTCGGCGGCGTGCGTCGGCAGCGGCTGCAGGGCGAGAATATCGTCAGGCGAGGGCATCGGGTCGAAGGCGGTGACGTTGATGTTGTCGATGTCGAGAGTGGTCATGGCTGGCGCTCGGCGGTGAGTTGATGAATGATTTCCCTGACCGCGGCGACACGTTCGGCAAGGGTCGGGCACTCGCGCCTGAGGACCAGTCGGTCCTGTCCGGCGAGGCGATAGTTGCGGTCCTTCTGGATGAGCTGGATTATCCGCAGCGGATCGAGTGGCGGATTCGCGGCAAACTGCACGACGATCTGTTCGGGGCCGGCATCAAGCCTGGTGATGCCGACTGGCTTGCACAGCAGGCGCAGCCGATGGCTGTCGAGCAGCGCGCGCGCCTGCGGCGGCAACTCACCGAAGCGATCCACCAGTTCCTCGTGCAGCTGACTCAGTTCGTCGTCAAGCGTGCAATCCGCCAGGCGCTTGTAGAGGGTCAGGCGTTGGTGCACGTCGGGCGCATAGTCGTCGGGGAGGAGGGCCGGCGCGTGCAGCCTGATCTCGGTGGTGACCGCAAGCGGTTGTGACAGGTCCGCATCCTGGCCTTGTTGCAAGGCCGCAACGGCACGTCCGAGCATCTCGCTGTACATGTGGAAGCCGACTTCCAGCATCTCGCCCGACTGGCTGGCGCCGAGCACCTCGCCGGCGCCACGGATTTCGAGGTCATGCATCGCCAGGTAAAAGCCGGCACCGAGTTCGTCCATCATCTGGATCGCCTCGAGGCGTTGCCTCGCCTGCTTGTTGAGCGCCGCGTCGTCGTGCGTCAGCAGGTAGGCATAGGCCTGGTGGTGTGAACGTCCGACGCGACCGCGCAGCTGGTGCAGTTGCGCCAGCCCGAACTTCTCGGCACGGTTGATGAGGATCGTGTTGGCGTGCGGATTGTCAATGCCGGTTTCGATGATCGTCGTGCACAGCAACAGATTGGCCCGCTGCTGGGTGAACTCGCGCATCACGCGCTCGAGGTCGCGCTCCTTCATCTGCCCGTGACCGACGACGATGCGGGCCTCGGGCAACAGCTTGCCCAGGCGCTCACGCATGTTTTCGATCGTCTCGACCTCGTTGTGCAGGAAGTACACCTGGCCGCCGCGCTTGAATTCGCGCAGCAGGGCTTCGCGGATGATGCCGTCGGAGAAGCGGCTGACGAAAGTCCGGATCGCCAGACGTTTCTGTGGGGCAGTGGCGATCACCGAGAAGTCGCGCAGTCCCTCGAGCGACATCGCGAGCGTGCGCGGGATCGGTGTCGCGGTCAGCGTCAGGACATCGACCTCGGCGCGCAGTGCCTTCAGCGCTTCCTTCTGCCGGACGCCGAAGCGATGCTCCTCGTCGATCACCACCAGGCCGAGACGCTTGAAATGCACGTCCTTCTGCAACAGGCGATGGGTGCCGATGACGATGTCCAGACGGCCGTCGGCCAGTTCCTGCAGCGCCTGCGCGGCCTCACGCGCCGTCCTGAAGCGGGACAGCTCGGCAATCCGCACCGGCCAATCGGCAAAGCGGTCGCCGAAAGTCTGAAAGTGCTGTTCGCAGAGCAGTGTCGTTGGGCAGAGGACGGCCACCTGCCGGCCGCCGGCGACGGCGCAGAAGGCCGCGCGCAGCGCCACCTCGGTCTTGCCGAAGCCGACGTCGCCACAGACCAGACGATCCATCGGCCGTCCGGACCGCATGTCGGCGATCACGGCGGCGATCGCGCCCGCCTGGTCGGGGGTTTCCTCGAAGCCGAAGCCGTCGGCAAAAGCGTCGTAGTCGTGTGGCTTGAAGTCGCAGGCGTGTCCCTGCCGCGCCGCACGCAGGGCGTAGAGGGCCAGCAGCTCGGCGGCCGTGTCGCGTGCCTGCAATGCGGCGCGGCGTTTCGCCTTTTCCCATTGCTGTGAGCCGAGGGTATGCAGCGGCGCGCCGTCGGGGTCGGTTCCCGAATAGCGGGCGATGACGTGCAGTTGCGACACCGGCACATAGAGCCGGGCATCGTTGGCATAGTGCAGTTCGAGGAACTCGGTGTCACCTTCACCGAGATCGAGATGGACCAGCCCCTGGTAACGGCCAATGCCGTGCTGTTCATGCACCACTGGCGAGCCGACTTTCAGCTCGGTCAGGTCGCGCAGCCAGTTGTCGATCGACGTCCGTCGCGCCGCGACATGGCGCGCGCGGCGCGACGGGCTGCCGGCGTAGAGCTCGGCCTCGGTGATGATCGCCAGCCCGTCGAGCAGGAAGCCATCGTGCAGCGGTCCGACCCCCAGCGAAAGGGCTGCCTCGCCGGCGCGCAGCTCGTCGAAGCTGCCGCAGGCGCGCGGCTGCAGGCCGTAGTCCGCGAGCAGCGCGGCGAGCGTTTCGCGTCGCCCGGCGGACTCGGCGAGCAGCAGCGAGCGGCCGGGGAACCCGTCGAGGAAGGTCTTCAGGCGGCGCAGGGGATCGTCGGCGCGGCGGTCGATCGCCAATTCGGGCAGGCGGCGTGCCGGGCCGTCGCCGCCTGCCCGCAGGCTGAGGCGGGCATAGGCGCGGGCGGCGACGAAGAACGGTTCTTCAGCCAGGAAGAGTTCGTCCGGTGGCAGCAGCGGACGGCTGCGTTCGCCCGCGAGCAGCGTGTAGCGCGACTGCGCCTCGCGCCAGAAGGCGCGCACGGCCTCGGCAACATCATTGTGCAGGCAGAGCAGCGTGCTGGGCGGCAGGTAGTCGAAAAGCGTTGCGGTCGCATCGAAGAACAGCGGCAGCCAGTACTCGATCCCGGCGCTGGCGACGCCGTTCGAGACATCGCGGTAGATCGACGAGCGCGCGGGATCGCCTTCGAAAGCTTCGCGAAAGCGCTGCCGGAAACGGCTGCGTGCGGCGCCGTCGAGCGGGAACTCGCGTGCCGGCAGCAGACGGACCTCGGCGACGGGATACAGCGTGCGCTGGCTGTCGACATCGAAGGTCTTGATGTGCTCGATCTCGTCGTCGAAAAGATCCAGGCGGAACGGCAGTTGCGCGCCCATCGGGAAGAGGTCGATGAGGCCGCCGCGGATCGAGTACTCGCCCGGTGCCACCACCTGTGTCACGTGCGCGTAGCCGGCAAGCGTCATCTGGGCGCGGAACCGCTCACCATCCAGACGCTCCCCCTGCTTGAGGAAGAAAGTATAGGCCGCGAGGTAGGCCGGTGGTGCAAGACGGCAGACCGCGGTGCTCGCTGGCAGCAGCAGGACGTCGCATTCGCCACGCGTCACCGCGTAGAGCGTCGCCAGGCGCTCGGAAACGAGGTCGAGATGCGGCGAGAAGCCGTCGTAGGGCAGCGTTTCCCAGTCGGGCAGCAGGCGGACCCGTAGCCCGCCGTCGAACCACGGAATTTCCTGCAGCAGTCGCTGCGCGTCGCTCGCGCTGCTGGTGATGACGGCCAGCAGCCCACCCCGGGCTCGGCTGCGGGCGGCGTTGGCAGCCTGCGCCAGAAGCAGCGCGTCGGCCGAGCCGGCGAATGACGGCCACTGCAAGCGCTCGCCCGTGGCTGGCAAGGGCAGTGGGGGAAGCGGTGATGACAAGGACGGCGGCTCTGGATTCAGGTGGCGATTGGCGCTGGCCCGCCTGGCGAAGCGTGCAGGCCCGGGGCAACGGAAGCCGCGCATTATAGACGATGCCTCGGTCCGGCCAGCGTCGCCGCCGGCCGGCGGCGTTGCGGGTCGTTCTTCCTTCAGTCGGGGGCGAGTCGATCGCAGAGCGCCGAGAAGAACTGCGAGGCACCACTGCGGATCGAGTAGTCGGCCGCTTCGCTGAGCGACGTCGGGTGCGGGTTGACCTCGATCACCGTCGCGCCGGAGTACTTGGCCCAGACCGGCAGGTGGGCGGCTGGCTGGACGGTGAACGAGGTGCCGACGCAGAAGAAGACGTCGGCACTGAGGCTGCACGCCTGGGCTGCGGCAAAGACTTCCTCGTCGAGCATTTCGCCGAACATCACCAGATCGGGCCGTACCGGAGCGCCGCAGTCGGGGCACGCAAACGGCTCGCTGGCGGCCTGGTCCCAAGTGCTGGCATAGCCGCAATGCCGGTGGCAGCGGACGCGGTGGATGGTGCCGTGAACCTCGAGCACGTCCTGGTTGCCGGCGAGCGCGTGATAGCCGTCGATGTTCTGTGTGATGACGGTGAACCGGCTCGCCGCGCAGAGTTCTTCCAGGCGGGCGATCGCCCGGTGCCCCGGGTTCGGACGTCGGTCATCGACCAGCGCCTTGAGTTCCAGCAGCCAGCTCCAGACGCGCCGGGGATTGCGCAGGAAACCCTGGATGCTGGCCACCTCGTCCGGGTCGACGTTGTTCCACAGGCCGGTGGCACCGTCACGGAAGGTCGGGATGCCGCTGTCGGCGGACAGTCCCGCACCCGAAAAGACGACCACCCGGCGCGCCGCCTGGACCATCGAAGCGAGCGAATCGAGACTGGCTGCTTGCATCTTCTCCTCCCTTGCCTGAACTCGCGGTGGCTGGCTGGCGGCGCCGACGTGCCGCCGGACACCCAGTTTCGTTGCATAAATACTACACAATTCCGGGCCGATGCTTGAAGAAAATCAAGTTTGTATGCTTAAATTTCCTGACTGCGCAAAAATCGCATCGCGTTTCACGCATTCGGACGTAACAGAGATTAATCGAGGAGGAACATCTTGAAATCGAAAACCATCATTACCCTGCTGGCCTCAATCGGCCTCTTCGCGGCGGCTGGCGCTGTGCAGGCGCAAACCGCCGGTGATCGCGTTTACGTGATCGATCAACGCGGTGAAGTCGTTCTCAGCGGTACCGGCCTGTGCTGGCGTACGGGCTTCTGGACGCCGGCCGCTGCGGCCAAGGACCCCGCCGGTTGCAAGTGCGACAAGGACCTGCTGCCGAAGGAAGTCTGCGAGCCGCCGGCACCGAGGGCTGGCGCCGCCGCGCCGACGGCGAAGCCGACGGGTGACAAGATCACGGTTGCCGCCGACGCGCTGTTCGACTTCGACAAGGCGGTGCTGCGTCCGGAAGGCAAGAAGAAGCTCGACGAAGTGGCTGCCAAGGCGAAGGAGATCAAGCTGGAAGTGATCTTGGCCGTCGGTCACACTGACCGTTTCGGTTCGCTGGCGCACAACATGAAGCTCTCCGAGCGTCGCGCCGCTGCCGTCAAGACCTACCTGGTGAGCAAGGGCGTCGACGCCAACCGCATCTACACCGAAGGCAAGGGTCCGAAGAATCCGGTCACCAAGCCTGATCAGTGCCCGGGCAAGAAGGCGACCAAGCAGGTCATCGAGTGCCTGCAGCCTGACCGTCGTGTCGACATCGAACTCATCGGCACCAAGTAAGGCCGGCGCGCTGCGCAGAAAACCCCGCGAAAGCGGGGTTTTTTTTAGCCTTGGCGCGGTCGTTCGCCGATGACGACGAGTCTGCCGCTGGTCGATCTGGTGATCGAGGCGCGCTGGGTCGTGCCCGTCGAGCCGGCCGGGGCCGTTCTCGACCAGCACGCCGTCGTCGTCGACGGCGGGCGCATCGTCGCCATCGTGCCACGCGCCGAAGTCGACGCTCGTTACCGGGCGCGCAAACGCAAGTGCCTGCCGCAGCACGTGTTGCTGCCCGGGCTGGTCAACCTGCACACACACGCCGCGATGAGCCTGCTGCGCGGTCTCGCGGACGACCTGCCGCTGATGCGGTGGCTGCAGGACCATGTCTGGCCGGCCGAGGCGCGGCACGTCTCGGCGCAGTTCGTCCACGATGGCACCCGACTGGCGTGTGCCGAGATGCTGCGCGGTGGCATCACCTGTTTCAACGACATGTACTTCTTTCCCGCGGCGGCGGCGGAGGCTGCCCTGGCGTCGGGAATCCGCGCTGCGATCGGCCTGATCACCGTCGACTTTCCGAGCAACTACGCGGCCGATGCGGATGACTATCTGGCGAAAGGACTGGCGGTGCGCGACCGTCTTCTCGGACAGCCGCTGCTGTCGTTCTGCCTCGCTCCGCACGCTCCCTATACCGTCGCCGATCGCAGCTTCGCGCAGGTGCTGACGCTCGCCGAACAGATCGAAGTGCCGCTGCACCTGCACCTGCACGAGACGCAGCAGGAGATCGAGGACAGTCTGCAGCGCTTCGCCGTGCGACCGATCGAGCGCCTGCGCCGCCTCGGGTTGCTTGGCCCGACGCTGATCGCCGTACACGCCGTGCACCTCGAGGCGCAGGAGATCGAGTTGCTGGCAGCGCATGGCTGTTCGGTGGCACACTGCCCGAGTTCCAACCTCAAGCTGGCCAGCGGCATCGCACCGATCGCGCGGCTTGCCGCGCGCGGAGTCAACCTCGGGCTCGGCACCGACGGCGCGGCGAGCAACAATCGCCTCGACCTGTTTCAGGAAATGCGTCTGGCGGCGTTGCTGGCCAAGGAACGTGATGGCCGTGCCGATGCCGTCGCGGCCCACCAGGTGCTGCGCATGGCGACCCTCGGCGGCGCCTGTGCACTCGGTCTCGACGGCGAGATCGGCTCGATCGTCGTCGGCAAGTCGGCCGATCTCTGCGCCGTCAGTTTCGACGACGTCGCGCTCGCTCCCTGCTACGACCCGGTTTCGCATCTCACCTACGCGGTCGGACGCGAGCATGTCAGCGACGTCTGGGTCGCCGGACGGGTGAGGGTCGAGAACGGGCGGCTGAGCGAAGGCGACGAAAGCGGATTGATCGGAATGGCCCTGTTGTGGCAGAATAAAATCCGTCCGTGATGAGTTCGGTCAAGAAACGAGGCATAACAGGCTTTGCGGGTTTCTGCCGCAGGCTTCAACCAATGAAGGAAACCGAGATGAACAGAACCGCAAGAAACTCCATGCTGGCCGCGCTCCTTGCCGCGACTTTCGGCTTTGGCGCGTCGTCCGCGCAGGCACAGACCTCGATTCCGCTGAATCGGGTATACGTCATCGATCAGCGCGGTGAAGTCGTGATGAGCGGCACCGGCCTCTGCTGGCGTACCGGTTTCTGGACGCCGGCTGCTGCGGCCAACGACCCAGCCGGTTGCAAGTGCGACAAGGACCTGCTGCCGAAGGAAGTCTGCGAGCCGCCGGCACCGAGGGCTGGCGCCGCCGCGCCGACGGCGAAGCCGACGGGTGACAAGATCACGGTTGCCGCCGACGCGCTGTTCGACTTCGACAAGGCGGTGCTGCGTCCGGAAGGCAAGAAAAAACTCGACGAAGTGGCTGCCAAGGCGAAGCAGATCAAGCTGGAAGTGATCCTGGCCGTCGGTCACACCGACCGTTTCGGTTCGCTGGCGCACAACATGAAGCTCTCCGAGCGTCGCGCCGCTGCCGTCAAGACCTACCTGGTGAGCAAGGGCGTCGACGCCAACCGCATCTACACCGAAGGCAAGGGTCCGAAGAATCCGGTCACCAAGCCTGATCAGTGCCCGGGCAAGAAGGCGACCAAGCAGGTCATCGAGTGCCTGCAGCCCGACCGTCGTGTCGACATCGAGCTCATCGGCACCAAGTGAGCGATGTGTGCCACGGAAAGCCCTGCCCCGGCAGGGCTTTTTCATTGTGCACGACGAAGTGACCGAACTGCCTAGCAGCGGCGGGCTTTCCCCGCTGCCGGTGCGGAGAAGGTGAGACGATGACGATCAACGCGGACCCGGGGGAACTCGAGAAATTCAGCCAGCTGGCGCACCGCTGGTGGGATCCGGGGAGCGATTTCAAGCCCTTGCACGAGATCAATCCCCTGCGCCTCGACTGGATCGACAGTCGCTGCGCGTTGGCGGGCAGGAAGGTGGTGGATGTCGGCTGCGGTGGCGGCCTGTTGTCCGAGGGCATGTGCGAACGCGGCGCGGTGGTGACCGGAATCGACCTTTCTCGCAAGGCACTCGCCGTTGCCCGTCTGCATTTGCTGGAGAGCGGCCGCAGCGTGGATTATCGCGAGGTGGCGGCGGAAGAACTGGCGGCCAGTGAAGCCGGGTGTTACGACATCGTCACCTGCATGGAGATGCTCGAGCACGTTCCCGATCCGGCGAGCACCGTCGCTGCCTGTGCCGCGCTGGCCAGACCGGGTGGCAGCGTCTTCTTCTCGACCATCAACCGCAACCTGAAGGCCTACCTGCTGGCGGTGATCGGCGCCGAGTACCTGTTGCGGTTGCTGCCGCGTGGCACGCACGACTATGCCCGCTTCATCCGGCCGTCCGAACTCCTGCGCTGGGGGCGGCAGGTTGGGCTCGAGTCGCGCGAGTTGCGCGGCATGAGCTACAACCCCTTGAGCGGACGCTACACGCTGGGCAGCGACTCCGACGTCAACTATCTGGTGCATCTGGTGAAGGATGTTTGACGCCGTCCTCTTCGACCTCGACGGGACCTTCGCCGATACCGCCCCCGATCTGGCGGCGGCGCTCAACCGGCTGCGTGCCGATCTCGATCTGGCGCCGGTGCCGACTGCCCGCCTGCGCCCGCACACCTCGCACGGCGTGCGCGGCATGCTCGCCGCCGGACTCGACATGCGGCCGACCGATCCGCTCTACGACGAGTTCCGTGAGCGCTTCCTGCGTTACTACAGCGCCGACATCTGTGTGCACACCACCATCTTCGCCGGCATCGACGAAGTCCTCGACGCTTGCGAGGGGCGGGGTGCGGCGTGGGGCATCGTTACCAACAAGGCGCAGCGTTTCACGTTGCCGTTGCTGCACCAGCTCGGTTATGCCCGGCGCGCCGCCTGCGTCGTCAGCGGCGACTCTGCGCGCCGCGCCAAGCCGGCGCCACAGCCCATGCAGCTCGCTTGCCGCCTGCTCGCCGCCGATGCGGCGCGCTGCCTCTACGTCGGTGACGACGTGCGCGACATTCAGGCCGGCCGGGCGGCCGGCATGGCGACGGTGGCCGTGCGTTACGGTTACCTCGGCGATGACGAGCCGATCGAGGCCTGGGGCGCCGACCATCTGGTGGCGCGGGCCGAGGACATCGCCGTCGTCGCCGGCTTCGGCTGATCGCCGCCAGCCGCGGTCCGATGCGCTAGACTGTCGTCATGCCGGGAACCGCCCTCATCCTCTTTGCGCATGGTGCTCGCGACCCCGAGTGGGCGCGGCCGATGCAGCGCGTGTGTGCGCTGCTGCGCCAGCAGGCCCCCGGCCTGCGTGTCGAATTGGCCTTCCTCGAGTTCATGCTGCCGAACCTGCGCGACTGCGCCGAGCGCCTGGTTGCCGATGGCGTCGCGCGAGTCCTCGTCCTGCCGATGTTCATCGCCCGCGGTGGACACCTGAAGCGTGATGTGCCGCTGCTGCTCGCCGAGTTGCGACGGCAGCACCCGGGAACCACCTTCGAGCTGGCCGATGCAGTCGGCGAGGCGGAGACGGTGGCGCGGGCGATGGCCAGTCATGCCCTGTCGCTGCTCGACGCCTGAGCCGCTCGCCGCTGGCGGGCGCCGTGGCGCTGACGGATTCCGCGGAAGTGCGTGCTAGCAGTGTCCGAGTTCGTCGTCTCACCAATCGGTTATCTGGAGACCCCGTTTCGGGACCGCTTCGGCATTCCGCGCCAGCCGCGACTGGCACCGCACGCCATCGGACGGCTGCGGTTGCTGCGACCGTATGACCGTGCCGAAGCGGTGCGCGGCCTGGAAGGCTTCTCGCACCTCTGGTTGAGCTTCATCTTCCACCGGGGTGCCGGCGAATGGCGCCCGACGGTCCGCCCGCCGCGTCTCGGCGGCAACCAGCGGGTGGGCGTCTTTGCCAGTCGCAGCCCCTTTCGCCCCAACCCGATCGGCTTGTCGGTCGTCGAACTGACCGCTGTCGACACGCGCGCCGGCGTGGTCCTCGAGCTGGCCGGGGTCGATCTGCTCGACGGCACGCCGATCATCGACATCAAGCCCTACCTGCCTTTCGTCGACAGCGTGCCGCAGGCGCGCTCCGGCTTCGTTCCCGGGCCACCGCCACGACTGGCCGTCGAATTCCGCTTGTCGGCTCTGGCGCAGTTGCGGCAGCAGTCGTCGCGCTGGCCGCATCTGCCGGAGCTGCTGAGCGAGGTGCTGGCACAGGACCCACGGCCGGCGTATGCTGATGACGCAGAACGGATCTATGGTTTTCGCCTCGGCGACCTCGAGATCAGGTGGCGTTGCACCGGCGCGCAGGCGATCGTCGAGGAGATCGTTCCACTGACTGCGGCCGGCGGCGGCGATGTCGGACTCTGCCGGTCCGAAGATGCTTGATCCCGTGCGCGTCGGAAATCCTCTGTCGGCGGGAAGCGCCCGTGCCGCGTTGTTCCGGGATCAGGCCGGATGCGGGGTCGTGCCGAGGCTGTCGACGTCCAGCGTCGGCGGTTGGGTCCCGGCGAACGTGGCAGGGTGGCCGCCCTGGCGCCGGCGAACTGCGGCAGCGGAGAGAGTTGATGATGATGAAGAAGACGATTGCAGCATTGCTCCTGCTGCTGGCCTGGCCACCCCTTCCGACTATGGCTGAAGCGCATGGCTACGGCGCGGCTTCGGTCTCCGGCGGCGTCGTCGTCGCCGGCGGGCGCGGCGGTTACTACGGGCCACGCGGTGGTTACTACGGACCGCGCGGCGGCTACTATGGTCCGCGCTGGCGACCCTATGGGCCGAGCGTCGGTTTCTACTTTGGTGCCACACCGGGTTGGGGCTGGCCTTGGGGCCCGCCAGTCTACTACCCGCCGCCAGTCCTCTATCCTCCCGTGGTGACGGTGCCGCCACCAGTCGTCTATGTCGAAAGAGGTGCCGACTCGGTTGCCCAGGAGCAGGACGCCGGCCAAGCAATGGAGCCCGGCTTTTGGTACTACTGCCGGGCCAACGGTGGCTACTACCCGGCGGTGATGCAGTGCCCGGGGCCGTGGGAAAAGGTCGCGCCGCGCGACGACTAGGTGGCGCCGGCAGCACGGACGCCGGCAGACCGCTGCGCCCGTACGGCGCCGATGATTTCGCGCGGGAGACGGGCACAGCGTCGGTCACCGACCCTGTTCCGAAAGCCGATGAGCATGGCAGCGGCAGCCGTTGCCGGCCCCTGTCGATGCTGGACGACCGACGCAAATCTGGAACAGCGGAGCCGGAAGACGTGTTCGTGCCAGTGCGCTACCATGCCGGCACTCAGGAACGCCAAGCAATGCCGTGTCGAGATTGATCCCGTTCAGTCCACCCCGCAGCGTGACTCGACCATCGGCAAGCCCAATCTGGACGGCCGCGTGCAGATCAGCGGCGCGTCGCCAAGGACGCCATGTGGTCGCACGCCCTGACAGAAACCGCCCAATGGACATCGGGGCCAAGCTGGGAAAAGACGAGGAAGTCAGAGGAGCTGTGATGAGCAAACAAGCGAGTTCAACCAGAAGTCAGGGCATCCCGCGCATTGAGTCCTTGCGGGTAGAAAACTACCGTGCGCTGCGTCAGGTCGAGCTGGACAACCTGACGAAGATGACCGTATTGCTGGGACCGAACGGGAGCGGCAAGTCCACTCTCTTCGATGTCTTCAATTTCCTCTCCGAGTGTTTCCAGTTTGGTTTGCGGCATGCCTGGGACCGGCGCGGTCGTGGCAGGGAACTCAAGACGCGTAGCGCATCTGGTCCCATCGTGTTTGATCTCAAGTACCGCGAGAGCCGCGGGACCCCCGTGATCAGCTACCACTTGGCGATTGATGAGGGCAGCAGGGGTCCAGAGGTGATTGAAGAGTGGCTGCAATGGCGGCGCGGCACGAGCGGGAAGCCTTTCCGTTTCCTGGAGTTTCGTCGTGGTGTGGGGCGTGCCGTCAGTGGCGAGTTGCCTGACGCTGAGGATCAACGGAAAGACACGACGCTCCGCTCACCCGACCTGATTGCGGTGAATACCTTGGGGCAGTTGGCCGAGCACCCGCGGGTGGCAGCACTGCGCGAATTCATTACGGACTGGTATGTGTCGTACCTCTCGATCGACCAGACACGAAATCAGCCGGAGGCCGGGCCGCAGGAGCGATTGACCAAGGGAGGCGACAACCTGGCCAACGTCATCCAGCACTTGAAAGAACAGTACCCGGAACGTTTGGAACACATTTTCGCGGTGTTGCGTCAGCGCATTCCCCGCCTCGAACGAGTCGAGGCCGAGCCCATGCCAGACGGTCGATTGCTTCTCCAGATCAAGGATGCGCCGTTCGAGCTGCCGGTACTGTCAAAGTTTGCGTCGGACGGAACGATGAAGATGCTGGCTTATCTGACGGTGCTCTACAACCCCGAACCGCCCCGCTTCATCGGCATCGAGGAGCCAGAGAATTTCCTGCACCCGCGCTTGTTGCCGGAGCTGGCCGAAGAGTGCCGTGCTGCCTCCGAGCACTCGCAATTGCTCATCACCAGTCATTCCCCGTTCCTGCTCGATGCCATCCGCGCCGACGAGGTGCGGGTGCTCTACCGGAATGAGCAGGGCTTTACCCAAGCTGTCAGAGCCTGTGATATCCAGGGCATTCCCGAACTGGTGCGGGCTGGAGCCTCCCTGGGGTATCTGTGGATGGAGGGGCATTTCGGCTTGGGCGATCCGCTCGTGAATCAGGGCGGGCCGCGAGCCGCAAGGAAGGGGCGTGGCTGATGCTCGAGAAGCTGATCGTTTTTGTCGAGGAATACTCGATGGAAGCCGCCTTGCAACAACTCTTGCCGAAACTGCTCGGCGACATCGAGTTTCAGATCATCCGCTTTCAATGCAAGGATGCACTGCTCAAGTGCGCACCGGATCGCCTGCAGGGCTATGCGGCCTGGCTGCCCGAGAGTTGGCGGATTCTTGTCCTGGTCGATCGAGATGACGATGACTGTGTGGTGCTGAAATCGGAACTGGAGGGCATGGCTGCCGCGGCAGGTCTGCAGACGAAATCGGTCGTCAGCCAGGGGGAGGGATTCCAGGTGGCAAACCGCGTGGCCATTGAGGAGCTGGAAGCGTGGTTCTTCGGCGACTGGGAAGCCGTGCGGGCGGCTTATCCACGTGTTCCGGCCACTGTGCCAGAGAAGGCAGGTTTTCGTGACCCAGACGCGATCGCTGGCGGAACCTGGGAAGCCATGGAGCGCGTGCTCAAGAAAGCGGGCTACTTCGGCACCGGTCTGCGCAAGTTGGAACTGGCTCGATCGGTTGCGGCGCACATGGTCATCCAGCGAAACCGGTCGCGCAGTTTCCAGGCATTTGCCCGTGCCGTTGGCGCGGCCCTGGCGTGAGGACCGATTGCCGACCAAGGCCCCGAAACTGACGCGCAAGAACAGGTGGCCCCGTTCACGCTGTACGCGGAATGCCGAGTGATGTTCCCGCAAGACGACGACGCATGACCCTATTTTCCTCAGTTGACACTCGCCAAACCGGCCGAGACCGTGATGTGATGCGGGTTTCAGCCGAGAAGGGGGGATCACCCAATGGGTGAAGAGCATTTCGAGCAAAGAGCGGTGGTGGTGGCGGTTCAGAACGCGCTGAGCGCGCCGGGTGCCGTCGTAGCAGAGACCTTGCGGGTGACGACACCGGGGGGCCGCTTTCAGGTTCGCTGGGACGAGGGTGGCAGCGCCACGGCGCTGGGGCAGCTCGCGTTCTTCGCGGAGTTCCTGGAGTTCTCGGGGTTGTTCGAGCGTTGGCTGGAAGGCTGCCCGATGGCGTACACGAGCCCGAATGCGCCGTCTGTGCGCAATGTCCTGGGCACTTGGCTGCTGTCGATTCTGGATGGACAACGCCGTTATGCCCATGTGACGGGACTGCGCAGCGATGGGGTGGCGCCGGAGATCCTCGGCATGAGCGCGATCATCAGCGACGAGAGTCTGCGGCGTGCGCTCGCGCACTTGGCGCCCGCACCGAAGCGCTGTTCCGAAGCGGAGCGTCTGGAGCGAGAAGCTCGTTTGGCGCGGACCGGCGCCTGGATGGAAACGGCGTTGAGCGAGAGCATTCTAAAAGCCTTGTGGACGCAGTGGATTCTCGACATCGACACGACGGTCAAGGTGCTCTATGGTCATCAGGCCGGGGCGGAGATCGGTTACAACCCCGTGAAGCCCGGTCGGCCAAGCCATGTCGTTCACACGTACTGGATCTCCGGGATGCGTCTGGTACTCGATGCCGAAGTCCAGAGTGGCAAGGCCATCGCAGGGTGCCACGGCTTGCCGCGACTGCTCGAAATTCTCGGCCGCCTACCGCCCGAGGCGCGTCCGCGTCTGGTACGCGGCGACATCGGCTTCGGGGTCGAGCGGATCATGAAGGAACTGGAAGCGATCGATCAACCCTACCTCTTCAAGCTACGGCAAAGCGCGGGAGTGGTTCGCTTGATCGAGCGTCTTTGGAAGAACGGTGACTGGCAGGATGTCGGAGCTGGCGAGCAAGCCGTGGAGGCCAAGCTCCAGCTGATGGGTTGGACCTGCGCCCGACGGGTGGTGGTGGTCCGGCGCGCCCGCCAGAAGCCGGAGACGACCGTCAAAGCGCGCGCGCGAAAGGCCGGCAAGGGCCAGGACAGACTCCCGTTCGGCAACAGCGAGGAACTCGCGAAGAACTGGGAGTACGCCGTTCTGGTGACCCACAGCGATTACGATCTCGCGGCCCTCGGACAGTTGTATCGTGATCGGGCCGACTGCGAGAACGGCTTTGACGAGCTGACCAACCAGTGGGGGTGGGGTGGCTATACGACGCAGGATCTCGAGCGCTGCAACCTGTCGGCCCGAGCCGTCGCTCTGATCTACAACTGGTGGAGCTGGTACGTTCGCCTCGCCCATCCGAAGACTCGCCGGGAAGCCATCACCTCCCGCCCCTTGCTCCTCTCTGGCGTCGCGCGCCTCACTCAGCATGCCGGGCAATCCCGCCTCCTGATCACGCTGACCCATGCCGCCGGCGATCAGATCAAAGCGATGATCGCCTGTGGCCGCAAGGCTTTCGAGACGATCAGGGCAAATGCGCCACAGTTGACCAAACCGGAACGCTGGGCCGCTTTGGTACGCTACATCATCGAGAGAATCCTGGCCGCCAAGCCGCGCAAAGAGGTGCTCCCTGCGTTGCCAACCCTGCTCTTGCCGCTTCCCGACAGCGGCTAACAGAGGAAAATAGGATGACTGGTCCTTTGCCTGCGAGCCAGGCCGAATCACGCTACCGAGATCCGGCGGGTGTTTGCCGGTCTCCCTCCGACCTGACGTTTGCAGTGATCGATGCGCTTGGTGGCGCCATCAGCTGGCCGGAGTTGCGAGCCACACGGGGTGTGGAATCAGCCATGAAGCTGCTTCGAAGTGGTCGCGCGAACTCAGCTTGCGCAAGTGTCGCGAGACGAAGGTGGACATCTTCAAGGCAAACGGCGGCTGATCCCCCCGCGGTGCGGCGCGAAGCCCCGCTCTCGGCGCTGCGCCGCCTGTTCCTCTTTCACGGCGCCAGCCGCTCGCGCAGCCAGGTTCCCTGCTCGTCGAGCCGGTAGCGCAGGCGATCATGTAGCCGGCTCTTCCGTCCCTGCCAGAACTCCCAACGATCGGGTTGCAGGCGGTAGCCGCCCCAGTGCGGTGGGCGCGGCGGTTGCAGCAGGAAGCGGGCGCCGTAGTGCGCGGCGTTGGCGACGAGGACCGCGCGGCTGGTGATCACCTCGCTCTGCGGACTGGCCCAGGCGCCGATGCGGGAATCGAGCGGGCGGCTGGCGAAGTAGGCGTCGCTCTCTTCGGCGCTGACCTTGCCGACCCGCCCCTCGATGCGCACGACGCGCTCGAGTTCGACCCAGTGGAACTGCAGAGCGGCGCAGGGGTTGGTGGCGAGTTCGCGGCCCTTGCGGCTGTCGTAGTTGGTGTACCAGGTGATGCCTTCCGCACCGTAGCCCTTGATCAGCACGACCCGCGTCGACGGGCGCTGCGACTGGTCGACGGTGGCCAGCGTCATCGCGTTCGGTTCAGGCAGTTGCGCGCTGATCGCCTCTCCGAGCCACTGCGCGAACTGTGCCAGCGGGTCGGCGTGCGAAGCCTCCTCGCTCAGTTCGGCCTTTTCGTAACTCTTGCGCAGTGCAGCCAGGTTGGTCATTGCAGCCACTCCTCGCGCAGCCGGTTGGGCTTTCGCAGCAATTGCAGATGGTGGCGGTCGCGTGCCGGATCGCCGAGCCGCAGCGAGAACTCCATCAGTTCGTCACGGCGAAAGACGTGCAACCGCAGCACATCGCCGGCCCGGTGCCGGGCGAGCAGGCGCTCGAGATTGGCAGGCGTCACCCGCAGGCCGTCGATCGCCAGCAGGAGGTCGCCGGCGGCGAGGCCGGCCGCTTGCGCCGGGCCGCCGTCATAGACCGTCGCCAGGCGCAGCTCGCTGCCTTCGCCGGCCGTCTTCACCGCAAGCGACGGTGTGCGTCCTGCCGGCTGGCGCCGGAGCCGGATGGCGAAAGGCCGCAACAGTCGCGCCAGGTCGACATCGCTCGTGCCATGCACCGCGTCAGCAAAGAAAGCGCGCAGGTCGAGACCGGAGAGTTCCTCGGCGAGCAGCCGGATGTCGTCGTCGTCGACGCCCGCCGTGTCGCCGTGACGCTGCCAGAGCGCTCGCATCAGGTGATCGAGCGTCACCCGGCCGGCCGTCTCGGCGCGCAGCTTCAGGTCGAGCGCCAGCGCCACCAGCGCGCCCTTGGCGTAGTAGCTGACGACCGCGTTCGGCGTGTTCTCGTCCGGCCGATAGTATTTCGTCCACGCGTCGAAGCTCGACTCGGCGAGGGTCTGCCGCAAGCGTCCGGGCTCGTTGCAGACCTTGTCGATCGTGCGGCCGATGATGTCGAGCCACTCCTGGCGACGGATCAGGCCGCAGCGCAGCAGAGTCAGGTCGTCGTAGTAGGAGGTGAACCCCTCGAAGGCCCAGAGCAGCGTCGTGTAGTTCTCGGCATCCAGGTTGTAGGGGACGAAGGCGGCGGGTTTGATCCGCTTGACGTTCCAGGTGTGGAAGTACTCGTGGCTGCAGAGGCCGAGAAGGCCCCGGTAAGCCTCTGGCAGACCGCGCATTCCCGGCCACGGCAGGCTGTCGCGGGCGCACAGCAGGGCGGTCGACGACCGGTGCTCGAGCCCGCCGTAACCGTCGCCGACGGCGGTGACGAGAAAGAGGTAACGGGGCATCGGCGCCGGCTCGCCGAAGAGGCGGATCTGCCACTCACAGATGCGCTGCAGATCGGCCGTCAGGCGATCGAGGTCACAGTCGTGGCGACCGCTTATCACCACCTCGTGCGGGATGCCGCAGGCGCTGAAGGCGGCCAGGGCAAAGTGGCCCATTTCGACGGGATGATCGATGAGTTCGTCGTAATTGCTCGCACGATAGAGGCCGAAGCCGTGCCGTCTGGCGGCGCCCGGCGCGTCCGTCGCCAGCGCCAGCGTGGTGGCGACGCGCCAGCCGGAATACGCCTGGCCGCCCGGGCGGCGGATGTCGACCAGGCACGGCCGGTCCTCGTGTCCGAGTGCGCGCAGGAAGACGTTGCTGCCGTTGAAGAACGCGTGCGTCTGGTCGACGTGCGCGCCGCGCACCGATGGATCCCAGGCGTAGACCTCGTGGATGATGCACAGGTCGTCACTGCCGGCGACCGGTGCCGCCTGCCAGGTGTGCTTGTCGAGCTTGCGCAAGGCGACCGGCCGGCCACGACTCTCGGCACGGATGGAGACGATGTGGCGGGCGAAGTCGCGGATCAGGTAACTGCCCGGGATCCAGGCGGGCAGGGCGAAGCGCTGGCCATCGGCGGTGGGTCCGGGGAGGGTGCAGCGCACTTCGAGCAGGTGCGCTGCCGGACTGCTCGGGACAATGCTGTAACGGATCGGTGCCGGCTGCATCAGTGGTTTCGCGCTCCTGCCGCGTGCAATGAACGGGAATTGTAAGGCCTGAAGCCGGTCCTACTGCCGTCAGTTGAGCAAAGCGGCGACGCCGGGCAGCTTTCATGACCGAAACATGGCTTGGCGCGCGTTGCAACTCATGCCACAATCGCGGCGCTCGGCATCGCCCGAAAAGCCCATGCACCATTCCACCCAGAAGGAAGGAGACACGATGTTGAAACATACTCTGCGCGGCGCGCTCGTCGCCGGTCTCGTTGCCAGTCTGCTGTCGGCGCCGGTCATTGCGCAGGAACTGACCGGGACATTGAAGAAGATCAAGGATACCGGCGCGATCTCGCTCGGTCATCGCGAGTCGTCGATCCCGTTCTCGTATTACGATGACAAGCAGCAGGTCATCGGTTACTCGCACGAGTTGATGCTGAAGGTGGTCGACGCGATCAAGGCGGAGCTGAAACTGGCGAAGCTCGATGTCCGCCTGCTGCCGGTCACTTCGGCGAACCGCATCACGTTGATCCAGAATGGCTCGGTCGACCTCGAATGTGGTTCGACGACCAACAACACCGAGCGTCAGAAACAGGTCAGCTTCTCGAACTCGATCTTCGTCATCGGTACCCGCCTGATGACCAAGACCGACTCGGGGATCAAGGACTTCCCCGATCTCGCCGGCAAGAACGTCGTCACGACTGCCGGTACCACCTCGGAGCGTCTGCTGCGCAAGATGAACGAGGAGAAGCAGATGAAGATGAACATCATCAGCGCCAAGGATCACGGCGAGTCGTTCCTGACTCTCGAGACCGGCCGCGCGGTGGCGTTCATGATGGACGACGCGCTGCTCTACGGCGAAATGGCCAAGGCCAAGCGGGCGAGCGACTGGGTGGTGGTCGGCACGCCGCAGTCGTACGAAGCCTACGGCTGCATGCTGCGCAAGGATGACCCGGCGTTCAAGAAGGTGGTCGACAATGCGCTGGCGAAGGTGATGACTTCCGGTGAGGCCGAGAAGATCTACGCCAAGTGGTTCCTGCAGCCGATCCCGCCGAAGGGGCTGAACCTCAACTTCCCGCTGTCGACGGCCGTGCAGAACATTTACAAGTCGCCGAACGACAAGGCTTTCGACTAGGCTTTCGACTGGCTATCCGGCGGGTTGCGGCGGCCGTCCGGCTGCCGCGCCCGTGACGCGGGAGGGGCGCAATGGCCTACAACTGGAACTGGGGAGTCTTCCTGCAGCCGACGGCGACCGGCGACGGCTCGACCTACCTTGGCTGGATGTTCTACGGGCTGAAGATGACCGTCGGCCTGTCGTTGTCCGCCTGGCTGATCGCGCTGCTGCTCGGGGCAGTCGTCGGTGTCCTGCGCACCGTTCCCAACAAGTGGCTGGCCGGCATCGCGACGGCCTACGTCGAGGTCTTTCGCAACATTCCGTTGCTCGTGCAGCTCTTCCTGTGGTACTTCGTCATGCCGGAGCTGTTGCCGGAGAAGCTCGGCAATGCGTTCAAGCAGACGAACCCGATCGTGCAACAGTTCCTGTCGTCGATGATCTGCCTCGCGCTCTTCACCAGTGCGCGTGTTGCCGAGCAGGTGCGCTCGGGAATCAACTCGCTGCCGCCCGGGCAGAAGAACGCCGGTCTGGCGCTCGGCTTCACGCTGCCGCAGACCTACCGCCATGTGATGTTGCCGATGGCGGTGCGCCTGATCGTGCCGCCGCTGACCTCGGAGTTCCTCAACATCTTCAAGAACTCGGCGGTCTGCTCGACGATCGGCCTGCTCGAACTGGCGGCGCAGGGCCGGCAACTGGTCGATTACACGGCACAGCCGTACGAGTCGTTCATCGCCGTCACCGTCGCCTACCTGCTGCTCAACGTCGTGGTGATGTTCGGCATGCGCTGGGTCGAGGCGCACGTGCGCGTTCCCGGCTACATCGGAGGAAAGTGAGATGCATGAGTTCGACTGGTCGTCGATTCCGAATGCGCTGCCCTTCCTCTGGGACGGGATGAAGATTTCGCTCGAGATCACGCTCAGCGCCGTCGTTTTCGGTATCGTCTGGGGAACGCTGCTGGCGTTGATGCGGTTGTCGTCGATCACGCCGCTGTCGTGGTTCGCCGCCGGCTACGTCAACCTCTTCCGTGCCGTGCCGCTGGTGATGGTGCTCCTGTGGTTCTTCCTGATCGTGCCGCACCTGCTCGAGAGCCTGTTCGGCCTGCCGCGCGGCACCGACATGCGACTGACCTCGGCGATCGCCGGCTTCGCGCTGTTCGAAGCCGCCTATTACTCGGAGATCATCCGCGCCGGCATCCAGTCGGTGCCGAGGGGGCAGATGGCGGCGGCGAGTGCGCTCGGCATGACCTACAGTCAGGCGATGCGGCTGGTCGTTCTGCCGCAGGCGTTCCGCAACATGGTGCCGCTGCTCCTGACGCAGGGCATCATCCTCTTCCAGGACACGTCGCTGGTCTATGTTTCGGCCCTGGCCGATTTCTTTGGCGCGGCCTACAAGGTCGGTGACCGCGACGGCCGGCTGGTCGAGTTGCTGCTCTTTGCCGGCGCGGTTTACTTCGTTCTCTGCTTTGCTGCATCGCGGGTCGTCCGCCACTACCAGAACAGGATGAAGACGGCCTGAGGCCGGTCGGACACAGTCGCGAGGAGACTTCGATGATTTCGATGAACAAGGTCAGCAAGCACTACGGTGCCTTCCAGGTGCTCGCCGATTGCACGACGCAGGTCCACAAGGGCGAGGTGATCGTCGTTTGCGGGCCGTCCGGATCGGGCAAGTCGACCCTGATCAAGTGCGTCAATGGCCTCGAGCCCTTCCAGAGCGGCGAGATCATCGTCAACGGCGTCTCGGTCGGCGATCCGAAGACCAACCTTTCGAAGCTGCGCTCGACGGTCGGCATGGTCTTCCAGAACTTCGAGCTCTTCCCCCACATGCGCATCGTCGACAACCTGTCGATCGCGCAGGTCAAGGTGCTCGGTCGCAACCCGGAACAGGCGCGCGAAAAGGGCCTGAAGCTGCTCGACCGTGTCGGCTTGCGGGTGCAGGCCGAGAAATACCCGGGCCAGCTCTCGGGGGGGCAGCAACAGCGCGTGGCGATCGCCCGGGCACTGTCGATGGACCCGATCTGCATGCTGTTCGACGAACCGACGTCGGCGCTCGATCCGGAGATGATCAACGAGGTGCTCGACGTGATGACCGAACTGGCGCAGGAAGGAATGACGATGATGTGCGTGACCCATGAGATGGGCTTTGCCCGCCGCGTCGCCAACCGCGTGATCTTCATGGACCAGGGCCGGATCGTCGAGGACGACAGCAAGGAGGCGTTTTTCGGCAATCCGCGCTCGGAGCGGGCGCAGCAGTTCCTGGCCAAGATCCTGCATCACTGAGAATGGTGGCGCGCCGCTGGCGCCGTCACTCCGTGGCGAAACACCGGGCCTGCCGCCGGATGGGCCGCCTCGCCGCACGCACCGCCGCTTGCCCTGCAGCTGGCGCTGACCGCTGCCCGGCGCCGCGTTGTCACCGTCCCTGTCCAAGGAGAGCGCCATGGCGACGATGTCTGAAACCGCAAGCAACCTGCGCCGCGACCTGCACGAAGTCGCCGCCCGACTGAGGCTGTCGGCGTCGGTCAGCAGTTTTCTCGACTCCTACTACGTCGACTTCGATTTTGCCGGCGGTAGCGACGCGAGTCCGGAAGAACTCGTCGGTGCCGCCGTCCAGCATCATCGCCTCGGTGAGCGGCGGTCGCCGCGGCAGCCGGTACTCGCCCTCTATACGCCGGACTTCGATCGCCACGGCTGGCACTCGCCGCATACCGTGATCGACGTCGTCACCGACGACATGCCTTTCCTCGTCGATTCGATCACCATGCTCGTCTATCGCCGTGGGCTGGCGATCCACCGTCTGCTGCACCCCCTGCTCGGCGCCGAACGCGGGCCCGACGGTGGCTTGCAGCGGATCACGCCACATGGCGGGGAGGGCAGTCGGACCGAGTCCTGGATTCATCTCGAGATCGACCGCATTGGCGACAGCTCGGAAGTCGACGAGCTGCAGCAGGAAATCACCGGCGTCCTCGCCGACGTGCGGTCGGCGGTCGATGATGGCGCCGCCATCCAGCAGAACATGCGCGCTGCCGCCGCCGAACTCGCCACCGACGCCGAGGTGGGCGAGGCGGTCGAGGCGGCCGAGTACCTCGACTGGATCGCCGTCAACAACTTCGTCTTCCTTGGCGCTGCCGAGTACCTGGTCGCTGCCGGCGAGCAGCGCCTGGCCCGGGTCGCCGACAGTGGCCTCGGCATCCTGAGAGAGGCCGGCCACCCGCGCTTTGGCCGCTGCCTGGCGGCGATTCCGGGCGAAATCAGCGAGCTGGGCAGGGATCCATCGCCGCTGATCCTGGTCAAGGCCGATGCCCGTTCTTCGGTCCATCGTCCGGCCTATCTCGACTTCATCGGCGTCAAGCGTCTCGACGGCAGCGGCCGCATCATCGGGCTGCGCGCTTTCGTCGGCCTATACACGGCGCATGTCTATCATGTGTCGGCGACCGACATTCCGCTGCTGCGGCAGAAGGTGGCCGCCGTGCGGCGGGAGATCGGTTTCGTCGCGCGCAGCCACCGCGACAAGACCCTGCTCAACGTCCTCGAGACCTATCCGCGCGACGAACTGATCGAGATAGCGCATGCCGACTTGGTGCGCATCGCCCGCGGCATCGTCGCGCTGCACGAGCGCGAGCAGGTGCGTGTCTTCATGCGTGACGACCGTTGGCGGCGCTACGTTTCGGTCATCGCCTACATGCCGCGTGACCGTTTCGACACGACGGTCCGCAAGCGCATCTCGGCGCTGCTCTACGAAACGCTGGCTGCGGAACGGGTGGACTACTTCGTCACCATCGGCGAGTCGCGTCTCGCGCGCCTGCACTTCATTGCCCGCACGCCGGCCGGAACCCACTACGCGTACGATGCCGCGGCGATCGAGCGTCAAACGGCGCGCATCGTGCGCGGCTGGAGCGACGAGCTGAAGCAGAATCTCGTCGGCCACTATGGTGAGGAGCATGGCAACCGCCTGCTGCGCCGCTACGCGCGCGAATTGCCCTTGTCGTACCAGGAGCGGGTGACGCCGGCCGCTGCGGTGTCGGATCTCGACTGCCTGCAGGCCGCCGAACGGAGCGGCCTGGTCGAGGTCAAGCTGAGCGCGGCGCAGGGCGACGACGGCGCGCACCAGCACCTGAAGCTCTTTCGCCGTGGCCGTCCGCGACCGCTGTCGGCGATCCTGCCGGTGCTCGAAAATCTCGGTCTGACGGTATTGTCCGAGCAGCCATTCAGCCTGCCGGCGGGTGACCTGCACATCGCCGACTTCGCCGTCCGCCTGCCCGATGCACGAGCGCTCGACGACGAAGCGACGCGGCAGGCCTTCGTCGAGCTGCTCGAGCGCCTGCTGCGCGACCAGGCCGAGAACGACGGTTTCAATCGCCTGGTGCTGCTGGCGGGCCTCGATGGGCGCCAGATCGGCATCCTGCGTGCCTACAGCCGCTACCTGCGGCAGGCCGGACTGCCATTCAGCCAGGCCTACGTCGAGCGCTGCCTGGCGACCCACTTCGACATCACCCGTCGCCTCGTCGAACTCTTCGCCGCGCTGTTTGCCCCGACGGCCGATGCTGCCCGTGCCGCTGCGCTGGGCGACGAACTGACGATGGCGCTGCTGCAGGTCAGCAATCCCGATGACGACCGGATTCTCTCGGCGCTGCAGACGGCCGTCTCGGCGACACTGCGCACCAACGCGTACCAGGCGGCAAGCGACGGTCAGGCGAAGGCTTACCTGTCGTTCAAACTGTCCTCGCGCGAGATCCCCTTCCTGCCGGCACCAACGCCGTTGTACGAGATTTTTGTCTACAGCGAACGGCTGGAGGGTGTGCACCTGCGTGGTGCCCGCGTCGCCCGTGGTGGCCTGCGCTGGTCGGATCGGATGGAGGACTTCCGCACCGAGGTGCTCGGCCTGGTCAAGGCGCAGATGGTCAAGAACGCCGTGATCGTTCCGCTGGGCTCGAAGGGCGGTTTCGTCTGCAAGCGCCTGCCGCCGGCGAGTGACCGGGAAGCCTGGCAGGCCGAGGGTGTCGCCTGCTATTCGACCTTCATCCGTGGCCTGCTCGACCTGACGGACAATCTGGTCGACGGGCAGGTGGTGCCACCGGTCGGTGTCCGCCGGCGTGATGGCGACGATCCCTACCTGGTCGTTGCCGCCGACAAGGGGACCGCTAGCTTCTCGGACATCGCCAACGGCATCGCCATCGAATACGGTTTCTGGTTGGGTGATGCCTTTGCCTCCGGTGGCTCGGTCGGCTATGACCACAAGAAGATGGGCATCACCGCCCGCGGCGCCTGGGAAGCGGTCAAGCGGCACTTTCGCGAGCTGGGTCGCGACATCCAGAGGGAACCCTTCACCGTCGTCGGCATCGGCGACATGTCGGGCGACGTTTTTGGCAACGGCATGCTGCTGTCGCGCGAAATCCGGCTCCTTGCCGCCTTCGATCACCGCCACATCTTCATCGATCCCGATCCGGACGCGGCGCGCAGCCACGCCGAGCGGCAGCGCCTGTTCGACCTGCCGCGCTCGTCGTGGGCCGACTACGATCCGGCGTCGATTTCGGACGGCGGTGGCGTCTGGTCGCGTACCGCCAAGACGATTCCGCTGTCGCCACAGGTGCAGGCCTGGCTGGCGACCGACGCCGGCCAGATGTCGCCGCCCGAACTGATCCGCAGCCTGTTGCAGGCGCCGGTCGACCTGCTCTACAACGGCGGCATCGGTACTTACGTCAAGGCTGGCAGCCAGAGTCATCAGGAAGCGAACGACCGCGCCAATGACATCCTGCGCGTCGATGCCGGCCAGTTGCGGGCACGCGTGGTCGGCGAGGGTGGCAACCTCGGCCTCACCCAGAAGGGCCGCATCGAATTTGCCCTCAACGGCGGCCGCATCTACACCGACGCGATCGACAATTCGGCCGGTGTCGACTGCTCCGACCATGAGGTCAACATCAAGATCCTGCTCGCCGGCCTGGTCGCCAGTGGCGAAATGACCGGCAGGCAGCGCGACGCGCTGCTCGCCTCGATGACCGACGAGGTGGCGGCTCTGGTGCTGGCGGACAACTACCAGCAGACGCAGGCGATCGCGCTCGAAGTGGCCACTGCAGGCGAGCTGCTGCCGGCCCATGCGCGGCTGATCCGCAGTCTCGAAGCGCGCGGCGCCCTGCACCGTGCCGTCGAGTTCCTGCCCGACGACAAGGGTCTCGCCGAGCGCGGCCAGCAGAAGCGCGGACTGACCGCGCCCGAGATCGCCGTGCTGCTGGCCTACGCCAAGATCGCCCTCAAGGAGGCGTTGCTGTCCTCCGATGTGCCCGACAGTGGCGATGTTCGTGACCTGCTGCAAAGCTACTTCCCGAGCGTCCTGCAGGACTCCTGCCGTGCCCAGATGGCGGCACATCCGCTGCAGCGGGACATCATCAGCACGCAACTGGTCAATCGCCTCGTCAACCGGATGGGAACCACCTTCGTCCTGCGTCTTGGCGACGAGACGGGCGCTTCGCCGGCGCAGGTGGCCAGCGCCTGGTATGCCACCAGCCGGATACTCGACGCCGAGGCCTTGTGGCGCGAGATCGAGGCGCTCGATCTCGCGCTCGATACCACCCGGCAGATGGAGCTGATGCTCGCCGTGCGCGCGATGACGGCGGCAGCGAGCGAGCTGATCCTGGCGCAGCATCTCGGCGGAATGACGATCGGTCAGCTGGTTGAAAAGTATCGACCGGCGGTCGTCGCGGTGATCGACCGGGTACGGCAGGGGCAGGGTGGCGAACTGGCGGCCGCGGCGCTGGCGGCAGACGCGGCGGCGATCGTCGGCGCCATCGATCGGGTGAACCTGGCTCGCGCCTGTTCCCGGTCGCTCGAAGAGGTGGCGCGCGGTTTGGCCGAACTCGCCAGCCGGATCGACCTCGACTGGCTGGCCGCCGCGATCGGGCTCCTGCCTGCCGGCAACCGCTGGCAGGCGCGCGCCCGCGCGCGGCTGGCGGCAGAACTGGCGGAGCTGCGGCAGCATCTGCTGCGCCAGGTGCTTGCCGGGGGTTTGCCGGCGACGCCTGTTGCCAGTGGTGTGCTCGAGGAGATGAGGCTCAACGAGCCACAGGATCTGGCGATGCTGTCCGCCGGGCTGGCTGAGATCAGGCGCGTGATGGGCTGCTGAAGCCGGGCCGCCGGCGACATCGGTTCGGCGCCCGCGGCCGCTGGCGCCAGCCGCGGGCGCGGCGGTTTCGGCGGGCAGCCGGGAATCCATAATTATGAATTCCGTCACGATCGACGGGATTTTTGCTGTAGAATTCCTTGCCAGCCGCGAAATCCAGCCGGCTTCGCAAATCCCTCCCATCATCGATGCCGCTGCCCCCCACCACCGCCCCACGGACCCGCAAGCACGTTCGCAGCGTCCAGCTCGAAGGCTACCGCCGCGACGATGGTTGCTGGGACATCGAGGCTCGTCTGGTCGACGTCAAGGACCAGGATTACCCGCTTTCGTCGGGGTTGCGCAGGCGCGGCGAGCCGGTACACGACATGTCGGTGCGGGTGACGATCGATCAGCAGATGACCATCCGCGATGCCGCGGCCTGCACCGATGGCATGCCTTACGTGGGCTACTGCGACCGCATCACCCCCGACTATGCGCAGCTGGTCGGGCTGAACCTGTTTCATGGCTTCCGGACGGCGGTCAGGCAGCTCTTTCGCAGCACGCGCGGGTGCTCACATCTCAGCGAACTGCTGATGTTCCTGCCGACGGCTGCGCTGCAAACCTTTGCCAGCGACGTACCGGATAGCGACGATAGTGCCCACAAGCCCTATCAGCTCGATCGGTGTCACGCTCTGGAGTCGCATTCAGACGCAGTACAGCGCTATTACCCGCGCTGGTACCGCGGCCAGAAGCCTGGGTAGGGCCTCCTGCCCGTGGTTCATTACGTTTCGCAACCTTAACTCAAGCAAGGAAAGCGCATGAAAATTCACGAATATCAGGGCAAGGAACTCCTGAAGAAATTCGGCGTCGTCGTTCCGCGCGGGGTGTTCTGTCCAACCGTCGATGATGCGGTCAAGGCAGCGGAATCCCTCGGAGGCAAGGTCTGGGTGGTCAAGGCCCAGATCCATGCGGGTGGCCGCGGCAAGGGCGGTGGCGTCAAGGTGGCGAAGTCGCTCGATGAAGTTCGTCAATACGCCAGCCAGATCCTCGGCATGCAGCTCGTCACCCACCAGACCGGCCCGGCGGGGCAAAAGGTGCGTCGCTTGCTGATCGAAGAGGGCGCCGACATTCGCAAGGAGTATTACGTCGCTGCGCTGACCGACCGCACGACGCAGAAGGTGGCGATGATGGCTTCTTCCGAAGGGGGGATGGACATCGAAAAGGTGGCGCACGACACCCCGGAGAAGATCCTCAAGGTTTTCATCGACCCGGTCGATGGGCTCAGTGACGCGCAGGCGACTGAACTCGCGGTCGGCATCGGCGTTCCCGCCGAATCGGTGGCGCAGGCGGTGGCGACGTTGCAGGGCCTGTATCGCTGCTACATGGAAACGGATGCCTCACTGGCCGAAATCAATCCGCTGATCCTCGAAGGCAACGGCAACATCAAGGCGATCGACGCCAAGTTCAACTTCGATTCGAACTCGCTCTACCGGCAGCCGGAAATCATGGCCTTCCGTGACCTCGACGAGGAGGACCCGGACGAACTCGAGGCCTCGAAGCACGACCTGTCGTACATCTCGCTCGACGGCAACATCGGCTGCCTGGTGAATGGCGCCGGTCTGGCGATGGCGACGATGGACACGATCAAGCTGTTCGGCGCCGAGCCCGCCAACTTCCTCGACGTCGGCGGCGGTGCGACGACCGAGAAGGTCACCGAGGCGTTCAAGATCATGCTCAAGAACCCGAAGGTGAAGGGCATCCTCGTGAACATCTTCGGTGGCATCATGCGCTGCGACACGATTGCCACTGGCGTCGTCGCTGCAGCCCGGGAAACCCATCTTGCGGTACCGCTGGTCGTGCGCATGAAGGGAACCAACGAAGATATCGGCAAGAAGATCCTCGGCGAATCCGGCCTGCCGATCATCACTGCCGATTCCATGGCCGACGCCGCCACCAAGATCGTTGCTGCGGTCAGTTAAGGAGCCCAACATGTCGATTCTGATCAACAAGGACACCAAGATCATCACCCAGGGTATCACCGGCAAGACGGGCCAGTTCCACACCGAGAAATGCCAGGAATACGCCAACGGCAAGAACTGCTTCGTCGCCGGGGTGAACCCCAAGAAGGCCGGCGAGAGCATTTTCGGCATCCCGATCTACGCTTCGGTGAAGGAAGCCGCGGCGCAGAGCGGTGCCACCGTCTCGGTGATCTACGTGCCGCCACCGGGAGCTGCGGCGGCGATCTGGGAAGCGGTCGAGGCCGACCTCGACCTCGTCGTCTGCATCACCGAGGGGATTCCCGTTCGCGACATGCTCGTCGTGCGCAACAAGATGTTGCGCAAGGAAGCCGCCGGCGGCAAGAAGACGTTGCTGCTCGGTCCGAACTGTCCCGGCCTGATCACGCCGGATGAAGTCAAGATCGGCATCATGCCCGGTCACATCCACCGCAAGGGCCGCATCGGCGTCGTCTCGCGCTCGGGAACGCTGACCTACGAGGCCGTCGGCCAGTTGACCGAAATCGGCCTCGGCCAGTCATCGGCAGTCGGCACCGGTGGCGACCCGATCAATGGTCTCAAGCACATCGACATCATGCGCCTGTTCAACGACGATCCGGATACCGACGCGGTGATCATGATCGGTGAGATCGGCGGTCCCGACGAGGCGGACGCGGCGCAGTGGTGCAAGGCCAACATGAAGAAGCCGATCGTCGGTTTCATCGCTGGCGTCACTGCCCCTGCCGGCAAGCGCATGGGTCACGCCGGCGCGCTGATTTCCGGCGGCGCGGATACCGCCGATGCGAAGCTGGCGATCATGGAAGAGTGTGGCTTCAAGGTCACGCGCGATCCGTCCGAGATGGGCAAGCTGATCAAGGCGATGATCTAGCGCACCAGGGGCTTGATGGTTCCGCAAGAAGGGGGCAGGCTGCGGTCTGCCCTTCTTGTCTGCCTTTGCCGCTGGCAGTTTACAAGTAAAATCCGGGATGGGTTCCTGCTGGCTGGCGGCGGGGCGTCAAGAGCGATCGACTGCGGGTCGGGAGCGAGGAAGACATGGCGCTGTTTCTGAGTGAACAGGACGTTACGGGAATGCTGACCATGCCGCTGGCGCTGGCGGAGGTGGAAGCCGCGCATCGTGCGCTGTCGCTGCGACAGGCGCACGATGTGCCACGGCAGCGCACGCGGTTGCCGCAGACGACGCTGCATGTTCTGCAGGGGGCGCTGCCACAACTCGACGTCATCGGCTACAAGGCCTACACGAGCAACCGCTCCGGTATTCGCTTCCTGGTCCATCTCTACCAGGCCTCGAGTGGTCGCTTGCTGGCCGTGCTCGAGGCCGACCGGCTGGGTATGGTCCGCACTGCGGCCGCTTCGGGTGTGGCGACTCGTTGGCTGGCGCGGCCCGATGCCCGTGTGGCGGGAGTCTTTGGCGCCGGTTGGCAGGCCGAAGGGCATATCGAGGCGATCGCTGCGGCCCGCCCGTTGCAGCGCGTCAAGGTGTTCGCGCGCCGGGCCGATCGCCTGCAGGCTTTCTGCGCCAGGCTTTCGCAACGCCTCGATATCGAGGTGAGCGCGGCGGCTTCGCCCGAAGACGTGGTGCGCGGCAGTGATATCGTCAGTACCGTGACGACCGCGGCGACTCCCCTCTTCGATGCCGCATGGCTGGCGCCGGGGACCCACATCAACGCCGCCGGCTCGAACTCGCTGATCCGGCAGGAAGTGGCTGAGGACGTCGTCAGGCGCTGTTCGCCGATCGTCGTCGACAGCGTCGAAACCGCACTGCGCGAAGCGGGCGATCTCCTGCCGTTGCTCGAGAAGGGGCGCCTGCAGGCGCGCGAACTGGTGGAACTGGGCGACGTGATCTGTGGCTTGCAGCCCGGACGTTCCACAGCCGAAGCGATCACGCTTTTCGAGTCGCAGGGCCTCGCCATCCAGGATCTGGCGGTGGCGGCACGGCTCGTCGAGATGGCGCGTGCGCGTGGTGTCGGGGTCGAGTTGCCTTATGGCGGATAGTTTGGACAGATGTCCGGCCGTCGCCGGGCCGCCGGGCAGGCCTCTGCTGGACCGCCGATGTCGGCTCGTCCGGCGGCCTGCCTCCTTGACGGCTTGTCGGGGACGCAGGTGACGAACAGACTCTCCCCCGCGCTGCAAATCGTCGAGCGCAGCGACACCGGTCTGGTGCGCGGGCAGAACGAGGATTCGGTACTTGCCGACGCGAGGCACGGTCTGGCGATCCTCGCCGATGGGATGGGAGGCTACAATGCGGGTGAAGTGGCGAGCCGAATGGCGACGACGCTGCTCGCCAAGGGGCTGAACGCTGCTTTTTCCAGTACCGCAGCCCACCGCATCGAGAGCTCGACCGGGCAGCCGTTCGGCGTCCGCTGCCTGATCGAACAGATCGAGGCCGTCAACTCGGCGATCTATCGCGCTGCCGAGGACGAGGAGCGCTTTGGCGGCATGGGTACCACGCTGGTGGCCAGCGTGTTCTGCGATGATCAGGTGATCGTCGCCCATGTCGGAGACTCGCGCCTGTATCGCCTGCGCGGCGACGAGTTCGTCGCCCTGACGCGCGACCACTCGCTGCTGCAGGAGCAGATCGACAGCGGACTGATCACGCCTGAAGAGGCGCGCTTTTCGACGAACCGGAACCTCGTGACGCGCGCCGTCGGCGTCGATGCCGAGGTCGATGTCGAGATTCATGTGCACCAGGTCAGGCCAGGTGACCTTTATCTCCTCTGCTCGGACGGCCTCTACGACATGGTCGAAGAGGCCGACATCCGGCAGGTGCTGCTGACCCTCGGGGACAACCTCGAAGTGCTGGCGAACCACCTGGTGCAGATGGCCAACGACAATGGCGGCGAGGACAACGTCTCGGTGGTGCTGATCAGGGTTCTGCGCGAGTTTCCAGCCGCTGCCGGGGGCTGGTCGAGATTCTGGTCGTGGCATGTTTGAAGACGGGGAAGGCGATGGCAAAGCTGATACTGAGCATGGATGGTCTGGTTCTCAAGGAAATCCAGCTGCGCAAGGAGCGCATGAGCATCGGCCGCAAGGCGCACAACGACATCCAGATCGACAACATGGCGATCAGCGGCGAGCATGCCGCGGTCGTGACCATACTCAACGATTCCTTTCTCGAGGATCTCAACAGCACCAATGGCACATTGGTCAATGGGCAGTCGGTGCGCAAGCACTTCCTCAAGGACGGCGACGTCATCGAGCTGGGCAAGTACAAGATGAAGTATCTCGCCGAAGCCGTCTCGCCGGTGGAAGAGGCTGAGGCCGAGCGGTCGGCGCCATTCCGTTTCGAGTCCGTTTCCGGCATCGCGACGAGCGGCGTCACGGCGTCGGCGGCAACCTCGCTGACTGGCGCCGAGACGGCGAACCTGCCGAACGCGAACATCCGCCTGCTCAGCGGCAGCAACGCCGGGCATCAGTTGCAACTGACCAAGACCCTGACTTCACTCGGCCGCCAGGGGCAGGTGGCGGTGATCGCCAGGCGCCCGCAGGGCTACTTCCTCAGTCATGTCGAAGGCACGGTGTTCCCGCTGTTGAACGGGCAACCGATCGATTCGTCAGCGCGGCGCCTGGAAGACCGCGATCTGATCGAGATTGCCGGAGTGAAGATGGAGTTCATCCTCAAGACCTGATGGCCGATCGCGTCCTCTCACGGCGGGTTGGAGAAATGCCTGCAGCGCGGTCGGCGAGAAGTCGGCATGAAGGCCGCAGTTGCCGGCCGTGGGAGGAAGCATGAAAGTCAGAATCCTGGGTTGCAGCGGCGGCATCGGCGGGCGCCATCTGGGAACGACGGCGATCCTCGTCGACGACGACATCCTGATCGACGCCGGTACGGGCGTGACCCACCTGCCGCTGGCGGAACTCGCGCGCATCGACCATGTCTTCCTGACCCACTCCCACCTCGATCACATCGGCTCGTTGCCCTTGCTGATCGATTCGGTTGCCGATCTGCGGACCGAGCCGGTGATCGTGCACGCGATTCCCGAGACCCTCGACATCATCGGCCGGAACATCTTCAACTGGGAGATCTGGCCCGACTTCAGTGCGATCCCGAGCGAGGAGCGGCCGGCAATGCAATACAGCCCGCTGGCGGTCGGCGAGTCGGTTCGACTCGGAGCGCGGACGATCACCGCTCTGCCGGCCCGGCACACCGTGCCCGCTGTCGGCTATCAGCTCGATTCGGGAGCCGGCAGCCTCGTCTTCACCGGCGACACGACCGTCAACCCGGCGTTCTGGCCGCTGGTCAACCAGATCGCCAACCTGCGCTACCTGCTGATCGAAACCGCCTTTCCGAATCGCGAGCAGCGGCTGGCCGAGATGTCCAGGCACCTCTGTCCGCGCCTGCTCGCGGCCGAATTGCAGAATCTGTCGGCCAGGGTCGGAGTCTTCGTCAGCCATCTGAAGCCGAGCCAGATCGAACTGACGATGGCCGAGATCGAGTCCGACGCGGGTGAGCACAAGCCACAGATGCTCCACAACAACCAGGTCTTCGAGTTCTAGGCGACATGTCGGCAGTGAACTGGCCCATCGACGGCAACCTCGGCGACATGAGTCGACGCCTGAGCTTCTTCAAGAACCTGCAGCGCGTCACCAACCGGATCCACGGCGCGAGCAACATCGACGAGATCATTCTCGAGATGTCGGAAGACATCTGCGAGCTCTTCCACGCCGACCGGTTGACGATCTACCTCGTAAGCGACGATCGCCACAGCATCGTCTCGAAAGTCAAGACGGGTCTCAACACGCACAAGGACATCCGTCTGCCGATTTCCGAGCAGAGCGTCGCCGGCTACGTTGCCGTATCCGGCCGGTCGCTCAACCTGCGCGACGTCTACGACCAGGATGAACTGGCGAAACACAGCCCGCGGCTGGGTTTCCTGAAGGCGGTCGACGAGCGCACCGGTTACCGCTCGAAGCAGATGCTGGTGGCGCCGATCAGCAACGCGCAGACGAGCGAATTGCTCGGCGTCGTGCAATTGATCAACAATCGCTCGGACACCCCGTTTCCGGCGGTCGCCGACGAGGGCGTCCAGGCGCTGGCGCAGACGCTCGCCGTCGCCTTCGCGCAGCGACGCAATCCGCCGCCAGCGATACCGAAGACGAGGTACGACGCGCTGGTCAGTGACGCGGTCCTCTCGGCTGCCGAGCTCGATCTGGCGCAGAAAGCGGCACGCCGCAAGCAGCTCGACCTCGAGCAGGTGCTGACCGCCGATTTCCAGGTGCCGTTGGCGGCGATCGGCAGCGCACTGGCGAAGTTCTGCGGCGTGCCCTATGAGCCGTTCAGGCCGGACCGCTTGCGGCCGACCGAGTTGCTGCGCAACCTGAAGCGGGATTACGTCGAGGCCAACCAGTGGCTGCCGGTCGATGAGACGCAGGAAGGGGTCGTCGTCATCGCCTGTGATCCGGAGCGCGTTCGCGCCTCGCGCATGGCAAACAACGTCTTCCCGAAGAGACGGATCGTGTACCGCGTCAGCACGCGCCAGGAGTTCGAGCAACTCGTCGGGCAGTTCTTCGCCGCCGCGGTCGAGGTCGACTCGGTTGGCGACATGCTGTCGGGCCTCGACGACGATGCGGTCCTCGACGCCGCCGAGAGTGGCGCCGAGGCACTCAGCGCCGCCGCCGACAACGAACTCGTCCGCCTGGTGAACCGCATCATCGTCGAGGCACACCAGAAGGGCGCTTCCGACATCCATATCGAACCGCGTCCGGGCAAGGAAAAGACCGTCGTCCGCTTCCGCCGCGACGGCGCGCTGTCGCCCTACATCGAGATCCCGGCGGCCTACCGTGGCGCGCTGGTGACGCGCCTGAAGATCATGGCCGACCTCGACATCTCCGAGAAGCGCCGGCCGCAGGACGGCAAGATCCGCTTCCGGCGCTGGGGACCGCTTGACATCGAACTGCGCGTGGCGACGGTGCCCACCGCCGGCGGGCTCGAGGACGTCGTCCTGCGCATCCTCAGTGCCGGCGAACCGATCCCGATCGACCAACTGGGTGTGACGCCGCACAACCTCGAGCGGCTCAGGAACCTGATCGCCAAGCCCTACGGCCTGTTCTTCGTCTGCGGGCCGACCGGATCGGGCAAGACGACGACGCTGCATTCGATCCTCAACCACCTGAACCGGCCGGAGACCAAGATCTGGACCGCCGAGGACCCGGTCGAGATCACCCAGAAGGGCCTGCGCCAGGTGCAGGTCAACAAGAAGGCCGGACTCGATTTCGCGACGGTGATGCGCGCCTTCCTCCGTGCCGACCCCGACATCATCATGGTCGGCGAGATGCGCGACCGCGAGACCGTCGCCATCGGCATCGAGGCGTCACTGACCGGCCATCTGGTCCTGGCGACGCTGCACACCAACAGTGCGCCGGAATCGATCAATCGCCTGCTCGACATGGGCATGGACCCGTTCAACTTCGCCGATGCGCTGCTCGGCATCCTGGCGCAGCGTCTCGCCCGGCGCCTCTGCCCGGCGTGTCGCGAGCCGTACGAGCCGCCGGTGGCGGAGATTGCGAGCCTGCTCGACGAGTACTGCGCCGAACTGGCGAACACCAGCACCTGGCAGGCCGATCCGCGGGCCGCGAGCGAGCGCGTGCGGCAGGAATGGCTGGCGCAGCATGCGCGCGATGGCCGCTTCACGCTTCATCGCGCGCGCGGTTGCGAGGTCTGCGCGGGCAGCGGCTACAAGGGGCGTGTCGGCCTGCACGAACTGCTTGCCGGCAGCGACCGCATCAAGCAGCAGATCCAGGAGCGCGCGCGTGCCGCCGAATTGCTCGCGACGGCGCTCAACGAAGGCATGCGGACCTTGAAGATGGACGGCATCGAGAAGGTGCTGGCGGGTATCACCGATCTCAAGCAGGTGCGCGCGGTCTGCGTCAAGTAGGCGGCCGGCCGTGCGGCTGCCCGGCAGCCACCCCCTTGCCGGCCGGCGGCCGATTGGTTCGTTAAATCCGCCCTCAATAGCTGCTTTTTCGGGCGAAAGTGTGACATTTTTCGTCATCCGTTTGCCGACAATTGGCAGTACGCGGCGTCATGGGCTCCCGGAATCGCTGCTTTTTGGCCGTTTCCTGCCTGGCACGAATATTGATAGTGTCGACTCGACGGAATGTCCGTTGCACCCACCGTGAAGGAGTCCAATCTCATGAAAAAGCTGCAGAAGGGTTTCACCCTGATCGAGCTGATGATCGTCGTCGCGATCATCGGCATCTTGGCGGCGATCGCCATTCCGCAATTCACCGAGTACACCAAGAAGGGTGAGGACAAGTCGGCGCAGTCGGATGCCCGCAACCTGCTCACCGCGGCTATTGCCAACTCGACGAACTGACTCATACATACTTGTAAGCGGAGAAATTTCCATGAAAAAGATTATTCTTGGGTCCGTGCTCGCCATCGCCGCCGTCACGTCTCTTCCTGCGCACGCGGTTACCATATGTTCGGGGGCGGAGGCGAAGAACGGGGCCTCAGTTACCACCGGAAGTTTTGTCAAGGTTCCGTTTACGCCGAAGTGCTCGGCGAACGTGTACTTGGACGGTGTCGATCACTCGAGCACCGTTTATGCCGTGGCCTCCGGTTCGGCGAAGGGCAAGAAGGTCTTCACGGGTACGACCGTGGGTGGTGCGGTTTCAGCGCTTTCGACCGACTGTGCAGCCAGTGGTTGCACTGCGGGCGAGGTGACTACAGCGGCTGCGGCGGCCGCGGCTTCCTCGTAGAACTGACAGCTGTTTCCTCGAGCTACAAATCAAGGGCGCGCCGTGAGGCGTGCCCCGCTCTTTTTCTTGGCTACCATGCTCGAGTTCGTCCTTTCAGGTCTTCGTGCGGGTTTGCGTGGACGAAGCTTCCAGGCGGTCTTCATCCTCGGCGTGCTGATGATCGGCATCGCCTATCTCTCGGGCTTCTTCTCGCCGCGACACCCGAAAACCGTCGCTCTGGATGTCGGTTTCTCGGCGGTCCGCTTTTCGCTGGTTCTGCTCAACCTGTTCTGGGTGCAGGAACTGGTTGCCCGCGAGATCGATCGACGGGTGATCCTGTTCTCGCTTGCCTACCCGGTTTCGCGCGCGAGTTTTCTCGCCGGGCGATTCCTGGCATTGTTTCTGCTGACGATCCTGGCGGCAGTCGTGCTGGGCTTGTTGCTGCTCTTGGCGGTCCTGCTCGTCGGCGGCGGCTACGTCCAGGAGTTTGACGTCTCGCTCGGTGCCCCTTTCTGGAGCGCGATCGCCGGCTTCGCCCTAGACGCCGCGGTTGTCGGCGCGTTCTCGCTGTGCATCGCAGCCCTGTCAACCGTCAGCGTCCTGCCGCTGGCACTTGGCGCCGCCTTTGCGGTCGCCGGCAAGGCGCTCGGCGCAACGATCGACTATCTCGCCCGTGGTGCCGACGGCGACGAGGAACTGGTGGCGAGCTACGATCCCCTGGTGGGTTTCGTCCGCTGGCTGCTGCCCGACCTGTCGCGGCTCGACTGGCGCGAGTGGGCGATGTACCAGCTCGCGCCCGGTGGCGACGCAGTCTTCTGGTCGGTGACGATGGCCATTGCCTACATCGGCGTGCTGCTGGCGGCTGCCAGCCTGGTCTTCGCCCGCAGGGAGTTCTCCTGATGCGGCGTTCGCTGCCGTTGCTGCCGCTCACCGCGCTGCTCGTTTCAGCGCTGGTTTTCGGCTGGTCGCAGCAGCGGCTGTCGACACTGCGGCAAGAGTCGGCCGACCCCGAACTGCTGATCGTGCTGCCCCGCTTCGCGCAAGTCCTGCTCGCGGGCGGTGACCGCTACCTGGCGGCGAATCTGGCTGGCTTTCGCGTCCTGGTGGCCGAGACGCAATACATGAAGGCGAGCGACTACGCCGTGCAGGCAAAGCTGCAGCGAGACATCGCCTGGTTCAATCCACTGCACGAGGACAACTACTACATCGCCGCGGCGCTGCTGCCCTGGAATGGCGAACTCGATGCGGCGCAGTACGTGCTGCGGCGGGCATCGGCGGCGCGGCGCTTCGACTGGTATCCGCTGTTCCATTACGGCTTTCTCTTCTACCATTTCCACCGCGATCCGGCGACCGGTGCCAAGCATCTGCTCGAAGCGGTGCCACGAGTCAACAACGTGCAGGACCAGTGGGCGCTGCAGAACGTGGCGGCGATCTGGATCGAGAAGGGCTACCAGACCGGCAACGCAGCGACGATGGTCGAAGCGATGGCCGAGGATTCGCCCGCTGGGAACTTCCGCAACTACCTGCGAGTTCGCGCGCAGCGTCTGCGCGATCTGGAGCGGCTGCAGGGCGCTGCCGGCGCGTACCGTGAGCGCTTCGGACGGCAACCCGAAAGGCTCGACGATCTCGTCAGCGCCGGTTTGCTGCCGGCGATTCCACAGGACTCGCTCGGCATGGGCTTCAGCCTCGATGCATCCGGCACTCCCGTGCTCAACGCCAATCCTCCGGTGGAGCCACCCCGATGAGCGCAGCGATCGCCATCGAGGATCTGCACAAGTCGTACCGGCGCAAGCTCAAGTCGCCGGCCGTGCCGGCGTTGCGCGGTGTCACGCTGACGGTCGAAGCCGGCGAGGCCTTTGGCTTCATCGGCGCCAACGGCGCCGGCAAGAGCACGGCGATCAAGATCCTGATGGGACTGATCGCCGTCAGCGCGGGTTCGGCGCGGATTTTCGACGTCCCGGTCGACGATCCGCGCGCGCGTCTGGGTCTCGGCTACGTTCCCGAGAACCCCTATCTGTACGACTACCTGACGCCGCTGGAAATCCTGCTGATGGGCGTCCGCCTGCATCGTCTGCAACTTGATCGGCCGGCCGAGCACTGCCGGCAGTGGCTCGATCGTCTCGGCTTGGGGGCGGTGGCCGAGAAACCGATCCGCTCGTTCTCGAAGGGCATGACGCAGCGCGTCGCGATCGCGCAGGCACTGTCCATCAGGCCGCGGCTGCTCGTCCTCGACGAGCCGCTGTCGGGGCTCGACCCGATCGGTCGCCGCGACGTGGTCGAGATCCTCTCCGAGTACAAGCGATCCGGCGGCACCCTGTTCTTCACGTCGCACGTGCTGCATGACGTCGAACGGCTCGCCGATCGCTTCGGACTGATCCATCAGGGCGTGCTGCGCGCCGTGCGCGCGCCGGCCGAGCTCACCGGCGATGAGGAGATGGTGCAGGTCCGTTCGTACGGGCGCTTGCCGGTCGACGGGATGCGCGAGGATTTTTCCGGCCGCTGGATCGGCGAAGTGCCGCGACCGCAGCTCTGGCAGCGTCTCGAAGCGCTGCGACAGGCGGAACACGTGCTGCTCGAGGTGCGGCCGACACTGTCGCTCGAGGTCGCTTTCATGCACGCCGTCGGCGAGTCCTGAGCGCATGGCGAGGCCGAACCGGGGTTCGCAGCGCCGGTCGTCGGCGGCAAAGGGCAGTGGCGCGGCGATGTCGCCGGACAGCATCGCGCTGCTGCGGCTGGTCGAGGGTTGCCATTACCCGGAAGTCGAGGCGGCCGCGCGGCGGATCCTCGCCGCCCAGCCGCGGCATCCGCTGGCGCTGAAGGCGCTGGGCTTCGCACTGATCGGCCAGGGGCGCCACGACGACGCCTTGCCGGTGATCCGCTTCTCGCTCGAGCGCAATGCGCACGACCCGGAGGCGCACAACAATCTCGGCATCGTTCTATCCGCGCTGATGCGCTGGGACGAATCGCTCGCGTGCTTCAGCCGTTCGATCGAACTCAAGCCGGATGATCCCGAGGTGCTGAAGAACTTCGGCGTTGCCCTCGTGCGCATGCACAAGTGGAACGAGGCGGTTCCTTACCTGCTGCGCGCCATCGAGTGCCACCCGGGGGACTACGTCGAGGCGATCGAGCAACTCGCCGGCGCCCTGTTGTGCAGCAACCGCAACGACGAAGCGGCGGTCTGTCTCGGCGAGCTGGCGAAGAACGACCCGGACAACGCGGCGATCCTGTCGCAACTGCTCTGCGCCAGTCTCAAGCGCTGCGACTGGGACGAGCTGCAGGCACGGCTGTCACGCCTGCGGGTGCTGAGCAACGATTATCGCGATCTCTGCGACAACCCCTTCGTCATACTCTCGTTGCCCGCGGCCAGCGCCGAGGAGCAGCGCCGCGTCGCGGCCAACTACGCCCGCCGCAGCATTCCGGCGAGCGTGCTCGATGCGGCAGATGGCGCGGGGGTTGACAGCGCCGATCGGCGGCCGCCGAAGGCCCGTCTGCGCATCGGCTACCTCTCCGCCGACTACCGGAACCATCCCGTCGGGCTGATCATGCCGCAGGTGATCGAGCTGCACGATCGGTCGCGGGTCGAGGTCTTCGGCTATTCGATGGGGGTGGACGACGGCAGCGAGATACGCCGGCGGCTGCAGGCAGCCTTCGACCACTTCGTCGATATCGCCGACTGCAGCGTCCGGGAAACCGCCGAACGCGTGCGGAGTGACGGAATCGACATCCTGATCGATCTCAGCGGCTGGACATCGGATGGGCGACCCGAGGCGCTCGCGCTGCGCTGCGCGCCGGTACAGGTAAACTGGCTGGGTTACGCTGGTACGCTCGGGCACGCGCGGCTCGCCGACTACCTGCTCGGCGACCCGGTGGTGACGCCGCTGCACGATGCTCGCTGCTACTGCGAGCGGATCATTCACCTGCCGCACTGCTATCTGCCGGCGGACACGACGATCGAGCTCGGCGCACCGCCGTCACGACGCGAGGCGGGGTTGCCGGAACACGGCTTCGTCTTCTGTTCGTTCAACAACAGCTACAAGTTCAATCCGCAGGTCTTCGACCTGTGGTGTCGCCTGTTGCGCGAGATCGACGGGAGTTGCCTGTGGCTCAGCCAGCCCGCCGATACGGCCGCCGACCGCCTGCGGAGCGAGGCGCAGCGTCGTGGTGTCGATCCGCCGCGGCTCATCTTCGCCCGCCGAGTCGAGTCCCGGCGTGACCACCTGTCGCGCCTGCAACTGGCGGATCTCGCCCTCGATCCCTTTCCCTACAACTCGCATTCGACGGGGATCGATGTCCTGTGGGCCGGGGTGCCGATGGTCGCCCTGCTCGGCGACACCTTTCCCGGTCGCGTGGGCGCGAGTCTGCTGCGCGCCGCGGGTCTGCCGGAACTGGTCGCCAGATCGCCGGATGAGTACTGCGAGATCGCCCGGGCGCTGGCCAGCGACCCGCAGCGCCTGCTGCAGTTGCGCAACCGGCTGGCTGCCGACCGGAGGCATTGCCCGCTGTTCGACATGCCCGGCTTCGTTCGCGCGCTGGAAGACGTCTACCGACGGATGTGGGACGATCAGCGCAGCCGCGGCCAGCTTGCTGCGGGAATCCCCTGATCAGCGCTCGCGTTGCCCGCCGCTGCTGGCCGTCCGGCGACGTTCGCGGTCTGGCGTGAGCGAGGGTTCGCGCAGCAGCAACCGCATGTCCGGCCGATCGAGTCGGGCAACGTAGTGGGGTGGAAAGCTGCCGCCCTGCTGCTCGACGAGGTTCTGCAAGTAGCTTGGTGGCCAACGCGGCACCATCGTCGCCCGGGCAGCCTCGTGGAACGGGGTGAAGGCGCCGATGAGCAGGATCAGGACGATCAGCCACGGGTACCCCAGGTCGAGCGTTGGCCGGCCCGCCGAGCGCAGGACGCTGAGCGTCAGCAGCAGCAACATCACCAGCGAGGCGAGCGAAGCGCGCAGCAGCAGATCGTTCGACGGGCCGAAGCTGAGCAACGGCAGCAGCAGCAGCGTCAGCGTGGCGAACAGCAGGATGCCACGGGAGTGACGCAGGCGGGACCACAACGCCAGGGCGAGCGCGCCGAACTCGAGCGCCACGAAAGCGAGGTAGGCGAGAAGGTGGTCGCGCGTCGCCGTCTCGCTCGCCGTGCCGGTGGCGCCAGCCAGCGGGGGCGCGGTGCCGATGCCGTCGACGTCCATGCCGAGGAAGCGGGCCATCAGGGTGACCATGAGGATCATCACGAGCAGCGGCACGACCGGCAGCGGTCGGCGCGGCTCGGCGAGGAACTGCAGCACCGCGAGCGCGATGAACGGCAGCAGGGCCGGCAGGCCGAAAGGGGTCCAGATTGGCAGCAGCGCCAGCAGCAGCAGCGCGAAGCCGGGGAAAGCCGGATGCTGCCAGTGGCGATAGAACAGCGCGCTGGCAAGCCAGATCGGCAGGGCATGGTTCGGCGCCCAGTAGAGATGCGCGGCGAGCGACGAGTAGCTGAATCGCGTCCACCATTCGAGCCGCACCGGCAGTTCCGGCCACTCCCCCTGAGACGCCAGCACGCCGAGCAGATCCATGCCGCTGAACGAAACCACGAGCAGCAGGGCGAGTGCCAGCCCGGCTCCGGGACGCCGTGGCAGCGGCAGGCTGAAGAGGAAAATGGCCGTTCCGAGCACGGTCCAGAGGTATAGGGCCAGGTCGGCGCTGGCGACACCCAGCGCCTTCGCCACCACTGCGGCGGGCAGGAAGTAACCGATCGCCGAGCGCAGGATGTAGTAGGTGCCTTCCTTCGCGGCATAGGCGACCGGCCACCCGCCGAACACCAGGTCGCCGAGGACCGTGTCGCGCACCATCCAGTCGATCGGCGCCGCCAGGAAATGGCCGGCGCCGCCAAGGGCGCACCAGGCGAAAGCGGTGGCGACGATCAGCAACGCCGGGGCTGCACGGTACGGACAGCGCCAGCGCACCTGTCGCCAGTCGATGGCCGTCCGCGCCGACCAGAGCAGGAGCAACGAGAAGAAGGCGGCGAACGGCCAGCGCAACCAGCCGGCGAGGAAGATCAGGTTCGGCAGCGCCAGATAGGCCAGCGCAGCGACCGAGACCGAATCGATCGGTCTTGCCGAGTGCCGCGGATCGTCTGCCAGCAGCCAGGACGGCAGACTCTTCTCGGTGGCGACCGGCGCCTGCCTTGACCTGGGGTCAGACGTCTGTGCCGCCGGCGTCAAAGTTGACCCGCTCCTTCTCGACCACCAGTGGCCGCCTGAGCACCTGCGTGTGGATCGCCGCGATGTACTCGCCGAGGATACCGATGAAGAAGAGCTGCACCGAGGCGAAGAAGAAGAAACCGATGACCACCGGTGCCATGCCGACCGAGAACTGATCCCAGCGCAGCAGCTTGTAGGCCAGGTAGCCGACCGCCACCAGCAGGCTGAGACCCGAAAGGGCGAAGCCGGCCATCGTCGCCAGTCGGATTGGCAGCTTCGAATGGCTGGTGATGCCGAGGATCGCCATGTCGTAGAGGGTGTAGAAGTTGTTCTTGCTGATGCCGCGCCTGCGCTGCGGCTGCACGAACGGCACCTCGGCATGGTCGAAACCGATGTCCGCGATCAGGCCGCGAAAGTACGGGTAAGGATCGTCCACCTGACGAACGACTTCGACGACCGAGCGGTCGTAGAGCCCGAAACCCGTGAAATTGGGAATCAGGCGCGTCTCCGAGATGCGTCCGATGGTGGCGTAGAAGGCACGGCGGATGAAGGACATCGCGACCGTGTTCTGGACCCCGGAGCGGACTCCGGCAACCACACGGTAGCCCTGTTCCCATTTGTGGACGAATTCCGGGATCAGCTCGGGTGGTTCCTGCAGGTCGGATGCCATGGCGATCACCGCGTCACCGCGCGCTTGCAGCAGCGCGTGCATCGGCGAGCGGATGTGGCCAAAATTGCGGGCATTGACGATCAGCTTGACGCGCCGGTCGTTGGCGGCCATCGCCTTGATCCTTGCCACCGTGGAGTCGGTCGACGCATTGTCGATGAAGATGTGTTCGTAGTCGTAGGCGGGCAGTCGCTCGAACTGCGCACGGATGCGGGAATGCAACTCCTCGACGTTGTCTTCCTCGTTGAAGCAGCCGGTGACGACGCTGATCAGCTTCATCTTCGGCCGTCACAGTCCGCGCTGGTAGATCAGTGCCTTGAGTTGCTCGTTCTCGGCATACGGGCTGTCGATGGCGTCGATCATGATCGGCGCGTCGGCCGCCACGTCGCAGAGCAGGACCTCGCCGCGCATCAATTCGCGGCACGAGATTTGGCCTTTCTGCAGCGGAATGGCGAGATAGACGTCGTCATCCTGCAGCGGGTGCCCGCGTGCCAGGTCGCGGCGGGCGTAGACGCCGCGCACCAGCGCGTCGAGATACTCGGTCTCTTGCCGCAGCGGAATCCGCTTCTGCGTGCCGGGCGCGCCGCACATCTCGACTGCCTGGCGGTGCGCCTTGAACCACTGGTCGATCTGATGCGGCAGACTGCAATACTCCGAAGGCTGGACGCCGTCGGCAGCGATGTCGATGTGGCGCTCGAAGGTGCGCGCGCCCTTGGCGTAGGCGATCGCGATCGACGCCTGCCAGTCGCGGTGTTCGTGCGTGGAGAAGCCAATCACGTTCATCGGGTAGCGGTCGCGCAGGAAGTCGATCTGGTTCAGCTCCAGTTCGCGGTTCTCGGACGGGTAGAGCGACACGCAGTGGTTGATCGCCAGTGGAATGGCGCGGCGGTTGAAGAAGGTCACGAGATCGTCGACGTCCTTCAACGACGAGCCGCCGGTGGAGACGATGACCGGCTTCTGGGTACTGGCGATCTTCTCGATGAGAATCCAGTCGTTGATGTCCGAGCTGGCGATCTTCATGATATCGACGCCAAGCTCGACGCTGAGGTCTACCGACACCTCGTCGAATGGGGTCGCCATCGGGATGCAGCCCGCTCGCCTGATGGCGGCTGCCAGGCGGGCGTAGTCGCTGCGGCCGAGGCGGGTGTCGAGCGTCTTTCTGATGTAGCGAACGTCGGTGCGTTGCCGGAAGTCCTGGTGAATGAAGGCATCGACGTCACGCAACTGCAGCTTGATCGCCGCCCTGACGTTGTTGAAGCGGACGATGCGTGAGAAGTCGGTGACGATCTTCAGGCCGCGATCGAGGCGACCAAGGTGGTTGTTCGCCATCTCGAGCACGAACAGGTCTTCGAAGATGCCGCCGGGCGGCGGCTTGGGCAGACGGATCATGGGACGTTCCGGGGCAGGTCGGACGACGTCAATCTATCATGTTACGCGCCAGTTCGTCGCGCTCGAGGAAAGGGTACATGTCTTCCAGCGGCGCGCTGACGATCTGGCCGTCAGGCAGCCGACGCGAGCTGGTGCGCGGCTCGAACTGCTGCGTTTCGTCCAGCACGACCTGGCACAGATGCGGTTCTCTGGTCTCGAGAATCGCCGGCAGGCGCTGCGCGAAGTCGGCGGAGTCGAGCCGCGAGGCGCTGATGCCGAACGCCCTGGCAACCGCCACGAAATCCGGCAGGGTGACCCCGGAATCCGGGTCGGCGCCGGCAAGGCGGCCGAAGAAGTTCGCCTGCGAGGTGCGGATCGACAGGTAGCCGCGGTTGTCGAGAACGAAAATCTTGATCGGCAACCGGTGCTGGGCGATCGTCTGCAACTCCTGCAGGTTCATCATGATGCTGCCGTCACCGGCGAGGCAGATGATGCGGCGCTGACTGCCGCGGGCGGCCAGCGCGCCGAACCAGGCGCCAATGGCGGCCGGGAGGTCGTAGCCCATCGAGGCGCTGCCGGAGTTCGAGAAGAGGCGCTGCCCCTGCTTCAGCGCGGCAGCCTGGAAGGGAACGATGGTCGCGGTGGCGTTACCGCAGGCGATGATGTCGTCTGCGGTCAGCCGGTCGAAAAGCGCCTCGATGAAGTGGTAGGGATTGATCCTGCCGGTGAACTCGCGATGCTTCGGCAAGACCACCGGGTAGTCGATCAGGCGTTGTCGGCACCAGGCGAGCCAGCGATCGTGTTCAGGATTCGGCGGCAGCGGTTGCCTGGCAAGTCGCGCGTTCATCTCTGCCAGGAAATCGCGCAGGTCGCGGCAGATCGCGAGATCTGGTCGGACCGTAGGCTTGGCCAGTTCTGCCGGGTCGATATCGACCTGGATCTTGAATGCCCGCGGCGCGAATGCCTGCCAGTTGTAGCCGACCTGGCGGACGTTCAGACGGCTGCCAAGGATCAGCAGCAGGTCGGCATTCTGCACCGTGAAGTTGCCGGCGCGGGTGCCGATGGTGCCGGGCCGACCACAGAAAAGCGGGTCATCGGTGGCGATCAGGTCGTGCGTCCACGCCGTCGTCACCGGGATGCCGAGGCGGCGGATCAGCGTGGCGAAGTCCTCGCTCGCATCGGCCGCACGGATGCCGGTTCCGGCGATGATGACCGGGCGGTAGGCTTGGTGCAGTCGCTCGATCAGTGCGTCCAGCTCGACCCCGGAAGCCCTGTGGTCGGGCTCATGCGGAGGAAGGAAGCGACGCATGCTGGCCGGTTCCACCGTGGCGCTCTGCACGTCGATCGGGATATCAAGCCATGCCGGGCCTGGTCGGCCTGATGTCGCGATGTGCAGCGCCTGATCGAGATGCCAGGCGATGTCGTCGGGCTGGCCGACAATCGCCGCATACTTGGTGATGCCACGCACCATCGGGATGATTTCGCTTTCCTGGTCGCCCAACTGACGCAGGCCGCGAACAGGCGTCGTCGCCAGACAGGTGGCGCGCTTGACTTGGCCCGAAAGGACCATCATCGGGAGCGAGTCGGTCCAGGCGCCGAAGACGCCATTGATCGCGTTGATTCCGCCGGGACCGGTGGTGACGTTGAGGATCGCCGGTCTGCCGGCGATGCGGGCGTAGGCTTCGGCGGCCATCGCTGCCGCCTGTTCGTGATGAAAGAAGACAGGCTGGATGTCGGGGTGATGACAGAGTGCATCATTGAGGAACATCGCTCCGCCGCCGGTGACGAGGAAGGCATGGCGGTGGCCGTGATCGGCCATGGATTGAGCCAGGTAAGCGGCGACGGTAATCATGGGCAGGCCTTATCCGGCGGGATGAGCAAGTCCAGTTCAGTGCCGGTATGGACACCGCAGAAATGGGCTCCGCCCCGACGTGCGCCGCTGCGGCGAATGACCTCGCAGCGGCGCAAGGTCAGCGCCGGCAGACTGATACCGAGTTGCGGCAGGTCATGCTCGACATAGGTGCGAATGAACGCGTTTCGCCAATCGCGGCGGGTCGGGACGTCGTTGGCCAGCAACGCACGTGGGAAGCCACCGCGCAGCCAGTGGCTGTCGAGCCAAGTGGGGTGGATGGTTCCCAAGCCGCTTGCGGCAGCGAGTTCATCGAGTCCAAGACCGCCCAGTTGCTGAAATGTCACGCGGCCGGCCAAGCTCTCGGCAGCACGCCGCGTTAGTTCCGGTGAGGCGCTGCCCAGCATCAGGATGCGTGCCGGTGTCTCGGGGCGGTCGGGGAGAACGCGCAACAGCGGGAAAAAATCCGGCCGTGTCTGGATTTCGTCCAGAACGACCAAGCCGGTCAGTGGACGCAGCGCGAAAGCAGGATCGGAGAGTCGCGCCTGATCGTCGGGATCTTGAAAATCGAAATGCTTGAGCGGGCCACCCCAGATCGCCGCTCGCTGGCCGTGCCAAGGTGGTTGTTCCAACCTGGCGTGCTCCAAGCAGAGCAGCCATCCGGAATTGGCCCAAGCGCTGAAGCAGTTGGGCAAGATGAACAGGGCGCGGGAGCAAATAGGAAATTCACCATGAAACGTCGGATAACAAGTCCAATATTCCATGGATCGTTTGCGGGAAGAGTAGCGGCGTTCGCCGACGATGCTGCGAGTCTTGAGAACGCGACGCGGAGTGCAACGGCGTGCGTGAGCTGGAGGACTTTCCTGGTTTTGGGAACGGCACCTTCCTGGATGAGGGGGCGTTAGAGCCGTTGGACCTTGCGGTACGATTTCTCTGTTCATACGCATGGCGATCTTGCCGAGCTCAGGATGTGCCACCCCCGCTCTAGGGAAGGAGTCGGGGGAAATGACGGCGCACGAACGCATGGGTCAGATACAGCGCCTTGCGAAGGCCCTCGTGGTGCACCGCGGTGACGAATTCGCCAACGAGTATGGCCGCGACGCAGGGAATCAGAGCCAGGTACCGAAACGGTCGCATCAGTTGCAGCCGGGTTCTGGAGATGTCCCGTTCGCGAAAGCTAACGGTCTTCCCCGTGCCGCCCCGAAACTGCCGCGGACATTTCGAGGAGGGCAAGGGTAGCCGCTCAAGCGTCGGCGCAACGCGCGGCAGGCTGTCGATGATCTCGCCGACAGCACGCATCACCGCAGTGGGAGTGGCAAAGTTGCGGCAGACCGAGCCGCCGTGGCGGACGCACCTGTCCCAGCCAAGGCAGGGACAACAACTCTCGCTGTTATGCAGTGCATGATGGTCGGCGCTGTCGCCCGCCCAAGAGTGCACCGGATGGGTACTCGAGAACAGGTGAATGGTCTTGATGGCCCGCGCTTGCGCGGCGTAGTGGGCCGGGAACGAGTCCATCCCGATCACTACATCGACGCGGTCGAGCAGCGCGTCGAATTCCTCCAGCGTGCGGAAGCGCTCGGATTCGACACTCGGCAATGGAGCGTGCGCATCCAGCGCAATGAGCCGAAATCCTTGTTTCCGCAGGAGCGTCGCCAGCTCCAGTTGCAATGCTCGCGGATAGACCTTCAATGGCCAGCCCGCATCGAAATGGAGCAAAATCGTCGGCTGCCCATCGTCATTGGAGCGAGCCGCTTGGACCGAACCGCTGGGCAGGCCCCGATGCAATTGACTATCATCGGTGAGGGATTCGCCAAGACAGAAGCGGAAATGGTCGATGAAGTGAAAATTGGTGAAGTTGTAGTTCCGTGTCGCGCGACAATAAACGTGGAAAATGCCTCTGGCCAAGCGCGGGACCATGTCCAGAAAATGGTGGCAGTCTTCCTTGCGATACTCTCCGCGAAATGGAATCGGCCCGTCCGTGGTCGAAAATCCGACTTCTCCAGGGTTGTCGCGTACAATCGGGAAGTAGGCTTCGTTGATCAGTATCTCGTCGAACAGAGGACGTTTCGTCATGCTCGCGGCAATGCCCATGAAGAGAACATCACCGGCATGGTGGGTGAAGAATGCGCTGATACGAACCGCATCGCGCAAGGCGCGCTGATCCGGAATCGGCGCCGTTGGTTCGCCGTCGATCTCGTGCAATACGTCGAGCGCATTCTGGGCGCACCATTCCATCGGACGCCAGTACGGGCCGGGAAGGAAGCCATTGGAAACTGCCGTGAGGCAAGGGAACTGGATGGCGATCAGGCCAACGTCTCTGAAATAGAGCGCTGCCAGCAGCTTGCGGTCTAGTTCGGGATTGGAACAGGATAGGAGCACCAGGTGTCGATAGTGCTCGGTGGGCTCCAGAGTCAACAGATAGGCCATCGGGAGACCGTTGCTGGACCGCACTACGGCATCAGCGTGGTGGGATTCTGAGACCCTGGCGAGGGTAAGACGGATCAAGTAGCTTGATAACCTGAGTAACGGGTTGAAGATCAGGATGCGGGGTGTGTCGCGCCGAGTTTCCCGTGTCCGCCGCAACATTTCGAAGACGTAGCGACTCGGCGTAGCGACGAAGCTGTCCAGCATCTCGCGGTGGCTGACGTGATCCTGCGAGATGCGAAACCCAGGCTGGATCAGGAACCGCCCAACTCGTGACTGACCTATGTCCAGATGGGGGAAGGCTCCGACCACGGTGACCAGACTCTCGGTCGGCAGTGAAGCCGCCGTCATGACGGCTGTTGCAAGTTGACGCCGAGACCTCTTTCGACCACTTGAATGTGCGCAAGCGCCGTGTCGAATGTTTGGTCTACTGCACAGGCTAGGAAAAAAAGGACTCGGAAACGTGGGCTCTGCAAGACGAGTCTGACAGAACCAAGGCGGGCGAGCAGAATGAGGATCCCTGAGATCGTGAGGGGTGGAGCCCTGCGTGATCCATCGCCCCGGAGCACGACAATGAGTTTTCCTTCGGGTTTCAGAAGATTCCACAATTCTCGCAAGGCGCTCTTGGGATCATGCATGTGCTCAAGGCAATGTGAGCTGTGCACCGCATCGTGGGTGAGTTCTTGTCGGTAGCGCGTGACATGGCTGGCATTGCTCTCGACCCATGGGCAAACCTGATCATCACCGACGCCAGGGTCGATGCCGTGCCCGGCCAGAAAGCGGTCGGCGAAATCTTCCGGGCGAATGGCTTGTGTTTTCGAGGCTTCGTGCATCAGTGGAATCCTGGAGGAAATCGGCAAATTCGGTGTAGGGCAGTATTGCTCCGTGCGTGAGTGGCTAACGTGCCCCCGAGCACAGGAACGCCAGATGCATGGTCGTTGGCCAGTGGTTAAGAGCTTCTGGGTAGCTGACGGTCTTCACGGTGTTGAAGTGCGCTCTGAGCAGATTTGCCTGACTGTTGACGTTGGGGTAGCGAGCGACGTAGCGACATTGCAGTGCTTCCGAAAAATCATCAACCGATAGTTCGGCCGCGCGAGAGACTTGGTGCTTGACGACAAAAATACCCCCCGGGTTGAGCCACGAACGGACCTTTCGGTAGAGTTCCACTTCCTCCTCGATCTCCAGGTGAGTGACGACGCCAAACAGGAGGATGAGATCAAATTTATCCGTGGTAGCGAAGGATCCAAGGTCACTGCACTGCTTGGAAATCCGCGAATCATCGGGAATGCTCTCAAGGAAGCTTGGATACCTGTCTACCGCCAGCAATCGCGAAGAGTCGAGCAGCAAATTTCGCGAAAGCTCGGCTGCCCCACTGCCTAGGTCAAGGATCCGGCAGTTGGGTCCGACTAATGGCGCCAACAGGTCGAGCTCGAAAGCCAGCATAGAATTCCCGGTCCACCGGCCCATACCAAGCGCGGAGCGCTGCCGCCAAAAATGGTCGATCACTGCTTTATCCATGAACCGTTCCCTGATCGATCAAATCACGTAACCATTCCTCCATGGCCGGCACCTCTTCCGGATAGTCGATTTCACGACACCGAACATGGATTGCTGGACATGGTAACAGTGTTCGGATCATCTGATACACGTGGCCTGTGCCGCGAACGGTGTGCACCTTCGGCGAGATCGTCACCAAGCCAGTCCATTCTTTGGTCAGCGCGTCGGGCAGAGGCGGTTCGCCATGATGAAACGCGATTGCTTCAAGCAGACCTGCGGCGTTGCAGCGCGCACTTACAAGGACAGGCGCAAGACTCTGGATCTCACTGACGCCTATCGATGGAACTGCCGACTGTGTCAGGACAAGGAGATCATTCGGATGCACCAGTAGGTCGCCATCAATCGATACCACAGGAAATCGTGCGTGCTCAAGTGCTAGCGATAGGCTGGCCGCTGTACCCGTCGACCCGAATTCCGAGTTGGTCACAAATACCGCATCGGAACGCAATTTGCTTACGGCCGCAATAACGTCTTGCGCTTGGTAACCGACGACGACAACGACTTCCTCGAAGGTGCTCAAGGTCAGGAGTTGCCATTCGACAAGCAACCGCCCAAGTATCGGCGTCAGGCACTTCGGGCGACTCTGTCCCATCCGCGTCCCGCGGCGTGCGGCATTGATCACTGCGGTTCTGCGCAGGATCACCGGTGCGCTCCGAGCAGCAGATCTATCGATTCCAACAAGAGAGGAAAGTTGAATGGCGGAACAAGGCTTTTGGAAGTGGTATTATTTTGAGGAGTTACTTCCTGGGCACCGGACCTCAGGACAGTAACGGGAACATTGAGGTAGCGGGCCTCTGTTACAACGGAACCTGGACAATTGACATACACAGCGCGACTAGCGGCAATCAGAGAAGTGCTAGGCAGCGCGGCCGGAAGAACCAGTGCACCCAGGGCAGCCAGTTCCTTTTCGAGCGCATCGCATCCCGGCCACACGGGCAGTTTCACCGGTAGGCCCTTGGCGAGAATCTCGGGGTAACTGGACAGCAGGTAGCGCGCACCACCGCGCAGAAGTACTTGCACAATCTGATTGACGAACATCAGCCCCCGTTCGGCGACGATTGCCTCGATGTCGGGCGCAATTTGGTCAAGTTGATTGTGCTTTATCCACCCGGTCTTGATGACTTTGCAGTAGTGACCAAGGGCTGGATTAATCGGACCCGAAGGGGCAGCATACAAGTCAAACGCGCTCATGTAGACCAGTTCTTCTGGTCGGATCGGCGTCTCCAGATCATGCGGAATGAAAACAGAACAAGCTGGGCGCAAGCGCTGTCGGATTTCCAGCGGAGCGACATATTGGCAAAACGGTTGCGTCTCGCCCCAGTGTGCCTGAAAAACCAGTGATGAACACGCTGGATGCTGCGAGGAAATGAAGACCAGTGGGCCGGCGATCTCCTCGGGCAAAGGGGTGTCCTGCATATCGACGGCGATCGTTCGGTAGCCTCGCTCGGCGAGATAACGGGCCAAAGGCGAGAGCGAATATTCGCAGCCAAAGCCGCACAACAAGAACTGATAGTGGTTGCGCACGTTGGCAATTGACACCGGACGTCCTACCTTAGGCATGTTGCGGATAGCGGCGGACCACAAGCCATCCGACATCATCAGGAACGTCTTGCGGACTACGGTCAAGATACCTTGGGGCGCAAGTCGTTGCTTCTGCATGACTGACTGCGGTAACTCCTGTTGGTTTTCCACCATGGCTCCGGCACGTGCGCGCGATTTCCATGAAACCCAGAGAATGCAAGACGTGGCGACAGTCGTCTTCCGACTGAAGCTCAAAGCGGGTGGCGATCAGTAGCGTTCCCGCCGTCGTGCTGGGGGAGCACCAGTGAGTTTCCATGAATCGCCGGAAGTGATACTCGTCGAGGAAGGCTACGGCATCATTCGGGCCCAAGGCGGAAACGGCGAGATGAACTGCTGAGGAATCAAGCGGCGAACTGGCAGTCGCGTTGGAGAACTGGTCCGCCGCGTCATTGGCGTAGTAGCCGACAAAGTGTACGCGGCGGCAGCTGGCGAGAATGTCACGCGGCAGATACTCAAGGTTGCACAACTCGTTCTTGATGACAACAGGTAGTAGCCGTGGGAACAATGCGGCATCCAGTCGTGCAAGTCTTGCGTCCAGCTGCAGAATCTGCAGGCGCAGCCGATCATCGACGCGGCATATGAGTGGTTCGAGCATCCAAGTCAGAACGGGCGATAGTACTTTTCTGAGTAGGCTCGTCATTGCTTGTCCCTCGTCGGGTAGTGTGGCAGAGATTCCCGCCGTCTCCGCGGCCGCGGCTGCAGTGCCGCGCTCGTCCGTCGCGCCACTCTGTTCCTCTCAGAGCCACCTGTCGTCGCGCAAGGCGGTTGGCTGGTCGGCGGACATGAGCTGCTGTCCGGTTTCTCATTCAGCCGATCCTGCAGCTCCTTCACGTCGTGCAACAGTTGCTTCCACATTTCCAGGAAGAGCTTCGCCGGCGGCTTCTTCAGCCACTCGTCGTTCATCTGGGAGTGGTCATGTTTGCTCAGATCCATCGTGCCGCGTCTGTCAGGTCGTTTGCAAGTTCCGCAACTGTGCCATACAAATCATCAGGCTGGCGGCTTTTCTTAAGAGGGTGTGAACGATTGCCTTGTTGGCCGCCACTGACAGCCGTTCAGCCGGAGGAGACGTCTACTGGATTCTCGGTAGTGACGATAGTTGCCCTTGCGCCGCAAATCGCAGCATCGCTTCATAGGTTACCCGCCAAGCTTGCACAGTTGGTCAGCTCTGCTGAGCAGCAACGGGTCCATTCTGGTGAGCGCAACGGACCCGGCTCTTTGCAGCAGTACTGCAAACGATGTAGGGGGTAGACATGCGGCAGTTGTTCTCCGACCAAGGCACGCAGAAGTACCGCGCATCAGGCCACGTGGCCAAGACGCTCGCACTTGCGCGGGTAGTCCAGCCACTAGACCGCATAACGCCGCAACAAATCAGACTTGATGGGTGCGACCTCCAGAAGGTGACCATCGCGGAGCCAAGCCACATGGCTTGACAAGGCCTCCAGCATCATGAGGTCGTGCGAGACCATGATTGCCGACTTGCCGGAAGCCAGTGTTGTTCCCAGATGGCTGAGACATTTCTGCTTGAAATCTCCGTCACCGACTGCCAAGACCTCGTCAATGATCAGGATGTCGGCGTCCACATGCGCAGCCACGGAATAGGCAAGACGTACGTACATTCCGCTCGAGTAGTGCTTCACTGGGGTGTCGAGGAAACGTTCCACCCCAGAGAAGTCCACAATCGCGTCGAAGCGCCGCCTGATGTCGCGCTCCGGACAACCCAGCATGGCGCCGTTGAGGTAGATGTTTTCGCGCCCGGTGAGTTCCGGGTGAAAGCCCGTGCCGACTTCGAGTAGCGAGGCGACGCGGCCGCGGACACGGGCACGCCCTTGGCTGGGCGGAATGATGCGGGAGAGGATTTTGAGCAGGGTCGATTTCCCGGAGCCGTTCCTGCCGACAAGGGCCAGACATTCTCCCTGTCGGACTTGCAGAGACACGTTCTTCAGCGCCCAGAACTCCTCATCGGCGCTCGGGTGGGGGCTTGTCGTTCTGGATTGCCGCACCAAGCTTTGCAACCAAGACTTGAGTGAGTCCGGACGATGTCGACGGGAAAGCGCGTAGCGTTTGCCCAGATCTTCGATGTCGATGACGATATCGCTCATCCCGGTTGGGGTCACGCCAAGTCGACCAAGCTTGCTTCGCTGGCCAGGAAATGCCGACCGGCCACGAGCGAAATCGCCAGGGTAGCTGCCAGCGAGACGAGTACCGGCTTGAGCGGGAAACCGTCCATTCCGTTCAGCAGGCTCCAGCGTAGACCTTCGATGATGCCGACGAGTGGGTTGAGTGCGTAGAGCGAGTGCCACTGCTCAGGTATTCGGGCCAGCGTGTACCCTCCCGGGGTGACGAAGAAGCCGATCGTCAGGAGGAAGGGAACCAGATTTCCGACATCGCGGAAGCGGAGGTTGACTACGGACAGCAGGAGGCCGGCGGCGGTGCAAAGTACCATCAGTTGCAGACAGAACAAAGGGAAGAAAACGATCTGCCAGCCAGGCAGGTAGCCGAACCAGATGCAGGCAAAGGCAAACAGCAGCCAGGCGACGAGGAACTCAACGGCGTCGACGGCGACGGCAGCGATCGGGATGATGGCGCGCGGGAAATAGGTCTTCTGGATCACGTGTAGGTGGCCAGCCAGCGAGTTCATACCGTCGGGCACCGCGTTCGAGAAGAAGTACCAAGGGATGACGCCGCAGAAGATGATCAGTGGGTATGGAACGGCGTGGCTGCGATCAAAACCGGCAAGGAATCCGAAAGCAAAGCTGGTCACCGCCATCAGCATCAGCGGCTTGAAGAGCAGCCAGGCGAGGCCGAAATAGGTTTGCCGGAAGCGTACGATGAGATCGCGACGGACCAGCATCCGTGTCACCTCGTGGAAGCTGCACAGTTCGTGCCAGTAGCCACGCCAAGTCTGTGGGGAGCCATCGATCAACACGGTGCGCGCGGGCAGCGCGGCGGGCCGGCTGTCTGTCATGGTGACGGAGATGCCATCTTTCGGTCAGTGCCGAGCCGGGATCCGCAGGGAAGAGGTCGCCATGCGAGGTTCTCGCGTGTCGATCGCCGTCCGGAGCCAGTCGATGGTTCGCTGCAAGGTTGCGGGCAGGTCGAGCGTGAGTTGGAGACCAAGCTCATGCCTTGCGCGATCGGTTTGCGGTACATAGGAATGAACTCCCGAGCGATCCGGTTCGCCGCGAATCTCCACCGACAGGTTGCCGCCGACCTGACCCGCGATCTGCCGGGCCAGATCGCCAATCGACACGCCCTGATCCGAGCCGACATTGTAAGCACGGCCGGTCTCCCCGTGTAGAAGGATGGTCAACAGCCAGGAGACGAGGTCGGCCGGATGCATGTAGCTTCGGCGCGCCGTGCCGTCCCCATTGACGACGATCGGCCCACCGTTCATGGCGTCACGCAGGAAGTTACCGGCGGCGAACCGGCCATGCAGTGGCAGATGCGGGCCGATGAACGAGAAGCAGCGGGCGATCACAAATGGAACCTCGGGTGTCAGCGTGCACACCTGTTCAATCAGTCGCTTGCCCTCGCCGTAGGCGGATGAGGGGTTCAGCGGATCCGGCGCGCCGTGCCAGTTCTCCGGGATGCGACCGAGGTCGGCCGGTTGTGGTCCGTAGACCGCGCCGGAACTGGTGACCAGCATGCGCCGGACGCCTGCCTGGCGGGCATGGCGCAGGACGTTGTGAACGCCGGCGAGCTTGGTGTGCAGCATCTCGATAGGTTCGGTGTGCCGGGGATCGGCGCTGGTGGCCGTAGCGAGATGCAGGAGGTAGTCGTGGCGCGTCGGCGGGAAGGGGAAGCTGGCAGGGTTGCCGCGAAGCCACTCGAACTCCCTGCGCCTCGCCATATGCGGTACGCGCAGGAGAAAGCGCTCCGGGTCGCGACTCAGCACGGTGGCACCGACGGCCACTTGCAGCGCATCGTTGGCTGCGGCGATGGTTTCCAGCAGCCAGGTGCCGAAAAAGCCGGTGCCGCCGGTGATCAAGAGTTGGGCGCCGGCCATTTCGCGCCACAATGCCCTGGTTTGAGCGAGGATGTGCTCGAGATCGGCGCCGGGCAGCGGCGGGCAGGGTGTGCTCAGAACTCGCCTCCGAGAAACTCGCTGATCCTGGTGCTGGCGAAGTCCAGCATCTCCTCACTCAGCCCTGGCCAGAGGCCGATCCAGAAGGTGTCGTCGAGCACCCGGTCGGTCTGCGTCAGGGGGCCGGCGAGGCGGAAGCCGCGCCCTTGCATGTACGGCTGGCGGATGACGTTGCCGGCGAACAGCAGCCGTGTGCCGATTCGGTACTGCTCGAGGTAGGTGAGGAGATCGACGCGGGCACAGCCCGCTTCGGGCTGCAGCGTCAGCGGCAGGCCGAACCACGCCGGATCGGCACCCGGTGTGGCTTCGGGGAGGATCAGGAAGTCGGCGAGCGGCGCGAGACGCTGCCTGAGATATTCGCAGTTGCGCCGGCGGGCGGCGATGAAGTCCGGCAGGCGATCCATCTGCGCCAGTCCGCAGGCAGCCTGGATGTCGGTGATCTTGAGGTTGTAGCCGAGGTGGGAATAGGTGTACTTGTGGTCGTAGCCGAACGGCAGCTCGCCGTGCCGTTGCGCAAAGCGTTTGCCGCAGGTGTTGTCGCAGCCGGTCGCGCAATAGCAGTCGCGCCCCCAATCGCGCAGCGACTCGATGATCTTCTTGAGCTGCGCGTCGCGCGTGAAGACGGCGCCGCCCTCGCCCATGGTGATGTGGTGCGCCGGGTAGAAGCTGAGCGTGCCGATGTCGCCAAAGGTGCCGACCGGGCGGCCGGCGTAGGTCGCACCCAGCGCGTCGCAGCAGTCCTCGATCAGCCACAGGTCGTGCTTTCTGGCGATCCGGCAGACCTCGTCGAGGTCGAACGGGTTGCCGAGGGTGTGGGCGAGCATGATCGCTCGTGTGCGCTCGGACAGCGCGGCTTCGATCTGGCCGGCGTCGATGTTGTAGGTCGGCAGCGAAACGTCGACGAAGACCGGCACGCAGCCGTTCTGCAGGATCGGATTGACGGTCGTCGGGAAGCTGGCAGCGACGGTGATGACCTCGTCGCCCGGCCTGATGGCGCGGTTGCCCAGGCTTGGCGAGGTGAGGGCGGTGAACGCCAGGAGGTTGGCGGAAGATCCCGAGTTGGTGGTGAGCACGTGCTCGATCCCGAGGAATGCCCCCAGCCGTCGTTCGAACTCGGTGTTGAAGCGCCCGCTGGTGAGCCAGCCGTCGAGGACCGCGTCGACCATCTGCCGCATTTCAATTCCGCCGATGACCTTGCCCGCAGCCGGGATCGGCGTCACACCTGCCTGGAAAGCGGCGGTTGCGCGGCTCGCTTCGCCGTAGCGCTCGACGAGGTCGAGGATCTGTTGTCGCATCGGATCGGTGTTCATGGCCTTGCAGCGTCTCGTAGGCTCTCGCAATAGCGCGCGATCTGCTGGCGCGAGACGGCCACCATGTCCTGGCCGTCCAGGTGGGCGCGATACCAGTCGACGGTCATTTGCAGGGCGGTGGCGAGCGGCCAGCGGGGATGCCACTGCAGGGCCTGTGCGGCCTTCGTGACAGCCAGCCGCAGGCACGGCGCCTCATGCGGATGCGCTGTGTCGTCACGGCGCCAGGTGGCTCCCGCGCCCCACATTCGGGCCATCTTGGTCAGGAGGTCGGCAACGCTGTGCGAGATGTCGCCGCCGGGTCCGAAATTCCAGGCTTCGGCAAAGCGAGCGCCTTGCCGGTACAGGCACTCGCCCAGGATGAGATAGCCGGCGAGCGGTTCGAGGACGTGCTGCCATGGTCGGATCGCTTCCGGATGACGGACCAGCAGGGGGCGCCCGCCAGCAAAAGCGCGCACGGCGTCGGGAATCAGGCGGCCAGCGGACCAGTCGCCACCGCCGATGGCGTTGCCGGCGCGCGCCGTCGCCAGCGCGGTGCCGTGTCCGGCATGATCGTTCGAGTTGAAGAAGGACGCGCGATACGCGGCCGCGACCAGTTCGGTACAGGCCTTGCTGCTGCTGTACGGATCGGCTCCCCCGAGCGGGTCGCTTTCGTTGCAGGCTGCGGCGCGCGGCTGGTAACACTTGTCGCTGCTGACGATGACGACGCTCGGGACACCACCGGTGTGCCGGATGGCATCGAGCAGATTGACCGTTCCCATGACGTTGCTCGCATAGGTCTCTGCCGGGCGGGAGTAGGAGGGAAGCACCAGCGCCTGGGCGGCGAGATGGAATACCACTTCCGGCCGGTGGCTGGCGAGAGCAGCGGTCAGTGCGTCGCGATCGCGGATGTCGGCCAGGATCGAAACCATCCGCCCGGCAAGTCCGGTGATCTCGAACAGGTTGGGCTGCGTCGCCGGCGGCAGTGCCAAGCCGATCACTCTTGCACCCATTGTCTGCAGCCAGAGCGCGAGCCAGCCACCCTTGAAGCCGGTGTGGCCGGTGACCAGGACCCGTCGGTCCTGCCAGAACGCCGGCGTGATCACCAGGTTTTCCATGGTGCGCTGCCGGAAGCCCACAGCTGCTCCAGATGGTTGCGGTCGCGCAGGGTATCCATCGCGTGCCAGAACCCATCGTGGCGCCAAGCGGCGAGTTGCCCGCTCCGTGACAGCTGGCTGACCGGTCCGGCTTCCCACATGCAGGAATCGCCGTCGATCAGGTCGATCACTCGCGGACTGAGAACGAAGAAGCCGCCATTGATCCAGGCGCCATCTCCTGCCGGCTTCTCCTGGAAGGCAAGCACGCGGTCGGCACTCAGTTCAAGGGCACCAAAGCGGCCTGGCGGGGTGACGGCGGTGACGGTCGCCAGAACCCGCTGCTGGCGGTGGAAGTCGATGCTGGCGGCGATGTCGATGTTGCCGACCCCATCGCCGTAGGTCATGCAGAACAGCTCCTCGTTCTCCACGTGCGCGCGCGCACGCCGCAGGCGCCCACCCGTCTGCGTGGCATCGCCGGTGTCGATCAGCGTCACCCTCCAGGGTTCGGCATGGCGTTCATGCACCTCGATCCGGTTGCTCGCCAGGTCGAGGGTGACATCCGACATGTGCAGGAAGTAGTTGGCGAAATACTCCTTGATCACGTAACCGCGGTAGCCGAGGCAGATCACGAAATCGTTGATGCCATGGCTGGAGTAGATCTTCATGATGTGCCAGATGATGGGCTTGCCACCGATCTCGACCATCGGTTTCGGCCGGACGATCGTTTCCTCGGCGAGCCGCGTGCCCGCGCCACCGGCGAGGATGACCGCCTTCATCGATGCCTGGCCGCCGCCCCTTCCGGGCCTGCGCTGCGTGCCGCCAGTTGGTCGCGAGCGATTGCCTGCATGTGCTCCTTCACTCGTCGATGACGACGCTGGTGTACACCTCCTGCACGTCATCGAGGCCTTCGAGGACGTCGATGAGCTTCTGCATGCGCAGCGCCTCGTCACCCGCGAGCTGAGTCTCGTTCTCGGCCTTCATGGTGACGCTGCCGTACTCGGCGGCGAAGCCGGCGGCGGCGAGCGCTTCCTTGACCGCCATGTAGTCGTTGGCAGGCGTGATCACCTCGACCGAACCGTCGTCGTTGCTCAGGACATCGTCGGCGCCGGCGTCGATCGCCGCCTCCATCAACGCTCCTTCGTCGGTTCCGGGGGCGAAGAGGAGCTGACCGCAGTGCCTGAACTGGAAGGCGACACAACCGTCGGTGCCGAGGTTGCCGCCATATTTGTTGAAGGCGTGACGCACCTCGGCGACGGTGCGTGTGCGGTTGTCGGTCAGGCAATCGACGATCACGGCTGCGCCACCGATTCCGTAGCCCTCGTAGCGGACCTCGATGTAATCGACGCCTTCGAGCTCGCCGGTTCCCTTCTTGACCGCGTTGTCGATCTTGTCCCTGGGCATGTTGACCTGCTTGCCCTTGTCGATCGCCAGCCGCAAGCGCGGATTGAACGAGGGATCGCCACCGCCGGCCTTGGCGGCAACGGTGATTTCCCGTGCGATCTTGGAGAAGGATGCGCTGCGCTTCTCATCCTGCTTGCCCTTGCGGTGCTGGATGTTCGCCCATTTCGAATGTCCTGCCATGCTGCCCTCTGAAGAATTCCGCTGCGCTGCGGCCGCACCCCGAGCAACAAAACGGGCCGCAAATGGTCGATAATCAAGGCCGGCATTCTAGCACTTCCGCCGCACCATCCTTTCCCGTCATCGCTTTCCGGAGTCGCCCATGGTTTCACCTCTCCTCGTCGCCAGCCACGAAGGCACCGAGCTGGCGCTGCTGCCGGCACTCGCCAACCGCCACGGACTGATCACCGGCGCCACCGGAACCGGCAAGACGGTCACCCTGCAGCTGCTCGCCGAACGCTTTTCGGGCATTGGCGTGCCGGTGTTCATGGCCGACGTCAAGGGGGATCTGTCGGGGCTGGCCGCTGCCGGCAGCCTGACGCCGAAGCTGCAGTCCAGGCTCGACGCGCTCGGCGTCAAGGATCACGTACCGGCGCGCTGCCCGGTCGTCTACTGGGACGTTTTCGGCGAGCAGGGGCATCCGGTACGCGCGACGATCTCGGACATGGGACCGGTGCTGCTGGCCCGGCTGCTGAATCTCAATGACACGCAGTCCGGCGTGCTGCAACTGGTCTTCCGCATTGCCGACGACAACGGGCTGCTGCTCCTCGACCTCAAGGACCTGCGGGCGATGGTGCAGCATGTCGGCGAGAACGCGAAGAACTTCACCACCGAGTACGGCAACGTCTCGGCGGCTTCGATCGGTGCCATCCAGCGCGGGCTGCTGAACCTCGGCGAGCACGGTGGTGACCTGTTCTTCGGCGAGCCGATGCTCGACATCGGCGACCTGATGCAGACCGACGATGGCCGCGGCGTCGTCAACATCCTGGCCGGCGACAGGCTGATGGCTTCGCCGCGCCTCTATTCGACCTTCCTGCTCTGGTTGCTCGCCGAGCTGTTCGAACAGCTGCCGGAAGTCGGTGACGTCGACAAGCCCAAACTCGTCTTTTTCTTCGACGAGGCGCATCTGCTCTTCAACGAGGCGCCGGCGGCGCTGCTCGAGAAGATCGAACAGGTGGTGCGGCTGATCCGCTCGAAGGGAGTCGGCGTCTACTTCGTCAGCCAGAACCCGCTCGACATCCCCGACAAGGTGCTCGGCCAGCTCGGCAACCGCGTGCAGCACGCCCTGCGCGCCTTCACCCCGCGTGACCAGAAGGCAGTCAAGGCGGCCGCGCAGACCCTGCGCGCCAACCCGAAGTTCGACGCCGAGGAGGCGATCACCGAGTTGGGCGTCGGCGAGGCACTGGTTTCGTTTCTCGACGAGAAGGGGCGGCCGAACGTCGTCGAGCGTGCCTTCATCCTGCCGCCGGCTTCGCGGATTGGCCCGCAGTCCGCCGAGGAGCGACAGGCGGTGATCAAGGCTTCAGCCATCTACGGGCATTACGAGAATGCCGTCGACCGCGAGTCCGCCTACGAGAAGCTCAAGGGCGTTGCGGCGGAGCAACCGGCGGCTGGCGAGTCGGCTGCCGGTGGACAGCCGCCGGCAGCCGGCGGCGGTGGCTGGCTGGGCAGTCTCGGCGACCTGCTTGGCGGTGGCGGGGGTGGCCGCGGGCGTGGTGACTCGGTGATCCAGACGGCGGCGAAGAGCGCGGCGCGGGCGATCGGCTCGCAGGTTGGCCGCGAGATCATTCGCGGTGTCCTTGGCTCGATTCTCGGCGGCGGGTCGCGCCGCCGCTGATCGTGTCCGACGGTGTGCAGCTCCCGCCCGGGAGCTGCACACCGGCCCTCAGAGCGTCAGTTGCAGGCGGACGCCGGCGACGGTCGAATCGGGCAACTGGAAGCCCGGGTTGAAGATGCGCTGGATCACCGGCTGGACGACCAGCCCGGGAAGCAGCGGCGCCTGGTAGGTGATCTCGACCACCGTCTCGTTGTTCGCGGTCAGTGGTGAGCCGGATTCGTCGGCCAGCAGGGCACGCCCCTGCGGATCGGCGTGCGCGCGGGTCGCCGCAATGCCGAAGACGTCGTCCTCGCGACCGGGGAACGGACCACGGAAGCTCATTCCGGCACTCAGCGAGTAGCCGAGGGTGCTCGTGCGCCCGTCGGTGAAGCCGTAGCGGGCGAAGAGGCTGAGGTCGCGCTTGCTTCCCGGGACGCGGTAGACGGTCTGCTCGCCGAGCAGGTAGGCGCCCCAGTGCCGCGCGTCGCGTGGCTCGTCGTTGGCATCGACGGCGGTCAGCTGCTCGAAGCGAGGCGCGTAGCGCCAGGCGCCGATCGCCACCTTGCTGATCGGCGAGTAGTCATCGTCATCGCCGGCCGGACCGAAGGCATCGCCAAGGAGTCCCGCCTTCACCGGACTGAAGCCGACCTCGCCGATGAGCAGGCTGCCGGTGCTCTTGCGCCAGCTGATGTTGGGGCCGGCCGTGTCGATGCGCTCGCTGGGAATGCCGCGGCTGATCGCCAGCATCGCGTACCACGCCGGATCGGGGTCGACCCGCAGGCGGGCGCCGTAACTGCTCGTGGCGTAGATCGACGGGCCGGCGAGACTGCCGAAGTCGGCGACCTCGGCGGCCATGCCGAAGGACGGGTGGATGAACACGCCGGACGAGTCGGTGACGTAGAATTCGCTGTCGAGCGGGTAGAGACCGGCGCGCAGCGACGCCTTGCCGTCGAGGAACGACTGTTGCAGCCAAGCCTCGAAGATGCCGGTGCGGTTGACCGGCGCCTCGAGATTGTCGACGCCCATGAAGCTGCCCACATCGTTGAGGTTCACGCGCTGGCCGCTGTTGCTGATCAGGGCCAGATACGCCGAGCCGCCGCGCCAGCCGAGGAGCTTCTCGCCGTCGAGCCCGATGGCGAGGTTGATGTTGCCCATGTAGCCGCCGCCACGCTTGAGGCCGCCGCTGTTGTTGCGCAGGTAGTCGGCGGTGTAGACGAGGTCGACCTGGACGCCGGCGTCGAAAAGCCGCTGCCGGGCGCCGCCCCAGTCACCACTGAGCGTGCTCGTTTGCCAGTCCGGCGCCTTGTCTTCGTTGTCGTCGTTGCCGGCACTCTGCGTTGGCGCGGCCGCCTGATCGCCGCTTGCCGGGGCCTGCGCCCCTGCAGCGGCCTCGCCGGCGGCCAGCCCGGGGATTCCGGACAGCAGCAGGCCGGCGAGCAAGGCCGCCAGTCCCTTGTTGCCAAACGATTTCTCCTGCATCGACATGCCCTCCCTCCTCTCGCTGTGCAAAAGACTCTTGACTCGTGTTGACGTCATTTCAACATGGTTCTGTTGCAGATGCAACAGAGTTGACTTCAGGCAAGGCCACGCGCATCCTGCCACGTGTGGACGCATCGATACCGGTCGCTTGCGAATGCCGCCGTATCGCCGGGCCGGTGGGGCATCCTGTTCAGCGGTCTGCCGTGCCTTTGCGGTGGATGCTGAGCACTTGGCTTTGTGGCTGCTGCCGCCGGCCGGCGCAGCCGCAGCAGCCATTGCAGCGGCGCGCATTCGCCTGGCGCTCGCCGCCACTGGTTGCGGCGGTCGGTCGGCTGCGCAGCAGATTCGGCCAGCGCCGGGCGAGCGCCGGCATGAGCGTGGCGGCGAACAGCCCGCGGCCGAGATGGGCGATGGCGGCGACCACCACGCCATAGGCGGCGACTTCCTCGATCATGTCAGCCTCCGGTGAGGATGAGGGCGACGCGGTAGGTCACGAAGGCGGCGCCATAGGCCAGCGCAAACAGATAGGCGGCCATCAGCAAGGGGTAACGCCATGAATTGGTTTCGCGGCGGACGACCGCCAGTGTCGACAGGCATTGCGGCGAGAAGACGTACCACGCAAGCAGTGCGAAAGCCGTTGGCAGCGACCAGCTCGCCGCCAGCATCGGCAGCAGCTGATCGGCCACATCGTCGCCGGCAGCCGACAGCGCATAGACCGTGCCGAGGGCGCCGACGGCCACTTCCCGCGCCGCCATGCCGGGAACCAGAGCGATCGAGATTTGCCAGTTGAAGCCGATCGGTGCCAGCACGACCTCGAGCGCGCGACCCAGCATGCCGGCGTACGAGTACTGGATGGCCGGGCCACTGGCACCTTCGGGCGCTGCCGGGAACGACGACAGGAACCACAGCACGACCATCAGCGACAGGATGACGCCGCCGACGCGCCGGATGAATATGCGCGCCCGTTCGAGCAGGCCGAGCAGCAGGCTGCGGCCATGCGGCCAGCGGTAGGAAGGCAGTTCGAGCATCAGTGGCGACTGCGCCCCCTTGCCGGCAGCCAGCCTGAGGGCGCCGGCCACCGCCATGGCACTGGCCACGCCACCGACGTAGAGGCCGAACAGAACCAGGCCCTGCAGATTGAAGACGCCGGCGACCGTCGTCTCGGGAATGAACGCAGCGATGATCAGCGCGTACACCGGCAGGCGGGCCGAACAGGTCATCAGCGGGGCGATCATGATCGTCGTCAGCCGGTCGCGCCAGTTCGAGATGGTGCGCGCCGCCATGATGCCGGGGATGGCGCAGGCAAAGCTCGACAGCAGCGGAATGAACGATCGTCCTGAGAGGCCAACGGTACCCATCAGGCGATCGAGCAGGAAGGCGGCGCGGGGCAGATAGCCCGAATCCTCGAGGGCCAGGATGAACAGGAAGAGAATCAGGATCTGCGGCAGGAAGACGAGGACGCTGCCGACGCCGGCGATGATGCCGTCGACCAGAAGGCTGCGCAGGATGGTGTCCGGCATCCACTCGCCGACCGACTCGCCGATCGCTGCGACGCCATCCTTGATCAGCTCCATCGGCAGGCTTGCCCAACTGAAAACGGCCTGGAACATGAGGAACAGCGTACCGGCGAGAATGAGCATGCCCCAGACCGGATGCAGGACGACGCGGTCGATTCTCTCGTCGCGGCGCGTGTCGACCGCCGGCTGGCTGACCGTCGCGGCCAGGATGCGTCGCACCTCGCGTTGCGTTGCGCCGACGTCGGCGACATCCGGCGGCAGCCAGGATGCCGGGGGCGACCCCGTCGCTGCGAGCGGGGTATCGAGCTGACGGATCAGCTCGTCGGCACCGCCGCCCTTGATGGCGATCGTGCTGACGACCGGCATTCCCAGCTCGCGGGCGAGCGCCGGTACGTCGATGACGATGCCGCGCCGCTTGGCCAGGTCGGTCATGTTGAGCGCGAGAATCATGGGTACGCCCAGGCGCCTGACTTCGAGGACGAGTCGCAGGTTGAGCTTGAGGTTGGTCGCGTCGCTGACGCAGACGATCAGTTCGGGCGGTGGCTCCGCGTCGAGCCTGCCGAGGATGACGTCGCGGGTGATCTCCTCGTCGATGCTGAGTGCGTTGAGACTGTAGGCCCCCGGCAGGTCGAGCACACGGAAGCTCTTGCCGGCCGCGGTGGTGAAGTGCCCTTCCTTGCGGTCGACGGTGACTCCCGGATAGTTGGCGACCTTCTGCCGGCTGCCCGTCAGGAGATTGAACAGCGCCGTCTTGCCACAGTTCGGGTTGCCGAGCAGGGCCAGGCGCAGGCTTTCCGTTGCGGCGCTCATCGGGCTGCCTCGCAAGCCGGCGTCACCAGCACGCGCTCGGCCTCGAAGCGACGCAGGGCGAACATCGTGTCGCCGACCCGCACGGCCAGCGGATCGCCACCGGGGTAGCCGCGCGCGACGACGCGCACGCGCTCGCCGGGGATGAAGCCGATCTCGAAGAGTCGCAGGGCAATCTCCTGTTCCGCCGTCCGCTCATCGCTCGCGACCGGGGCGCCGCGCACCGTTCCTTCCTGCCCCATCGGCAGCTCAAACAGGGTCATCGATCCCGTGGCCATCATCGTAGCGGGTTCCTCTCTTTGGATTGAATGTCGTCATGCTCGTGTGTCGCAGTTCCCAGACCGTGCATCGCTCGCGGCCGGGCCAGGACTGTACCGGCATTATATGCGAATGATTCGCATTTGTCGCATGTTGCGAAGCGGTGTTGCAGTCCGCGCAACCCGCCGGTAAGCAGACTCGCATTGCCTCGCGTCAGGAATGCAGGCGTGAGGCCGCAGCGACCATCGGGCCGACGAGTGTCCGGCCTGCCCGGCTCAGGCAGACGATCAGGCGACGACCAGGCGGGCGGCGCTGCACAGGCGGTGACGCAGCCAGCCGAGGCCAAGTGCCGGCAGCGCCGCCTGCAGGCGCTCGGGGTGGGCCGTGGCGAGCAGCGTCAGGCGACCGCTGCCGAGTGCTGCAGCACCGGCCAGGCGGACGCACTGGCGGGCGACAGCTTCGGCGACATCGACCAGCGCTGCCCGCTGGTCGACGATCGGTTGCAGAACGGGTGCCAGAAAGCTGTAGTGCGTGCAGCCGAGAACGATCTGGTCCACCCCGCACTCGAGCAGCGGGGTCAGGTGCTGGCGCGCCTCGGCGGCAAAATGCGGGTCGTCGAGCTGCAGCGTCTCGACACGCGTCGCCCAGCCCGGGCAGGGTTCGACATGCACCCGTACCGATCCGGCGTGTTGCCGGATCAATCCTGCCAGCCGCTCGCTGCGCGCCGTCGACTCGGTTGCCAGGACAGCGATGCGGCCGCTGCGGGACTGAGCGGCCGCCGGCTTGACCCCGGGTTCGACGCCAACCACCGCCAGTTCGGGAAAATGCTCGCGAAAGGCCGCCACGGCAGCCGCGGTCGCCGTATTGCAGGCGACGACGATGACCCCGCAGCCGTCGTCGACCAGCCTGCTGCCAATCTGCAGGACGCGACTGCGGATGTAGCCATCCTCCTTGTTGCCGTAGGGCAGGTGCGCCGTGTCGGCGAGGTAGATGAGATCGGCTGCCGGCAGTTTCCGGGCGATGGCGGCGAGAACCGACAGGCCGCCCAGACCGCTGTCGAAGATGCCGATCATGTCGGACCGCAGCAGCTCGTCGCTCGTGCCTTCACGATCGGGGAGCCGGTCTTGGCGCCGGTGACGTCCCGCCGTAGAGGCGGTCGCCGCCACCGGTGCGCCTCGCTGGCTGTGACCGCGAGCCGGTGTGCCTTGACGCCCGTCACGCTGGCAGCAGGCGGCAGCCTCGTCGACGCGCCTGCCACCGTTCGTACCCGAGCGCTTTGCGGCCGGCTAGCGCGCGGCAACGATGGCCACCTCGACCAGGAAATCGTGGTGCGCCATCCTGGCCTCGACGCAGACTCGCACCGGCGCCGTTCCCCGCGGAACCCAACGGTCCCAGACCGCGTTGACGGCGATGCTGTCCTCGATGTCGCGCAGGTAGATCGTCGCCATCAGCAGGCGGGACTTGTCACTGCCGGCCCGTTGCAGAAGCTTCTCGATTCCGGCGAGGACCTCGTGCGTCTGGGTGGCGACATTGCTGTCGAGCGTCTGCGGGGTCTCGACGAGATAGATGGTATTGCCGTAAGCGCAGATGTCCGAATAACGCTGCGTCGTTCCGTGCCGTTCGATCGCCATGCCTCCTCCTCCGTGAGCCGACGGTCATCGTTCCTTTTCATCAGTGGCAGCCGCGCCTGCGCGTCCTGACGGTGCCCTCCCGCACCGTCGCTCCGGCAACCGCCCGCCGGGCCCGGTCGCGCAACGGATCGGCGCCCGCTGCGCGTCGCCGGCGCGCCCGCCCGGCTTCAGGCGGCGACGACGGGGATCTTGCCGATCCTCGTCTGCCATTCCCGTGGTCCTGTCTCGTGCACCGACTCTCCCGTCGAATCGACCGCCACGGTCACCGGCATGTCCCTGACCTCGAATTCGTAGATCGCTTCCATGCCGAGGTCGGCAAAGCCCACCACCTTCGCTGTCCGGATCGCCTTGGCGACCAGGTAGGCGGCGCCACCGACGGCCATCAGGTAGGCCGAGCGGTGCTTGCGTATCGCGGCGATCGCCGTCGGCCCACGCTCGGCCTTGCCGACCATCGAGATCAGGCCGGTCTCGGCGAGCATCATCTCGGTGAACTTGTCCATGCGCGTCGCGGTTGTCGGGCCGGCCGGGCCAACGGCCTCATCGCGCACCGGATCGACCGGTCCGACGTAGTAGATGACGCGGTTGGTGAAGTCCACCGGCAGCGTCTCGCCACGCGCCAGCATGTCCTGGATGCGTTTGTGAGCCGCGTCACGGCCGGTCAGCATGCGGCCGTTCAGCAGCAGGGTCTGGCCCGGCTTCCAGGCGGCGACTTCCGCCGGTGTCAGCGTGTCGAGGTTGACCCGCGTCGAAGTCTCGCTGCTGGGCGTCCAGTTCACCTTCGGCCATTGATCGAGATCAGGAGGCGTCAGCACCGCCGGACCGGAGCCGTCGAGGTGGAAGTGTGCGTGGCGCGTCGCCGCGCAGTTCGGAATCATCGCCACCGGCAGGCTGGCGGCATGCGTCGGATAATCGAGAATCTTGACGTCGAGGACCGTGGTCAGGCCGCCCAGGCCCTGCGCACCGATCCCCAGCGCGTTGACCTTCTCGTACAGTTCCAGGCGCAACTCCTCGACACGGTTGCTGGCTCCGCGGGCGATCAGTTCGTGCATGTCGACCGGTGCCATCAGCGATTCCTTCGCGAGCAGCATGGCTTTCTCGGGAGTGCCACCGATGCCGATGCCGAGGATGCCCGGTGGACACCAGCCGGCGCCCATCGTCGGCACCGTCTTGAGAACCCAATCGACGATCGAGTCCGACGGGTTGAGGGCGTAGAACTTGGACTTGTTCTCCGAGCCACCGCCCTTGGCAGCGCAGATGACCTCGACATGGTGACCGGGGACGATCTCGAAATGGACGACCGCCGGCGTGTTGTCACGCGAGTTCCGGCGCGTACCCGCCGGGTCGAGCAGGACCGATGCACGCAGCTTGTTGTCCGGGTGGTCGTAGGCGCGGCGGACTCCCTCGTCGCACATCTCCTGCAGCGACAGCCTGGCGTCCCAGCGGACATCCATGCCCACCTTGAGAAAGATCACCGCGATTCCCGTGTCCTGGCAGATCGGACGGTGGCCTTCGGCGCACATGCGGCTGTTGGTGAGGATCTGGGCGATCGCGTCGCGCGCCGCCGGGCTCTGCTCACGCTCGTAAGCGGCGCCCAAGGCCTTGATGTAGTCGAGGGGATGATAGTAGCTGATGTACTGGAATGCGTCGGCAACGCTCTGGATGAAGTCTTCCTGCTTGATCGTGGTCATTTGAGCTTCTCTCTCGGTGAATGGCAGCGTGCTTGCTGCTGCTGCGGATGTCGGTTCACTCTTAGTGACGCGGGCCATGGGACGGTTTGCCCAGCGCCACCGTCGTCGTCATGAGCCGGTCGACCCACGCCATCGCCAGCGCCGAAAGCAGGAAGACGACATGGATCACGACCTGCCACTTGATCGTGTGCTCGCTCATGTTCTCGGCGTTGATGAAGGTCTTCAGCAGGTGGATCGAGGAGATGCCGATGATCGCCGTCGACAGTTTGATCTTCAGCACGCCCGCATTGACGTGCGACAGCCATTCGGGCTGGTCCGGGTGACCTTCGAGATCGAGTCGGGAGACGAAGGTCTCGTAACCGCCGATGATGACCATGATCAGCAGGTTGGCGATCATGACCACGTCGATCAGACCGAGGACGACGAGCATGACCTCGGTCTCGGTGATGCGCGTGCTGCTGAAGAACAGGTTGTGGATCAGGTGCCAGAGTTCGAGCATGAACAGGTACACGTAGGCACACTGGGCGATGATCAGGCCGAGGTAGAGCGGTGCCTGCAGCCAGCGGCTCCAGAAGATGAACGTTTCGAGGCGGTCGATGGTCGGTTTGAGGGCACTCATGAGCTTGCCAGGGGGGTGATCGGGATGCCGGATTCTAGCACCAAAGATTGACCCTTTTGCCGCATGCGGGGAATCGCCGCCGTGTAAGTGGGATGTAAGATTTCCGGCGTCTAATCAGCTGCGATTGGCGTTTCTGCAGGCAGCCACGGGGGTGAGGCCGTGCGTCGCGGTTGCTGGCGCGTCGTGCTCCGGCGACGTCATTGTCTGTGTTCGAGTCGTCTGTCGTTCACCATAAATCAGAGGAGATGGAACATGTCACTGAACGAGGCCGTAAACTTCTTCGCGCCCTCCGCCGAGTTCGTCAACCAGGCGACCATTTCCGGCATGGACGCCTACAAGGCGCTTTGTGCCGAGGCCGAAAAGGACTACACCGGTTACTGGGCCAGGCTGGCGCGCGAACACCTCTCCTGGAAGAAGCCGTTCACGCAGGTTCTCGACGAGTCCAACGCCCCCTTCTTCAAGTGGTTCGCCGATGGCACGCTGAACGCCTCATACAACTGCCTTGACCGCAACGTCGAAGCCGGTCTTGGCGACAAGGTGGCGATCGTCTTCGAGGCCGACGACGGCGCCGTGACGAGGGTCACCTACCGCCAGTTGCTGGCGCAGGTCAGCCGGTTCGCCAACGGCCTGCGCGCGCGCGGCATCAAGAAGGGTGACCGCGTCCTCATCTACATGTCGATGGGTGTCGAGGGAATCGTCGCCATGCAGGCCTGCGCGCGCATCGGTGCGATCCACTCGGTCGTGTTTGGTGGCTTCTCGGCGCAGTCGGTCCGTGATCGCATCAACGACGCCGGTGCCGTGGCGGTGATCACCGCCGACGAGCAATGCCGCGGCGGTAAGAATCCGCCGCTCAAGCCGGCCGTCGACGAGGCCATCGCCCTGGGCGGCTGCGAGTCGATCCGGGACGTGATCGTCTTTCGCCGCACCGGCGGCGCCTGCAACATGGTTGCCGGCCGCGACATCTGGTGGCACGACGTCATCGCCGGGCAGTCCGATGTCTGCGAGCCGGAGTGGGTCGAGGCCGAGCACCCGCTGTTCCTGCTCTATACCTCGGGTTCGACCGGCAAACCGAAAGGCGTGCAGCATTCGACCGGCGGCTACCTGCTGCACGCCATCGTGACGACCAAGTGGACCTTCGACCTGAAGCCCGACGACCTCTTCTGGTGTACGGCCGACATCGGCTGGGTCACCGGTCACACCTACATCGCCTATGGCCCGCTGGCCTGTGGCGGGACCGAGATGGTCTTCGAGGGCATTCCGACCTATCCCGATGCCGGTCGCTTCTGGAAGATGATCCAGGAGCACCGGGTCAGCATCTTCTACACCGCGCCGACCGCCATCCGCTCGCTGGTCAAGGCTGCCGACACGAATCCGGCGGTCGCTCCAACGCAGTACGATCTGTCGTCGCTGCGCCTGCTCGGCACGGTCGGCGAACCGATCAATCCGGCAGCCTGGCAGTGGTACTACGACAGTGTCGGCGGTGGTCGCTGCCCGATCGTCGACACCTTCTGGCAGACCGAGACCGGCGGCCACATGATCACGCCGCTGCCCGGCGTCACGCCGCTGGTGCCCGGTTCCTGCACCCTGCCTTTCCCGGGTATCCAGGCGGCGGTGGTCGATGAGACCGGTACCGAGCTCGACTGGGGCAAGGGCGGCATGCTCGTCGTCAAGCGGCCGTGGCCGTCGATGATCCGCACCATCTGGGGCGATCCCGAGCGCTTCAAGAAGTCGTACTATCCGGACGATTTCGCCGGCAAGCTCTACCTCGCCGGCGACGGGTCGATCCGCGACCTCAACACCGGCTACTTCACCATCACCGGCCGCATCGACGACGTGCTGAACGTCTCCGGTCACCGCATGGGCACCATGGAGATCGAGTCGGCGCTGGTGTCGCATCCGATGGTGGCCGAAGCGGCGGTGGTGGGTCGTCCCGACGATCTGACCGGGGAGGCCATCTGCGCCTTCGTCGTTCTCAAGGGCCCGCGCCCGACTGGTGAAGCAGCGAAGAAGATGGTCAAGGAGTTGCAGGACCATGTCGGACGCGAGATCGGCCCGATTGCCAAGCCGAAGGATCTGCGCTTTGGCGAGAACCTGCCGAAGACCCGTTCCGGCAAGATCATGCGGCGCCTGCTGCGTTCGCTGGCCAAGGGTGACACGGTTGCGCAGGACGTCTCGACGCTGGAAAACCCGGCGATCCTCGAGCAGTTGCGCGGCTGAGCGAGCGGGGCTGCGCAGCAAGGCTGCCGGCGGTGGCGGAGAGTGGCGGTTGCCGCTCTCCGCCAGCGAAGCCTGAACGGGCCGGGTGCTGTTCGGGCCCTGGACCCGAAGCGGCGGCCGCGAAGCGGGTATGCCCAGCCGGTGCCAACGGTGCCGGCCGTTTCATTCGTGCCGATCAAGGAGCAGCATGAGCACCAGTGCGGTCGACACGCTCATTTCTGCGTGCATTCGGTTCCTGCAGGCTTACCCGCCCTTCGAGCAGATGCAGGCGGAGGCACTGCGCTTCCTTGCCGAGCGTGTCCGGCTCCAGCACTACCCGAAGGGTGCGCGCATCCTGTCGACCGAGATGGGTGTCGCGCCCGCCCTGTACATCATCCACCGTGGACGGGTGCGGGCGAAATCCACCGTCGGCCTCGGCAGCGGCGAAACGACGTTGTCGACGCTCGGCCCCGGACAGGCGTTCGCCATCGGCGCCCTGATGGCGCAGAGGCCGACCTTCGGCTCCTACGAGGCGGTCGACGAGGTCTTCTGCTATGAGCTGCCAGCGGACGACTTCTTTGCCTTGACGCAGAAGAGTTCGGCCTTCAACCTGTTCTGTACGCAGCACATCGCCGGCCTCCTCAAGCAGTCGCAGCAGCAACTGCAATTGCAGTTCGCGCAGCGCGCCGCCGAGCAGAAGACGATGAACTCGCCACTTGCGGCAGTCGTCAAGCGGGAAGCCGTTGCGGTGCCGACCACCGCATCGATTCGCGAAGTCGTCGAACTGATGGCCGAGCGGCACCTCGGTTCGATGGTCGTGGTCGACGAACAGGAAGTGCCGGTTGGCATTTTCACCCTCTCCGACGTCCTCAAGCGCATCGTTCTTCCCGGCGCGTCACTCACGCAGCCGATCGCGAGCGTCATGTCGCCGGCGCCGGCTACCCTGCCGCTGGCGGCGAATGCGCACGATGCGGCCCTGTTGATGGCGATGCGGGGGATTCGCCATGTGCTTGCGGTCGACGAGGGCGGTCGCCTGCGCGGCGTGGTTTCGGAGCGCGATCTGTTCAAGCTGCAGGGAGCGGGGTTGCGGCAGATTCGACATGCGATCGATGCTGCAAACAGCGTCGAGGTGTTGCAGCACGCGCGCCGCGATGTGCGGCAATTGTCCTTGACGATGCTCGCCGAGGGCGTCGGCGCGGCGGAGATCACGCAGTTCATCTCCACCCTCAACGACACCGTGACGCGCCGCATCATCGAGCTGAATCTCGAACGGCACGATCTCTATGGCATCGACTGGGCCTGGTTGTCCTTCGGGTCCGAAGGGCGGGATGAGCAGACCTTCACCACCGATCAGGACAACGGGATCGTTTTCATCTGCACCGACATCATGGATCGCGAATTGACCCAGTTGCGCTTCCTCGATTTTGCGCGCGATGTCAACGCGGATCTGGATCGCTGTGGATTTCCGCTGTGCAAGGGCAACATCATGGCGAGCAACCCGGACCTCTGCCTGACCCTCGAGGAGTGGGAGGAACGGTTCGCGCGCTGGGTTCGGATGCCGGAGCCTCAGGCCTTGCTCAACGCAACGATCTTCTTCGACTTCCGTCCGCTCTTCGGCCGCTTCAATCTCGCCCACAGGCTGCGACTGGAGCTGTTCCGGCAGACGCGTGGCAATCCGCTGTTCCTGCGCATGCTGGCCGAGAATGCACTGAGCGTGGCGCCACCTCTCGGACGGATCCGCGACTTCGTCACCAGCACCGACCCGGAGCATCCGGGCACCATCGACCTGAAGACCTATGGCGTCCGTCTGTTCACCGATGCGGCGCGTGTCTTTGCTCTGGCGAATGCGGTCGAGGCGACCAACACCGTGCAACGGCTCCGGCGTGCCGGTGCCGTGATGAACATCGGCACTGACGATCTGGCGGCCAGCATCGAGGGCTTCAATTTCATCCAGCTTCTGCGGCTGCGTCATCAGCATTTCGAGCAGGAGCACGGGCGACCGGGCGACAACCTGATCCGGCCGGACGATCTGAACGAGATCGAACGGCGCGTCCTGAAGGAGGCCTTCCGTCAGGCGCGCAAGCTGCAGGCTCGCCTCAAGCTTGATTACCAACTCTGAGCATGAGCTGGTTCTCCCGCCTTCTCGGTGCCCGGAACACTCCCGGTGTGGCCCTGACCGCCCGGCAGGAGCAGCTTCTGGGCGGCTGGCAGCAGTTGCCCGACGCCGACCTGCGGCGGTCGCATTATCGCTGTCGCTACGTGGTGATCGATGTCGAGGCGAGCAGTGGCGATCCAGACACGGCCCGTCTGCTTGCTATTGCCGCCGTGGCGGTGATCGATGGCCAGATCTCTTTCCAGGATGCCTGGCGACTGGTGTTGGAAGAACAGGCTGAGGGGGCGAATCCTGCGTCGTCGCCGGACGTCGCTGCGACCGAGTCGCGGGCGGGCTCGCCGCCGGTCGATGAGTTGATCGCCTTCCTCGGTTTCGTCGGCAAGGCGCCCATGGTGGCCTACAACGCCCGCTTTGCGAGAAGGCTCTTGCAGAGGACCCTGGCGGAGCATCTCGGTGTGCGGGTGCGACTGCCGTGGCTGGATCTGGCGTGGATCCTGCCCGACCTTTTCCGTGAGGTCGATGCCGGCCCTGAGCGGCTCGACCCTTGGCTCGAGCACTTCGGCATCAGCAGCATCCGACGCCATGAGGCGTTGTCGGATGCCTTTGCCACCGCGCAACTGATGCAGATCGCCGTCGCCCATGCCGCCCGCAAGGGAATCGACACACCGGCCAGCCTGCGCGAACTGGAGAAGGCGCGCCGGCACATGCATCAGAGCGCCTAGAGAGGGCCGGCGATGGCCGAGTACATGGTGCGGCTGCGGCGTTACTACGCGTCCTACACGGTCGGGTTCTTCGCCTTCGTCCTGATGCTGGCGGTGCTCGAGCGTTACGGCATGCCACCACGCTGGATCGGCTACTCCTTTCTGCTGTTGACGATCTTCCTGTATGCGACGATCGGTGTCCTGGCGCGGACCACCAGCGTTGCCGAATACTACGTTGCCGGCCGACGCGTGCCGGCCGTGTTCAACGGCATGGCCACAGGCGCCGACTGGATGAGCTCCGCGTCGTTCATGGGCCTGGCGGGAACCCTGTACCTGTCGGGCCATCAGGGGTTGGCCTACGTCATGGGGTGGACCGGCGGCTACGTCCTCGTGGCGTTGCTGCTGGCACCCTATCTGCGCCGCTTTGGCCAATACACGATCCCGGACTTTCTTGCTGCCCGCTATGGCGGCAATCCGGCACGTGTGGTCGGGGTCCTGGCGACCATCCTGGCATCGTTCGTCTACGTCGTTGCGCAGATCTACGCCGTCGGCCTGATCACCAGCCGTTTCGTCGGCTTGCAGTTCGAGATCGGTGTCTTCGTCGGTCTGGCCGGCATCCTGGTGTGCTCATTCCTCGGCGGCATGCGTGCCGTGACCTGGACGCAGGTGGCGCAATACGCGATCCTGATCGTCGCCTACCTGGTTCCGGTGACCATTCTCTCCCACCAGGTGACCGGAGTTCCCTTGGCACAGCTGACCTATGGCGGCGTGCTGCAGCAGGTGCAGGTGCTGGAGGAGAGAATCTTCGGCGATCCCGGCGAAGTCGAGGCGCGCCGCCTGTTCCGTGAACGTGCCGATGCCTACCACGATCGCATCCTGTCTCTCCCCGAGTCGCTGGCCGAGGAGCGACGCGAACTGGCGGCCAGGATCAACGCCCTGAAGAATGACAACGCACAGATGCGCGAAATCGTGGCGCTTGAACGCGAGCGCCGGGAACTGCCGCGAAACAGCGAAGACGCGCGCAACTACTGGGAGACACACATGCGCCAGGCGGCGCAGCGGGGGGTCGATCCCGATCATCACATGACCGCCTATCCAGGACCGGGCGAGTCGGTGAACGAGGTGGCGCGGGCGAATTTCCTGACCCTCGTCTTCTGTCTGATGATCGGTACGGCAGCCTTGCCGCACGTCCTGACGCGCTATTACACCACGCCCGGCGTTCGCGATGCGCGCCTTTCGGTGTTCTGGTCGCTGCTCTTCATCCTGGCGCTGTACCTGACGGCGCCGGCCTATGCGGCCTTCGTCAAGCATGAAATCTACACGCACCTGGTGGGGTCGCCGATCGCGCAACTGCCGCTCTGGGTGAGCTCGTGGGGCAAGATCGGCATGGTGTCGATCGAGGACATCAACGGCGACGGTATCGTGCAGCTGGCGGAACTGGTGCTCAACCCGGATGTGATCCTGTTGGCGATGCCGGAGATCGCCGGCCTGCCCTACGTCATTTCCGGTCTCGTGGCGGCCGGTGCGCTGGCGGCCGCGCTGTCAACCGCGGACGGCTTGTTGCTGACCATCGCCAGCGCGCTGTCGCATGACCTGTACTACAAGGTCTTTCGCCCGCAGGCGACGACGCAGTGGCGGTTGGTCGTCTCCAAGTCGTTGCTGCTCGTCGTCGCGGTGCTGGCAGCCACGGTCGCGTCACAGAAGCCGGCGACGATCCTGTTCATGGTGGCCTGGGCTTTCTCTCTTGCCGGCTCAGCGCTGTTCCCGGCGCTGATCGTCGGCGTGTTCTGGAAACGGGCGACGCGTGCCGGGGCCGTCAGCGGCATGCTGGTCGGTCTGCTGGTGACGCTCTACTACATGGTCCGCGTGCAGTTCGACTCGATCCCCTGGCTGCACATCCAGGGCATCGGCATGGAGCCATGGCTCGGGATCCAGTCCACATCGGCTGGCGTCTGGGGCGTCGCTGCCGGCTTCGCGACGATCGTCGTCGTCAGCCTGCTGGACAAGCCACCAAGCAAGGAGACGCAGGACTTCGTCGAGAGCGTTCGCTACCCGGAGTTCGACCGCTGATGGGGCGGTGGCCGAGGGCTGGGAGAACCTCTGCCTGTGGTCGGCAGGGCGGCTGGTGCCTGGTGGGCGACGATGCGGCTCGATGAGCGGCAGCGCGCTTACTGGCGGCGCAACCTTCGCCTGACGGCGGGGCTTCTCGGCTTGTGGTTCTTCGTCTCCTTCGTCGTCAGCTATTTTGCGCGTGAGGTCGAGCACATCCTGGTCCTGGGTATGCCGCTTGGTTTCTACATGGGAGCCCAGGGAGCACCGCTGACCTACCTGCTGATCATCTGGTGGTACGCGCGGCGGATGAACGCGCTTGACCGCGACTATGGTGTCGAGGACGCCGAAGGCGAGGATTAGGAACTGCCCCCGCGCCAGCCGCGGGCAGGACTGCCGGTCGCGCGTGCTGCCCCCGGCGAGGCGCTGCCGGTGCTCGTGCCGGGAGGATCCGGCGCGATTTTCCCTGCCGCGGCGCATGGTACAATCCTGCTCCCTTCAAGGCTCGTGAGGCGTATGCGATGTTTTCAGTCAAAGACACCCTGGCGCAGGTAGACCCGAAGATCTGGCAGGCCATCCAGGACGAGAACCGCCGCCAGGAAGAGCACATCGAACTGATTGCCTCGGAGAACTACGTCAGCCATGCGGTGATGGCGGCGCAGGGTTCGCAACTGACCAACAAGTACGCCGAGGGTTATCCCGGCAAGCGCTATTACGGCGGCTGCGAGCACGTCGATGCTGCGGAGCAACTGGCGATCGAGCGATTGAAGAAGCTGTTTGGCGCCGAGGCAGCGAACGTGCAGCCCAATTCCGGTTCGCAGGCGAATCAGGCCGTGCTGATGGCCTTTGCCAAACCGGGTGACACGATCATGGGAATGAGTCTGGCCGAAGGAGGCCACCTGACGCATGGCATGCCGCTCAACATGTCCGGCAAGTGGTTCAATGTCGTCGCCTACGGCCTCGACAGGCATGAGGCGATCGATTACGACCGGATGGAAGCGCTGGCGCGCGAGCACCGCCCACGCATCCTGATTGCCGGTGCCTCGGCCTATTCCCTGTGTATCGATTTCGAACGCTTCGCCGCAGTGGCGAAGGAAATCGGGGCGATCTTCATGGTCGACATGGCGCACTATGCGGGTCTCATCGCTGCCGGCTGCTATCCCAACCCGGTGCCCTGTGCCGACGTCGTCACGTCGACGACGCACAAGACGCTGCGTGGTCCTCGCGGTGGTGTCATCCTGATGAAGGCGGAACACGAGAAGGCGATCAATTCAGCGGTCTTCCCGGGGTTGCAGGGCGGTCCCCTGATGCACGTCATCGCGGCCAAGGCGGTGGCTTTCAAGGAGGCCCTGATGCCGGCCTTCCGCGATTACCAGGAACAGGTTCTCGCCAACGCGCGTGTCCTGGCACGTGTCCTGGCGGAGGAGCGCGGGCTGCGCATCGTCTCGGGTCGCACCGAATCGCACGTCTTTCTCGTCGACCTGCGCGCCAAGGAGATCACCGGCAAGGACGCTGAAGCCGCTCTCGGCGCGGCGCACATCACGGTCAACAAGAACGCAATTCCGAACGACCCGCAGAAACCTTTCGTCACGTCGGGTGTCCGCATCGGCTCGCCGGCGATGACGACACGCGGCTTTACCGAGATCGAGTCGGAGCAGGTCGCGCACCTGATCGCCGATGTCCTCGATGCTCCGGCTGACGAGGCAGTGCGGCTCCGGGTGCGGGCCGACGTCGCCACACTGTGCAGGAAGTTCCCCGTTTATGGCGGGTAGCAGCGATGAAATGCCCGTTCTGCGGTGCTGCCGAGACGACTGTCGCCGACACGCGGATCAGTGACGATGGCGACATCGTCCGCCGGCGCCGGCGGTGTCTGAAGTGCGACAAACGCTTCACGACCCACGAACGGGCCGAGTTGCGGATGCCGCAGGTGATCAAGAAGAACGGCTCGAGGGTCGAGTTCGACCGCGAGAAGCTGGCCGCAAGTCTCGATCTGGCATTGCGCAAGCGGCCAGTGAGCAGCCAGGCGGTCGAGGCGGCGATCAGCCGCATCGAGGAAAAGCTGCTCGCACTCGGCGAGCGTGAGGTGGCGTCAGAGAAGCTCGGCGAGATGGTGATGCGTGAGTTGAAGAAGCTCGACAAGGTGGCGTACGTCCGCTTTGCCTCGGTCTATCGGAATTTCGAGGACGTGGACGAGTTCTCCAAGGTCATCCGTGAGGTCTCGCGGTCGGCCCAGCCGCTCGGTCGCTGATGCAGCCCGCGTTCAGCGCGGCGGATCATGAGTTCATGGCGCGAGCGCTGCGCCTTGCCGAGCGCGGCCTGCTGACAACCACGCCGAATCCGCGCGTTGGTTGTGTCATCGTTCGCGATCGGCAGGTCGTCGGCGAGGGCTGGCATGTGCGGGCCGGCGGCCCGCATGCCGAAGTGCATGCGCTGCGGGTGGCTGGCGACAAGGCCCGCGGCGCCACCGCCTTCGTTACCCTGGAGCCCTGCAGCCATCACGGCCGTACGCCCCCCTGCGCCGAGACGCTGTTGGCGGCCGGCGTGCACCGGGTCGTCGCCGCCATCGAGGATCCGAATCCGCTGGTTGCCGGTCGCGGGCTGGCGGCCCTGCGACAGGCGGGCGTGCGCGCCGAATGTGGCTTGCTCGCTGACGCGGCGCGGGAACTCAACATCGGCTTCGTGAGCCGCATGACACGTGGCCGACCGTGGCTGCGGCTGAAGCTCGCCGCCAGCCTGGACGGCAAGACTGCGCTGTGCAACGGCGCCAGCCAATGGCTGACCGGACCGGCCGCGCGGCAGGACGGTCATCGCTGGCGGGCACGCGCCTGCGCGATCCTGACCGGTAGCGGCAGCGTGCGGGCGGACGATCCGCAGCTCAGCGTCCGCGGGATCGCGGAACTGCCCACCGATATTGTCCGGCAGCCGCTGCGGATCGTCGTCGACAGTCGCCTCGAGGTCTCGCCGGACGCGCGGGTGCTGCAGGGTGGTGGCACCCTGGTCGTTGCTGCCGTGACTGACCGCGCCCGCAGCGCGGCGCTCGCCGAGTTGGGCGTCGAAGTCCTGCTGCTGCCCGCTTCGGACGGCCGGGTCGATCTGCGGGCACTGCTTGCCGAACTGGCCCGGCGCGGCATCAACGAACTCCACGTCGAAGCCGGCTTCGTACTCAGCGGCGCCCTGCTGCAGGCGGGCCTGGTCGATGAACTGCTGCTCTATCTGGCGCCTTGTCTCGTCGGCGATGCGGCGCGCGGAATGTTCGCTCTGCCGCAGCTCGAGTCGCTGGCCGGCAGGAAGCAGCTGCTCATTCGCGACGTTCGCCTGCTGTCTCAGGATCTGCGGCTGCTGGCGCGCTTCAGCTGAGCGTCGACGGTGCGCAGACCGCGCACCGGGGATCACGCCCGAAGCGGACGCTGCGCCACTCGAGCGTCAGGCCATCAAGCAACCACAACCGCCCGAGCGTGACCTCGCCGGCGCCGGCAATCAGCTTGAGCGCTTCGGCTGCCTGCATCGTGCCAATGATGCCGGTGAGCGGTGCAAAGACGCCCATCACGGCGCAGCGCGGCTCGTCGGCTTCGCCTGTTTCCGGGAACAGGCAGTTGTAGCAGGGGCCGTCGCCACGACGGCTGTCAAAGGCGGCGAACTGGCCGGCGAAGCGGATCGCAGCACCCGACACCAGTGGTTTGCGATGACTGACACAGGCCCGATTGACGGCGTGTCGCGTGGCAAAGTTGTCGCTGCAGTCGAGCACGACGTCGGCGTCGGCGACCAGTGCTGCCAGTGACTCGCCGCTGACGCGGTGGGGTACCGCTTCGACCAGGACTTCGGGGTTGATCCCGTGCAGTGCCGTCTGGCCGGAGGCAACCTTGCTCTGGCCGAGGCGCTCTTCGCTGTGCAGAATCTGGCGCTGCAGGTTGGTCAGGTCGACGGTGTCGCCGTCGGCCAGGGTGATCCGGCCAACGCCGGCGGAGGCCAGATAGATCGCTGCCGGCGAGCCGAGTCCGCCGGCACCGATGATCAGCGCGCTCGCGTCAACCAGGCGCTGCTGCCCGGCGATGCCGATCTCGTCGAGCAGGATGTGTCGGCTGTAGCGCAGCAACTGCCGGTCGTTCATCGCGCGGGAGCTACTTGTACTCTCGCCACTCCGGCGGCGTATCGTCGTGGTCACCGTGTGGGTGGCGCTCCCAGGCATGGGTATAGGCCTGGGACTGCGAGCGCTTCAGCGGCCGTGCCGGGGTCTGCAGATTGTGCAACTGGGTTTCCTCGACGTAGTGGATCAGTGCCCGCACCATCTTGCTCAGCAGGGTGTTGTCGAGGTGGTGGCCGCGCTCTTCCAAAGACGTCTCGAGTTCCTGCAGCGAGTGTTGCCGCAGGTCATAGGCGACGGCGATCTCGCGCTGCTGCTCGTGCGGCTCGACGAGCAACTGTTCGAGGCTGCCGAGGTAGGCGGCAGCCTCGGGGATCTGCCCGGGGGGTAGCCGCGCGAACACGATGGTCCGCTGCTTGCGGATCGGTGGTGGGGCTGGCGCAGCCGGTCGTTTCACCTTCGCCATCCACAGGCACGATTCAGCGCGCCGTCTTCATGATCTGCATACCCTTGAGCAGATTGAGTGCCTGGTTGAGCTGGTAGTCCTTCTTCGACGCCAGTTCCCGGCTCGGCGGCATCTCGACAGCCTCGTCCGCATCCTCCTTCGGCGCGCTGCTCTTCGGCTTCGCCGGTGCCGGCTTGGCGGGCTTGGCCGGAGCTTCCTTGGCCGGCGTACCGCCTTCCTTGTCGTTGTCGAGATGATGCTCGAGGTTGGCTTCGCGCAAGCGCTCGGCCGAGGTGCCGTTGGCGCTTTCCTCGACGACGATGTCCGGAACGATTCCCTTGGCCTGGATCGAGCGACCGGAGGGCGTGTAATAGCGCGCGGTCGTCAGCTTGATCGCCGTGTTTCCCGGCAGCGGCAGGACGGTCTGTACGGATCCCTTGCCGAAGGTGGTGGTGCCCAGGATGACGGCGCGCTTGTGGTCCTGCAATGCGCCGGCAACGATCTCGGATGCCGATGCCGAGCCGCCATTGACCAGTACCACCATCGGCACGCTACGTGCCTCCGGCGGCAGGTTCCGGATGTAATCGTCCCGGCTGCCACGCAGGTAGTCGCTCGGCGAGGTCGCGTACCGGTGCTTGGCATCGGGTGCGCGGCCGTCGGTCGAGGTGACCAGAGTTTCCGGCGGCAGGAAGGCCGCGGAAACTCCGACGGCACTGTTGAGCAGGCCGCCGGGGTCGTTGCGCAGGTCGAGTACCAGACCCTTCAGTGGCCCATTCCGGAAGAGGTCGTTGAGGTGCTTGACCACCGCCGCGCCCGTGTTCTCCTGGAACGAAGTGATGCGCAGGTAGCCGTAACCGTCCTCGACCAGTTTCGACTTGACGCTCTGCACCTTGATCACTTCACGGGTCAGGGTGACATTGATCGGTTTTGCCTCCCCCTTGCGGACGATGGACAGCCTGATCTGCGACTTCGGTTTGCCACGCATGCGTTTGACGGCTTCCGTCAGCGTCAGTCCCTTGACGAGGGTGTCGTCGATCTTGAAGATCAGGTCGCCGGTCTTGATACCCGCCCGGTACGCTGGCGTGTCTTCGATCGGCGAGACGACCTTGACGAGGCCGTCTTCCATGCCCACCTCGATGCCGATGCCGCCAAACTCGCCCTGCGTTCCGACCTGCAGATCCTTGAACGCGTCGGCGTCAAGGTAGCTCGAGTGGGGATCGAGGTTGGAGAGCATGCCGCTGATGGCGTGCGTGATCAGCTTCTTGTCCTCGACCGGTTCGACGTAGCCGCTCTTGATGGCGTTGAAGACTTCAGCGAAGGTGCGCAGTTCCTCGATGGGCAGGCTGGCGCGCGTTTCCTTGTCAGCGATCGCCGAAAACTGCAGGCTGATCAGCACGCCGCCCAGCAACCCTGCGCCGACCAATCCGGCCTGTCTCAACTTGCCCATTCGTCTCACTCCAGTGCGCATCATTTCGTGTGCGTCGCCGATGGGTGAGCAGAAACGGTGCTCAAGCGCGCTGGCTGATGCACAGGGGCTCCTGCTCGCTCATGCCCGTCGTCCGGGCCCGCTGGCGACGGGTTGTCAACAGGCCTTCAGTGCCTGGCGCCGACCCAGGCCATCGGATCGAGCGGTCTGCCCTGATGGCGCAGCTCGAAGTATAAACCGGATTCCGGATTGCCACCGCTGTTGCCGACGGTCGCGATCACCTCGCCCAAGCGCGCTTCCTCGCCGACGTTCTTCAACAGCGACTCGTTGTTGGCATAGATCGACAGGTAGCCGCCGCCATGATCGACGATGATCAGGTTGCCGAAGCCGCGCATCCATTCTGCGAAGACGACCTTGCCGGCGGCGATGCTGCGGACCTCACTGCCAGTGCTGGCCAGGATGAAAAGGCCCTTCCAGTTGCTTCCCTCCTGTCGCGTGGTGCCAAAGCGATTGCTGACGGATCCTCGCGTCGGCAGGCGCAGCTGTCCCTTCAACCGTGCCAGGCCAGCGGCGCCAGTCGTCGACGCCGCTTCGTCAGCACGACTTGCCGCCGGTGGCGACACCGCGCGCGCGTCGCCGGCAGCGGCTTCCGCCGGCGATGCCGGTTCGCGGGCTTCGGGAGGTCTTGCCGGCTCGCGCCGCTGCGTTTCACGGCGGGCGTCGCTCGCCTGCGCGGCAAGGATTCGCGCCAGCCGGTCGACGAGTTCAGCCAAGCGCCTCTCATCGCGCTGCAGGGTGCCGATCTCACGCCGCTGCGCGGCGATCTGCTCCGAAACCTTGGAAAGAGCCAGTTGTCGCTGCTGTCGCTGGGCAATCAGCCGGGCATGCTCCTCGCGCTGCCGGGCCTCGCTGGTGGCGAGCAGCTCGGCCTGTTGGCGGGTGTCGCGGGCGAGCGCCTGCTGGCGCTGCAAGTTCGCCTCGATTTCGCGCAGGATCTCGCGCCGTGCGCGGCCGATCATCTCCAGATAGTAGAGGTCGCGTGCCAGCTGGTTCGGGTCATCGCCGTTGAGGAACATGCGCACTGGATCGGGATTGCCCCGCAGGTACTGTCGGTGCAGGAGGCGTGCCAGTTGCTCCTGCTGGGCGTTGAGGACCCGGCCGAGATCACCCGCCTGCCTTTCCAGTTCGTTGAGGCGAGTCCGCAGTCTCTCGGTCTCGGTCCCCGTTTCGTGCAGTTGGCGTTGGGTAGCCGAGATGGCGCGCTCCGCTTCCTGCAACTGATCGACGGCGTCCCTGCGCGAGCCTTCGGCGGCGCTCATCTGCCGGCGAAGCGCTTCGATCTGGCTGCGCAGCGACTTCAGATTGCCTTGCTTTTCGGCCACCTCGCCAGCGGACGCCGTGTCCACGCTGGCCGCCGTCTGACGGCTGCCGGCCATCGCTGCCGGCTGCAGAGCGCCGAGCAGCAGGGCGAGAAGGCCCAGGCAGCGCCAGTTCGAGGCTGCGAAGGCGGTGGGCGCTTCGGTCCTCGCCGTCGTCGCTGGGCTGTTCCGCTCCGCTCTCGCTTGCCGACTGCCGCTCGAGGTGACGATCGCGCCGCCGTGTTCGCGCCCGAAAGCTTCGTCGGTGGTGCGCGAGAAGCGCTCGTGGGTCTGTCTGATGCTCGCCAATGAACGAAGACGGTCCTGCAGGAGCGTGAGAAGGCTGTGCCCGAGCGCCGGCGCGAGGAGCCGCAAGCCGCTGAAAAGCGGAGCACTCCGTAGATCAGGCTTTTCTTTTATAATGCGCGATTATATGATAAACGGCGATGCTGGCGAGACGTGCCCATCAAGACCAGTCTGATCGACAAGCAGGAGCACATCGAGCAAGCGGCACGCGCGCTGAAATCGATCTCGCACCCGTTGCGTCTGAAGATCCTGTGCGTGATCGGGGACCAGGAGGCATGCGTGCAGGAGATCGTCGAGGCGGTTGGCACCTCGCAGAGCAACATCTCGCAGCATCTCGCGATTTTGCGCGAAAAAGGTATTTTGCTTGCCCGCAAGGAGGCACACCGTGTCTTTTATCGGGTCGGCGATGAGCGGACATTGCAGCTCATCGGCATGATGCGCGAGGTGTTCTGCGGCGGCTAGGCGGCAGCTTGGTCCCCCGCTTCAAGCCACTCTCCTGCCAGCGCCAGTCGCGTCTGGTGGTCGCCATCGGTATCTGGAGCCTGTGTTGGAATTCGTACAACAAAACATCTTTCTCATTGCCATCGCGATAGTCAGCGGCGGCATGTTGCTGGTGCTGACCTTCCGCCGCCCGGGCGGAGCGAAAGCGGTCACGGCGAGTGAGGCGACGATGCTGATCAACCGTGAGAGCGCCCAAGTGATCGACATCCGCGACCAAAATGAGTACATCGCGGGGCATCTCGTCGACTCGCGCAACATTCCGGCGGCTTCGTTGGCGGAGCGTGCTGGCGAACTCGAGCAGTTCAAGGAGAAGCCGCTGATTCTCGTCTGCCAGTCCGGAGCGCGGTCGCAGGTGGCCTGCGGGACGCTTGCCAAACTGGGCTTCGTACGCGTGCACAATCTGGAAGGGGGTATCGCCGCGTGGGGCGAGGCCGGGCTGCCGCTGAAGAAGGGGGCGCGTCGATGAGCGTTCGGGTGCCGGTGCTGATGTACTCGACGGCGGTCTGCCCCTACTGCATCCGCGCCGAACAACTCCTCCGCGCCCGGGGCGTCGCCGAGATCGAAAAGGTGCGGATCGATCTCGATCCCGAACGGCGCAGCGAAATGCAGGTACGGACTGGCCGACGCACGGTGCCGCAGATCTTCATTGGAGCGACCCACGTTGGCGGTGCCGACGACTTGGTTGCACTCGATCGTTCCGGCAAGCTGCTGCCACTCCTCGCCGGCGAGAGTGCCTGAGCCCTGCTTGCCGGGTTTCGTTGATCCTTTTCCCACCCTTGGCCGAAAGCTACCATGAGCGAACAAGAAAACCCCGTATTTGCAATCGAGAAGATCTATATCAAGGATTTTTCGCTGGAGGTGCCCAATGCGCCCCAGATTTTTCTCGAGCGCGAGTCACCCCAAGTCAGCATCCAGTTGCAGAGCAATGCGCAGGGTATCGGCGAAGGAATCTTCGAGGTCACGCTGACCACCACCGTGACCTCCAAGATCGGGGAGAAAACCGTATTCCTCGTCGAGGTCGGGCAGGCGGGCATCTTTCGCGTGCAGAACGTGCCAAGCGAGAACATGGATCCGCTGCTGTCGATCGCCTGTCCCAACATCCTCTTCCCGTACGCGCGCGAGGCGGTGTCCGATGCCGTCACTCGTGCGGGCTTCGCGCCCGTGATGCTGCAGCCGGTGAACTTCGAAGCGCTCTACATGTCTCGCCTGCAACAGCAGCAGGCAGCAGCCGGCAGTGCGGCCGGCGAGGCAACGGCCTGAGCGATGCCGCGTTTGCTCGGCGCGTTGCTTGCGGTTGGTCTGGCGGCCCCATCGTTGGCCATCGAGTATCGCACCGTCGACGTGCCGACCGTCCTTTATGACGCGCCGTCGCAGAGGGGGGGCAAGTCGTTCGTCATCCGGCGCGGGACCCCGGTCGAACTCGTGGTCAACCTTGAAGGATGGTCGAAGGTCCGTGATGCCGATGGCGGGCTGGCCTGGATCGAGGCAAAGCACCTCGTCAAGCGGCGGACTGTCATCGTCACCACGCCGCGCGCCCAGATCCGGCTGAGTCCCGAGGAGTCGGCACCCATCGCCTTTGAGGCGGCCAGAAATGTGTCGCTGAACTTTCTCGAGACCGCCCCGGGTGGTTGGGTCAAGGTGCGTCATCGCGACGGCGAAACGGGCTTCGTGCGCGCCAACCAGGTGTGGGGCCTGTGAGCTGACGGTCCGTCGCATTGTGGCTGGTCGAGCCGATGGTCGGCTGGTCGCGATTGCCGCGCTTTGTTCCCTGCCGCTGGCCGTTGGTGCTCGCGCGCCGAGTCTGCGTCTCGGCCTCGCGCGGCCTGCGATCCCAGTTTGACGAAACGCATTGCCCGCCGAGGAACATGCCGTTCCTGCGGTCGCGTCTGTCTTCACCGACGGTCCATTTCCTGCGCGTGCGCCGCACCCGGCGGCACCAACGGTGCCCGATTCGCGGGACAAGGGCGGTCTTCGGTGCTGCGCCTGCCACGCGCCACTATTCACCCGTTTCCCGTTGACCGCGCGGCCACACCCTGGGTCATCCTCGGTACGGGCCGGTCGAGGCCCGGTTGCGCCATCGAACCGCAATGTGGGCCTGCGATGCTGTGCCGACCGTCTGCTCGGTGTCGATCGACCAGCGCGCACAGGTGTCTGCGGCAAGCGGGCATGAAACGTGCTTGCCCAATCCGTGCGCTTTTTGTTTCAACGGAGGTATGCACGAACATGCACAACAGTCTATTTTCTTGCCATACGCTCGCCGGGCTGCGCCTGGCCAATCGTATCGTCATGGCACCGATGAACCGCAACCGTGCCAGTGACACACAACTCGCGCCGACCGCGATGAGCGCCCTGTATTACGCCCAGCGGGCGTCGGCGGGGCTGATCGTTGCCGAGGGGACTCCGGTCTCGCCGCAGGCCCGCGGTTGCGCGCGCACTCCGGGGATCTACACGCCGGCACAGATTGTCGCCTGGCGCAACGTCACGCGCGCGGTGCACCGAGCGGCTGGGCGCATCTACCTGCAGTTGTGGCATGTCGGGCGTGTCGGCCACTGCAGCCTGCGGGCTGATGGTTCGCCACCCGTCGGACCGAGCACCATCGGCTTGAGCGCCGACCGGGTGCCGGTCCTCGCAGGCGGCCACGAGCCGGTTCTGGTTCCTTGCCATCCGCCGCGTGCGTTGCGCACCCACGAAGTCCGCGAGGTGGTCGCCGACTTTTCACGGGCCGCAGCGAACAGCCTGGCAGCCGGCTTCGACGGGGTCGAGATCCATGCCGCCAATGGTTATCTCTTCGATCAGTTCCGTTGTCCCTACATCAACGATCGCAGCGACGAATATGGCGGTACGACAGGAAGACGCTGGCGCTTCCTGCTCGAGACGGTGGCGGCGGTTGCCTCGGTGGTCGGCAGCGAGCGCGTCGGCGTCCGCATCTCGCCGCTGGGGGTCGCACACGAGATGCAGCCCGATCCGGCGCCGCTGTTCACCTATGGCCAACTGGCGTACCAGCTCGCTCGCATGCGGGTCGGCTACCTGCACGTGTATGACCAGTCCGCGAGCTGGATTCACGATCCCGCCAGCGAATTGCTGCAGCACCTGCGAGCATGTTACGGGGGTAGCATCATCCTCTGCGGCGGATTCGACCGCCAGCGCGCCGAAGCTGCATTGTCCTCGGACAACGCCGATCTGGTCGCCTTCGGCAAGCACTTCATCGCCAACCCGGATCTCGTCGACCGTCTGCGGATCGGCGCGCCCCTTGCCGCCTACAATGCGAAGACGATCTACAAGGGGGGCGAAAGCGGCTACATCGACTATCCCTCACTCGCTGAGGAGGCGGTTGCCGAAGCCTGAGACCCGACGCCCGCTGGTTCACTGGCCGGCGCTCTTCAGGTAGCGTTGAATCGGTCGTTGTCGTGGCTGAGCACGGGCGCTTGAGTCGACGATGCGGGTGCGCGGTCGCGATGACCTCCCGGTCCGACGATGGCCGCGTGGATCGCCTTATACTACCGGGCGTGGGCTAGCGGACGCCAGTCCCCGCCCTGACCCGGTAGCCGATCACCTCAGGAGACAGACCTTGCCCCTATCCTCCCATCCCATGGCCTCTTCGTTGCGTGCATCGGATACCGGCAAGATCGTCTCGGCCGGCGAAGCGGTGCGCCTGATTCGTGACGGCGATACGATCGCCACCAGCGGCTTCGTCGGCATCGGCTTTGCCGAGAACATCGCCATCGCGCTCGAGGAGCGTTTTCTCGCCAGTCAGCGCAGCGACCCCGAGGGCCTTGGCAGACCGCGCAACCTGACCCTGGTGTATGCCGCAGGGCAGGGCGACGGCAGGGCGCGCGGGCTCAACCATTTCGGCCACGACGGGATGCTCGCACGAGTGATCGGTGGTCACTGGGGACTCGTGCCGAAGCTGCAGGCGCTGGCGGTGGCCGACCGCGTCCAGGCCTACAACCTGCCGCAGGGGGTGATCGCGCACCTGTTTCGCGACATCGCGGCAGGCAAGCCGGGGACGATCACCCGTGTCGGGCTCGGCACCTTCGTCGATCCACGGTTTGGCGGTGGCAGGTTGAACGCTTCGACCAGGGAGGAACTCGTCCGCGTGCTGCCGATCGACGGCGAGGAGTACCTGTTCTACAAGGCCTTTCCGATTCATGTCGGAATCATCCGCGGCACCACTGCCGACGCGGACGGCAACGTGACGATGGAGCGGGAAGCGCTGACGCTGGAAGCACAGGCGATCGCGATGGCGGCGCGAAACTCGGGTGGTGTGGTCATCGTCCAGGTCGAGCGCATCGCCGAGCGTGGCACGCTCAATCCGCGGCAAGTGAAGATCCCGGGGGTACTGGTGGACTGTGTCGTGGTTGCCGAGAAGCCGGAATACCACATGCAGACCTTCGGCGAACAGTACAGCGCGGCATTTGCCGGTGAGATCCGCGTACCGCTGTCGGCGATCCAGCCGATGCCGATGAGCGAACGCAAGATCATCGTCCGCCGCGCGGCGTTCGAGCTGCAGGCCAACGCGGTGGTCAACCTCGGGATCGGCATGCCCGAAGGTATCGCGAGCGTTGCCGCAGAGGAGAAGATCTCCGACCTGGTGACGATGACCGCCGAACCCGGAGTGATTGGCGGAATCCCTGCGGGCGGGCTCAACTTCGGTGCGGCGACCAACGCGCAGGCGATCATCGATCAGCCGAGTCAGTTCGATTTCTATGACGGCGGCGGTCTTGACCTGGCCTTTCTCGGTCTCGCCCAGGCGGATCGCCAGGGCAATCTGAATGTCTCCCGCTTCGGCCCGCGTCTGGCTGGCGCCGGTGGTTTCATCAACATCTCGCAGAACGCCAGGAAGGTGGTCTTCGTCGGCACCTTCACTGCCGGCCAGCTCGAGGTGACGGTCGAGGAGGGCCGCCTGCGCATCCTGCGCGATGGCCAGGCCAGGAAGTTCGTCAACGAGGTCGAGCACAGGACCTTCAGCGGCCGCGAAGCGCAGCGACGAGGCCTGACGGTGCTCTACATCACCGAACGGTGCGTCTTCCGCCTCTGTTCGGAGGGACTCGAGCTGGTCGAGATCGCGCCGGGTGTCGACCTGCAACGCGACGTTCTCGACCGGATGGACTTCGTTCCGGTGATGCACTCGGCGCCGCTTCTGATGGACCCGCGGATCTTCCGCGACGAACCGATGAAGCTGCGTTCGCAGCTGCTGGCGCTGCCGCTCGCCGAGCGCCTTTCCTACGATGCGGCGAAGAACATCCTGTTCATAAACTTCGAGGGGCTCGACATCCGTAGCCCGGCCGACATCGAGGCGGTGCGCCGGGCGGTCATCGAGCGGCTGGCGCCGGTCGGCCGGCGCGTGAATGCCGTGGTCAACTACGACCGATTCTCGATCCTGCCCGAACTGGTCGACGAGTACATCGAGATGGTCAAGGGCCTCATGGAGACCTGCTATCACGATGTGACGCGCTTCACCTCGAACACCTTCCTGCGTGCCCGGTTGCGCGAGGCCCTCGAGAAGCGGCAGATCGCTGCGCGCAGCTTCGGCACTGCTGCCGAAGCAGAGGCAGAGCTCGGGCGTCGCTGAACGACCAGGCCTGCCAGCCGCCGTCCGGAGGAGAAGCATGCAAAGACTGCTCGCGCTCATCGGCCCGTTGCCCTTCATCGGCCTGGCGATCGTCGCCGCAGGTCTGTCTCTGGCGGTGGCCGTCTGGCTGTTCGACACGCTATCCGTGGGCCTGCTCGCGGTCAGCAACGCGGTCTGGCGTTACGCTCTGACCGGTTTGCTGCTGGCTGTCTGCTACTTTGTTTACGGCCTGACCCTGCTCTGCGTCGCGCCGCTGTTGAACCTCGTGCTCGGTGGGCGCCTGCGGCCGTACCGTGGCTCGGCGGTGTCGCTGACCGCCCTGCGCTGGTATGTACACTGCACGCTGACGCTCGTGGTCCGCTATTCCTTTCTCGAATTCGTGACGCCGTCACCCTTTGCCCAACTCTATTATCGGCTGATGGGGATGCGCATCGGGCGCAACGTGACGATCAATTCGACTGCCCTCGCCGATCCATCGCTGCTCGAGATGGGGGACGGGGTGACGATCGGCGGTTCGGCCAGCATCATGGCGCACTATGCACAGGGCGGCTATTTGGTGATTGCTCCAGTCCGGATCGCGGCCGGTGCGACCATCGGCCTGCGTGCGATCGTCATGGGCGGTGTCGAGGTCGGCGAGAGGGCCAAGGTTCTTGCCGGTTCGTTCGTCCTCCCCAACACACTCATTCCGGCTGGCGAAACCTGGGCCGGGATACCGGCGCGGCGGGTTGAACCCGAGCGCCTCGACGCCCCGAGTGGAGCCGCCTGAGCGATGCCGCAGCTGGCGGCCTGGGATGTCGTTGCCTGGCGGCTGCTCGCCGTCGTCGGCGGTCTTGTCGGCTGGTTCGTGACGCAGCGCCTGATCGGTGAACGCCGTCTCGCCGACGGCGTGATGTACGATCATCTGCACCGGCTGACGGCCAGTGGCAACGCCTGGCTGCATGAGCATCCGGGCGCTGCGCGGGCAGTGCTGATCGGCAGCTCGCTTGCGATCGATGTCGTCACCCTGTTCGTGCTCGCCTACGCCCTGATCGGGCCGAGCTTCAGCCCGTTCCTTGGTCTGCTCAGCCTGTTTGCCCTGCGCCAGTTGAGCCAGGCGCTGGTCGCCCTGCCGGCGCCGGCTGGCATCATCTGGCGTGACCCGGGCTTTCCCTCGCTCTTCGTGACCTATTCCGTAGGCAACGATTTCTTCTTCTCGGGACACACCGCGCTCGCCGTGTACGGCGCCATGCAGGTCGCGACTCTCGGTATCTCCGCGCTGACCGTCCTCGCGGCTCTGCTCGCCATCCTGCAGATGGTGCTCGTCATCCTCCTGCGGGCGCACTGGACCCTCGACGTGCTGGGCGGGCTGTTTGCCGCGCTGCTGATCGGCGTCGCCTTCTGGCCTGCCTAGCAGCCTGTCGGACTTGACCAAGTCGGCTGCAAGAAGTGGGAAGACGGCTCATTTCTCCCCGTATTTCTGCACGAATAGAACCACTATTCGCTTGAAATCCGTGAAAAACTGCGCTCGTCTCCCACTTTTTTCGCTTCGACCCATCAAGTCCGACAGGCTGCTAGGGCAGGTCGGTTTGTCGCCGCGGTTCGCCGCCGCTCCGGCGAAGCCGGCGTGACCAGGCACGGATGTCGGCGAGGCTTGCCGTCGCACCGCCACAGACGATGAAGAGCACGCGCGAATGGCCGGTGAGCGCCGGCGATCGCTCGTAGGCCAAGGCCAGAGTGGCACCGCAGGCGGGCTCCACGAGCAGTCGATGGTCGCCAAGGAAGCGCTCGCAGGCGTTGAGCGCCGCAGCATCGGAGACGACGACGCTGTCTACCGGGTGCGCCAGCGAGCACGTGAACGCCTGTTCGCAGACGCGTTTGGCCCCGAGCGAGGTGGCGACACTGCTGATTTCCGCGAGCGCGACGATTCTGCCGGCGCGCAGCGAGCGATGCAGGGAGTCGGCACCGGCCGTTTCGACGGCAATCACCGGAATGTCGCCGAGACCGTTTCGGCGCAGCCCTTCGATCACGCCGGCGAGCAGGCCGCCACCGCCGACCGCCAGCACGATGGCGTCCGGCAGCAGCCCGGAGCGGGCAATCTCGTCGACCAGGGTGGCATGGCCTTGCCAGAGCAGCGGGTCGTCAAACGGGTGGATGAAGGCGTCACCCGCCGCCAGCAAGGACAGCGCCAGGCTGTTCGCCTCTTGCCAGGAGGGACCATGCACGATGACCTCGGCCCCTTCCCGTCGCAGCAGCTCGCGCGCCCGGGGGGAAGTGCTCTGCGGGACGACGACGGTGACCGGCAGCGAGAGCTTCCGACCGGCGTAGGCCACCGCGAGACCGGCATTGCCGCCCGAAGAGGACACAAAGCGGCGTGCACCGGCGCGCCGGTGCTCCTCACAGGCGGCACCAATGCCGCGAATCTTGAACGAGCCCGGCGGCTGCAGGGCTTCCAGCTTGAGCCACACCGAACGTTGGCTCGCCAGTCCGAGGGAGCGCGATTCGATCAATGGCGTTTCGATGTGCAAGGGCATCGTCTTCGCTCGCAGGGTGCGCCCGCCGGCGGCCGGTGGCGACACGTGTGGCGCCGCAGCCAAGTCGCTGTGGGCGCTTGACAGCCGTCTGGTGAGCTTCCGCGCGGCTGCCGATGCGACCGATTATCGCCGAGGAATGGGCCTGGAGTACGCTCCGGCGGCACGCTCGGAACGACGCAGCTGCGTCGCCGGGGGCGGCGAGGGCCAGGGGGTGTGTGGGGCGAGTGAGCGAGCGAGCGACGCCGGCTTGCAAGCGCACTCGCTTTCTGATATCAAGTCGTCTTTTTTTCAACCGGGGAACGGGGTCTTCGAACATGGCTGAAGAATTGCTCCAGAGGCATTTCACTCCCTACGTACAGCACGCTGGCGAGGAGTACATGAACAGCGATCAGCTGGCGCACTTTCGTGACATCCTGGAGGCCGTCAAGCTGCAATTGATGGATGACATCGAGCGGACGGTGCATACCATGCAGGATGAGGCGACGGTGTTTGCCGATCCGAACGACCGAGCCAGCCAGGAAACCGACATCGCGATCGAACTGCGCAACCGCGACCGCGAGCGCAAGCTGATCAAGAAGATCGAGGAGACCATCCAGCGCATTGACAGTGGGGATTACGGTTATTGCGCCGCCTGTGGCGTCGAGATCGGCATCAAGCGGCTCGAGGCACGCCCGACGGCGACGCTCTGCATCGACTGCAAGACACTGGAGGAAGTGCGCGAGAAGCAGATCGCCAAGTAGCCTCCGCAAGACAGAGAGCGCCAGTCGGCGAAACGGCTTCGCGCGGGTGCCCGCGGAGCGGGGCCTGCGGCAGTCCCGGCGGTCGAGCAGACGCCGTGGGTTGCCGCAGGGTTTGCGCTGCGGGATGCCGTCCGACGCCGGGAACAGAGCCAGCGGGCGGCGTGTCGCGGGCAAGGCGGGTTGCAGTGAGCCTCGCCGGCCGCAGCAACGGTCGATGCCCCCGACACGGCCGGAACCCGGCCGCCGCTGGCGCTGACAGACCGCTTGCCGGAGTCCCGCCAGGAGCACCGCATCCTGGCGGCGCGATGGCCAGTACCTCCGGACACTTCAGCATCATGACCTACACTGCAGAATCGATTGCCGTCCTCAAGGGCCTTGAGCCCGTACGCCATCGGCCGGGAATGTACACGCGGACCGATTGCCCGTTGCACATCATCCAGGAAGTGATCGACAACGCCGCCGACGAGGCACTCGGCGGCCATTGCCGGCGAATCGGCGTCACGCTGCACCGCGACCACTCGGTGAGCGTGCAGGACGATGGCCGCGGCATTCCGATCGAGATGCATCCGCTCGAGAAGGTGCCGACCGTCGAGGTCGTGTTTACCCGGCTGCATGCCGGCGGCAAGTTCAACAAGGACGACGGGGCTTCTGCCTACCGTTTCTCCGGCGGTTTGCACGGAGTTGGCGTGTCGGTGACCAATGCGCTTTCGACCCGCCTCGAGGTCGAGGTCGTGCGTGACGGGGCACGGCATCAGATGGCTTTTTCCGGCGGGGCTGTGATCGAGCCGCTGCACCGGGTTGGCGACGCACCGAAAAGGATGAGCGGCACGCGCGTGCGCGCGTGGCCGGACCCCGCCTTCTTCGATTCACCGGTCATCCCGCCGCCACAGCTCGAACGTCTGCTGCGCAGCAAGGCGCTGTTGCTGCCGGGCCTGCAGGTGGTGCTGACGGTCGAGGATGGCGCGACCAGCGAGTGGTGTTTCGCCAACGGCATGGTGCAGTACCTCGCCGAGCAACTGGACGGCGAGCCCGTGGCCCCGGTGTTCAGCAGCGAGAAGTATGCTGTCCGCGGCGACGAGAACTTCCCTGTCGGCGCGGGTGCCGCCTGGGCCGTCTGCTGGACGGCCGAGGGTGGCCTGGCGCGCGAATCCTACGTCAATCTGATTCCGACCCCTGCCGGCGGCACGCATGAAGCCGGCCTGCGGCAGGCGACGCTCGATGCCATCCGCAGTTTCGCCGAGCACCATGCGCTGCTGCCCAAGGGCGTCAAGCTCGCCGCCGAGGATGTCTTCTCGCGTGCCAGTTTCGTGCTCGCGGTACGCATGCTCGATCCTTCGTTCCAGGGGCAGACGAAGGAACGACTGAACTCGCGCGATGCCGTGGCGCTGGTGGCGCGCATGGTGCGCGACAGCCTCGAACTGTGGCTGAACGAGCACCCCGAGGCGGCCAAACGGATCACCGAGTTGGCCATCCGGGCGGCGCAGGCACGCACGCGTGCCGGCCAGAAGGTCGAGAAGCGCAAGCAGTCGGGGGTGGCGATCCTGCCGGGCAAGCTGTCGGATTGCCAGAGCGAGGACCTCAGTCGCAACGAGATCTTTCTCGTCGAAGGAGACTCGGCCGGCGGTTCGGCCAAATCGGGGCGCGACAAGGAGGTGCAGGCGATCCTGCCATTGCGCGGCAAGGTGCTGAATACCTGGGAGGTCGAGGCGGGCAGCCTGTTTGCCAATCGCGAGGTGCACGACATCGCCGTCGCGCTGGGCATCGACCCGCATCCGGCGAACGCTCCCGACTCGGTGCTGCTCAACCTGCGCTACGGCAAGGTCGTGATCATGACCGATGCCGATGTCGATGGGTCGCACATCCGCGTTCTGCTGTGCACCCTCTTCTATCGCCATTTCCCGCGGCTGGTCGCGCTGGGACACCTGTTCTTCGCGCAGCCACCGCTGTACCGTCTCGATGTGCCCGCGCAGGGCAAGGCGCGGCCACCACGCAAAATCTACGCGCTCGACAATGCGGAGCTCGAAGCGTCACTCGATCGTCTGCGCCTCGAGGGTGTCAAGCGTGAAGCGGTGGCGATCTCGCGTTTCAAGGGGTTGGGCGAGATGAACCCGGAGCAGCTGTGGGAGACGACGATGTCGCCCGACACGCGCCGCCTGATGCGCATCGGCATGCCGGGCAGCGAGGCGGCGCGGCCGGTGATGACGATGTTGATGGCGAAGGGTGAATCGGCGGGCCGGCGCGCCTGGATGGAAGAAAACGGTGCCCTGATCGGTGCCGAGCTGTGACCGGACAAGCGAAAGTGAACCGCAAGTGAGGAAAGACCAGACCCCCGACCTCTTCGCCGACCTGCCACCGGCGCCGCCGGCAGTGCCGCCGCAACTGCCCGCGTCGCCCGCGGCGGACGACGACAGCATCCTGCTGCACGAATCGGCGGCCCGCGACTACCTCGAGTACGCGGTGGCGGTCGTCAAGGGACGCGCGCTGCCGGATGTCAAGGACGGCCTGAAGCCGGTACAGCGGCGTGTCCTCTTCGCCATGCGCGAACTCGGGCTGTCGGCGACGGCGAAGCCGGTCAAGTCGGCACGGGTCGTTGGCGACGTCATCGGCAAGTACCATCCGCACGGCGACACCTCCGCCTACGATGCCATGGTGCGTGTCGCACAGCCCTTCATGCTGCGCTACCCGCTGGTCGACGGGCAGGGCAACTTCGGTTCGCGCGATGGCGACAATGCGGCAGCGATGCGCTATACCGAGGCACGCCTGACGCCGATCGCCGAGTTGCTGCTGGCGGAACTCGGCGAGGGGACGGTCGATTTCCAGCCGAACTATGACGGCTCGTTTGACGAACCGACCTGTCTGCCGGCCCGGCTACCCTTCGTCCTGCTCAACGGATCCTCGGGCATCGCCGTCGGCATGGCGACCGAGATTTCGCCGCACAACCTGCGCGAGGTCGCCGCAGCAGCGATCCACCTGATCGAACAGCCGCAGGCCGGGCTCGAGCAACTGCTGCAGCACGTTCCCGGGCCGGATTACCCGGGCGGCGGGCAGATCATTTCCTCGCCGGCCGACATCGCTGCCGCCTACGGCAGCGGCCGCGGCACGTTGCGCGTGCGGGCGCGCTACGAGTTCGAGGAAATGGCACGCGGGGCCTGGCAACTGGTGGTTCGCGAGCTGCCGCCCGGCGTCTCGTCGGCGAAGGTCCTGGCCGAGATCGGCGCATTGATCAACCCGCAGGTGAAGCCGGGCAAGAAGACCATCGACCAGTCAGCGGCACAGCTGAAGACGCTGATGGCATCCCAGCTCGACCGTGCGCGCGACGAGTCGGGCAAGGACGACGACGTGCGGCTGGTCTTCGAGCCGAGCAGCTCGCGCATCGACCGCAACGAGTTCGTCGCGCTGCTCCTCGCGCATACCAGTCTCGAAACTTCGGCATCGATCAACCTCGTCGCCGTCGGCATCGATGGCCGGCCGTGCCAGAAATCGCTGCCCGAGCTGCTCGGCGAATGGTGCACCTTCCGTATCCGGACCGTGCGCCGGCGGACTGGTCATCGCCTGCAGAAGGCCGATGACCGGATCCACATTCTCGAAGGCCGGCACATCGTCTTCCTCAACATCGACGAAGTGATCCGGATCATTCGCCAAGCCGAGGATCCGAAGGCGGCGCTGATCGCCCGCTTCGCGCTCTCCGACCGGCAGGCGGAAGACATCCTCGAGATCCGCCTGCGGCAGCTCGCCCGCCTCGAGGGGATCCGCATCGAACAGGAACTCGAGCGGCTGCGCAGTGAGCGCGAGGGCCTGCTGAAACTTCTGGGCAGCGATGCGCTGCTGCGGCGGCAGGTGGTGCGCGAGATCAGGGCAGACACGGAGAAGTACGGTGACGCGCGGCGGACGGTCATCGAAGTGGCAGCGACGGCGTCGCGTTCCGAGGTGGCTGCAGTCAGCGACGAAGCGGTGACCGTGATCATTTCGGAGAAGGGCTGGGCGCGTGTGCGGCAGGGGCACGGACTCGATCTTTCCGGTGTTGCCTACAAGGACGGCGACCGGGCTGGGTCGGCGCTGGAGTGCCGCTCGGTCGACTCCCTGGTGATCGTTTCGAGCGAGGGACGGGCATTTACCGTGGCGATTGCCGCCCTGCCCGACGGTCGCGGCATGGGCGCGCCGCTCTCTTCGTTCGTCGACCTCGGCAGCGGCCGGATTGCGCATGTCCTCACCGGCCAGGCAGAAGAAGCGATCCTGATCGCCAAGACCTCGGGCTATGGTTTCATCTGCACCTACGGCGACCTGCTGTCACGGCAGAAGGCCGGCAAGGCCGTCGTCAGCGTCGAGGAGGGTGCCAGCATCCTGCCACCGCTCCGGCTTGCCGCCGCAGACCATCTCGGCGCGTTGTCCGGCGACGGTCGCCTGTTGATCTTTCCGCTCGAGCAGATGAAGCGCCTTGCCAGCGGCAAGGGGGTCCTGATCATCGGCCTGCGTGAAGGAGAATCGCTGCGTGCGGTGATTGCCACCCGTGGGCCGCGGCTGGCCATCAGGGGAAGCGTGCGCAATCGGCCGAAGACGCTCCCGTCGGAGGACCGGCACCTCGGTCAACGTGCCCGTCGTGGTGCACCGGTCGGGCCACTGGGGAACATCACGCTGGACCATTGGCCCGGTTGAGCTGCGGCCAGCCGCGGCCTGCAATGAAGGAGAGCAAGGAATGCGCAGCAGGAACAACCCTTTTCGCGTCGTTGCCGCCGGTACCGCCTGCCTGGTCGCGGCCATGGCCGTCCAAGCGGAGCAGGTGGGATGCGTGACGACCGAGTGGAAGCTGGTCGGTGCGAACCACCGCGTCTGCGTGGAGAGTTTCCCCGACCCGAAGGTGCCCGGTGTCACCTGTCACGTCAGCCAGGCGCGAACCGGTGGTGTCAGCGGTTCGCTCGGCCTGGCGGAGGATCCGTCGCAGTTTTCGCTTGCCTGCCGGCAGACCGGTCCGATCAGCCTGCCGGACAAGCTGCCGAAGGAGGCGACGGTGTTCTCGGGCGATACGTCGGTGCTGTTCAAGGAAACGCGCGTCGTCCGCATGTGGGACGAAGCGAACCGGACGCTGATCTATCTCGCGATCAGTCGCAAGCTGATCGACGGCGCGCCGGCGAACAGTATTTCAACCGTGCCGTTGATGCCCTGGGGCGGGCGCTGATGCTGCGCCGGTGGCCCGCCAGCGGTCGGCGACGCCTTGGCGAACGGTTGCCCAGTGTGCCGGTGACGCAGCACCGGAGGCCGTGATGGTGGCCACGCAGCCGGAACTGGACGTCAGCCGTCTCGGCCAGGTGTTCACGCCGCCAGCGATCGTCGAACTGATGCTCTCGCTGGTGCGCAAACGCGGTCGCGTCCTCGAGCCCGCCTGCGGCGATGGCGCCTTCCTGCAGCATTTCCCGTTCGCCGTCGGCATCGAGATCGATCCGCGCCACGCGCCACCTGGCGCTCGCGTCATGGATTTCTTTGCCCTGCCGGCCGAACAGTCGTTCGCCACGGTGATCGGCAATCCGCCCTACGTGCGTTACCAGGACATCGCCGTCGCGACCCGTCGCCTCATTCGGCGCAGCGTGCTCGATGGACGTGCGAACCTCTATCTGTTCTTCATCGAGCAGTGCTTGCGGCATCTCGCTCCCGGTGGTGAACTCGTCTTCATCACCCCGCGCGATTTCCTCAAGGCAACGTCGGCGGTGCCACTCAACCGCCTGCTGTACGCGGCGGGGACGATCACCGATTTCGTCGAACTCGGCGATTCCCGGCTGTTCGACGATGCCACGCCGAATTGCGCCATCTGGCGTTTCGAGCGCGGCAATTTTTCGCGGCGGACGCGCTACGCGGCGCAGGGCGTTGCCGATGGGCGGGCAGGCCTGGCGCGGCTGCAGTGGGACGAGCGCCATTTCGTCGAGAGCGGCGGGCACCTTCTGTTCGCGCGCGGCGATTACGACCTGCGCCTGGCCGACATCGCTTTCGTCAAGGTTGGCGCGGTCTCGGGCGCCGACGAGATTTACGCCAGCGAGGTGTACGGCAATCGCGACTTCGTCTGCTCGTCGACGGTGCGCAGCGGCAGGACGCGGCGCATGCTGTGGTGTGAAGCAGGCGAACCGCCGCCAGCCGCCCTGCTGCCGCACAAGGAACGCCTGATCACGCGCCGCATTCGATCCTTCGACGAGTCCAACTGGTGGCACTGGGGGCGCGGCTATCATCAGTCGGTGTTGCCACGGGTCTATGTCAACGGCAAGACGCGCAGCCCGCGACCCTTCTTCTGCCATTCCTGTACGCATTATGATGGGGCTGTGCTGGCAATCTTCCCGCACGATCCGCTGCTTGCCGCGCAGCAATTGGCGGATGCGCTGAACACCGTCGACTGGTTGGATCTCGGTTTCGTCTGCGATGGTCGTTTCCTGTTCACCCAACGCAGCCTCGAGCAGACTCCGCTTCCCAGCCCGCTGCGAGCCCTGCTGCCGGCTCGCGGTGTAGAATGAAGGATTGCCGTGCAGCCGGATGAGCACATCGGCGAGGACAACTGGAGCCCATGGTCCCACATCTGAAAACCGCACTGGATGGTCCGCTGCTCGAGATCGAAAGGCGTTTCCTCGACCTGATGCCCGAGATCGAGCGCTGGTTCCGCGCCCAATGGCAGGAACACACGCCGCCGTTCTATGGCTCGGTCGACCTGCGCAATGCAGGTTTCAAACTGGCGCCGGTCGACATGAACCTGTTTCCCGGCGGCTTCAACAACCTCGACGCGACCTTTCTGCCGCTCTGCGTCCAGGCAGCAATGACGGCGGTGGACCGCATCTGCCCGGACGCCAAGCGCCTGCTGCTGATCCCGGAAAACCACACGCGCAACCTCTTCTACTTGCAGAATGTCGCCCAGATCGCGAAGTTCCTGCGCCTGACCGGACTCGAGGTTCGCCTTGGATCTTTGCTGCCCGGGATCGAGCGGCCGACGCCGGTGGAACTTGCCGATGGCACGACGCTCCTCCTCGAGCCGCTGCAGCGCAACGGGTCGCGGCTTGGGTTGGGCGGCTTCGAGCCCTGCGCCATTCTGCTCAACAACGACCTTTCGGCGGGGATTCCGGAGGTGCTGCGCGACCTCGACGAGCAGTTCGTCCTGCCGCCGCTGCACGCCGGTTGGGCGCTGCGGCGGAAGTCGAACCACTTTGCCGCCTACGACACGGTGGCGAGCGACTTCGCGCGGCTGACGGGCATCGACGTGTGGCGGATCAATCCCTACTTTTCGGTCTGCAGCAGTGTCAACTTTCATCAGCGGCAGGGGGAAGAGTGTCTTGCTGCGAATGTCGACGCGGTGCTCGAACTGATTCGCGAGAAGTACCGCCAGTACGAGATCGCGGAAACGCCCTACGTGGTGGTCAAGGCCGACGCCGGAACCTATGGCATGGGGGTGATGACGGTCAAGGATGCGGCGCAGGTGACGGGCCTCAGCCGCCGGCAGCGCAACAAGATGTCGGTGATCAAGGAGGGTTTGGCGGTATCCCAGGTGATCATCCAGGAAGGCGTACACAGCTTCGAACGGGTCGGCAGCGGCAGCGAGGAGGGAGTCGCGGAGCCGGTGGTCTACATGATCGATCGCTTCGTCGTCGGCGGCTTCTACCGGGTGCACAGCGGGCGGGGCCCGGACGAGAACCTGAATGCGCCGGGAATGCATTTCCAGCCTCTCGCCTTCGCGACCAGTTGCTCCTTGCCCGATCATTGCCAGAACCCGGATGCGGCGCCGAACCGTTTCTATGCCTATGGCGTCGTCGCCCGCCTGGCACAGCTGGCTGCCTCAGTCGAACTCGAACGTACTGCCCCCGTCAAGGAGCCGCTACCGTGCGCCTAGCATTCATCGTCGATCGCCTGCAGTCGCTGCGGGCCTACAAGGACACGAGCATCGCCATCATGCGTGCCGCCCAGGCGGCGGGACACGCCGTGTGGACGATCCAGCAGGAGGCGATCCACTGGTCGCCGCTGCACGGCGTGTGTGCCGAAGCGGTGCACCTCGAAATGCTCGCCGACGACAGCGACTGGTTCGTCGAGGTCGATCGGCACGTCGTCGCCCTGCGTGATTTTCGCGCCGTGCTGATGCGCAAGGATCCGCCCTTCGACATCGAGTACGTCACCACCACCTGGTTGCTCGAGCGGGCTGAAGCCGAGGGCGCGCGCATCTTCAACCGGCCACGTGCCCTGCGCGATCACCCGGAAAAGCTGTCGATCACCGAGTTCGCCCACTTCGCGGTACCGACGACGGTCGCCCGGGACAGTGGCATCATCCACTCCTTCATCGATACCGAGCGCGACGTGATCCTGAAGCCGCTCGGGGGCATGGGCGGTAGCGAGGTCTTCCACGTGCGCCACGACGACCCCAACCGCAACGTGATCGTCGAGGCGCTGACGCACACTGGTGCGCGCACGATCATGGCGCAGCGCTACATTCCCGAGATCGCCGACGGCGACAAGCGCATCCTGCTTGTCGCCGGCGAGGTGGTTCCCTACTGCCTGGCGCGCATCCCGAAGGCCGGAGAGACCCGTGGCAACCTGGCTGCCGGCGGCAAGGGCGTGGCGCGGCCATTGAGTCCGCGTGACCGCGAGATCGCTGGCACACTGGCGCCGGTACTCGCCGCTCGGGGTCTGCTGCTGGTCGGTCTCGACGTCATCGGCGACTGGTTGACCGAGATCAACGTCACCAGCCCGACGTGCATGGTGGAGATCGCCGAGCAGACGGGTTTCGACGCCGCTGCCCTGTTCGTCGCCGCGCTGGAGCGCCGGTGCGTGGCCGCTGCCTAGGCTTCGCCGGCGTTCTGCTCTGGGTTCTCGTTGCCGCCTGCAGCAGGGTGCCGGCGGTGTACCAGCAGGAATCCTTCGTCTTCGGTACCCGCGTCGAAGTGCTGATCGCCGGTCTGCCCGAAGGACGGGCGCGGCCGGCAGCGGCCGCGGTGCTGCGGGAGTTCGATCGCCTGCATCGCACCTACCACGCCTGGAGACCATCCGAGCTGAGTGCGCTCAACGCCGCGCTGGCGGCTGGCAAAGTCCAGACGGTGAGCGAGGAAATGGCAGAACTGCTGGTCGACGCACAACGTCTGGCGCGGCTTGGCGAGGGGCTGTTCGACCCCGGCATCGGTCGTCTGATCGAACTCTGGGGGTTTCACTCCGACGAACTACCGAGTGGACTGCCGGATGAGGCGGCGCTGGCTGCCTGGCGCAGCGCGCAGCCGGGCATTGCCGATCTGCGCCTGACCGGGCTGCAGGCGAGCAGCCGACAGCGCCAACTGGCGATCGATTTCGGCGGTTATCTCAAGGGCGTTGCGCTCGACCGCGCGACGAGCATCCTGCGGGCGCAGGGGGTTGGCAACGCGCTGGTGAACATCGGCGGCAACGTCATGGTGCTCGGTAGCCGCAATGGCCAGCGCTGGCGGGTGGGAATCCAGCACCCGCGGCAGCCCGGGCCGATGGCGACGATCGAACTCGACGATGGCGAGGCGGTCGGCACCTCGGGCGATTACCAGCGCTACTTCGAGGTCGCGGGCAGCCGTTACGCGCATCTCCTCGATCCGCGCAGCGGCCGGCCGGCGTCCGGTACGCAGTCCCTGACGGTGTTGATCACGGCACGCTCGGCGGCTGGAGCGCTGTCGGACGCTGCTTCGAAGCCCTTGTTCATCGCCGGCAGCGACTGGCCGGCCCTCGCCCGTCGGTTGCAGGTGGCGCATGTCCTGCGTGTCGATGGCGACGGGCGCTGGCAGCTCAGCGAGGCAATGCTGGGTCGCCTGGAGTTCGTCGGTGGGCGGCCGCGGGCGCTCGAAGTCGTGCCCTGAGGCACCTCGCTGCGATCGCCGTCGAGAGCGCGGCGGAATGGCTTAGAATGGCGACCTGTCGCAAAGGATGCTGCAATGATCGGTATATTTCTGGTGACGCACGGGACCCTCGGCGAGAGCCTCATCCAGAACGTCTGTCACGTGCTCAACAAGCGGCCGCCGCTGATCGCGCAGCTCGGTGTTGCGGCGCAGGACGACCCGCTCGACATCCTGCCACTCGCGCGCCTGTTGCTGCAGGAGGTCGACGGCGGCGAGGGCGTTCTGGTGATGACCGATGTCTTCGGCGCCACGCCCGGCAACTTGGCCCTCAAGCTGCTCGCGCCGGGTCGTGTGGAAGGGGTCTCCGGGGTCAGCCTGCCGATGTTGCTGCGGGCACTGACCTATCGCGAGCGCGGGATGGACACCATGGTCCAGAAGGCGATCAGCGGTGCCCGTGACGGCGTGGTCAGGTTGCCGCCGGCGCTGGGCAGTGGCGAGGGGGAGGATTGAATGGTACGTGCCGAAGCCGAAATCCGCAACAAGCTCGGGTTGCACGCGCGCGCTTCAGCCAAGCTGACGCAGCTTGCGGGCGGGTTTGCCAGCGAGGTCTGGATGGAAAAGGGGAGTCGCCGGATCAACGCCAAAAGCATCATGGGCGTGATGATGCTGGCGGCTGGCAAGGGCTCCACGGTGGTCGTCGAGACCGATGGTGCGGATGAACAGGCGGCGAATGAGGCGATTCTCGAACTGATCGCCAGCCGCTTCGGAGAGGCGGAGTGAACCTGGCATGAGTTTTACCCTGCATGGTCTGCCGGTTTCGGCCGGTATCGCGATCGGCCAGGCGCACCTCATGTCGCACGCGACGCTCGAGGTGTCGCATCTGGTGATCTCGCCACGCATGGTGGACAAGGAGGTTGCCCGCTTCGAAGCGGCGCTGGCGCGCGTGCGCGATGAGTTCGCGGCGCTCAAGGGCCGCACGCAGCACAGCTCGGCGGAGTTCGGCGCCTTCATCGACCTGCACTCGATGATCCTGTCCGACCCCGAACTGGCCGAGGTCCCGAAGGATCTGATCCGCGAGCGTCGCTGCAACGCCGAGTGGGCGCTGGTGCAGCAGATGGAGGTGCTTGTCGACCAGTTCGAGAAGTTCGACGATCAGTACCTGCGCGAGCGCAGCTACGACGTCCGCCAGGTGGTCGAAAGGGTGATCAAGGAACTCGTCGGTCAACCTGGTCGCATGGCGCTGAAGTCGAGCAAGGGATTGAAGGAGGAGAACCTGATCGTCGTCGCGCATGATCTCTCGCCGGCCGACGTCATCGCCTACAAGGAACATCACTTTGCCGCCTTCGTCACCGACGTCGGCGGCTCGACCTCGCACACAGCGATTCTTGCCCGCAGCCTGCGCATCCCCGCAGTTCTCGGTCTGCACAACGCCAGGCAGCTGATCCGCGACAAGGAAGTCTTGATCGTGGACGGCACGCGTGGCGTGCTGATCGTCAATCCCGATCCGCGCATACTCGACGAATACCGGCTGCGCAAGACGCAGATCGAGCTCGAGCGCTCGAAGCTCCGGCGTCTGAAGACGGCGCGCTCGGTGACGCTCGACGGGGTCGACATCGGTCTGCACGCCAACATCGAGCTGCCCGGCGACGTGGCGAACGCACTCGATGGTGGCGCCGAGGGCATCGGCCTGTTCCGCACCGAATTCCTCTTCCTCGACCGGGGCGACATGCCGACGGAGGAAGAGCAGTTCGAGGCCTACAGCGCGGTCGTCAAGGGGATGGGTGGACGGCCGGTGACCATTCGTACCTTCGATCTGGGTTACGACAAGGACCTGCATCCGGAGAAGGTTTTCGGCGAACGCATGCAGAGCAACCCGGCGCTCGGACTGCGCGCGATCCGCCTGTCGCTGGCCGAGCCAAAGATGTTCCAGACACAGTTGCGCGCCATCCTGCGCGCGTCGCGGTATGGCAAGATCAGGCTGTTGATTCCGATGCTCTCACAGGCACACGAGATCGACCAGACGCTGGCGGCGATCGAGCGCGCGAAGGCGAGCCTGCGCGGCGAAGCGGCCGCTTTTGACGAGGCGATCGAGGTCGGCGCGATGATCGAGATTCCGGCCGCAGCTCTGGCCGTTGGTCTGTTTCTGCGCCGCATGCACTTCCTGTCGATCGGTACCAACGACCTGATCCAATACACGCTGGCCATCGATCGCAGTGACGAACAGGTCGCGCCGCTTTACGATCCGCTGCATCCGGCCGTGCTGATGCTGCTCGCGCACACCATCGCCAGCGCGGAGAAGGTCAACGTCCCGGTTTCGATCTGTGGTGAGCTGGCGGGTGACCCGTCGCTGACACGCCTGCTGCTGGGCATGGGGCTGCGGCAGTTCTCGATGCATCCGGCGCAGATTGTCGCAGTCAAGCAGACGATCATGCAGAGCAACTGCGCCGAGCTGGCACCGATCGTCCGCCGCCTGCTGCGTCATGAGGAGCCGGCCAAGATCCGGGAACAGCTGGCGAAGCTCAACGGGTAGCGATCGAACAGTGATGTCATCAGAGAATTCCGTCGGCGTCGTCGCCGCGCAACGAGTACGCTTCGCCTCGCCCTTGCTGCTCAAGAGCGGTGCCGAACTGCCCGGCTTCGAGCTCGTCTTCGAGACCTATGGCACGCTCAACGCCGAGCAGTCGAACGCGGTCCTGGTCTGCCATGCGCTTTCCGGCAGTCACCACATCGCCGGCCACTATGCCGACGATCCGGAAAACGTCGGCTGGTGGGACAATCTGGTCGGTCCGGGGAAGCCGCTCGACACACGGAAATTCTTCGTCGTTGGCGTCAACAATCTCGGCGGTTGCTACGGCTCCACCGGACCGCTGTCGGTCAATCCCGCAACGGGCCGGCGTTACGGCGCCGACTTTCCGATGGTGACGGTCGAGGACTGGGTTGCGGCACAGGCACGCCTTGCCGACCACCTGGGCATTGCAACCTGGGCCGCCGTCGTCGGCGGCAGCCTGGGAGGGATGCAGGCACTGGCGTGGTCGATGCAGCTTCCGCAACGCATCCGGCATGCTCTGGTGATCGCCTCGGCGCCGAAGCTGTCGGCACAAAACATCGCTTTCAACGAGGTGGCGCGGCAGGCAATCGTCTCCGACCCCGACTTTCACGCCGGCCACTACGCCGAGAACGGCGTCATTCCGACGCGTGGACTGCGCCTGGCGCGCATGGTGGGCCACATCACCTATCTCTCGGACAGCCAGATGGGCGAGAAATTCGGGCGCCAGTTGCGGCATGGAGCGCACAACTTCAGCTACGACGTCGACTTCGAGATCGAGTCCTACCTGCGTTACCAGGGCGACAAGTTCGCACGCTTCTTCGACGCCAACACCTACCTGATGATGACCAAGGCGCTCGATTATTTCGACCCCGCTTATGAGTACGACGGGAATCTGGCGGCTGCCTTGGCGCGCGCGCAAGCCAGCTTTTTCGTGGCCAGTTTTTCGACCGATTGGCGCTTCGCGCCGGCGCGTTCGCGGGAGATCGTCTTCGCCCTGCTGCACAATCGATTGCGTGTGGCGTATGCCGAGATTGAATGCGACGCCGGACACGACTCGTTCCTGCTCGACGATCCGCATTATCATTCCCTGCTGCGCGCCTACCTGGAGAACATCAGCGTATGACCGAGCACGAGAGAAGGGTCAAGGCGGAACAGCGGGAGCGGTTCGACTTTGCCGTCATTGCCGGCTGGATTCCGCCGGGCGAGCGTGTGCTCGATCTCGGTTGTGGTGACGGCAGGCTGTTGCGCTACCTCAGCGAGACGCGCGACGTCAGCGGTTACGGGGTCGAGATCGATGGCGACAGCGTGCTCGGTTGCATCCGCAACGGCGTCGACGTCATCCAGATGGACATCGAGTGCGGGCTGTCCGGTTTCGAGGACAGGTCCTTCGATCACGTCATCATCTCGCAGGCGCTGCAGACGATGCTTGCCACGGAAGGCACCCTCAACGAGATGCTGCGTGTCGCCGACGAAGCGGTGGTCAGCTTCCCCAACTTCGCCTACCGAAGCAATCGCGCGGCGATCGCTGCCGGGCGCATGCCTGTTTCCGAGGACTTGCCATACGACTGGTTCGATACACCGAACGTACGCTTCTTCACCATCGCCGATTTCGAGGATCTGTGTGCTCGGCTGGGTATCCAGATTCGCGAGCGGCTGGCCTTCGATGAAGCAGGTCGCGAGGTCAGCGACGATCCCAACCTCAACGGCAGCCTGGCTTTCTATCGTCTCGGACGCGGCGCTTGATGATGCCTGGTTGGCTGCGCCTGCTGTTGACGAGGCGGATGCTGATCTGTGTGCTGACTGGCTTCAGTTCCGGGATGCCGCTCTACCTGCTCCTCAACCTGCTGCCGGCATGGTTGCGCAGCGAGAGCGTCGACCTGAAGACCATCGGCCTGTTTGCGCTGATTCAGTTTCCGTACACCTGGAAGTTCGTCTGGGCGCCGCTGCTCGACCGCTACCGTCTGCCACTCGGCCGCCGCCGCGGCTGGATGCTGCTGTCGCAGATCGGCCTCCTGTTGTCGATCGGGCTGCTTGGCGGGTTGTCCCCGGCGGCTGAGCTGACCGCGATCGTCTGGCTGTCGGTGGCGCTGGCCTTCCTGTCGGCAACCCAGGACATCGCCCTCGATGCGTTTCGCCGCGAGATTCTGAGTGACGAGGAACTCGGTCTTGGCAACTCGGTGCATGTCAACGCCTATCGGGTCGCCGGTCTGGTGCCGGGGTCCCTGTCACTCATTCTTGCCGACCTGCTGCCCTGGGCGCAGGTCTTCTGGATCACTGCCGCCTTCATGTTGCCGGGAATGATCATGGCACTGCTGGTTGCCGAACCGGCGGTCTCCGGCGCGCCGAAGACCCTGCGCCAGGCGGTGGTCGAACCCTTCCACGAGTTCATCGGCCGCAAGGGCTGGTCGGGTGCGCTGCTGGTGCTTGGCTTCATCTTCCTCTACAAACTCGGCGATTCGCTGGCGACGGCGCTGTCGACGCCCTTCTACCTTGATCTGGGATACAGCAAGACCGACATCGGCGTCATCGCCAAACATGCCGGCCTCTGGCCGGCAGTCTTTGGCGGCCTGCTCGGCGGACTGTGGATGGTGCGACTGGGCATCAACCGCGCCCTCTGGCTGTTTGGCGTGGTGCAATGGGTCACCATTCTGGGCTTCGCCTGGCTCGCCTGGCGTGGCGTTCAGACGAGCATCGACGGCGTCGACCGGGCGGCGCTGGCGGGCGTCATCGCTGCCGAGTACCTCGGCGTCGGGCTCGGTACCGCAGCCTTCACCGCTTTCATCGCGCGTGCCACCAACCCGGCCTTCACCGCCACCCAGTTCGCGCTGTTCACCAGTCTGGCCGCGGTGCCGCGCACCTTCATCAATGCCGGTGCCGGGGCACTGGTCGAGGCAGTGGGGTGGTTCAGCTTCTTCATCATCTGCTTCGTGCTTGCCGCGCCAGGCATGGCCCTGCTGCTCAAGGTCGCGCCGTGGAACGAGACGCCGCCGTCGCCGCGGCCCTGATCGCAGCCGCGCGGGAGTTGTCCCTGCGGCTGTCGCGGCTCAGCTTCAGGCCGCCGGTCAGCCACGTCTACGACCCGCTGGGCTATGCCTGGGCCGGCTACGAGTGTTACCTGCGCCGCTATGCCGCAAGCGCCCGCAGGATTCTCTTCCTCGGCATGAACCCGGGCCCCTTCGGGATGGTGCAGACTGGCGTTCCTTTCGGCGAGGTGGCGGCGGTTCGGGACTGGCTAGGCATCAGCGTGCCTGTCGCGAAACCCGTGCGGGAGAACCCGTGGCGACCGATCGAAGGCTTCGCCTGTGCCCGTTCGGAGGTCAGCGGGCGAAGGTTGTGGGGCTTGTTCCGCGAGCGCTTCGGTAGCCCGGAGGCTTTCTTCGCCGAGCATTTCGTCGCCAACTACTGCCCACTCGCCTTTTTCGATCGTGGCCGCAATCTGACGCCCGACAAGCTGCCGGCAGCTGAGACCGCGCCGCTGCATGCTGCCTGTGACGATCACCTCCGGCGGCTGGTCTCGGTCCTGCAGCCTGCCTGGGTGATCGGTATCGGCGCCTTCGCCGAGCAGCGGGCAGCCGCGGCTCTGGCCGGGGTGCCGCTGCGAAGCGGTCGCATATTGCATCCGAGCCCCGCGAGTCCGGCCGCCAATCGTGGCTGGGCGACAGCGGCGACGCGGCAGATGCAGGCACTCGGAGCGTGGAGCTGACTCTGCGCGATTCGCCCTTCGCTCTGGCTGTCGCGGCAACTTGCCGGGGGTGTGTCGAGGCTGGTGCCGCGCCGCTCACTTGCGGTCGACGAGGCCCAGGTCCGACAGCTCTCGGCGCAGCATACGCCACGTACGCCAGGCAAGGAAGGCGCGGCTGCTCCACCGCCAGACGCGGCTCGGCCGCAGGATGACGAGCACGGCGACGCCCGTCGCGACCAACTCCGGATGCCCCTTGAGGTAGGCGCCGCACTGGCGTGCGCCGGCGACGACGCGGTCGGCCGTCCCCATCGCCTCGCCCAGTGGCTGCAACTGCTGTGTGAGCAACTGGCGCTGGCTGCTGATGCGCTCAAGCAACCGGCCACGCTCGACAGCGAGGTCAATCTGCTCTTGTTTCACCGCGCGCAGTGCCCTGCAGCAGACGGATGTCGTGTTCGAGCTCAGCGATGCTGGTAGTGAACAGGTGCCGGCGAGCAAGCGCGCCGCGGCGCAGTGCCATCAGTGCCACGCCACCGGCGAGCAGGAAGCCGGCGCTGAGGATACTCAGCAGCAGCAGCCTTTGCTCCCAGAAGAGAACGGTCAACACGGCGAGCACGAGAATGGTGCCGACGATCAGGCAGAAGCTGGCCATTTGCGCCAGCAACAGCAGACGGAGGGCGCGCAGCTTCTCCTCGGCGAACTCGTTGGCAAGCAGTTCGAGGCGCGTGCGGCCAGTTGCCAGCAGTGTCGCGGCGCCGTTCTTCGTCGCCGCCAGGATGCCGCCGCTGACACCGCTGGAGCGGTCGCTCATCGCGTCCGCGCTGGTCAGCGACGGCCGATGATCACGCCGAGCAGCAGGCCGACGGCTGCAGCCAGGCCGACCGCGCGCCAGGGGTTCTCATGGACGTAGTCGTCGGTGGCGCGTGCGGCCGCCTTGGTACGGTCGACCAGGGCAGCTTCGGCGTCGGCCAAGCGGATGCGGGCGTCGCGCAGCCGTTCGCCGAAGCGCTCGCGCAGATCGCCCATCTTGTCGCCCGCAACGCCGGCGGTGGCGCGCAGGATCTCCTCTGCGTCTGCGACCACGACCTTCATGTCGGAGACGAGTTTCTGTTTGTTGGCGGTGGAAAGATCGGTGACTTCGGACATTGCGGGCCTCACAGTGGAAGGTGGTGACAGGAAGGACACAACTGCTACGGGACCTCTCGACGAGACCTTCACATTATAGAAAACGCTGGCGAAGATCAATCATTGTCGGCAGTTGCCAGCGTGTAGTCGTAATCGATGGTCAGCGGAGCATGATCGCTGAAGCGTTCCTCCTTGTAGATCGCGGCGCGTCGCGCGGTCGCGGCGATGTTTGCCGTTGCCAGTTGGTAGTCCAGTCGCCAGCCAACGTTTCTTGCCCACGCCTGTCCGCGATTCGACCACCAGGTGTATGAGTCGCCAGTGGCCTGCGGGTGCAGTCGTCGGTAGACGTCGCACCAACCGTCCTCGTTCAGGAGGCCGCTGACCCAGGCTCGCTCCTCGGGGAGAAAGCCCGAGTTGCCACGGTTGCTGCGCCAGTTCCTGAGATCGATTTCCTGGTGTGCGATGTTCCAGTCGCCGCAGACGATGATCTCGCGGTCGCTGCCGGCGAGGCCTTTCAGATGTGGACCGATCAGCGCCATGAATCGGTACTTGGCTTGCTGCCGTTCAGCCGAGCTCGACCCGGATGGCTGGTAGAGGCATACCACCGATAGCCGGCCAAAATCGGCGCGCAGGTAGCGGCCTTCCGCATCGAACTCGGTACTGCCGAGGTGATCGACCACCCGGTCGGGTTTCCTCCGGCACCACAGGCCGACGCCGCTGTAACCCTTCCTCCCCGCATGGCGGTAGAAAGCATGCAGGTCAGCGGGTGACCGCATCTGCTCGTCGAGGTCCGCCGCGTCCGCTCGCAGTTCCTGGACGCAGACGACATCGGCGTCCTGCCGCTCGAGCCAGGGCAGGAGACCCCGCCGCCAGGCCGATCGAATGCCGTTGAGGTTCAGCGTAATGATGCGTAACATAGCTGTCCGGCGCCGGGACCGGCTTTCAGTGAAGCAACGCAAATGGATTTCCGACAGCAGTTCATGGAATTCGCGGTGGCGCAGAATGTGCTCGGCTTCGGCGAGTTCAGGACCAAAGGGGGCCGGCTGTCGCCCTACTTTTTCAATGCCGGCCTGTTCAACGATGGCGCTGCCCTCGACCAATTGGGCGAATTCTACGCCAAGGCGATCATTGCCAGCGCGATCGTTGCCGACGGCCTGTTCGGCCCGGCCTACAAGGGTATTCCGCTGGTCGCGGTGACTGCGGTGGCGCTGGCGCGGGGTGGGCGCAACCTGCCATTCTCCTTCAATCGCAAGGAGGTCAAGGATCATGGCGAGGGCGGCAGCATCGTCGGCGCGCCCCTCGTCGGTCGCGTCCTGATCATCGACGATGTGATCACCGCCGGCACCTCGATTCGCGAGTCGGTCGAACTGATCCGCGCCGCGGGTGCTTCGCCGTGCGGTGTCGTCATCGCACTTGACCGGATGGAGCGGGGCCAGAGCGAGTTGTCCGCCGTGCAGGAGGTCGAGCGCGATTACGGAATGCCGGTGGTCGCCGTCGCGACGCTCGATGACCTGATGGGTTTCCTCCGCAACAGTCCGCAACTGCAACAGAACGAAGCGGCGGTCGCTGCCTATCGGCGCCAGTATGGCATTGCGCGTGCTGCCTAGAAGCAGTCTCCTCTTGCTGGCGGCGCTGGCCGTTGGCCAACCGGTACTGGCCGGCGTGACGATCTTCTGTTGTCACGATGAATCGGGCAAGCAGGTGTGTGGCGATATCCTGCCGTCGGTTTGCGTTGGCCGCGCGTACCGCGAGATCGGCGTCTCCGGCCGGCCGGTGCGCACGGTCGAGGCGCCACTGACGCCCGAGCAGCGTGTCCAGAGGGCGGCCGAGGAGCAGCGCCGCCGCGAACAGGAGCGGCTTCTCAATGAGCAAAGACGCAAGGACCAGGCCTTGCTCAACACCTACGGCAGCGAGAAGGACATCGAGCTCATGCGGGCGCGCGCCGAAAGGGACGTCGCCGCCGCGATCAAGGCGGCCGAGGAGCGGATTGCCGAGATACGGCGTCAGCGCAAGCGCTTCGAGGACGAGGCCGAGTTCTACAAGAACCGGCAGTTGCCGGTCGACGTGGCCAAGGGATTGCGCGATGCAGACCAGGAGATCAGGGCGCAGGAGTCGGTGATCGAATCGAAGAAGAAGGATCGCGAAGCGATCCGTCTGAAGTACGACGACGATCTGCGGCGCTTCGTCGAGCTGTCGAAGCGGCCGCCTTCGGGACGGCCGTGACGGTCCCGCGACAATCGCTCCGCGAGGCGGCTGCCGGCTGCCGGGTCAGCCGAGCCTGTGACGCAACAGTTCGCTGACCCGTTGCGGGTTGGCCTGCCCACGCGTTGCCTTCATCACCTGGCCAACCAGGGCGTTGAACGCCTTTTCCTTGCCCGACCTGAACTCGGCAACCATTCCCGGATTGGCAGCCAGCAAGTCGTCGATCAGCGCCGTCAGGGCGCTGTCGTCACTGATCTGCTGCAACCCTTCGCGGGCGATGATCTCGTCGGCAGAGCTGGTGTGCCCGCTGTTGCAGAGTTCATCGAAGACCTTGCGGGCCATGCTGGTCGAGATCGTGCCGTCGGCGATGCGGGCAATCAGTCGGCCGAGTTGCGTCGCCGAGACCGGTGATTGGCCAATCTCTCGGTCTTCCCGGTTCAGTCGTGCCGCCAGGTCGACCATGACCCAGTTGGCGCAGATCTTGGCGTTTTCCCTGCCCGCCGCGACCACCGTCGCTTCGTAGTAGTTCGCCAGATCGAGTGAAGCGGTCAGCACGCGCGCGTCGTAAGCGGACAGCCCGCAGTCGGCGATCAGCCGCTCGCGCTTGGCGGCCGGCAGTTCGGGCAGTTCGGCGCGTACCTGCTCGACCCATTGCGGGTCGATGATCAGGGGCAGCAGGTCCGGGTCGGGAAAATAGCGGTAATCGTGCGCGTCCTCCTTCGAACGCATGGCCCGCGTCTCGCCGCCAGCGGGGTCGAACAGCACCGTCGACTGCTCGATGATGCCGCCGTCCTCGATGGTGGCGATCTGCCACTGCACCTCGTAGTCGATCGCCTGTTGCAGGAAGCGGAAGGAATTGAGGTTCTTGATCTCGCGCCGGGTACCCAGACGCACTTCGCCGGCCGGCCTGACCGAAACGTTGGCATCGCAGCGGAACGAGCCTTCCTGCATGTTGCCGTCGCAGATACCGATCCAGCGAACCAGGGCGTGCAGCGCCCGGGCATAGGCGACAGCTTCCACGGCGGAGCGCATGTCGGGCTCGCTGACGATTTCGAGCAGCGGCGTGCCAGCGCGGTTGAGGTCGATTCCCGATCTGCCCTGGGCGGTTGGCCCGAGTCCTTCGTGCAGCGACTTGCCGGCATCCTCCTCGAGGTGGGCCCGCGTCAGGGAGATGAGCTTCTCCTTCTCGCCGAACTGGATTGGCAGACCGCCGCCGCGTACCACGGGTAGCTCGTACTGGCTGATTTGATAGCCCTTGGGCAGGTCTGGATAGAAGTAGTTCTTGCGCGCAAAGACCGATTTCGCGGCGACCTCGCCGCCCACCGCGAGACCGAAGCGGATGGCGCATTCGACGGCCGCCTTGTTGAGTACCGGCAGCACCCCGGGCAGAGCGATATCCACGGCATTGGCCTGCAGGTTGGGGGCAGCACCGAAGGCGGTCGAACTGCCGGAAAAGATCTTCGACGCGGTCGACAGCTGGACATGCGTTTCAATGCCGATGACGACTTCCCAGTGTTTCATCTTTGCTTGCTCACTCTACAAGGGCCGCAGCCGCCGGGCGGCGATGGTCGCGACGGGGCGGAACGGGGTCGCCGGGTCGGCGGCCTGCCCGACCGGAAGCTTTGGCCTCTCAGGCATGACCGGCCGGGCACTGCCGGTGCCAGTCGGTCACCTGCTGATAGCGGTGGGCGACGTCGAGCAGCCGAGCCTCGGTGAAGTAGTTGCCGATCAATTGCAGGCCTGCCGGCAGGCCGCCGGCAAAGCCGCAGGGAATCGACATCGCCGGCAGTCCCGCCAGATTGACGGCGATGGTGTAGATGTCGGAGAGATACATCTGCACCGGATCGGCAGCCTTCTCGCCAAGCCGGAAAGCGGTGCTCGGGCTGGTCGGCCCGAGGACGACGTCGCATTGTCGGAAAGCCTCGGCAAAGTCGTCGGCGATCAGCCGGCGGATGCGCTGGGCCTGCAGGTAATACGCGTCGTAGTAGCCGTGCGAGAGGACATAGGTGCCGATCAGGATGCGGCGCTTGACCTCGGCGCCGAAGCCCTGCGCGCGGGTCTTGCAGTACATGTCGGTGAGGTCGTCGTAGGCGGGGGCGCGGTAGCCGTAGCGGACGCCGTCGAAGCGTGCCAGATTCGAGCTCGCCTCTGCCGGTGCGATCACATAGTACGCGGCGACCGAGAGACTCATGCTCGGCAGGCTGACAGGCACGGTCTCGGCGCCGAGCTGGCGGTATTCGGCAATGGCGGCTTCGATCAACTGCATGACGTCCGGGCTGCAGCCGCCGCCAAAGAACTGCTCCGGCAGGCCGATGCGCAGTCCGGCCAGCGGCCTGCTGCCCGTGGCAGCCGTGAGTTCGCGGGTGAAATCCTCGCGCGGACGGTCGAGACTCGTCGAGTCGAGTTCGTCGAAGCCGGCCATGCAGTTGAGCAGCAAGGCGCAGTCGGCTGCGGAACGGGCGAGTGGGCCCGCCTGGTCGAGCGACGAGGCGAAGGCGATCATGCCGTAGCGTGAGACGACGCCATAGGTTGGCTTCATCCCGGAAAGGTTGCACAAGGCAGCAGGCTGACGAATCGATCCGCCGGTGTCGGTGCCGGTTGCCGCTGGCGCCAGACGGGCCGCCACCGCCGCTGCCGAGCCACCGGACGAGCCGCCGGGAACGCGATCGAGTGCCCAGGGATTGGCTGTCGGGCCATGGAACGAGGTTTCGGTCGAGGAACCCATGGCGAACTCGTCCATGTTGGTCTTGCCGAGCAGCACCGCGCCGGCCTGCTGGAAGCGGCTGATCACCGTTGCATCATAGGGGCTGACGAAGTTGCCCAGCATCTTCGAGCCGCAGGTCGTCAGCCAGTCCTTGGCGCAGAAGATATCCTTGTGCGCGATCGGAATCCCGGTCAGCGGCTGCGTGTCGCCTCGCGCCAGCCGCGCGTCGGCGGCTCGCGCCTGTGCCAGGCTGCGCTCCGGGGCGACGGTGATGAAGGCGTTCAGCTGCGGGTTGTGACGGGCGATGCGATCGAGGTAGAGCGTCGTCAGCTCGACGCTCGAGATTCGTCGGCTGGCGAGGGCCTGCGCAATGTCGGCGAGACTGTGTTCGATCATTCGATGACCCTTGGCACGAGGTAAAGTCCTGCGTCGGCCTCCGGCGCGATTGCCTGGAAGGCAGATCGCCAGGCCAGCTGATCGCTCTCGGTCACGCCGTCGGGCCGCAGGCGCTGCGCCAGGTCCTGCGCGTGCGCCATCGGTTCGACGCCTTGCGTGTCGATGGCCTGCATCGTCTCGATCAGGCCGAAGATCTCGTTGAGCTGGCCAAGGGTGCTGCGCGCCTCGGTGTCGTCGACTTCGATGCGGGCCAGGTGGGCAATGCGGTGGACTTGGTCGAGGGTGAGCGACATGGTTACGAAATCACTAAGGTGGTAAACGGGCGAGCCATATAAGGTATCATAAAAGTTTTTCCCACCGCAGCCCCGGCTTGGGGCCATCACGGATTTCGCAAGCATGTTCAGTTTTCTGCGCAGTTACTTCTCGAATGATCTGGCGATCGATCTCGGTACCGCCAACACGCTGATCTACGTGCGCTCGAAAGGGATCGTTCTCGATGAACCGTCGGTCGTCGCCATCCGGACCGAGGGCGGTCCAAGCTCGAAGAAGACCATCCAGGCGGTCGGCAAGTCGGCCAAGGAAATGCTCGGCAAGGCGCCGGGGGCGCTGACCGTCATCCGGCCGATGAAGGACGGCGTGATCGCCGACTTCACGGTCACCGAGCAGATGCTGAAGCAGTTCATCAAGAAGGTGCATGACTCGCGCCTTTTGTCACCGTCGCCACGGATCATCATCTGCGTGCCGTCGGGGTCGACCCAGGTCGAACGGCGGGCGATCCGCGAGTCGGCAATCGGTGCCGGTGCCAGCCAGGTCTTCCTCATCGAGGAGCCGATGGCGGCAGCCATCGGTGCTGGTCTGCCGGTCTCCGAGCCGACCGGATCGATGGTCGTCGACATCGGCGGCGGGACGACCGAGGTCGGCGTCATCTCGCTCGGTGGCATGGTCTATGCGGGTTCGGTGCGGGTCGGCGGCGACAAGCTCGACGAGGCGATCATGAACTACATCAGTCGCAACTACGGCATGCTCATCGGCGAGAACACCGCCGAGAACATCAAGAAGCGGATCGGGTCGGCGTTTCCCGGTGCCGAGGTGCGCGAGATGGAAGTGTCGGGAATCAACAAGGCTGAAGGCATTCCGCGCAAGTTCACCATCTCCTCGAACGAGATCCTCGAGGCACTGACCGAACCGTTGAACAGCGTCGTCTCGGCGGTCAAGTCGGCGCTCGAGAAGACCCCGCCCGAGCTCGGTGCCGACATTGCCGAGAAGGGCATGGTCCTGACCGGAGGTGGCGCGCTGCTGCGCGACATCGACCGGCTGCTGATGGAAGAAACCGGTCTGCCGGTGATCGTCGCCGAGGAGCCACTGACCTGCGTCGCGCGCGGCTGCGGTCTGGCGCTCGAGAAGATGGACAATCTCGGCAGCATCTTCGCTTCCGACTGATCCGTGGCGGCGGCACTGCCGTGCGCTGCCAGTTGCCAGGCCTGAGCGATGGAAAACCAGCCGCCACCCTTCTTCAAGCGCGGCCCGGCGCCGTTGGCGCTGCTTTCGTTCTACGTCGCGCTTTCGGTTGCTCTTCTGGTCGTCGATGCGCGCCTGCAGGCGCTGGAGGTCGTGCGCCAGGCGTTGTCGCTGTTCACGCAGCCGCTGCAGCAACTGGCGCACCTGCCGGCGCATTCAGTCGCCAGCGCCGGCGATTACTTCGTCAGCCTGACCCACCTGCGCGAGGAGAATGCCCGTCTGCAGCAGGCTCGCATGGAAAAGGCGACGACCGTGCTGCGCACGCAGCAGCTGGAAGCCGAAAACGAACGTCTGCGCAAGCTGCTTGGCGTCAAGGAGCGGCAGCATGCCAGGGGTCAGGTGGCACAGATCCTGTACACGGCGCGTGATCCCTACACACGACGCATCGTCATCGACAGGGGGCAACAGGATCAGGTTGTCGCCGGCCTGCCGGTGATCGACGACGCCGGCGTCGTTGGCCAGGTGACACGGGTCTTCCCCTTCGTCGCCGAGGTCACCCTGATCACCGACAAGGAGCAGGCGGTACCGGTACAGATCGTTCGTACCGGTCAGCGCTCGGTCGTCTTCGGGCTTGGCAACGGGCAGCTCGAGCTGCGTTTCCTGCCGGCCAACGCCGACGTGCAGAACGGCGACGAGCTCGTGACTTCCGGTCTCGACGGCATCTTTCTGCCCGGCTTTCCCGTTGCCCGGGTAGTGCATGTCGAGCGTGACACCTCGTACTCCTTCGCCCGCATCTTCTGCATGCCGCTGGCGGGCGTCGAGAACTTCAGCGAGGTGATGGTTCTCGAGCAGCGGCCGCCGGTTGCCCTGCCCGCGGAAATTGCGCAACCAGGCCGCGAGGCGAAGGCGCTCAAGTCACCGTCGGCACGCAAGAAGCGACTCAGGAGGGAGTAGGCGCATGCAGACCAGCTATCGTTCTTCCGCCCGCATCCTGCTGCCGGTTCGCCCGTGGTTCATCGCCTGCAGTCTGGCTGCGGCGCTGCTGTTGAACCTGCTGCCAACTGCTCCCTGGCCCGGCCTGCCGGACTGGCTGGCGCTCGTTCTGGTCTTCTGGAGCGTCCGCGAGCCGCGCCGTGTCGGGATGGGGCTCGCCTTTCTCTGCGGCATTGCGATGGACGTGGCCGATGCCGGACTGCTGGGGCAGCATGCACTGGCCTATGTCCTGGCGGTCTATGGGGGCGGCTCACTGTCGCGGCGGATCCTCTGGTTCCCGCTCGCGCAGCAGGCGCTGCATGTCCTTCCACTGTTGCTGCTGGTGCCGTTGGTGCAGGTCGCCGTACGCACCGTCGCTGGTGGGGAATTCCCGGGCATCGGCTACCTTCTGGGGCCTCTGCTGGCGACCCTGCTCTGGCCTGTGCTGACCTTCGTTCTCCTGTTGCCACAACATCAGTCCGTCGACCATGATGCCAATCGTCCGCTCTGAGCAACGGCCCGAAGTTCTGCTGCGGTCTCCACGGGGAACCTCCGCAGTACCGGCGCTGCCGCTTCACTGAAGGGGGTACGCGTGCTCGCTCGTCAGTCGCAGCTCGTTGCTCCCGATCGCGAACTCGAGCGCTTCCGTTTTCGCGTCAGCCTCGCAGGTTTTGCCGTCTTTGCCGCTTTCGTCGTCCTCGCTACCCGTCTCTTCCACCTGCAGGTCGTACAGCACGATTACTACTCCACCCGCGCCGAGGACAACCGCATCTCGCTGGTGCCGATCGTTCCCAACCGCGGGGTCATCGTCGATCGCCACGGGACCGTGCTGGCGCGCAACTACTCGGCCTTCACCCTCGAGATCACGCCGTCGCGCGTCGACGACCTCGACGCCACCATCGAAGGTCTGGGCAAGCTGATCGAAATCCTGCCGAAGGACCGGAAGCGCTTCCGCCGGCTGCTCGAGGAGAGCAAGACCTTCGAGAGTCTGCCGATCCGCTCGCGGCTGAGCGAGGAGGAAGTGGCGCGCTTTGCAGCCAACCGCTACCTCTTTCCCGGCGTCGAGGTCAAGGCGCGTCTTTTCCGCCACTATCCCGAGGGTTCGGTCGGTGCCCATGCCATCGGCTACATCAGCCGGATCAACAGGCGCGACCTCGAGATCATCGAGGACAACGAACAGACGAACAATTACAAGGGAACCGACCATATCGGCAAGTCGGGGGTGGAGCAGAAGTACGAGTTCCAGCTGCACGGCGAGACCGGTTACGAACAGGTCGAGATCGACGCCGGCGGTCGCGCCGTGCGCAGCCTGTCGCGCAGCGCTCCGGTGCAGGGCAACAACCTGACCCTGACGCTGGACATCAAGTTGCAGGAGATGGCCGAGAAGGCTTTCGGCGACCGCCGTGGCGCGCTGGTGGCGATCGAGCCGGCGACCGGCGGCATCCTCGCGCTGGTGTCGGTGCCGACCTTCGACCCCAACCTGTTCATCGACGGCATCCGCAGCGACGACTGGGATCAGCTCAACAACTCACCCGACAAGCCCTTGCTCAATCGCGCACTGAATGGTGCCTATCCGCCAGGGTCGACCTTCAAGCCCTTCATGGCGCTGGCGGCGCTGGAGACCGGCAAGCGGACGCCCGGGCAGGCCATCTCCGATCCGGGCGTCTTCAATTTTGGCGGGCATCAGTTCCGTGACGACAAGAAGGGCGGACACGGCATGGTCGACATGCACAAGTCGATCGTCGTCTCCTGCGATACCTACTACTATGTCCTGGCCAATGACATGGGGATCGACGCGATCGCCCGTTTCATGGGCCAACTCGGTTTCGGGCAGCGCACCGGCGTCGACATCGAGGGTGAGTCGCCGGGAGTGCTGCCTTCACCCGAGTGGAAGAAGCGCCGTTTCCGGCGGCCCGAGCAACAAAAGTGGTTTGCCGGCGAAACGATCTCGATCGGCATCGGCCAGGGTTACAATTCCTATACGCCGATCCAGCTGGCGCAGGCCACCGCGACGATCGCCAACAACGGCATCATGTACCGCCCGCATCTGGTCAAGTACATCACCGACAGCCGCACAGGCGAGAAGACGATGATCGAGCCCGAGCCACTGCGCGTCCTGCCCTGGAAGCGGCAGAACGTCGAGGTGATCAAGCGGGCGCTGGTCGGGGTCAATATCGGCGGCACCAGCGCGCGCGCCTTCGCCGGCGCTGGCTACACCTCGGCCGGCAAGACCGGAACGGCGCAGGTTTTCAGCCTCAGGGGTGCCGAGTACAAGGCCTCGCGGCTGAAGCAGGAACTGCGTGACCATGCCCTGTTCATCGCCTACGCGCCCGCCGAGCAACCGAAGATCGCCGTCGCCGTGCTGGTCGAGAACGGTGGCTTTGGCGCCCAGTCGGCGGCACCGATCGCGCGCATGGTTTTCGATTACTACCTGCTCGGCAAGCTGCCGAAGGGGGCTGCGAAGGAAGACGATGTCGAGGGAGACTGACTGATGCCGCAGCTGCTGCAGCGCGCGTGGGTACGCCTCGTCGCGCGCGTCGACGGACCGCTCCTGCTGCTGACGCTGGCGCTGATGGCAACCGGTCTGGCGACGGTCTACAGTGCCACCGCCGACAGCAGCAGCCGCCTTCTCGCGCAAGCGTTGAACATGGCCGTTGGCGTGGCCGTGATGTGGACGGTGGCACAGTTGCCACCGCAGAAGCTGATGCGCTTCGGTGTTCCGCTCTACCTTGCTGGCGTCGTCCTGCTGATCCTCGTCTTCTTCTTCGGCATCAAGGTGAACGGCGCCAGGCGCTGGCTGTCGCTTGGTTTCACGCGCATCCAGCCGGCGGAGGTGCTGAAGATCGCCGTGCCGCTGATGCTCGCCTGGTACTTCCACAAGCACGAGGCGGCACTGAAGGCGCGTCACTACGCAGTCGCCTGCCTGCTGCTGCTGCTTCCCTTCGCGCTGATCGCCAAGCAGCCCGATCTGGGAACGGCGATCCTGGTCGGTGCTGCCGGCTTCTACGTCATCTTCTTCGCCGGTCTGCCGTGGAAAGTGATCATCGGCCTGCTGGCGGCCGCCGCGGCCGCCGCGCCCTTCGCCTGGACGATGCTGCACGACTATCAGCGCAAGCGCATCCTGACGCTGATCGATCCGAGCAGCGACCCGCTCGGCGCCGGCTATCACATCATCCAGTCGACGATCGCCATCGGTTCCGGTGGCAGCTTCGGCAAGGGCTGGCTGGAGGGGACCCAGACCCACCTCGAGTTCATTCCGGAACGCCACACTGATTTCATTTTCGCCGTCTATGCCGAGGAGCGTGGTTTGCTCGGCAACGTCGTCCTCCTGCTGCTCTACCTGTTGCTGATCGGGCGCGGGCTGATGATCGCCGCCAATGCCTCGACGCTCTTTGCACGCGTTCTCGCCGGCTCGATCACGCTCAGCCTGTTTACCTACGTCTTCGTGAACGTCGGCATGGTCAGCGGCATCCTGCCGGTGGTCGGCGTGCCGCTGCCGTACATGAGCTACGGCGGGACGGCGCTCGTCACCCTGTCGGTGGGGGTCGGCATACTGATGAGCATCCACACGCACCGGATGCTGGTGCGGCCGTGAAGCGTGGCGCCTTCCGTTCGCTCAGCTGGCCGGGCATTGGCTGCTCGCTGGCGCTGCTGCTGGCTGCCTGTGGCGGGCAACCGGCCCGGGCGCCCGAGCAGGTCGCCCGCAGCCCGGAGCAGACGAGGCCGCCGGCGAAGATGCCGCGCAAGTCGAGCGTCGTCCATAAGCGTGGCGGGGCCTACTACAAGGACGACGGACCGGGTGACGAGATTCCGGACAATCTCGACGACATTCCCGATGCCGAGCCGCGCCTCGAGCCACTGCACCGTTTCGCCAACCGGCCGTACGTGGTTCTCGGCAAGGCCTATGAGCCGCATGCCAGCCTGCGACCGCACCAGGAGCGCGGCGTTGCCAGCTGGTATGGCAAGAAGTTCCATGGCCTGAAGACGTCGATTGGCGAGCCGTACGACATGTTCGCGATGACCGCGGCCCATCCGACGCTGGCGATCCCCTCCTATGTCCGGGTGACAAGGATCGGCAACGGCAAGTCGGTGGTCGTGCGCGTCACCGACCGCGGACCCTTCCACGCCGACCGGGTGATCGATCTTTCCTACGCCGCCGCGCACCGTCTCGGTTATGTCGATGATGGCAGCACCCTGGTGCAGGTCGAGGCCATCCTGCCCGAGGGCGCGACGACGATGAGTTATGCGCAGGTGATGGCAGCGCCAGCGCCGGCCGCTGCCAAGGGTGGTGCCGCCGAGCGCGACGAGATCGAGTTGCTCGCGGTTCGCCTCGGCCTCGATACAACCCGGCCGCCGGCGCGCGAGATGCAGCGGCCGGTGGCGCCGACGGCAGCGGCGGTGCCTCCGGATGCAGCCCCCCCGGGCGGTGGCATCTTTCTCCAGCTCGGCGCCTTCGCCAGCGCCGACAATGCCGACAGCCTGCGCCTGCACCTGCTGCGCGAACTCGACTGGCTCACCGAGAGTGTTCAGGTCAGGTCCGCGGGTGGCCTGCACCGTGTCCATCTCGGGCCATATCCCAGTCGGGTAGACGCCGACAAGGTCGCCGAAAGAATTCGTCTCGCCCTGGGCTACAAACCCACCTTCGTCGTTCGCTGAGCATCAGCTTCCGTCGCTTCCGCGACCGAGCGGCCGGAACATTCCCTGTACGAGCTCCTGGCCCCGTCCGAGCTGGACGAGCCGGCTGCTGATCTCCACCGGTACCAGCGTGCCGTCGTCGGCGACCACCGCACTGCGCAGCACCTCGATCTCGCCCTTGCCACCGAGTTGGCGGCAGAGGTCGCGCAGCTCGACAGCCTCGTGACGCCTGCAGAGCTCGCCGTGCAGGGCTCCGAGGAGCTCCTGGTAGCGCCGCCCGAACAGCCTCTCCGCCTGCGGGTTGGCGTCGATGATCTCGCCGGTGCGCGCGTCGGCAATCAGGATCGCGTCGCGGGCGCCGTTGAACAGGGCCTCTCGCAGGTTCAGCGCATCACGAAGTTCCTCTTCGCGCGAAAGCAGCTCGTGTTGCAGCAGGGCGAGGCTGACGAGGCTGGCGACGGCGTGCACGAACAGCCTCTGCACGGAAGTCCAGGCCGAATGCTCGCCGACGCGCTCGATCGAGAGGACGCCCTGCAACTCGCCATCGGCGTGGATCGGCGAGTTGATGAGGGCACTGATGCCATGCATCAGCAGATGATCGCGCAGGAATTCCTGCGTCGACGGATGCTTCAGTGCGTCGTCAGCGACGATCGGTTCCCCACGGCTGAGCGCCCGGAAATACTCGGGATAGTGTCTGGCGTGCAGCTTGAAGCCGTTGCTGTGACGGTCGTGTGACAGCTCGTAGAGGTCGATGCACTCGAGCTGCTGGCGCTGCTCGCACAGCCCCCAGAGGCTGACGCGCTCGATGTTCAGGGTCTGGGCGGTGGTGGCGGTGAGCTGGCGCAGCACCTCGTCGAGACGTTTGTCATGAAACCCGCGCCGTGCCAATTGTGCGAAGACGCCCTGTAGGTCAAGTGGGTTGGCGAGCGGTTGAAAGGGGGGCTGCATCGATGTCGAGCTGGTGGCGGTCCGGTCCTTCCGGGCGCGGCTGGAAACGTGCCGCCATCGTACGTCCCGGGCAACCACGCGGCCTGTGGAGTAAGTCACGGCAGCCCGCATCGAGTGACGACTGGTGCTTACAAAAGGCGTACAGGCGGCTGCGAGGGCGTTGCTATAATCGCGGCTTTTTCCCGGACCATGCCATGTCCAAGCTTCGCTCGTTGCTTCTGCTGATCCTCTTTCTGCCGCTGCTGGCGGTTGCCGAGCAACTGCCGACGCCGCCTTCGCTCGCTGCCAGGTCCTGGTTGCTGGTCGACGTCGCCTCCGGTCAGACGCTCGCCGCACAGGCACCCGACCTGCGCCTGGAACCGGCTTCGCTGACCAAGCTGATGACTGCCTACCTGGCTTTCGCTGCCATCAGGCAGGGTACGCTGAAGCTGGAGCAGACCGTTCCGGTATCACAGAAGGCCTGGAAAACCGGTGGTTCGAAGATGTTCATCCAGGTCGGGACGCAGGTGAAGGTCGACGACCTGCTCAAGGGCATGATCGTCCAGTCGGGCAATGACGCCTGTGTCGCACTCGCCGAGGCGATTGCCGGTGACGAGGAGAACTTCGCCCAGATGATGAATCGCGAGGCGCAGCGGCTCGGCATGAAGGATTCGAGTTTTCGCAACGCCAGTGGTCTGCCCGACCCGCAACACTTCACTACTGCGCGCGACCTGGCACTCCTGGCGGCGGCACTGATTCGCGACTTTCCCGAGGATTACGCCAGGTATTACTCGCTCAAGGAGTTTCGCTACAACAGCATCACGCAACCGAATCGCAACCGGCTGCTGCATATCGATCCGAGCGTCGACGGCCTGAAGACCGGCCATACCGAGGCCGCTGGCTATTGCCTCGTGTCGTCGGCCAAACGTGGCCCCCGGCGGCTGTTGGCGGTCGTTCTTGGTGCCGCATCCGACAGCACACGCATCCAGGAGTCGCTGAAGCTGCTCAACTACGGCTTCCAGTTCTACGATGCGGTGCAGCTTTATGCCAGGAACGAGGCCGTCGCCACGTTGAAGGTCTGGAAGGGTCAGCAGAGCACGGTCAAGGTCGGTTTCACCAGCGATCTCGTGCTGACCGTCGCGAAGGGTTTCGGGCCGAGGATTCGCAGCGAGCTCGTCTCGCCGCAGACGCTGATCGCACCGATCGCCGCCGGGCAGGCACTTGGCACGCTCAAGCTCAGCCTCGACGACAAGCCGTTGGGCGAGTACCCGGTGCTGGCGCTCGAAGCCGTCCCGGCGGCGGGTATCGTCGGGCGAATGGTCGATACGGTCCGCCTGTGGTTCAACTGATGGGCATCGTTCGTCAGCTCTCGCGCCGTCGGCGCAAGGTAGGTGCCGATGCCTGAGGAGCGCCAGAGCCTGCTCGAATTTCCCTGTGCCTTTCCGATCAAGATCATGGGCCGCTCCGAGGACGGATTCGCCCAGGCAGTGTTGGAGATGGTGTTGCGGCATGCGCCGGATTTCGACGCGGCGACAATGGAGATGCGCGCCTCGAGCGCCGGCAGGTACCTGGGCCTGACGTGCACGATCAACGCCGTCAGCCGCGAACAGCTGGACTTGCTGTATCGCGAACTGAGTGCGCATCGGTTGGTAAAGCTGGTGTTGTGAGCGACGGCGAAGCGCGGCAGCTGTCGCCGATCGGTCAGAGGCCGCTGCTGCTGCGTCACCTCGGGTGCCGCAGCTACCCGGAGACATGGCAGGAGATGGTGGCGTTCACGGCCGCGCGCGACGCGGCGACCGGCGACGAGCTCTGGTCCTGCGAACACCCGCCGGTTTTTACTCTGGGCCAGGCCGGCCGGCCCGAGCACCTCCTGTTCGACTCTGGAATCCCGCTGCTGCGAACCGATCGCGGCGGGCAGATCACCTATCATGGTCCGGGCCAGGTCGTGATCTACCTCCTGATCGACCTTGCACGGCGCCGGCTGAAGGTGCGTGAGCTGGTGGTCATGATCGAGCAGGCGGTGATCGAACTGCTGGCGGAGAATGGCGTCGCCGCCGCACGTCATGCCGGCGCGCCCGGAGTCTACGTCGGCGCGGCCAAGGTCGCCGCCCTCGGTCTGCGCGTGCGGCGGAACTGCTGCTACCATGGCGTCAGCCTCAACGTCGACATGGATCTGTCGCCCTTTGCGGCGATCAACCCCTGTGGCTTCCCCGGCCTGTCGGTGACGCAGACCAGCGATCTCGGCATCGCGCTGACCCCCGCGCAGGCGGCGACGGCGTTGGCCGGACACCTCGCGAGACAACTGGAGCACAAGCAATGAGCACCCGCAACGCCGGACAGGCCGGCAACGGATCGACGGTGGTCGCCGGCGTCAAGGAAAAGGGTGAACTGAAAACCGCCCGCATCCCGATCAAGATCGTTTCCCAGGAACCACAGCGCAAGCCCGCCTGGATCCGGGTCAAGGCCGGAAACGACAGCGGTCGCTTTGGCGAGATCAAGCGGATGCTGCGCGAGCAGAAGCTGCATACCGTCTGCGAGGAAGCAGCCTGTCCGAACATCGGCGAGTGTTTCGGTCGTGGTACCGCGACCTTCATGATCCTCGGCGACATCTGCACGCGCCGCTGCCCGTTCTGTGACGTCGGTCATGGCAAGCCGTTGCCGCCCGATGCCGGCGAGCCGGACAGTCTCGCCGACAGCGTCGCGCGGCTGCAGCTGCGCTACGTCGTGATCACCAGCGTTGACCGTGACGACCTGCGCGACGGCGGCGCACGGCACTTCGTCGAGGTCATTGCCGCCGTCCGTCAGCGCTCGCCGGCCACCGTCATCGAAACCCTGGTGCCCGATTTCCGCGGCCGCATGGAGATCGCGCTGGCGATTCTCGGCGAGTCGCTGCCCGATGTCCTCAACCACAACCTGGAGACGGTCCCGCGGCTCTACCGGCAAGCCAGGCCCGGCGCCGACTATGCGCACTCTTTGGCCTTCCTCAAGGCGTTCAAGGCGCGCCATCCGCAGGTGCCGACCAAGTCGGGACTGATGGTTGGCCTCGGCGAGACCGACGAGGAGATCATCGAGGTCCTGCGCGACCTGCGTGCCCACGATGTCGAGATGCTGACCATCGGCCAGTATCTGGCGCCATCGCCCCACCACCTGCCGGTGCAGCGCTACGTTCATCCGGAGGTCTTCAGGAGTTACGAGGAGGCGGCGCTGGCCATGGGGTTCAGCGGCGCAGCCTGTGGGCCGATGGTGCGCTCGAGTTACTGGGCAGACCAGCAGGCGCACTCCGCCGGGGTCGCCTGAGCGCTGCCGCAGCGAGGTCGGCGAGGCCTCAGAGGTTGTGAATAAATCTACTGCGCGACCGATCTGCGGCGTTGCTCACTCGCTCACTCTTCGCCTATCCATCTGATATGTCTCGTCGTTCGCTCGCTCGCGCCTGGCATCTCGGCCTGCTCGCGACGATTTCTTCACAACCTCTCAGTTGTAGCGCACGAAACGCGCCGGGTAGAGGGCAGTCGCCCAGGCCAGGAAGAGGTATTTCGTCGTCTTGCCGATGGCGACGGCGACCAGGATGCCGAGTGTCGGCACCTGCGCAAGGGCACAGAAAAGCAATGCCGGTGTCTGCGGGAGTGGTCCACCGGAAATCACGATCATCGCCAACAGGCCCCATTGCTGTATCCATTCGCTCGCCGTCTGCCAGGCGGCGCTCGCCACCAGGTCGGGGTAGCGCGAGAGAACGAGTTCCGAGCCGAGAAAGCTGAAGATCTCGACGAGTAGCGCTGCGCCAAAGCCGCTGGCAACGCCACAGCTGAGGCCGAGGGTCCGCCAGCGGCGGGGTGAGAGCATGACGGCGGGGATCAGCACGGCGACGAAGGGAAAAGCGAAGCTCACGGTCGCGCCGAAGGCGATCGCCGCCACCACCGCCGTGTAGTAGCGATGGCTCACGCTGCGCAGCAGCAGCCGGCGCAGCCAGTCCGGCAGGACATGCGTCTTCATCCGGGGTTCAACCGGCATTTTTGCCGCTGGCTTGTGCGCGCGGCCGCAGGCAGGCTATGCTTGCGCCAATCAGGCGCGACGCCTCGCCGACTGTCCGCAGAGTCCATCTTCATCGATCATGCATACCGAGTCACTGACGACGGGAATTGTAGGCCGAATGCGGTGTCTTGCGACGCTTCCCGTGCACCGCCGCAGGTTGGCGCCGAAGTCGGCAGTGGCACGAGGCTGGCGGCCGTGAGGCTGCCGTTCGCTGCGCTGCTTCTGCTGCTTCCGGCTGTCGTCACGGCAGAGGACTTTCCTTCGCTCGGGCCACACAGCCGCATCGCCGAGGCGGCGCCAGTCGTCTCCGGCCGCGCGAGCTTCTATTCCACCTCCTTCCATGGCCGACGCACGGCGTCGGGAGAGACCTACGAGCATCACGTCATCTCGGCGGCGAGCAACCGTTTTCCCATGGGAACGCTGGTGGCCGTTCGTCGGGTGCCGTCGGCGCGCTGCGTCGTCGTGCGGATCAACGACCGGATGGGGCACCGCAAGCGGGTGATCGACCTCTCGCGCGAGGCGGCCGTCGCGCTCGGGATGATCGATGCCGGCGTCGTCGACGTCGAGGTGACTCCCCTGCCGAAGTACCTCGTCGGTCACGAGCGCGCCTGCATGCTGGCATTCCAGCCGCCGGCACACCTGCAGGCGGTGGACGGCGCGGGCCTGCGGGCTCCCGGGAAGTGAAACGAGCGCTGCCGGTGATGCGGGTCTGCGAAGCCCGGAGCCGGCGAGGTCGCGGCAGCGTGGCGCGGGCAGCCGTGCAGTTGACCTGACTTGGCAAAGTCGGGAATACTCGCGCGGATGGTCGGCACTCCGGGGTGCCGCGGTCGATGATGGGGGCGAAGACGATGGACCAGGCGCGGCAGGTGGACCTTCCCAAAGCCAAGAAGTCGGTCGCGCTGTCGGGTGTCGTTGCCGGCAATACCGCCGTCTGTTCGGTCGGGCGCACGGGCAACGACCTCCACTACCGCGGTTACGACGTCATTGCCCTTGCCGAAGACGCGGGTTTCGAGGAAGTCGCCTATCTTCTGCTCTACGGGCGCCTGCCGAGTCCGACGCAGCTCAACCAGTACCGCAAGAAACTGAAGACCCTGCGTGGTCTACCGGTGATGTTGCGGCCGATGCTCGAGAGTCTGCCCGCTTCCGCGCATCCGATGGATGTCCTGCGCAGTGGTTGTTCGGCCTTGGGAACCATCCTGCCCGAGGCGCAGGACCACAATCCGGGAGCGGCACGGGAGATCGCCAACCGGCTGATCGCCAGCTTCGCATCGATGCTGCTCTACTGGTATCACTGGTCGCACAACGGCCGGCGCATCGATACCGAGACCGACGACGACTCGATTGCCGCCCATTTTCTCCACCTGCTGCGTGGCAAGGCGCCACCACCGCTGCATGCGCGCAGCCTCGACACGTCGCTGGTCCTGTACGCCGAACACGAGTTCAACGCCTCGACCTTCACCGCGCGTACGATCACCGGTACCGGCGCCGACCTGTATGCGGCGATCTGCGGCGCCATCGGCGCGCTCAGCGGCCGCCGGCACGGTGGTGCCAACGAGGTGGCGTTCGAGATCCAGAGTCGTTACGACGACGCCGCACAGGCCGAACAGGATATTCGCCGCCGTCTCGACAACCGGGAGATCATCACTGGCTTCGGGCATCCGCTCTATACCATCGCCGACCCGCGCAGCAAGGTCATCCGTTCGGTGGCGCAGCAGCTGTGCACCGATGGTGACAACCTCGTCCTGTTCGACATCGCCGGCCGCATCGAAGCGGTGATGTGGGAGCAGAAGCGGATCTTTCCGAATGTCGACTGGTTTTCTGCGGTGGCCTACCACATGCTCGCCGTGCCGACGCCGATGTTCACGCCGCTCTTCGTCATTGCCCGCACCAGCGGCTGGGCGGCGCACGTCATCGAGCAGCGGATCGACGGCAAGCTCATCCGGCCGTCGGCCAATTACGTCGGGCCGGAGGCGCAGGAATTCGTCCCCCTCGCCCGGCGTGGCTGAGCGCCAGCGGCCCGGACCCGACGAGGCAGCGCGATGAGCACGCGAATTTGCGCCAGCCGACCCGATCCCGATCGCGTCCTGGTGGACATCGCCGACTACGTCCTCGACTACCCGGTCGACTCGCGCGCTGCCCTCGAGACGGCGCGCTACTGCCTGATCGATGCCCTCGGCTGCGCGCTCGAAGCGCTCGACTATGCAGCCTGCAGCCGGCTGCTCGGACCGGTGGTTCCCGGCACCGTGGTGCCGAACGGCGCCTGCGTTCCCGGTACGGACTATCGGCTCGATCCAGTGCGGGCGGCGTTCAACATCGGTACCATGATCCGCTGGCTCGATTTCAACGACACCTGGCTGGCCGCAGAATGGGGGCACCCTTCCGACAATCTCGGTGGCATCCTCGCCGTCGCCGACTGGCTGTCGCGCAGCCGCGTCGCGCAGGGCGAGGCGCCGTTGCGGATGCGGCAGGTGCTCGAGGCGACGGTCAAGGCCTACGAGATCCAGGGCATCCTGGCACTCGAGAACAGCTTCAATCGCGTCGGGCTCGATCATGTGGTGCTCGTCAAGGTGGCGACGGCGGCGGTTTGTTGCTGGCTGCTCGGTGGCGATCGTGGGCAGATCATCAACGCGCTCTCGCAGGCCTTCGTCGATGGCCAGCCGCTGCGCAGCTACCGCCACGCGCCGAATACCGGCTCACGCAAGTCCTGGGCGGCGGGCGACGCGACTGCCCGCGGCGTCTTCCTGGCCCTGCTGTCGTGTCAGGGCGAGATGGGTTACCCGGCGGTCCTGACGGCGCCGAAATGGGGCTTCTATGACGTGCTCTTCCGCGGCCAGGCGTTCCGCCTGCTGCGACCCTACGGCAGTTACGTCATCGAGAACATCCTCTTCAAGATCAGCTTCCCGGCCGAGTTCCATGCGCAGACGGCGGTCGAATGTGCGCTCGAGCTGCACCCGCAGGTCGCCGGGCGTTGGCAGACGATCGAGCGCGTGTTCATCCGCACGCACGAGTCGGCGCTGCGCATCATCGACAAGCAGGGCCCGTTGCACAATCCCGCCGACCGCGACCACTGCCTGCAGTACATGGTCGCCGTCGCCCTGCTCAGGGGCCGCCTGACGGCCGCCGATTACGAGGACGACGCGGCCGCGGATCCACGCATCGACCCATTGCGCGCCCGAATGGTCGTGAGCGAGGAGCCGAGGTTTTCAGCCGACTATCTCGACCCGGGCAAACGTTCGATTGCCAACGCGCTGCAGGTTTTCTTCACCGACGGCAGCCGGACGCCGGAAGTGACCATAGAATACCCGCTCGGCCACTGCCGCCGGCGCACCGAAGGCATTCCGGTGCTCGTCGAGAAGTTCAGGACCAATCTCGCCCGCCGGTTCCCGGCTGCGCAGCAGGCGCGCATCGAGGAGTCCTCGCAGGATGTTCGGCAACTTGGGGAGATGGCGGTCAACGCTTACCTTGACCAGTATGTGCGCTGAGCGGCGGCTGCCGCGTCGCTGGCGAGTGAGCGGCGTGGTCGTGCACGCGGCAGAGGCCGTCTGATTGCTACCGGAGAATCGAAGATGAGAGGAAACCTTGGCGCCATCGCACTGATCCTGATCGGCGTAGTCGCTCTGGCGATCAATCTCGGTTTGTTGCAGGTCGATTTCGCTCGCCTGCTGAGCACCTGGTGGCCCCTGCTGCTGATCCTGTTGGGGATCGGCATGTTTCTCGCCCCGGGTACCGGCGATCGCGGCAGGGGGCAGCGCTAGTGGCGCGACGGGGGCAGGGCGGCTGCGGCACCGCCAGCGGTGCACCGGAGTCGTTGCCCTTGCCGCTGTCGCCGGGCTGAGCCGTCGCCATGCAGCTGGCCGTGCGATCGACTCTCGCGTCCGCCATGCAGCGCCTGCGCGGCAGACACCGCCAGCTCGCGCTCGCCGGTCTGCCGGGTGTCGCGGTGGCGGCGGCAGACGTGCGCACCCTCGCGGGTCCGGCCGAGTTCCGGACCGCGCTGCTCGAGCACATCGCACTGGCGCGGCGGCGGATCATCCTGGCAGCCCTCTACCTGCAGGATGATGCAGCCGGGCGCGAGGTGCTCGCGGCGCTCCACGCCGCCAGGGCGGCGCATCCCGAGCTGCAGATCGCCGTCTTCGTCGATTGGCATCGGGCCCAGCGCGGACTGATCGGCAAGGTTGCCAGTGCCGGCAACGCCGCCCTGTATGCCGAAATGGCACGCCGCCATGGACCGGGGGTGCCGATCCATGGCGTTCCGGTCCAGACGCGCGAGTGGATGGGCGTCATGCACTTGAAGGGCTTCGTCATCGACGACTGCGTGCTCTACAGCGGCGCCAGCCTCAACGACGTCTACCTGCAGCGGGGCGAGCGCTACCGGCTCGATCGCTACCACCTGATCAGCAGCCGCGCGCTGGCCGACAGCATGGCGGCGCTGATGACGCGCGTCCTCGGCAGCAGCGCGGCGGTGTCGCCGCTCGATTGCGAGCCGCGGCAGAAAACTGCTGCGCTGCGTCCGGCGATCGGCCGCTTTCGTCGCGTGCTGGCGAAAGCCCGCTACAGCATCGGCGCTCCGGCGGCGGCCGATGACGAGCTGCGCATCACGCCGCTGCTCGGCTTCGGCGCCCGCGACAACGAACTCAATCGCATGATCCTGCAACTCGTCCAGCGGGCGCGGCGGGACCTCCTGCTGTTCACTCCCTATTTCAATCTCCCGGGCCCGCTGCGCCGGGCGATCGAGGCCAAGATCGAACAGGGTTGCCGGGTGACGATCATCGTCGGCGACAAGACGGCCAACGATTTCTACATCCCCCCCGACGAACCCTTCACGACGATCGGCGCGCTGCCCTACCTCTATGAGGCCAACCTGCGTCGTTTCTGCAAGCAGCACCAGCAAGCCGTCGACCGCGGTGTCCTTGATCTCCGTCTCTGGCGGCACGGGAATCACAGTTATCACCTCAAGGGGCTGCTCGTCGACGAGGACTACGCATTGCTCACCGGCAGCAATCTCAATCCGCGCGCCTGGCGCCTCGACCTCGAAAACGGGCTATTGATCCATGATCCGCGGGGCAGCCTGGTCGGCCAGCACCGGCAGGAGATCGAGCGCATCCTGCAGCATTGCCGCCGCCTCGATAATCACCGTTCGCTCGACTCGATCGCCAGCTACCCGGAGCCGGTGCAACGCATTCTCGCACGCCTGGCGCGCACGCGCGCCGACCGGCTGCTCAACCAGGTGCTCTGAGCCGCCAGCGGCCGGGGACTTGCCGCAGCAGTCCCATGCCGAACCGGAACGCCCGCAGCTCGCCGCGAGCCGGCAGCCCCCAGGCAGACCATTTCTCTTGAACGCGGTCGGCACCGGCGCAGTCATCAAGCCGCCGTTCCGACCGTGGCAGACCGGTTTCCGGATGCTTGCCGCAGGGCATGTGCCGGCTGAGCGGCACCGGCAGGTCGTCACGCTTCATTGCTGCGGCAGCGCTGCGGTGGCGGCGAGAATCGCTGTCAGCAGCCGCCAGGCATTGCCGACGGAGGCGATGTCGACGCACTCGCCCGGTGCGTGCGCACCGCGGATCGTTGGTCCGAAGGAAATCATGTCGAGGTCTGGGTAACGGGCGGCGATCAGGCCGCACTCGAGGCCGGCATGGATCACCTGCACCTTCGCTTCGTGGCCGAACTCCCGCGCGAAGACCGCTCTGCAGAGGGCGAGCAGTGGCGACTCGCGATTCGGCGCCCAGCCCGGATAGTGGCCGGCCTGCTCGGCAATCGTCCCCGAGAGGGCAAAGAGACTGACGATCTCTTCGGCCAGCGCGGCACTGCCGCTGTCGAGCAGAGAACGCACCATGAAGTTGCACGAACCCTCGTCAGCCGTGATGCGCACCATGCCGAGGTTGTTCGACGTCTCTACGACCCCCGGCAGCTGCAGGCTGTAGCGCCGGACGCCGTGCGGCGCGGCGTGCAGCGAGCGGAGCCAGATCGCTTGCTCGGCGGCCGCCAGCACGCGGTCGGCGGTGGCGGCTTTACAGTCGATGCGCAGGCGGTCATCGATGCCGGACAGTTCCTGCCGCAGCCGTGCCTGCCAATGACTCAGGCAGGTCGCCAGCGCCGTTCCGAGGCCGGCTGGCAGCGCCACCGTCGCCGTCGCTTCGTGCGGCAGCGCATTGCGCGCCGAGCCGCCGACGAAATCAACCAGGCGTAGCGGCCAGCGCTCCTCGATGTCGCGCAGCACCCGCACAAGCAGTTTGATGGCGTTGCCGCGCTGGGCATGGATGTCGATTCCCGAGTGCCCGCCGCGCAGGCCCTGAAGTTCGATTCGCCAGACTTCGCACGCGGCTGGAAGCCCTTCTGCCTTTGCCGGCCGGTGTACGTTCACGTCGAGGCCACCGGCGCAACCGACGAAGAACTCGCCCCACTCCTCGGTGTCGAGGTTGAGCAGCAGGTGCCCGCGCAGGAGACTTGGCGCGAGTCCGTGCGCGCCACCCATTCCGTCTTCCTCATCGACCGTCAGCAGCGCCTCGATCGGCCCATGGTGCACCGAGCCATCCGCCAGCGCGGCAAGGATCAGCGCGACGCCGATGCCGTTGTCAGCACCGAGGGTCGTTTCGTCGGCCACCAGCCAGCCGTCACGGCACCGCGGCCGGATCGGGTCGCGTGAGAAATCGTGCTGGCTCGGCGGCGTCTTCTGGCAGACCATGTCGAGGTGCGCTTGCAGGATGACGCCAGGCGCCCGCTCGGCGCCGCGACTCGCCGCCTTGCGCACGAGGAGGTTGCCGGCGGCATCGACGATCGTCGTCAGCCCCCGGCTGCTGGCCCATTGCCGAAGGTTCTCACGCAGCGGTCCCTCTCCCTTGGAGTGGCGCGGGGTTCGGCAAAGCGTGGCGAAGTGCTGCCAGACGGCTGCCGGTTGCAGACCGGTGAGGTTGGGGTCGATTGCTGCAGGCATCGTGCGCGGTCTCCACGCAAAGGAGGCGGCAGCGGCCGGCTGCCCCGGGGCGGCGGCAAGGATACCCAAGAGGATGCTGTTCTGCCAGCCTTGCGGTCGCGCGGCGCGCGTGCGTCCGGCGGGTCGGGCGGTCCGGCGAGGCTGCTGTGCTATGATGCGCAGTTCTGCCGCATCCCAAGGACCTTTCCCGTCGTGCCCAACTGCGATCTGCATTGCCATTCCACCTGTTCGGACGGACTTCTGGCGCCGGCGGAGCTGGTTCGTCGGGCGGCTGAGAACGGTGTCGACATGCTGGCGCTGACCGATCACGATGACATCGCCGGCCTGTCGCTGGCGCGGTCGGCGGCAGTCGAGGCCGGCTTGAGCCTGGTCAATGGCGTCGAGATCTCGATCGAGTGGGAGGGTCTGCAGATCCATGTGCTTGGCTTCGCCTTCGATGCTGCCGATGCCGTGCTCAACGCCGGTCTGCAGTCGGTCCGCTCGGGGCGCATCGCGCGCGCCCGGCGGATGGCGGCCGAGCTGGCGAAGGTCGGCATCGACGGATCCTTTGATGGCGCGATGCGTCTGGCCGCCAACCCGAGCCTCGTCAGTCGGGCGCATTTTGGCCGCTATCTGGTCGAGCGCGGGGTTTGCAAGGATCTGCGCAGCGTCTTCGAGTCGTATCTGGTTCCCGGCCGGCCGGGTTATGTCGATCATCGCTGGGCGACGCTCGCCGACGCGCTGGGCTGGATTCATGGCGCCGGCGGCGTCGCGGCGGTGGCGCATCCGGGGCGCTACAAGCTGTCGCGCGGCGACATGCGACGCTTCCTGGACGAGTTCCGGGAACTCGGCGGACAGGCGATCGAGGTCATGTCGGGCAGTCACACGCCGGAGCACGTCGATCTCTATTCGCGGCTGGCGAAGGAATACGGCTTCGCCGCATCGCGGGGATCGGATTTCCATGGCCCGGGTGAGAGCTACGTCGATCTCGGGCGGCTGCCGCCGCTGCCCGACGGATTGCAGCCCGTCTGGCAGCTGTTCTGAACGGGCAGGATGCGGCGATGGCGCAGTACCTCACGATTCATCCCGACAACCCGCAGCAGCGCCTGCTGCACATGGCGGCCGAGGTCGTCCGTCGTGGCGGCGTCATCGCGTTGCCGACCGACTCGAGCTATGCGCTCGGCTGCCATCTCGGCGACAAGGCGGCAGTCGAGCGCATCCGAAGTCTGCGCGGCGTCGACGAACGCCACCACCTGACCCTGATGTGCCGCGACCTGTCACAGATCGGCCAGTTCGCACGGGTCGACAATGCCCGTTACCGCCTGCTCAAGGCAACGACACCGGGCAGCTACACCTTCATTCTCGAAGGGACGCGCGAGCTGCCACGGCGTGTCCTGCACCCGAAGCGCAAGACGATCGGCCTGCGCGTGCCGGCGCACACGGTGACGCTGGCGCTGCTCGAGGAACTCGGCGAGCCGCTGCTCACCTCGACGCTGATCATCGCCGGTGACGAGGATCCGCTGACCGAGGGCTGGGAGATCCAGGATCGGCTCGATGCGCAGATCGACCTGATCCTCGATGGCGGCCGCTGTGGCGTCGAGCCGACGAGCGTCATCGATCTGACCGCGGCGCTGCCGCTGCTGGTTCGCGCAGGCCGCGGCGAGCTGGCGCCCTTTGGCCTCGACTGAGAGAAACCGCATGGATTCCCTGATCCAGACCATCGCCATTGCTGCCTTGCCGGTGATCCTGGCGATCACGCTGCACGAGGCGGCACACGGTTACGCCGCGCTGCATTTCGGCGATCCGACGGCGTGGCAGGAGGGCCGCATCACGGCCAATCCCCTGAAACACATCGATCCGGTGGGAACGATCCTGGTGCCGGCGATCATCCTCCTGCTGTCTACCGGCGGCATCCTGTTCGGCTGGGCGAAGCCGGTGCCGGTCAACTTCGGGCGCCTGCGGCACCCGAAGCGCGACATGCTGTGGGTGGCGGCAGCCGGGCCCGCGGCCAATCTCGCCATGCTGCTCTTCTGGGCGGCGCTGCTCAAGCTCGCCTGGCTGCTGCCGCTCAACTTCTTCAGCCTGCCGATGTCGCGCATGGCGGAGGTCGGCATGACGATCAATCTCGTGCTGATGGTGCTCAACCTGTTTCCGCTGCCGCCTCTGGACGGTGGTCGCATCGCCATCAGCCTGCTGCCGCCGGCGGCGGCTTGGCGCTTTGCCCAGATCGAGCGCTTCGGTTTCCCGATCCTCTTGTTGCTGCTGTTCACCGGCATCCTCGGCTCGCTGCTGACGCCGGTGATGCAGCTCGTCGGCGGGCTTGTCGGCTTGCTTTTCCAACTCCCTTCCTGAGCGATCGCAGACAGAATGTACGCAGAAAGAGTCCTCTCCGGGATGCGCCCGACAGGCAGCCTGCACCTCGGTCATTATCACGGCGTGTTGAAGAACTGGGTCCGGCTGCAGTACGAGTATCCCTGCCTCTTCTTCGTCGCTGACTGGCACGCCCTGACGACCCAGTATGATGATCCGCACGGCATCGTCGGCGCCGCCCGCGACATGGTCATCGACTGGCTGGCGGCAGGCGTCGACCCGCGGCGGGCGACCCTCTTCGTGCAGTCGAAGGTACCCGAGCACGCCGAACTGCATCTGCTGCTGTCGATGATGACGCCGCTGGGCTGGCTCGAGCGCGTGCCGACCTACAAGGACCAGCAGGAAAAGCTCGAGCACAAGGATCTCTCGACCTACGGCTTTCTCGGCTACCCGCTTCTGCAGGCCGCAGACATCCTCATCTACCGTGCCGGCAAGGTGCCGGTGGGTGAGGACCAGGTGCCGCACATCGAGTTCTCGCGCGAGATCGCGCGCCGGTTCAACCACCTGTACGGTCGCGAGCCCGGTTTCGCGGAGCAGGTGAGCGAGGCGCTGCGTCGGCTCGGCGCGAAACGCGCGCGCCGCTACGAGGAGTTGCGCACGCACTATCAGGAGCGCGGCGAGCAGGCGGCGATCGAAGCGGCGCAGCGCCTGCTCGACGAGGTGCATGATCTCTCGCATGCCGATCGCGAGCGGCTGTGCGGCCATCTCGAAGGGACTGGCAAGATGATACTCGTCGAGCCCGGCGCCCTGCTGACGGCGGCCGCCCGCATGCCCGGCCTGGACGGCCAGAAGATGTCCAAGTCCTACGGCAACACCATCACGCTGCGCGAGGATGCGGCGTCGGTGACGAACAAGCTGCGCCGCATGCCGACCGATCCCGCCCGTGTCCGGCGCAGCGATCCCGGCGAACCGGGCAACTGCCCGGTCTGGCAGTTGCATCAGGTGTATTCGGATGAGGACTGCCGTGCCTGGGTGCAGCAGGGCTGTCGCAGCGCCGGCATTGGTTGCCTCGAGTGCAAGCAGCCGGTGATCGACGGGATCCTGCGCGAGCAGGAACCGATGCGCGAGCGGGCGCAACCCTACCTCGACGATCCGCGCCTGGTCGACGACATCATTGCCGACGGCAGCGGTCGCGCGCGGCATCTGGCCCGCGAGACGATGCGCGAGGTCCGCCAGGCGATCGGACTGGATTACGCTTGAGCGGTGCCAACGGTGCCGGCGCAGCGATGGGCGACGTTGCTGCCGTCCTCGAGGAAGGGTCTGCTCTGGCGGAGGATGCGGCCGGACCACTGGCAAGGATCTACGGCGAGCCGCTGGCGGAGTTGCCGCGCGACCTCTACATCCCGCCGGATGCGATGGCGGTCATGCTCGACGCCTTCGAGGGGCCGCTCGACCTTCTGCTGTACCTGATCCGCAAGGCCAACGTGAACGTCCTCGACATCCCGATGGCGCCCTTGACCGACCAGTACCTGCTCTACGTCGAGGCGATGCGCTCACGAAATCTCGAACTGGCCGCCGACTATCTGGTCATGGCGGCGATGCTGATCGAGATCAAGTCACGCATGCTGCTGCCGCGGCCAAAGGCGCCAGCGGGCGAGGAGGTCGAGGATCCGCGCGCCGAACTGGTGCGGCGCCTGATCGAGTACGAGCAGATGAAGCGCGCCGCGCATGCCATCAACGAGCTGCCGCAGGCCGAGCGCGATTTCGACTGGGTCGAGGTCTGGGTCGAGAAGACCCTGTTGCGGCGTCTGCCGGAGGTCAGCGTGGCGGACCTGCAGAACGCCTGGCGCGGCATCCTGCAACAGGCGAGACTGCACACACACCACCTCGTGCAGCGCGAGGAACTGTCGGTGCGTGAGCACATGGGCGTCATCCTGCGCCGCCTGCGGGCCGCCGGAGGGTTTGTCGATTTCGTCGACCTTTTCGACGCGAGTCTTGGCGCGCCGGTGGTGGTCGTCCATTTTCTCGCCCTGCTCGAACTGGCGCGTGAACGCCTCCTCGAGATGACGCAGGCCGAGGCCTTTGCGCCGATCTACCTGAGGTTGGTCGATGAACACGGTGCCGTCCGCTAATTCCGCCAGTGCCGAGCTGCCGGCCGCCCCGGATGAACTCAAGCGGGTGCTCGAAGCGGTGCTGCTGAGTGCCAGGGAGCCGCTCTCTCTGCCCGAATTGCGCAAGGTCTTCAATGATGAAATCACCGCCGACGTGCTGCGGCCGCTGCTCGAAGAGCTGCGCAGCGAGTGGCAGGGGCGCCCGCTCGAGTTGCTGCCCGTGGCGAGTGGCTGGCGTTTCCGCACGCGCGCCGAGTACATGCCCTATCTCGAACGTCTTCACCCCGACAAGCCGCCGCGCTACTCGCGTGCCGTCCTCGAAACGCTGGCGATCATTGCCTACCGGCAGCCGGTGACCCGTGGCGACATCGAGGACATCCGCGGCGTCACGGTCGCCACGCAGGTGGTCCGGGTCCTCGAGGAACGTGGCTGGGTCGACGTCATCGGCCATCGCGACACCCCGGGGCGGCCGGCGCTGCTGGCGACGACGAAGAAGTTCCTTGACGACCTCGGTCTGCGCAGCCTCGCCGAGTTGCCGACGCTCGAACACATCAACCCGACTCTGGACCTCTCCGATGCCCAACCACAAGCGCCGTCCGCCGGCTGATTCCGCTCGCCCATCGCGCTCATCCCACGGCGTGGCTGCAGTGCGGCAGCGGCCCGTGGCGAGCCCGGATGCACCGGTCGTGGCGGCTGCCGGCAGCCGTCCGCCGGCGCGAAGCGCGCGCTCGACCGACGCGCCGCCCCGCCGTCCCAGCTCCGAGGCTGCCGACAAGCCCGAGCGCCTGCACAAGCTGCTCGCCAACAGCGGCCTTGGATCGCGGCGCGAGATGGAGGAACTGATCGCTGCCGGTCGCGTCACGGTCAATGGCGAAGCAGCGCAGATCGGGCAGTCGGTCAGCCCGGACGACCGCGTCAAGATCAACGGCAAGCTGGTGCGACTGCGTTCTGCCGACCGCCTGCCGCGGGTGCTCCTGTATCACAAGCCGGAAGGCGAGATCGTTTCGCGCAACGACCCGCAGCACCGCCCGAGCGTCTTCACCTCGCTGCCGCGAATGGCGGCTGGCCGCTGGGTGGCCGTCGGCCGTCTCGACTTCAACACCAGCGGCTTGCTGTTGTTGACCACTTCCGGCGATCTCGCCAACCGTCTGATGCACCCCCGTTACCAGTTGCTGCGCGAGTACGCCGTCCGCATCCTCGGCGATCTGCCCGACGAGGCACGGCAACGCCTGCTCGACGGCATCGAACTCGAGGATGGGCTGGCAAACTTCGGCAGCTTCCAGGAAGCCGGCGGTGAGGGTGCCAACCGCTGGTACCGCGTCTCCCTCTTCGAGGGGCGCAACCGCGAGGTGAGGCGGATGTTCGAGGCCGTTGGCGTGGTGGTCAGTCGCCTGATCCGCATTCGCTACGGCCCTTTCGTGCTGCCGCCGGGACTCAAGCGCGGCAGGGTACAGGAACTGGCCGAGCCCGAGGTGCGGCGATTGCTGAGCGATTTCGGCATGGCACCGTCGGTGCTGAGGCGCCCGCCGCCGCGGTCACGGCCAGGTTGATCGGCCGCCGCCCTTCCGTTGCGGCCGCAGGTCGATTTACCCGCGCCGGTTTTTTCGTTATAATCCAACGGTTTTCCGCTCGCCCCTTGCGGGGCATCCAACCGGGGATGGGCTTTTTGCCCATTTTTTGTTTGCAGCCATGGATGTACACGAACTACTTGAGAAGACGCTGACCGGTCTCGGATACGAGTTGGTCGATTTCGAGCGCAGCCCGCGCGGGCGCGTCCTGCGCGTCTTCATCGACAAGCCGGAGAAGCCGCGCGGCATCGATGTCGACGACTGTGCACTGGTCAGCAACCATCTCTCGCGCGTGCTGGCGGTCGAGGACGTGGACTACGATCGCCTGGAGGTCTCCTCGCCGGGGCTCGACCGGGTGCTGCGGAAGGAGTCCGACTTCGCGCGTTTCGCTGGCTGCGAGATCACGCTCAAGCTCCGGCTGCCGGCGGCCGGCAGGCGCAACTTCAGCGGCATGCTGGGTGGCGTCATCGACGGCAAGGTCCGCCTGCGGATGGACGCGGGTGACATGGATGTCGAGCTGGACAACATCGACCGGGCACGTCTGGTGCCCAGATTCGCAACAGGGAAATCGGGCGGGAAGCCGGTCCAGGAGGTGATGAGGAAATGAGCCGCGAGATCTTGCTGCTGGTCGATGTGCTGGCGCGCGAAAAGAACGTGACGCGGGAGATCGTTTTCGGCGCGCTCGAACTGGCGCTGGCGTCGGCGACCAAGAAACGCATCCACGACGATGCCAACGTGCGGGTGGCGGTCGACCGCGAGACGGGCGACTTCGAGACCTTTCGTCGCTGGGAAGTGGTGGCCGATGCCGATTTTCTCGACGAAGAGCAGCAGGTGCCCCTGTCGGAAGCGCAGACCCAGGATCCCGATGTCGAGGTCGGCGACTACCTCGAGGAGGCGCTGGAGCCGATCGACTTCGGCCGTATCGGAGCGCAGGCGGCGAAGCAGGTGATCCTGCAGAAGATTCGCGACGCCGAGCGGGAGCAGATCCTGAGCGACTTCCTGGCGCGCAAGGAGCACCTCGTCTCCGGCACGATCAAGCGCATGGAGCGTGGCAACGCGATCGTCGAGACCGGCAAGATGGAAGCGCTGCTGCCGCGCGACCAGATGATTCCGCGCGAGAACCTGCGCATCGGCGATCGCGTCAAGGCCTATCTGCTGCGCATCGACCGCTCGGCGCGCGGGCCGCAGTTGATCCTCTCGCGCACGGCACCGGAGTTCATCATCCAGCTCTTCGCGCTCGAGGTTCCCGAAGTCGATGACGGACTGCTGGAGATCAAGGCAGCGGCGCGTGACCCGGGCATGCGTGCCAAGATCGCCGTCAAGTCCAACGATCAGCGCATCGATCCGATCGGTACCTGTGTCGGGATGCGCGGCTCGCGGGTGACCGCGGTGACCAACGAACTGGCCGGTGAGCGGGTCGACATCGTCCTCTGGTCGGCTGATCCGGCGCAGTTCGTGGTCGGCGCGCTGGCGCCGGCCGAGGTCAGCTCGATCGTCGTCGATGAGGAACGACACAGCATGGACGTGGTGGTCGACGAACAGAACCTGGCGATCGCGATCGGTCGCGGCGGCCAGAACGTTCGCCTCGCCTCCGAGATGACCGGCTGGTCGATCAACCTGATGACCGAGGAAGAGTCGAAGACACTCGTCGAAGCCGAGGCGGCAGCGATTCGCGTCCTCTTCATGGAGAAACTCGATGTCGATGAGGAGGTGGCGAACATCCTCATCGAGGAAGGTTTCTCGACGCTTGAGGAGGTTGCCTATGTGCCGTTGCACGAGATGCTCGAGATCGAGGCTTTCGACGAGGCGACCGTGCAGGAACTGCGCGAGCGGGCGCGCAACGTCCTGTTGACCGAGGCGATCGCCACCGAGGAGACGCTGGCCGAGGTCGCCGATGATCTGCTCAGCCTTGACGGGATGGACAAGGCGCTGGCCGGCAAACTGGCAGGTGCTGGGATCAAGACGCGCGACGATTTGGCCGACCTGTCGGTCGATGAGCTCGTCGAGATCACCGCCATCGACGTGCCACAGGCCACACAACTGATCACCACGGCGCGTGCGCACTGGTTCGAGCAAGTGGGAAAAGAGGGGTAAGAATGGCGCAGACAAGTGTTTCCCAATTTGCCAGTCAGCTGCGAATGCCGGCTGGGTCGCTGCTGGAGCAGTTGCAGAAGGCGGGTGTTGCCAAGAAACAGGTCGATGACCTGCTGTCGGAGCAGGACAAGTCGCGCTTGCTCGAATACTTGCGACGTTCGCACGGGCCGGTCGAGGCCAAGACCAAGATCACCCTGACGCGCCGGGAGACCTCCGAGATTCGGCAGCAGGACTCGCACGGCAAGTCGCACACGGTGCAGGTCGAGGTACGCAAGAAGCGTGTACTGGTCAAGCGTGATGTTGCCGATACGGCCGCGAGGCCGGTCCCGCCAGCGGTGGCCGAGGCGGCCGTCGAGCCGGTGCCGGTGCTCGAGCCGGTCGTCGTCCTGGCGCCGGAGCCCGTCGTCGAGGTGGTGGCCGAGCCCCCGCCGCCGGTGCGCATTGCCGAGCCGGAGCAGGTGCCGCCGCCGGTGGAAGCGCCAGCGCCACTCGCCGAGCAGCCGAAGGCCGAGCCCGTGGCGGCCGAAGCCAAGCCGGGCGCGAAGAAGGTCGTCACGCGCGCTTCGATCATTGGCGAGGAGCAGCAGCGACTGCGCGCCGAGGAAGAGCGCCGGCATGCCGAGTTGCGGGCGCGCCAGGAAGCCGAGTTCAAGAGCAAGCAGCAACGCAGCGCCGACCTGCTGCGACTGAAGCAGGAAGCCGAGGAAAAGGCGGTGGCGGCGAAGGCCGCCGGTGCGGCCAAGGTCGCTGCGGCGCAGACGGCGAGCGATCGGCCGCCCGAGGACAAGACCCTGCACAAGCCCGCTGGCAAGACGGCGACCACGGACAAGAAGGCGGCCGACAAGAAGACTCCGGACAAGAAGGTCGCGGAAAAGAAGGGCCCGTGGAAGAGCGAAGGCGCGAGCAAGCGGCCGGGGCTGAAGACGCGCGGCGCCACCGGCGCCACCGGTTGGCGCGACACCAAGCACGGCAAACGGCCGCGTGGCGGCAGCGACGAAGACGAGCAGCATTCCTCCTTCCAGTTGCCGGTCGAGCCGGTGATCCATCAGGTCTACGTGCCCGAGACGATTTCCGTTGCCGATCTGGCCCACAAGATGGCGATCAAGGCGACGGAGGTCATCAAGGCGCTGATGAAGATGGGCACCATGGTGACCATCAACCAGGTCCTGGATCAGGAAACGGCGATGATCATCGTCGAGGAGATGGGGCACAAGGCGCTTGCCGCCAAGCTCGACGACCCGGACGCGTTCCTCGACGAGAGTGCGGCCGATCAGAAGGACGTCGCGCTCGAGCCGCGTGCGCCGGTGGTCACGGTCATGGGCCATGTAGACCACGGCAAGACGTCGCTGCTCGACCACATCCGTCGCACCCGCGTCGCCAGCGGCGAGGCAGGAGGCATCACGCAGCACATCGGCGCTTACCACGTGCAGACGGATCGCGGCATGGTGACCTTCCTCGATACACCGGGTCACGAAGCCTTCACCGCCATGCGGGCGCGCGGCGCCAAGGCCACCGACCTGGTGATCCTGGTCGTGGCGGCCGATGATGGCGTGATGCCGCAGACTCGCGAGGCCATCCACCATGCCAAGGCTGCGGGCGTGCCGATCGTCGTCGCGGTGAACAAGATCGACAAGCCGGCTGCACAGCCGGAGCGGGTGAAACAGGAACTCGTCGGCGAGCAGGTGGTGCCCGAGGAGTACGGCGGTGACGCGCCTTTCGTCGCGGTATCGGCGAAGACCGGTGCCGGCATCGACGAACTGCTCGAGAACGTGTTGCTGCAGGCGGAAGTTCTGGAACTCAAGGCTCCCCGACAGGCGCCGGCCAAGGGGCTGATCATCGAGGCCCGCCTGGATCGTGGTCGTGGTCCGGTGGCGACGATGCTGGTGCTGTCGGGAACGCTGCACCAAGGCGATGTCCTGCTCGCGGGCCAGGTCTTCGGACGCGTGCGGGCGATGCTCGACGAGAACGGCAAGGTGATCAAGGAGGCGGGGCCGTCGATCCCGGTCGAGATCCTCGGTCTCTCCGACGTCCCGGCTGCCGGGCAGGAAGCGGTCGTTCTGGCGGATGAGCGCAAGGCGCGCGAGATCGCTCTCTTCCGGCAGGGCAAGTATCGCGACGTCAAGCTGGCGACGAAGCAGGCAGCGAGCCTCGAGAGCATTCTGGAGCAGATGACCGAGGCCGAAGCGAAGGTTCTGGCGCTGATCATCAAGGCCGATGTCCAGGGTTCGCAGGAGGCGCTGGTGCAGTCGCTGCAGAAACTGTCGACCGGCGAAGTCAAGGTCAACGTCATCCACGCCGCGGTCGGTGCGATCAGCGAGTCCGACGTCCACTTGGCGCAGGCCTCGAAGGCGGTGATCATCGGCTTCAACACGCGCGCCGACGCCGGTGCCCGCAAGGCGGCAGAAGCGGCCGGGGTCGACATCCGCTACTACAACATCATCTACGATGCGGTGGACGAGGTGAAGGCGGCGCTGTCGGGCATGCTGGCGCCGGAGAAGAGGGAGGACATCACCGGCCTGATCGAGATCAGGCAGGTGTTCCGTGCCACCCGGATCGGCACCATCGCCGGTTGCTATGTTCTCGAGGGCGTCGTCAAGCGCAGTTCGCGTGCCCGCCTCCTGCGCAATCACATCGTCCTCTGGGACGGCGAGATCGAGTCCCTGAAGCGCTTCAAGGAGGACGTCAAGGAGGTGCGCAGCGGTTTCGAGTGCGGTCTGTCGTTGAAGAACTTCAACGGCTATGTCGAGGGCGACCAGGTCGAAGTCTACGACGTGACGGAAGTCGCGAGGACGCTCTGAGTGGCGGGCAACAGGAGTTTTTCCCGTCGCGAGCGGGTTGCCGAGCAGATTCGGCGCGAGCTCGCCGACCTGATCCACAGCGAACTGCGCGATCCGCGGGTCGGCATGATCAGCCTGACCGAGGTCGCGGTCAGCCCCGATTACGCGCATGCCAAGGTCTTCTTCAGCAGCCTTGGCGGCAGCGACCATCTCGCTTCGGTGATGGCCGGCCTGGAGCATGCGGCCGGCTTTCTGCGCACCGAGCTGGGCAAGCGGATCAGCCTGCACATGACGCCGCAACTGCATTTCGTTTTCGATCAGTCGCTCGAACGCGGCGCGCAGCTGTCGCGCCTGATCAGCGAGGCGGCGGCGATTTCCGATCACGGTGACCAGTCCGGGCATCCCGAGCAATCGTGAAGTGACGGCAAGGAAGAGCTGGCGTCGCGTGGACGGCGTGTTGCTGCTCGACAAGCCGGGCGGCATGACTTCGAATGCGGCGCTGCAGGCCGCGCGCCGCCTTTATTCGGCGGCCAAGGCCGGACATACCGGGACCCTCGACCCGCTTGCCAGCGGCCTGTTGCCGTTGTGCTTCGGTGAAGCGACCAAGTTCTCGGCGGACCTGTTGACGGCCGACAAGAGCTACGAGTGCGAGTTCGTCTTCGGTGTCACGACCGACACCGGAGACGCCGATGGCCGCATCCTGACGCGGTCCCCGGTGGGCTTTTCCGCCGGCGAACTCGAGCTCGCCCTGCAGGGTTTTCGTGGCCCGATCCGTCAGGTGCCGCCGATGTACTCGGCCCTGAAGCGGGCGGGGCGGCCGCTGCATGAGCTGGCGCGGCAGGGGATCGAGGTCGAGCGCACGCCGCGCGAGGTCAGCATCCATGAACTGCGGCTGCGCGATTTCTGCGGCGATCGTTGTCGCCTGCTGGTCCGCTGCAGCAAGGGCACCTATGTGCGCAGCCTGGCGATGGACTTGGGCGCCGTTCTCGGCTGCGGGGCGCATCTCGGCGCGCTGCGCCGGTTCGCCGTCGGCCCGCTGCTGATCGCCGATGCCGTCTCCCTCGATGTGCTGTCGGCAATGAGCGCGGACGAACGCCTGGCGTGCCTGTTGCCTGCCGATGCCCTGTTGCAGAGCCTGCCCCTCGTCCAGCTCGACGAGGTCGGTGGCGAGCGCTTCCTGCACGGCAACTGTGTCGGCGTCAGGGCGGCGCTCGGCCGCTGCCGGGTCTACACCGGCAGCCGCCTGCTCGGTCTGGGAGAGGTCGACGCCGCCGGCAGCCTGCAGCCACGGCGTGTCGTCGGCGGGCTGCCGGGGCCCGCGCTGCCCGAAGTCAGTCGCTGACGGGTCGCGTCCGGGGCCAGGTGGGCGCTTGTACGGTGAGCCGGCTCATCGTCGCGTTTCGCCCTCGAAGAAAGCGAGTGCCGAATGGCTTGCGCGGGCGACGAGCAGCACGACGATGCCCAAGGCGTCAGCCGATGATGCGGCCGTCGACCAGATCGAGCCGCCGCAGCTTGGGCAGCTCGATGACGTCACGGTCGTGACAGGCGATGACCGCCGTCGTCCCCGAGTCGCCGAAAGTGCGCAGCAGCTCGAGGGTCTGTCGCCGCGAATCGGCGTCGAGGCTGGCGGTCGGCTCGTCGAGGAGCAGCAGCGTCGGTCGCAGCACCCAGGTGCGGGCCAGTGCCAGGCGCTGCTTCTCGCCACCGGAAAGCCGGGCGGGCGGTGTGGCGAGGAGGTGGCGCAGGCGCGCCCACGACAGCGCCTCATCGACCAGTCGCTCGCGCTCGGCACGGGGCACGCCGCGGGCGCGCAGGCCGTAGCTGATGTTGTCGACGACGCTGGTGTGGAACAGGTAGGGTTGCTGATGCACATAGCTGACCTGTCGGCGCAGCCAGTCGGGGTATGGACACCAGCCAAAGGGGCGGCCGGTGAAGCAGCCGCTGCCGCCGTCGGGTGCTTCGATGCCGGCGAGAATGCGCAGCAGCGTGGACTTGCCGCTGCCGTTCTCGCCGGTCAGCACGCAGCCTTCGCCGGCCGACAGGCGGAACTCGTCGATCGCCAGCAACCGCCGCTGGGCCATTGACCGGGTGAGCGCGTGCACGGCGAGCAGGCTCATCGCCGCGCTTCGCCCTGAAAGAACTCGAGTGCCGAATTGATTGCCAGGGCGACGAGCAGCAGGACCATGCCCAGGGCAATGCCTTGCGCGAAGTCGCCCTTGCTGGTCTCGAGTGCGATGGCGGTCGGCATGTTGCGGGTCACGCCGGCGATGTTGCCGCCGACCATCAGTGCGCAGCCGATTTCCGAGACGATGCGGCCGAAGGCGCTGCAGACGGCCGCCATCAGTGCGAAGCGAACCTCCCGCAGCAGCGTCCAGGCGATGCGTGGCGCAGAAGCGCCGAGTGCCAGCGCCGTCTCACGGGCGCGCGGATCGGCGCCCTGGATTGCCGACAGCGAGAAAACGACGAGGACGGGCAGCGCGATCAGAACCTGGCCGATGATCATCGCCGTCTGGGTGAACAACAGCTGCAGGTGGCCGAGGACGCCCTGGCGCGACAGCAGCAGGTACAGGATCAGTCCGACGACGACGGTGGGCGATGCCAGCAGGCCCTGTGTCAGGACGATCAGCGGCCGCCGCCCGGGGAAGGTGACGGTGGCCAGCACGTAGCCGGCGGCGATGCCGAGCGGCGCCGCCACGAGCATGGCGCGCAGGGTTACCGACAGCGACACGCCGACGATGCCCCACAGTTCGCGATCGCCCGAGACGAGGAGCAGCAAGGCCGCCAGGGTGGCGTCCCAGAGTGCCAAGCGGCGACTCCTCAGCCGTCGGGCGCGACGAAGAACAACTGCTCGCCGTGTGGCCGGAAGGCGCCGATCGCGGCACGGCCAGCGGGGCCGCTCAACCAGTCGATCAGCGCCCGTGCGCCGGCATGATTGACCTGCGGATGGAGCCTCGGGTTGACGGCGATGACGCCGTACGGATTGAACATCCTGCGGTCACCCTGGAAGAGGATCTCGAGACCGGTGCGCGCGCTGTAGGTGGCATGGGTCGCTCGATCCGACAGCGTGTAGGCCTGCATCTCTCCCGCCATCATCAGCACTTCGCCCATGCCAAGCCCGGCCGCGACGTACCAGGGCCTGCCGCTGACCCGCAGCGCGAGTTGTTGCCAATAGCTCTTCTCCATGCGATCGGTCCCCGAGTCGTCGCCGCGTGAGACGAAACGCGCCTGATGGTCGGCGATGCGCCGGAAGGCGTCGACAACGTCGGCGCTCTGGCGCACGCCCGCCGGATCGCTGCGCGGCCCGAGGAGAACGAAATCGTTGTACATCACGTCGCGGCGCTCGACACCGTATCCGGCGGCAACGAAGGCGTCCTCGGCGCGCCGGTCGTGCACCAGGACGACATCGACGTCACCATTCTGCGCCAGCTTGAGCGCCTTGCCGCTGCCGACCGCGATGACCTGGACGCGCTGGCCGTGCTGGCGCTCGAACTGCGGCAGGATGGCGCGCAGCAGCCCCGAGTTGTCCGTGCTGGTGGTCGTCGCGAGGCGCAGCACGTCGGCCGCGCGAACCGGCTGCCAGCTGCCGGCGAGCAGGCAGCCGACGAGCAGCAGAAGCAGCAGACGCAACGATGTCCAATCCATTTCCGTCACCCCCAGGAAAGCTTTCGGCCCGTCGCAGCGGCGGCCGAACCAGGCGCAGTCTAGCGGCAAATCGGTCTGCGACCAACCCCGCGCGCGCTGCTGCGCGATGCCGCTGCTGGCCAGCAGCCGAGCGTTCCGGCCTTGAGCGAGCAGGTGGTTCAGGCGCCGTCTGTGGCGCGGGCCAAGGCTCGATATCGCTGCGCAGAAAGCGCTTGCGCAGCGCGCGTCAGGGTCTAAACTGATTCTGGGATCCGGGGTTTTCCTGTGGTCCTGAACTGATCAAGGAGAGCGACGATGAGCGGGAAGTGGTTTCACATCTGCGTTGCGGCGGCGACCGCCGGAGTGTTCGCCGGCAGCGCGGTGGCGGCAGAACGGCTGGATATCGGCAAGCGCGAGTACGAGGCCAACTGTGTCGTTTGTCATGGCGCCAAGGGCAAGGGCGATGGCCCGTTCGTCGAGTTCCTGTCGGTCAGGCCGACAGACCTGACCGTATTGACCAAGAACAACAGTGGGCTGTTTCCGGTGAATCGGGTGCTCGAGTCGATCGACGGTCGCTCCTTGGTGAAAGGTCACGGGACGCGCGAGATGCCGATCTGGGGCGACATCTATGATGTTCAGGCACAGCCGCAGTTCGATGACTACGGATACAACGCCAAGCTCTTCGTCTGGGCACGGCTGCTGGCTCTGGTCGACTACCTTAATCGCCTGCAGGTCAAGTGATCGTGGCTGGTCAAGAACGGGGTCGTCCGGCTCATGCGGCGCTCTGGCGCATGCAGAGTCGGCGACTGACGGTCCACCAATCAGGGGCAGCCGAAGTGTTGCCAGGCAGTCGGCCCGAGTGCAATCCGGCAGGAGCACTGCTGCCGCGAACGGCTGACGGGGAGATGAGATGAAGGCCGTGTGTGTCTTGTTGCCAATGGTGCTGGGTGTTTTCGGATGTGCGAGCGAGGTGACTCGTCAGCCGGTTGATCTGTCGAGAGTGAGGCAACCACCTGAGAAGCTCTTTGTCGCTTCGCAAACCGTCCCGGTGCGCCTTGATTCCGGATACGACCGGAGTATCAGAGCGGGCACCGAGTTTGTCGACGCCGGCGGAATTGCTCAAGGCGACATACTGAAACCTACGAACGCCAATTTCACCGTCGAGGGTGCGCATATGCACGAGGCTTGGCTGGTGGTGCACGCGGGCCGTCTCGTGGGGTTCTATCTTCCTGTCGAGAAGGCGTTTTCACCGCTCTCCGCCCCGGTCGCCTTGCCACTTGAAATCAAGGAGTTGCGCAAGTGAACATCAATCGTCTGTGTGTCAGTTGGTTGTTGCCGATCGCACTGGCCGCCTGTGCCACGGGGCCAAAGTACACGGAGATGCAGTCTTCGATTCCGACCCTTGGTGCGGAGCAAGGTCGAGTCTATTTCTATCGCAGTGGCAGTGCGTTCGGCGCGGCGGTTCAGCCATCGATCCTGTTGAACGGGGTCGTGGTCGGTGAATCGAAGCCGGGGGGGTTCTTCTTCGTCGACCAGGCTGCCGGCAACAAGGAGGTCAGCACGTCGACCGAGGTCGAGAAGAAGCTGTCCTTCACGCTTGATCCCGGTCAGACGAGATACGTCCGGACCGTCATTGGCCTCGGCTTCTTCGTCGGACGGGTCTACCCCGAACTCGTGGACGACGCAACAGGGCAGAAGGAGATCGAAGAGGCGAGCTATATCGGGCCGCCACTGCAGCAGGGAGTGAAGGTCGAGGCCAAAGCGCGATAGGAATGGCGGACCGGCCTGGCGCTGCGGCGGCAGCGACCAGGGCGCCGGCCGGCGTGCGCCGCGCAGCGCTTGATGCTGCGATGCGGTAGAATCGTGGTCATGATTTATCCGCTTCTCCGCCAGTTCTTTTTCGCGCTCGATCCGGAAGTCGCGCACGGCATTGGTATGACCGGCGTCGAGCTGCTGCGGGCCACCGGCGCAAGCTGCCTGCTGGCGAGTCCGGTGCCGCCCGATCGCGTGTCGGTCATGGGACTCGACTTTCCCAATCCCGTCGGTCTGGCCGCCGGGCTCGACAAGAACGGCGAACACATCGATGCGCTGGCGGCGCTGGGCTTCGGCTTCATCGAAATCGGCACTGTCACTCCTCGACCACAGCCGGGAAATCCGCGGCCGCGGATGTTCCGCATTCCCGATCGGCAGGCGATCATCAATCGCATGGGGTTCAACAACGACGGCGTCGAGAGATTGCTGGCCAATGTCGCCGCGGCGCGTTTCCCGCGCCAGGGGGGGGTTCTCGGCATCAACATCGGCAAGAACTTCGATACGCCGATCGAGCGCGCGGCCGACGATTACCTGTTCTGCCTCGAGCGCGTCTATGGTGCCGCGAGTTACGTCGCGGTGAACATCTCGAGCCCGAATACCCGCAACCTGCGCGAACTGCAGCAGGACGCGGCGCTCGATGCCCTGCTCGGCAGCCTCAAGGCGGCGCAGGCGAGCCTCGCCGACCGGCATGGGCGCTACGTTCCGCTGGCGCTGAAGATCGCCCCCGACCTCGACGAGGGCCAGGTGCGGGCGATTGCCGACCTGCTTCGCCGGCACCGAATCGATGCCGTCATCGCCACCAACACGACGGTGACACGGATCGGTGTCGAGGGCAGGCCGCACGCCGACGAGGCCGGCGGCCTGTCCGGCGCGCCGCTGCTCGCATTGTCGACCGCCATCGTCAGGCAACTGGCGGTGGCGCTGGCCGGCGAACTGCCGATCATCGGCGTCGGCGGCATCACGAGCGGCGCCGACGCGGCCGCCCGGATCGCCGCCGGTGCCTCGCTGGTGCAGTTCTACACCGGTTTCATCTATCGCGGACCGGATCTCGTCGGCGAGGCGGCGGCGGCAATCGCCCGGCAGCGGCAGGCATGAGCAGCGATGCCGGCGTCGCGCCTGTGGTTGAATGTGCCCGGGCGGCGGGTGATAATGTGGCGGCTGTCGATTGCGCAGCCCTTCACCGCCAGCAACCGTGACCCACTACCTCTTCCTGCTCGTCGGCGCCGTCCTCGTCAATAACGTCGTCCTCGTCAAGATCCTCGGGCTGTGCCCCTTCATGGGCGTCTCCAGGAAGCTGGAGACGGCTTTCGGCATGGGCGCGGCGACGACCTTCGTGCTGACCGTCGCCACCGGCGCCAGCTACATCATCGACCGCTACCTGCTGCTGCCCTTCGGCCTCGAGTACCTGCGCACGCTCTCGTTCATCGTCACCATCGCCGCCATCGTCCAGTTGACCGAGATGGTGATCCAGAAGACCAGCCCGTTGCTGCATCAGGTGCTCGGCATCTACCTGCCGTTGATCACCACGAACTGCGCCGTCCTCGGAGTGCCGCTGCTGAACATCGCCAATCGGCACGACTTCGTCGAGTCGCTGCTCTTCGGCGCCGGCAGTGCCATCGGTTTCTCGTTCGTGCTGGTGCTGTTCGCGGGCATCCGCGAGCGGATCGAGGGCGCCGACGTGCCACAGCACTTCCGTGGCGCGGCGATCGCGATGGTCACTGCCGGTCTGATGAGCCTCGCTTTCATGGGCTTCGCCGGTCTGGACCGGTACCAATGATCACCGCACTGGCGATCATGGCACTGGGCGCCGTCGTCCTCGGCGCGGCACTTGGCTATGCGTCGATCCGCTTCAAGGTCGAGGGCGACCCGCTGGTCGAGAAGATCGAGGCCATCCTGCCGCAGACGCAATGCGGACAGTGCGGCTACCCCGGCTGCAAGCCGTATGCGGCGGCGATTTCGGCCGGCGAGGCGGACATCAATCTGTGCCCGCCTGGCGGGATGGACGGTGTGCGCAAGCTTGCCGACCTGCTGGGTCGCGAGGTCAAGCCGCTGGAAGCCGAGGAAAAGCCGAAGCAGATCGCGATCATCGACGAGCAGACGTGCATCGGCTGCACGCTGTGCATCCAGGCCTGTCCGGTCGATGCGATCGTGGGCGCCGCGAAGCAGATGCACACCATCATCGAGCCCTTGTGCACCGGCTGCGAGCTTTGCGTCAAGCCGTGCCCGGTCGAGTGCATCAGCATGCAGCCGATCGCCGAGAACATCGACAACTGGAAGTGGAAGTATCCAGTGTTCGAGATCAAGCGTGCCGCCTGAGGCAGCAGCGGTGCTGGCGCAACTGTTCCGCTTCAAGGGCGGAGTCAAACCACAGACCAACAAGGCGATCTCGGTGCACGAGCCGATCGGTCAGGCGCCGCTGCCCGCACGCCTGTTCGTGCCGCTGCACCAGAGCATCGGCGGTGCGCCGAGTCCGTTGGTGCAGGCCGGCGACACGGTGCTCAAGGGACAACTGATCGGCGGTGCCGACGCGTGGGTGTCGGCGGCGGTGCATGCGCCGACCTCCGGCCGCGTGCTGGCCGTCGAACCGCATGTCGCCGCGCATCCGTCGGGGCTGCCGACGCTCTGCGTGGTCATCGAACCGGATGGGCGCGACGAGTGGATCGAGCGGCGGCCGGTCGACCACCGGAGCCTGGCTCCCGAGCGCGTGCGCGAACTGCTGCGCGATGCCGGCGTCGTCGGTCTCGGCGGTGCCGCCTTCCCCAGCCACGCCAAGCTGACTCCGGCACGCGCCGTGGCGATGGAGCACCTGGTGATCAACGGTGCCGAGTGCGAACCGTTCATGACCTGCGACGACATGCTGATGCGCGAGCGCGCCGACGAGATCGTGCGCGGCATCGCCATCTTCCGTGAGCTGCTGTCGGCGCGCGAGGTACTCATCGGCATCGAGGACAACAAGCCGGCAGCGATCGCTGCCATGCAGGAGGCAGTCCTTCGTCTGGCGCCGGATTATCGCGTCGTTGCCGTGCCGACGCGCTACCCGGCTGGCGGCGCGAAGCAGCTGATCCGCGTGCTCACCGGCAAGGAAGTCCCGGCCAGCCGCCGGTCGACCGAACTCGGCGTACAGTGCTTCAACGTCGCCACGGTATACACCGCTTACCGGGCGCTCACCCATGGCGAACCTGTCCTCTCGCGCATCGTCACGCTGACCGGCAACGTCGAGCAGCCGCGCAACTGGGAGGTGTCTCTGGGTACACCGATGCGCGAAGTGGTGGCGCTGGCGCGACCAAGGGCCGACAGCAGCAGCTTCCTCATGGGCGGCCCGATGATGGGCTTCGAGATTCCCGACCTCGACGCGCCGGTGGTCAAGGCGACCAATTGCATCATCGCCGGTTCGCCCGGGCTCTTTCCGCCGCCGCCGCCGGAAATGCCGTGCATTCGCTGCGGCGCCTGTGCCGAGGTCTGCCCGCACGAGTTGCAACCTTTCGAACTCTACTGGTTCTCGCGCGCGCGGAATTTCGGCAAGACGCAGGAGTACTACATCTTCGACTGCATCGAGTGCGGCTGTTGCAGTTACGTCTGCCCGTCGCACATTCCGCTGGTGCAGTATTTCCGTTTCGCGAAGAGCGAAATCTGGGCGCGCGAGCGCGAGAAGCAGGCGGCCGACGCCGCCAAGGAGCGCTTCGAGCTGCGCAACGCGCGTGCCGAGCGCGAGCAGGCCGAGAAGGCCGAGCGCCTGGCCCGGGCCGCCAGCGCCAGGACGAGCGAGAAGAAGGCGCCGCCCGAACCAGCGCCAGCGGCTGATCACCCGCCGGCAGCGGCGGGTGAGGCTGCGACGACGGCGAGTGAGGCCGAAGCCGCGAAGAAAGCCGCCATTGCCGCGGCAATCGAGCGCGCGCGCCTGCAGCGCGAGTCGGCGCAACCGAGGAATACGGATCGACTCAGCGCGGGCCAGCAGCGCGAGATTGCCGCCGTCGAGGCACGGCGCGCGGCGCGCTCCACGGCTGACACGACCGCGACGACCGGGACGGCAGCAACGACCGATCCGGGAGGCGCGGCCGTGGCACCCGCCGGGTCGCAGCGGGACGAGTGATGTCCTGGTCGACGCCGCCCTACCTGCTGGCCGATGTCAGCGTGCGCCGCGTGATGCTGCAGGTTCTGCTCGCGCTGCTGCCGGGGATCGCCGCCTACGTCTGGCTGATCGGCCCGGCAATCATCCTCCAGTTGGCGATCGCCACGCTGGCGGCGCTGCTCGCCGAAGCGCTGCTGCTGCGGCTGCGCGGCCGGCCGCTGCTGCTCTTCCTCACCGACGGCAGCGCGATCGTCACCGCCTGGCTGGTCGCCCTCGCTTTTCCGCCACTCTCTCCCTGGTGGTTGACCGTGGTCGGTGCCCTCTTCGCCATCGTCGTCGCCAAGCACCTCTACGGTGGGCTTGGCCAGAATCCCTTCAATCCGGCGATGATCGCCTTTGCCGCATGCATAGTCTCCTTCCCTGCACTGATGTCGCAATGGCCGGCGCTGGGGCTCAGGTTGAGCGTCGCCGAGCAGTTCGAGATCATTGCCGGGCTGGCGCCGCGAGTCGATGCGATGACCGGCGCGACACCGCTCGATGCGCTGAAGACCGCGCTGAAACTTGGCGATGGCGCCGTCGATGTGCCGACGCTGCTGGCGACGCAGGAGGTGTTCGGCAATTTCGCCGGGCGTGGCTGGGAGTGGGTGAGCGCCGGCTACCTGCTTGGCGGCCTCTGGCTGTGGCAGCGCAGGATCATCACCTGGCAGGCGCCGCTCGCCTTCGTCTGCGGCCTCTCGCTTCCCGCCACCGTCCTCTGGGCATGGAACCCGCAGCAGTTCGCCGATCCGCTGTTCCACCTGTTTTCCGGCGGTTCGCTGCTCGGCGCCTTCTTCATCGTCACCGATCCGGTTTCCGGCTCGACCACCTTTCGTGGCAAGCTGATCTTCGGTTTCCTCGCCGGCGCGATCGCCTACGTCATCCGTGTCTTCGGCGGCTATCCCGACGGGGTCGCCTTTGCCGTGCTGCTGATGAACCTCTGTGTGCCGTTGATCGACATGTACACGCAGCCGCCGATCTTTGGCATGAAGAAGCCGGAATGACACCGCCGGTGCGGACCCCGACGGCGACGGCGATGGCGCTGCGCACGGCGCTCATCCTGCTGATCTTCGTCGTTGCCTTCACCAGCCTGCTCGCTGCCGCCTACCTGTGGACCCGGCCAGCGATCGAGGAGGCTGCGGCGGCGGAGAAGATGAAGCTGATCAGCGAGGTGCTGCCGCGCGAGCTCTACGACAATGAGCTGCTGGCCGACAGCCGGCGCCTGGCGCCGGCGGCGGGCCTCGGGCTGGACGAGGAGTCGACCGTCTATCTGGCGCGCCAGGGTGGCCAGGCGAGCGCGATCGTCTTCGAGGCGGTCGCCGCCGATGGCTATTCCGGCCGTATCCGGCTGCTGCTCGCCGTCGCCGCTGACGGCACCCTGCTCGGCGTGCGGGTGACGCAACACAAGGAGACGCCCGGCCTCGGCGATTACATCGAGCCGCGCAAGGACCGCAACAAGGAGCGGCCATGGATCAGGCAGTTTGACGGCCTTTCGCTGGCGACGGTCGGCGAGCGCGAGTGGCGCGTGCGCAAGGATGGTGGCCGCTTCGATTCTCTGGCCGGGGCGACGGTGACGCCGCGGGCGGTCATCAAGGCCGTCCACCGGGCGCTGCAGTACGTGGCGGAAAATCGGCAGCAGTTGTTCACGGTCGAAGGGACAGGCAAATGATCGGTCGCGACGAACTCATCGAGATCAGGGACAACGGTCTCTGGAAGCAGAATACGAGCCTGGTGCAGATCCTTGGCCTGTGTCCGCTGCTTGCGGTGACGACCAACGCCGTCAATGGCGTCATGCTGTCGTTGGCGACGATCATCGTCATGGCCGTCGCCAACCTTGCAGTTGCCTCGCTGCGCAACCTGATTCCGCACGAGATTCGCATCCCGGTGTTCATCCTGATCGTCGCCGCGCTGGTGACGGTCGTCGATCTGCTCTTCAATGCGCAGTTGCACGAGCTGTATCTGGTGCTTGGCATCTTCATTCCGCTGATCGTCACCAACTGCATCGTGCTTGCACGGGTCGAGGCCTTTGCCAACAAGAATCCGCCGCTGCAGTCGCTATGTGATGGCTTGTTCATGGGCGTCGGCATGCTGTGGACCCTCGCGCTGCTCGGCGGGCTGCGCGAACTGATCGGCGGTGGCACGCTGTTCTCCGGCATCGACATGGTCTTTCCGGGACTGCAGCCGCTGCAGTTGCTGCCCGCTGACTACCCCGGGCTGCTGCTCGCCATACTGCCGCCAGGCGCCTTCATCCTGCTCGGCTGCCTGATCGCCTGGAAAAACTGGGTCGAGGCCCGTGCCGCAGCGCGCCATTCGCGCCGGCCATCGCTGCCGACGCCGCCGGCGCCGATGGCTGAGCATGCCTGAGGCGCAAGTCAAGCAGCCGCGGCCGCGTGCCGGGCAAGCCGAGGCGATCTTCACCCGCTTGCGCGCCGGCAATCCGCAGCCGACGACCGAGCTCGAGTACGCCACGCCGTTTCAGTTGCTGGTCGCCGTCATCCTCTCGGCGCAGGCGACCGACCGCAGCGTCAATCTCGCCACCCGCAAGCTGTTCGCCGACGCGCCGACACCGCAGGCCATGCTGGCGCTCGGCGAAAGCGGCCTGGCGGCCCATATCAACCGCATTGGCCTCTGGCAGGGCAAGGCGCGCAACGTCATCGCCACCTGCCGCCAGCTCCTCGAAAGACATGCCGGGGAACTGCCGCGGCAGCGCGCCGAACTCGAGGCGCTGCCGGGTGTCGGCCGCAAGACCGCCAACGTCGTTCTCAATACGGCTTTCGGCGAGCCGACGATCGCCGTCGACACGCACATCTTCCGCGTCGCCAACCGCACCGGCCTGGCGCCGGGGAAGACGGTGCTGGCAGTCGAGCAGGAACTGCTGCGGGTCGTGCCGCCGGAGTTCCGGCAGTTCGCCCACCACTGGCTGCTGCTGCACGGGCGCTACGTCTGCAAGGCACGGCAGCCGGAGTGCTGGCGCTGCGCCATCGAGGACCTCTGCGCCCATCCCGATAAGGCCGATGCAGCGGCTGACAGCGGCCGCCGATGAGTGTTGTCGGCAGCGTGTTGCTGGCGGGCAACGACGCGGTGCCGTCACTGGCGGCAACGGCAGCCGGCATGGCCCTCGAAAAGATCGGCAGTTGCCCGGCGCGCGGCGTCCTGTTGTTTCTCTCGGCCGAGTTCAGCGCGCAGGCGCAGGCGGCCGTGACCGCGGTGGCGCGTGCGGCGCGCTGTACCGAGGTCGCTGGCGGCATCGCTGCCGGGGTCTTCACCGACGAGGGCTGGGTTCTCGACCGTCCGGCGGTGGCGGTGATGGTGTTTGCCGGTGATCTGGCGCTGTCGGGGCGCCGGCCGGATGCCGGCGCGAGTGCCGGGGCCATCCTCGCTTATGCGGGCAGCAGCCTGCCGCATGCCTGGACCGGGCCTGGTCCGCAGCGCTTCGGTGGCTGCTTTGCCGGCCGCCCGGGGCAGTCCGAGGCGACGGCCTGGCAGCACGGCCGCCTGGCGCGGCAGTGCGAGGTCGAACTGCGCGGCGCGCGCATCGATCTCGCCGTTTCCCCGGGCTGGCAACCGTTTGGCTGCCCGGCGGTGGTGACCGGCAGCCGGGCCCTGGATCTGCTGGCGCTGGACGGCGAGCCGGCGCTCGACCATCTGCGGCGCAACCAGCCGCCGCAACAGCAGTCCGCCGACCGGTTGCCGCTGGCATCGCGGTGCGCGGTCCTGCTCGACGATCCCGGCAGCGACAGCGGCGGCGCCTGGCAGCAGGCACTCTCCGACGGTCGGCTGCAGCCGGTACCGATCGTTGCCGCCAACGCCGACGGCTCGCTGACGCTGGCGCAGCATCTGCGTCCGGGAAGTCGCGTGCTGTGGGCGATGCGGCTGCCACAGGCGAGCGCTGCCGACATGCGCCACAGCCTGTCCGCACTGGTGCCGTTCGTCCGCCGACCGCAGGCGGCCATCGTCTTCTCGTGCATCGGCCGCGGCCCGTATCATTATGGCGGCGACGACCGGGATCTCGCCTGCCTGCGGGATATCTTCCCGCATCTGCCGCTGATCGGCGTCTACGGTACCGGGCAGATGGCGCCCGTGGCACGCGGTGGCAACCGGCTGCTGCAGAACGCCGTCGTCAGCGCCCTGATCAGTCAACCAGCAAGGAGAGCCGATGTTCAACCCGACGCGTGAGCAGGTGCGGCAGTTCTTCTGCCAGGCGTGGCAGAAGCATCGCCAGCGCTCGATCCTCGAAGGCGCCGAGGTGACGGCCGCCGACCTGATCCTGCAGCACCCCGAGTACCATGCGCTGCTCGAGGATCCGGCAACGGCGATCGAGCAGGAGTTCAGTCCCGAGAGCGGGCAGATGAACCCTTTCCTGCATCTCTCGCTGCACCTGGCAGTTGCGGAGCAGGTGAGCATCGACCAGCCGCCGGGGATTCGGTCTGTCTACCAGACGCTGCGCGCGCGGGTCGGCGATCACGCGGCTGCGCACGCGATCCTCGAATGCCTCGGCGAGACGATCTGGCGTGCCGAGCGCCATGGCCGGGCGATGGACGCGAACGCCTATCTCGAGTGCGTGCAGCGCGCCGCCACCACCTGATCGGCACCGCGGCAGCGCCCGGCTGCCGCCGCGTGCCACCGCGCTCCGGGATCGTGCCGCCAACTCGGAGGGGCGTTGTTGCAGTGATTCAGGGGTGCCACGAAGAACTGGGCAGTCGTCGCCTGGCGACGTGGGGTGAAGGGGTTGCGGGAACAAGAGAGGATGTACCACGTTTTTGAGAAGTCATCGTCAAGCATGCTGCTCGGCTGATCCGGCCGAGCTATCCGGTAGCTTCTCGAGAATCGCCTGCCAGTGAATGACGATTTCAGGGAAGATGGCCGGCGAACGTTCTCCGGCCATTTCGGCAATTTCCGGGCCGCCGTAGATGCCGTCCTTCAGCGTGTACAGCGTAAGGACACGGTCGACCGGGTGAACCAGCCAGTATTCTCGGACACCGGCGCGTTCGTAGAGGGCGCGCTTGGTCAGGTGGTCGTGGCGGGCGGTGGCAGGGGAGAGGACCTCGATGATCCAGTCCGGCGCGCCGTGAATGTTGTTCTCGGTGACCTTGGCCTGGTCGCAGACGACCAGAATATCGGGCTGGACGACGGTCGTCGCCTGATCATCAGCGTCGCTCGCTGCCGACAACAGGACGTCGACCGGAGCGATCAGGACGCGGCAGGAGGCGCCATCCAGGGCTTGATCGATCTGTCTGAAAAGCTGACCGGTGATCGTTTGGTGGCTGATCGTCGGCGCCGGCGCCATTGCGTAGGCCACGCCATCGATCAGTTCCCAACGCTCGCCAGCGGGCCATTTCCGGTAGTCGGCATAGGTAAGACGGTGATCGGTGGCTTTCGGCAAGGCCATGACGTCGATTCCGGCAGGGCAGACCCGATCATTGTGCCTTGATGCCTGTGCCGATGGCAATGTCGCCAGTTGCTCGACCGTTACCGAGGCGATCTGCCGCGGCAGCGCGCCGAACTCGCGGCGCTGCCCGGTGTCTGCCGCAGGAGTGTCGCCGTCGTGCTCGATACGGCTTTCGGCGAGCCGACGATCGCCGACGACACGCTCATCTTCCGCGTTGCCCACGGCACCGGCCTGGCGCCGGGGAAGACGCCTGACGCTGGCGCAGCATCTGCGTGCGGGAAGTCGCGTGCTGTGGGCGATGCGGCTGCCACAGGCGAGCGCCGCCGACATGCGCCGCAGCCTGTCGGCAATCGTCCCGCTCGTCCGCCGACCGCAGGCGGCCATCGTCTTCTCGTGCATCGGCCGCGGCCCGTATCATTATGGCGGCGACGACCGGGATCTCGCCTGCCTGCGGGAGATCTTCCCGCATCTGCCGCTGATCGGCGTCTACGGTACCGGGCAGATGGCGCCCATGCCACGCGGCGGCAACCGGCTGCTGCAGAACGCCGTCGTCAGTGCCCTGATCAGTCAACCAGCAAGGAGAGCCGATGTTCAACCCGACGCGTGAGCAGGTGTGGTAGTTCTTCTGCCAGGCGTGGCAGAAGCATCGCCAGCGCTCGATCCTCGAAGGCGCCGAGGTGACGGCCGCCGACCTGGTCCTGCAGCACCCCGAGTACCATGCGCTGCTCGAGGATCCGGCAACGGCGATCGGGCAGGAGTTCATTCCCGAGAGCGGGCAGATGAACCCTTTCCTGCATCTCTCGCTGCACCTTGCAGTTGCGGAGCAGGTGAGCATCGACCAGCCACCGGGGTCGTTCTGCCTACCAGACGCTGCGCGCGCGGGTCGGCGATCACGCGGCTGCGCACGCGATCCTCGAATGCCTCGGCGAGACGATCTGGCGTGCCGAGCGCCATGGCCGGGCGATGGACGCGAACGCGTATCTCGAGTGCGTGCAGCGCGCCGCCGCCACCTGAGCGGCACCCTGGCAGCGCCCGGCTGCTGCCGCGCATCACGGTGCTGCCGCACCGTGCCGCCGACTCTGGTGGGCAGTGGCTGCAGTGAATCGGGCAGCGGACAGCAGCCCGCGGAACGCGTCCACGAACTCGCGCCCCGCTGCTGGAAGGCGCTCCTCGCAGCCGACCCACTGCGTTCTCCTTTGCACCAGCAGGCTCCATAGCTCGGGCGAACGCCACGGGGTTTCCTGTCACCGGCTGTGGATAACGCTCCTCGCCTCTTGGCATCCACTGAACGGTTACCGGTCCAGTCCTCGCCGCTGGACGGGCTCGGGAGCTGGCTGCAAACAGATCGGAATGATGTTATAGTCCTGACAGAACTCTGTATCGGACATTATGATTCCCTTGGGAGGGAATAGCGTGGAATCCCCGATTCCCCTGCCTGTCGAGCGCGCCATCCAAAAGCTCGGCAACGACATTTCGCTGGCACGCCGGCGTCGCCATATCTCGCAGGCTTCGCTGGCCGAGCGCATGGGCGCGTCCTTGTCTACCGTGCGCCGCATGGAGAAAGGTGACATGCGCGTGCCCATCCACTTCTTCGCCCGTGCGCTGCATGTCTTCGGCGAAATCCAGGCGCTGGAGCATCTGCTGGACACTGCTCGCGACGAGATCGGCCTGACACTGATGGACGAACGCTTGCCCAAGCGCGTGCGCAGCAAGCCAGGCGGCACCTCGGGAGCGCTCTGATGGCCGCCGTCGCCCCGATTCGCCGGCAGGTCCAGTTGTGCATCGGCAAGGCGGGCCTGCCGGTCGGCTCGCTCATCCATGTCCGGCAGGGACGGCGCGAGAACTGCGCCTTCGCCTATGACGCGGCCTGGCTGGACAGTCCGGCGTGCTTCAATGTGTCGGCCGACCTGCAACTGATGCCGGGCCACCAGCCGCACAAGGCCGCATCGCCACACGATTCCGTGTTTCATGGTGCGATTGCAGATACCGTGCCGGATGCCTGGGGCCGGCGCATCATCGCCCGCGACCACGCCAAGCGGCGCCGGGCCGATCCGCAACTGCCAGCCCTCACCGAGCTGGACTACCTGCTGGCGGTCGACGACTTCAGCCGCGTCGGTGCCCTGCGCCTGCGTGATGGAGATGGTACTTGGCACAGGACGGTGGCCAAGGGTCGGCGAAGCACCCCGCCGTTGATCGAGCTAGAGCACATCTGCCAAGCCAGCCGTGCCGTCGAGCGCGGGCAGGAATCGGCCGAGGACTTGCGCTACCTGCAAGGCAAGGGCACTTCGCTCGGTGGCATGCGCCCCAAGTGCACGATGCTGGACGAGGACGGCTGGCTGGCCATTGGCAAGTTTCCGAGCGTGGGCGACACCCGCAGCGTCACGCGCGGCGAGGTGCTGGCCCTGAAGCTGGCGGCGCAGGCGGGGATCGATGCCGCGCTCGCGCGCATCGTCCTGCTCGGTGACCGGGGAGACGAGGCGCCGGTCGCGGTCATCCGACGGTTCGACCGCGACAGTGATGGCGGCCGCATTCCCTACCAGTCGGCCGCATCGCTGCTGCAGGCCTCACGCGAAGAGGATCGGAGCTACACAGAGATCGCAGACGCCATCCGCTCCCACAGCCACGCGCCCACCGAGGATGTGCGCCAGCTATGGCGCCGCCTGGTGCTCAACCTGCTGATCACCAATGTGGACGATCATCTGCAGAACCACGGATTCCTGCACGTGCAACACGGGCTGTGGCGCCTTGCGCCTGCCTTCGACATCAATCCTTTCCCGGACAAGGACAGGGAGTCCAAGACCTGGCTGAGCGAGCAGGACGGGCCGATCACCGACGTTCAGATGCTGCTGGCCCGCGCATCGTATTTCGCGCTGGACGAGGCACAGGCCCTGGCCGTGCTGGCTGAGGTGCATGCCGCGGTATTGAGTTGGCGCCAAGTCGCACTCAGCCCGGAGGTCGGATTGCGCGCGGCCGAGCTGGATGACTTCGCGCCTGCCTTCGAGCACGAGCAGATGGATGCCGCGGCCGCGCTGCTCGGGCGGTGAAGCAAGCGAGGGACGGGACTGGAATGCTTTCACATCGACGAGAGTGGCCATACGGGGTTCGACCTGCTCAACGCGGAGCAGCGCGTTCAAGGCGCCACGGCGCTGGCCATCAGCAATGAAGGAGCCGCACAACGGACCAGATACTTCCACGAGTGGCACTAAAATGGCACTATTTCTGTATCTGTTGCCAGTCCTTTGATGATCCGCATCCAGCCGCCGCCCCTCAGCGTCGACCCACCGGCGGTCACGGTCAATCCGCCCGCGCTGATGGTGACGCCACCGCCGATCACCGTCCAGCCACCGGTGATCACGGTGCAGCCGCCGCCAGTGCGCGCTGGCCGGATCACCATCGTTCCGCCGGCGATCACCGTCACGCCGGCGGCGCTCGTCGTCCAGCCGCCGGCTCTGACGGTGGACCCGCCGCCGCTGACGATCGACCCGCCTCCACTGACCGTCACCCCGCCGCCGATCGAGATCGAAGCGCCGCGTCCCGAACTGGTCGCGACCGGCTCGCTGCCACCGGCGCTGGCAGCGTTCGATCGCGCGATGCGCGAGTACATGGAGCGGCACCGGATCGAGGCCGGCGTGCTGGCGGTCGCACGCGCCGGTGTGATCCGGCTCGAGCGTGGCTACGGCTGGCTGAACACCCGGCGCAGCGAGGCCCTGCAGCCGGACACGCCGATGCGGGTGGCGAGCGTCGTCAAACCGGTGACGCGAGCGGCGGTCCAGTTGCTGATTGCACAGGGCCGGCTGACGCCCGCGACGCTGGCCTTTCCGCTGCTCGGCCTCACCCCGCTGCGCAGTTCGCGCGCCAAGCTCGACGCGCGGCTGCAGGAGGTCACGGTGCAGCACCTGGCGGATCACCGCGGCGGCTGGGAGAGCGACAAGGCGCCGCTTTTCGACCCGATGTTCCAGACCGCGCTGATCTCGGCCCGGGTCGGGCGTTGGCCGGCCGACGCGGTGGACATCATCCGCTTCATGCTCGGCCGGCGGCTCGACTTCGATCCGGGCACCCGCACGGTCTACTCCAACTTCGGCCACTGCGTGCTCGGCCGCGTGATCGAGCAGGTGGCGAACAAGCCGTATCTGGACTTCGTTCGCGACGACCTGCTCGGACCCGGCAACAACACCAGCGTGCGCCTGGCGCGCAGCCTGCCGCGCGACCGCCACCCGCGCGAGCCGGTCTACTCGAGCCCCGGCCTGCCGGTGGCCAACGTCGTCGACCGCTCGCAGCCGCCCGGGCCCCTCTGCGACGGCGGCTTCCACATCGAGGCGATGGACTCGCACGGCGGGCTGATCTTCTCGGCGCCTGACCTGGTGCGATTCGCGCTGCGCTTCAAGTTCGACGGCCGGCCCAACACGGGCGACGCCGCGCCGGTCTCGCACACCGGCTCTCTGCCGGGTACGACTGCGCTACTGCGCTGGCACAGCGGCGGCATCGTCTTCGCGGCGGTATTCAACAAACGCCACTGGAAAGCCACCGCCGAGGGCCCGATGCCCGAAGGCGACGAGATCGGCGGGATGCTCGAAGCCGCAGCCGATTCGATCACGGCTTGGCCCTGAGATCGAGGGCGAGTTTCTCTTGGTCGCTGTGCGACCTGGAACCCTGGCCAATGCGGCGCGCCGGTCTCTGAATCTTCCTGCAGATCATGTCGGCAGTGCGGATCGACGCCACAGGTGTGCCACCGACCCTCCTTGATGCGGGGTTCAGGTTCCCGCGGGCGGGGGCGGAGGACTTCACGACGTCGCCTGCGGCGGTACGCTGGTCACCGCGTCCACGGCGACCTTTGACGTTCTGGATATGGTGCTTATGGGAACGTTATCGATATAATCATCGAAATACCGATGCATCATCGATAAGGGGCGTCGTATGTTGTCAGTGACTGTTTCGCCGAAATTCCAGGTCGTGATTCCGCAGGCGGTGCGTGAGCAGATGCAGATCACTGCGGGTCAAAAGATGCAGGTGCTCACGATTGACCGCCGCATCGAGCTGCTGCCGATCGAGACGGCCCAGGCTGCGCGTGGCTTCCTTGCCGGCATTGACACGACAGTTGTCCGCGAAGCGGACCGGGTATGAGCACCGCCCCGAATCTGGTGGATTCCTGCGGCTGGCTGGAGTATTTCGCCAACGGGGCGAATGCGGATTTTTTCGCGCCGGCGATCGAGGACACCGACCGGCTGATCGTGCCGGCCCTCTGTCTGTTCGAGGTGTTCAAGCGTGTCCTGCAACAGCGCAACGAGAGCGATGCGTTGCGCGCCATCGGCATCATGCGTCAGGGACAACTGGTCGACCTGGACGCTCACCTGGCGCTGAGCGCGGCACGATCGTCCGTCGATGCGAAGCTGGCCATGGCGGACAGCGTCATTCTGGCCAGTGCGCGCCAACGCCAAGCGACGCTCTGGACGCAGGACGCGCATTTCGAGGGCACGGCCGATGTCCGCTACATCGCGAGGCGTTGAACGGACAGGCCGCTTGGCACGGCCGGTATCCCGGCCGCGTGGCCGGCGCGGCACCCGCTTTCGGGAAGTCGCGTACCGCGGGCGATGCGGCTGCCACCGGTGAGCGCCGCCAACATGCGCTGCGCGAGGATCCGGCAACGGCGATGAGCAGGAGTTCGGTCCCGCGAGCGGGCAGATGAACCCTTTCCTGCATCTCTCGCTGCACCTGGCCGTTGCCGACCAGTTGAGCATCGACCAGCCGCCGGGGATTCGTTCGGCCTGCCAGACGCTGCGCTCGCGGGTCGGCGATCACGAGGCTGCGCACGCGATCCTCGAATGCCTCGGCGAGACGATCTGGCGTGCCGAGCGCCATGGCCGGGCGATGGACGCGAACGCCTATCTCGAGTGCGTGCGGCGCGCCGCTGCCACCTGAGCGGCATCCAGGCAGCGCACGGCTGTCGCCGCGCTTGACGGTGCTGCTGGACCGTGCCGCCGAATCGGCTGCGGTTCCTGCAGTGATTCGGCGGTGTCGCAACAGTCGGCACCGTCTGGTGCACGACATGCCTCGCGCTCGATCGAGATGTTGCGCAAGCGCGGCCACATCGCCGCGCCCGCGGGGTTGCCATCCCCCTCCGGATCAGACTAGACTAAGAAGACTTAGTCGCAATCCCAACAGGAGGGGCCATGCTGACCGTCAACATCCATGAAGCCAAGACGCATTTGTCGCGCCTCGTCGAACAGGCGGCGCGAGGCGAGTCGTTCGTGATCGCCAAGGCCGGCAAGCCCATGGTCAAGGTCACGGCGCTGGACGCGCCCGCTGCCGGGCAGGTCAGGCGGCTGGGTTTCATGGCGGGCCGGATCGAGGTGCCCGAGGATTTCGACCGGATGGGCGACGCGGAAATCGAACGGCTCTTTGCCAGCGCGCCATGAAGCTGTTGCTGGATACCCATTTGTTGCTGTGGTCCGCCGGCATGCCGGACCGGCTGCCGGTCCGGGCACGCGCACTGATCGAGGACGCGGGGAACACGCTTTGCTACAGCGCGGCCAGTTTGTGGGAAATTGCCATCAAGTGCGGATTGGGCCGCAGCGACTTCCAGGTGGACGTACGGGCCTTGCGCCAGGGACTGCTCGACAATGACTACAGCGAGTTGCCGGTCGATGGCAGGCATGCCATGGCGGTTGACGCACTGCCGCCAATCCACAAGGATCCCTTTGACCGGATGCTGGTTGCCCAGGCAATTGTTGAGGGAATCACCCTGCTGACTGCGGATGTCAATGTGGCGGACTATCCCGGACCCGTGAGAAAAGTGTGAACCCGGTACGGCAGACCGGGCCGCAGGCTGCGGTGCGGTAGCAGGAGGCACCCTGCGGTGACTGGCTACGGTTCGTGCACGGGATGGCCAGCACGGTACCGGAGGACAATCACCTCGCCAACACGGATGCGGTCGGGGCCCGGACCGCGGCCGCCTGCGCACGCTGAGCGCATCACGCTGGTGGACCAGCCGACGGCGTTTCAGCGCCTCATCGTCCGTGCAGATCAACGTGAAAGTCGCGTCCGCGACTCGCGAATTCCCCGTCTCCGGTGCTCGGGAGAAGGGCCGGGGACGAGGGGAACGGTGATGATCAGCAGACGGTGGTACCATCAACCATAACCTCGCGAGGAATAAACCCGGTGACCGCCAAGGTTGCCGGGATGTCGCAAGCCGGACCCTGGGTGGCGTCGTGACACGTGCTTCATCGAAGGCCTTGCCGACACGTCGCGTCGCCTTGGCAGGTTCTTCTTGCGGCGCCTGTGTCGCTCCTGGATCAAGCCCGCTCGCTGCGGATTTCCACGGGATTGCGTCCCATGGGTGAACAAGAAAAGAATGCCCCAATGACAGATTCTGACTCCGCGACCGGCTCGACATCGGCCCTGGCCAGCGAAACGGTGGTGCGGCACTTTCGCCAGATCTTGATGTGGCCGTTGCGCATCATGCCCGGTCAGCTTGAAGGGACCCGTATCCCGAAGCATTGGGAGGCGATCGAAGCCGCAGCGGACGCCTGTCCGTGGCAGGAGCTGCGGGACGAATTCGATGATCCCAAGAGCTTTCAGCAGCGGCATTACAAGGAATTCATCACCTTTCTGCCGTTCGTGCAGCGTTGCCTTTATGGCCAGGGATCGGCCAGTAGCCCACGAGGAGGGTTGGACAGCGCCTTGCGGGTGTTCCGTCGCCGCGACATCGCCCAGATGCGCGTCACGCTCGACAGGCACCACGCCCCATGGGTGTTGCAGATCGCGCACGTCGATCTCTACTTCTTTTACGACACGGACATCATCATTCCCGTCGTTGAGGTCTTCGCCGACGATGTTCCGCTGTTGGTCGCCGAAGACCTGTTGTTCAAGACCGGCCGCGCCTATCCGGCATACTGGAAGCCGGATGGCCGCGCTGCGCAATGTCCGTATCGCGTCGAGTGGCTGTCCCCGACCGGTGGCGTTCTGGCGGTCTCGGACTACGAAGACCAGCAGAAGTTTCTCGAGTTTACTTGCCAACACCGTTCACCGAACGTCGCCGCTCATTGGGCGTATCTGCTCGAACCGCTGGCTCTCCACCTGTCTGACTCCCGGGGCGTGATTCGCTTCCGCCAGATCGAGTATCATCGGATGCCATTGCTCGCCTACCTGAGCTTCGACGATCCAAAGGTTCTGACGCGTGGGGACTTCGCGCGCCTGGCATTGATCACCAAAGCCGGACCATCCGATTCCCTGCCGTATTCCACGCGGGAACTTGCCACTCTCGAAGAGCAGCACTGCTACGACCGGTTCTGGGATCCGCTCGAGCCGGAACTGTCCTGCCGCTACCTCTGCTGTGGTCATGCTTTCGTGGTCGTCGGCAAGGCCGCCGACGACTTCTTCGCCGACCGGGAGACGGGCGTTCTGGGACAGTTTCGCCATCAGTACTTCCTGATGAACCTGATGGCGCACTTCCAGAAGGCGGCGCTGATGCTGTTCTCGGAATGGCTGGTTGCTGCCATCTCGCAGCTCGAGATGCAGGACGTCGATTCGATCAAGGCCTTCAAGCGCGAAATCCGGCAACTGCTGGCCTCTTTCCTGCGTTTTACCGAGCGCTACTGGTTCCACGTCGTTTCGGCCCAAGTCCAGGCGCGCGACCTGTTTCGGCTGCTTTCCCGGCATCTCGATACCGACCAGCTCTATCTCGACGTCAGCGCGTCGATCAAGGACATGAATCAGTACCTGGATAGTGACAGCCTGCGGCGGCAGGCGAACACCGTGGTACGCCTGACCGTGGTCACCACGCTGGGATTGATCGCCACGGTGTCGACGGGCTTTCTCGGCATGAACATCTTCGACGAGGCGGATAACCCTGTGTGGATCAAGCTGTTGATCTTGCTGGTCGTCTTCATTCCGAGCACACTGCTGGTCAACTATGCGGTGGCCAATTCCAAGGTTCTCTCGGATTTCCTGGAAGCCTTGGCAGACAAGCGGCTCAGCTGGTGGGATAGAACCCAGGTACTGCTCCGCATCTGGCGTGACCCACCGCCGAGAGCCGCGAAACCGGCCTCGTTGAGCGGTCAAGCCAGTCTGGGCGGGCGCGGCGACAGCGGCAGCGCCCGCTAGACGAACTGGCGGGGGCCCCGCTTTCCGGATGGCCGATGTTCGCAGCGTTCGCCAAGGGCGGCTCCGCTGCTGTGCTCGCGTCGTCGGGGATCACTGCACGTTGCGCCACGAAGCCCCCGGGTCGCTTGGTCCGGCCGGGAGCGCGTGCGCCGTTGTGGCGGCACGTTGGCCTGCGCGCCTCGGTCAGGGTTCAGCCCGGCTTCTGCGGCGGCGCGTCACGGTCACCAGCAGCGCCAGGCCGACGACCGGCCAGTTGCCCCAGCGCACATAGGGCGTCGCACCGGTGTAGCCGCTGACTTCACCCCGCAGCGCGCCGCGCGTGAACGGCGGCAGGACCGCCCGTACGTTGCCGTCGACATCGACGATGGCGGTCATGCCGGTATTGGTTGCACGCAGCATCATGCGGCCGCTTTCGAGCGCGCGCATGCGGGCGATCTGCAGGTGCTGTGCCGGCGCCAGCGAATCGCCGAACCAGGCGACGTTGGAGATGTTCACCAGCAGCGTCGCTGCCGGCAGCGCGGTGATGATCTCGTCGCCGAACACGTCCTCGTAACAGATGTTCACTGCCACCCGCTGGCCTGCGAGGGAGAGCGGCGTCTGCCGTGGCGAGCCGGGAGTGAAGTCCGACATCGGGATGCGGGCCATCGCCATGAACCAGGCGAAACCCGGCGGGACGAACTCGCCGAAGGGCACCAGATGCACCTTGTCGTAGCGCTGCCTGCCGGATGCGCCAAGGCTCAGCGCACTGTTGAAGTACCTGTGCTGGCCCTCGCTGACCGCGACGCCGAACAGCAGGTCCCCCTGTCGACGCTGCGCAAGGTCCTGCAGCGCGTCGAGGTACTCGGCCGGGACCTGGTCGAGGAAGGCGGGCAGGGCGGTCTCCGGCAGTATGGTCAGCTGCGCCGGGTGGTCGCGCGCCAGCTGGTAATAGGTCCGCAAGGACTCGGCGAAGCGTTCGGGCCGCCACTTCATCTCCTGCGCCACGTTGCCCTGCAGGAGGGCGACGGAGATCGCTTCGCCGACCGGCTCCGTCCAGCGCACGTCGCGCAGCAGGTGGCCAGCGGCGAGGATGAGAGCGAGGCCGACGATCGGCAATGCCGGACACCAGCGCAGCAAACCGCGCGCCGGGCAGTCGTCTGTCGCCAGCCAGCGGCGCAACACCTCGCTGAGCAGAGCACCGACCAGTGCCGACGACAGCGAGACGCCGAGGACACCGAGCAGCGGGGCATAGCCGGCGAGCGGGCTCGGCGGCGTTTGCGCGTAGCCTGCGGTGAGCCAGGGAAAACCGGTCAGGAACCAGCCGCGCAGCCATTCGGCGAGCGTCCACAGGGCGGCGAAGAGCAGCGCCCGGTGCAGCCAGCCGGCCGTCGCCAGACGGACGTACAGTGCGCCGGCGAGCGCCGGGAAGACGGACATCGCGAGGCAGAAGAGGACGGTTGCGAGCACGGCGACTGCTGCCGGCATGCCGCCGAAGACGCTGAGGCTGACATAGATCCACGAGACGCCGGCGAGGAACAGGCCGCAGCCATGGCTGGCGGCAATCAGGGCGCCGTCGCGGGCGCGCCGGCTGTCATCGACCGCGCCGCCGAGCAGGACGAACAGGCCACCGAGACTCAACCAAGCGACGCCGTACCAGGCGAGCGGCGCGAAGGCCGTCACCATCATGGCGCCAAGGATGAAGGCAGCGAGGCAGCGCTGGCGCAGCGTCCTAGCCAGACTGTTCAGCCTCTGCTGCGCGCCCGACGACAAGGGTGTAGATGCGCCGGTTGTCGGCGCGCAGGACCTGGAAGCTGAGTCCGGCGATGCTCACCGCTTCGTTGAACTGCGGCAGTCGCCCGAACTGGTGCAGGATCAGGCCGCCAATGGTCTGGAAGCTCTCGTCGGCGAAGTGCGTGCCGAAGGCAGCGTCGAAGTCCTCGAGCGGCGTGTGCGCCTTGACCCGGTAACTTCCGTTCTGGTCGAGCTGGATGTCGGGGTCGGCCTCGTCGAAGTCGTACTCGTCCTCGATCTCGCCGACGATCTGCTCGAGCACGTCCTCGATCGTGATCAGACCGGCGATGCCGGCGTACTCGTCGATGACGATCGCCATGTGGTTGCGCGAGACGCGGAATTCGCGCAGCAGGACGTCGAGGCGCTTGAATTCGGGGATGAATACGGCCGGTCGCACCCAGTCGCGCAGCGAGAACGGCGCATCCCGCTCGACGCGCAGCAGATCCTTGGCGAGCAGGATGCCGATGACGTTGTCAGGGGTGTCGCAGATCACCGGAAAGCGTGAGTGGGCGGTGCTGTTGACGCGCTCGATGACCGTCGGCAGCGAATCGCCGACGTCGACGACTTCCATCAGCGGCCGCGGCACCATCACTTCGCGCACGCGCATTTCCGAGGCCGCGAGGGCACCCTCGATGATGCCGAAAGCGTCGGCGTCGAGCAGTTTGCGTTGATGCGCCGAATGCAGCAGCTGCATGAGCTGTTCGCGGTCCTCCGGCTCACGCATCAGCAGCGAGGAGAGACGCTCGAGAAGACCGGCCTTGCCGCCGGTACTGCTTGTTTCCATGATCACCTTCGTCAGGATTGAGGCGTCAGCGGCGCCGGGCGCCATGCCGCCGGCGCCAAGCGCCGCTGGCGTATCAGTCCTGCTCGCCGTAGGGGTCGGCATGGCCGAGGGCGGCGAGGATGCGGCGCTCCTCGGCTTCCATCAGTGCCGCCCGTTCAGCGTCCTGCTCGTGCTCGTACCCGAGCAGGTGCAGCATGCCATGCACGACCAGATGCGCGCAATGGGCGCGCAGCGTCTTGCCCTGCTCATCCGCCTCGCGCCGGAGGACCGGTGTGCAGAGGACGAGGTCGCCACGCAGTCGCGGTTCGTCGTCGTAGGCGAAGGAAAGGACGTTGGTCGCCTGGTCGCCACCGCGATACTCGGCATTGAGCCGGCGGCCCTCGCCCATGCCGACGAAGCGCACGGTCACCTCGCCGGCCCGCCTGCCCGTGCCCGCCAGGGCCGCCCGCAGCCAGCGGCGGACCTGCCTGCGCCGCGGCAGGTGGCGCCGTTTGCCGGCGTACTGCACGGTCAGACGCCAGCCCCTAGCGTCGCTCTTCGCCATGGCCGGTCGCTGCGCCGGTGGGGCCCGCGAGCGCCGCCGTGTGCGCTTCGTAGGCCGAAACGATGCGGGCCACCAGCGGATGGCGGACGACATCCTCCTTGAGAAACTCGGTGAAGGCGATGCCGCGCACCTCACGCAGGATCAGCCGCGCTTCGATCAGGCCGCTCTTCTGGCCGCGCTGCAGGTCGATCTGCGTCACGTCGCCGGTGACCACCGCCTTGGCGCCGATGCCGATGCGGGTCAGGAACATCTTCATCTGCTCGGGGGTGGTGTTCTGCGCTTCGTCGAGGATGATGAAGGCGTGATTCAGCGTCCGCCCGCGCATGTAGGCGAGCGGCGCGATCTCGATCGCACCGCGTTCGAACAGCTTGCCGACGCGCTCGAAGCCCATCAGGTCGTAGAGCGCATCGTAGAGCGGCCGCAGGTAGGGATCGACCTTCTGCGCCAGGTCGCCCGGCAGGAAGCCGAGACGCTCGCCGGCCTCGACCGCCGGCCGCGTCAGCACGATCCGCTGCACCAGTTCGCGCTCGAAGGCATCGACCGCCGAAGCGACCGCGAGGTAGGTCTTGCCGGTACCCGCCGGCCCGGTGCCGAAGGTGATGTCGTGCTCCTGGATATTCTTCAGGTATTCGACCTGCCGCGGCGTGCGGCCGTGCAGTTCGCTCTTGCGCGTCAGCAGTGCCGGCGAGGGGCCGCCGGCGGACGCGATGTGGCGCACCGGGCGGTTGAGCAGTTCGATCAGCCCGAGCTGGATCTCGTCCACCGACAGCGTCTCCTTGGCCTGCGCATAGAAGCGCTGCAGCGCGGCCGACGCGCGCTCGGTCTGGGCGGCTTCGCCGCGCAGCGTGAAGCGCTCACCGCGACGGGCGATCGACACGTCCAGTGCGGTCTCGATCTGGCGCAGGTTTTCGTCCAGCGCCCCGCAGAGGTTGGCGAGCTGCCGATTGTTGACCGGCGAGAGGAGGAGTTCGGTGACGCGGTTGCGCGGGGCGGCGTTGCTGTTCACAGGCATTCGGTCCGGCTGCCGATGACCTCGCCGCGCAGCGAATGCGGCATCGCGGCGGTGATGCGCACATCGACGAAGCGGTCGAGCAGTTCTTCGGCGTTACCGGCGAAGTTGACGACGCGATTGTTGTCGGTGCGCCCGGCCAGTTCGCTGTGGTCCTTCTTCGCCACGCCTTCGACGAGAACCCGCTGCACGCTGCCGACCATCGCCCGCGACACCTGCTGCGCCAGTTCGTCGATTCGCTTCTGCAGGCGCAGCAGCCGCTGCAGCTTGACCTCCTGCGGCGTGTCGTCGGCGAGTTCGGCGGCGGGTGTGCCGGGCCGTGCGCTGTAGATGAACGAGAACGAGGCGTCGAAACCGACATCGTCGATCAGCTTCATCGTCTTTTCGAAATCCGCCTCGCTTTCACCCGGGAAGCCGACGATGAAGTCGGAGGACAGCGCCAGATCGGGGCGTGCGGCGCGCAGCCGGCGCACCAGGCTCTTGTACTCGAGCGCCGTGTAGCCCCGCTTCATGGCTGCCAGAATGCGGTCGGAGCCGGACTGTACCGGCAGGTGCAGATGCGAGACGAGTTTGCCGACACGTCCATAGACCTCGATCAGCCGCGGCGACATCTCGCGCGGATGTGAAGTGGTGTAACGGATGCGCTCGATCCCGGGCATCTCGGCGATGTACTCGATCAGCAAGGCCAGGTCGGCGGCGGTCTCACCCGCCAGCGCACCGCGGTAGGCGTTGACGTTCTGCCCCAGCAGGGTGATCTCCCTGACCCCCTGCGCCGCCAGATCGGCGACTTCGGTGAGGATGTCGTCGAAGGGCCGCGAGACCTCCTCGCCGCGCGTGTAGGGAACGATGCAGAACGAGCAGAACTTGCTGCAGCCCTCCATGATCGAGACGAAGGCCGCCGCGCCCTCGACGCGCGGTGGCGGCAGGTGGTCGAACTTCTCGATCTCCGGGAACGAGATGTCGACCTGCGAGCGCTCCGTGCGGCGCCGTTCGGCGATCAAGTGTGGCAGCCGGTGCAGCGTCTGCGGTCCGAAGACGACATCCACGTACGGAGCGCGGGCGACGATCGCGGCGCCTTCCTGGCTGGCGACGCAGCCGCCGACGCCGATCACCAGGTCGGGCCGGGCGAGTTTCAGCTGCCGTACCCGGCCGAGGTCGTGGAAGACGCGCTCCTGCGCCTTCTCCCTGACCGAGCAGGTATTGAAGAGGATGATGTCGGCGTCTTCGGGTGTGTCGGTCTTGACGATCTCCTCGGACGCCCCGAGCACGTCGGCCATCTTGTCCGAATCGTACTCGTTCATCTGGCACCCGAAGGTGCGGATGAACAGCTTTCTGGCCATTGTTCCCTGATTGTTCTAGCGTGGGCGGGCCACTGCCGCTTCCGTCGGCGTCAGCATCCAGACACGATGGATCGCACCATCGTCGTTGGTGAGGTAAGCGACTTCGCTTGCCGCCTGGATTTGCATCGGCAGGACGATGAGGTTTTGCCGGTTGCGGATCTGGGCCGTCGGTGCCAGCAGCCACTGCTGGCCGTTGATGGTCAGGTAGCCGTCGCCCGCGGGTGGCTGCATGACTCCCTTTCTCGCCTCGTCCGGCAGTGCGCGCGGCAAGCCCTGCACTTCCTGCAGGTTCGGCTGCTCGGCTGCCGGTTCCAGCGCAGTTTCGGCAACGGCGCTGAGGATCGACAACAAGAGGCTGGTCGTAAGGTCCATCGGCGCATTATAGACAACGCAGCACCTGGGTGTCAGCTCCTGTGTGGCGACCGATCACCCGGCTGTCCAAGGCTCGCGCCGCCGCCAAGGCACCCATGCAGTACAATGTCGCTTTCGCTGTCGTACCATCATCGAGAAAGGACGTCGCCGTGCTGGAAGCCTACCGTGCCCACGTTGCCGAGCGCGCTGCGCTTGGAATTCCGCCTCTGCCGCTGACCGCCAGACAGACCGAGGAACTCGTCGCTCTGTTGAACGACCCGCCGCCGGGTGAAGAGCAGACACTGCTCGAGCTGATCACCTACCGGGTTCCGGCCGGCGTCGACGATGCGGCCAAGGTCAAGGCCGAGTTCCTCGCCCGCGTGGCCAAGGGCGAACAGGCGTGCGCGCTGATCTCGCCACTCACGGCGACCGAACTGCTCGGCACGATGCTCGGTGGCTACAACGTCAAGCCGCTGATCGATCTCCTCGCCGGCCCGACGGGCGAGGCGGCTGCAGCTGGGCTGAAGAAGACCCTGCTCGTCTTCGACTACTTCCACGATGTCAAGGAACTCGCCGACGGTGGCAACGCCCATGCGCGCGCCGTGCTGCAGAGTTGGGCCGACGGCGAGTGGTTCACCTCGCGTCCCGAGGTGCCGGCTTCGCAGAAGCTGACCGTTTTCAAGGTCAGCGGCGAGACCAACACCGATGACCTGTCGCCGGCACCCGACGCTTGGTCGCGCCCGGACATCCCGCTGCACGCGCTGGCGATGCTGAAGAATCCGCGGCCCGGAATCGAGCCCGACAAGCCCGGCGAGCGCGGCCCGATCCAGCAGCTCGAGGCGCTCGGCAGGAAGGGCAACCTGATCGCCTACGTCGGCGACGTCGTTGGCACCGGTTCATCGCGCAAGTCGGCGACCAATTCGGTGCTCTGGTTCACTGGCGAGGACATCCCCTACGTGCCGAACAAGCGCTTCGGCGGCGTCTGCCTGGGGTCGAAAATCGCGCCGATCTTCTTCAACACGATGGAAGACGCCGGTGCGCTGCCGGTCGAGATCGACGTCGCACAGATGGAAATGGGCGACGAGATCGAACTGCGCATCGATACCGCCACTTCCAAGGTGACGGCGCTGAAGAACGGCGGCGTCATCGCCGAGTCGCAGCTGAAGACGCCGGTGATTCTCGACGAAGTGCGCGCCGGCGGCCGCATTCCGCTGATCATCGGTCGCGGCCTCACCACCCGGGCACGCGAGGCACTCGGCCTGCCGCCTTCCACCCTGTTCACCCTGCCGCAGAACCCTGCCGACCCGGGCAAGGGCTACTCACTGGCGCAGAAGATGGTCGGTCGCGCCTGCGGTCTGCCGGAAGGCAAGGGCATCCTGCCCGGCACCTACTGCGAACCGCGGATGACGACCGTCGGCTCGCAGGACACCACCGGCCCGATGACGCGCGACGAACTGAAGGACCTCGCCTGCCTCGGCTTCTCGGCCGACATGGTGATGCAGTCCTTCTGCCACACCGCGGCCTATCCGAAGCTGGTCGACGTGCGCATGCATCGTGAACTGCCCGGCTTCATCAGCACCCGCGGCGGCGTCGCGCTCCGCCCCGGCGACGGCGTCATCCACTCCTGGCTCAACCGCCTGCTGCTGCCCGATACCGTCGGCACCGGCGGCGACTCGCATACGCGCTTCCCGATCGGTATCTCGTTCCCGGCGGGTTCCGGCCTCGTCGCCTTCGCCGCCGCCACCGGCGTCATGCCGCTCGACATGCCGGAATCGGTGCTGGTGCGCTTCAAGGGATCGCTCGCCGAAGCCGGCAAGCGCGGCGTCACCCTGCGTGACCTGGTCAATGCGATTCCCTACTACGCCATCCAGGCCGGTCTGCTGACCGTCGAGAAGAAGGGCAAGAAGAACATCTTCTCGGGCCGCATCCTCGAAATCGAAGGGCTGCCGGATCTCAAGGTCGAGCAGGCCTTCGAGCTTTCCGATGCGGCGGCCGAACGTTCGGCAGCGGCCTGCGCGGTGGCGCTGAACAAGGAGCCAATCATCGAGTACATGCGCTCGAACATCACGCTGATGAAGTGGATGATCGCCAACGGCTACCAGGACGCGCGTACGCTCGGCCGCCGCATCAAGGCCATGGAAGCCTGGATCGCCAACCCCGCGCTGCTCCGGGCCGATGCCGACGCGCAGTACGCGGCGGTGATCGAGATCGACCTCGCCGACGTGCTCGAACCGCTGGTCGCCTGCCCGAACGATCCGGACGACGTCAAGCTCCTGTCCACCGTCGCCGGCGAGAAGATCGACGAGGTCTTCATCGGCTCGTGCATGACCAACATCGGCCACTTCCGCGCCGCCGGCAAGGTCCTCGAGGGCAAGACCGACATTCCGACCCGCCTGTGGATCGCGCCGCCGACGAAGATGGACGCGATGATCCTCAACGAGGAAGGCTACTACGCGATCCTCGGCAAGTCCGGCGCGCGCATGGAAATGCCCGGCTGCTCGCTGTGCATGGGCAACCAGGCACAGATCCGCAAGGGCAGCACGGCGATGTCGACCTCGACGCGCAACTTCCCCAACCGTCTCGGCATCGACACCAACGTCTACCTCGGTTCGGCCGAGCTCGCCGCCGTCTGCGCGCTGATGGGCCGCATCCCGACCCCGGCCGAGTATCTCGAGCAAGTGCAGGCGGTCAATGCCAAGGCTGCCGACGTCTATCGCTACATGAACTTCGACCAGATCAAGGAGTTCAGCGAGGTGGCGGATACGGTGGCGGTGTAGGCCGCACGCGGTTTTTCAATCAGGGAAACGGCGCCTCGCGGGGCGCCGTTTTGCTTGGCACAGTGCTCGAGGGCCAGAGTAACCCCGGAGTTCGAGCTCGATCAACGGATTGCGTGGTACACGAGCGCTTCCGCAGTCACTCGACACGGGCGTACATGCCAGCAGCCCGCACACCGCGAGGAGACAGGCGTCTTGCGGGCTGCTGGGATGAGCGGGAGGCTGGTTCTGCGGGGTGCTGGGGAAATCCGGGCCGGCATTCCCGGTTGACGAAGGGCGACTTGGGCGGAGATACTCGCAGAATGATGATTGGAACTCCAATCCTTCCCGAGTGGCGAGTTTCCTCATGCATCATTCGGCAGAAAGTGCTGACTACCCGCTTGATGGTCGCCAGTCTGTCGGAGCCGCGCGGCCAACGCCACCGCTTCACCTTCGTTCAGCTACCCAATCTTCAATCCCGAATCGGTATGGATGCTCACTCTTTCGTGCAGGCAGCTCAGGCAGGCGGCAGCGCTCTCGAAGCTGTCATGCGAACTCTCATCCGGGACGAGTCTCGCCGCACGTACCGACTTTGTAACCGCGATCTCTATCGGCTGAATGTCGCCGATTCCGACGTCGAAGACTGCGTGCAGGAAACGTTCCTCAAGGTCTGGCGCAATGCCCGCAGCTTTCGCGGCGAATCAAAACTCCTGACATGGATCGAGTCGATCCGTCGAAACACTGTGAGGGATTTTTCTGAGCGATGCCTTCGGCGCAACGAAGCTGCGCTCGAGGACGAAGATGGCATGATCATGCCCGATGCTGAAAGCAAGCTGCAGGAAGCCGCACACCACTCGGTTGATCGGCCCGACCTTTGTCTCGAACGAGCCGAAGTGCGGGACTGCCTCGCCAGGCGCATGGAGGTGTTTTCCCGAGATTACCCGACGGACGTTACTTATCTGGTATGGATCGTCATCGACGGTATCAGCAATGAAGAACTCCACAAGCATCGCGGGGGAACTGAGGGAGCAACACGTGAGTACAAGAGTCAGTTGATGAAAAAAGCCCGGAAAATCTTTGCTGAGTGCTACCTTTTGGCACGGGGAACGTCACGTGGGTGAGCTGACCCCGCGACAACTCGACGCCGACGAGAAACAGGCACGCGCCTGGTTTGATGTGCTGGCGGGGCGACGGCCCGGCGGGTCTCCCGTTCCGGACGCAGCGTTCGCCGAACTCCTGCGAAAGGCCATCATGGCAAACCCGCCACCGGCTGGCGAGATGCAGATCTCGGTGATCGAGATGGAAAAGCGGATAGGTGACGCCGCTGCCAAGGAAGGACTGCTTTCCATGGAAAAACCCCGACTGTCGCTTCACCCGAAAGCAGCCACTCCGAGCTGGCTCACGGGCTTCTGGACGACGCTAACAGGCGCGCCCGTTCGCTCCGTCACCGCAGCCGCGCTCGTCGTCGTGGGAGTTTTCCTTGTTGTGCAGCAATCGTCGCATGTCGAACCTGACGCGATGCCCATCTCTCGCGGGGCCCAGATACAGGCGGCTGAAGCTCCGGGAGATCCGCAGCGGGCTGCCAGTGCGCTGGTTGCCGAACTCAAGCAGGAGGGTTTCGTGGCCCGGCTGGAAAAAGAACAGCAGCAGGTCATCATCCTTGTTGAGCTACCAAAGTCTCCCACACCAGCCCAGAAATCCGCTCTGGCGCGCGCGAAGACCACAGCGCTGCTGTTCTCCCCTGGTCTGACAATAAGGGAAACCGAGTGAGATCTGCTGTCTTCCTGCGGAAAATCTGACAATCCGGGTGCAACTGCGTCTAACTGCGTCTAACGGTCATTGCAGTTGCGGCCGCCCCGGATGATGAAAGAAGATGCGGGTTGGGAGGCGCCGTGTAGAGGTCGCGCAATATTTTGGCGGTCCAACCCCGCAAGCTAACGTGACCCGCTGAACCGACTCGTACCCCGGATTGCTGCCATCGAGCGCACACATTAAAAGGGCCGCTGGCGACCTGTCGCCTTCAGGCAACTTCGGTTCTGGCACCCGCCGCCTCCCACGTTCGAGTTTATGAGGAAAGGAGACAGAATGGAACTGGTTCCGATCCACAAACGAGTGATTGGCCTGGACGTTCACCAGGCACAGATCACGGCCTGTGCGATCATCGAAGAAGCGAGCGGCGAGACACGAATCGAGCAGCGGCAGTTTGGCGCGTTCAAACGGGACCGGCGGGAGCTGGGGTTCTGGGCGGCGGCGCTTGATCCGGACGAAGTCGTCATGGAAAGCACGGGTATCTACTGGAAGAGTCCGTATGCGGCGCTCGAGGCGGTCGGTATCCGGGCGACGGTGGTCAATGCCCGGCACGTCAAGCAGGTGCCGGGCCGCAAGACGGATATCGGCGATGCGCAATGGCTGGCCACGCTGGCGCGAGCCGGTCTTCTGCGCGGGTCTTTCGTGCCGCCGGCCAAGCTGCGCGAACTGCGTTTGATCGCCCGGCAACGGCAGAAGCTGGTCGGGCTGCTGTCGTCGGAGAAGAACCGCCTGCACAAAGTGCTGACCGATGCCGGCATCCGGCTGGGTGTGGTGGTCAGTGACATGCATGGTCAGTCGGCACGGGCGATGATCAAGGGGATTCTCAAGGGGCAGGCGCCGAACGAGGTCCTGGCACTCGCCAGCCGGCGCCTCAAGGCCAGCCGTGAGGAGTTGCACGATGCCCTGCAGGGCGAATTGACCGCGAGTCACGTGTTCGTTCTGGACGAGCTGTTGCGGCATATCGAGGAACTCGAAGCGCGCATCGCCCGATTTGACGCCCGTCTACTCGACGAGTTGGCGAGCGAGCACAACGCGCTGGCCCTGTTGCAAACCCTGCCGGGTGTCGACACCGTCGGTGCCGCCATGCTGCTCGTCGAGATCGGCAGCGACATGAGCGTCTTCGGCAGTCCCGACCGTCTGGCTTCCTGGGTGGGCATCTGTCCGGGCAACAACGAGTCCGCCGGAAAGCGCAAGTCCGGACGCGTTCGCAAGGGCAATCCCTACGTCCGACGACTCCTGTGTGAGTTCGCTCACGCCGCCAGCCGCACCAAGTCAGCGTTCCACGCCAAGTTCCAATCGCTGATCGTTCGTCGTGGCCACAAGCGCGCCATCGTCGCGCTCGCCCACAAGATGTTGCGCACCATCTTCTTCATGCTCAAGCGCGGCGACTATTACCGGGATTCCGCCACCAACTATGAGCAGCTCTGTGTGCAGCGCAACGCCTCTCGCTGGATCAAGGCTCTGACTCGCTTCGGCTTCATCCCCGCAGCCGCCTGATTCACGACAACCGATCACCATGACCCAGCGCGGTCTGTATGCGCACGCTTGGAGACTGGCTTCTTTCACATTAAACTGACCTGCTTCATCGCGCTACCCGGAGTGAGCTGAGATGTCTAGGTTATACCGTATGGAGATACGGCGATTAAATCAGTGGCTCCATAAGTGATTATTCCTATACTCAAACTTGCGAGGATTGGCCTTCGGGGCGGTGAAGGAAAGTTCATGGCGGCATAATACACGAAACACATCGGCGCGAAAAAGAAATGCACAGAATTAGTTTAATAGTATGGGCGCGGGCAAACCACTTCGGCGTCTGACATATATCTTACTATTCTACCTTTATCTACAATTGCATAGTAATGCCTAGGCTCATATCCAAAAAATATACGTGCAGATAATTTTCTACCAACAATCTCATGGTTATCAAGATCTTGCTGGCTTTGAACATTCTTAGCTACATAAGCACACATAAGTTCGTGCCATGTTGGATCCTTTTTGCCCAGATAGGAAAGGTAAAATTGCTCTCTTCTAGCTATGCTTTCCTTTTCGCGAGCCGATAATTTGGTGTCTGCTGGCCGTTCATGTTCAAGTAAACCAGGAAATGGCTCTAATCCAAGCCATGTCATCCAAAAAATATAATCATCTCTTGCCGCATCATGAACAAGGCTTGCAAGTTGGTCAACACTGTAGAAAGAAGGAACTCTCATCTCATTATATTTTGGGCCGCGCGATACTTGCGTAAAAAAATACAAATAAAACCCCTTGAGCTCGTCATCCGTGTATGTATTGGCGCGTGTCCCTCGAGGATTGTCTTTCAGAATCTTTGCGATATCATAGTACTGTTCCCGCACTAGCTTGCTATTATTTCCATCAAGAAGGCTATATTGGTTACCAACTAGGTTTCGTGCATAAACGACGAAATCCGTGCCTTTTGAATTTACATGCATTGCTTGAAACACAGAGTTGGTCACTACACTCTGACCATTGACAAGCCCTGGATTGCGGGCAGACTCTACCGCATTAAATCCTGCCATAAAAATTTTATCGAACGGGTTGTCATGCCCTGTTGGGTCATTAACAACAGAACTACATCTTGCAACCAACGCCAGTGTTCCAGCAACTAAAATCGCTGCCTTACCCCATCTTTGGACCAATGCCATTTTTTCTCTCCTAAGGTTTCACCCGCCCTTGACAGCGCCCTCAACGCTGGCGATGTCTCTTCTCTAGGTCGGAGGCGGATTCCATGTGGCCTAGGCAGGTATGGACCGTTTCCACACCAAACGAACCCCGACATACTCGAAGCGGCAAGAAGCAGATCGCAATCCCACTTTATCTCCGTCCGCCAGCAGATTAGAGCTTCCTGCAAACTCCTGTCTCAACATCAAATACGGGAGACTTATCATCTTCCTTCTCGATTGGATGCATAATTGTCAGCGTATTGCTATAAGGTGTATAGAAGGCTTGACACCAGAAGAAGGTTCTATTGGCGGAAACATCTTGTTTCGCAACGGTCTGCATGCAGTAGAAATCAGGGCTTCCGGCAGCAAAGTTTGACTCCAGGCGCTGATTTGGGAAATACTTCGCGGTGAACTCGCGATCGCGGCTCAAGAGAAATCCCGCTTGCCCAAGCTCCGGCTTAAAGATCCGAAGAAAAACGGTCTCATCCGGTTGGTCTTTCTTCCTTAAGTTCAGTCTGCGGTAATCAATGCTCCACAGATCACCCGTGTCGCCCCTAGCATGTGCGAGTTTACATTCGAATTCGCCTTCGGCGACTGTGATTTTTGATGAGAAAGAGGGGCCTTCATTCCAGTATGTTAAAAAATTCGATGAATAACCACCCCGGTTCCAGAAAAGAGCTTCCATTAGGTTGTTGCTTGGTCGTTCGATGGTTGGACCATTAATCCACCCAAAAGGCAAAGTCAAGACCATAAAGCAGCTCAAAGAAAACGTGAGCAACCAGAAGATACGTTTTCCGGTCTGAGATAGAGTTCGCGCAACCATCATTCTTGAGACTTGCATTTTGGCATCCTTCATTGTCGTCGTATGGTAAAATCTTCCTGGCATTAACAGATCAGTAGATTGCCCATGTTCCGCTGGTCGGCTCGCTCACCAGTTAGTCGTTGGCTAAATACCAACCGTTTTGTAGAAGCTGCAGGTTTCATAGCCTTGGCCGAGCCTGTTCCAGCAGGATCTGCGCCTCTCTTGAATGGACCAACGAGTTTCCATGCGATACTCATTTCCTACTCCTTCTAAGCGTTTTTTCTCACGTCTGATGCGGGGATGACCCAGCAGAGAGCCGTCTCTTGGGCGATGAATTTGGGCTCGACGACCATTTGCTCCCTTGTCGCAGCCAGCCTGTGAGACGCTCTGAGGGTGGCGAAGTCCTTACTGTTGGATGAGCGCAGGAGTTGGTCAAGAAACGTCACGCTTTCTTTGAAGAAAAATACTCGTTCCTGGCACGAGCGTAGCGATCCCGGTCAATGAGCGCGAGAACAATTGAAGCAAGACATATGAGAAATGTGGTCTTGTAAAAGTAGTGCTTTGCGATTTGAGTTGGGTCGTGACCGACCTCGCCAACAAGCATTACAAGAGTCCCCACCATGCCCGCCGTCAAACAAGGAAATACGTAAACTTCAAGCTTGAGGCGAATGGCAGCGAAACCCTCCACGCAAAGGGTGCCACCAACCCAGACAAACATAGCAGTCGTGCCCAAATGTAAACACCCGTAGAAGAGAATTTCATACCATTGCTGACCCGGACTCATCCGCTGAAATGAAGGCGTATCGTAATATGCTAGAAGCGCCACAGCGCAAATATACAGGCCAACGATAATCCACAAACACCCAGCCACTCCAGTTAGACCCGCTTGTCTCCACTTCATAGAAAGCATCCTCCTTGTAATCCGAACGCCGGATCGGCACTCTTCAGTACATTATCAATACCAAGTCTTTGCAGGCTCAATCGCTCGAAGCTCTCAACCAGGCAGGGCTTCTCCGCCACTCAATTGCCGTCACAATATTGAAACTCGCTTTGGCCAGGACAACGACTACGCCGCACCTCAATTCTGTCGCGCTCATCCTGCTGCCGCCGACGCTCTTCTTCTCGACGTTCCTCCTCCCGAGCTCTTCTTTCGGCGTGATCGGCCGACGCGTTCTCGTGCCGCTTGAAGTCATCAGCGAGACGTTGTTCCATTTCTTCATTGATACCCCGGCTCGATTGCCCGCGATGGGGCGGATCGATCTCGGCTTCCCAGGTGTTCCCCGATCTGACCAGGTGTGCACTCGCCGTGCCGGCCATCGGCATCGTGAACGATGGCACGAGAGCTCCCCCACGGGATTGGTGAAGCAACGACATTTCATACGAGCAATGGAAGCTCCCTTTCGGCTTGGCCGGCTGACAGGCGCGTTTCTTGAAGGACGAGATACGGAAGGTGGTGTTGCCGGCCAATGCTCGCGACCCATCGGCCATGGCACCCAAACTTCGCCCCAACTCGCCAGGTAAGACGGTGCGCCAGACCTCTCCCTGTTTCTTGAAGGCAAGCTCATAGGCGCGATTTCCGGCCGTTTCCACCGCCTGACAAAGCTCTGCCTCGGTCGGGCCATCGCTGGCGGCACCTTTCGCGACGGAGCGCTCATCCTGCATTCGCTTCGTGCAGTAGGAAACGTTGGTATCCGGATGTCCCGGAGTGGCCGTCCCAGGAACGCGCTGCCCCGTGTTTCCGTTCGACAGCCTCTGGTCGCGGTAGGGCTGCCAACAGGCGTGCGCCGCTGTTTCGCATGCTTCCGAACAGGAGGTACGTTGCCGCAAGTCCATTTGCAGACAGGCTCTTCGACAGACAACCTGTTCCTGAAGGCATGGGTGCTGCGGTACCGCCAGGGCAGAAAAATTAGCGCCGATCAGTGCGAAAAGCACGACCCCCGTGCTCGCCTTGCGTAGGGTTCCTGTCAGTTCCATGCCTGTGCTCAACATCGTCATCATCTGCCTCCAAGAATCCTGATTAGCAATGAGTCTCAGCCAAGCGAATCGTGTGCTCGGGGTGGGCGTCACAGCGAGCAGCGGCGATGAGGAGCCGCTGATGCAAAGTGCTGAGGTCGAATCGACGGTTGAAGCGGTAGGTGAATGCCGCGAGGTATCGAGCGGAATACTTCCGGAAGTTGAATGCATGATAGCTACCGGTCAGGCTGGTCTTGAGATTGCCCAGGACGGTGTTGATCCACTGGAACTCCGTCAAGTCTTTCGGCTTTCGTCCGGCGACGACGGTTGGCTGATGGATGCACCCGGCTTCGGTGACGGCAGTGAAGCAGGCCAGACCATCAGAAGACACGGTGCTGCCCGGAGCCAGATGCGTTTTGGCCCAGGCCGCGATGGCCTTGAGGGTGAAGCCGGGCACCGGCGAGAGCGTGACGCGCAAGGGATGCCCGTCGTCGGTGAGCGAGAGCGCGGCGACGAAAGGGATCTTGTTCTCGGAGCCACGACCAGCCTTGCCGCCGCTGCGCTCGCCTCCAAGGTAGGCATCATCGACTTGGACCTGCCCTTCGAGAACGTAGCGCTCTTCGCGCTTGGCCATGGCGTTCATCAACTTGTGCTGAATCAGCCACGCCGTTGGGTAACTGACGCCCAACTGCCGCTTGAGGGCGAGCGCGGACAACCCAGTCTTCGCCTGGCTGATCAGGTAGATGGCCAGAAACCAGATCGTCAGGCTGAGCTTCGTGCCCTGAAAGACCGTACCGGCAATCAGCGAGGTCTGATGTCGGCAGGCGTTGCACTGGAACAGCTTGCGGCTGCCTGCGCGCAGCACGCAATGGGCCGAGCCACCGCAGCACGGGCAGCGAAAGCCGTCCGGCCAGCGCGCCTCCACAAGCGCCGTGTCGCATTGGGCTTCCGTTCCGTACCGTGCGAAAAAGTCGGGCATCGACAGACCAGGTTGAAACTGAATTCGGTTCATTGCCATGACGGGATCCCTTCGCCTAGAACTGTATGTCTGTACAGTATAGCGCGCTCGGGAACTCATGGGTACGTATTGCTGAGGATTATTGCTAATCAGGCCAAGAATTGGGATAAGGTCTGCGTCATCGGCCAAGGTACCGATTTCGCGGCAACGCAGTTCTTGGACGGGCGCAGCTTGTTCTTGTCAGGGTGCAGGGTGATGATCTCGATCGGCGGCAACTTCGCGAGAGACGTCGGTGTCTATGGAAGCGTGCGCGAGCGACCCTCGGCCCGAACGGCATTGTACCCCTTTCCGCATCATGGCCGCATGCCCTGGGTTCCCTGCTCCAGGGATTCTCGTCTTGGAGAGGGTGGTGCGCCCGGCCATCTTTACGCCTGAACCTGACATCCGTCGAGGCAAGCCGTCTACCACTTGCGAGCGCTCCGTCACGGCCTGGCACAACCGATGGTCGCCGCCATGACCATGTCTCGGCGACCCCTGGGCGTGCTGGAGATGGGGCCGGGCGCGGTCGCGAAGGCCATCCGCATCGCGCGGGTGGCTATCGTCAACCCGAATTTCCGGAATTGGAGAGTGATTGCTGATGAATATTGACCACCAGCCACGCGCCCTGGGCAGATCGTCGCCAGGCAGGGTAGTTGCGGGGCTTCTCGCGGGGATGCTTTTGATAGCCCACACCGACGCGGCAGACCGGATGGCTGTTCCTGATAGCCGAACACTGGACGCGCAGGCAACCGGTCGTTGGATCCAACTCGACGCGCACAGAGACAAGCGAGTATACGTCGCGCTGACCGGTAGCCGTGGCTACGATGGGCTACCGCGCATTCACCTGCGAGTCGATCGGCTGCCGGATGCCGACGACCTGGCAGCCACTGAGATCACGACCGAGGACATCGATTGTTGGCGTGGGGAGACGCGTCTGATCAGCATCCGCCGCCACGACAAGAACGGTGTCCCGCTTGGCTCATACCATTACGAGACGCCGCAGCCTCCCGAACGCATCTTATCCTTCTACCAATCGCCCCTTGCCGAGTTCTGCCGCGGAGAACATCTCCTGACGAGGCTGGCGGGCGGCAAGGAGCGTTGGCTCGAGGTAGCGCACAAGCAGCAGGCACTGCTCCGCGAGGAGTGGCGACGACGGATTCCGGATCGCATGATTGCGCTCCCTGACTAGGGCGGCAATCGGCGCCCGCACGGCTGGCACCACGGTATCCATGCCGCTTGGCACTCCCTTCCCAGATGCCGGTTTGTCCCCCACAAGACCGGCCGGTCGTCGGCGAGGCCGCGGTGAATCAGCGGGCGGACGTGGCATCGTGTCGCCTTCCCCCGCATCCCGACGTCTGATACGGCAATAGCAGTTGCCGAGCGTGCGGTCGCCCGGCACACTTGGGCAAGGGCGATGGGCGGTGCTGGCGGCCCATAGTCGACCACAGTCGACGACAGATGTTTGCTAGCATGGCGTGCGTGGACAAGCTGTGTAGCTGCGCTGGGGAGTTGTCGTGACCGATCCGAAAGCCATCATCGCCGAGGACACTAAGGCGATCAGTCCATTCTGGCGCCGCTTGCCGTGGTTCTTCGCTTTCCCGCTGCAGGCCGATGTGCTGGCCAGGATGCTGCTCCTGTCGCTGCTGGGCTTTCTCGCAGATCTTGTTGCATGGAATCTGTTCCTGGTGCTGAGTGTGATCGGTCTGTTGGCGCTGAGGCAGGGTTTCGACGCCATGGAAGCCGTCTCCCAGGGCAGGTTGACGGCGAAGCACAGGATGACTTTCATTCCTGGCCCAGGGGGAGCAAAGCTACCCTGGAAGGCCCTGGCGCTGTTCATGCTCTGGGCGATGCTGCTGACCTCTTTGGTCAGCGCCGACCGTGTTTTCCTGGGCTCGGTGGTCGCGCTCTTGCTGAGTGTGAGCCTGCCCGCCTGTGTGATGGTCCTTTCCACCACCAACAGTCTGTCGCAGGCACTCAACCCCGCCAACTGGCTTTTCGTGATTCGCCAGGTTGGCAAGCCCTATGTACTGCTCGTTGTATTCCTGCTGTTGCTGTTGGATGGCACGCCCAGGTCTCTGGATTTGCTGGTGCCGCTCGTCGGCGTGGATATGGCCCTGCCCACGGCGCTGTTCACCGTGCTCTACGTCAGCCAGATCATGTTCGCAATGATGGGTTATGCGCTGTACCAGTTCCAGCAAGTTCTTGGGCTGCACGGCGGATACGGCGTCGTGCGATCCGGTCGCAGGTCGGAGACCAGAGGGGTGACAGGCGCGAACGACACCAGTGCGGAAGGAATCGCGCTCAGGCTGGCGGAGGGTGATGAAGACGGGGCGGTCGAGCTGGCCTACGAGCAACAGAGGCTCAATCCGTATGATCTGGCGATCCAGGATCGCTACCACAAGCTGCTGCTCCTTGCCGACAGGAAGGATCGCGCCTTGGCACATGGCCAGCGCTATCTTCGCCTCCTGGTTCGCTTGGCTCGTAACGGGGAAGCCCTGGAATTGCTGCTGCGCCTGCGCGAACTCGACCCCGACTTCTTGCCGGACTCGCCTGAGTTGCGTTTGCCCCTGGCGACGGCGGCATTCGAGCGCGGAGACACAGACGCCACTGTTGTTGCTCTTGTGCGTTCGTTTGACAGATATCATCCGCACCATCCAGACGTGCCGGCCGTGTATTTTCTCTCTGCTCGCCTGATGAACGAGCGTCTTGGGAACCACGACGCGGCCTTGGTCGTGCTGCGCGCAGTGCGGCAGAAGTTTCCCGAACATCCGCTCACGCCGGCCGTGGAACGATACCAGACGATACTTGAACGGCAGCATGACGGCCAGCAGAAAGCGGGGACAGGAATACGCTGAGGAGGGGCGCGAGCAGTGGATTGCCTTTGCGATCCGTCATCGCAGCAGGTCGGCAGCAACACGCGCTTCACTCGACCCGGCAAAGCGATCGTTCAGGATTGCCGCGTATTCACTCGCCCGCTCTCGCTCGTTGCGCCTCAGCGCACTTTGCACCATTGTCAGCAGCAAGATCGGCAGCGCTTCGTGAGTCGGCACTGTCTGTTGCAGAACGCCCGCCAGACGGGCCGCATCGTCAGTCCATCCTGCCCTGGCGAAGCGCAGACCCAGGCTGGCCACGATGCCGGGTGGCAAGCAAGGGCCAGGCTTGGCGCGGTTCCAATAGACCCGGAAGCAATCATGTACCAGCTCGTCGGTGCCGGGATCACTGTCGCGTAGCGAAAGCAGGCACTTGGCGGCTTGGTGGAAGTCCTCGTCGGCCGGCACCAGCTTGGCCAAGTTGAAGAAGCGGGTCAGAGACTCCCGGTCGTCTGGACGGAGTGTGACCAGACGGCGATACGCCCCGCGGGCGGCATCAAGCTCCATGTTGCGCACGAGCGCTTCTGCGCGTGCCCTCTGGCTATCGAAGCCATCAGCGCTTCCGGCATCAGGCAGTTTCAGGATAGTCTCGGGATATCGCCACTTCAGCAAGGCGATCAGGATGGCGCCAGTCAATAACCCTCCCGCATGCGCCATGTAGGCTACCCCGGCGCCTTGGGCGAAATGTTGTTGAAGCAGTTCGTGCGCAATCCAGATCGGCAGAAAAATGATGGCTGGCGTCCGTACGATATCGAAGTACACGAAGAACTTGACGAAGAACTGGATGCGCCTGCGGCCATACAAGGCAACATACATGGCCATCAGGCCAGCGATGGCACCCGATGCGCCAAAGCTGGTGACGAGATCATCCCGGTGGCTGGCCAGATCGAGCAAGTACCCACCCACTCCGGCCAAGAGATAGAACATGAGGTAGCGCAGTCGCCCCAAGGCAGCTTCAACAGCACAGCCGAATATGAAAAGGAAGACCATGTTGCCGATCAGGTGGGCTGTCGAACCGTGCAGGAAGACGGCCGTGACCGCTGTCAACGGTCGCCAGTCCGTGGGGTTGGATGCCCAGCGGTCGGTGAAGCCAGTACCTTTCAGGCCATCAAAACGGGCGCGATCTTCCTTCCAGCGCACGTAGTCGGCCTGATCCGGACGAATGACTCTTTCGGCCAGCAGGTCTGCCTGAAAATCCCGATCACGTTCCATCAGTCGCAGCAGGAACGCCTCCTCTGACGCGCTTGGGGGATCGCCCAGCCTCTTGGCGAGAGTACGCCGTGCCGGACTGGCTGCATGGCGAAGATGCTCGATGTAGCGCGGCAACTCGAGCCTTGGCAACGTCGATCGCAGGTAGTACGCGACGGCCTGCTCCCACGCCTGCTCGTCGGATCGCTGGGGGCCAAAATAGATGAGGCAGTTGAGCACGATCAGCAGGAGCGTCATCCATGGCGGGTCACGCCAGGTTGGTCGGCCGTGAATGGGAATCGCAATGAACACGGAAGGATTATCCCACGGCGTAATGCTGCCGCCGTGTTGATGGCGGGGCTAAATCGCGGAAATCTGGCGGAGAAACACGGCTGCCTACCAAGTCTATTCGCTGGACCAGGTCTTCTGCCACACCGCTGCCTATCCCAAGCTGGTCGACTTGCGCATACACCGCAAACTGCCGTCGTTCATCCCCACCCGCGGAGGCGTCACCCTGCGTGACCTGGTCAATGCGATTCCCTACTACGCCATCCAGGCCGGTCTGCTGACCGTCGAGAAGAAGGGCAAGAAGAACATCTTCTCGGGCCGCATCCTCGAAATCGAAGGGCTGCCGGATCTCAAGGTCGAGCAGGCCTTCGAGCTTTCCGACGCGGCTGCCGAACGTTCGGCAGCTGCCTGCGCGGTGGCGCTGAACAAGGAACCGATCATCGAGTACATGCGCTCGAACATCACGCTGATGAAGTGGATGATCGCCAACGGCTACCAGGACGCGCGTACGCTCGGTCGCCGCATCAAGGCCATGGAAGCCTGGATCGCCAACCCCGCGCTGCTCCGGGCCGATGCCGACGCGCAGTACGCGGCGGTGATCGAGATCGACCTCGCCGACGTGCTCGAACCGCTGGTCGCCTGCCCGAACGATCCGGACGACGTCAAGCTCCTGTCCACCGTCGCCGGCGAGAAGATCGACGAGGTCTTCATCGGCTCGTGCATGACCAACATCGGCCACTTCCGCGCCGCCGGCAAGGTCCTCGAGGGCAAGACCGACATTCCGACCCGCCTGTGGATCGCGCCGCCGACGAAGATGGACGCGATGATCCTCAACGAGGAAGGCTACTACGCGATCCTCGGCAAGTCCGGCGCGCGCATGGAAATGCCCGGCTGCTCGCTGTGCATGGGCAACCAGGCACAGATCCGCAAGGGCAGCACGGCGATGTCGACCTCGACGCGCAACTTCCCCAACCGTCTCGGCATCGACACCAACGTCTACCTCGGTTCGGCCGAGCTCGCCGCCGTCTGCGCGCTGATGGGCCGCATCCCGACCCCGGCCGAGTATCTCGAGCAGGTGCAGGCGGTCAATGCCAAGGCGGCCGACGTCTATCGCTACATGAACTTCGACCAGATCCGGGAGTTCAGCGAGGTGGCGGATACGGTGGCGGTGTAGCATTCCATCGCGTCAGCAAGCTCAGCGCCCCGTCGGGACACCGGCGGGGCTTTTTTTGGTGCGAGCCACGACGGCCACTCGCTGCGGGTCATGCTTTGTCGTCTGGGAAGACCGGCGCAGGCCCATTCGTTGACCGCCACCAATGACTTTCGTCGTCTGGCGAGTGGCGCGGCCACCGGCTTCTCGGACGAACAGAAGAAGTTCCCTGCGCTGGTCGACTGCTTCGAGGGCCCGACCGTCACCAGCGACGGCAGCCTGTGGGCTGCGATCTCGGCTGACGGTCATTGCCATTGCGACCGCTCGCCAAGCAGTCAGCGACGTGCTGCACCGTGAACCACCGGCAAAAAAAATCGCGACGCGTGGACGGCGTCGCGATGTCACGCGCGGTCGCCAGAACGGCAAACCGCGTGCGAGAGATCAGCTCGGGAAGAAGCGGCGGCGACCGGCGAGCGAGGCCAGCGCAGCGCCAACCAGCAGCACCGTGCCCGGCTCGGGGACGGTGCCATCGGATTTCACGTCGTGCTTCAGGTTGTCGAAGCCAATGCCGGCGCCGTCGTCATTGAAGATCGAAATGCCGGCGATATCGAACGTGCCGCCATCGCGGCTGAAACCGTAAAACGCGTCGGCCAGTCCGCTCACGACGATGCGGTCGATCAGCGATCCGTCGCGGCGGAAGAAGTCGATGGTTGCCGACCCAGAGTTGCCACCGACCAGCTGGAAACCGAACTCCGATTGATCGGTCGAGAAGAGGACGGCGAAGGACCCCTCACCGATCGCGTTGAAGTTCGGGAAACCGGACGGACCCAGTCCGGTGAGGACTTGACTGGCGCCATTGATGAAGACGTTCAGGTTTTGATTCGCCGCGCCGACAGCGAGTGACAGCGAGGCCGTCGGGGTTCCGCTGAGAACATCAAAGTCTCCGGACGGCGTGTTCGTCTGTCCGGCAAACCGCTCGGCAAAGCTTGCACCGCCCGAAACGAAGATGCCGTTGTAATTGGTTCCGGGTGCCGTGCCGCCGGCAACGTCGTCAAAGGTGACGAGTTGCGTCCCGGTCAGGGAAGCGTATGCGACTTGATTGATCGGTGCGGCCTGTGCGATGGCACAGCCGGCTGCCGCACCCAGCGCGACGAAGAAACGCAATTTGATGCTCATGTGACCCTCCTGTAAAGATTTCCGATTCACGAACAAGTGCCCGATTGACTCGCTCAGCAATCGATAAAGCAAGATCGATGCCACGATGGAGAATGGCTTCCATAACTGTATGTATTCAATGTAGAGGCCAATTCTGCACGGCGGCGACAGCGCCACTGCACTGCCCCGGATGTAAAAAATCCCGACACTCAGGTGCAGCCGGGTCGGGGTCTGCGGTGCCCGGGGTCACTCGCGCAGCGTGCTTCCGAACCGCTCGACATGACGGCCAGAAAGCCCGTGGCGGCCGGCAGCAGCGTTGGCAACGGCGTGCCCGTTCGCTCCCGAGCCGCCATTGGTTGACGATGCCCTGGGCGAGTGGCGATACTGGTGCCATGGCAGGTGAATTTCCTCTCCTCGTCTTGCTCGGTGCGCTCGCCATCGGCGGCTTCGTCGGCGGGCGCTGGCTGCGCGGGCAGGCTGCCGGGATTCGGCGTCGTGTGCTCTGGGTTTTCTGCGGCCTGCCCTTGGCCGCGTTCGGCCTGATCCCGCTCGGCGGCCTGCTCGGCAGCGATACACTGGGCTGGCTGGGCGGTCTGTCACTGATGTTCATGATTCCCCTGGCGCTGCCTCTGCTCGTCGGTGCCACCTTGGGCTGGTGTTTTGGACGCCGCCACCCGGCAGGCAGCGCGGAACTGCCGCTGACCAGCCGCGCGCGGAGTCCGGCGTCGCGCCCGTCGGCCGCAGAGACCGTGGCTCGACCCGCGGCCCCCGCCGCGCGCACGCCGCCGGATGCGCGCCGGGCCCTGCTGCTGGTCATGCTTGCGGTGGGCTGTTGCTTCTGGGTGCTCATCGCGCTCGGCTTCCGTCTGCATGGCCAAGCGGCGCCTGCACCGCTGGAAACCGGGCTGGTCCCGGCCGGGGTGCTGCTGGTCGCGCTCTCCGTGTGGGGGTTGCGGACCCTGTGGTTTCGCCGGGGGGCGGTTGCTGACCGACCTGCCGCCACGCCTCACCGGCCGGGCAGCGAGCGTGGCAACGATGCAGACTGGAAGACGCAGCGACGTCGCTGGCTCGAGGCAATGGCGGCCGACCCGCGGCGACGCGTCTACGCCGAGCGGATCGCCGCTGGCGAGAGCTTCTGGACGCCCGATCGGGTCGAGTACGACCTCGACCCGGAGAAGAGCACTTGTTGCGAGCACCTGGCACCGCTCGAGCGGGCGATGCGCCGGGCAGGCGTGTGGGTGCGGCTGGATCGCGCCGGGTGTGCCGATGCCGCGGTCAGCACCGACGAGGCGGCCGTGCGCGCGCGCTGGCCCTTGCCCAAGTCGGTCCGTTACGAGGAACGGACCGCCTGGGAGCGGTCGGCGGACGACCCGCCCGTGGCCCGTTGGTTCTGCGCCGACTGTCAATCGATCCTTTGCGTGCGGTCGGCCCGGACCGACGCAGTCGTGCCAGCATTTCCGCCCGCCGTGGCGGGGCCGGCGCCGATCGAACGAGACCTTGGGGCAGCCGCGGCGACGGCGCCGGAATCTTCCACGCGTGGCACGACTCGCTCGCCGCGCGAATGCGGTGGCGCACGATCGCCCGGTGAACATCGCGTCCGCGACTCAGCACGCTTCCTTCACCGCTGCGCGGCAGAAGGGTCAGGGATGACCGGCAACCGTCATGACTTCGATCACTGCGGATGTCCCACCGGTGATGAGCGTTCGGCGAGCATGGCCGATGGTGCCCGCATCGCGGGGGTGCGGGTCGGCCAGCCCGTCCGCGATCGTGGCGGATCGCATCCAGCGAGGATCAGCGGCGCCGGGCCGGCTGGCCCCCAGCGCCGAGGTAGCCCGCCACGGCCTGCCGGGCCAGCCGGATCGCGGCGTCCTCAATTTGCCGGAAGAGCGCCTGGTACAACGCACAGTACGGATCGCTCTCGGCCAACCGGCCGTGCACCGCGTAGGCGCCAACCGGGCAGCCACCGTGGCACAGCGCAAGATATTCGCATTCGATGCACGTGCGCCGGACGAGCTGGATCGGCCGCTCGCTGAACTGCCGGCGCGCCTCGCTGCTGGCGAGCAGTCCGGCGAGCGTCGTCGAGGCGAACACGTTTCCGAAACGGTAGTCGGGATGACTGGTCACCCAGCAGTCGTACTCGGGTAGTCGAGCGAACTGCCGATGCAGTTGCCGAACATCCGTTCGATCACCGGATTCCATTCGCGCCCGTAGGCGAGCAGGTTTGTCTGCAGGAGGTGGCGGACTTCGATGCCGCGGGCCGCTGCCGCTTCGCCGACCAAGTCACCCGCCGCGTCGTACCAGTCCGGCGGCAGCAGCATCGCCTCGCCGCCCTGCCAGTAGATGTTCAGCACCGCCAGCCGCCGGCCGGCCATGCACTCGAGCACGCGCCCGACCAGCAGGTGGAGTCCGGCGAGGCCCAGGCGATCGCGCGTCCGGCGCTCGAAACAGTAGCTGCACGCCGCGTTGCACTGCAGCGTCGGCAGAAGGACCAGCGCGAGTTGACCCCGCGGCAAGCTCGTCGAACGCGGCGAGATCGGCGCGCAGTTCGTCGGCCGCAGCGCTCAGGCGACCGATTGCAGCTTCGTCCCGTTCGCCGCTGATGCCACACCTCTCTCGATCGTGTCCCTGATGGTTGCCCACCCGCTGCCCGCAACGGCCGACAGTCAGGACAGCGCGCTTCGGCACTCTGGACCGATCCTCGCCGGCCGCCGTTGATCCAGGTCAACGCGCGAGGCGTGCAGGCGGGCGACGCTCAGGGCCGCAACTGCCCGGTGATCACGGCGGCCGGGAACTGCGGGACGATGACCGGACACGCTGGCCGCGATGGCCCTGACGACGAGAAGCACCTGCGCGAGCGAAAAGCAGGCGTCACACGCCGCGACGGACGGCGGAGAATATGACCTCGTCCAAATCAGGGGAGCGGGCGATGGATCGAGGAAAACAGGGCGTTCCGGCGGCCAGCGGCGAATGGCTGGCGCCTGGCGTTGGGACTTCACAGGCGTGTGCTCCGGCAAGCCGAGTCCTCCCGCGGCAGCGGCCTGGCCGCCTGGCACGGGCGTGGCTCTCGATCATCGCGCTCAGCGTGCTGCCCCCCGTGCTGGCCACCGCGCAGACGATCTATCGCTGGGTCGACGAGCACGGACGGACGCATTACTCGGAGCATTCCCCGGAGCAGGAACGCGCCGGGGTCGTCGACTGTCCGCCTCCACCGAGCGCGCAGGAGGTCGAAGAGGCGCGCAAGCGCAGCGAGCGCAGCCGGAGCGAGGCAGAACGGCTGCAGCGTGACCGGCAGTCCCGCGATTCGCGCGAGCGGCCTTATCAGCCAAAAGACCTCGGTCCGCTGCCCCTGAATGCCGCGTCGGAGTTGATGGCAACCCGGGGGACGGGCTGTCTGGTCGACTGGCGTGAGGCGCCGCTGCTGAAGTTCGCGTTCACGCTCAACCTGAATCTGCATGAGAACGTCCCTGCCGGCGCGCTCATCGAGGCCGAGTTCGAAAACCCGCTCGATCCGGCCGACCCCCTGCGCTCGTCGGTCGTCGTCGAGGTCTCCGGGAAAACCCAGGTCAAGCAGCTCAGCGTCTCGCTCATGTCGCCGAGCGTCACGGTCATCCAGTGCCGGAACTATCTGGTCCGCGTCCGTGCCTACCGTGACGCGAAGTCACGCGAAGTGCTTGACACGCTCGAGCAACAAATCCAGTCGCGCGTCGATTCCACCGTCTGGCAGCAGCTCGGTGAGGAGTACGCGATCGAGCGTCTGTCGCTGCACGGCCACGTCTGCCGCTGATCACCACGCGGACGGCCGGCGGCCGACGAAGAAGCCGGCGAATGCCGACCGGTCCCCGCGCAGCCGCCGCTTTGCTCGCGCCGCCGGGGCGCTGTCCGGCGCGAGCGATCGTCAGCGCAAGCCGCTGCTGGGCCTCGACGCCATCGGCGGCGAATCAGGCGGCTGGCGCCTCGCCGCCGAGGGCTGCCATGAGGTCGGCAAGGAGCTGCGCCACTTCTCCGGCCATCAGCGTGAAGTCGATGTCGAAGCGCTCGTCGGCGTCCTCGGCCTGGCTTTCCGACTGCTCCTTGAGGATGTCGAGAAAGGCCAGTCGCTTGATCTGCAGCAGGTCGTTGAGGACGAAGGAGATGCGCTCGTTCCAGGTCATCGCCAGGCGGGTGACGACCTTGCCGTCGGCGATGTGCTGCCGGATCTCCTCGCCTTCGAGCGGGTGGTTGGCGTAGCGCACGGTGGCCTTCTCCGCCGAGCGCAGTTCGAGATCCTGGTCGACGGTGAAACCGGCAGGTGCTTCGCCGGCAGCAACCCAACCGGTCATCGCCGCCGACGCCGACTGCAGCGGCTTGACGACTTTCGCCGGCAGGCTGTCGAGCGAGCGCCGCAGGTGCTCGACGACTTCTTCGGCCTTGGCAGGCGACGCGGCGTCGACGAGTAGCCAGCCATTGCCGCGATCGATCCAGGCAAAGGTCGTGCGGCGGCGGATGAAGGCGCGCGGCAGCAGTTCGAGGGTCATCTGTTCCTGCAGTTCGCGCAGCTCGCGGCGGCCGATCCGGCGACCGTCGGTTTCCTCGATCTCGCGCGCCCGCTCGCTGGCCAGCCGCTTGACGATCGAAGCCGGCAACAGCTTGTCCTCGACGCCGAGCGCGATGAGCCACTGCTGGTTGACGGAATGCAGCAGGGACCCGCCGTCGCGCGGCGCCACCCAGCCGAGGCTGCGCGGATCGGTCGCGCCGCAGTCCTGCAGCGGCAGTCGCGCCAGCTGTTGTTCGAAGCTATCGGCTTCGGCCGCCCATCCCGGCGGCAGGCGATAGAGTTGAAGGTTCTTGAACCACATCGGCATGGGCCTGCAAAAAGCTCGGCATTATAGGCTGGAAAGTCGTCCTGGTCGTCGGCCGACCCGCCTGCGCAACGTTTGCCCTGGCTGCTGCGCCCGTGGGCAGAAACCGGACCGCCACCGGGCGGCAGCGACTGGGTTGCGCGGCAGGCTCAACCCTTTCGATCAGCCCGCAAAGCTACGGGAACCGGCGCTCGCATTCCTGTGCCATGGAACCAGGCCTTTGACCTTGGCAACTGCTTGATTCGATCCGTGTTGCCGTGGCCTCGGGTCTACCTCCTGCTGCCATTGCAGCTTCCGGAGAGGCAGAAGCGCCGAGCAGTCCCTTGGTGTGGGCCGGCACCACCTGACGCCACGGGCGCCAACGACCCTTGTCGACGCTGAAGACCGTCACCCGCATCTGATTTCTTGGCATCGCCATCCTGCCGAGCTCTGTGGCAACATCCGCTGCCAGGAGCCAAGCCGGCAGCCGCCCGCTGGCACTTCCCATCCCACCCTCCGGAGCCCGCCTTGACCGCCAGTCTTTCGCTCAGCAGCGTGCCGTCGGCCCGTGACATTCCGCGTCCGGTCTGGGAGCGGCTTGCTCCGGCCGGCGATCCGTTCCTCAACGCTGATTTCCTGATGATCGTCGAAACGCAGGGAGCAGCCGCCGCCGCATCCGGCTGGACTGCGTGCCATCTCCTGGCGAGCGATGCGGGCGGCGGCATCGTCGGGCTGTTGCCGTTGTACGGCAAGCGTCACTCGCACGGCGACTTCATCTACGACTGGGCGTGGCCCGCCGCCTGGCGCCAGATGGGCCGGGCGTACTACCCGAAGCTGATGAGCTGCCTGCCGCACACGCCGGTCGGCGGGCCGCGGCTGCTGGTCGCCGACGGCGCCTCGGCGACCGCTGTGCGGCAGGCGCTGGTCGCCGGTGCGAAGGCACTGGTCGGTCGGCTTGGGGCTTCCTCGTGGCACGTCGCGCTGCCGACCGACGACGAAGCGGAGTGGCTGCAGGGCGAGGGCCTGTTGCTCAGCCACGATGTCCAGTTCCACTGGATCGATCCGGGGTGGGGCGACTTCGACGGCTATCTGGCGAGCTTCAGCGCTGCCAAGCGGCGCAAGGTCCGCGCCGACCGCCGGCGCGTGGCAGAGAGCGGACTGCTGCTCGAGACGCGCCACGGTGACCAGGTCGAGGCCGCCGAGTGGCCGCTGCTGCATGCCCTGTATGCCAGCACCTTCGAGCGTTTCAGCAATCACGCCGCCTTCTCCGCCAACTGCTTTGCCGACCTCGCGCTGGCGCTCGGCCAGCGCATGGTCGTCTTCATTGCCCGCGCGCAGCGCGTCCCGGTTGCCGTGGCGATCTGCTTCCGCAGCGATGAGGCCCTGTTCGGTCGCTATTGGGGGTGCAGCGGCAACTATCCCGGACTGCACTTCGAGCTCTGCTTCCACCAGGGAATCGAATATTGCCTGCGCCACGGGTTGCGGCGCTTCGAGCCGGGCGCCGGAGGCGAGCACAAGCTCGCGCGCGGCTTTCAGCCGACCGTCGTCCGCTCGGCGCACTGGATTGCCGATCCCGGGATGCGCCGGCTACTGGCCCGCCATCTGGCGTTGCAGGAGGAAGCGGTGGTCGAGTACCGCGATGCCGCGGCCGACCATCTGCCGTTTCGCCACGACGCCACGGTGCAGCGGGAAGATTGAAGGATGGCGGTGCCGCATCTGACGCAGCGCGGCAAGGCTGCAGTCGTCGCCGTGAGGGCGCCGCGCGGCCCGGTTGCCCCTCGCACGAACCAGCCAAAACGGTGACAGTATAGTAATCTCGCCTTCGTGCCCGAGCACGCTCCGGTGAACCCTGCAGCGCAAACGGGCTACCCGCGACGACGGCGGCCTCATTGGGGCGTTGCGCCGGATACCGGCCGCATTGGGCTGGCTGAGGGTCAGTGCGGAGCAGCCTTTACCGAGCTTGGCACTCATACTGCGATTGCGTTGCGCCATGGCTTGCTCCATCATTCGTTGCGGAATGTGGCACTACTTCGGGTACGTCGTCTTGCTCACTCTTTCAAACGGGATATCGATCCGGTGGCTGCGAACCGCCGGGTCCATTCACCAATGTCGATGACGTCACCCAGGACCACGCCAACCCGCGGGCAATCCACACCATTGCTACATCGGTCTTTCGTAGCGCCGCATTCCACCTTGCCACACACCGCCCGCCTCGTGTTTCTTCGGGACGATTTGCGGCCGCGGCCCGATTACTTCGCTGATCCCTCGCTCGATCCGACGGGCTACGGCAGGCGGCGTAAGCCATCACCGGAGACGTTCATGGCAAAGGCGTACTGGGTCACCTGGTACAGTGGGATAGGTGACCTTTCGGCTCATGCCCGCTATGCAGCCTTGGCTGGTCCCGCAATCGAAGGTTGCGGCGGAACTTTCCTCGTCCGCGGCATGTCCGCGGCGGCGCCAGAAGGCATCGCCAACGAGAGAGCCGTCGTTGTCGAGTTTGAGAGCCTTCGCCAGGCACTTGCGGCTTACAACAGCGTCGAGTACCAGGCAGCGCTTGCCCTTCTGGGTAAGGCAGCGAAACGTGAGGTTCGCTTCTTTGAAGCGGCGCCCTCGAAGCCTCCGAGCTGAGAATCTGAATGCTCACGTAACCGGGGCGGCAGTCAGCCGGGCATCAAGCGCACCATCCCACGGCTTGTGCATCAGCCCGAAGCGAGGCCTAACGCCCTCGTCAACCTGTTGAACAGCCAAGTGCGGCCAACCCTGCGGGGCAGGAGACGCTACGCGATAAAGCCGCGCAACGCTCCTGACCTTGAACGTGTGCGCCGGGCATAGTGCGTTGCTTCACAGGTGGAAGTCCCATGGCCCGGTCTTGGCGCACCTGCGATGCGTCGAACTGCACCGACGGTGTTGGACCGCTTCACCCAGCAAGCCATTGCGCAAGTTGTCCGCCGGTGATGGCGTCCACTTGCCAGAGTAGTGGGCAGGATCGGCACGAACAGCGCCGGGATTCCGCCGAAGGTACGACCAATGACTGCCACCGCGCTGTCGACGATCGGGTTCCCGGCCGCCGCCTCAACGACCGTCCCCGGCTCAGTGACGGGCAAACACCTTCGCCGTGCCGTCGCTGCCGATCAGCAGCACATCGTAGGGTTCCTTGCGCGCACTCTCCATGCCGGGTGAGCCACCGGGCATGCCGGGCGCAGCAAGGCCGACGGCCTTCGGGCTTTCCCGCAGCAGGCGTTTCACGTCGATGGCGGGCACATGGCCCTCGATCAGGTAGCTGCCAACCTTCGCCGTGTGGCATGAGCCGTAGCGCTCGGGCATGCCGAGCCTGGCGCGGCTGGCGGGTACATCGTCGATGTTGACCGACTTCACCCGGAAGCCGTTGTCGCGCATGTGCTTTTCCCATTCCGCGCAACAACTGCAATACGGGCTCTTGTAGACCTCGACCTCGGGCAGGTCGGCGGCGCCGAGTGGCGTGCTTGCGAGCGTGGCGGTGGCGAGCAGGGTGGCAAGCAATGCTTTCATCGTGGACTCCTCAGTGTCTTGCGGGGGTGTCGTCGAGTGTGAAGCGCAGCGTCTTCGGCGGCTTTCCCGGCACATTGAGCGCGGCGACCACCTTGGCGCCCTTGATGTCGAAGCTGCCCTTCGCCTCGAAACGGTTGTTGCCGGCCGGCACCAGCGTGACCTCGGTCTTCGTGCCGCCGGCGAGCAGCGTCAGCCTGGCCGAGCCACCCGCGGTCGGCAGCGGGGTGCCGTGCTCGCTGACATGGATGGTCAGAGTGTCGCTGCCGGCGACCAGTTCTGCCTGGTAGTGGCCGGCTTCGGCGACGACGCCGCCGAAGCGTGGCTTGCCGTGGTCCTCGTGGGCGACTGCGGCGGTGGCCGCGACAAGCGCGGTGGCCGCGACAAGCGCGGCGACGGCGATGGGAAGCAGGATCTTCATGGTGAGGCTCCTTTCGTCGGGAAGGTCGCAAGCGTTCAGAATGTTTCGCCCTGATGCGATTCGAGCAGCCGGGCGAGCGGCTTCTCGCCGCAGGCGAGGAACAGCGCCGGCGTCACGAAGGCGTCGAGCAGGGTGGAGGAGATCAGGCCGGAGAAGATGACGACCGCCACCGGGTGCAGGATCTCGGTGCCCGGCGCCTCGGCCTCGACGAGCAGCGGCGCCAGCGCGAAGGCGGCGACCAGCGCCGTCATCAGCACCGGCGTCAGGCGCTCCAGCGATCCGCGGATGACCAGCTCGCGGCCGAAGGTCTCGCCCTCGAAGCGCACCAGGTTGGCGTAGTGCGAGAGCTTGAGGATGCCGTTGCGGGTGGCGATGCCGGCGAGCGTGATGAAGCCGATCAGCGTCGCGATGGACAGTGTCTGGCCCGCGAGCCACAGGCCGATGACGCTGCCGATCAGTGCCAGCGGCACGTTGGCGATCACCAGTGCGGCGAGGATGGCCGAGCGATAGCGGCTGTAGAGGACGATGAAGATCAGGCCGAGCGAGATCAGCGCCAGCACGGCGATGATGCGGGCGGCTTCCTCCTGCGCGCGGAACTGGCCGTCGATGGTGATGAAGTAACCCGACGGCAGCTTCGTCTCGGCGATGACGCGGCGCACGTCGTCGACCACGTCGGAGAGCGGGCGGCCCTGCGCGTTGGCCGAGACGACGATGCGCCGCCGGCCGTTGTCGCGGCTGATCTGGTTCGGCCCGTCGCCATCCTCGATGTCCGCCACGCGCGCGAGCGGCACGCGGCCGTTCGGCGTCTCGATCATCAGGCTGGCGAGGCCCGACAGCCCGCGCGCCTCTTCCGGCACGCGCAGCACCAGCGCGAAGCGCCGCGAACCCTCGATCACCTGGCCGAGCTGCTCGCCGTCGATGAGCGTCTGCAGCTGGCGCAGCAGCATCGCTGGCGAGACGCCGAGCTGTTCGGCGCGCGCGTAGTCGATGCGCACCTTGATCTGCGGCGCCAGGACCTGTTTTTCCAGCTCGAGGTCGGTGAGCCCCGAGATCGTCGCCAGCCGGTCGCGCAGCGCTGCACCTTCGCCGCGCAGCACGTCGAGGTCGTCGCCGACGATGCGGATGGCGACCTGCGCGCGCACGCCGGAGAGCATGTGGTCGATGCGGTGCGAGATCGGCTGGCCGATGCTGACCGTAGCCGGCAACGAAGCGAGCCGCGCGCGCAGGTCGGCGTGGATTGCCGACGGCGGACGGCCAGGCTTGAGGCGCATGTCGAGCTCGGAGACGTGTACGCCCTCGGCGTGCTCGTCGAGTTCGGCGCGGCCCGAGCGGCGTCCGACGTAGCTCACTTCCGGCACCTCGCGCACGAGCTGCTCGGCGAGCGTGCCGATCTTCACCGATTCGGCGAGCGTGATGCCGGGGTTGAGGCGCAGGCCGACGAAGGCGGCCCCCTCGTTGAAGGGGGGCAGGAAGGTGGTGGCGAAGAAGGGGACGCTCGCCGCCGCCAGCAGGGCGGCGACGGCCGCGGCAGCGATGACCCGCCTGCGCCGGGCCAGCGCCGTTTCCAGCCAGCGCCGGTAGTGCGACTTCAGCCAGGCGACGAAGCGCGTATCGCCATGCCTCGACGCCGCGCCATGGCGCAGCAGGTACCAGGCCATCACCGGCGTCAGCGTGATCGAGACGACGAGGCTGGCGAGGATCGCCGTCAGGTAGGCGACGCCGAGCGGGATGAAGAAGCGGCCCTCGAGTCCGGGCAGGGCGAAGAGCGGCACGAAGACGAGCGCGATGATCAGCGTCGACACGACGATCCCCGAGCGCACCTCGTTCGAGGCGTTGACGATCACCCGCAGCGGCGATTCCGGTGTCGGCTTCTGGCGGTTCTCGCGCAAGCGGCGGATGATGTTCTCGAGGTCGACCACCGCGTCGTCGACCAGTTCACCGATGGCGATGGCCAGCCCGCCGAGCGTCATCGTATTGATCGACAGCCCGAAGTAGCGGAAGACCAGCGCCGCGGTGAGGATCGAGACCGGGATCGCGGTCAGCGAGATCAGCGTCGCGCGCAGGCTGCCGAGGAAGAGATGGAGCACTGCGGCGACGAAGACGGCGGCGGCGGCCAGTTTCAATTCGAGGTTGCGGATGCTGGCCTCGATGAAGTCGGCCTGGCGGAAGGTCACGCGCGGCGCCGCCATGCCCACCGGCAAGCCGCCCTTCAGCTCGGCGAGCGCCGCTTCAACCTGCCGCGTCAGCGCGACCGTGTCGGCGGCCGGCTGCTTCTGCACCGACAGGATCACCGCCGGCTGGCCGTTGAGGCCCGCGTCGCCGCGCCTGATTGCCGGCGCGAAGCCGACCGACGCCACCTGCGCGAGCAGGATCGGCTGGCCGTTGCGCGCCGTCAGCGGCAGGCGCTGCAGGTCTTCCAGCCGGCTGGTGCGGCCGAGGTTGCGGATCAGGTATTCGCGCGAGTTGAGTTCGAGGAAACCGCCGCTGGTGTTGGCCGCGAAGCCGCGCAGCGCGTCCTCGACCTGGCCGAGCGTGATGCCGAGCGCGGCCATGCGCACGGTGTCCGGCTGCACCTGGAATTGCCGCACCTCGCCGCCGATCGGGATGACCTGGGCGACGCCGGGGATCGTCAGGAGGCGTGGACGCAGCACCCAGTCGGCGTACTCGCGAGCCGCCATCGCCGGCCGCTGGGCGGCTTCCGGCGCGCTCTGGGTCGGCGCCGCAGCGGGCGCAGTGATCGGGATTCCGATGAGCAGGATCTCGCCCATGATCGACGCCACCGGTCCCATGTGCGGCACCACGCCTGGCGGCAGCTGCGACTGGATCAGCGACAGGCGTTCGGCGATCATCTGTCGCGCGCGGTAGATCTCGACCCCCCAGTCGAACTGCACGTAGACGATCGACAACCCGGCCGACGACACCGAGCGCACCGCGGCGACGCCGGCCATGCCGTTCATCGCCGTCTCGATCGGGAAGCCGATCAGCGCCTCGACTTCCTCGGGCGCCATGCCGCCCGCTTCGGTCATCAGCGTGACGGTTGGCTTGTTCAGGTCGGGGAAGACATCGACCGGCGTCTTCTGCACGACCAGCGCGCCGTAGAGGATGAGGACGATTGCCGCCGCCAGTACCAGCAGGCGTTGCGACAGGCTTTTCTCGACGATGGTCCTAAACATTGCAGGCATCCTGGCGGTCCGCCGCGGCGGGCAGCGAAGGTCGGGAACGTGCGGGCCGCTTCATTCTCAGCGTACCTGGTTGAGCAGTGCCGCGCCCTGGACGACGACGCGCACGCCGGCCTCCAGCCCGTCGACGACGGCGACGCGTGCGCCGTCGAGCGGCTGCGTGCGCACCGGGCGTGGTGCGAAGCGTTCGGCGCTCGTCTTCACCCAGACGATTTCCTGGTTCGCCGCGTTCTTCACGACCGCCGCAGCCGGCAGTGGCATGCCCTGCAGCGGCGAGCGCGTCTGCGCGATCACCCGCAGTGGCTGGTTCAGCGCCAGCGTCGCCGTGCCGCCGTCGACCCGGAAGAGCAGCGGGATCGCCTGCTCGCGCAGCGAACGGCCGGCGCCGACGAAGCTGAGCAGCACCTCCTGACCCGGTCCGGCACTGCCGTAGGCGCCGGCAATCTCGGCGGCCAGCCGCGGGTCGTAGGCGAGTGCCTCGACGCGCAGGTTGGCCGGATCGATGATCTCGAACAGCAGTTCGCGCGCCTCGACCACCTGGCCGGCAACGACGCTGGCCGAGGCGACGATGCCAGCGACGGGTGCGCGCAGATCCTCGGGCTGCGCGAGGCTCCCGGCGATCGCGGCGAGGCGCTCGCGCAGGCTCCGCACGTCGGCCTCGGCGGCGTCGACGTCCTTGCGCGCGACGGTTGCTTCCAGCTCGCGCAGTCGCGCCAGGCGCTTCTCGGCGACGCCGAGCGCGGCGCGCAGTTCGGCGGCCTGCGCCCGTCGCCCACCCAGTTCGAGCGGCGAGACGGCCGGATGGACGCGGGCGAGCAGTTCTCCTTTCTTCACTGCCTTGCCGAGCGCCGGGATGCCGCCGGCCGGCGCTTCGACGCGGCCGGTATTCATCGCCTGCACACGGCCGCCGCTGGCCGGATCGAGGACCACCTTGCCGGCGAGTTCGACGGTGACGGGATGCGCGCCGCTCGCGCTGAGCTGCGTGCGCAGTGCGAGCTGGCGCTGGGTCGTCTTGGGCAGGAAGACGCTGCCGTCGGCCAGCCGCTGCGGGCCGTCGCCGCGGGTCAGCGCGGGCGCCGGCTCGTCGCCGTGATCGTGGCCCTCGTGCGCCAGACCGGCGCTGGCGACCAGGCTGGCGGCGAGGCTGGCGGCGATCAGCAGTGGCTGCAGCATGCGTTGCAGAAGCGTCGGGGCGTTCATGCGGTCTCTCCCTTGCGCCGGCGCAGCCGGACCGCGACGACGGCGGCAAGCAGCGTCAGTGTCGCGGCGATGCCGATTTCCTTGCCGCCGATTCCGGCCGCAGTGGCGCCGGCGGCGGAATCGCCGACGACAAGGTCGGCCGCGAGCAGGTCGCTCTGCTCGCCAGCGGTGATGGTGATGATCAGTGGGTAGGTGGCCGGCGCCGCGAAAGGGGTGGCGTCGAGCGTGTACGTTCCGTCGGCCCGGGCCTCGGCAATGTGGCTGTGGCCGGCGAAGTCGATCTCGATCCGCGCGCCGCTGATCGGCTCGTTGCTCGCCCAGTCGTCGAGCGTCAGGGTCAGGCGACCGTCCCTGATGCGGCCGACGAGTTCGAACAGCTCGCTGTGTGCCTCGAAGGAGGGGCGGGCCGCCTCGGCGGCTGATGCCGGCGGGGCTGGGAGGAGCAGTACGGTCGCGCAGACGAAGGCGACGATGGCGTGTCGCAGCGGATTCATGGCAGGACTCCGATGGCCTGGTTGTAGCGCGAGACGGCACGCGCGGCTTCGAGGCGGGCGCGCACGGCGGCGAGTTCGGCAGCGAAGGCGTCTGCATCGACGCGCAGGCGCTGCGGCAGGTCGATGTTGCCGAGCGTGAAGGCGCGGGCGTACTCGCGGCGCATTTCGATGGCGAGCGCACGCCTGGTTTCGGCGAGCGCGAGTGCTTCGTCGGCCCGCTGCAGTTCGCGCCCGGCGGCATCACGTTCCGCGTCGACGCGCTGCCGCTCGTAGGACAGCAGCGCCTCGGCCTCGACAAGTTCGGCGTTTGCTGCGGCAACCCGCGGACGATTGCGCGCGTCGGTGGCGAGCGGAATGCGGACGCCGACAATGGTCGAACTCTGCCAGTCGGCCTCGGCAACAGGCCGCTCGCGACGCATGCCAAGCATGATCTCCGGCAGGTCACGGGAGTTGCGGGCTGCCACGTCGAGCCGCGCGCGGGCGGTGGCGATGGCCGTTTCGAGTGCGGCCAACTGCGGGTGGGGGGTCGTCGGGACCTGCCGGCGCTGCTCGTTCATCCCGTCCGCAGCGGGCAGCAGTGGCAGGCCGGTGAGCGCGAGGAAGTTGCGCTCGGCGCGGTGGGCGCGCCCGTCCGCCTCGGCGATCGCCGCCGCCGCAGCCGCTTCGGCGGCGCGCGCCTGGTGGGCATCCATGCGCGGCAACTCGCCCGCCCGCACGCGCCGCTCGACGTCGTTCGCCAGATGCCGGGCGGCATCGCCGCGCGCTTCGGCGACGGCGCGTTCGTTGCCGGCAAGCATGGCCTGCCACCAGCTCTCACGCACCTCGCCGGCGAGCCGCCAGCGCGCCTGCTCGACCAGCGCCGCGTAGGCCGACTGCTCGCGCTCGATCAGCGCGAGGGTTCGTTCCTGATGGCCGGGCAGCCAGAGCGGCAGCGCGATCCCTGCCTCCCATTCGCTCTGGCCGGTATCGCGTTGCAGGCGGTCGTTGCGGTTGGACAGCGCCGCCGTCGGCGCGCCGGAAAGGACGCTGTCGGCGGCATCGCGGCGGGCCGTGAATTCGTCGTGGCGGGCAGCGGCGGTGCGAGCCGCTGGATGGCGCTCCCAGGCGGCGGCGACGGCTTGTCCAAGCGTCAGGGTTTGGGCGACTGCCCCCGGAGCGGTCAGGCTGGCGGTGACGAACAGGACGGCGGTGAACAGCCGCGACGGCGTCGATCGGGTGTCTTGCATCGGATTCTCCGGTGGTGCATGGAAGAATCCGGCGGAGCCCTGGGAAGCAGCCGCCGTGCGTACGGCGACGGTGATGAGTCAGTCCGGAAGGCCCCGCCGGTCAGGCGAGGCCGGTCCATTTCGGCCGTTCAGGCCGGGCGTGTATGGCGGAAGGCTTGCCGCCTACGGCGGCGGGGATGATGGCGTCGCCGGGTTGGGCGATCGCCGGCAGGGGCGCCAGCCCGATGGGTGCGCAGCAGCCGCCCTGGCAGCTGGTACAGTGGTCGTCGCGATCCTGGCAGTGGCCCTGGTCGGCGGCTTTCGCCAGGCCGGCACACGCCTCGTCCGAGTGGTGGTCGTGCTGCTCCGGGTGTGCCGCGTTGCGCGGCAGCAGCGGGCCGGCCACCGTGCCGACGACGGCCCACGCCGCCTGGAGCGGCAGAAGGGCGATCAGCAGGATGGCAACGAAACGACGCATGGCGGTATGGGGGCGATGCAGTATTCGAGGCATCGACTCTAAAGCCGCGCGGTGTCACGCGTCAAGGGCCTTGGGTTTGCTGCTCCCTCGGCAACAGTCCGGGCCCGGGCAAAGGGCAGGCGGCGTCAAGACAAGAACGTAGGCGAACGACGGCGCTCGCGCTTGCCCGCGCATTCGGGAGGCGCTCGCGAACCCCATGCGCCAGCAGCCGTGCCATGCCAAAGGCTTGACCCGGGCCGCTGGGCGCTTACAATTCGCTGCCCGTGCCGCCGCGGCGGCATCTGCGGCTGGGCGTTCAGCTGTGATGGTCGGGCGCACTGTTCCCAGATGAGCTCATGTGCCGAGGCCACCTATTTCCTGGGGAACTGTCCGGGCACCAGAATGGATGGAAACAATGATGATGTTCCATGCGAGCAGCAGTGGTGCAAGTTGTGGTCCAAGGCCGTCGCCGCCTGGTGCCGCGTTCCGGCGCCGCATTCGACGGGAGGGCAAGGCGCTTGCGGCTCAGGGCCACCAGGCTCCGGTTTGTGGGCCGCCGAACCTGACGCGGCTGCAGCACCGGGAGGACTCGACTTGCCGCCCCGATCGTTCGAAGCACGCGGTATGTGAGCCGTCGGCACGCTGGTCTCCGAGGCGGGAGGGGTGAGGCTTCTCGCCGGCCCGATCATGGACCTCGTCGATTCCGCCCGGAGCATGGTCGCGGTTCTGCGTGCCAACTCCGCGATGGTCCGTGCCCATCGTCTGCAGGCACGCGGCAAGCTGCCGGCGGCACTGGCACTCGCCCGGAGCGGCCTGGCCGTTCTCAGGAAGCCTTATGTTCGCCGGCGCAATCCAATGGAGGGACTGGCGCTTGCTTCGCTGACGATCCTGGCGGAGGAGATTTCATCGCAGCTGCAAGCCAGCGGCGCCACGGTCGACGATCTGGTCGACGCCATCGCCCACCTCAAACAGCTCAGCGATGACCCACCGCCCGATTTGTGTTCATCCATCGCCTTCCTCGAGACGCGTCGTGCCGCATCATCGCGACAGCCAGACGCTTGACGGGCCGTCGCCACCCGTCCAGAGTGGCGTGCTGCCAGTGCCGGCTGAATGGCTTTGGGCCGTGGTGCCGTGGATCGGCCAGCCGTTGGCCCGCGGCTTTCGGCGCGGTGGATGAACGTCATTCCTTCCAGGGGGTGGGTCGACGCAGATGTTCGGACTGTTCAAGACCCCGTCGTTCAGGGATCCAGTGCTCGGGGAGCTTCACCGCAAGGGAGGCATGTGGCGTGCAGAGATTGCGCTGGGCGAGATCAGGGCACCGCTGGCGCTTCCCGGATCCCGCACGGCTCCCGATCCGCAGGCGCTCGCCATCGCGCGCTCGATTGCGAACGACTATCCGCGCTGGTGTGCGGGAATCGCGGTGTCGCTGTTCGAACATTACGCTCCGTACGCAGAAGCCATCGCCACGGGTGAGCACGAGGCGCACGCAGAGAATCCGCCGCGCATTTCCCAGCCAGATCAGGTCTGGCAGCACGCCGCGGTCGAATTCGTTGCCGTCATCACACTCGATGGCGAGTTGAGTGTCGAGATCGGCTACCGGGTGGCGTGGGACGAAGAACACACGCTCGGCGCCCGGCTGCGCAACGGACGACTGCTTGAACTCAACGGCAGCGTTCTGCCGCCGTGACGATGGCGGCCAAACCCGCGCCCGGGAAGAGCGATCCAGTGACCGCGAAGTCCTCCATTTGCAGCGGTAGCACGCAGCAAGCAGCGACGATGCATGGTGCACTGCACGCCATGGCGACGGCAATCGCGCTGCCGTACGCGCTGCTTGCCGTGTGCTTCGCCATGGTGGGCGAGCTGGCGCGCGCCCGTGGCCTGTCGGGAGTCGTCGATGCCCTGCTGGCACACGCTGTGTGGTTTGTCAGCTGGGGCATCTACCTCATTCCCCTGGCCACACTCTCCCTTGCCGCAGCGGGTTTCTTCTCCCGACTGCGTCGGGTTGCTGCGTTGAGCCTCATGCTCCTGTCGGCTTCGAGTCTTCTGACGATCGTCCTGCTTCACGCCGGGCCGCTCGATTCTGGCCAACTGCTCTTCCTGTTGCCTTGCGTCGGGGTGCTGCTCGGCAGCATCTGGCTCTTTCATCGGGCAGATCAACCTACCGTGCCGGCACGCCGGCTGCCGCCTGAGCCCGCGCACGAGTCGACCGGTTGCGCTCAGTCGAAGTAGGTGCGCGCGGTCTCGAAGCGCTGTGCGTAGTAGCGGGCGCCGAGCTGGTCGATGCGCACGCGGCCGCTGCCCGATGGCGCGTGCACGAAGCGTTCATCACCGATGTAGATGCCGACGTGCGAGAAGGGTGCGTTGCGCGTGTTGAAGAAGACCAGATCGCCGGGGCGCAGACCCGAGCGGTCGACCTCGCGTCCGCGGCGGGCGATGTCGGCGGCACTGCCGCTGACCCGGATGCCGGCGGCACGGTCGAAGATGTACGAAACCATGCCGCTGCAATCGAGACCGGCGTCGGGGTTCTTGCCGCCGAAGCGATAACCGGTGTCGATCAGGCCGAGAGCGAAGATGACCACGTCGTGCGCCTTGTCGCTGCTCGCCAGCCGGGCCGCTGGCTGCTGTGCCGTCCGCCCGGGCGCTGGCGGCGTGCTGCTGCAGGCCAGCAGCAGCAGCGGGACGAGACAGGTGAGCAGGGTCCGGACGCGCATGGTGCATAGTATAAACGGCAGCTTGCGGAATTTCGGCGGAGAATCTGGCCTCTGTCTGCTCCGCTCAGCCTGCGCTCCGCACCGTTTCCGGTGCCGTGAAGGGTGCTTCGTTGCGCATCCACGCCGCCGTCATGCCGCCGAGTCCGGCAGAGCAGACGAGATCAATCTCGCCCGACTGTACCCATTCGGGCAGCGGTCGACGCGAGCGGTCGAGCAGCGCAGCGGCCGACTGCTCGCGGGCAGCAAGCGCTCCCAGCCAGCCATTGCGGCCGGCAGTCTTGACGGCGTAGAGCGCCGCATCGGCAATATTGACCATCGCATTCCAGTCCAAAGCGTCGGCATGCTGCGCCGACAGCGGAAAGCAGCAGAAGCCGATCGAGCAGCTCTTGGCGAGTCGGCTGCCGTCGTCGAGCTCGAACGGCTGATCGGCGACTGCGGCGCGGGCCCGTTCGGCGAGTTCGGCGGCGTGCGCAGGCGGCGTGGCACGTGCCACGACGAGGAATTCCTCGCCGCCCCAGCGCACGAGGTAATCGCTGTCGCGGAAGACGGTGCGGAGCCGGCTGGACATCTGTTTCAGTACGGCGTCGCCGGCTGCGTGGCCGTAGTGGTCGTTGACCTGCTTGAAATGGTCGAGGTCGAGAAGGAAGAACACCAGCCCGGCATCGTCGCGCAGGAGGGCGCCATAGTTCAGGTGGCTCTCATACGCGCGCACCGCCAGGGTGAGATCGGCCTCGATGTGCTGCGTCAGGAAGCGGCGATTGCGCAGGCCGGTCAGCGGATCGGTCAGACTCGACTCGGCAAGCGCCGCCGACTCGCGTTGCAGGGCCAGCGCCAGTCTCTCGAGATCGGCCGTGCGCTCGTGCACGGTGCGCTCGAGCTCAGCCTGGCGCGAGCGCAGATGGCGGGTGCGCAGTTGCACCAGGGCGTAGATCATCAGCAACGCGAGCACGGCGAGTGCCAGGCGAAAGCCCGTGCCTTGCCACCAGGCGGGCTGCACATGCACCGGGATGGCCAACTCGTGTGGACTCCAGGTGCCGCTGCGGTTGCTGCCCCGGACGCGCAGGACGTAGTCGCCAGGGTCGAGGTTGCTGTAGCTGGCGACGCGGGAATCGGCAGTGGTTTCGATCCAGCCGGCATCGAAACCCTGCAGCTGGTAGGCATAGCGCAGGCGACCCGGGTCGCTGTAGTCGAGCGCCGCAAAGCTCAGGCTGAAGCTGCGCTGCTCCGGGGTCAGGCGCAGTCCATCGCCGATGCGGCCGGCCGGCTGGCGCTGCCCGTTGATGCTCAGTTCGGAGATCAACAACGGCGGCTGATGCGTCGAGGCGTCGAAGCGCTCGGGTCGGACGACGAGGATTCCCCTGCTGCCGCCGAACAGCATGCGGCCGTCGGCCGTCTGCGCATGTGCCTGGAACCAGCCGGTACCGAGATCGGCGCCATCGGCTGCGGTCAGCTCGTCGAGCCGGTCGCTTGCCGGGTGATAGACGTACATCTGCGTCCAGATGCGACCGCGCGCGTCTGCCAGCAGGTTGCCGCCAAATGGTCGATTGACGATGCCGTGGCGGGCGCTGATGCCCTCGAACGTTGCCCGCTGACCGTCCCAGCGCGTCATGCGGTGCAGGCCGGTGACGGCAGTGTCGAGCCACAGCGTCTGTTGCCGGTCGAACAGCAGCCCGATGACGATCGGGTTGCCAAGGCCGGCGCCCGCAGGCGCTTCGACCGGCTGCAGTTCGCGGCTTCCCGGCGGGGCGCGAAAGAGGCCCTTGGCGGTGCCCACCCAGACGCTCTGATCGGGTGCTTCGACGATGGCGTTGACTTCGGCACGCAACGGCCGGCCACCCTGCTGCGCGACGCGCACGACTTCGCTTGAGCCGGGCGGCAGGCAATAGACGCCGTCCTGCGTCGCCACCCACAGCGCGCCATCGCTGCTGTCCAGGAAACCCCGCGTGACACCGCCGTCATGCGCCAGGCTGCGCAGTTGCCGGCGGTCCGGAGTGAACTGATAGAGCAGTGAGTCCGCTCCCAGCCAGACGGTGCCATCGCTCGCCTGCGCCATCTCCTCGATGCGCACCGGCTGCAGGGACTCGCTGACGGCCGCCACGGCCACCCGGGCGGGTCGCGGCGGCTGCGGCCAGACGGCGCCGATGACGCGGAGCTGGCTGTCCATCACGGCGACGCCTCCCTTGCGCGTCGCCGTCCAGATTTCGCCGTTGCCCAGGCGCAGCACGCTGCGCACGTCGGCTTCGGCAAACGGGCCGGCAGGCGTCGTGTCGGCGCTGCGCAACCAGATGGCGCGATTGTTGGGATCGTGGCGCTGCAGGCCGAGGCCATAGCCACCGACCCAGATCAGGCCCGAGTGATCACGCATCAGCACCGCCACCTCATTGCCCGCCAGGCTGGCGGGCCGGCGCGGGTCATGTTGCAGCCGCTGCAGCAGGCGGCCGTCGCGCAGGTCATGGACTGCGATTCCCGAAGAACGACCGGCCCACATCAGGCCTCCCGGTGCCTCGACGAGGCTGCTCACGCCGTCCGGGCTGGTGCTGCCGGGTCGTTCGTCGACCAGCAGACCCTCGTTCGTGGCGGGGTCGACGATCGCCAGGTCGCCTTGCTGCGTGCCAGCCCAGATGCGCCCGTCCGAGGCCTCGAACAGGGTCTGGACGATGCGACCGGCGAGGTTCCTGCCACCCGCTTCCGGCGCCGAGAAGACCGGCTCGAAACGGTCGCTGCCAGGTCGGTGGCGACTCAGGCCCGCCCAGGTGCCGACCCACAGCGTGCCCTGGCGATCGACCAGCAGCGCCTGCACCCGATTGTCCGGCAGGTCGCCGGGTTGTCGCGAGTGCCGGTAGCGGGCGAAGTGACCGCTGCCCGGGTCGAAGCGCTGCAGCCCGCCTCCCTCGCTGCCCACCCAGATGCCGCCGGCGGCGTCTTCGGCGAGGGCGCGAATGGTCGGCTGTACGAGGTCGCGGTCCTGGCGCTCGTCGCTGCAGGCGGTGACGGTTTCGCTCGCCGGATCATAGACTGCCAGTCCGTCGGATTCGGTGCCGATCCACAACCGGCCATCACGCCCGGCGAGCAAGGCGCGGATCCAGCCCAGGTTGCGCGCCGCCGGATCGGGGCTGTCGCGCTCCTGCGGGCGGAAGCGGTAGCCGTCGAAGCGCACCAGGCCGTCACCGGTGGCGATCCAGAGAAAGCCGGCGCGGTCCTGGGCGATGGTGGGCACCACGTAGCGCGGAATGATGCCGACGCCGACCGAGGTGAAGCGCGGCTCGGACAGGGGGTTGTCGGCGCCGGGAAAGTCCCTGCTGGCGGCATCGAGCGCGCTGGCCGCCAGCAGCAGGAGGAACAGGACGAGCAGGGGCAGGGTGTGGGCGAATCCAGGCAGCCGCAGGGCGATGTGCCGCAGCAACGCCGGCTGCCCCGGCTGCGCCGGGCTACGTCCTGCGAGCGCGGTCGACGGAGCGTGCCGGCAGACACTGCGCACCATCTGGCGGTGTTCGGCAATGCGTGCAACCACACCGGGCTCCGGAGTATTCGTCACGCACGCAAGTGTATTCCATTCCGACCGGACTGCAACTTTCGGGATGTCGGGGGGAGACCCGTGCATCGGGTCGATTGGCGCCGGCGGCGCAGCGCAGGCTGTTCGACGGCCGCTGTCAGGCAGCCGATGATGGCCACCCGCTGGTGGTCAGGGATCCGGCGAGCGCGCTTCCATACCCGTCAGAACACCGCCGCCAAGGAAGTGGTGGCCAACTTGCGCAAGGATCTGGTCGCCCGAAGATTTCTTTCTTGCCTATTTTGTCCTGCTGATCGCAAACCCATCTTTGCCCCCGACGCTGCTATTCTCTGATTCTTGCCCAGAAAAAATCGGCGCGTCGCCGTTTTTCGTCGCTCTACAAGGAGTCACTATCGATGATTTTGACCGTAGAACAAATTGCTGAAGAAGCCCTCGCCTTGCCGAGCGAAGCACGTGCCCTGCTAGCCGACCGCCTGGTCGAAAGCCTCGACCCAGCGGAAGACGGTTACGTTCAACAGCTTTGGGGCACAGAAGCGTGCCGTCGCCGAGACGACGTCCGGAGTGGACGCGTGGAGACGATCCCAGGTGATGAGGCCTTGGAACGAGTCAGGCGGATGTTTGCTCGATGAGGTACGAGTTCCACCCCCGAGGCCTTGGCGGAGTACGGGCATGCTGCCCGATACTATGCAGACTGTCAGGAGGGCCTGGAACTCCGTTCCATGGCGGCCGTGGAACACGCCATCGACCAGATTCTCGCAGCCCCCGAGCGATGGCGTATCCTGGAAGAAGATATTCGGCGCTGTCTCACGCGCGCCTTTCCTTACGCTGTTCTCTACACCGTAGAAGCGGATTTCGTGCTGATTCTTGCAGTCATGCACTGTCATCGCGAACCCGGCTACTGGCAGCACCGCCGTGTAGGCCGCTCTTGATGAACGGACAGGGATGGAACAGCATCGACTTGGATGTTTCAAGGTCTGTGGTTCTGGTGCGATGCTGGATGGGGTATGGGACTCCGATTTCCGGTCCGTCAAACCCAATAAGCCGTTTTTATTCTTCCTGAAGGGGCTCTGCCCCCTTTTCTCCGCGCGCAGCTTCTACGAGAAGGTGCTCTGAGCGCCGGTTGAATCCGCAGCCGTCCTGGCGGGCTTCCTGCCCGCGCTGCGGGCGCGGCTCACGCCCTCACTGCCGGCGCTTCCACGGCGGCGGCACGATGAGGCCGCGCTGCACCGCCTTTGCCATCATCAGCACGCCCGCCGTGCCGCAGACCAGGAGGGCGATCACGGAAGCCTCCATTCCGAAGCTGCCGCCGGTGAGCCACTCCGAGCCCTGCAGCGTCGACTTGAAGAAGCCATCCGGAGCCTCGTTGCCCGAGACGCTGCCGGAGTACACCGACCCCTGCGTGTAGTTCCACGCGGCGTGCAGGCCAATGCCCAGCCACAGGCGCCCGGTGAGAACATAGGTGGCGCACAGCAGCAGGCCGGCCCAGAGGGAAATCGACAACAACCCCTGCAGCGTGGCGCCGGCGGCGTCCCAGTGCACGAAGCCGAAGATCAGCGACGAGATGACCACTGCCACCCCGGTGCCGAACCACTCCTGCGTCAGCCGGAACAGCACGCCGCGGAACCAGAGTTCCTCGTAAACGCCCGTGGCGAGCGGCGTTGCCATGCCCGCAAGCAGGATGAGCCAGTCGCGGTGGCCGTCGATGCGGTAGTTGCCCAGCGCCATGAGGATCAGCACGCACAGGGTGTACAAGCCGAGTCCGACCAGCAGGCCGAGGCCGAGTTCGCCAGCCATGGGGCGCACCGCAAGTTCCTCGACCCGCCGACCTTCGACGCGCTGGACCAGGAAGGCATGGACCATGAGCATGATCGCGCCGGCCACCACGCTCGCGACCAGGCCTTTCAGTGGGCCCTGGGCGTACGTCGCACGCAGGAAGTAGCAGGAGAGGTACAGATAGGTCAATACGACATAGAACAATCCCACTCGCACCGGCACGAAACGCAGGACGCGCATGACGATGCCCGGCGGCGACTCGGTGAAAGGATCCATGGATGAACTCCGTCAGTATTCTCGGTCGGTTTGAGTGCGGCTCAGCGGCGTTCGGCTGCTTCGGCCTTCCAGAGGTTGTCGGCCGGGTTGGCGTCGACGTAGATGCCGGTGTCCAGCGTCACCGTACGTACCGCCTTGCCGCCGGCGATGCGCACGTCGGTCCTGCGGCCGTCCGCCTGCCAGGTGGCCGGCGTCAGGTGCACGCGCTCGCTGCTGCCGTCGGCGTATTCCACCACCACGTCGAAGGGGATCGCCATCCCGCCCGGGTTGCGCACGGCTACGGTCTGCATCCGGCCGTCGCTGCGCACGCCGCCCAGCGCCAGGTCCATGTGGTTGTGGCTGAAGAACCAGTTGCGGAAGAACCAGGTGTGGTTGCCGACGCCGGCGTCGTTGAAGCTGTTGAACATGTCCCACGGCAGCGGGCGCTTGCCGTTCCAGCGCGCCATGAAGGTGTGCAGCGCGGTGCGGAAGGCGGCATCGCCCAGAAGGTCCTTCAGCGCCAGGAATGCGAGCGCGGCCTTGCCGTACTGGTTGAGGCCGAAGACGGCGCTCTGGCCCCACAGGGCGTCGTGCGGGGTGATGATCGGCAGATCCATGCTCGACAGTGGCAGGGCCAGTGGCGACGAGCGGAAGGCCTTGAACAGCATGTCGGCGGCGGGCTCGCCCATCACCTCGCGGTTGCGCAGGTATTCGAAGGCGGTGGTCCAGCCCTCGTCCATGAACGGGTAGCGCTTCTCGTTGATCCCCATGTAGAACGGGAACCAGCTGTGCAGGATCTCGTGCGCGGCCACGAAGCCGGTGAAGGCGTTCTGCGGCAGCGCCTTGGCGTAGTAGGTGCCGACGTTCGACCCGTCGTTGACCATCATCGGGTATTCCTCGTCGGCGCTGCCGAGCACAATGGTGGTTTTCGGATACGGATAGGGCACACCGGGGTAGTCGGTGGACGCGAACTTCAGCGTCTGCTGCGCCGAACTGACCATCGGCCTGAAGTCGCTGGCGCTGTCGGGGTAGGCCGCCTGCACGCTGGCGCGGCGGCCGCTGGCGGGGTCGACCACGGTGCTGGCCGCGTCCCAGCGGTAGTGGTTGCTGAGTGCGATGGCGAAATCGGGCACGTGTTCGGCCTGCCACTTCCAGACCAGGCGGTCGCCGCGGGCGGTGACCTTGCCGGCCTTGGCGTCGGCCGCCTGCGCCAGGGTGACGACCTCATCGCTGCTGAAGCTCGCCTGCAGTTGGTGCTGCACGGCCGGCTGCAGCACCTCGGCCGGGTTCTGCAGCGTGCCGGTGACCCAGACCACGAAGTCGCGCGGCACGTCCACCGCCACCGAGAAGTCGGCGAAGTCGTTGTTGAACTCGCGGCCCAGGGTGAAGGGCGCGTAGTCCCAGCCGCCGTAGTCGCTGTAGTGAGTGACGCGTGGGAAGAAGTAGGCCAGGAAGTAGGACGTCTCGTCGATCGCGCCTTCCTTCCAGCCCTTGCCGGCGACCAGGTCGTAGTGCCAGCGCATGCGGATGCGCACGCTGCCCTTGGGCGGGATCGGCGCGGCCAGCGTCACGGCGTGGACGGTACTGCCGGGGACGTTGTGGTACGCCAGCGGGTCGGCCGGGTTGTCCCAGGCGAGGGTCTGGCCGTCGATGCTGAACTGCTCGACGCTCAAGCCCTGGGTCAGGAACCTGGCGTCGACCGGCTTCTCGCGCATGGCTGAGGGGTGATGCGCATTCATGTACAGCCGGAAGACCAGGTTGGTCAGTGGATCCGGGCTATGGTTGGTATAAACGATCTCCTGTTCGCCCTGCACGCGCCGGCTGGGCGGATTCAGGCTGATGCGGATGCGGTGCTCGGCATGGTTCTGCCAGTAGTTGGGGCCGGGCCGGCCGTCAGGGCTGCGCGTGCCCTTGGCGTAGGCCTGCTGGACTTCCCGCGGCATGTAGAGCCCGGCATCCGGGTCGCCGTTGGTGATGACCCCAGGCGGGGCAGCGGCCCGGCCATCGGCGGACTCAGCACGTACGGCGATCGGCAGGACCAAGGCGGCAGACAGTGCGCCGCACACCATGAAATTCAGCACCATACGCATCGAATCAACCCCTCTCTCGAATGCCAGAAAGACCGGACTGCGCTGCCGGCCGACGCAGGCGCGCTTGCTGCCGCGTGACCGGTCAGCGGAGCGGCGCCTGGCTTCCTGGCGCCATCGATCCCCACCCTGGACACCGCGACTCTACCGGAAAGCCTGCCAGTACGGACGTTCCACGGGATCCGTGCGGTTCGAATCGCGGAATCCGGGCCTGGCGTGCGGCCATTTCACCGAAATCCCCGTTCCGGCTCTCGTCGACGGCATCGAGCGAGGAGCGAGTCCCTGAGCGCGGTGATACTGCTGTTCCATTCGGCATGACGACCTCACTGCCACACATCGGGCAAGAACGGGCAAACGGTTGCGGCGAAGATCATTCGCTTTCCCCCGAGTCGGCGCCGAAGCTGACGACCGTACGTGGGTCGACAGCACGGACCACCGCCTGCCGCTTGCCGGAATCGGTCCGGATGAAGCGCACGGTCAGCAGCGGCTTCGCGCCGACGAGCGGGCTGTTGCGCGTTGACAGCTCGATTGGCTCCCCGGCACCCGGCCGGCACAACGCGAGAAACTGGCCCGGCGCAGGGCTGGCGATCAGCCGGGGACAATCCCTGCCCGGCACGCGCAGCGCAAGCGGCCGGCCGGATCCGGCATCGACGACACGGGCCTGGCCTTCACGGTCCATCACCAGGATCGATCTGCCGTCGTCGGAGACGACGGGACGCCATCCTTCTGCGAGGAAGGTTTCCGTGCCCGTATCGAGGTTGAGGACGAACACCGCGGGCACCTTGCCCCACGCCCGGAACGTCTGGCCGAGCTCTGCCGGCGGCTCGCTGACTGTGGGCAGTGCCGTCGGATCAAGCAGCCTGACCAGTGCCAGGCGCCGGCCATCGGGGAACCAGGCCAGCCCCTCGTCAAGGACCGTGGCAAGACGCTTGCCGCCCGCCTTGTTGCACACATTCCATACCTCGAGGTTGCCGACGTGCAGGTAGGCCGATGGCAACTCGACCGGGACAAGCCCGGAGAGGAAGGCGACGTGACCGCCGGTCGGGGACAACGCGAGCTGGCTGCCGATCTCCCCGTGTCCGGCTGGTGTTTTCGCCCAGAGCGCCCCGCCCCGCCGGGAGAACACTTCGCCATCCTGCGTCCCGTCGACGCGGACGGTCTTCAGCAGATGGCGCTGCTGACTCTTGTCGGCGACGAAGTAATGATCCTCGATGTAGGCGATTCGGCCGTCGCGGTCGGGACCGCTCAGGGCATGGATCGTCGCCAGATCGTCGCTGCCCGCGGATGCCGGTTTGATGACGTTCGCTTCGAGCGAAGGCAGCCGGATCGCCTGGATGGTCCCGGCCGGCTGGTTGAACAGGAGATGCCCGGCCATGGGCAAGGCCAGCGTTCCGGCGACGGGCACCGGCGCGCCCGCCATTCCGGAGGACTCATGGGCGCAGCCAGCTCCCGCAACCACGGCGACCAAGGCAGCGAGGGCTGCCTTGATCCCGATCTGCATGGCGCTCAAGCAGGGGCCCGGCGGCATTTGCTGTGCTCACTCGACGACAATCGGACCCTCGGTTGGGGTGGTGGTTCACACGCCAGGAAAGAACTCGTTGACGCTTGGATGCTATCCGAAGCACGAAGCAGAAATTTTCAATTGTTTGGCGAAACAGACTCATTGGGTTGGCGGTTTGTCCGCACGCTGCTTTCTCCGATACTTCCACGCGACTGCAAACGCAGTCATGTCCAACAGGCTTCGACATCTCATCAACCACTACGGGAAGCCCACAAGATGCCCCAGTCTATCAAGCGCATTACAGCCATCACCGTTGCCGTGTCGATGATCGTCAGCAGCAATGGCACATGGGCCGAGACCCCCAGCGATCTGTCCGATCTGGTCGACGTGCGTGGCCGCGACGCTGAAGCGCAAATGGAAAGTCGTGGTTACGTCAGTCACCACACTTCGAAAAGCGACGATGCCGCTTACACCTACTGGTGGAACAGTCGCGACAAGCGTTGCGTGCGGGTACGCACCCGTGATGGCCGATATGAGCAGATCAAGACCGTAGGCAACAGCGATTGCGATCAACGTGACAGCAGCGGCGGCACGGCGGCGGCTGTCGCGGTCGGTGCGGCAGCTCTGCTGGGCTTGGCGGTGCTTGCTTCAAAGTCCCACCATCGGGAAGACCGTGACCTCGATGAGCGGCAAACCGCCCAGTTCGAACGCGGTTACCGTGATGGGCTGCACAACCAGCCTTTCCACAACTACGACGACTCGAAAGAGTACAGCGACGGCTATACCAAGGGGGTGGATCAACGCCGCCAGGAAACGAGCTATCGCTCGGATTACGGGTCGCGCGGTGGCAGCCGGGCTTATGTCAACGTCAGCGATCTGGCCAACCGCGAGACCACCTACACTTGGGGCCAGCTGGAGCGTCGCGGTTTTGCCCTGGCCAATGAGCGCAAGTTGGGCAATGGCGACAATCAGTGGCTGTACTGGAACGACAGCACCCGTCAGTGCGTGGAGGTCGTTTCGCGCGATACCTGGGTCAGCTATGTCGGCGAGGCCAGTGCGACGGCCTGTCGGAAGTAGGCGGCAGGGCGGCAACGTGGCGTGATGCCTCGGCGTTCTGGCGGGATCGCCAGGGCGCGGTGCACATGCCGCGTTCGCCGGGCAAGCCGGCAATCATCGTACCGCCATCTTCGTGGCCGGGGCTGATTCTCGTTCGCCTCATCCCCGTGGATCAAGGCGTCAGCAATCAAGGAACGGGGGTGAATGGCCGCGCGGCCTTGAAGCCATCAATCAGGTTCTCGCAGCACCGCCGCAGGTGGTCGCGCAGCAGCACGACCAGCGGCGACAACTGGCGACGATCGGCACAGACCAGTGACAGTGGCGCCGCCTCGGTCGTCCATTCGGTACAGAGCGGCACCAGAAGGCCGGCTGCGATGCTCTTGCCGACATCCAGTGCCGACTTGTAGGCAATGCCGTGGCCAGCAAGGGCCCAGCGATGCACGGCATCGCCGTCGTCAGCGATCCGGTTCCCGTTTACGGTCACCACGATCTCCTGCCCCTCCAGGCTGAAGCGCCAATGCTCGTGCACGGCGTTCCCGAGACGGAATCGCAGGCAATTGTGTCGAGAGAGGTCCACCGGCACGGCCGGTACGCCGTGGCGCGCCAGGTAGGTCGGCGCCGCACAGAGAATACGCCGGTTGCCCGACAGGATGGGCAGCGCGACCAAGCCCGAATCCGCCATGTCCGTATAGCGAATGGCAACATCGACCGGTTGCTGGTAAAGGTCTGCCGGGCGATCGGAAACATGCGTGCGCAGCGTCACGTCGGGGTGTTGCAGCAGGAAACTGTCGAACCAGGCCAGCAGATGATTCCGCCCAAGGTCCGAGGGCATCGCGATGCGCAACTCCTCGCGCAGGCTGCTGCGCGCCTGGGCAATGTCGTCGAGCGCATCACTCAGTCCAGCCAGTGCACAACGGGCTGCCGGCAACAGGCGTTCTCCCTCCGGACTCAGACGCAGGCTCCGGGTGGATCGTACGAGCAGTACCGAACCCAGATCGGATTCCAGCCGTTTCAGGCTGGCACTGGCTACCGCAGGAGACAAATCGAGCATGTGGGCCGCTGTCGAGAGGCTCCCGCTGTCGGCAGCCAGCACGAAGACGCGGAGATCCTGCAGATTCCTGATTCTCAATTTTCTAGCAAGAGTGTTTCATCATGGCGCTAGTGTAAGGTCGAAAGCCGCTCAGCGATACTCATTGAGCCATCGGGAGCGGAGGAAGACGCTTCCCCTTCGACCGTGCCGGCGATACTCGCGATCGCAGCTGCGGCTGTCGTCGCGCAGGCAGCCGCCGGACCCGCAACCCCAGAGCGATGCCGATAGGCTATCGAGTGAGGAGGACCCATGAAGAAGCCAGTGCTCGTTTCATCTTTCATCGCCGGCGCAGTGGTCTTTCCGCTGACCGTGCTGGCGCAGGGGCCGACCTTCAACTGCGCGAAAGCGAGCGGTGAAGTTGAGACATTGATCTGCGCCGACGCCTCATTGGCGGCTCTCGACCGCAAGCTCGCAGAGGTCTACAAGGCGGCATCGGCCAAGGCCAGAGGCACTCTCGCGACACGCTTGCGTGAGGATCAGCGAGGCTGGGTCAAGGGTCGCAACGACTGCTGGAAAGCGAAGGTGAAGACCTGGATTACGGCCACCTGGACCGTCGACACGGTCAAGGAATGCATCGATGCCCAGTACCGGGTGCGCACCTCGGAACTGCAAGCGGTTTGGCAACTGTTGCCGCCGAAGACGGTTGCCCATGCCTGTCAGAACAACGCCGCCAACGAGGTGGTGGCCAACTTCTTCGCCACCGACCCGGCCACGATTCGGCTGGAGCGCGGCGATCGCACCGTGACGATGTGGCTCGTCGGCTCGGCGAGCGATGCGAAGTACGAAGGGCAGAATGTCAGCCTCGTGCATCAGGGCAACGAGCTGAAGGTGAGCTGGCTGGACACGAATACCGGCAAGACCGACGAACTGCAATGCAAGGCGAAATGACACGATGACCACCGCCAAGTCGACCACAACGAAAGCCAGCACCAGCAACTGGTCAGCGCGTCTCAACGGAGCGTTCTGGCTGGCGCTGATCCTGTTCGCAGGGGCCGGCCTGCTGGTGGTGGGCAAGCTGCCGACGTGGATCGTCGGCCTGGTCGTCGCCGCGGGGGGCGCGCTGGGCGCGCTGCTGTTCCTGCTGCGCTGGTTGGCCAAGCGGCGCGACCCGGCCTACTCGCCTGGCCGATCCTTCGGCGCCTTTGCGCTCGGTGGTGCGCTGGGCATGGTCGGGCTCGCCTCGCTGCCGGTGTATTACCTGGCCTTCTGGGTGCAGAGCGGGCCGACCGCGGTGCCGCTGGCCACGCTCTCCAACGGCCAGAAGACGGTGATCTTCCAGGGCATGCAACACATCGGCTCTGAGGAGTTCTACAAGTCGGTCGTGTTCGACCTCGAGCAGGCACTGGCCGATGGCTACACGCTGTTCTACGAGGGCGTGACGCCCGTGGACGGGCGCCCCGACCTCACCGACTGGTTCAACCAGACCTTGCGGGGCAGCAAGCAGGACCTCAGCGCCGGTTACAGGAAGATGGCCGAGCAGTGTGGCCTGAGCTTCCAGCTGAACTACTTCGACGCCATCAAGGCCGATATGGCGATGCACCCGTCGCGGCACATCACCGCCGACGCCAACTTCCTGGAGATGAAGACCGAGTACGACCGCCTGCTGCGCGAAGACCCGGCCTTCGCCGCCGGCATGGCGGCCAAGGCGGCCAAGGCCAAGCCGGCGACCTCCGATTCCGGCGATCCGTTCGCGCTCTTCCTCGGCATCGTGGAAGGGGCCACGCCCGAGCAGAAGAAGCTCGCCGGCATCGTCTGCCGCGGCGTGCTGGGCATGGCCGTCTCCGGCGCGCTGGGAGAAGCGAATGACCCGTCCAACCGCGTCATCGTCGACTTCCGCAACAAGACGCTGGCGCGCTTTGTCGACGAGTCGAAGTCCGAGAAGATCTACATCACCTACGGCGCGGCCCACTTCCCGGGCTTCTTTGCCGAGCTGCAGCGGCGCGACCCGAAGTTCGCCATCCGCTCGGTCAAGGGCGTGCGACCGATGACCCTGCCGGACGAGCCCCACCTGGCGTCGTCGGCGGTCTCGGGCACGGCGCAGTGATGCGCTCACGGTGGAGCACCCGCACCACCACGGCGTGCAGCGGTCAGATCCGCTGACCGGCGGCGCAGGGCAAGCCGGCTCGCCGATGAGCTGGCTGGCGCACGGACTCCGCTGCCCGGTCGCGTCGAACGCGTGCAGGAATCAGCAAGTTGTTGCTGGCTTGGCAACGCGCACTCGACCATGGTTCGGCATGAGCAAGGAAGGGAGGTTGCAGAGATGATGATTGCGATCGGACGCAGGTGGCTTGTGATGCTGGCCCTCGCGCTTGCGGCATGGCTTGCGGGGGCCCCGATTGCAGTGGCGCAGAAGCTGCCGGACTACAAGGCCACAGCCGGAATGCTCCAGATCGGGACGGACCCCGAGCGCCCAGACTCCGAGATCTTCCACGTCGCCTATACGCTCAAGGGCGCGGATCCCGCCAAGCGACCGGTGACCTTTGCCTTCAATGGCGGTCCCGGTGCCGCCAGCATCTACCTGCACCTCGCAGCGATCGGACCGAAGACGATTCAGACCGCCGGGGACGGCAGCTTTCCCGTGGTGCCGGCGCGTCTGGAGGAAAATCCCGACAGCTGGATCCGCTTCACCGACCTCGTCTTCATCGACCCGGTCGACACCGGCTACAGCCGCATGCTGCCCGGGCCCGACGGCAAACCCCGCGACGGCAAGCCCTACCACGGGGTCGCTGGCGACTTGGACGCCATCGCCGGCTTCATCCGCCAGTGGCTGACGGTCAACAAGCGTTGGGGCTCGCCGAAGGCGATCGCAGGGGAGAGCTATGGCGGGCAGCGGGTGGCGGCGCTGTCGCGCATCCTGGCCGAGCAATACGCCATCAACCTGAACTGGGCGGTCATGCTCTCGCCGGCGTTCCGCCTCGAGCTGTCCGATCCGCACTATTCGCTGGTGGCGCCGATGACGCTGCTGCCCTCGCAGGCTGCGATCGCCGCCCACCACGGGCTGAGCACGATCAGGAACGAGCCGGCGGCCGTCAAGGCGGTCGAAGACTATGCGCTGACCGCTTACCTGGCCGGGCTGGCGACGCAGGGCCGGGCGAGCCCCGAGGAACTGGCCACGTTCCATGTCAAGGTCGGCGGCCTGATCGGAATCGAGCCGGCGCTCGTCGCGAACCATCGCGGCCGGATTTCCGAGGTCGTCTTCGCCGCCAACCTGCTCGGCAAGAAGGGGCAGGTGATCGACACCTACGACGGCACCCAGGCCAGCGACAATCCCACGCCCGAGAAGAAGGACGAACTCGGCGCCTTCGACCGCTCGCTCAGTATCCTGTCCGGCGTGCTCTTGGCACCTTTCATGGACTATGTGCGCAAGGATCTGGGCTATGTCAGCGAGCGGCCCTACATCCCGCTCAATCTCCCGGTCAACATGAGCTGGGACCGCAGCGCGAAGCTCGGTGGCCCCGATGACCTGGCGCTCGCGCTCGCGCAGAACCATGACCTGAAGGCGCTCGTGCTCCACGGCTACCACGACCTGAACGCCAACTACCTGATGTCGCGCTACGTGCTGGAGCAGACGGTGCGCGGGGCGGACACGCGCAAGCGACTCTTCTTCGGCACCTACCCGGGCGGCCACATGTTCTATCTGCGCAAGAAGAGCCGGGCTGAAATGGCCGCCGATGTGCGCGGATTCTACGAAAAGACGCCCTGAGGACGGCTCGAACCCGGGGACCGGTGGATGCGACGCGCAGGACTGCCAGTGGCTGCAGAAGCTGATGAGTCGCCGCGCACATTCCGGGGTTTTTCGCCGAACTGCAGCAGCCCGACCCGGAGTTCGCCATCCGCACGGTCAAGGGCGTGCGCCCGATGACGCTCCCGGGTAGACTGCAGTTTTCGGGATTTTGGAGGGAAGAACCATGAATCTGGCCGATTCGCGCCTGCTGCGCGACGAATGCTACGTCGACGGTCGCTGGCAGGCAGCCGATGACGGCCGCAAGCTGGCGGTCAGCGATCCGGCGAGCGCGCTCGTCATCGGCGAGGTGCCGCTGATGGGCGCCGTCGAGAGCGGGCGGGCGATCGCCGCCGCTGCCGCCGCGCTGCCTGCCTGGCGAGGGAAGACGGCCAAGGAGCGCGCCGCCGTCCTGCGCCGCTGGCATGATCTGATCGTCGCCCATGGCGGCGATCTGGCGCAACTGATCACCGCCGAGTGTGGCAAGCCACTCGCCGAGGCGGCAGGCGAAGTCGCCTATGGCGCCTCCTTCGTCGAATGGTTCGCCGAGGAGGGCAAGCGCGTCTACGGCGAATCGATCCCGTCTCCGGCGAACGATCGTCGCCTGCTGACGATCCGCCAGCCGGTCGGCGTCTGCGCCGCGATCACGCCGTGGAACTTCCCTCTGGCGATGATCACGCGCAAGGTCGCGCCGGCGCTCGCCGCTGGCTGCACGGTGGTCGTCAAGCCGGCCGAACAGACGCCGCTGACGGCACTGGCGCTGGCCGTTCTGGCGCACGAGGCGGGTTTGCCCGCGGGCGTGTTCAACGTACTGACCGGCGATCCGCTGGCAATCGGCGGTGCATTGACCGCCAGCCCGCTGGTGCGCAAGCTGTCCTTCACCGGCTCGACCGAGGTCGGCCGCCTGCTGATGGCGCAGTGCGCGGCGACGATCAAGAAGATCTCTCTCGAACTCGGCGGCAACGCGCCGTTCATCGTCTTCGATGACGCCGATGTCGCGGCTGCGGTCGACGGGGCGATCATCGCCAAGTATCGCAATACCGGCCAGACCTGTGTCTGCGCCAACCGCCTGCTGGTCCAGGACGCCGTGTACGATCGCTTCGTCACACAGCTCGCCGAACGCGTGCGCTCGCTGCGGGTCGGGGCCGGCAGCGAGGAAGGCGTCACGCAGGGACCGCTGATCGACGCCGCTGCGCTCGCCAAGGTCGAGGAACATGTCGCCGACGCGCTCGCACACGGTGCGCGGCTGGTCACCGGCGGCCGCCGGCATGCGTGCGGCGGCACCTTCTTCGAACCGACGGTGCTGGCCGACGTCACGCCGGCGATGCGTGTCGCCAGCGAAGAGACCTTCGGTCCGGTGGCGCCGGTGTTCCGCTTCAGCGACGAGGCGCAGGCGGTGGCGATGGCCAACGACACCGAGTCCGGTCTCGCCGCCTACTTCTACTCGCGCGATGTCGCGCGCTGCCTGCGGGTCGGCGAAGCGCTCGAGTACGGCATGGTCGGCATCAACACCGGGCTGATCTCGAACGAAGTGGCACCGTTCGGCGGCGTCAAGCAGTCGGGGATCGGCCGCGAGGGATCGCGGCACGGCATCGACGAGTATCTCGAGATCAAGTACCTGTGCTTCAGCGCCGTCTGATCCGGGCCGTGGAGGAAGCGGGATGAAGCTGCTCGTCGGCCTGCTGTTCGTCGGCCTGATCGTTGCGACGATCCTCTGGTGGCGGCGCGCCCTGCACCGTCACCGCGCCGACTTCATCGAGAACTACCCGTACGCGAAGTTCCTCGATGCGCGCCTGGCAGCGCGCCGGCCGGAACTCGGCGCGGCGCAGCGGACCCTGGTCTTCGAGGCGCTGCGTGACTACTTCCAGCTCTGCCACCAGGCGAAGAAACGGCTGGTGGCGATGCCTTCGCAGGCGGTCGATGACGCCTGGCATGAGTTCATCCTGTTCACCCGCCAGTACCAGCAGTTCTGTCAGCGTGGGCTCGGGCGCTTCCTGCACCACACGCCGGCCGAGGCGATGCGCTCGCCGACCGAGGCGCAGGAGGGAATCAAGCGCGCCTGGCGGCTGGCCTGCCGGCGCGACGGCATCGACCCGCGCGCACCGCAGTCGCTGCCACTGCTCTTCGCCCTCGACGCCATGCTCGGCATCGTTGGCGGCTTCACCTACCAGCTCGACTGTCTCGCGGCTGCGCAGGCCGGCACCACGAGTGCCTACTGCGCCGGTCACATCGGCTGTGGCGGCGGTTGCAGCGGCAGTTCGGGCGACGGCGACTCCGCGGCGGGTGACGGCTGCGGCGGCGGTGGTTGTGGCGGGGACTGACGCCACCCGCCGCCGGTGGCGGGAAGCCTGACAGCCTGTCGGACTTGTTGGCGTCGGGAAAACCGCCAGATTACACAATGCAATGCGGAACGAAAAAGCGGGATTTCGTCGATTTTCCTGCCTGGTCTTTTCGCGGCCGAAGCCAGTGTTGGTGAGATGGGAATGGCGGCGAGGCTGACATGCATCGAAGCGCTGGAAAGCAGCGCTGGGATGGGGACACCACAGTCGGCGGTGTCGAGATGCAGCTTGTAATCGGTCCAACTGTTGTTGTAGCCCTGCGCATTGCACTTGGTGCCGCGATCGCACGTGGTGGGAAGCTCGTGGAGCATTGCGCCAAGCTTTGCCTGCGCTGGCGCTCGATCGGCGAGGTCTTCGCCGCCGGACGCGCTTCGCCGCGCCGCGGGCGGCCCCGCTTTCTCGCCGGCGCCGCTGGTGCCGGCGTGCTCGGCGTCGCAGCAGGGCTCTCTTCGGTCGCCAACAGGGTGGGCTGTGCCTTGGTGCCCCCTTTTTCTGCGCCTTTGCCTTTCCCGGCGGGGCGTTCGCGGGCCTCGATGGCTGTCCCATCGCGGCTCAGATGCCCGATCAGTTGATCGCCCAGATGCTCCTTGATCAGGGCTTCATGGACTCGTTGGCCCAGGCTCCCTGCGGCAAACTCGTCGAAGGCGCGCGAAGGTGGCCTCGGAAGGCAAGGTCCGGTACAGCGGGAAACCACAGATGCGGCGCAAGGAACGGTCATTCATCAGGCGATCGAGCAGCCCCACCGTCGTCGTCAAGCCCAGCACCGCCTTGGCGACAAAGGCGTTCGCCAGCCACGCCCGCTCAAACGGCGGACGCCCGACACCACACCACGACACCGCCGTGAACTCCTCGATCCGCACCCACTCGAGAATGTGGATCACCCGCTCCAGCTTCGGCGTCAGCGCGCCCCAGCGCGCCTCAAGTTCCGGGATCAGTTCATGCTGCACCACATTCCACCGGTCCATCGTCCGGCAAGCTGTGTTATCGTTCCGTATGGCAGGCGTGATCAGGGTTTCCACCCTGCCATCATGCCAGAAGTGGCTGCCGGCCACCCCCATTGCCAACCCCTTGCACGGAAAAATTCGGCTGGATAGCGAGTTTTGCAAGAGGCTCAAATTTATAACATTTATCCTTCCCCCCCTTTTCCGGTGTACTCGTGGATAGAGTTCAGCAACAACACTACCAGTTGCAATTCGAGGTCCGGTTCCTCAGGGCCAGGGGCGAAGGACTCCAGCAATTGTTTGAGGAACTCATGGGCCGGCGTTATCCCGGCGACTTCATGGCCTGCCGACCGTGGGGGCGGCAAGGAGATCGGAAGAACGACGGTTACCTGTCTTCCGCGCACACACTGTTTCAAGTGTATGGACCTAACGAGATTGCGGCGGCTGCAACCGTGAAGAAGATCGAAGAAGATTTCTCCGGAGCCAAGGAGCACTGGCAGAATTACTTCAAACGCTGGATATTCGTGCACAACGCGCACGACCAACGGCTACCGCCGGATGTCATCAAGGCGCTTGCGGATCTTAGGGAGCAGAATCCGCAAGTCGACATCGAGACTTGGGGTTACCCAGAACTCCTGATCGAGTTTCGCAAGCTGGGTCTTGCCGATCTCGAATCGTGGATGGGGGCGGCACCGACAGTCGAAGACAAAGCCCGGATCGGCTTCGCCGAAATTCAGGCCGTGGTTGAGCACCTCAAGCTTTCCCCATTCGCGACCAACGCCTCGCCGCGACCGGTGCCCTTCGGCAAGATTGAATTCAACCTGTTGCCGGAAGCGGTGGCCAGCTACCTGAAAATGGGCATGGGGAAAGCGCCGCTGGTCGCCAGTTACTTCTCCTCATGCCGCAATCCGCTTGAAGGCGAGCGCGTCGCAGCCGCCTTCAAGGCGCGCTATGCCGAACTTCGCGGCAAACAACCGCCGCTTCATCCTCACGATATCTGGGGCGAACTCGACGATTGGGCTGGAGGCAATATCACGAAAAAGCCCATCGAAAAATTGGCGATCACCGCAGTACTCGCCTGGCTATTCGATAGTTGCGACATCTTCGAGGAACCGCCTCCCCGGGGAGCGGCAGCGTCATGATCCTGCCCTCCAAGCACCTGCCGCAGGAGCGTGCTTTGCTGACCGTCGGCGCGATGCTGCTCGCTGGCCTTGAGCGGCCAAAGACTGTGTCCGCACTATGGCAGGAAGTGCAAAAAGGGGCGCCGGCCGCACTTGGCTTCGACTGGTTCGTGCTTGCTCTCGATTTGCTGTATGTTCTCGATGCCATCCAGTTGCGCGACGGTATCCTGGTCCTTAGGGTTGGCGTTATGGACCAAGAAGCATGATTCACACCCTCTACAGCGATCTGCCCACATTCAAAACCCTGCACTTACAGCCCGGGCTCAATGTGCTGCTTGCAGAGAAGAGCGACGGCGCAACGCAAAAGCAAACCCGCAACCGAGCCGGCAAGACCAGTGTCGTCGAACTAATCCACTTCCTGCTCGGAGCCGACAGCAACAAGGATTCCCTATTTCAGGTCGCGGCCCTGCGAGAACATCGCTTCGGCATGATCTGCGACATCGGCGGGCGGGCGATGAAGGTCGAGCGCCGCGGAGCCAACAAGACAAACGTGAACGTCAGCGAACCGCCCTCAGGGAAGCAACGCACTCTGACCAACACGGAATGGACGCATCGACTCGGCAAGGCCTGGTTCAGCCTTGACCCCATGGGAGACCATGCTCCCAGCTACCGGGCTCTGTTTGCGTACTTCGTGCGCCGCCAGCATTCCGGCGCCTTCAGCGCGCCAGAAAAACAGGCCACAATGCAGCAACTGGGCGCTCAGCAGATGGCGCTCATGTACCTGCTGGGCCTCGACTGGCCCATCGCCGGCGACTGGCAACTCGTCAGGGAACGCGACAAGGTACGGCAAGTCCTGAGCAAGACGGCCAGTGCCGGCGTTTTCGGAAGCGTCATCGGCAAGGCCGCCGACCTGCGGACCCAACTCGTGCTGGCCGAGCGCAAGCTCAAGACCGTGCAGGACAACCTCGCCGCCTTCAAGGTGCTCGACGAATACGCCGAGTTGGAGCAGGAAGCGTCGCAACTCACCCGCGACCTCAACATGCTGGCCAACCAGAACACCCTCGACCTCGGCACCATCCAAGACATTGAAGCCACGTTCCAGACGGAAGTGCCGCCCGGCCTTGGCGACCTCGAACAGGTCTATCGTGATGCCGGTGTGAACCTGCCGCCCGGGCTTGTCAAGCAGCGTTACGAAGACGTGCGCGCGTTTCACGAATCGGTGATCCGTAATCGCCAGAGCTACCTCCAGAGCGAACTCGCTGCCGCCCGTGCGCGCATTGAGGCACGCGACGGCAACAAGCGCCGCTTGGACGGCCGTCGCGCCCAGATTATGGGCATTCTCCAAAGCCATGGCGCGCTCGACCAGTTCCAGCGCCTGCAAGCGCAAACGAGCCAGCAGGCGGCCGTCGTCGAAACGCTGCGGCAACGCTTCGCCGCCGCCGAGAAACTAGAAAGTACCAAAACCGAACTCAAAGTGGAACGTGATCTCTTGACGCTGCGCTTGCGGCGCGACTTCACCGAGCAGTCGGGCCGGATCGACGATGCGATTCGCGCTTTTGAGGAAACGTCCTCGCTGCTCTACGAATCCGCGGGCAGCATGCAAGTCGAGGCGACAGCGAACGGCCCGGCATTCAAGTTTCCGATGCAAGGATCGCGCAGCAAGGGCATCAAGAACATGCAAATATTTTGCTTCGACATGATGCTGATGCGCCTATGCCGCCAGCGCGGCATAGGCCCCGGCTTCCTGGTCCACGATAGTCACCTGTTCGATGGCGTCGACGGCCGGCAGGTGATCCGTGCCCTGCGCGTAGCCGCACAGACGGCGAACGAGTTGGAATTTCAGTACCTCGTGACGATGAACGAGGACGATGCGTTCAAGGAAACCGAAGCGGGGTTTGATCTCGGCGAGTATGTGCTGCCTGTGCGGCTGACGGATGCGACGGAAGATGGCGGGTTGTTCGGGGTGAGGTTCGATTGATGGATTTCAATGCCATAGTCTGGCAGTAAGAGAGTTTGTGCGCAATGTTAACACCTGGTGAAAAAACGGAGATTCGGAATCTGTTGTCGAGATTCAATACGATTCCAGAGGGGGAGACGGTTGTCGCGAATTTGCTGCGATCATTGTCGGCTAAAATTGTCGACAAGGCGCTTGCGGTTATTGTACTTAATACGTGGTGTGGTTTAGTCGGCGAGGCGGATGCTCGCAGTCGGTCTGGGCCAATAAGCACAGAGCATGCATTGCAACTCACCGAGTCAGAATTGCTTACAACAGCAATACCGAACCACCTCTGGTCTGCCGTCATGTCAAACAGTCCGTTCAAGACGCTTCCCTCAGGAATAGGGCCAACTTCGAACATCAAGAGCTTAGCTACCCTAATGAGATATCTGTTGGGGATCTATGATCTGCCAGATCCGGTTTCGGGTACTCCGATCCCGTTGTGTCACCATGTAACCCCAGCGATGCGGCAACGTCAGCTGGATCGCATCTCACGAGCAATGATGCCGCTGAAAACTCGATCATTGGCTACAGGGGCCCGAATTCACCACAAGCGGTGGTTCTGGGTTGCTACATCACATGGGCTGGCGGATGTATTGAAAGCTTGTGTCGATGACGAAGCTGCAGCGGTAGCCGTGGATAAATTAGGGTTGGTGCATTTCTCGCGAAATCTTTCGACACAATCTCCAGCAGAGCGGTATGTAGTAGAAGTCCGGCTAAGTCCAACCTTTGCGCCCGAGTATGTAAAGCCTTCTTTTGTCTTTTCCGATCATAATCCCCGTTTTGTCGCCTGGACGGATACCATTGCTCGGTCAGATCCGATTTGGGGGCGAGCGGCGGACCTTCAGGTGTTTCACAACCAAGTGCGACTGGACCATGGGTGCAGGGAAACGGTCAGGCTTACACCTGGCGTTGTTGTGGCTACAGATATTCTGGATCTCGTAGTGCTCGGTTATCTGGATATCAATCGTTGGGGGCTGCGTAATGTGGCAGACGGGACCGAGGTCTTTGCTGATCGGTTAAGAGACCTGCGGTCAAGGGACGACGTGGTCGAGGGAATTTTGAGTTTTCTTGAGTGAGTAAATATGCGTGACGAGGCTCTGTATTCGGAATGGTGGGATGGATTGCCCGCTGATAGGCCGAGTAGGTCGGCGGCAATAGAGGAGTGGTTGCGTAGCGGATTGCTCCGTATTACCAGACCGGACGTCAGCAGAGATGGCTCGCAGAGGCTACCTTTCGATCCATTCTATGCCTATGCTTTTGACGAGGAGAACGTCCTGTTCCTGATGGAAAGCCTGCGCGAAAGAGCCGCGGCTCGATCCGATATCGAGGCAACCATGGTGCGTAAGGCGGTTTCCAGAGTAGTTTGCTCCTGGGATTTTTTCAAGGAACCGAGTATTTCGGCAATGCGTTTATCATTCAGGGTTGGTTCGATTTTCGGTTGTACGGAGGTTTTTGATGACCTTGTAATGCGTGTCCAAACCATAGTGTCTAGTCCTGTTCCCGTGATTACCGGGCTGGCCGATATGGCAGCAAACCTGGGTAAAGCGGGCAGGTGTTTTGTAGAACGCTTGGTTGCAGTCAGTTGCGAATCCAATTCTGCGCTGCATTTGCCATATCTCATGGCACGTTTGATTGAGCTATATTCACAAGCAGACGTGAACCAGCAGCGCGATCTTGTATTGGATGTAGTCGAGCGATATGGTCACAGTTTGGCTCGGTGTGGCGACTCGATAGACGCAGTTGAGGCTGTCTCAGATGCCTTCGTGGCCAGTCTAAGAGTAATTGAAGGGGTGTTAAGTCCAGATCAGCTAAAGCGAGTTGAGGCGGCGGCGGTGTATCTCGACAGTGACGCAATTTACAGCATCCCTCAGCTACGAGAGGCGATTGCTAAAGCTCCACATCAAAGCGCATTCATTCATGCTGCAATGCGCGAAGCTAGCGATTTCGAGCTTCGCCTATTGAATGCCGTAGGATAATGCCCATGAATGACAAGATCAGATCGGGTATGGCCAGTTCTGCCAAGCGATTGTTGGATGGCCAGAAGAGGTTGTCGGACCTTCGCAGTAGGTTTGGTGGGAGTCTGCACTTTGCGGTAGATAACAATGTCGTTATGGGGTTTGTTAGCCCCCTATCGAAACATGCCGACATTGTTCGAGGACTCTTGCATGACCAGAATGGATTTTCTGTAAAGGACCAAGAACTTAGTCTTGCAGAGCGGGTAAGCGGCTATGTGCTGTTTGATGCCGCCAAGACAGGGAATGGAAGGGTATTTGCATTGCCCGGTCACCACACCGAACTTTGGGCCTCGCTGGCTGGGGGCATCCACTCTCGCCTCACAACGGAGTTGAACGCTCATGGCGAGGCCGGGCCTATTGCGGCACAGATGATGCGCTTCCGGAACGATTTCTACAACGTTGCGGTAGCCGGAAGCAAGATACCGACGGTCGAGCAACTCATTGCCGCAGTGCCCGATCAGATGAGGGGTTGGCTCGGTATCGGAACAGCAGCCGTGGAGTGGGACAGGCTGAAATACCTCAAGGTCAAGGACGTGCTGCGGCCATTTCCCAAGGAAGTGATTGATCGAGCGTACCTTTCGGAGGGGGAGAAGCGGCAGTTCTTTTCTCTGCTGACAGAATGTCGCGATAAATGGGAAAGACACCTCAAGATTGCTCAGTACGCTTGGATCAAGGCAGGCGGCATGGCCACCGATCAGTCTCTGGTCAGCTTGCGCGTTGATGCAGTAGCACTGGCTTTTTGGGAACGCCTGAATCTTGATTATTACACGCAGCCTCATGAACGACTGGTGCTGGTTACCTCGTCTGAGCGCATTTTTCTGGCTGTCCGTGCCGCCGACGAAGAAAATGAACCCGGTGACGCTGCAAAGGTAAAGGCGAGCGATTATCTGCTTCATCCATTCGATTTTCTCGATGAATGCCATTTGCATTTATCAGGAGAGTTGCGGCCAAGCTTGGATAGCGACAGCAGTGGCCGGCTGAGCAGCGCATTGGAGATGCTGGTGACTGCGGACTCTCCGACGACTGTCAAGCATGCAGAGCAGGAGTTTGGGGAGGTATGGGGGAAGTTCCTGCGTGCCAGCGTGCTGGAGCGGGTTCAAAAAATTAATCGAGCGCACAGTACCCATCTGCGCCGCGTTGCATTCGTTTTCTCTCGAGTTGGGATGGCAGAAGAGCGCGCTGCCGGCAATCCGCTCGTTTTGAAGCTGGCTGAGACTGGCTCTGAGATGTTGAGCGAAGCAGCGGATATACGGATCGGATCATTGGCACCTGATGTGTTTACGCGCGGGGCACCTATGCTGCGCCTTGATAAGCACCCATGGGCGCAGGAAATTCAACTCAAGAGCCCGCAGGAATTTTGCCGTCTGGTGACGAACAATAGGGAGCGGACGCGATTGCTTGCGGAAGCCGGCGATCATCGCTATACCCTCCACTTATTGCAGGCCCGAGCAATGATCTGGGCAGGCGATTGGCGGACGGCGCTCCGGCTCTCCAAGTTTGCTCTGGCAATCCGGGACAAACTTCCGAAACCGAATAGCCAGAATGTGCCGGACATTGACGGCCGGGAGGCTGAGTTTCTCGCGGCTGTGTGCGAAAGGCACGCTCACGGCGATTCTTTTGAATCCTTGTTCTCTGCTTTGGATAGAGCCACACGCCATCTGAATGCGTTTGTTGAACTTGCGAGTAATGCGCATCTTGGTGGAGCAATTTCTGATCTTGATGTGCAAGTACATCAGTTGCGCGCCCACTCTGAGTCTCTGGCGATTGAAACGACTAGGTATCTCTTGGGCATGCTGAGATCAACTGAGGACGGCCGTGATGAGAGTTCCCAGAAAGGTGTTTCGGAACTCTCTATAGCAGTATTTCTTTCCGGCATGAGTCAGTTGCGACAAAGTGCTCAAGAGATCATCAATAAAACTGGCAAAGATGTCGATGGTAATTTTCTGCAATACATTAGTGCCCGGATTCTTCAGCAAGCATGGTGCAATGAGCTACAGATTAGGTTATGTGCGCCTGGGGGCTTTGGCATAGCCAAGACGGCTGAACTTGAGCGGCTGTGGACTGAGCAAAGCCAAGCGCAGGCGCGAATAGATCAACTCCACCATGTAAAAATTCCCCGCAGTTGGTTTATCGATACGCTTACGTACGTACTCGGCATTGTTCTGGGGCGTGACGTTGGCCTTAGCCGAGATGCTGTTTTGAATAGACTAACCGATGCGGACATTAAACATCCTGTCTTTCCATACGATCGTCAGCGGAATTCGCGTTTGCGTTTAGTGATAGAAGGCAAGGAATAAATCATTGAAGTGAAGAAAGCCGCTACGGGTCACTCCGCGAGAGCCACAATAGCGGCTGTTTGCTTGTGTGGGGATCGGGCATGATCGAGATGCTCTTCACCCAAGCGCTGGCCGGGGGCTCCGTGGCAGGTCAAGCGGGCCGACTTCAACCGGTAGGGCTGGCGGATTGACTTGCAAGTGACGTTTGGCGGCATCCGCCATGTCTGCCCGGGCTGTGCAGCGGCGGCGCAACCTTTCCATGATCGACTGGCGCGCTCTTGGCGACATTTCGACTTGTTCCAGTAAGAGGCGTAGCTGCACGTCGAAGTGCCGCGCGTAACGTGCTCGGGCTGCTGGAAGGTGACGCAGATTCCCGTGCCGTGGGCACGTGAGGGGAGTCGCTTCAGGCTCCTGTTCGAAGCCTTGACGTTGATGCTCGCACCGACCATGTCGGTGCTCGCGGCTGGCCGCCTAGTTCGTGTACCGCCACGTCGGCTGTGGCGGGTCGTTGGGCACCATGTCGGCAAGGCCCGTACCATAGAGTCGCATGCCGGGGTGCGCACGGTCGGAAGCGATGAGACGGCTTGCCGGCGGGGCAGGCAGCGAGGAAGGCGTCACGCAGGGACCACTGATCGATGCCGCCGCGCTCGCCAAGGTCGAGGAACATGTCGCCGATGCGCTCGCACACGGTGCGCGGCTGGTCACCGGCGGCCGCCGGCATGCGCGCGGCGGCACCTTCTTCGAACCGGCGGTGCTGGCCGACGTGACGCCGGCGATGCGTGTCGCCAGCGAAGAGACCTTCGGTCCGGTGGCGCCGGTCTTCCGCTTCAGCGATGAGGCGCAGGCGGTGGCGATGGCCAACGACACCGAGTCCGGTCTCGCCGCCTACTTCTACTCGCGCGATGTCGCGCGCTGCCTGCGGGTCGGCGAAGCGCTCGAGTACGGCATGGTCGGCATCAACACCGGGCTGATCTCGAACGAAGTGGCACCGTTCGGCGGCGTCAAGCAGTCGGGGATCGGCCGCGAGGGATCGCGGCACGGCATCGACGAGTATCTCGAGATCAAGTACCTGTGCTTCAGCGCCGTCTGATCCGGGCCGTGGAGGAAGCGGGATGAAGCTGCTCGTCGGCCTGCTGTTCGTCGGCCGTAAGCGTTCAGCGCACCCACCCCTGGGCGCGCAGGATCACACTGGCTTTTTGAGCGGCAGCAACTCGTCGATGCGGCTGTTCGGCCAGGAGGGGAGTTTGTCCAGGGTGTCGGTCAGCCAGGCCATGGGTTCGATGCCGTTCAGGCGGGCGGTTTCGAGCAGCGATTGAATCGCCGCGGCGCGTTGGCCTGCCGCTTCGGATCCGGCGAAGAGCCAGTTCTTCTTCCCGATGGCGATCGGGCGAATGGCATTCTCGACCGGGTTGTTGTCGATCGGGTAGAAACCGTTCGTGGCGTACCGGGCCAAAGCCGGCCAGCGCCGCAGACTGTAGTCGATCGCCTTGGCCAAGGCACCGCCGTCGGCCACCGATCGGCGAGTATTCTGGAGCCACAGGTGCAGGGCTTCGAGCAGCGGCTGACTGGTTTCCTTTCGTCGTCGGGCGCGTTCCTCGACCGCCTTCCCTTTCGCCGCGTCCTCGATGGCATACAACTCGCCGATGCGGCGCAGGGCCTCCGCGGCAAGGGGACTGCCATTCGCCTGATGGAGGTCGAAGAACTTCCGCCGGGCATGGGCCAGACAGGCGAGTTCGATCACCTCGCCACGAAACAGCGCCTGGTAGCCGGCGAACTCATCGACCATCAGCGCACCTTGCCAGTCCGCGAGGAACTCCGCCACATACTTCCCACCCCGGCCGGGCTGGTAGTCGAAGACGACGATCGGCGGATCGCTGGCCAAGGCATTGCTGCGATAAGCCCAGAGATAGGCCCGCTTGGTCTTGCCATTGCCCGGATCGAGTTGCTGCACCGGGGTTTCATCGGCATGCAGCACCGTCCCCTGGCGCAGCAGTTCGGCGAGACGCAGCCAGAGCGGTTCCAGGGCGACGCCGATGCGGCCGACCCAGTCGGCCAGCGTCGAACGCGACAGGGTCACCCCCGAGCGGGCGGCCTGCCGTTCGAGACGGTAGAGGGGCAGATGATCGGCGTACTTGCTGACCATCACCCAGGCCAGCAAGGCCGGTGTCGCCAGACCGCCGTCGATGACCGAAGCCATGGCCGGTGCGGCGGTGAGGGTTTCGCAGGGCCGGCAGGCGTACTTGGGATAGATGTGGCGCTCGACGAAGAACTCGGCAGGGACGATGCTGAGCTTCTCGGTCACGTCCTCGCCGATCCGCACCAGGGCCTGACCACATTGCCCACAGGTGCAGGTTTCCGGCTCGTGCAGGTGCTCGACACGCGGCAGTTCCTCGGGCAGGGGCTGACGGCCGGCGCGGTCGCGTTTCGGTTTCTCGGCGGGCAGCTGATGCGGCCCCATTTCGGCCGCCTGGCGCCGTTCGGCCAGGCGGGCTTCGCAGGCGGCCAGGTCGGCAGCGAGGGTTTCGTCGAAGAGGTCCCGTTCGCCAGCGGCCAAGGACTCGCTCTTGACGCCGAACTTCATCCGCCGCAAATAGGCCAGTTCGAGGGTCAGCTTCTCGATCTTGGCATCGCGCCAGTGAATCTCTGTGGCGCGGGTATCGAGCTGCTCCAGCAGGCCATTGACCCGCTTCTCGACCCAGGACAGCAGCTCCGAAGAGGGAGAGAAAGGGGCAAGTTCGCTGGCCAAATCCATGCTGGATGATACCATGAAAATGCGCACCATGAATCTGGAAACCACTGATTTGGCATCAGTTTTCCAGGAACTTCAGCGCTCTAGACTCGCCAGTGAGCGGGTGCCGGGGCGTCGCGGCGCTGCCAGTCGACGCCGGCGACGAGCCAGCGCCATTGCGCTGCCGAAAGGGCAAGAACGGGGTCGCTGGCGCTGGGCCAAACGAAGGCGCCTCGGTGCAACCGGCGTTGCGACAGCCAGACGCCGGTGCCGTCCCAGACCAGGAGCTTGAGCCGGTTCCGGCGCCGGTTGGTGAAGGCATAGGCGGTACCGTCACACGGTGTGCGCCCGAGGCTGGCCTGGATGCGGGCCGACAGGCCATCGATACCCGAGCGCATATCCACCGCTTCGACTGCCAGCCAGATGCGCTCGGGCGTGGGCGTGGGCCCGCGCGGAACCGTCATCGGCGCTCTCCGCACAGCGTACGCAGCCAGTCGGCTGCCGGCAGCGCCGCAAATTCGAGTCGCCAGCCGCCAGGCATGCGCAGGGACAGGCTTGGCCCCGAATGGGGTGCAACGGGCGCTATCGTCGCGGGAACGAGAGTTACTGGCACGGCGGCAACGACCGTTCCGCTCTCCTTCGCCAAACGCCGGTGCCAGTAACTCAGCGATCCAGCCTTCAGCCCGTTCCGCGCACAATAGGCCTTCTGGCTGCCGCCACTCGCTCGCCAACCCTCTACATGCCCTTGCCAGTACGCTGCCACTTCTCCAGCCTTGCCCATCCCGCTCTCCCATGAAAACCTCGAGAGAGTGCGGCAACTGGCACTGGATTGCTAGGTGGGCCCGCTGGACGCTTACCGTCGGCCTGATCGTTGCGACGATCCTCTGGTGGCGGCGCGCCCTGCACCGTCACCGCGCCGACTTCATCGAGAACTACCCGTACGCGAAGTTCCTCGATGCGCGCCTGGCAGCGCGCCGGCCGGAACTCGGCGCGGCGCAGCGGACCCTGGTCTTCGAGGCGCTGCGTGACTACTTCCAGCTCTGCCACCAGGCGAAGAAACGGCTGGTGGCGATGCCTTCGCAGGCGGTCGATGACGCCTGGCATGAGTTCATCCTGTTCACCCGCCAGTACCAGCAGTTCTGTCAGCGTGGGCTCGGGCGCTTCCTGCACCACACGCCGGCCGAGGCGATGCGCTCGCCGACCGAGGCGCAGGAGGGAATCAAGCGCGCCTGGCGGCTGGCCTGCCGGCGCGACGGCATCGACCCGCGCGCACCGCAGTCGCTGCCACTGCTCTTCGCCCTCGACGCCATGCTCGGCATCGTTGGCGGCTTCACCTACCAGCTCGACTGTCTCGCGGCTGCGCAGGCCGGCACCACGAGTGCCTACTGCGCCGGTCACATCGGCTGTGGCGGCGGCTGCACCGGCAGTTCGGGCGATGGCGACTCGTCGTCGGGTGACGGCTGCGGCGGCGGTGGTTGTGGCGGGGACTGACGCCACCCGCCGCCGGTGGCGGGAAGCCTAGTAGACCACCTCCCAGGCGCCGCCGGGATTGCGCACGACGACCAGGCGCGGCGGGAAGGCGGCAAACAGCGCAAAGCCGGCGCAGGCGCGGGCGTCCTCGCCCTTGATCTTCTCGAACCTTGCCGCATCGGCGGGACGGAAGAGGTCGCCGTTCGTCCGGCGCAGCACCACCTCGGCGTTGCCGGTCAGTGTCGCTTCGAGCTGGTCGGCAGCTGGTGCATCGATGCGCACGCCTGCCGCCCAGGCCTTGTCGAGACACTTCATCTTCCTGATGTCGTCGACCCGGATCTGCGGGTTGCCCTGCAACGCCGCGTAGATGCCGTCGAAGTTCGGTTTGAAGCTGTCGGCGCGAGCCTTGACCAGCTTCGCGAGTTCCTGCCGGTCGGCGTCGCTGAGCGAAGTCACCGCCGCGGCGCGATGCCATGGATGTTCGCTGGCGAAGGGCGCATCGAACTGGCGCTCGATCCGCAGCCTGCCGGTGGCGGCCTTTTCTTCGACGCCCTCGCCGCTCTGGTTGGTCGACTTGAACTGTCCGCCGCTGCGCTCTTCGGTCACCTGATCGTTGACCTCGGCCCAGCGCAACTGCGCGCGGTAGCTGGCCTGGGCATCGGCTGGCTCGAAATCGATGCGCAGCGTATTGCGGCCCTTGCGCACCGCCGGTCCGGCGGAAGCCACGGGCAGCCACACCGCGGGGGCGATCTCGCGCGCCTCGAAGAGCACCGGCACGCTGCCCTTGCGCACCTCCTGCTCGGCGAAAAAGATGTTGTTGATGTACAGCCGCGCCTTGCCGGCGACGGTCGTCACCTGTTCGTTCTTCTGTGGGTCGCCGACGAAGGGGGTGAACTTGAACTCGACGTTGATCACCGCCGCCGAGGCCAGCGAGCTGCCGAGGCAGACGAGAACCACGAGGATCGCATGGCGCATGGGTTGTCCTTTCGTGAGAGTGGTGGCGCGTCGGCCGGAGATGCCGTCGCCAGCAGTATAGCGATGAAGGCCGGGAACGGGGGGCGCGGCTCGCCGACGTCGGTGGCCCATCTGCCGGTGCAACTTGCAGGTGCGTGCCGTCGGCCGGTCGCCACGGTGCAGCGACCGTCGTTCATGGGCCGGCGGGCGGTGCGGCGTTCAGCGTAGAATCCCGGCTTCGCCGCCACCGCCTTCCGCCCGTCTGCCGTGTCTTCACCCTGGTTCTTCGCTGCCGACAGCTTGACCGCGCTGCTCCTGCCGCTGGCGGCGGTCGCCGGCGTGGCGCTCGACCATCTCTTCGGCGAGCCGCGACGCGGACACCCACTGGTCGCGTTCGGCAAGCTGGCGAACGCCTGCGAGCAGGTGCTGAATGCGGGCCGCGGACGTCAGCTGCGGGGTCTGCTGGCGTGGGCGCTGCTCGTCCTGCCGTTTGCCGGGCTGGCGCTGTGGGCGATCCCCGGCGGCCTGCCGGGCGCGATCGTCGACGCGCTGCTGCTCTACCTGGCTCTCGGTGCGCGCAGCCTCGATGAGCATGCACGACGCGTCGCCGACGATCTCGCGGCTGGCGATCTCGGCGCGGCGCGCGAGCACGTCGGCTGGATGGTGTCGCGGCAGACGGCAGACCTCGATGCCGAAGCCGTCGCCAGCGCCTGCATCGAATCGACGCTAGAGAACGGCAACGACGCCATCTTCGGTGCGCTGTTCTGGTTCGTCCTGCTGGGTGGTGCCGGCGCGATCCTCTTTCGGCTCGGCAACACCCTCGATGCGATGTGGGGTTACCGCAACCAGCGTTTCGCCGCCTTCGGCTGCGTCGCGGCGCGCATCGACGACCTGCTGAACCTCGTCCCCGCCCGCCTGACGGCACTCTCCTACGCGCTCGTCGGCGATACGCGCACTGCGCTGCGCTGCTGGTGGCGGCAGGGCGCCGTCTGGAAGAGCCCGAACGCCGGCCCGGTGATGGCCGCCGGCGCTGGCAGCCTGGGCCTCGCGCTTGGCGGCGAAGCGACCTACGACGGCCAGCGGCAGCAGCGACCGCCGCTTGGCGAGGGCCGGCCGGCGAGCGCTGCCGACATTCCGCGGGCGCTGACGCTGGTGCGGCGCAGCCTGTTGCTGTGGCTCGTGCTGCTGCTCGTCGGCGGCTGGCTGCGCGTCTGAAACGGCGACAGCCGCCGCCGGCCGGCAGCGGCACAGCGCTGGCTGCCGCCGGCTTGAGCGATGTCAAGGACGGCCGTGTGCCGTCGCCGCATGATCTGGCGATGAAACGCTCCCTGGCACTGATCCACCTGTCGCGCGAGCACCAGCACGCGCTCGCGCTTGCCCTCGCCGCCAAGCGCGCGGCCGTTTCGGGTTCGGACGAAGAGGTCACGGCGATGGCGGCGCGGCTGCGCGCGACGATGGCCGGCGAACTGGAGACGCACTTCCTATGCGAGGAGAGCGATCTGCTGCCGCTGCTGGCGGCGGCCGGTCATTCCGGGCTCGTCAGCCGGACACTCGCCGAGCATCGCCTGCTGCGACAGTCGGCGGCGGCTCTCGGCAGTCCGCAGCGCGGGCTTGTGCTGGCTTTTGCCGAGCTCTTGCAGGCGCACGTACGTTTCGAGGAACGCGAGCTTTTCGAGGTCTGGCAGGAACAGGCGCGGTCGCGTGATGACGCCGCCGCGACCATCGCTGCAGCCGACGAGGCGCCGCCCGCCGCAGTCGTCAGGGCCAGCGGCAGTCGCCGATGAGCGGGTCGCCGCGGCGACCGCAGGGTGCGCTGCTGCCGGCCAGCGGCTGCGGCGTGCCGTCGTCGTCGAGGCGTGCGGTCACCGTATCCCAGGCCAGCAGGCCGCTGCCGTCGAGCGTCAGGCGCAACACCCAGCCGCTCCTCGCCGCCGCATAGTCGAAGCCGTCGAAGACGAAGTTGCCGAGGCTGTAGACGATCAGCCGGCCGCGGTAGTATTCGACCCCCTGCGTGACGTGCGCATGGCCGCCGACGACCAGGTCGGCGCCGGCGTCGATCATCAGGCGCGCCAGTTGCCGCTGCCGCGCACTGGCCTGCGGTTCGCGTTCCCAGCCCCAGTGCATGAAGGGGATGACGAGATCGGCACCGGCGGCGCGTGCGGCGCGGATGTCGGCGACGACATGGCTGTCCTCGCTCCAGGCGATTCCCGGCCAGTCGGCTCCGGCCTCGAAGGAACGCGGCTTGAACTCGTTGTAGGCGAGGACGGCGATGCGCAGGCCACGGCGCTCGATCCACAGCGGCTGGTGGGCCTGCTCGAGGTTGCGGCCGCCGCCGAAGGCGGCGATTTGTTGACCCGCCAGGAGATCGAGGGTCTCGACGAAGGCTTCGCGCCCGTAGTCGCCGGAATGGTTGTTGGCGACCGCGAGCGCGTCGAAGCGTCCCGCCAGCACCGGCAGGACGCGCGGGTGGGCGCGGAAGGTGGCGATCTTGTTCGCCAGCGGTGTGCCGCTGGTCGCGATCGGGCACTCGAGGTTGCCGATGCGGTAGTCGGCATGGTGCAGCATCGCGGCAAAGGGCGCCAGTGGATCGCCGCCGGCGGCGACCAGCCGGCCGGGTCCGTCGTCGAGCATGATGTCGCCGACGAACAGCAGCCGCAGCGGTTCGCCGGCGAGTGCCGGGCCGAGCGCGCAGCAGAACGCGATGAGCAGCCAGCGCAGGTGGCGCCTGCCGCTCATGGAACTCGCCCGGCTGCCGCCGACAACTCGCACCAGTACTGGAGTTCGCCGTCCCGTACCGGTTCGTAGACGCTGTTCAGGCCGGTGAATCCGTAGCCCGGGCGCGCTGGCACCGGCGGCGGGTAGGGATGGGTGATCTGCTGGATCGGCGCGGCGCCACCGTCGAGGTCGGCGAAGACATAGACCTTGATCGCGGCGAGATCGGCAGGTTCCTTCTGCCAGACCATGCGGAAGAGGAAGTACGAGCCGATCGCCTGCACCGGCACCGTGTAGGGTGAGGCGGCCGGCCCGGTCCGCAGGCTGCGCGTCTCGCCACCGTAGCTGACGTGACAGATCAGAGTCTCGGCGTGGCAGGCGCCGGCGACCGGCAGGACAGCGGCGATGAAGCAGGCAGCGCGACGGCGTCGACCGGCGACTGCGACAGGATGATGCGGCATGGGCGGCAGGAAGGGGCAGTCGACAGGGAACGGCGACCAGTATCGCGGCCGTCGCCGCCGCGGTCAATCCGCTGCCACCGCTTCCGGCGCTGCACCTGCTCTGCTATATTGCTCGCGGCCGGCAGCGTGTCGTGCGTGCCGGCCGGTGAGCGTAGGGAGATGGGGTGAGCAGCGGGATGAGCCAGCCGGAAAGCGTTCGGGAAGTGCTGCGGCGCGTGCTCGCCAGCCAGCGCTATGCGGTCCTGGCGACCGACAGCGGTGGTCAGCCCTATACCAGCCTGATGGCCTTTGCCGCCAGCGACGATTTGCGCGACTTCACCCTGATCACCGAACGGAGCACGCACAAGTACGCCAACCTGCGCGCCAATCCGCGCGTCGCCCTGTTCATCGACAACCGCGAGAACGTTGGCACGGATACCCGTGACGCGGTCGCGGTAACCGCTCTCGGCGAGGCGCAGGAGGTCGCCGGCGAAGAGGAGGCGCGCCTGCGTCGTGGCTATGTCGCCCGGCATCCCTACCTCGAGGCTTTTGCCGGTTCCGCCTCGTCTGCCGTCGTGCGGGTCAGGCTGAAGTCCTGTCTCGTCGTCCGCCGCTTCGAGGAGGTCCTGGAGTGGCACCCCGATGACTGACGGCAACCGCCGGCTGCCGCCGGCGCCCGCGGGAGGGTGCGAATGAGTGTCGGGCGCGCGCCGCTCCTCGTCATCTTCGACTGCGATGGCGTGCTCGTCGACAGCGAGCCGATTGCCAGTCGCGTCCTCGCCGAAGCCCTCAGCGAGATCGGTTTTCCGCTGACGGCGCAGCAGGCGATCGATCGCTACACGGGCATCAGCCTCGGTGCCGTCCTCGCGCTGGTCGAGGCCGATTGGCGGCGGCAGCTGCCGGCCGGATTCGCTGCACGCCTCGGCGAACGAGACCAGGCCGCTTTCGCCGCCGAACTGCAGCCGGTCAGCGGGGCGGCCGAGATGCTCGCCAGCCTCGGTCTGCCGTGCTGCGTCGCATCGTCGGGAACGATCGGGAAGATCCGCGGCAACCTCTCGCTCACCGGCCTGCTGCAGTATCTCGAGCCGCATCTGTTCAGCGCCACGATGGTCGCGCGTGGCAAGCCGGCACCCGACCTGTTCCTGCATGCGGCGGCGACGATGGCGGTACCGCCGGCCGACTGCGTCGTCATCGAGGACAGCATCGCCGGCGTCCAGGCGGCACGCGCTGCCGGCATGCGCGTCTTCGGCTTCCACGGCGGCGGTCATGCCCGCCCGGATTCAGCGGCGGCGCTGCGGGCGGCCGGTGCGACCCGCGTCTTCGAGCGCCTGCGCGATCTGCCCGGCCTGCTTGGCAGCCAAGCGCCGGCGGAAGGCTGAGGGCTGAGGGCGTCGCGCCGCTGGCACCGGGTGGTCGCCATCTGCACGAAGGCGACGCTGTCGGCCTCGCCGCCGTGCTCGAAATGGCGGGCCGAGAGTTTGACGGGGAAGGTGCTCCCGTCCTGGCGCCGGCGTTCGCGCTCGCTGGTCAGCGAACCCGCCGATCGAAGCTTCCGCCGGTGCCCCTGCCATCGCGCTTACTCCAGTCACCGTCACGAGTGCGCTGCGAACTCGCTGCTGAAACCGCTGCTGTGGCATGCGAGGTGGGCCGTGATCGCCGCCTTGGCTGCCGGCAGGTCGTCCGGGTGGACGCGGTCGCGCCAGGCCGCGCAACTGGCCGGGAAAGCGCCGGCTGAGGTGCCAGCCTGGCGCATGTGTCTCAGCATTGCCGCCGGATCCATTCGGCAATCGCCTCCGCTGCCGCCTGCCAGTGTGCGTCGAGCATCAGCGTGTGGCCGGCGCGCGGAATCACGGCCGTTTCGGCCCGCCAGCGGGCAGCGGTGAAACCAAGGATCGCGGGCGGAAACACCGCGTCAGCCTCGCCGCCGACGACGAGGACGGGCAATGCCGGCAGCCGGCGCCCGAAGCGCATCGCCAGCAGGCTCAGATCGAGCAGCGCGCGGCGTGACTCGTCCTGGAACAGCGGCGCGAAGCGCAGCAGGTCGTCGGTGCTGGTGTCCGCGGAGTAGTAGACCTCGCGCAGCGTGCGCAGGCTCTCGGCCGCGTACTCGCCGCGCGTGCTGCGTGCCTGCTGGTCGAAGAAGGCGGGCCGGGTGAGGGCGATCTTCATCGTCGCGCCGAGGATGCCGCCCGGCGGCACCGGCGCCATCAGCACCGCTGCCGGTGCCGCTTCGCGTTCGAGGTGGCGCTCGACGACGACGCAGCCCATCGAGTGGCCGATCAGCACGGGCTGCCGCGCGAGTCCGCGCACCACCTGCGCCAGGTCGTCGGCGTAGTCGTCGATGCCGAAGCCGTGCAGGCTCTCGCGGCCTTCGCTGTGGCCATGACCGGCGAGGTCGAGGGCATGGCAGGTGAAGCCCTGGCGGCTGAACCAGGGAAGGAAGTACTCGTCCCAGCAGGCGGCCGTGGCGTAGCCGCCGTGGACGAAGAGCAGGGGCGGCAGGTCGTTGCGGCCGGCGGACGGCCGCTGCAGGGTATGGATGCGTCGCAGCTTCATGGTCGACTGAAGGTGGCTATCGGAGTGGTCGCCGGCTTTGCGTCGCCGCCTCGGGAAAACGTGCCGACGCCGCCGGCAAGAGTATCGCAGGCTCGGCCGGCAAGGAGCAAGACCGGCGGGACCGATCGCGGCCCGGCACATCGGCAACACACCGCCGGAGCCGTAGGCTCTCCGCAACGGCCGGCCCACCTGCCCACCGGGATCGGTGCCGGGATGGGCGGTGCCACTCCCCGCTGCCGGCCGATGGCCACTGGCGACGCCTCTTCTACGGTAGAATGGTCATCGCCCGGCAGGAAACGAGGTGACGGTCCGGGTGACAGTCCCCACGTTGAGCGAGTCTGGAGAAAGCGATGCCACAGCAACCATTCGATCTGAATGACATCATCCATGAACCCTCTGACGAACAACTCGACGACCTGATGGAAGCCGTCGCCGCAGCGGCACGCCGGCATGCCGATGCCGCGCGGGCGCAACTGCTGCTCCGCTTGCGGGCCGAGATCTCGGCAATCAATCCCCCTTTCCGCCGCGAGGCATGACCCCCGGGGCAAGACCCCGGTTGATCGTCGTCGCCGGACCGAATGGCTCGGGCAAGACCTCGATCACGCAGCAGCTCCTGATGCACGAGTGGATGGGCGGCTGCGTCTACGTCAATCCCGATTTCATCGCGCGTGACGAGTTCGGGGACTGGAACTCGCCGGCAGCGGTCGTCCAGGCAGCGCAGCGGGCGACCGAGATTCGCGAACAGTGCCTCGAGCGCGGAGTCAGCCTGGCTTTCGAGACGGTGCTGTCGGCGGCCGACAAGCTCGACTACATTCGCCGCGCCCGCGACGCCGGTTTCTTCATCCGCCTTTTCTTCGTCGGCACCGACGACCCGTCGATCAACGCCAAACGGGTTGCCATGCGCGTCATGGAGGGCGGGCACGATGTGCCGATCCCCAAGATCATCGCCCGCTACACCCGATCGCTCGCCTACTGCTATTTCGTCTCCTGGCTCGCCGACCGCACCTACCTCTACGACAATTCGATCGACAACGCCCGCGCCCGGCTGCTGCTCCGCGCCTCGGAGGGCCGCATCGTCAAGACCTACGGCGAGATCAACCCGTGGGCGCGGGAAATCGCGCAAAGGCTGCTGCCAGCCGTTGCGGACGACCTGTCGGCAGCGCCCGCCGGCATCACCCCACCGGCCTGAGCGACTCGAGCAGTGTCCCCATGGGACTGCGACAACGGGCGCGCCTGCGGCGATTTGCCACATTCCTGCCGCCGACGGCGCTACCTAGAATCCCGCCTGTCAGCAATCAGCGAGAGAGGACGTCATGGAGTCTGGCCGGAAAGCCGCTGCGCGGGCCGTTGCCGTCGTCCCGTCCGGGTGGCGAACGAGCGCGCGGCCACTCGGCAGCGTCGCTGGCCGGCACGTGTGCCGCCGATGAAGCCGGATCCGGACGTGGCAGCGGTGGCGGAACGCATGCGCCGTGGGCGCTCGCGGACGAGCGGCAGCAACGGGCGCGGCGTCTCCTTCGCCTGCGGCCAGAGAATCCATTCCGGCGGCGGTCGCGGTGGCGCCTGGCGGGTGTTGAGCGGATCGGTTCGCCTCGACCGCGAGGAACCGACCGGCGAGCAGAGCTTTGCCGGTCTCGCGGTCAAGGGTGACATCATCGGCGCCGAATCGCTGCTCTTCGACCGCTACAGCTTCAGCGCCACCGCCCTCGCTGAATGCGTCCTCGCGCCTTGGCCGGAGACGCGTTCCGCTGCCGCCGCCGAGTCGCTCTCGCGAACGCTCGCCAAGGCCGAGCAGCGGGCGGCGGAAGTCATCGCCCTGCGCTGCGGCCAGGCTGCCGAGCGCGTCCGCCGTCTCGTACTGATGCTCGCCCACGCGTCCGAAGACGCCGGCGCGGCTCAGGGAGACTTGCAGGTCGTCCTGCCTTCGCGCCAGGACATGGCGGAGATCACCGCACTGACGCTCGAGACCGTCTCGCGCATGGTCAGCCAGTTGCGCCAGGCGGGGATGCTGGCGCCGCAGCGCTTCGGCCGACACCGCTCGCATCGCCGCTTCAGCGTCCGCAGCCCGGCGGACGAGGCCTGCTGAGCGCCGCCCCGGTTCAGATGCGCTCGGCGCGCACCTTGGTTGCGGTGCGCGCGTCGGCTTCGATCACCGTGTAGCGGTATCCCTGTTCCTGCACCGTATCGCCGACCTGCGGGATGCGCCGCAGGCGGTTGATCAGGAAGCCGGCGATCGTATGCGCTTCGCCGACCGGCAGGCCGAGCTTGAGTGAATCGTTGAGTTCGGAAATCGGCGCCCGGCCGCTGATCAGGTGCGCATCGTCACTGACGGTCTCGATGCTGATGCGGCGGCTCTTCATGCCGTCGAAGTCGAAGCCGGAATCGACCGGGCCGACGACCTCCTCGAAGATGTCCTCCATCGTCAGGATGCCGATCGCCGAACCGAACTCGTCGACGACCACCGCCATGTGATCGGCGCGCGAGCGCAGCAGCGGCAGCACCTGGTCGAGGCTTTGCCGCGGCGAAAGATAGAGCGCCGGCTTGACGAAGTCGCTCACCGGACGCTGCTCGATGTCCGGCAGCAGGAGATCCCAGGTGCTCAGCGTCATGACGCCGGTGACGTTGGTGATGTTGCCGCGGAACACCGGCAGGCGGTTGAAGCCGGAAGACCAGACGCGGCGCACCGCTTCCGCCATCTCGCGCGTCTCGTTGAAGCCGATGACCTCGGCCAGCGGCGTCATCACCTCGCCGACGGTCGTGTCGGCGAAGCGGAAGATGCGGCGAATCCGCTGCTTGCTGGTCGCGGCGCTGTCCGATGCGGTCTCCGAGAGGTCGATCAGGACGCGCAGTTCGTCCTTGCTGATGAAGCCGCTCGCCGCCGAACTGGCGCCGCCGAAGAGGCGGGCAGCGACGCGGGCGACACGGCTGAAGACGAAGATCACCGGATAGAAGACGTAGGAGAAGAAGCGCAGGCCGTAGATGATGCGGGTGACGATGGTGTCGGCCTTCTGCTGGAAGATGCTCTTCGGGACGATCTCGCCGAAGATCAGCAGGAACGGCGTGAACACGAGCACCGAGACCAGGTCGCCGGCGTCGCCGAAGAGCCGGACGAAGATCAGCGTGCCGAGGGTGGTGATCGTCACCGTCGCGATGTTGGTGCCGACCAGCGTCGTCCCGAGCATGACGTCGGGCGTGCGGAACAGGTTGAGCACCAGTTTCGCACCGGCGTTCCCCATCCGCGCCTCGTGGCGCAGGTGGATCTTGTCGGAATTGACCATCGCCAGCTCGGAGCCCGAGAAGAAGCCCTTGAGCAGCAGGAAGATCAGGATCACCAGCAACTGCAGAATCAGGTCCATCGTCTTCTCCCTTCCTAGCCCGCTGTGCGCAGTGCGCCTTTCGGCGCTGCGCTGCCCGCGCCATCGTCCTCGCCGGTGGTCGCTGCGCCGGCCGGCGGCTGTTCCTGCTCCGGCTCCTCTTCTTCGGGCGGCGCTTCGTGCAGCAGGTCCGCCTCTTCGTATTCTTCCTGCGCCTGCTGCTCCTGATCCTCGGCCGAGACGTCGGGCAGCGGGGTGGCGATGCTTTCGATCTCCTCCGGTTCCTCCGGTGCCTCCTCCGGTTCGTCCGGGGTGCGGCCGCGCGTCACGCGCACCTTGGTGATGCGCATTCCGACCACCTCGCGGACGGTGATCTCGTAGTCGGCGTAGAACACCTTCTCGCCGACCCGCGGCAGGCGCCCGAAGAGGACCAGCGTGACGCCGCCGATGGTGTTCATCAGTGGGTCGTCGATGTCGAAGTTGGTCAGCGTGCGCAGGTCGGCCAGCCGCATGTAGCCGGGGACGGTATAGCTGTCGTTGTCTTCCTCCTGGAAGTGCTCCTGGCCGCGCAGCTTGCCCGAGATCTCACCGAAGATGAAACTGAGCACGTCCTTCATGGTGACGATGCCGAGTACTTCGCCGTACTCGCCGATGACCACCGCGGCGCGCGTGTTGAAGCGCTGGAAGTACTCGAGCATCTCGTCGACCTTCTTCGTCGGCGGAACGAAATGCGCCGGCCGCAGGATCTCCTTCAGCTCGATCCGCGCCGAGCCGCCGCTGCGCACGCGGCGCAGCAGATCCTCGGCCTGCAGGAAGCCGATGACGTTGTCCCAATGGCCGCGGTAGACCGGAACGCGCGGGTGGCGATAGCCGCGGAAGCGTTCGATCAGCTCGTCGACCGGCAGGTCGCCGTCGAGAAAGCGGATGCGTGGCCCGGGCGTCATGATGCGCGCGACGTCGGTTTCCGCCGCCTCGAGCACCTTGTCGATCAGCACCCGCTCCGACGCCTGGATGACCCCGGTCTCCTCGCTGTCGGCCATCAGCGTGCGCAGTTCGTCAGCCTTCAGGATGTTTTCGCGGCTGACGTGCTCGCCGACGACGAAGGTGGTGACGCGGTCGGCGACCAGCCGCACGACGTTGCGCAGCGGCGTGACGATGAAGATCCATTTCGGCAGGAAGCGCGCCGAGAGCAGCGTGGCGAACTTCACCGGGAAGTTGACCGCGATCGTCTTCGGCGTCACTTCGCCGAAGAGCAGCAGCAGCGGCACCATCACGACGACGTTGATCCAGCCGGCATCGGCCTCGCCGAAGGCGCTGATCAGGATCATCGTCATGTTGGCCGCGGCGGCGATGTTCACCAGTTCGTTGCCGCAGAGCAGCGAGACGATCAGGCGGCGCGGCTCGTCGAGCATCGCGTGGATGCTTTCGGAATGAGGATTCCGGGAATTCCGCAGTTTCTGCAGATCGATCCGGCTGAGCGAGAACAGGGCGGTCTCCGACCCCGAAAAGAAGGCCGACATCGAGAACAGGAAGCACTGCACCAGGATGCGGATCACCAGTTCCCAGTCCAGCGAAGCCAGACTGCCCAGGACGCCGGACATGCTCACCCCTTCCATCCACCCCCCCTTCAGGAAATCGCGTTGACTTTCGCGGATGTCGCCGGTCGCCGCGGATCGTGTCCGACGCCGCCGCACGCGTTTCGCCGCTCGCCCGCGGGCGACGCACGCAGCCGTGAAGGATAGGCGCATTGCCGCGGCGAAACAAGCAATTTCGGCCGCTTTCTGCTGTTTTCCTTGGCCTTTCCGGTGCTCGCCGCTGGCCAGTGAAACCTTGATGCGCGCGGAATTTATTGTATCTTTGTCGGCTGAGCCTGTGGCTTCTGCCTACAATCGGCAATATGCGCACCCGATCCCGGCTGCGGCGGGGCGCCGGCGCGGGTGTCCGGCCGCTTCCGCCGTGCCGGCCGCCGGCCCGGGCAGATGGTTGTGGGCGCGTCGTCGAACAAATTCTTTCGGAGGAGTACCTGCAGATGGCTGAAAACAAGCAAGGTGAATCCCGGGCTTCAGGCCACGCGCGCGGTCCGATTCTCGTCGCGGTCGATTTCTCGGCGCATTCGGAGGCTGCGCTGCTGCTCGCCAGCGACCTCGCCGACGGTCTCGGCGTCCGCCTGGTCGTGCTGCACGTCGTGCACGATCCGCTGAACATGCCAGGTTACTACGCACGCATGGCGCGCAAGAAGACGCTGACACGGATGGAGGACATCGCCGGCGAGATGCTCGACGCCTTTCTCGCCGAAGCGAAGAAAAAGCACCCGCAGCGGCAGGCGCAGCAGAAACCCGAATTGCTGCTGGTCAAGGGCATTCCGGTGACGCGCATCCTGCAGGTGGCACAGAAGCAGAAGGCGGGCCTGCTGGTACTCGGCAGCAAGGGAATGACCGGGTTGCGCCACCTGCTGCTCGGGTCGGTGGCCGAGCAGGTCGTCAGCCTGGCGCGGCTGCCGGTGACCATCGTCAAGGAGCTGGTGAAAGACTGATTGGCAACCACAGGAGGAGACAGAAAAATGAATCTCGAACAGTTCCACCGCCGGCAGCCGATCGTGCTGCCGCTTGCGGTCTGTGTTTTCGCGCTGCTGTCGGCGCTGCTCGCGCGCTCGGCGCTGGCGGCGGAAGCGTCCGGCAGCGATCCCGACTGGCTGATGATGACCGTCGAGCTGCTCGGCGGCCTGGCGATCTTCCTTTTCGGCATGATGCAGATGGAGGATGGACTGAAGGCCGTTGCCGGCGAGCGGATGAAGGCGATCCTCGCCAAGCTGACGGTCAATCGCTTCATGGGCGTCGGCACCGGCGCGCTGGTCACCGCAGTGATCCAGTCGTCGTCGGTGACCACCGTGCTCGTCGTCGGCTTCATCTCCGCCGGCCTGATGTCGCTGTCGCAGTCGGTCGGCGTCATCATGGGCGCCAACATCGGCACGACGATCACCGCGCAGATCGTCGCCTTCAAGATCACCAAGGCGGCACTGGGGATGATCGCGGTCGGCTTCGCCATGCTGTTCATCGCCAAGGACGACCGGATCAAGCACTACGGAACGATGCTGATGGGGCTCGGCATGGTTTTCTTCGGCATGCACGTGATGAGCGAGGCGATGCACCCGCTGCGCAGTTACGAGCCGTTCCTGAACCTGATGAAGACGATGGACAACCCGCTCGTCGGCGTACTGATCGCCACGGTGTTCACCGCCATCATCCAGTCGTCCTCGGCTTCGACCGGCATCGTCATCGTCATGGCCAGCCAGGGTTTCATCAGCCTGCAGGCGGGCATCGCGCTCGCTTTCGGCGCCAACATCGGCACCTGTGCGACGGCGCTGCTGGCGGTGATCGGCAAGCCGCGCGAAGCGGTCCGCGCAGCGATCGTTCACCTGCTGTTCAATGTCTGCGGGGTGCTGATCTGGCTGCCCTTCATCGGCTTCATCGCCAGTTTCGTCACCAGCATCTCGCCGGCGTACCCGGATCTCAGCGGCGCCGCCCGGCTGGCGGCCGAAACGCCGCGCCAGATCGCCAATGCGCACACCTTCTTCAACATCGCCAACACGCTGATCTTCATCTGGTTCACGGCGCAGATCGCGCGCCTCGTCGAGTGGCTGGTGCCCGACAGGGCGCTCGAGGAGGAAGCGCTCATCGTCCGCACCCGATTCCTGCAGGAGGAACTGCTGAGCACGCCCTCGCTGGCGCTCGACCAGGTACGGATGGAAGTGATGCACATGGGCGAGACGGTCAACCAGATGCTGCAACGGATCATGCCGGCGATCATCAAGGGCGACCGCGTGGCGCTCGAGGAGATCCGGAAGATGGACGACACCGTCGACATCCTGCACGCCGGGATCATCGACTACCTCGGCCGGATCAGCAAGCAGCAGCTCAATGACGAACAGACGCGCGAGCTGCTGCAGTTGATGGAGGCGGTGAGCAACCTCGAGAACGTCGGCGACATCATCGAGACCAATCTGGTGGTGCTCGGCTACGACCGCATCAAGGACCACATCGAGATCAGCGAGGCGACGCAGGGTGTGCTGAACGGCTTCCAGCAGGCGATCACGCGCGCGGTGACCGCCGCCGTGCAGGCGGTGGCGCAACGCAACCAGCGCGCGGCGCAGGTGGTCACGGGAATGAAGGAGGAGATCAACCAGATCGCCGATTCGGCGGCGCTGCACGAGGCGCGCCGCCTGGTCGCCGAGGAACCGAACCGCATCCCGGCGTACACGATGGAGATCGACATCATCGAGAAGCAGAAGCGGATCTACTACTTCGCCAAGCGGATGGCGCGAACGGTGCTGCCGGCGGCGATCCTGCAACGCGAGTAGGCGGCGAACGGCCCGCCGGAAGCAGCGAGAGCAGGGGGGCGGTCAGGGCGGTAAAGCGTCGCCATCGCGGTCGCCGCCGCCCGCTGTGCTGCCGGCTGAATCCACCGCTGCTCTGGCAGTCGGGCGCCGGATGCGCACCTCGTGGATGCGGCGCCGTGAAGCGCGCTCGATCTTCACTTCGAGGCCCTCGATCTGGAAGCTCTCGCCAGGGGCTGGAATCCGTTCGAGATTGCGGATGATCCAGAGATTGACCGAATCGTAGGGTTTGCCGGCGAAGTCCTGCTCGAAATGCGCTTCCATGATGCGCAGTTCGGTGGTCCCGTCGACCACCAGTTCGCTGCCGTCGGGTTTCATCAGCAGGACCTGTTCGTCCGGCGGTGCTTCCTGGTCGTCGTAGATTTCGCCGACGAGTTCCTCGAGGATGTCCTCGAGCGTGAAGATGCCGAGCAGACCACCGAACTCGTTGACGACGACGATCAACTGATCCTTGTTCGCCCGCAGCACGTCGAGCAAGCGGTCCACGGGCTGGTTCGGCGGCACGAACAGCGGTTCGCTGCCGGCCTCGGCGAGGGTCTTGTCGAGGTTCCCCTGCGCGACCTCCCTGAGGATCTCGGGCAGGGTGACGACGCGGCTGATCTCCTCCGGATTGCCGGCGTAGAGTGGAATACGGTAATGCGACTGGCCGGCGATCTCGGCCAGGCAATCGCCGATCGTCCGCTGGCCGTCGAGCGAGAAGATCTGGTGCCGGTGGACCATGATGTCGCCGGCGCGCAGTGTGCTGAAGTCGAAGATGCGTCGGATCATCTGGTGCTCGCCGGCCTCGATCGATCCCTCCTGCGTTCCGTGCTCGGCCAGTGCGATCAGTTCGCTTTCGGTCACCGTCGGGTCCTTTGGCGGGCTGGTCAGGCTGTGCATCCAGCGAATGAAGGCTTCGATCGTCCAGACCAGCGGCAGCAGCAGCCTGCCGAGCAGTTCGAGCGGTCCGGAGGCGAGCAGCGCGATGGCGATCGCGTAACGCGAGCCGAAGGTCTTCGGAGTGATCTCGCCGAACATCAGCAGCAGCAGGGTGATCACGCCGACCGCCAGACCAGGGCCGAGGTGCCCGAAACGTTCGGTGGCGACGACCGTGGCAAGGGTGGCGGCGCCGGTATTCACCAGGTTGTTGCCGATCAGGATGATCACCAGCGTGCGGTTGAGGTTGCCCTTCATCCGGTGCAGCGCGCGTGCTCCGAAACGGCGCTCGGCCAACAGCGCCTCGACGCGCGCCCGCGAGAGCGAAGTGATCGCCGTCTCGGAGCCGGAGAAGAAGGCCGAGAACAGCAGCAGGATGAACAGCAGGAAGGCTTCGAACATCTGACGGCGGCTTTCTGCACGCTGAAGAACGCTATGGCCCCCCGTGCAGCATGATGGATGACAGAACGGTTATTTACACGAGATCGCGCCCTTGGGCAACCTGCCGTCGTGTCTTGCCCAGCCGGCGACGATTCCACGCCAGCCGGCCGCGGGCCGTGACCGGTCGTTCGTCATGAGAACGGCAAAGGATCTGCGGACGGTGCGGCAGGGGCCGCTCCGGCAGCGAATCGGCGAGCGCGCAGCGCCCGCTTGGCACGGACGTCGCGAGGTGGCCTCGGCGACTCGGCCCGCGAACCCGCGGTCGCGCCGGCCTTGACTCTGGCATCAAGCCGGTGCAGAATCGGCGCCCATGTCGTTCTCGGGCTGATTCCCCATTTTATCCCGCCCATCTCGCTGCAGCACGGCTGCCGGCGATTTGCGTCCCCTCTCCCTCCTGTCGCCGGACACCCGCTTTGCGGCAGGAAGGATCGTTGCTCGGGCTTTCGCCACTTCCGAGCCTCCCCGCAAGCCTGTCGTGACCGTCGACGCCGGAAGTCCGCCGTCGACGGGCTGTCTGGTTGGCCGTCCCGGCAGCGCTGCCGTCGCCGGTCCCTCGTGCAATCCTGTCGCCGCCACCCGCGAATGTCGTGCCATGTCCCTTTTCTGGAGGAAGGTGTGAACCATGGATCCTGCCCTATGGATCGAACTCATCGTCTTTGTCGTCCTGCTCGGTTTCTCGGGCTTCTTCTCGAGCACTGAAACCTCGCTGTTCTCGCTCAGCCAGTTCGAGCTCGACCAGATGCGCGCGGCGAAGAATCCGCGCATCGAACTCATCGAACGCCTGCGCAGCGAGCCGCGGCGGCTGATCGTCACCATCCTGATCGGCAACGAGTTCGTCAATGTGTCGGCGTCGGTGATCTCGGCGGCGATGATCATCCACGTCTTCGGCGCCGAGAACGAGATGATCAACCTGTTGGTGATGGTGCCGATCCTGCTGCTCTTCGGCGAGATCACACCGAAGGTGCTGGCGATCCGCAACAACGTCGCCTTCGCCAGCGCCGAGTGTCGCCCGATCGCGCTGTTCGCGCGTCTGATCACGCCGCTGCGCGAGGTGATCCGCCACATCTCCGATTTCTTCATCACGCTGATCGTCGGCAAGCAGCGTTCCGAGGGCAACCTGGTCACCGAGGACATGATCCGCACGCTGGTGCATGACGCCGTCGGCGAGGGCGCGCTCGACAGCAAGGAAGCGCAGTACATCGAGAAGATCTTCGATTTCGGCAACAAGTCGCTGAGCGACATCATGCGGCCACGCTCCGACATCCAGTTCCTCTCGGCCGACCTGCCGGTGAGCGAACTGCTGGCACAGATCCGGGCGACGCGGCAGTCGCGCTATCCGGTATTCAAGGGGCATCGCGACACCATCCTCGGCATCCTGTACACGCGCGACCTGCTCGGGGTCGATCTCGCCCGGCTCGAGCGTGACCCGCAGGGAATCCGCAAGCTGCTGCGGCAGCCGAGTTTCTTTCCGGAATCGAAGCCGGCCGTCGAGCTGTTCCACACCTTCCGCCAGCGCAAGCTGTCGTTCGCGCTGATCGTCGACGAGTACGGCGGCGTCACCGGCCTGGTGACGATGGAGGATCTGCTCGAGTGCGTCTTCGGCGAGATCGCCAGTCCGTCCGACAGCGACGTCGTGCCGCGGCACCTGATGAGCGACCTCGCCGACGGCCGCCGCCTGATCGACACCAGCATGTCGCTCGACGACTTCAACCAGGAGTTCGGCGTCCGCATCGAGAGCGAGGAAGTCGAGACCCTCGCCGGCGCATTGCTGCAGGCTTTTGGCGAACTGCCGGCGAGCGGCGCGGCGATCGAGCGTTACGGACTGCGCTTCACCGTCGAGGCGCTCGAGCACAACCGGATCACGCGCGTCCTCGTCGAACGGCTGCCGCCGCCGGCCGAGGCCGCCGCGGATGCCGGCGAGGCGGCGGCGAGCCAGGAAACGACCGAAGAGAAGAAGGGGGACGCATAAATGCCTGATATCCTGCTCACGGCCCTGCTGATGGTCGTCTGCCTGATCGCCGAGGGCTTCTTCTCGGGCTCGGAACTCGGCATCGTCAGCGCCGACCGCATGAAACTGCGCCACGATGCCGCCAAGGGATCGCGTGGCGCGCGGATGGCGCTCGAAATGCTCGAGAAGCGGCCCGAGTGGCTGCTGTCGACGACACTCGTCGGGACCAACATCGCTGTCGTCGCCAACTCGACGATCGCCACCGCGCTGATGATCCAGCTTTTCGGCGATGCCGGCAGCTGGTTGGCGGTCATCCTCGTCGCTCCGCTGATCTGGGTTTTCGGCGAGATCGTCCCGAAGAGCGTCTTCCAGCAGCGCGCCGACGTGATCACGCCGTACGTCATCTACATCCTGCGCTTCTTCTCGATCCTGTTCGCGCCGATCCTGATCGTCTTCGTCACGCTGTCGAAGTTCCTTTCGCGCCTCGCCGGCGCGCGCGATGAGCACAACCCCTTCACCCTGCGCGAACAGATCCAGAGCATGGTGCAGATGCCGCCACAGGAAGGGGGCGACATCCAGCAGATCGAGAAGACGATGATCCGCCGCATGTTCAACTTTTCCGAGACCACCGTCTACAAGGTGATGGTGCCGCTGATCGACGTCACCGCCATCGACAGGCGGTGCACGGTCGGTGAGGCGGTGCGCCTGGCGGTCGACAGCGCGCACGTCCGCTTGCCGGTGTACGACGGCCGCATCGACCGCGTCATCGGCGTGCTCAACACGATGGACCTGCTCGGCGTCGATGCCGCGACGCCGATCGAGGGATTCGTCGGTCCGACCCGCTACGTGCCGGCGAGCAAGAGCGCCGAGTCGATGCTTGTCGAGCTGCGCAAGGACGGCGATGCGATGGCGGTGGTGATGGATGAGTTCGGCGGCGCCGAGGGCATCGTCACCATCGAGGACATCATCGAGGAAGTGGTCGAGGACATCGAGGACGAGTACGATCGGCAGGAGAAACCGGCGGAGTGGTTCCGCAAGCTCGGACATCACGACTACGTCGTCAGCGCCCGCGCCAACCCGCAGTTGCTGGTCGAGAAACTCGGCCTGAAGCTGCCCGGCGAGGGCAGCCACGACACGCTTTCCGGTTTCCTGCTCGAATTCGCGCGCGAGATTCCCAAGCCGGGGACGACGATCGAGGTCGAAGGCATCCGGTTCACCATCCAGCGCGCGACGCCGCAGGTCATCCAGGAGGTTCAGATTCGCTGGTAGACGGCGCCTGGCGGCGGCGCCCGGGCGCCCCGCCTGCCGCTGTGCGGTGGCCCGCTGCTCGCACGGTCACGCCGGCCTTTCCACCGGTCGCGGCGTGGTGAACGAGAACACATGGTGCGGCATGGTGCGCAGCCGCAGCGGCGCCTTGCCAAGCCCGCTGCGCGCCATCCAGTCGAACACCGAGTCCACGGTGACCGTTTCGATCTGCCCCGCCATTCGTCGCCCGAAGGGATGGTCGTCAAAACTGATGTGGGCGGTGGCGACGCGTGCGCCGAGCCGCTTGAGCGGATCGATCTGCAGGGTGGTGGGACGGTAACCGCTGGCACGCAGCCAGTCGCGCGCCGCGGCGCGGCTGCCGACGGCGGGCTCGGCGAGCATCGCCAGGGTCTCGATCGCCCATTGGTTGCTCTGCTGGTAGGGGCCCGACCACGGGTAGGCGAGCATGTTGTAGCGCGGCTCGTGCAGGGTGGCGAGCAGCGCGTCATTCTTGATCCGGCCGATGACGCGGGCCGCGAGCTCGTGTTCGAGCGCGACGACGCCGGCCTCGTGCAGATGGAGTCCGTCGCCGAAGAACTCGGCGAGGCCCTGACGGTACAGGCTGCTGCGGCCGCTGCCGCACTGGTTGAGCTTGTGCAGCACGCGCCAGGCGCCACGCCCGTCGAGCACGGCGTCGTCGCGATAGGCGATGCCGAGGTGTGAGTAACGCAGACCGTACTGCGAGAGATCCTGCCCGGCGCGGGCGATCAGCACCACCTTGCTGCCGTCGCGCTGCGCCAGGTCGTCGAGTTGGCGGGCAACGCTTGCCGCCAGCGCGAGGTCGCGGCTGATCGAATCGACGGTCGGACGGCGCGCCTCGCAGTTCTGGCCGGCAAGCGCCGGCGCGGCGAGACATGCCAGGCTCAGCGCCAGCACGACGCTGCGCCAGGTCCGCCGGATCGTGTCGCCGGTGTTCATCAGCGGATCCTTTCGTTGTAGAGCAGTGACTCGCCCAGGGCATTGGGCACCAGGCAGATCACCTCGCCCGCCACCGAGAGCAGCCAGCCGGCGGTGACGACCGTCACCGAGACGACGGTGCCTGCCGCGACCAATGATGCGGCGGCCGCTTCGCCGGTGAAGCGCAGGCTGGCGGTGGCACCGTCGGACGCGCGCCGCAGCAGCCAGACGGCGCCGCGCGCCGAGCTTTCGACGGCGACCACGGTGAGCACCGCACCGGCGCTGAGGATCATCACCGATGCGGCGCTGAGCACTGCGACCGGCAGGGAAAGCGAGAGGCCGGAAGCCGTGCTGGCTTCGGCTGCGCCGCCATGCGCAAGGCAGTGGCTGGCGTACGGCGCGACTGCCAGGGCGAGGCCAAGCCCGCAGAGTTGGCGCAGGGCAGAGCGGCGGGAGGTTGCGGTGTTCATGATCGACTCCTTGCGTGTGGGTTTCAGTGCTGCGCGCTGTCGGCGGGAGAGTGGGTGGCGCACGACTCCCGGCCGTGTTCGAGGCGATCGGCCTCATGGGCGTCGCGCAGGGTCTTCGCCAGGGTGAAGGCCGACGAGATCAGGTAGAGCCAGCTCACCAGCAGATAGGCTTTCCACGTCGGGTTGATGTCCATGCGCCACAGGCCCCAGGCAGTCAGCGCCATCGCCAGCGCGAACCCGCCCCAGACGACCAGCGACCAGGTTGGCGTGTCCGCTTCTGTCGCGGCGTTGTCGCGCACGTATTTGGCGAGTACGAAGACCGAAGAGAGGCAGAAGGAATAGCCCATGACCATGAAGGCGCGGTCGAGATCGTCGCCCGGCAGCCAGGCCAGTCCGCTGCCGCAGACGAACAGGGCGATGCCGAACGAAACCCAGACCTGCAGGCGCCAGGCGGCGGTGTCGCGGCGGATCGGGTGTCGTGCTGGTTCCATGCTGTGCTCCTTTCCTGGGGTGATCGAGGTGACGGGCGCATCATGGAATGAGTGCGATGGCGGTACAAGGAAGAGATACGGTGTCTTTTCAGGAGTGACTCGTGGTATCGTTTGAAGGTACTTCTTTCCGGAAGGCAGCGTGCCATGAGCACCACCGTCGACCTCATCGCGCTGCTCAAGTCCGAACTCAGGTCCGCCGGCATCACTTACGCGGCACTGGCGGAGCGCCTCGGCATGGCCGAGTCCAGCGTCAAGCGCATGCTCGCCAAAAGGGGTGACATGCCGCTCTCGCGCATCGACGACATCTGTCGCGTGCTCAACCTCGATTTCGCCGACCTCGCGCGGCGCATCGCCGACACCCAGCCCCTGATGCTGGAACTGACCCTGGCGCAGGAGAAGGCGGTGGTCGCCGACCGGATCCTGCTGGTGGTGGCGATCTGTGTCATCAGCCAGTTACCCGCCGAGGAGATCCTCGCCACCTACGAGTTGAGCGAGGTCCAGCTGGTGAAGGCGCTGACCCAGCTCGATCGCATCGGCATCATCGACCTGCGCCCCGGCAACCGCTATCGGCTCAAGGTAGCCAAGGGATTCCGCTGGCTGCCGCACGGGCCGGTGATGGACTTCTTCCGCAGGGAAGTGCTGCACGACTACTTCGCCGGCGGTTTCGACGGCGAGTCGGAAATGCTGATGGTGGTGCACGGCGAAATCGGGCGCAGCCTGGCCAGTTCGTTTCGCGAACGGCTGCTGCGCGTCGGCCAGGACTTCTCCAATCAGCACCTGGCCGACCAGAAGCTGCCGCCCGAGCAGCGCCGTCCCTACACCATCGTCATCGGCATGCGTTCCTGGCTGATGGCGGCGCTGGCCGAGATGCTGCGGCCTTAGCGTCGCCAGAATGCCGGCATCAGCAGCACCAGCAGCGTGAAGATCTCGAGCCGGCCGAGCAGCATCGCCCACGTGCAGATCCACGTCTGGAAGTCGCTGAGCACGGCGTAGGTGGTCGTTGGTCCGACCAGGTTGAGGCCGGGGCCGGTGTTGTTGATGCAGGCGACGACGGCGGAAAAGGCGGTGATGACATCGAGCCGCGTCGCGACCATCAGCAGCGTCAGCGAGACGATCGACACGACGTAGATGAAGAGGAAGCCGAGGATCGAGTGCAGCACGTGGTCGGGAACGACGCTCGTCCCGAAGCGCACGCTCTGCAGGCCGCGCGGGTGCATCGCCCGCATCAGCTCGCGGAACACCTGTTTGTAGAGGATCACCGCGCGCATCATCTTGATGCCGCCACCGGCCGATCCCGAGCAGGCGACGAAACTGCCGAGGAACAGGATCCACAACTGTGCGAACAGCGGCCACTGCGCATAATCGGTGGTGGCGAAGCCGAGCGAGGTGGCGAGCGACACCGAGTGGAAGGCGACGTAGCGGAAGGTGGTCAGGAAATCCTCGTAGATTCCGTCGGGCATCAGGTAGAGGGTCAGCGCGAGACTGCTGAAGGCGAGGAAGCCGAGGAAATAGTGTGCCTCGACGTCGAAGCGGTAGACGCGCAGCGAGCGCTTCGACAGGGCGAGGAAGTGCGTGCTGTAGTTGATTCCGGCGAGCAGCGCGAAGAAGGTGACGACGATCTCGATCTCGAGGCTGGCGAAATGGCCGAGGCTGGCGTCCTTGGTCGAGAAGCCGCCCAGGCCCATCACCGAGAAGGCGTGCATCATCGCATCCCAGGGGCTCATCCCTGCGTGGTAGAGGCTGATGCCGCAGGCCGTCGTCAGGATCACGTACACCACCCACAGACCTTTGGCGGTTTCGGTCAGGCGTGGGGTGATCTTGCTGTCCTTCATCGGCCCCGGCGTTTCCGCCTTGAGCATGCTGCGACCGCCGAAGCCGAGCAGCGGCAGGATCGCCACCGCCAGGACGACGACGCCGAGACCGCCGACCCAGTGCATGAAGGTGCGCCAGAAGTTGATCGACAGCGGTAGGTGGTCGAGACCGGAAAGTACCGTCGCGCCGGTGGCCGTCAGTCCCGACACGGCCTCGAAATAGGCGTCGGTCCACGACAGCTCGCGGATGTGCAGATACAGCGGCAGCGCGCCGAAGGCCGGCAACAGCGCCCAGATCAGAGCCACCAGCAGGAAGCTCTCGCGCACGCGCATCTCTCGCTTCTGGTGGCGCGCCGTGAAGGTCAGCAGCCCGCCTGCGGCCAGCGTGATCAGGACGGCTTCGTCGTAGGCACTGTGGGCGCCGTCGGCGGTCAGCCACGACAGGCCGAGCGGCAGCAGCATCAGCCCGCCGAAGCCGATGATCAGGATGCCGAGAATGTGCAGGACGGGCGCGAAGCGGTCGATCATGGGCAGGCCTTGCGGCGATAACGGATGGGATTTGGTCCCGGTGGTGACAACGCGGCGATCAGCTCGGCAATCGGGTCACCAGGACCGAGTTGAGGAAGTCGCTCCGGCAGCGTGCTGGAACCTCGATGATGCGGACATGAGTATGGCCTTTACGGTCTGCCGCCGTCAATCCGGGACCGGGCGCGCCGGGACGGCTGATCCGGGGCCACCTGCGCCGCCCGCGCCATGTGGCACGAGCGCCGCGGCATTCGCGCCGGCAATGCCAGGGTGATTTATCTTGCCGCCTCTTGCCGCATCCGCGAACTTCCGGCATCATCCGCGGCCATGACGACAACGACCGATCGACCGACTGCTCTCCTGCGTGTCGCGCAGCCGCTGATCCAGTCTGACCGGTCGTCCGCTCTCCCTGTCGGTTCGCGGCGACCGGCGACGGCCGGGAGCTAGGATGAGGCTCGGCTCGCTCGTCCGCGTCATCCGTGAACTGCTGCACGAAGCGGCGCGCGACTTGGCGCCGACGCTGATCGTCGTCCTCATCTTCCAGATCTTCTTCATCCAGCGCATGCCCGACAGCCCGGCGGCGCTGATCGGTGGCTTTGCCGTCGTCCTGCTTGGCCTCGCGCTGTTCGTCAAGGGGCTGGACGCGGCGATCTTTCCTGCCGGCGAGACGATGGCTTTCGACTTCGCCCGGCGCGGTTCCTTTCTCTGGCTGATGTTCTTCGCCTTCTGCGTCAGCTTCGCCTCGGTCGCCGCAGAGCCGGCGCTGATGGCGGTCGCCTACAAGGCCGAGGCGGTATCGGGCGGCAGCATGGGCGCGCTGACGCTGCGCATGGTGGCGGCGCTCGGCGTCGGGCTGGCGGTCGTCGTCGGCGTCTGGCGCATCGTCCTCGGCCACTCGATCGGCAAGTACCTGATCCCCGGCTACCTCGTGGTCATCGCCTTGACGGCCTTCGCGCCCCCGCAACTGGTCGGCCTGGCCTTCGATTCCGGCGGCGTCGTCGCCTCGACCGTCACCGCGCCACTGCTCACCGCCCTCGGCGTCGGTCTGGCGACGAGCATCCGCGGCCGCAATCCGATGCTCGACGGTTTCGGCCTGATCGCCTTTGGCGCGCTGGCGCCGATGATCATCATCCAGCTCTACGGCATCGTCTTCTTCGTTCCCGCCGCGGCCGGCAGCGTCGTGCTGCTGATGCCGAGCGACGACCAGCACCAGTACGCCGCACTCGAGATGCTGCTCGACTTCCTGATCATGGTGCGGAACCTGCTGCCGATCATCGCCGTCGTCCTGTTCTCGAGCTTCGTCATCCTGCGCCGGCCGCTGGCCGATCCGCGCGGGCTGGCGGTGGGCATGGTGCTGGTGGCCGTCGGCCTGTTCATGTTCGACGAGGGGCTGCAGGTCGGGCTCTTCCCGCTCGGCGACGAGATGACCAGCGGCCTGATGCGTGATGGCGTGGCGATGTGGGTGCTCTACCTCTACGGTTTCCTGATCGGCTTTGCGACGACGATGGCCGAACCGGCGCTGATCGCGCTGTCGATCAAGGCCGACGAAGTGAGCCTCGGTCAGTTGAAGGGCTTCTGGCTGCGCACGCTGGTGTCGATCGGCGTCGGCATCGGCATCGTCATCGGCTGCGCGCGCATCGTCGACGGCACCAACATCGCCTACTGGCTGATTCCCGGCTACCTGCTGGTCCTGCTGATGACCCGCTTCGCACCGCGGTTCATCGTTCCGATCGCCTACGACTGCGGCGGCGTGACGACGTCGACGGTGACCGTGCCGCTGGTCACCGCGCTCGGCGTCGGGCTGGCCGCGCGGACGCCGGGCCGCGACCCGATGATCGACGGCTTCGGGCTGATCGCCTTCGCCTCGCTGTTGCCGATGATCATCGTCATGTCGTATGGCATGCTCGCCACTTGGCTGTTGCGTGCCAGGAAACCCGTCACGGAGTAAACACGATGAAATTTTCCGCCGTCGTACTGATCGTTCCCGAGGAAGACGAGAACCGCGCGGTCGATATCCTCAAGGAAGCCGGCGCCACCGGCATCACCATCGTCAAGGGCAAGGGGCTGCGGCACAACGAGCGCAAGACCTTCCTCGGCCTCGGGCTCGAGCGCAAGGAGTCGCTGCTGCTCTGCGTCGTCGAGAAGCAGCTCGCGATGCGCATCCTGCGCGCCGTCAAGATGCAGATGAAGATGGACCTGCCCGGTGGCGGCCTGGCCTTCTCGCTGCCGCTGGGCAGTGTCGTCGGCATCGGCCTGGCGCAGATGCAGGCCTTCCGGCGCGAAGTCGAGGAGGGGCTGTGAGCGGCGAACGCCGGTCCGCGTTTTTCCCTGCCTGCCCGATCATTGATTGAAGGAGTCCCTGCCATGCTGGTTGCCGGAATCATGAAGAAGAAGGTCGTCACCATCAGCCCGATGGCGACCGTCCGTGAGGCGCTGATGATGATGAAGGAGCGCGGCGTCAAGTCGCTGGTCGTCGAAAAACGCCACTCGGGTGATGCCTACGGGCTGATCGCCTATCGTGACGTGGCGCGGGCGGTGATCGCCGAAGACGGTGACATCGACCTGCTCAACGTCTACGATATCGCCCAGAAACCGGCGCTGCAGGTGTCGCAGCACCTCGACGTGCGCTATCTGGCTCGCCTGATGATCCAGTATTCGGTGAAGAGCGTGCTGGTGATCGACAACAACGAGCTCGAGGGTTTCGTTTCGGATACCGACGTCGTCGGCAGCCTGATCGATCGCGCGGTCGGTGGGCGCTAGTCGGGCGAGGCATCATGGAGAAGCTCCTGCACCGCTACTCGGCCTTCTTTCCGCGCTGGTGCCAGGCCTTTGGTGACCATGCTCCGGATCCCTTCGGCGAGGCACGTGCCGTCGAGTGGTTGGTCGGCGCCGACAGCGTCGGCGTCATCGTCCTGCCCGAAGTGCGACACTGGCTGATGCACCAGTTGCTGGCCGAGAAGCATCCCGAAGTCGAGTTCCGATCGCGCTCGATCCGTCTCAACCGGCGCAAGTACGACGAGGTGGAAGTGCTCGCCACCGCGGGCTATTCGGCGCTGCGCGAACTGCTGCTCGGTTGCGACGAGGCGCACATGTTCCTCACCTATCACCTGATCTACCCGCCGGGGACGCGGATCATCACCATTTCGAGCAAGCCGCCGCTCGGTCTGCTGTATCGGGAGATGGAGCCACTGACGTTGGTCGTCAGCGAGTAGGGGCGGCGGCGGCGCCGGCTGAGCGGCCTCCGCGATCTCCCGCCGCTGTTCGGGGCTCGGATCGTCGAGTCGGCTCGCCGGTTCCGTTGCAACCGCATCGTCAACGGCAGCCGCCGCCTCGAGGTCGCAGAGCCCTTGCTTTTCCGCCCGCTTGGCAACATACTCGGACACGTTCGCGCGCCACCCGTAGCCGGGGTGGACTGGATCATGCCGAGCCGCCGGCACCGCGCTTCGCAGTCCTTTTCTCGATATCAGGTCACAGACATCAACCAGCAACGCGGGCCATTGGCCTTGCTGGGTAGTCAGCACCCTGCCGGAAATCGTCTCGAACCGGGACCTGCTGCGCGGACTGCGGGACCTGCATTTCACCGGCGAAGTGGCGATCGTCGCCCGCGACGGCTTCGGCGGCGCAGCCTTGACGAGAATGGGCGCGCCGACCATCGTGTGGCCGATGCGCCACGCCGTCGATCATGTGGTCGAGGTGCTGACGGCGATGATCCGGTTTGACGGGGTGGCCAAGTGAGGTGCGGCCGACCCGCCGCGTCTCGGCCAGGAAACGCAGAGAGCGGATAGACCAAATGGATCATCTGATTCAGATCATTCTCCTGCTGGCCGTGACTGTGGCGATCATGGTCGCCTTTCAGCGGCTGCGTATTCCCTCGAGCCTGGGTTACCTGCTGGTCGGGTTGATCCTTGGGCCGCATACGGCTGGTCCGACGGTGCATGTCCCGGAGTTCAAGGTGCTGGCCGAGTTTGGCGTGGTCTTCCTGCTGTTCTCGATCGGGCTCAACTACTCGCTGCCGCAACTGCATGCGATGCGTCATCAGATCCTGGGCCTCGGTACCGCGCAGGTTGGACTGACCACGGCTGTAGTAGCCACCTTGCTGTGGCTGGCTGGCTTGAACCCGGCGGTGGCCTTCGTCATCGGTGCCGTCTTCGCGCAGTCTTCGTCTACCATCATCGGCCGGCAATTGGCCGAACAGGGGGAGGACGCGACCGCGCATGGCCGGCTCGGCCTGGCCATCTCCGTGTTCCAGGATGTGACCGCCGTGCCTTTCCTGGTCCTGATTCCGGTGCTGGGCAGCGCCACGGGTATCTACGCCCTGGCTGGCGAACTCGGCTGGGCCCTGGCCAAGGCCATGCTCGCGTTCGCCGTGGTCTTCTATGCCGTGCGCTGGGCCTTGCGCCCACTCTTCCACCTCGTCGCCGAGCGGCGTTCCGCCGAGCTGTTCACCCTGACGGTCCTGCTGGTCGTGCTGGCGGCTGCCTCGACCACCAGCAGTCTCGGGCTGTCGCTGGCCTTTGGCGCCTTTTTGGCAGGTATGATGCTGGGCGAGACCGAGTTCCGTCACCAGGTGGAATCCAGCATTCGTCCGTTTCGCGATGTGCTGCTCGGCCTCTTCTTCATTGGTATCGGCATGCTGATCGATCCGAGTTCACTGCCCCGGATCTGGCATTGGGCCCTGCTGGGCAGCCTGCTGCTGCTGTCGAGCAAGATTGTCGTCGTCGTACTGATCGTGCGTCGCAGTGGCATGGACGCGCTTGCATCATGGCGAACGGCCTTGCTGCTCGCCGTCGGCGGTGAGTTTGGTTTCGCGCTCCTTGCCATCGCGCTGGACAGCAGCGTGATCGATGCGCAGGCCGGTCAGGTCGTGCTCAATGCCGTCCTCTTCTCCCTGGTCGGAGGCGTCCTGCTCATCCGCTACAACCATGCGATCGCCTCCGGTCTGGCCCGGTCGGTCGTTGCCGCCCCTCCCGTGGCAGAGCAGTTGGGCGGCTTTCCCGCACCCCAAGTGCTGATCGGCGGCTACGGGCGCGTGGGCCATACCATCGCGGTACTGCTGAAGGCGAGCGGTGTCGATTTCGTGGCGTTCGACACCGATCCAAAGCGGGTGCAGCAAGGGCAGGCCGACGGGCATCTGGTGCTCTATGGCGACATTGCCGATCCGGAGCTGCTTGCAGCGGCCAGGGCCGAGCGCGCCACGCTGGCCATCGTCACCGTCGACTCGCACGCCATCGCGTTGCGGGCGATTGCTGCACTGTGCCAACATTGTCCGCATGTGCCGGTGATCGCGCGTGCCCGCGACCTGGAAGCCAGTTCGGCCTTGGTCAACGCCGGTGCGATCCATGCCTATCCGGAGGCGATCGAATCCAGCCTGCGCCTTGGCGCGACCGCCTTGCGCATGTTGCGGATTCCCACCGTCGATATCGACCGGATGCTGCAGGACATACGTGACTGGGACTACCAGCCGGTGCTTGAAAACCCAGTGGAGGAGGATGCCAAATGACGAGCGCGCGGACGATTCTCGTCGCCACCGATCTTTCCGCGCCGGCGCGCCATGCGGTCGAGCGCGCGTTTCTGCTGGCTGCCAGCAGCGGCAGTGAGCTTTGCATTCTGCACGCAATGGAGCTGGATGCCCTCGACAGCCTGCGCGAGATGTGGGGGGACGATGTATCCGCCGTGAAGGCAGCCTTGAACAGCGACGCCCGCAAGCACCTCGATGAGCTCACCAGCGCCGCAGCGATCCGTCGTGGCGTTGCTGCGCGCACGTGCATCGCCGAGGGGAAGCCGCTGAACGCGATCGCTGCCGAAGCCGACGCGCTGGATGCGCGTCTGGTGGTCATCGGCGCGCGTGGCGAGTCGCCGCTGCGCCACACTGTACTGGGGCCGACGGCAGCCCGGCTGCTGCGCAAGTCGTCACAGCGTCCGGTTCTCGTCGTGAAGAATGAACCCCACGCAACATACGGCTGCGTCCTGGTTGCTGTGGATTTCTCGCCGGTGTCGCTCGAGGCGGTTCGCCTGGCAAGGCGCTGGGCGCCAAAGGCCGATCTGGTCTTGTTGCACGCGTTCGAGTTGCCTTACGAGGGCAAGTTGCGGCTTGCAGGTGTCGACGCGCAGGAGATCCGCCGGTACGTCACAAGCAGCAGCGAGAACCGCCGCGAACGCTTGCACGAGCTGGCGGCAACCGCCGGTCTGGCGCCGGCGGAGTATCTGGTCCGGGTCATTCATGGCGATCCTGCGCAGCAGATCATCGGCGTCGCGCAGGAGCTTGCCAGCGACCTGATCGTCATCGGCAAGCACGGATCGCATCTCGTCGAGGAATTCCTGCTCGGTAGCGTGACCAAGCACGTGCTGGCGGAGTCGCGATGCGATGTGCTGGTCATCTGCGACCCGCGTGATGCGCCTGACGAATCGCCATGACCGATCCGGCCCTGATCCTGGGCGCCGTGCTGTTGGCCGCGGCGGGCGGCGAGGCATTCCTCAAGTCCATCCTCGGCACGGCACGCCATCTGCGCGTACCAAAGGCGGTGGTGGCCACGACACTGGCGGCCTTCGCCACCTCCAGCCCGGAGCTCACCGTGTCTACCGTCGCCGCTCTCGCCGGCCAACCGGAAATCGGTTTGGGCGATGCGCTGGGGAGCAACGTCGTCAATGTCGCGCTGATCTTCGGTCTCGCCTTGCTTTATGGTGGCGTGCAGACGTCGCGGCAGGATTTTGGCCGCGATTTCTACCTTGCCCTCGCAGTCCCCGCGCTGACTCTTGTCCTGATTCTTGATGGACGCATCGACCGGCCCGAGGCATTGCTGCTGTTGGCGCTGTTTTTCGCCTGGCTGGTCTGGATCGTGCGCAGTGCCCTGCGCCAGCGCGCCTTGGCGGTGGATGTCGAGACCAGCGAACTGTCTGCCGGAAGGAGCCTGCTGCTCGGTGTGCTCGGTCTTGGTGCGTTGATCGTTGCCGGCCGCCTGTTCGTCAGCGGAGCAACGGGAATCGCGGCCGCCTTGGCCGTCGACACGTACGTGATCGGGGCGATTCTGGTAGCCATCGGCACATCACTGCCCGAACTGGTGACGGTGATCCTTTCGCGCCTGCGTGGCCACGACGATGTCGGCGTCGGCACATTGATCGGCAGCAACCTGTTCAACGGTCTGGCCATCGTTGGCGTAGCGGGTACCCTGCATCCGATCGCGGCACCGCTGACCGAGGTGGCGCTGACGTTGACCTGCGGCATCCTCGCGCTGCTCCTGCTGCTGCCCAGCCGCAGCGGCCTGATCGGGCGCGACCGCGGCTTCGCTTTGCTGCTGTTCTATGTTGGCTTCATCTGGGCGACGCTCACGTCCTGATCTCGCTGGTCATGTCTATTGATCGGGATGCTGCTCGATGCCGCGGTCTTGGGTGGCGCCACCGGCGGCGCTCGCATCGATGTCAGCGTTTGCCCATGGCAGTATTGCGCAATGGGAGGGCTTGCCAGCGCACCCGTCTGTCGGCCTTTCTTACACGATGCTCCCGATCGCAAGCAGCCGGTCCTGCTTTAATGATTGTTTTCCGACTGGCACGAAACGTGCTTTATTGTCACCGAAGCTGTTTGCCGCTTGCAGTCGGTGTCTCGGCCCCTTGCGTGATCGGGCCGCCAGACAAGGCTGCGCCTGTGGTCCGGCCAGACGATTCCCGCTGGAAACGTCGGCAGCCGGTGCTGCCACGGGCGGCTGCAGCAAGCGCAGGCAGGCCTTTCGGCAACCATCGACAGCGAGCCCCCCCCGCTTGTCGAAACGGTTTGCCGGAAGGCCGCCTCCTCGCATCGAGGCGATCGCCGTCGCCAGCAGCCAGTCGCCGAGGCTCAGGTCGACGGTGTCGAATACCGCCTGTGCCGGCGCCCAACGCACGGCGACCACCTGGAGTGCGACGACGCCGGCGACTGCGAGCCAGAGCTTGCCGTTGGTGAAGAACTGGCGATTGAAGGCGGTGCCGAACTCGGCGCGGGCATTGAAGATGTTGAAGAACTGGAACAGGACGAAAGTGGTGAAGGCCAGCGTCACGGCGTAGGCGTGGCCGCTGCCGCCGTCCTTTCCTGCGTGTGCCCTCCAGGCGTAGGCGGCGAGCGTACCGACCGCCATGGTCAGGCCGTAGAAACCCAAGCGCCAGAGGCGCGCGCCACTCAGGATGTGGGTGTCGGCTGCGCGGGGCACGCCGTGCATGATGCCGGGACGCGCCGGCTCGACGCCGAGCGTCATCGCCGGCGGGCCGTCCATGATGATATTGACCCACAGGATCTGGATCGCGGTGAAGGGCGTCGGCATGCCGAACAGCGGGGCGCCGAGCACGGTGAGGATGGCGCCTATGTTGGTGGACAACTGGAAGCGCACGAACTTGACGATATTGTCGCAGATGGTGCGTCCCTCTTCGACCGCCCGGACGATGGTGGCGAAATTGTCGTCGGTGAGCACCAGGGTGGCGGCTTCCCTGGTGACGTCGGTACCGGTGATGCCCATGGCGACGCCGAGGTCGGCGGCCTCCAGCGCCGGTGCATCGTTGACGCCGTCGCCGGTCATGGCGACGACATGGCCACGCGCCTGCAGTGCTTCGACGATGCGCAACTTGTGCTCGGCGCGACGCGGGCGAAGACGGCGGTCGCTTCGACCATCTCGCTCGGCGCCGCGCCGGAGATGCCCTCGATCTCGCGGCCTTCGCGCGCCTCGCCGCGCAAGCCGAGGTCGCGCGCGATGGCGGCGGCGGTTGCGCGGTGGTCGCCGGTGATCATTTCAGATCCTCGAGGTCCACGCCACCTTTCGCCGCCAGCGCCAGCAGCGCGCCCTTCGTCGGGTCGCCGACCAACTCGCCATCGCGAATGCGGCTGTCGGGGCACAACGCCGCCGGTGCCAGCAACGGCAGCCAGTCGGGTGAGCCCTGGCCGTCCTCCGGCCTGATGCTGCCGATGCCGCCGTAGCCGGCGCCTTGCCGACGAGCCGGTTCGGACCGTGGTGGGCGAGCCTGGCCGCCGCTTCGGCGCTGCCGAGGCCGGCGGCAGGGTCTACACCCAGGTCTCTGGCCGCGGTCGTCGCGGAGCGGGCGTGCCAGGGTACCTCGTCGTCGGGCTGGGCAGGCGATGCCGGCTCGGACATGCTGCCTGGCGTGGTCTCGGCGTGAGGAAGAAAAGGAGGTTGCCGTCGCTGCTTCATCCTTCTGTGCTGCCGGTGCGCTCCGACGCCGGCCTGGGCGGCATGGCCTGGCTGCCGGACAGCATCGATTTCAACGCGCAGATTTCGTCGCGCAGGCTGCGCATCTCGGCGTGCAGGTCGGCCTCGATGTGCTCGCGCGCGGCTTCGACGACCCTTTGCGTGCCGTGCTGCTCCGCCTCGGTGTAGCTCTGCATGGCGTTGACGATGATGGCGATGAACAGGTTGAGCATGGTGAAGGTCGCCACCAGGATGAAGGCGACGAAGAAGATCCAGGCGTGGGGGAAGTTCTCCATCACCGGGCGGGCGATGCCCATCGACCAGCTCTCCAGGGTCATGATCTGGAACAGTGTGTACAGCGAGCGACCGAGATCGCCGAACCATTCCGGGTGGCTTGCCGCGAACAGCTTGCTGGCGATCACCGCGAAGACGTAGTAAATGATCAGCAGCACCATGGCGATCGAGCCGAGGCCCGGAATCGCCGCCAGCAGGGCGCCGACGACACGCCGCATCGAAGGCACCATGCTCAGGAGGCGCAGCACCCGCAGTACGCGAAGCGCGCGCAGAACGGCGAGGGGTCCGGTTGCCGGCAGCAGGGCGATGGCGATCACGGCGAAGTCGAACACGCTCCATGGATCGCGCCAGAACGCCGCGCGATGGGCGTAGAGGCGCAGGGCGATTTCGCCGACGAACACCGCCAGGATGGCGCGGTCAAGGCCGACGATCAGCCCGCCTGCCGCCGCCATCGCGCTCGCCGAGGTTTCCAGGCCGAGCAGGGCGGCGTTCACCAGGATCAGGCCGATGATGAAGTTCTGCACGCGCGGCTGCCCGATCCACGCGCGTACCCGCTGGCGGCGATCGTTGCCGGGGAGCGTGCTCAGCGTCGCATTCATGCGGTGTCTTCCGTCGCCGCCCGGGGCCTTGTCACGACCAGACTGGCGACCACCGATAGCAGGATGGTGCCGGCGACGATCGCCAGGGACCACTGGATCGGCAGGTGGAACCAGGGCGCAGCGAGCATCTTGCCGCCGATGAAGACGAGCACGAGGGCGAGGCCGTACTTGAGCAGGTGGAAGCGGTCGGCCATGTCGGCGAGCACGAAATACAGCGCGCGCAGCCCCATGATGGCGAAGATGTTGGACGTGAAGACGATGAAGGGGTCGGTGGTGACGGCGAAGATCGCCGGGATGCTGTCGACCGCGAACACCAGGTCGCTCGCCTCGATCAGGACGAGTACGAGGAACATCGGCGTCGCCCAGAGGATGCCGTTCTGCCGGACGAAGAACGACTCGCCGTGGAAGCCCGGGGTGATGCGCAGATGCCCGCGCAGCCAGCGCAGCAGCGGGTTCTTCTCGAGGTCCGGCGCATGGTCGGCGAAGATCAGCATCTTGATGCCGGTGATCACCAGGAAGGCGCCGAAGACGTAGAGCACCCAGGCGAACTCCGATACCAGCCACACCCCGGCGAGGATCATGCCGGCGCGCATGACGATGGCGCCGACGACGCCATAAAGCAGCACGCGGCGCTGCAGTTCCGGTGGCACCGCGAAGTAGCTGAAGATCATGACGAACACGAACATGTTGTCGACCGACAGCGATTGTTCGATCAGGTAGCCGGTGAGGAACTCGAGCGTCTTGCGCTGCGCCACATCGGCGCCCTGGGTACCGTGCAGGTGCCACCAGAGCAGTCCGGCAAAAGCCAGTGCCAGGCAGACCCAAGCGATCACCCAGGCCAGCGCTTCCCTGACCGGTACCCGACGTACCTTGTTGCCGCCGAGGACGAACAGGTCGAGCGCCAGCATGGCGAGGACGAAAGCGATGAAGCCTGCCCACATCGGGCCGGTGGCGAAACTCTCGACGCTGGCGCTCATGCCGATGCCCGCCAGAGGCCGCCGGCCGACGGTAGCGCCCGGATCGGTACCGCGACAGTGATCGCTGCCCGCTCTGCTGCTGCCAGCGAGGTCGCACGGCGCAGCCCGGTCAGGGTGGACGCGAAGCGAACGGTCATGGCGTTTCCTCGCTGAGCGACGACTGCTGGCTGGCCGCCGGCATGGCCGACTCGCGTCTGCGCGCCAGGTAGCGGTCGAGCGTGCGGCCGATTCGCCCGGCGGCGCGATCGACGGCGACGTAGAGATCGCTCTGGGTATCCTCGACGACCAGGGCCGGAGCACCCTTGAGGCGGACTTCGATGCTGCAGGACTTGTCCTCGCCGCCGCGCGGCCCATTGACATCGGCAAGACGCACGATGATGCGCGTGACGACCTCCTGACCATGGTTCAGCGCGCAGGCGAGGCGCGTCGCGACATGCTGGCGCAGCGCGTCGGTGAGGGCGAAGTCGTGTGACTGGATTTGCAGGTTCATGGTGTTCCTCTCTGTTTGGGAAGCAGACCGGCGCATTCTGGGCCAGGAAAACTTTCGACACAAACAGATATAACGATGCGTTATGATCGAAAAAAGCGAAGGACGGGCGGTCGCATGATCAACTACAAGCACTTGCATTACTTCGTCAGCGTCGCCCGCTCGGGCGGCGTCAGCCGCGCCGCCGAGCGGCTGCACCTGACGCCGCAGACGCTCTCCGGGCAGATCGCCCAGTTCGAGGAACGGCTTGGTGTCTCGCTCTTCCGGCGCGTCGGGCGCCGCCTCGAGCTGACCGAGACGGGCAAGCTGGCGCTCTCCTACGCCGAGGAAATCTTCCAGACCGGGGCCGAGCTCGAGGATCTGCTGCAGAACGGCAGCGACGGGCGCTTCATCACCTTCCGCGTCGGCATCGCCGATGTCGTGCCGAAATTCATCGCCCATCGCCTGCTGGCGCCGGTGCTCGAGGTTCCCGGGGCGCTGCGCCTGATCTGCCAGGAAGACCGGCTGGAACGCCTGCTCGCCGACCTGGCGATCCACCGGCTCGACATGGTCCTGGCCGACCGCCCGATTCCTCCGGGCGCCGAGATCAAGGGCTACAGCCACCCGCTCGGTGAATCGGCGGTGGCTTTCATGGCCGCACCGGTGCTGGCTGCGCGGCTGGCGGGCTGCTTTCCGGATTGTCTGGACGGTGCGCCGCTGCTGTTGCCCGGACGTGACAGCACGCTGCACGGGACGTTGCCGCGCTGGCTCGAGCGCCAGGGGATGCGGCTGCGCATCGTCGGCGAATTCGATGACAGCGCCCTGATGAAGGCTTTCGGCGAAGCCGGCGCCGGCGTCTTTCCGGCGCCGGCAGCCAGTGTGGCGGACGTGACGGCACACTACCGCGTCGTCAAGCTGGGCGAGACGGAGGAAGTTCGTGAGCGCTTCTTCCTGATTTCGGCGGAGCGGCGGCTGACCCATCCCGCTGCGCGAGCGGTCAGCGAGAACGCGCGCGCCGGTGCGTTCGGCGTCCAGCCGCAGGCGGGCTGAAGCGCGTCAGCGGGCATTCCCGGGTGCGCCGTACGGACTGCCTTGTTGGCCTGCAGGCGGCGGCCGGCAGGCGGTGCCTATCGCTCAGTGCGTGACGCGCGGCTGACCGTCACCGCTGGCGGCAGATGCCGGCCACGGTTCGCCGAGATCGAGATTCCAGCGCGCGTGCTTCGCCAGTCCCAGCAGCTGGTCGTGCAGCAGGTGCAGGTTCTCGCGCGGCAGCTCGAGGCTGATCCGATTGTCTCCGGCGCGCAGCACGATGCGTCCGCGACCGTTCGTCAGTGCGCTGAGTTCCACGTGCTCGACGAGAAGCAGCGGCAGCTTTTTCGGCAGTCGGCTGGCCTGCAACGTCAGTTCCTTGCCTCCGCTGGCGACGACGAGCGCGTTCTGGTGCTCGAAACCGAGGATCTCGGCGGCGTGCTCGGGAGCGAGCAATGCGTTCGGGTTGCTGCGCGCGAGCAGCGTCACCAGTGCCAGCAGCAGGCCCGCGGTCATCCGTCGCGTCAGCCAGAGCACGGTTTCGTCGTCCTCCGTCGGTACCTGCAGGGCGATTCGATCCTCGCTCTCGCTGTAGTGGAAGCTGAAGCTCATGCTGGCCGCCTCGCGTCGCTCGCTCATCGCCGCACTCCTGCTGCTCGCCGCTGGCGCCGACCCGGCAGCAGGAAACGACCCGGGTCGACGGAGTCGATGAGGTCGGCGGCGATCGCTGGCCGGCCGCCGTCGATCAGGCAGGCGAGCAGTTCGCCGGCGAGCGCCGACCAGACGATGCCGCGGGCGCCGAAACCGTTGCTTAGGTACAGACCCGGTACGCGGCGCAACTCGCCGAGCGACGTGCCAGCGCTCCCGGGCTCGATCACGGATGCGTCGGCGACGGCGCCGACCATCGGCAGGCGATCAGGCGACAGCGGACGGAAGCCGACGCGGCCGTCGAGCCCTGCGGGGTCGAGGTGTCGGCCGTAGCCGGGCAGGATGAGCTCGAGCCGCGCCAGGTTTTCGGCGTGGTCGGCGGCACGCAGTCCGGCCTCGTCGTCGTCGACCGCGAAGCTGGCGCCGGCACAGCGCAGACCGTCGACCGCCGGCGTCACGTAGCCGAGACGGCAGACGACGATGGCCGGTGGCGAGCCAGGGACGGCCGGCAGATGCGACACCTGACCGCGCGCCGGGCGCAGCGGCAGGTGGCTGGTGGCAGCGAAGCGGCGGGCGTCGCTGGCGTTGGCGAGTATCATTACCGGTGCCGTGGCGATGAGCTCACCGCTGCCCGTGAAGCAGCGCCAACAGCCGTCCTCGTAGTCGATGCGTTCGACTTGCCGCCGATAGTGTGGCACCACCGCGGCGCCGTGCCGGGCGAGATTGGCGCGGCACAGTGAAGCCGGATCGACCCAGCCGCCACCGGCAAACCACCAGCCGCCGCTGGCCACCGGCCAGCCGGCCAGTTCGCTGGCGGCGGTGCGATCGAGCCAGCGCAGGTAGCCAGCAGCCGGGCTCTGCTCGGCGACGACACGCTGCTGCGTGCTCGCGTGGCGCTCATCGCGCGCCAGGTGCAGAACTCCGGTCTGTCCCCAGCGCAGCGGCAGGCCGGCGGCGGTGAGCGCCTGCAGGTGGCTCAGGGCATACTCGAAAGCGGCGCGCGTCAGTCGCGCCAGGCGGTTGTCGTCGAGCGAGGGCAGCGGTCGCAGGACGCCGGCACGATTGCCCGAGGCGCCCTCGCCGGGCGCTGTCGCACGATCGATCAGGCTGATCCGCCAGCCACGCGCCGCCAGCCGTTCGGCGGCGCTGCTGCCGGCGAGGCCGGCGCCGATGACGATCGCGTGCCGTTCCACCGCTTGCCGGATGCGTGCCCGCCGCCGCCGTCCTACTCCGGGCGCATCTGCGGGAAGAGGATGACGTCGCGGATGTTCGCCGCGTCGGTGAGCAGCATCACCAGGCGGTCGATGCCGACGCCGCAACCGGCGGTCGGCGGCAGGCCGTACTCGAGTGCCCGCACGTAGTCGGCATCGTAGTACATCGCCTCCTCGTCGCCGGCCTCCTTTGCCCGCGCCTGCTCGAGGAAACGCGCCGCCTGGTCTTCCGGATCGTTGAGTTCGGAGAAGCCGTTGGCGATCTCGCGCCCGGCGATGAACAGCTCGAAGCGCTCGGCGATCTCCGGGTTGCGATCGCTGCGGCGTGCCAGCGGGCTGACTTCGGCCGGGTAGTCGACGATGAAGGTCGGCTGCCAGAGGTCGGCTTCGGTCGTCTCCTCGAAGAGCTGCAGCTGCAGTGCGCCGACGCCAGCCGTCGGCGCACAGGCGACCTGCATCGCGTGCAGCCGGTCGCGCAGCCAGGCGGCATCGCCCAGTTGCTCGACGCTGAAGCCGGGATGGCTCTGGCGGATCGCCTCGACGATCGTCAGGCGGGCGAAGGGGCGCGCGAAATCGAGCGTGCGGCCCTGGTATTCGAAGACCTCGCAGCCGAGCGCCTCGCGCGCGCTCTGGCGCAGCAGCCCTTCGGTGAAGTCCATCAGCTGCCGGTACTCCGAGTACGCCTCGTAGAACTCCATCATCGTGAACTCGGGGTTGTGGCGTGGGCTGATGCCCTCGTTGCGGAAGTTGCGGTTGATCTCGAAAACCTTCTCCAGGCCGCCGACGACCAGCCGCTTGAGATAGAGCTCGGGCGCGATGCGCAGGAAGAGATCCATGTCGAGCGTGTTGTGGTGCGTCCGGAACGGTCGCGCCGTCGCGCCGCCGGGAATCGGGTGCATCATCGGCGTTTCCACCTCGAGGAAGCCATGCTGCACCATGTAGCTGCGGATCGACTGCACGATGCGGCTGCGCACCGCGAAGGTGAAGCGCGACTGCTCGCTGGTGATCAGGTCGAGGTAGCGCATGCGGTACTTCTGTTCCTGGTCGGTGAGACCGTGGAACTTTTCCGGCAGCGGCCGCAGCGACTTGGTCAGCAGGCGGATCGCCGCGCAGCGGATGGTCAGTTCGCCGGTGCGCGTGCGAAAGAGGGTGCCGACGACGCCGACGATGTCGCCCATGTCCCAGCGCCTGAAAGCCGCGTAGAGGTCCTCGCCGATGTCGTCACGGCTGACGTAGGCCTGGATGCGGCCGGAGAGGTCCTGCAGGGTGATGAACGACGCCTTGCCCATCACCCTCTTCAACATGATGCGGCCGGCGACGCGCACCTCGACCGGTACTTCGGCCAGTTCCTCGCTGCGCTTGCCGTCGTACAACTCGTTGATCTTGCCGGCGGTGTTCTCGCGCGCGAAATCGTTCGGGTAGGCCGGGCCGAGCTGGCGCAGTTCGGCGAGCTTGGCGCGCCGTTCGGCGATGATGTGGTTTTCGTCTTCGGCGGGAAGCGCCGGCGAGTGGTCCTGCGGCTTGTCGGGTTGCATGGTCTGCGGCTTTCGTGCGTTCAGAGGAACAGGGTGCAGTGCAGGTCGCCGCGCCCGGGCGGGCACGGTTCAGACGCCCTGCTTCAGGCTGGCCTCGATGAACTGGTCGAGGTCGCCGTCGAGCACGCCCTGCGTGTTGCCGACCTCGACATTGGTGCGCAGATCCTTGATGCGCGACTGGTCGAGGACGTAGGAGCGGATCTGATGGCCCCAGCCGATGTCGGACTTGGCGTCCTCGAGCTTCTGCTGTTCGGCCTGCCGCTTGCGCATTTCGGCCTCATAGAGGCGTGACTTCAGCATCGCCATCGCTTCGGCGCGGTTGCGGTGCTGCGAGCGGTCGTTCTGGCACTGGACGACGATGTTGCTCGGCAGGTGCGTGATGCGGACGGCCGAATCGGTCTTGTTGATGTGCTGGCCGCCGGCACCTGAGGCGCGGTAGGTGTCGATGCGCAGGTCGGCCGGGTTGATCTCGATGGCGAAGGAATCGTCGATCTCGGGGTAGGCCGACACCGAGCAGAAGCTGGTATGGCGGCGGGCGTTCGAGTCGAAGGGCGACTTGCGTACCAGGCGATGGATGCCCGTCTCCGAGCGCAGCATGCCGTAGGCGTAGTCGCCGGAAATCCGGATGCTCGCGGTCTTGATGCCGGCGACCTCGCCTTCGGACTCCTCGAGCACCTCGACGGCGTAACCCTTGCGTTCGGCGTAGCGCAGGTACATGCGCAGCAGCATCGCCGCCCAGTCCTGCGCCTCGGTGCCACCGGCTCCGGCCTGGATGTCGAGGAAGCAGTTGAGCGGGTCTGCCGGGTTGTTGAACATGCGCCGGAACTCGAGCGCGGCGACTTCCTTCTCGATGCCGTCGATGTCGGCGACCACTGCCTGCAGCGTTTCGTCGTCGTCCTCGTCGCGCGCCATGGCGAACAGGTCGCCAGCGTCGCGCAGGCCATCGCCGACGCGGTCGAGCGTCAGCACGACGTTCTCCAGCGAGCGCTTCTGCCGTCCGAGCTCCTGCGCGCGCTCGGCGTTGTCCCAGACCTTCGGATCCTCGAGCTCGCGCGCGACCGCCTTCAGCTGATCCGCTTTCTGATCGTAGTCAAAGATACCTCCGCAGCTCGCCGGCGCGACCGGCGATGTCGTCGATGCGGTTCTCGATGCTGTTGAGTTGTTCGGCTTCCATGGCGGCGTCGCTCGCTTGATCAATGAGCCTCGCATTATACGCCCGCCGCGGCGGGCCGACGGGCTGCGGACCCGCCCGTGCCGGCCGGCTCGGTGACGCGCACCGGTTGTGGCGCGCGAAGCACAGGGATCTGGTCGCGGGGAGCAGGCCAGATGGAGCCACGGGCCTCAACGTTTGAGCTCGGGCCGCGGCCCGTCAGGGCTGGCGCGCCTGCAGCGAAGTGCCGGATATTGTCGTCACCAATGCTCTGCCCGGTTGAGCGACTCGGCACAAGCCAACTGACCTTCAACCATATCTGGAACAAGCTTGCCCAACGGCAGGCACATCCAGGCCTCTGGGTACGGAATAGCATGGGGTGCACGCACTTTGTGCCCCGTGCCGAATCCGAACCGACCGTAATAGCGGGGGTCTCCGAGAACGAAGACCAGCTCAGCACCACGCTCCCGAAGTACTGTCAGCCCTGACTCGACAAGCTGTCGTCCGACGCCCATGTGTTGCATCTCAGGCGCTACGGCCAAAGGCGCCAGTATGTACGAAGGGCCACACTCCGCGCCCGGTATGTGCGCTGAGCCGAAGATTATGCTGCCAACTACGCCTTTCTCCGACTCAGCGACAAGCACCAGGATGGGCTTTGCGGATTCATCGGCCATCAACGCCAAAGCCAGGTCGGCGACCACTGGGCCTTCATCTCCGAACGCGGCGAGATGAACCCCTTTTATTTCCTGCTCATCTGACGCCAGCGCTTCTCGAATCCGCACAGTGTCTCCAAGAATATCCAGCGCCTGCACGAGCCGGTTGGCTGGCCGGCTCAACGAACCAGCTCGATCTCGCTCGGCCGCCAGCTCTTGTTGAAGAAGGGCTCGAGTGGGCTGTACAGCCGCAGGATCACGAACCAGCCCTTGCCAGGCGTCGTCTGGATCCAGTTGCCGCGCTTGACCCCCTCAGGCTGCTTCGGCCCGAAGTGCACCGTCGTGACGCCCGAGGCGTCCGGCTCAGCGGCAGGGGACGGGAATTTCTGGCTGCCGGCGCGGGGGTAGCGCTGCGGCGTGTCCAGCATCGAGCGCGACTGGTTGTCGTAGAGCGTCAGCGACCAGAACTTCGCCTCGGGGATGCCCTTGGGCAGCGTCACCTTGTACGTCTTCGCGCCGTCGAAGAACTGCTTGTTCGCGTCCTGGAACGCGAGCAGGTACTGCGAGCCGATGCCCGGCAGCCGCATCGCCATCGCCGGCGTGATCCCGGTGATGCCGTAGAAAAAGGCCGCGCGAGCGTCGAGGGTGCGGTAGCCGGTGGGCGCGAACGGCTTGACGCCCTCGCGCGTGATCATCGGAATCGGTGTCTCGAACTCGTGACCGCTGACGAACAGGAAGTTCGTCCATGCCGAGCCGGGGTAATAGTGCCAGTCGGCCGCGCGCGGCGCCATGAACAGGCTGCGCGAGGTTGCGTTGGCCACGGCGAGCGCGTCGTTGAGGATCTTGCGCAGGCGCGCATCGGGCGCGAAGGGCTTGCCCTTGATGATTCCGATCGCCGCGATCGGGCCCATCAGCTCGGGGTCGATCGCGGTGGCCGGTTCCTGCTGCACCACCTCGTTGAGCATCTCGAAGTAGCTGAAGTCGTTGGGCGGGATGGTGTTCATCACCTTGCCGCTGCCCTCGTGGAACACGGTGGCCGGGGGTGCCGTGATCGGGCCCAGCCGGGCCTTGCCGCCCAGGAACTCGGCCACGCTGGTGCCCACACCGCCGGCCTGGTACGGATAGATCCTGGTGAACTTCTTGATCGCCTCCACCGCCGGTGCCGGGCTGTCGTTCTCCATGAACATGCGTCCCAGGATCAGGACGCGGGTGGTCTTCGAGCGGGCGACGTAGAAGCCGCCCTCGGGTACCGGACCGTCGTAGCCGGGCGGCAGGATCAGGTACTTGCCGCCCGCGCCCCGGTCCGGGCCGGGCGCGCCGAAATCGATCACCCAGCGCCACCACATGTCGTCCAGCGTGCCCAGGGCGTTGGGCGGCGTCTCCAGCACCATCGGTCCCTTCGTCAGGTCAAGGGTGCCGATGAAGTACACCGTGTCCGCGTTGGCCGTCAGGAACAGCGATTTCGCGTCCATCAGGCGGGAGAACACGAGGATCTCGTTGTCCTTCACGCCGACATCGAGAAGGCCCTTGCGGATGGCGGCCGCGTTCACGCCCTGCATCGTGTTCACGAATGCCTCGAAGGCGCGTGTGTAGTCAAGGTGGTCGTAGACCTTGTCCAGGGTCGCCTGGCTCGGCGCGCCGTCCCTGAATTCGAGCGTGCCGATCCGGCTGTCGACCCGGTCCGGTGTGCTGATCGAGGGAGGGATCACCGGCGGTGACTGAACCTCGGCGAGGCTGGCCAGTGCGAGCAGGGCGCCACCCACGAGGGAACCCAAGGATGCAAGGGGTCGTTTCATCGTTTCTTCTCCTTCCTGTTGAGCAGATCGCCTGGACGTTGAGGACGTACTGTGACAGATCAGAACAGGGTTGGTCGAACCGTGTCAACCGTGTCGAGCATCGCTGCGGAGATTGCCTGCTCACCACGCTGGCGCAGTTCCTCCGCCGCGTTGATGCGATCCCGTTCCTCCTTGTTTTGGCTCAGTTTCCACTTGCCGATCATCCGGGTGACCTCGACCTCGATGCCGACGATCGCCGAGAGCATCCGGTCGATGTATTCCGGCGGGGAATCGCCCATCTTCCAAGGCCGCGGCGAACCGGTCTGCGCCTCATGGGTGCGCGTCAGTCGCGCCACGACGCCACGCACGAACCGTTCGTCGTCCCGGACGTAGAGCTTGCCATGCACGTGCACGACGCGGTAGTTCCAGGTCGGGACTTGCCTGTGGAAATCGTGCTTGCTGGGATACCAGTTCGGCGAGACATAGGCGTCTCCGGCACGGAAGATCACCAGCACCGCACTCCCGTCCGTGCTTTCCTGCCACAACGGGTTCGCGCGAGCGACGTGCGCCAACAGCCTTTTCGGACTCGTGCTCGTCTCGTCGATCAGGAACGGCAGGTGGTTGGCATCGAGGCCATCGGGTCCAGCGACCACCAGAGCACCCAGGGGGTACGCGGCAACAGTCCGCAGAAGTTCTTCCTCGCGTGCTTCGTCGAAGTGCTCTGGCAGATACATGCGCTCTTGCTCCAATATGGATCCGCATCAATCGAATCACGACCACCGCTGCAGCCTTCGCGCGGCCAATCGGTGTCGCGCCGCGTCAAGGCTCAGGGATGTCGTTTCCCGGCGGCGCCTGGGGCGCGTTGCCGGGTGCAATCTGGTCGACGAAGTGGAGGCTTGCCATGGTCATGCCTTCGCGCGCGTAGAAACGGTGCGCCTCCTTTCTCTGCATCCCCGAATCCAGGTGCATCTGCTCGCAACCTTGCCGTGCAGCCTGTCCCTTGAGCCAGGAAAGCAACCGGGCACCATGGCCCTGCGAGCGCTGCTCGGGCAGAGTGACCAGGTCGTCGACGTACAGGAAACGCCCCCAGGCCTGGTTTTCAGCAAGCCGAAATCCGGCAACGGCAACGATGCGGTCCGCTGCGCGAACGTAGGCCAGCCGATACCCCGCATGTTCCTGACTCCGAATCCGGGCGAGAAACTGCTCTTGCACGAGGTGCGGACGAAGCTCCCGCGTGACGGGAAAACAGGCGGCAATCTCGCTGTCGGTCGTGGCGATGCGAATGTTCATGGCGGTTTGCATGGTATCTCCATTGGCGAGCGGAAAGGGATCGGCAAGCAGGACGCCCGCTCCTGTCCTTCTCGAGCAGGCTTCCTTGAGGGACGCAGCGACGGAAAGTCCCACGGGCCGGTGCGTACTCCTTGAACAAGGCCTCGGCCTGCACATGGACCACACGCGACTCACTGTGCATGAAGGGCATGAGCAAGAAGTTGCGCTCATCGCTGCCAAGAACGGCAAGCGCCCCTGCCGCAACGGCCTCCTGCGACAGAACCAGCGCCATTGCATCCTGGGCAAAGGCTTGCGGCGTACCTCGATGAACATTCCGCGAGAACTGGTCCAGCACGATGATCTCGGCCAGGCGTCCATGGGGCCTGACACGCCACTCGTGAAGCTCTCCCGCCGCCGCCTGCTGCAATAGACCCAGATAGCGCTCCTTGACCAGGCCATCAAATACCGGATCAGCGATCCACCACTGCTTGGGTTGAATTTCCTTGAACCAGAACGTCAGAACTTCTTGGAACATTGCCGACTCCTTCTCTCTCGCTATTTCGTGGACCACCGTGCCGCTTGCGCGGCGCGGAGAGAGCAAGCGAAGTCTGTTGACGGAGCGTTCGGCGCGAACCGTCTGTCAGGCATGAACGCGATTTGCAACCTCGATCAGGTTCATGTCCGGGTCGCGAAAATAGACCGAAAGAATCGGCCCTGCAGCACCCGTGCGCTGAACCGGACCTTCGATTAACGCAACATTGCACGCGGAGAGGTGGCGTGTGACTTCATGCAATGGGACTGAGGTCATGAAGCACAAATCAGCCGAGCCGGGGGTGGGCCTCTGTGCTTTTGGCTCGAACTCCTTTCCGTGCTGATGCAGGTTGATCTTCTGTGCGCCAAAAGCAAGGGCCTTTCGACCGCCACCGAAAGTGATGATGTCCATGCCCAACACTTGGGAATAGAAAGACGCGGTGGCGTCGATGTCCTCGACGGTCAGTACCAAGTGATCAAGGCTGTCGATTTTCATGGGCGATGACTGGTATGCCGAACGTGCAAGTCGGCGGGACTGCGCGGCTTTATCGCGAAGCGTCCGCTGGACCACCGAGTTGGGCTGGGCAAGCAGCAGCAACACCTATAGGAGCAATCCGCGCGGCATGATGTTGGTCTTCTGCCATGTGCAAGCCTAACGCCCGGCAATGCGCCTCTGCTGCTTCCGAGTAAGCGAGCAAGTCATGATGATAGTGCTCGGCAAGGCGTTCGCGCGTGGCATGAATTTCAGCCACAACGGGGTCGTGCCAGTATGCGGTTCCAGTCATTGAGGTAGCTCCATCAACGCAAAGGGTGTCACGACTTCAGGTAGCTTGTAGCCTCTGGCGGCGCACAAACCGCGCATCACCGGCAACCTTGCCGGATTGGCGATATGCGCACAATTCCAAGTGAGCAAGATGTCGACTTGATGATAGCTCGCGCAGGCGATGTGCAGGGCATCAAGACGAGCCTTGGTTGGCAGTCCGCCACCAAGTACCAGGAATTCGGCCAACTCAATAATCTCGGGAGCAGTGGGCAATACGGGAATGGTGCGCAACGCTTCGATGCGCTCCCTGGCCGCTTGCGGATCGCCCGCGCTGGCCTCTTCAACCACCTAAGGTGAAATAAAAGCCGAAACCGCTACACGTCCGGCGTCCCACCAAAGGCGGGTAATCTGCTGGCATGCCGTTTTGATTGAATCATTGCTGGGTCGAGCCGTCAGGTAGCTGATGACGGAGGTCTCGATGTATATTTGCCGCTTCATCATTTCTGCCTTGGTTCGGGAAACCGTGGTCTGTCGCTACCAGCCAATAAACACGGTATATTCATATTGTAGGAGCGCAATCCGGATGCCGAAAAAATCCTTGCACGATCTCTGGCAACGTCTAAAGCGCTCCAGCGCCGTCTCGATCAGACGCCGCAGGCTGATTTTGTCGAGGGGCTTCTGCTTCGCCACGCGTTCCTTGACGCTCGTCCACAAGTAGGCTCCAGAGTTGAGCAGCACGCTCTTCACGTTTCATCAATGGCGCTGCTTTGTTGATGTGACGCCCAACGCTCGAATTCAGTGGTGAGCGAAGCGAGTCCGCTGCAATGTAGAGTTGGACGACGGAAGTTCCGATGGCGGAGAAACGAAGGGATGGCCGGCGGCAATACGCTCAGCTTCCGACCTTTTCAGGTCTGCATAAATCGCGCGCAGGTCATAGGCAAACTTAGCGGCATGGGCGTCACGAATGGCCCGCACTTCTTCGATGATTTCGTCATTCAGCATTCTCTTCTCCAAGAAGCTCTTCCGGTGTGCAAATAAAGGGCAGAAATAGGCCAATCGGCTCAAGGTGGTCAGCAATGCATCTTTGCATTTCCGGGTTTGCGATATGCCGACAGTTCCATGTCAGCAGATAATCCACACCACTGACCGTGGCGACCGCAATGTGCAGCGCATCTTCCGCAGCCTTGGCCGGGACAATTCCATGTCCCACCAACGATTCTGCGATATGGAGTGCCTGCTCAGTGATCAAGAGCAGAGGCACATCCTTCAACACTGCCAGCCGTTTCACGGCTGCATCTGGGTCACCGGCGCCACACTCACGCAATACCGACTCTGACACCAGCAGTTCGTACTGGTTGCGGGTTTCCCACCAGGCAAGAGTAATTTGCTGATGAGCAGCCCCGATAATGGTCCTGCTGGGACGAGCCGTCAGGTAGCTGATGACGGAGGTTTCAAGGTATATCTTGCGCTTCATGAATTCAGCCCTCGTTCAGAAAGCCGTGGTTTGTCCCGCATTATTCGCTGGCTCGGAAAACGTGGTCTGTCCCATATTTCGTTTCTGCATGCAGGGGGTATGCACTCGGGCGGTCACAGTGAATCAACGAGTGAACTGCCTCGATACTTTGTTCGCTTTACGACGGCTCCATCGATCACCTTCAGCGAGGAGACTTTCCGGCGGTGAGACAAGCGGCCCATGCGGTGTTACACGAATGTCAGTCCACATCTTCATTTGGAGTATGAAATCACTCTAAGGGTGTTGATTACCTTTGGCCTCCCATCCACAAGAATCTCTCGCCTTTCAAGCCTAAATCCAATCTTTGAACTTGTGATCATTGTTCCGCCCCCATTGTCCTGATACTCCACCTTGAAGTAATTTTCTTTCTGCTCGATTACGCGGTAACGCTTGAAGCCTCCATCGGGCACGCGGTAAATTACCCACCCGCCTTCCTGCTTCACCTCGTCTTGGTCAAACTGATTTCGGTTCCGTTGCACAGCATCGAGGTTTAGCTCTGTAACTACAGGGCTCTCGACGTCCGAAATCCAGCTCTCTATCATGTTAAACACTGCTGGATGCCAAGCGGGCTCCGATCGTGCACCAGCGCTGGCGCTGACAGGCAACCCAAGTGCAAAGATCAAGGTGGCAAGTTTTGTGCGCATGTATGTGGCCTAACGTGGAGGTCACCGGACGCTGCGCGGCTTTATCGCGCAGCGTCCGGTGGACCGCAGGGTTATGTTTCATAGTCTCGATACGCGAAGACATTTCGTGATTGCTGATGGATGCCATGAGTCGATAAGGCCCTTTCGACGCTCAGTGGGTTCTGCGTACATGACGCGGACGGTGAATCTATCTAGGGTCAGGAGCCATGTGGCATACACGGTGCGCCCATTCAGTTGGGCGAGATTGAGGTCTGAATAGCCCACTGAGGCAAAGGCCAGGCCGTATGTGAGCGGAGAAATGGCGAGATGAATTTTCGGGTGTGCAGCAGTGTTCAGTATGGCCTGCGAGAAGCCAGCAATATCGATGGGCAATGAGTTCTCAGCGATAAGACAACCGAAGAGCTTCACGAAGTAGAGATGAACGTGAAGCATCGATTTCCTGACTGAGCCCGGGAAGACCTTACCGAGGTTTATGCATTCTCCGGAACGGATAACTGACTTGGCGCGCAATGCTGCGGAAAACCGTTCCCACGCACGGTCAAATGGCTGAGTGCGCTGATTGTTGCAATGCGCGCACAGGAGACCACCAGATTTCAGCAGCTCAACGTTTAGCCCTTTGACGGGAACATTTCGCCTTTTGTCTGTATGCCGGTATAGCGGCCGGTCTTGTGAAACGTGGCCAAAGATCGCGCGCAAGTCGGATCTCTTGATCATGTGCTCGCCAGTGCGAGCTTCATCACCACAAACCCAGCACTTCATCGGCGGAATGAAACATAACGTGAAAGCTTAGGCGACGGCCGCGGCTTCATGCGGCCGGTCGCCTGCAGCGCCGAGTTAGGCCAGAAAACCGTGGTCTGTCCCCGGTGCCCCGTGCCATCTTTGTTCGTAGTGGGTCATTTGAGATTCTTCACCGCGTTATATAATGGAGTCAGAGTTAATGGCTGGTCGAAGAATTGTTCACAGTCAGAAGGGTCTTTGGCGTACCAATTGTACAGAATCAGCGCCAGGCCCGAAACGTGGTCCAACGCGTTCCTTTTTGCGGCCAGGCAAATCGGTTCTTGCCGCGTGATGATCAGCAAAATACCGTTAAGCATGGCATATCCTGGCCCAATGAAACAGCTCGCAACAGCGACGACTAGCAAGGCTGCAGAAAAACCGCCAACTAGGCGGCGCGTCGCTTTCTTGTCCGCGATGGAAATCACTATAAGGTTGATGTGGTAGCCTTCCTGGTTAGGCTGAGCGAATAGGGCGATAGGCGGAGGAGGATTATCAAGCATCTCGCGTGATATAAAGCTCTGGAGAAGGTCTTGATCGGCCATGAATTCCTGGAGATAGCGCTCTCGCTTAAAGCACTGCCAGAACTGACGCCCGACAAAATACGTTGTGATAGCCAGACAGATTTCGGCGAGTATTTGCAGCATCGTTCGGTCCTTTTCCCGCACCTCAACAACCATGACTACAATAGGACGACAATAGGGGAAAGAGCACGGTTTCTATCGCTGATCAGCTAATTGGCCTGACTCTCGTGCATGAGCGCGCGGGCTATTGCGTAAGCGAGCAATAAGGGAAACTTTCGAGGAATTGCCACTTAAGGAGCTTGGCCTCTGCATCGCTCGGCATTGGGGCGGGAGAAATTGTTACCAAGAAATCGGCGACCAACAGGAACGGCAAAGCTATTACAAACGATACAGCACGAATCGGTGGCATTCCTTTGGAGAGCTTGGCGAGCGCCATGATAGCTCCAACCAGCACGACCCAGACGAGATTGAATACCATCAGCAAAAGCAACAAGGGTAACTTCAAGGCCTGCATCAATAGGTAAACCGGGGTGAGAACAAACATCAGCAGCGTTCCCACGAAGCGGAAAGGCATGGTGATGGCCAAGAAAGCCTTTTGCTCCCAATAGAGTGGGTGCACAGTGATGTCCCCTAACGTGGAGGTCACCGGCGCTGCGCGGCTTTATCGCGCAGCGTCCGGTGGACCGCAGGGTTATGCATCTGTTTTCACCTTCTTGGCGGTCGCAAGGAGCAGGATAGCGGCGGCAATATCAACGAGCGCCCACAACTCCTTTGAGAGATGCACCTTCACGATTGGATTGAACAGTAGTGCCGCCAAGCCGAAGACCCAAGGAAGAACCCTGTGCTTTCTATCGGCTGCGACGAACGCAGCAAATGCAAAGACGCCGCACGCGACCAGCCGTAGCAAGGTGTAGTAGCCGTAAGGGAGAGGCGCTGCGCCAACGAAGAGCAGGGCGGCACAGGCGTAGATAACTCCAACGGGCATTACCGCTTAACCAAGGCGAACACGGATGCCAAGACACCGGGGATGACAAAAGCCAGGCCAGGGGCAGCGAATAGGGCAGCCAAAGCCCAGTGCCAGCCCCACACGTTCATTGCGCCGAAGAAAGAACCGATGGTGATTGGCAACGTGAAACGGAACATCAGCGCGGCGATGAGAGCGCCCCATGCCCACCCTGCGCCCATACCGTGCTCAATTCCGACGAAGCCGGCCGCAAGCTGCGCGAGGCCAAACGCGAGAAAGGCAAGAAAACCAGCAATACCAAGGACTGCGTTCATAGCGTGTCTCCAGATGGATAACGTCCAAGCTCAGGGACGCTGCGCGGCTTTATCGCGCAGCGTCCCTTGGAGCGCAGTGTTAGAGGGCTCTTGGCGATTGGCCAGTAGTCCGCCAGCGAACCCGATGACGGCAAAAAGAACGTTTGCAAAGAGCGAGGCCTCGATCTTTCCGAAATCGAAGAACAAACCCGCGATGGTAATTCCAAACGCGAGAAGAAGAACGCCAGTGGAGAAACGACCGAAGCCCGGTGTCTTCGTGGCAAAGATGCCGACAAGCACGCCAACACCAAGCAGAAAAACACCGAGAGCCACCCAGAGTTCGGAAGTCACAGTTTTCCACCAGTCCTCAATCTTCGGCGCGGCTGGCGAGCCAGCCACCAAGCGCCATTAGTCCAAAGAGCGCCACGACAAAGGCGAGCCAGAGAAGCAACCACGTGGAGTAGCCGTTAATGGCGTTTCCTGTCGTACTCCAAGCGGAGACAAAAACGACAATCTCTGCAACTATGGGAAAGGTAAATGCCGCACCGGCTGCGACGTAACCCCAGAAGCCCGGCCCAGCTAGACCGTAGGCAACGATCGCTGTGAAGAAATGCAGGATTGCGCCGCTTATCCAAACAAGTGGCATGGCGAACATGGAAGGAACTACAAGGACGCCTCCAATGATCTGGCGGATCTTCATATGGAGCCCTCTAACGTAGAAGTGAGCGGCCTTGCGCGGCTTTATGCGCAAGGTCCGCTCGACTGCCGGGTTGGGCGGCGCGGCGCACTACTTCGAGCACGACGAAGCACATGGTGGATAGCTCAATGTGACCGACATCTTGTTGAGACAAATTACGTGGTCATGCGCTTCACGCAATATTTCAACACCAAGGAACGCAGACTCTAGTGCCACCGGGTAGCGTCGCGGTCGGAGGGTCAATCTTGGGGAGTGGAATATTAGGCAGCGGGATATTTGGCAAAGGAAGATTCGGTAAATTGACTGTCGGAAATTCAATTTTCCATTGGCTTGGGTCGAGGGCCTTTATAACTTGCCTTGCGACGCCCCCATCTCCGCCCAGCAACTTGTTAAGCTCACTGTTCGGCCCGCCCTGAATGCCATATTTCTGAATATCGGTAATGCTTATGCCGCTGGTGGCACGAAAATATTTCGCTAGATCACCCTTCTCGGTCTGAGCGGCGCTCCAATTGTTACCCAAGAGTGCGAGTGCATTGCCTATGGTGCCCCGCAAGACCTGTGACACAACGTCTGGTTTGCACGATGAATCCAACTTTTGCTTTTCACTATTGATAGTCTTCTCAAGTGCATCGCGTGATTCAACAAGCTTTGGGCGAATCTTGCCATCGTAGTCAGCCTTGTACACGAGGCGAACGTATTCTGCCTCCTTCTCCGACGTGACCACCTTTGGATAAACCTGGCTCATGAATAACGCATGGGCGTCAAATTGTGGATCCTTTGCCTTCATTGCATCCAAGATCGCCTTGGTGCCAGGATCATCGGACCACGCCTTGTACGCGCCTTCGCGAATCGCTTCCACATATAGACCTCGCAACTCGCCGGGTGGTTCGACTCGGCCATCCCATTCACGAATAGCTTGATCGGCACGACTTCTAATTGCAGCGCTATTCGAATTAAATGTTTTTTCGGCATCTACGCATGGATCGGCCCAGTCGAGCAACCCCGCAGCATGCGCGGGCTGAAAGGCGAAGGGAATGAAAAAAAATGAGGCAATAATGAGTGGGGAGGCTTTCATATCATGCTTCCTTTGCGGCAGTGGTAGTTGAAGAACGCGCCTAGAGTTTGATATTCATGCGCTCAAGCGCCTTGATCACATCATTGTTTTTCCCTGGACCTTCAAGCACGTCTTTGCGCATTGTTTCCCATGCCTTAACTAGGTCGTTGTTGGGGCCAAGCCCGCCTCGCTGGAGATCGCCGAGCACAGTATTAATTGACTTTAGGATTGCTCCGTTTGGGCCGAACCCCTTGTCCCCCTTATTTAGTTCATCTCCAATGGTCTTGAGTCCGATGATAATGAGTGCGGTGACTGGATCAACTGGGGCGCAAACACCGGCCTCATTGCAGATCTCTGCAACAACGTCGGCTTGTGCCATGACCAAACCCGGACTAACAGCAGCGGTGATTCCGATGATGCAAGTCAATATCTGTTTTCGAACTTTCATTGAGGTTCCTCCTTTGAAGTGAGCAAGATGACGCGTTACGACGCGGCGCCAAGATACGAAGCGATGAGCTGAGGGGCTGCACCTTTCTGCCGCCCAACGTTCAGTCTACGCCAAATCCGGCGTAGACCCCGCTGGCCCGCGGGGCGCTCGCCGGGGCAGTTTGCCCGGCGAGCCGGTGCATAACTCAAAGTCTCCAGCGCAACAGTCGGAAAAATAACAAGCTTTTTTCATGAACACCCCCAAACGTTCCGCGGTAGACACCACCGTCAGCGGAATATGCACCCCGCTCGACCGGGAAAGACCCCTCGCTGTCGCGGCGGAGCCAGCACCCGTCGACGGAAAACCCCCTTGCTGGCGCCAGCATAGTCAGCGGAGCGCGGGTTGTCCAGATGCTCGATCCTTTGGCGCCGCGCGCTTGCCCCAGCGGTCTGCATACCATCGCGGATGGCGCGCAGTCGTTGGGTGCTTCCATTCCCGTGACGACGCGCAGCGCTGTGGGCCGGAAGGTCGTAGCGGGTGATCGGCCGGTAGGGGATCCTTTGCGGGTGGGAGGCTTCCGCGTCGAGGCGGCGCCGCTTGTCTTGCTCGTACTCGGGATCGTTGCCGCTGAAGAAGCGCCACTGTGAGTCGCCCTCGCAGGCCAAGAGTTGCGAGCAGATGCGGTCGAGGAAGCCAGCGATCGTGCGAGATCACCCGTACGCAGCCGGCGAACTCGAGCAACGCGTCCTCGAGTGCGCGCAGCGTTTCGACGTCGAGGTCCTTCCATGGCTCGTCGAGCAGGAGGAGGTTGCCACCGGCGATCAGCGTCTTCTCCAGGTGCAGCCGCCGGCGCTCGCCGCCCGCCGCCCGAGAGCTGGCCGAGGAGTTTCTGCTGGTCGGCGCCCTTGCGGTTGAAGCGGCGGATGGTAGGCATGTCCCGGCTCGAGCACGGCGCAGCAATGGACGGACAGCGGCGATCAGGCACGGTGCGCCGGCCGTGGCGACGCGATCAACGCGCGCCATCCCACGCAGGGCAGGGACGCCGACGAACGACGTGCCGGCGGCGTTGCCATCCACATCCGCCGGTCATCGCAGCACGGCCGCCGCGACCGCTGCCACGCCACGCGCAGTCGCAGCGGAATCTCTGCTCGCGGCACGGGCCTCGCCGGGCGGCAGGCTCGGTCGCATGCACACCCGGCCGCGCTCGGTCGGCCGCGCTCGGCGCGGCGACGCAGACAGTCGAGCACCCCATCAACCGCTTGCCAGAAAGCGCGCAGCGCGCTAATTTCCCTTCTGCAATCCTGCCATCAACCCTTTACCGGAGACCCCATCATGAATGACCGGGAAACTCGCCGTTATGACATGTTCGGCCGCGTGCAGACTTTCGGCAATGGCAACGCTGCGGACTTTGCTGCCGGCAGCAAGGCGGCCGGGCATTTTGCCCGGCTGGCGCAGATCATCCGGGACCTGGATGGCGAAAAAGCGCAGCAGGGTGGCGGTTCGGCGACCGCCAAGGACGTCCTCTTCGATTCGCTGCGCCTCGATCTGCAGGCCATCGCCCGCACGGCGCGCGCCATCGACGCGGGCGAACCCGGCTTCGCCGACCGTTTTCGCAGCCCGGAAAGCGCGGCCCGGAACGTGCTGCTCACCGCCGCCGATGCCTTTGCCCGCGAACTCGCCGACCCGGCCGTCGCGGCGAAGTTCATCGCTTACGAATTGCCCGCGGATTTCGTCGCCGAACTCGCGGACGATGTCGCCGCGATCCGTTCCGCCGAGTCGAGCATGCAGTCCGACGACCAGAGCGGCGTCGCCAGCACCGCCGCCGTCGGCCGCCTGATCCGCGAAGGAATGGCCGAAGTGATGCAGCTCGATGCGATCATCAACAACAAGTACGCCCGCAGCCCCGCCAAGCTGCGCGCCTGGGATAGCGCCAGCCACATCGAGCGCGCGCCGCGGCGCGAGAAGAAGCCCGCCGGCGGCACGCCGCCGAGCTCGACGAAGGCCGCGCAGTAGCCGCTGCGCGCGCCGATCGGCTGGCGGGCCACTCGGCTCCAGTCACTTCGTCGCGCGCAGATCTGCGAACGCCTACGACGGCGCCAGCAGCGTGAGTTGATTGCGCGCGAGCAACCTTCTGAAGTCACGGTCGAAGGTGACCAGGTGCTCGCCCAGATGGACGGCAGCCGCCGCCAGCCAGGCATCTGGCACATCGTTTCCACCGAGGCCCTTGTCGAGGCATTGCTGCCGAAGCTTCGCCCTCTCCGGTCCAAGGGTCGCCAATTGCACACCGGGCGATGCCACCAGCGCGTCGACAAAGGCAATCGCGTCTTCGATGGGCGTCGTGTTCTGAAAGATCTTCGGACTTGTGACGAGCCGGAGAAAGCTGGCCAGCACCATCGGCATCAAGGTGAAGACTGCGCCTTCGCTGGAAGTGCCCAGAGCCTGCTCCAGCCAGTCGCGCGCCACGCCATGATGGGATGATCGGTGCGCGAAGCGGCCAGCAGGACGTTGACGTCAGGCGTCATCGCCGAGAGCCCGCAGCAAAGCCTTGTTGCTCAGCGGGTCCACTCTTTCCACCAAGCCGCCCCGACCCTTGAAGACCGGCAAGCGAACTTGCCCGCGTCCGGACGCAGTCGCCTGCGCGCGCAGTCGTAGCTGCAGGCCTTCTTCGATCAAGCGCGTCAGGCTCGTCCGTTGCTGAGCCGCAAGGGCCTTGGCATCGGCAAGAAGCTGGTCGTTGAGGTTCAGTGTCGTCTTCATGCCGGGATAGTACAGATTTCTGTACTGGCCCGGCAACGCTCTCGAACAGTGCGCGGGAGCCTCGCCGTCAGGGTTGTTGGCCCATTCAGGTATGTAGCCACCTGCGGCGGTTCCGGTTTTTCGGACAGTCGGATAAGCTAAGGCCGACCGAACCGAGAAGGCATGAAAGATGGGCGTGAAACGCAAGCAACACGGTGCGCAATTCAAGGCGCAAGTCGCCATGGCGGCGCTGTCAGGGGAGAAGACGCTGGCCGAGCTGTCGGCGGAATACGGGGTGCATCCGACGATGATCAGCACCTGGAAGCAGGAATTGGTGAAGCGGGCTGGGGGGTTGTTCGAGCGCGGCGGCAAGACGGCCGCCGATCCGCAGAAGACCATCGACCGGCTGCACCAGAAGATTGGGCAACTGCAGGTCGAACGGGATTTCTTGGCGGGACAGCCCGCCATTGCCCGGCTGCTGAAAGGCGGGCAATGATCAAGCCGAACGCGGAGCTGTCCCTTCAACGGCAAAGCCAGCTGCTGGGTGTGTCGCGCAGCAGCCTGTATTACCGACCGCGGCCGGAGTCGTCCGAGGAAGCCGAACTGCTGAAACGGCTGGACCGGATCTTCACCGAGCACCCGGTCTATGGCAGCCGGAGGCTGCAGGTGGCGCTGGCCCGGGAAGGCATCGAGGTCGGCCGCCGACGCATCCGGCGGCTGATGAAGAAGCTGGGGCTGTGGGCGGTTACCCCCAAGCCCGACACCAGCCGGCCTCACCCCGAGCACAAGGTCTATCCTTATCTGCTGCGCGGCCTCGTCATTGACCGGCCGAACCAGGTGTGGGCCACGGACATCACCTACATCCCGATGCAGAAGGGTTTCCTGTACCTGGTCGCCATCCTCGACTGGGCGACCCGGCGGGTGCTGGCTTGGCGGCTGTCCAACACGCTGACGGCGGACTTCTGCGTGGCGGCGCTCGAGGAGGCCATTGCCAAATACGGTCCCCCGGAAATCTTCAACACCGACCAGGGCTGCCAGTTCACCAGCGACGACTTCACCGGGGTCTTGAAGGCCCATGGCATCCGGATCAGCATGGATGGCCGCGGGCGCTGCCACGACAACATCTTCGTCGAACGCCTGTGGTGGACGGTCAAGCACGAGTGGGTCTATCTGCGCCCGGCCGCCAACGGCATCGAGCAAAAGAAGAGCCTTGCCGAGCTCTTCGACTGGTACAACCGCCGCCGGCCGCACCAGTCGCTCGATTGGCAGACGCCGGACGAGGCGTATTTCGGCCGCCAAGCGGCGGCGCAATCCAGGGTGGCGTAAGCGATGGCCGCCCGGCGCTGTGGATTTGTGGACAGTCGGCTGCGCCGATCCCCGCCTTTGCGCTGCGCGCAATCCTGTGGACGGCCCGTGGAAAACGCGATGCGTTTCCCACCGCCCGCCCACAGGCCGGCGGCTGCCCACAAGCTCCACAGCGCTCAATCTCATCAGGATAAAATCCGGGAAAGTCAAAACCCTCACCCAACCACCGGCCTTAGCTTATTCGACCCCGGTGGCTGTCCAGACGACCGAAACCACCGCAACCGGGTGGGCGAGCCCACATGGATGGCGCATCAAGCGGCTGGCTTCTGACGCCAGACTCTGTGCATCAGCGGCGGGCGAAGGGGGTCTACTCCGTTTCGTGTCGAACCGCCTCGGCGCCACAACTGCCCTCGCAGAGCCCTTCGGGCGCCCCCACCCCTAGCCCAGCGCCCGAGGGCCGGGAAGTCAGAGGTGGCGCGCACGCCCCTGGCTCCAGCTCGCACGCTCCTCGGTTCAACTCGCACGCTCCTGGCCCCAGCTCGCACGCTCCTCGGTTCAACTCGCACGCTCCTGGCCACAGCTCGCACGCTCCTCGGTTCAACTCGCACGCTCCTCGGTTCAACTCGCACGCCCCGGGCCCCAGCTCGCACGCTCCTCGGTTCAACTCGCACGCTCTTGGCCCCAGCTTGCACGCTCCTTGGTTCAACTCGCACGCTCCTGGCTCCAGCTCGCACGCTCCTGGCTCCAGCTCGCACGCTCCTCGGTTCAACTCGCACGCTCCTGGCACCAACTCGCACGCCCCCGGCTTCAGCTCGCACGCCCGTGCCTTCCGCTCGCACGCCCCTGAATCAAAGTGGTCCGATCGACGCTGACGAAGAGGCTCGGGGAGGTCTGCTGCTGTCCCGGCGATCCGGTCGTGATCCCGGGCGCGTGCAGTTCGGGCGGCAGCCTTCGCGCCTGTCGGAAGGCCGCAGAGCGGCCTGTCTGTCCCCCGTGCGCGTTTCTGATCCTTCCGTTGAGGGCGCGCCTTGGAATCCGATTCGACCAGGCCGGCGAGAAAGTCGGAGAGCGGGACGCTGCTCTGCCTGACGCGTGCCTCTTCGCGGGCGGCCGTGTGGATGGCGCGCTGCGCGACCGGGACGACGGTCCACGGACAGCCGTCCGCGGGCCAGCGTCACATCGATCAGTGGGTGGGCCATGCGGCCGTTGCCGTCCCGGTACGGGTGGGTGTAGACGAACACGAAGTACCCGGCACGAGACGCATCGCGGGTTCCGACTGTTCTCGCAGCAGGTCGAGGAAGGCGGGCAGCGAGCCCCGCACCGCTTGGTGATGGGGCGGAAAGTGCCTGCAATGCGGGATGTAGACCGGGCCGTCCCGGTGTCCGGCCAGATCGGGGGGCCCCGAGGCGGAGCCTGTCGCTTCTCTTGCCGGCCGCTTCATTCGGTTGCTTACCGGGCAGCAGCCTGACATTCCGGGTAGGTCCTGCCGCCAACGACCAGCGTGGCGCGTTCGCCCCTGGACCAGAAGCCCGTCCGCTCGTCACTCGTCGCGACGCAGCGCGCACCGGAGGCGGCGACCACCGGTTGCAGGATGTCGGTTGGGCCCTCCGGCAGGAGTTGCAGGCGCTGGCCGTCGGCGCTCAGCCGGACACTTTGCTCGCCGCAGCGATGGTTGCGGCCGCCGTCGGGCGCCACTGCTGCCTCGTTGATCGCTGCCGCGAGGCTGATCGCCAGCGCCCCCGTGACGGTACGCAGTTCAAGCCGATCGCCGTCGAGCCGTCACGTCGCGGCCGTGGCGAGTGCGTCGAGGAGGCGGGCTTCCTGTTCAATGGGTGGCCGTGGAACGCCGGTCGTGTCGCGCGGCAGCTCCAGGAAACGCGCGATGATCTGCCGGCTGGCGGCCGACATGCGCCCGCTCAGCGCCTCGTCTTCTGCGACGAACCGGTGCAGTGCGGTGGCGTCATCGCCGGCGAGCGCAGTTCCGGTCGCTGCAGCCCAGAAGACCGAATGGCGATTGGTCGCCGACTCGTGCTCGAAGAGGAACAGCAGCGAGTGCGCCACCAGCCGCGTTTCCTCGGCGAGCTCGCGGGCGGCTGCCTGCAGGCGGGATTCGCCGGTGTGCACCCCGCCGCCCGGCAAGAGGACGAGTCCGCCCCGGTTCTCGACGAGGAGGATGCTGCCGTCGAGCTCGACGACGATGGTGGCGCGCTGTCGTTTCACGGCTTTCTTCGGCTCCTTGTGGTGTGTACGCGTTGCGGGTCGCGGTTGGTGGCGGGTGTCGGCGTCCGCGTACGGTAGCGCATTTTCGTCGGCAGATGTGCTGCGGCACGACCGCTCGCTGCCGCCGTGCCGTGGCAATTTTGCTGATTCACCGGTACGGCGCGCCCCGTCGGCATCCCGCATCGCCCGGGCGGCGTGCCATGAACCGGAAGCCAGGCATGGGCGGACCGCTGCCAGCTGGCGGTCCGACCTGGCATCACTGTCCGTGTGGCGGCTTGTCCCCAACTGGCGCGGCGCCGCGACCGGATCCTGGCGACATTCGTGCCGCGCAGGGTTCGCCAGAGCCTGCTATCCTTGCGTCACCCATCCGCATCCGGGTGCAACCGGATCCCCAAACAGCGAAGCGTTCGACCTCATGTACCCGTCACCCATGCGCGGCGGAGATGCGCCGAGTGATCCGTTGCCGCAGGTTTCAGCCGTCTGCTGCCGCACGGTGCATGTGCTCACCGACCTCGAGGGCAGGCGCGACGCGATCGATGATCTGGTCGACGCCGGCAGGCTGAGCTGCATCGATGGTGTGCTGGACTTCGTCGACCCGAACGACGGCCTGTACTTCGCTGGTGATGTCACGGACCGGGGTCCGTACACGATCCGCCTCGTCGAGATGCTGCTCGCGCTCAAATTGCGCCATCCCGATCGCGTTGCCTGGACCTACGGCAACCTGGACCTGAAGAACCTCGCCTTGCTGCGCGATCTGCCGCGCCTGACGCTCGGGACAGCGGATTACGCAGCCTGGCTGCAGCAGCAGCCGGAGACGGCCGACGCTGCGGCCGCGGGCGGCGTTGCCCTCGGCGATGAGCGGGCCGGCGGCCAGCAAAGGGGCAAGCGCGACACGCTCGACTGCCGCATCGAGTACTGGCTGACCCGGCAGGGTGCTGCGCAGGCCTTCGCATTCCACCAGCGCGAGCTCGCCGAAATGCGCGGCCGTCCGGTGTCGCGCGAAGAGGCTGCCGAGGACTACCTCGCACGGCTGCATCCGGGTGGAACGATGTTCGAGTTCCTGCGTCTGGGACAGATCGCCATCCTGCACGGCAACGTGCTCATCGACCACGGTGGCGTCTCGCGGTCGAACATCGGCTTCGTTCCCGGGGCTACCAGCCGGATCGCGGACGCGCGCCAATGGATCATCGCGCTGAACGCCTATGGGCGTCAGCAGATCGGGCTCGTCGAGCGGGCGGTTCGTTCGCCGGGTTGGCCGGCCAGCTTTCCCGACGGCTTCATCCACTATGCGGATGCGATCTGGGATGCGACTGCGCGGGAGGGCGCGGGGGCGCTGTTCATGAACGACGTCAGCCTGATCTACCCGTTCCGGCAGCGTGAGCGCGGCAATTTCCGCGTACCCGACGAGGAGGCGATCGCCTATCTGCGTGCTGCCGGGATCGACACCGAGATCGTCGGCCACTCGCCCTTCGGCGATTTGCCGGGACCGCTCAGGGCAGACGGCTTCCTGCGACTGATGGCGGATACCTCGCATCGCCGCGCCGGGGCCCATTCGACGATCAGCATCGACGTGCACGGCGGCATCCGCGTCCGGGGGGTGAGCGCGCGTGGCATCGCGACCACCTGCCGCGTCTCGGCGAAGAGTCCGCCGCCGATCGGCATGGTCACGCGGGAAGAGGGCTATACGGTCGTCGGCAGGACGCGGATCGACGGCGCCACGCGCTACCTCGTCAGCAAGTATTTCGATGGCCACAACATTCGTGACCAGGTGATCGATCGTGCGGAGCTGCTCCGCATGCAGCCGGAGCCGGCGGTCGCACGCTCTGAACCGGAGGATACCCGCCGGCACTTTGAGCTGCTCGTTGCCGAGTTGCAGCGCAGGGGCAAGCGCATCCTGGCGCTCGACGCCGTCGAGACGCTGATCGGCAAGCGAAGGCCTGTCGTCGTCTCCGGATTCTCGAAGTTTGGCCATTCGCCGTTTGCCGAAGCGAGGATCGAAGAGGAAGCACGCGCTCTGGTCGCGCAGATGGCGTCTCCCGAGCGGGAGATCCTGATTACCGGCGGCACCGATATCGGCTTCGAACTCGTCGTCCATCGCGTGGCGCGTCAGCAGGGCTACGACATCGTCGGTTTCATCCAGCAGGGTTCCATAGCAGGCGAGATCGACCTGGTCGACACGGTGGTGTTCGCTGGAGTGCATCAGGACTGGTCTGCGCCCCTGCTGGCCGCGCTCACCGTTGCCGAGGCCCACGCCGGCTACGCGGTGTTCGTCGGTGGCGGCAGCATCGTCACCGAGGGTATCGAGCACGCCGCGCAGATCGGCATGCCGTACTTCGGGTATACGTCGTCCCCGATTTGTCTCAGCGCTACAAGCGCATGCAGTCGATCGAGCACCGGGCGGCGATGACCCGACTCCTGTTCGACGGTGACGAGCAAATCCGTGTGCTGCAGGTGCAGGCAGACGACCGCTTCGGTGGCGGCGAGTTGTGGGAGCTGCTTGCAGGCGTCCGGAAGATTCATCCCGCGGCGCTGGTCTTCGTCATTCTCGGCGGCGATGCGCTGCGCTGGTACGCAGCTTTGCCGGTCGGCCTGCGGCCGCCAGGTGTCGAAATCCTGGCGAACGACCGGCACGACGGAGCACCGCTGCCCGCGATGGTCGACGGCTTGCCGGTGCACACCATCGACGACCTCGATCGCGGTCTGTCAGCGACTTCGATTCGCCAGGCGCTGCGGGCGGGTCGGCCTGCCTCCGGGCTGGCGCCGAAGGTGGCGGACTACATCCGCCTGCACGAACTCTACGCCGGTGAGGCCGTTGCCCCGGACGAGCCATGCTGAAAGCGCAGCGGACATGACAGGGAGAAAGCTTGCAATGAGTACCCCAGCAGCGATACCGTGTTTTTCCATCGACGCGATCGGCTTCGATCCGGCGGGCCTGGTGCTCCCCAGCCGTGATCTGCGCAAGGCATTGCGCTTCGTGCTGCCGCTGCCGGCCTTCGCCGGTGAGGAGTTGCGCTATCCCGAGCGTTACCCGGCGGACATGCGGCGGCGTGACGGGTCGCGGCATCCCTTGGCGGCGATGCCCCATCCGAAGGCCGGGCAGCCGCTCGAAGACTGGCGTGGAAGGCCGATCGTCGGCACGGACGGATCGGTGCCGCGCGGTGTCGTCTTTTTCAACTATGAGGACGCGACCTTTCAGGGGGTCGGCAGTGGCGGCGAAGGGATCATCATCTTCAATCGTCCGACTCCCGAGCAGGCGAACGAGCTGCAGCGCTTCGTGCAGGGCATGGGTGGCCCGGCAGCGCTGGACTCGGTCGCACGGGTGCGGCTCGTGCTCGAGCGCGCGCAGCAAATCGGCCTCGATGACCGCTATGACTCGACTTGCGCCTACGCCGCGCGATCGCTGGCGGTGCTGGCGGATGCGGCGACCGGCATTGCCGGGTTTGGCCTGCACCTGCGTACCAAGGAGATGATGTGTGCCGTCTTCGTGCCCGGACCGGCACGCGTCGGTGACCTGCATCTCGATACGGAAGGTGGCGTTTTCCTGCTGGTCTCCGGTCATCGCGAAAGCCGCGAGCGCGAGGTGCGTACCGTTTCGCCAGGAGCCTTCAGCGAAACCTACACCGCGCCGGACGGCTCGCGGATCAGCGCGGCCGACCTGCCGCTCGAGCGCCCCTGGGTAGCGCGGGCGGCGGCGTCGCTCGGCCACGCTTCCGTCGGTCCGGTCTGATCCGCTATGCGGCGCAGCGTCTGGAGGTGCTTTGTGTTTCGGCGCGCGTCACTTCTCCGCACGTCTGCCGCAAGGCTGGCAGCGTGTCCACGGCCTACCGACGGTTCAACCCGTGCGGCCCGGGCGCCGGCCGTGCACCGGCGCCGCTGCACGAGGGGCAAGCCTGCAGGCGCAACGGCTTCTCGAGACGAGCGGTCGCCAGTAGTGCCGCATCCTGCAGGAGGACGGCGCTGGCACCGTCGGCAATGATTCGTCCTTCACCGAGGACCAGCGTCCGCGGGCAGAGATCGAGCACCATGTCGAGATCGTGCGTGGCGATGATCAGGGTCTGCTCGAAAGTCTGCAGCAGCTCGATGAGTTGCCGCCGCGAAGCGGGATCGAGGCTGGACGTCGGCTCATCCATGAGGAGGATCGTCGGCGACAGCGCCAGGACTGCGGCGATGGCGACGGAGCGCTTCTCGCCGGTCGACAGCCGGTGCGGCTGGCGTTGCGCCAGATGCGTCGCGCCGACGACGGCGAGCGCCTGCATCACCCGCGCGTTGACTTCTTCCGCCGGCAACCCCAGGTTCGCCGGGCCGAAGGCGACGTCGTCACAGACCCGCGGCATGAAGAGCTGATCGTCGGGGTTCTGGAAGAGCATGCCGACACGGCGGCGCAGCTGCGGCAGATTCTCGCGGCAGAGCGGGAGATCGGCGATGCGCACGCTGCCGGCCTGGGGCAGCAGGCAGCCGGCGAGATGCAGCAGGGTGGTCGATTTGCCGGCGCCGTTGGCGCCGACGATCGCCAGCTTCTCGCCGCTGCCGACCTCGAACGAGACGCCGTGCAGCGCCGTCTGGCCATCGGCGTAGGCATGCCGCAGATCGCTGACGGCGACGAGGGCTTGCGTCACCACGGCAGCAGCTCGCCGAAGGCGTGGCCGAGTGCGGGTGCCGGGTCGAGGAAGCGCAGGCCGAGAAGGACTGCCGTCCAGCCAGTCAGGAAGGCGACATCGCGCCCGCCGATGCGCAACGGGCGCAGCAGGCGGATTTCGCCGTCGAAGCCACGGCACTGCATTGCCAGGTAGATGCGCTGCGCGCGATCGAGCGTCCGCAGCAGCAGTTGCGCCAGCAGGCTGGCGACGACCGACAGTTCCATGCCGCGGCGACCGAATGAGCGCTGCGCGCGTGCCCGCGACAGCCGCATCGCCTCATCGACGAGAACGAAGAGGTAACGGTAGAGCAGCAGCAGCTGGACGACGAAGGGGCGCGGCACGCCGAGTCTGGCAAGCGCCAGGCAGAGCGAATCGAAACCGGTGCTGGCGACGAGGATCAGTGCGGTACTGACCGTGAGGACGAAGCGGAGCATGATCGACGCGAAGGAGATCCAGCCGCCGGAGATCCCGATCGACCCGACATGCAGCAGGGTGGCGCGGTCGAACAGCGGATTGAAGAGGCCGATGCAGAGCGCAAACGGTACCGCCAGCAGCAGATGGCGCAGGATGTAGCCGGGTGGCAGCCGCGCCAGCGCGAGCAGAATGAGCGGGTAGATGGCGAAGGGCAGCAGTGCCGAGACTTCGTACTTGGCGAAGGACACCACGCAGACGATGAAGAGCAGGGTGGTGATCAGCTTGACCCGCGGATCCAGGCGATGGATCGGCGAATCCCGGTACGCGAGGCTGTCGAGGTGACTCAGGTGCGAAGACGCGGCGTCGATCCGGGTCATGGCTGCCGCTTTTCTTTGCGCCGAACAGCGCTGCCGCCAGCCACCGGGCGGAGCCGGTGGGCGCGGTCGGGCGCGGTTCCGGCCGCCTAGGGCCGCTGCCGGAGCCGCAGCAGGACGAAGCCGAGCAGGCCGGCGAGCAGCAGGCTGATGGTCGCCCCGATGAGGCCGGAGAAGGATGTTCCGGCGTTGACGTCGGGCCACGCCTTCTCGATCTCGCCGACCGTTCCGGCGACCTCGCCGGCAGCGGTCGCGTCGCCGCTCTCCGCCGCCTGCCGGAAGCCGTAATCGGGGAGCAGCGCGGTCCTCTCCTGCAGCGCCGCGGCCAGCGAATGCGCTTCGCTCACCGGCGTCGGCAGCGCTTCCTTGCCGGTGCTGTGAAAGATCGCCCATTCGAGCCCGTCGTGCCGTGACGATGCGAACCAGGAGAGCAGTCCGCCGGTGAGTGCGGTCAGCAACAGCAGACCCGCAAGCAGCCTGCCGCCGCCATGCGGCGGCAGCTGCCGGCCGCTGGCAGCGACGGCCAGGAACTCGGGGCGCGCACGGCCGACGAAGTTGACGACGGCCGCCGTCAGCAGCCCCTCGATGATGCCGATCGCCAGATGGATCGGCAGCATCAGCAGCAGGAAGGTGGCGAAGGGCAGGTCGGAGATCCCCGAGAACCAAGTCTCGAGAACGACGCCGGCGGCGCCGAGTTGCAGGCCGACGATCGCGGCGACCAGCGACCCGGCGACGACGCGTTTCCCGGCGACCTGCGTGCCGGCAATCGGCCGGTAGATCAGCGGGTAGGCGATGAAGCAGGGAAAGAAGGCGAGATTGAAGATGTTGCAGCCGAGTGCGAGCAGGCCGCCATCGGCGAAGAACAGCGCCTGCACGCTGAGCACCGACGCCAGCGTCAGGAAGGCGGCGTACGGACCGAGCAGGATGCTGAGGAGCATGCCGCCGCCAAGGTGGCCGCTCGAACCGGTGCCCGGAATGCTGAAGTTGATCATCTGTGCGGCGAAGACGAAGGCTCCGAGCACCCCCATCAGCGGCACGATGCGGTCGTCACCGTCAGCCTTCAGCTTGCGTGCGCTGTAAACGGTGATGCCGGCCGTGGCCGCCCACATCACGCCGCCGACCAGCGGCGAAATCAGTGCGTCTGCCATGTGCATGGGAACTCCTCCCTGTGTCGGAACCAGTGGCTGCGACCATCTCGTAAGAAGATTCTAGAATAATGCTTAACGGCCTGGCAAACTGTTTCCGTCCTGGCTGCCGCGGGCGACTTCGCGCTCGCGCCCGCGGCCGGGCTTTTCTGGCAGCAGCATGGCTTCCAACGCGGCTTGCCGCTCACTCGCGGCGAGAGCGGCGAGGCCGGCGACCTCGCGGTAGAAGCGCGGCAGGTCGCCATCCTGGCTGGCGAGAAGCCGCTCGAAGGCTGGCACCAGCTCACTGTAGAGCGCCAGCGAGGCCAGCCGGGCGTTGTTCAGATCGTCGCCGACCGTGCGCTCGTCGCCCGCCTGGCCGCTCCATTCCGCCAGCAGGGCGGACCGCTCCCGGCGCAGCGCGGCGAACGACGCCGCCTTGGCAGCGCGCTTCTCGGCGGACGGCAGCTCGCTCGCGTAGAGCACGGCGAGACGCTCGCGATGGCTGTGCAGAAGTGCCAGCCAGGCTGCTCGCCGCTGCCGTTGTGTCGCGTCGGCTGCCCGCAGCTCGTCGTTGCCGTGTTCGCGCAGCCAGCGTCGCAGCCCCTCTTCCTCGACGGCCGTCGCGAACGACTCGTTGAAGCGGGTATCGCCCGGTACGAAGACGGTCTGGTGCGCCAGCTCGTGAAAGACGGTGCGCGCGACCGCCAGTGTTCCCTGCTGCAGGAAGGTGTTGAGCACCGGGTCGTCGAAGTGACCGAGGGTCGAATAGGCGGGCACGCCGGCAACGAAGGTGTCGTAGCCGTCCTGCCGCAGCTCGGTGGCGAGCGCCTCGGCAGCGCGCCGGTCGTAGTAGCCCCGGTAATTGACGCAGCCGACCATCGGCATGCACCACTCCTTCGCCCGCAGCGACAGTTCCGGCGCGGCGAAGACGTTCCAGACGACGTAGGGGCGACCGAGGTCGGCGTAGCTGCGATAGCTGCCGTTGTCCGGCAGGCCGAGGTCGCGGCTGGCAAAGTCGCGGATCGCCTGCACCTCGGCCAGCCGGAGCCGGAGATCGGGATCGGTCGCCGGTGCGCGCAGCAGTTCGTCGATCGGCGTTCGCGCCCGCATCAGCTCGAGATGGCCGCCGATCGCCTGGCCGTAGTAGCCGATCTGGCCGCAGGCAGTGACGCCGGCAGCCACGCCGGCAGCCAGCAGGACGGCGGCAGCGCGCCGCGGCGCCGCCCTACGGCGCCAGCGCATGCTGGAAACGGCCGCTGTCGAGGAAGGACGCGATCTGCTGCGCGCAAGATCGGGCGACGAGCAGTTGCGAGTGCGCCAGCGGCAGCGTCAGGAAATCGGCAGTGCCGGGCAGCCGCGTTTCCGCCAGCGTCACGACGCCGTCGTTCGGTCGCGGCAACCCCGGAACGACGCGGCCGAGGCCGCAGCTGCGCGTGCCGGCGATGACGCCGACCGTCCCCGTCGCCGGCGCCGTTGCCCAGCCTGCCGGCCTTGCCAGCCACTGCATGATCGAGCGCCCGAGCAGTGTGGGCATCCCGGGCACCGTAGCCAGCCTGTGGGCGCAATGGCTGCCCTGGCAAGGGGTGCCGAGCAGGACGACACGCTGCAACCGGGGCTCGCTTGCCCGTGCGAGCATCTCGAGGATCAGCAGGCCACCGAGGCTGTGACCGACGAGGTGGATGTCGCGCGCCCGTGTCGCGGCGACGAAGCGCTGCAGCCTTTCGGCATTTTCCGCCAGCGTTCCGCGGACGCTCGGGTAGCCGAAACGTCGCGTGCGGTAGCCCCGCTGCGCCAGCCAGCGGGCGTGCAGGCTGCAGACCGCCGACGGCGTCCACAAGCCATGCACCAGGACGACGGTCGCGGCTGGCGGCCGCGGCAGTGGCTGCACGGCGGGGCGCCGGGCGTCGCCGGCGCCGGTGACACCGGCGGGCGGCGGCGGGTCGCGGTCATCGACGACGGGGGACATCCTGGGATTCCGAACGGGCGCAATGCTGACGATGGTCAATCGTAACACCGTGCCTGCGTCCGGGATCCGGCTGCTGACTGGCCCGTCGCCGCCTTCCGCGTTCGTCGCGCTGCCCCGGCCTCGTCAATGCAGAGGCTGCGCGCCGGCCGGGACTTCAGTCTTCGCCGTGCGGCAGCCGCTCGAAGACCAGGCGGCGGATTGCCAGTTGGTGGCTCAGGACTTCCCTGTATGACCAGACGGCGAGTTCCTGGCGCAAGCGCTCGTCGATGCCGCGCAGGGGCAGTTCGCCGCGTGCGCCGGCCGGCGGCAGCTCGAGCGCATCGCGCAGCCGCTGCTCGCCGTCCTTGATCCGGTTCTCGGTACTGGCATTGCGCTGGTTGCGATCGATCAGGCCCTGGTTCTGCTCGAGGCTGCCGCTGACTCCGGTGACGCGCACGCGGCTGTAGTCGACGTCGAAATACGCGATGTGCGTGCGCAGCCGATTGATGGCCGAGGTTGCCGACGGTTTTGCCTGCTCGGCGAGCTCGGCGCCGCGCTCGGCGGCGCGGCGCTCGCGGCGCACCCTTTCCTGCTCGGCGCGCCGTTCCTCCTCCTGCTTCTCCTGATCCGTCTTGCTGTCGTCGGACATGATCTCGTCGAGGCGTTCGCTGAACCACTCCCAGATCTTCTGGATTTGCTCGCCCAGGAAGGATACCGCCCGTTCGAGTGCCGCCAGGGTGTCGCGGAATTCGTCCATGTATCCCTGGAAGCGGACGTTGGCGGTGATCGACTGGGTGACGGTGTTGACCCCTGGTTGTGCCATCGATGCGAAAACCGGTTCGGGGGCGAGTCCGATCACGCTCAGCGCGCGCGTCTCGTCGCGCGAATGGTCCTCGGCCACGACCGAGGCGCCATTCAGCCGGGTTTCCAGGCGAACGTCCCACTTGAAGTAGGCGTCGTTCTTCCACGCCCGCGCCATCAGTGTCGGCTGCACGATGCAGCAGTGGCTGCCCTCGATCTTGAAATCGAACGACCAGTCCTGGCTGATCGTCCAGGTGCCCTCCTCGAGCAGGCCGATCAGGCGATCCTTGAACGCGATCACCGCTGCCAGCGCTTCGCGGGCGCCGCTCGCGGTGCGCGGGTTGAAGCTGGCGATCGTGTCGAGGACCGCGATCGCCACATCGGCCAAGAGATCGCGTCTGGCGTCGATGCGCATCGCGGTCCACTCCTGCTTGACTTCGATGGCTGGATTGGGCCCGGGTTCGGGGGTCGAGAACGGGCCGGCGAAGTCCGGGCCGACGTGTGGTGACTGCGGTGAGGTCACGACGGTCGGGGTCTGATACTGCGCCTTGCCGGCGGTCAGCCGGCAGGCGGCATCGATGGCGATGCCACTGAGTGCGGTGCTCATGATCCTTCTCCTCGATCGATGAAACGCCGAGAGTGGACGCTCGTGGGCGCCTGCGGCGACACCACGCGGGCCAGCCTGGCGCCGCCCGGTGGCGGTGCGGCCGGCGTCCGCTGCGCTCTGGCGGACGGCCTCGGCGCAGTCGTCGCCATGATCACTTCGACGGCCCGGCCGCGCCCGGTGTTCCGCTCCGGCCCGGCAAAGGGTTGCAGCCACCCGGTTGCCGGTCCGGTTTCGTGACGAGGGCGCTGCCAGCGGGGGCGCCGCGGCGGTGCAGACGCCGACTGCTGGCGCGGGGGGCGTGGCTCCCGCGCGGCCGTTGGCCGCTGCGCGACGTCGCGTTGCCGGCTATCGCCAATCGGCAAAGCATGGGAAAATCCGCATCCGCGCCGATCCGCACGAAGCTGCCGCAGGGAGCAGCCAGAAAACGGGTCGCTGCGCGTGCCATGATCTCCGGCCATCGGCCGCGAGTCGCGGTTCTTCCCACTGTCACCGACTGCTCATGTCAACAACACTCTGCAACAAGACCTGTCTTCTCAACGGCGTCGACGAGCTGGGTGACATTGTCGGCTGCGCGGCCGAAATTGCCGCCTTCGAGGCCCGGAGCTGAGCTGATGCCTGCCGTCCAGATTTACGACACCACCCTGCGCGATGGGACCCAGAGCGAGGGCTTTTCCCTGTCCGGTCACAGCAAGATCCGCCTCGCGCAGCGGCTGGACGATCTCGGTGTGGCCTTCATCGAGGGGGGCTGGCCCGGCTCGAATCCCGAGGACGCCGAGTTCTTCGAGCGGGCGCGTGACATCGAATGGAAGAACGCGCTGATCACGGCCTTCGGCTCGACCTGCCGGGTCAAGGGCGGTCCAGAAGAGGACGCCAATATCCGCGCGCTGCTCGACGCACGGACCCAAGTGTGCACGATCTTCGGCAAGACCTGGACGCTGCACGTGACCGACGTCCTGCTGACGACGCTCGACGACAACCTGCGCATCATCGAACAGTCGGTCGCCTACCTGCGCGCAGCCGGCCGGCGCGTCATCTATGACGCCGAGCACTTCTTCGACGGCTATCGGGCCGATCCGCTGTACGCGCTGGCGACGCTGCAGGCGGCGATTCGCGGTGGTGCCGAGACGGTCGTCCTCTGCGACACCAACGGCGGCAGCATGCCGTGGGAGGTCGAGAAGACGATCGGCGAGATGCGAGACTCGATCGCTCACCCGTTCGGCATCCATACCCACAACGACGGCGACTGTGCGGTGATCAACGCGCTGACGGCTGTGCGACTGGGTGCGGTGCAGGTGCAGGGAACGATCAACGGCGTCGGCGAACGTTGCGGCAACGCCAACCTGTGCTCGGTGATGGCCAACCTGGAGCTCAAGATGGGGCGCCGCTGCCTGCCGGAAGGCCGTCTGCAGAAGTTGTACGAGCTGTCGCACGTGGTCGACGAGGTGGCCAACATCGCGCCCAACGACCACCTGCCGTACGTCGGCCGGAGCGCCTTTGCGCACAAGGGCGGCGTCCATGTCGCGGCGATGCGCCGCTCGGAGCAGTCGTACCAGCATGTCGCGCCGGAACGGGTCGGCAACCGCATGCGGGTCGTCGTCTCGGCGCTTTCCGGGCGCGCCAACATCCTCAGCAAGGCCGAGGAACACGGTGTCGACGTCGCCAGCGTCGACGACGTCGTCGGCGTGCTCAACGAGGTCAAGGAACTCGAGGCACGCGGCTTCTCCTTCGAAGCCGCCGAGGCGTCGGTCGCCATGATGCTCAAGCGGCAGCAACCGGACTACGCGGCGCCGTTCGAGCTGGTCGATTTCCTGGTCAACGTCGAGCACCGACAGGGCCGCGGCATCTTCGCCGAGGCGATGGTCAAGGTGAAGGTGAATGGCGAGGTGCTGCACACCGCCGCCGAGGGCAACGGCCCGGTGAACGCCCTCGACATCGCCTTGCGCAAGGCGCTGCTCGGGCACTACCCGGAGATCGCCAGCTTCCATCTGGCGGACTACAAGGTCCGCATCCTGGACGGTCGCGACGGCACGCAGGCGATCACCCGCGTGCTGATCGACACCCGTAGTGCCGACAGGGTCTGGAGTACGGTCGGTGCCAGCGCCAACATCATCGAGGCATCGTGGCAGGCGCTGGTCGATGCCGTCGAGTATGGCCTGTCGGTGGCGCAATGATTGCGTTGCCCTTGGCCCGCTCGTGTCCCGGCGCAGTGCTGTCGCGCCACCGTGAAATGGAAAAATCATGAAAGCAAAAATCGTATTGCTCCCCGGTGACGGGATCGGCCCGGAAGTGGTCCGCGAAGCCGTCCGCGTCCTCGACACCGTTGCCGGCCGCTACGGGCACCACTGGGATTACCAGGAATGCCTGATGGGCGGCTGTTCGATCGACCGTTTCGGCTCGTCGCTGACCGACGAGACGCTGGCCGACTGCCAGGCCGCCGATGCCGTCCTGCTCGGCGCCGTCGGCGGGCCGAAATGGGATGATCCGGCGGCGAAGGATCGCCCCGAGCGGGGACTCCTCGCGCTGCGCAAGGGACTCGGCGTCTTCGCCAACCTGCGGCCGGTGAAGGTGCATCCGGCGCTGATCGATTCCTCGCCGCTGAAGCCGGAAAAGCTGCGTGGCGTCGATATCCTCGTCATTCGCGAGTTGACCGGCGGCCTCTATTTCGGCTGGCCGAAGGGCCGTGACCGCAAGGACGGCCGCGAGCGCGCCGTCGACACCCTCGAGTACTACGATTACGAGGTCCGCCGGGTGATGGAACTGGCTTTCGATCTCGCCAGGGGTCGCCAGCGCAGGCTCACTTCGGTGGACAAGGCGAACGTCCTCGAATCGTCGCGGCTCTGGCGGCAGATCGCCGTCGAGGTCGCCGCGGCGAACCCGGAAATCGCCCTCGAGCACGTCCTCGTCGATACCGCCGCCATGCGCCTGATCACCGGCCCGGCGGCGCTGGACGTGGTGGTGACGGAGAACATGTTCGGCGACATCCTGACCGACGAAGCCTCGGTGCTCGCCGGCTCGATGGGCATGCTGCCCTCCGCCAGCCTTGGCCAGGGCCGCGTCGGCCTCTACGAGCCGATCCACGGTTCGGCGCCCGACATCGCCGGCAAGGGCATTGCCAACCCGATTGGCATGATCCTGTCCACCGCAATGCTGCTGCGTCACTCGCTGGCGCTGGAGGCGGAGGCTGCCGCCATCGAACAGGCAGTCGACGCCACCATCAGCGCCGGCGCCCGCACCGCCGACCTTGGCGGCAGCCTGGGCACGAGCGCGATGGCCGACGAGATCATCAGCCGCCTCTGATTCGGCGAATCTGGGGGCACAGCCGGAGAACATCTTTCGCCCGACCGAACGCGGGCAGCCAGATGGCGTGTGTGCTGTGGTGCGCCGGACACTGCAATTCCCGGCGACCGCCGTGATTCTTGCGGACTGTGACACGGCGTTTGCCTCGCCCGACGTTCGTCGCTCGCCGGCGAGCGACATGCCAAACGAAAGCGGCGCGAACGGTCTGACCGATTCGCGCCGCTTGACAACAGGATGGAAACCGCGGGTCCGCGCAGCGCGGCCCATTCAGCTGCGCAAGGTTCAGCGGCTCAATTCATATACTGTCACCGATTTGCACTTGCCGACCAACGGCCGCGCGCGGCGAGACCGGCGAATGCGATACCGAGCAGGGCCAGCGAACCCGGTTCCGGAATGTCGTTGGTCGTGTTGATGCTGATCAGGATCCGGTCCAGGCCGAAGGACTCGTCGCCTCCGTCAATGGTTCCGCCCTGCCAGCCGCTGCCGCTGGCGAAAAACTCGACAATGACGGAACTTGCGCTGTGCGGGATGTTGAGCAAGGCGTTGCTGCCCGTGAAGTCGTAGGCCGAGTCGTTCCACCCGGGGCTGAAGCCGAGATTCGAGCCAAAGCTCATCTGGTTGGCGGTCGACGCCGACTGGTCGCTGGTCAAGAAATTGTCATAGGTGTGCGCATAGACCGACACACCATCCACCGTGATGTTGAAGACATCCGGAGGAACTGAACCGCCGGCTGTGGTCGACCCGTCCCAGCTGTCGATGATCGCCAGCAGGAAGCTCAGGTTCAGACTGCTGTGTGCCGGCAAGTTGCTGGCGGTGAACGTGGACGGGCCGGCCGGATCGCCCCCCGCGAAGTCATGAACCATGAAGCTGTTGAAGCCGATAGCCTGATAACCGGCCGGAGTCGTGGCCGCGAGGTTCCCACCGCCAATCGGGACACTGGCCGTGCAGGGAAAGAAGCTGCAGGTCAGGCCGCCGGAACTGAAACCCAAGGCGTTTACGGTCGCGGCATGAGCGGGGACGGTGGCGATCGAGGCCGCGAAGATGCCGATCGCGGCAAGCATCGCTGCGAGGTGTTTTCCTGCTGTCATGGTAGTCTCCGTGGTCGGTGTCAATCGGGAGCATCTTGTCCGAACTATACAAAGCACGAATCATGCTATATCGGCAAGTCACTGATTCTTGGCGTATCTGAAAGAAACCTCGCAGCTTTCTGTAAGAAAATCCGACACGTTGATTCCCTTGGCGGGGCATTCTTCGTGGTCAGGACATCGAGCCGGTTTGCCTCGACCCTTGTCCGTGCGGTTGCTCCTGCGAGTGGGGGGCGCGAAATCAGGCGACAGCATGTCTGACGATACAGAGCGCCAGTATCCGGCTGCCATCGAGCGGCGCCGTTCTCAGGCCGTAGCTTCGCGCGAGCTGATGCGGTAGCGGAAGCTTTCCGGGTCGAGGCTGTCGAAGCGGCCGTTGGCGTTCTCGCCCTGTGGATACATCAGGAAGGGAATCTTCGACCCGATTGAGCCGGGGAGGCTGATGTCGTGCGCGGTGTGGTCGACGACACACTCGTAGATGGCGCGTGCCTTGTCGATGTCGCTGCGCGCGCCACGGGGGATCTCGCTCGCTGTCCGGCGGACGATGCCGTCGGTTGACAGCAGCTGCTTCGGACCGGTGTAGAGCTTGAGCGCCGCCCTGTCGAGACGATCAACGGACGGCGCAATTTCCTATACTGTCACTGTTTTTCGCAAGCCTTGCGCTTATCGCTGCCGCCTGCGCGTTGCCGCCAGACCGGAGAGGCCGAGGCCGAGCAGCGCGAGCGCACCGGGTTCGGGGACGGCGGCGGCTGTCACCTGAAGATTGTCGATGACAGTGGCCGTTACGCTCGTCGCAGCGAGCGTGACCCGCAACTCGTCGATCGGCGTACCGGCCAGTGGCATTTTGGGGGACAGTGGCATTTTGGGGGACAGTATATTCAATTCCGAACGCCAACGCCGCTCGCCTGGATGCTCGTCACTGCGTGTGATCCGGCGGAGTGGGGGGGTCGGCGACAGAACGGTATCTTGGAGCGCGAACGGTGCCAGAGATGCAGACACCGTCGCCGTTGCTGGCGCGGCCCATGCCGCGCACCGTCTCCCACCAGGAGCACCACCAGGCAAGTGAAGCATGCGGCGTACTTTTGAAATTCCTGCGATCTGGGGTGCTCAGAGTGGAACAGGCTGCGGAAACAGTTGTGCTTCATCGGGATTTCGAGAATCTCAGGTCAGCGTGGTCGCCATTACCGACCTGCGCCATGATCACGCTGCCACTTCGCGCGAGCTGATGCGGTAGCGGAAGCTCTCCGGGTCGAGGCTGTCGAAGCGGCCGTTGGCGTTCTCCCCCTGGGGATACATCAGGAAGGGAATCTTCGGCCCGCTCGAGCCGGGGAGTCTGATGTCGTGCGCGGTGTTGTACGCCAGCCAGTTCATCTCCCAGGTGCCGAAGAGCTTCCTGCGGACGGCGACGACGACTTCGTCCTGCAGTGTGAGCCCGGGCTTTTCCTCGAGAACCACCTTGCGCACGTCGGCCGGATCGACCGGCACCCAGCCGAAGTCCGCCAGCCAGACTTCGGCGCGGCAATGCTGCGCCTTGCTGATCTCGCCGGACTTGCCGAGGCTCCTGTAGCCGAAGCGCGAATCGGCGATGCGGATGCCGTATACGTCCCGCGCCGGCAGTCCGGCGGCGCGCGCGAGGCCGACGTAGAGCGCGTTGAGGTCGGCGCATTTGCCGCTGAGGTCACCGCTCTCGAGCATCGCGCGGATGTCGCCGACGCCGCAGCCGCGGGTCTTCGGGTTGCGGGCGGTGTGGTCGACGACCCACTCGTAAATGGCGCGCGCCTTGTCGATGTCGCTGCGCGCGCCACGGGTGATCTCGCTCGCTGTGCGGCGGACGATGCCGTCGGTTGGCAGCAGCTCGGTCGGCCCGGTGTAAAGCCTGAGCGCCGCCCCGTCGAGAGGCTTCACCGGGCCGGGCTGGCTGAAGTCGATCGCGCGGTCGCGGGTAGCGATGCGGCTGGTCACCTCGACGACCGGTGCACCGGCTGCGGCGTCCCATGTGGCGACGAGCATCTCTACGCCGTAAACCGGGTCGCGCGCGATCTGCATGGTCGCCGCGTTGCCCTGCCAGAGGTTGCCCATCGGCCTGATCCAGGCGGCTTCATCGAGCGAGGGCAACGGCAGCCAGACGCGTGTCTCGCTCCCGCCGCGGGCGACTTCGGCGCGCATGTTGACTTCGAAGACTCGCCAGCCGTTGGCCGGGTCGGGGTCGAAGAACTCTTGTTCGGCGCGCGCCGGCCGCCAGGCAGCAGAGCCGGCGATGCTGAAGAGGGTGGCGGTCTTGAGGAAATCACGACGATCCATGATGGGTCTCCTGAGTGGGTGAACGGACCGGTCGCCGCAGCGACGCACGGGGAACCGGGCGGTTTCTGGCGAGCGCGCTGCGGTCGGGCGACGTCGCGGGTTCGCGAGGACTGGGCAATGCGCGCGGGGCGATGGCTCTACCGGTGCGGTCGAGCGCCCGCCGACGGCGTCCACGCGCCGGTGGCCGGCACCCTCGCCACAGGGCGCGCTTCATCGCGGCGGCCGCTCGAGGACGCTGCGCAAGCGCCGGCTGACGGCCGCCGAATGCCAGTCGATGGCCCCCTCGGCGCGCAGGCGGGTGCGGTGCTGGTGGTCCAGGACGAGGGTGGTCGGCAGCAAGCGGATGCCCAAGGTGCGGCTGAGTTGCTGTTCGCGATCGTCGATCACCGGCAGGTCGATGGCGTGTGCCGTCAGGAATGCGTCGAGCCGTGCCCGCTGATCGGCGACGGCGACGGTCAGCACGGCCAGCCGCTGCTCGCGCCAGCGAGCGCCGAGCTGCTGCAGCGCCGGCATCTCGTCGCGGCAGGGCTCGCACCAGGAGGCCCAGAAGTTGATGATCACCGGGCGGCCGGCAAGCGCAGCCAGTTGGGCAGCGAGTGAGGTTCCGGCGGCGGCCGCCGGCAGCGGGCGTGCCGGCACAGCGCGTAGTTCGGCTGCGGCTGCGGCCTGGGTGAGCGCACAGGCGAGCAGCAGGAGCATGCGGCAGCCGCTCCGGGCCCGGCGCCGGACGGGCGACAGGACGGCGCGGCGCATCAGGGGCGCTGCAGTGGTGATCGACTTCTCCCGATTTCATCAACCGTCGCGAGGCGGAAGCCCTCGCGACTTACGGTGCCACTCGTGGCCGACGACTCGCCGGCGCTATTGATGGCGGTAACGCAGACCGCCAAGGGCCGAATTATCGCATGCACGGCAGCGCCGGCGGGCGCCGCCGAGCCAGGACTGCTGGTGGCCGCCGGTTGCCCGCAGCGGCGAAGCGGATTTCGCTCTTCCGCTACGTCCAATTCAGTGACAGTATATGAAATTTTCTTTCGCCGACGATCGCGCCCTGATCGCCGGCGTCGCTCGGCCACCGGCTGACCGGCTTGGTTTTGATTCAGCTGCTCGGCGCGAGCCTTTCCGGGAGCAGAAGCCCCCGGGATCAAGGCAGTCGAAACGGCTGCCAGCGCTTTTCATCTGTGTGCACAGCCTTGCAGGCGCGATCGAAACAGAAACCTGGGCGCCGCGGACGCCGCTATTGGGGTTGGCTTGCACGGCGCCTGGCAGTCACGGCGGCGCAATTCATATACTGTCACCGTATTGCCAGATCGGCTGGCGCTGTGCGCCTCAGTCCGCCGCTTCGTCGAGCGGCGTGTCGAGTACCGACTGGATGTAGTCGGCCGGCAGGCGGTATTCGCGCGCCAGATCGGCGGCCGAGCGACCGCTCTGCTGGATCGTCTCGATCCAGCCGTCGAGTCCGGTCGACAGCGAGCGGCCGGCCTGCTCGCCGTCGCGCGTGGCGCGCTCGCCGTCCTCGACGGCGTACTTGTTGGCGTAGCCGCGTGGCGTGATCATCAGCCCGTCGCGGACGAAGGTGTTCGAGTTGCCGATCAGTACCGTCGTCAGCATCCCGATGTCGGCGTCGCCCATTCGCTCGAGGGTGCTGAACTCGACCCGCTGCTTCGGCCGGTAGGCCGACTTGACGATCGCCACCGGCGTTTGCGGATCGCGGTGACGCAGGAAGATGCGCTGCGCCTCGGCGATCTGCCGCGTCCGTCGCCCGCTCTTCGGGTTGTACAGGGCGACGACGAAATCGGCGTAGGCGACGGCGTCGAGGCGGCGGGCGATCGTCGGCCAGGGTGTCAGCAAATCGGAGAGCGAGATGGCGCAGAAATCGTGCGTCAGCGGTGCGCCGACGAGCGCGGCACAGGTGTTGAGTGCCGAGGCGCCGGGGATGATTTCGACCTCGATCGCCGATTCGGGGGTCCAGCCGGCGTCGAAGAGCACTTCGAAGGTCGGTCCGGCCATGCCGTACACGCCGGCGTCGCCGGAGGAGACGATCGCCACCTTGCGGCCCTGGCGGGCGCGGTCGAGCGCCTCGATGGCGCGATCGAGTTCCTCGGTCATCGATTTGCGGATCACCTCCTTGCCGGCCAGCAGGTCAGCGACGAGGCGGATGTAGGTGGTGTAGCCGATTACCGTGTCGGCTTCGGCGATCGCCGCGCGCGCGCGCGCGGTCAGGTGGCCGAGGCTGCCGGGTCCGAGGCCGACGAGCATGATCTTGCCTGTCGGCATGGCGGTTGCGGTGGGGGCGTCTGGCGTCATGCGGGGATCCTGGCGATGGAGACGGTGGCGTTGCGGCCGTCGGCGCCGCGCAGCTTGTGCTTTTCGACGAGCAGGTGGCGGCAGTCGGCGCCGGCGGCGAGCAGGGCCGCCGCCTCCGAGACCGACGGCGTGCCGGTGTGCCGGCGGACGGTCTCCGACGGGTTGGGAACCTCGACGGCGGCGAGTTCGCTGGCCGGGTGGAAGACGATCGTCCAGCCGTTGTCGCGTGCCACGGCCGCCAGTCCGGCTTCGCCGGCCTTGAGGTCGATCGAGGCGACGGCGCGCACGTCGGCGAGTCCGCCGCCGCAGGCGGCGAGGGCTTCGGCGATCGCCTGCGCGATCGTTGTCGCCGGGGTGCCGCGGTCGCAGCCGAGTCCAAGCGCCAGCGGCGGCGCCATGTTTGCCGGCGGCGTCGTCATGCCGGCGGACGGTAGGTGACGCAGCGGCCGGCCAGGCGCGCGGCGAGGGCGGCGGGCATGATGCGGCGGCTGATCCAGAGCACGGCGGCGAAGTCGTCGAGGGTGACCTCCTCGAGCCGCTCGAAGCGCACGACGTTGGCCGGCAGCGGCCCGTCGCGGCCGTTGGCATGATGGACCCACCAGTCCCCGTCGCCCGCCTCCTGCACCAGCGCCACCGGCTCGTCGTTGACCATCGCGGCGCTGCAATGCACCAGTTCACCGTGTGTCGCCGCGAGCTCCCAGCCGAGTTCGCGGCCGAGCAGGTCGACGGCGATCGTCGCGCGGGCGTCCGATGCGGTGGTCAGCACGGCGGTCGCGCCGAGCGCGGTGGCGAGGTGGCCGGCGAGCGCGTTGGCGCCGCCGAGGTGGCCCGAGAGTACCGGAATTGCGAAACGGCCGGCCTCGTCGACGACGACGACCGCCGGGTCAGCCTCCTTGCCTTGCAGGTGCGGCGCGATCAGGCGGACGACGGCACCAAGCGAGACGATGGCGACGATGCCGTCGAAGGCGGCGAAGAGCGCCGGCACCTGGTCGCCGACCTTGCCTTCGTAGCACTGCGCGGCATCTCCGGCGGCGTTCGCGGCTTCACCACGGAACTTCGCCGGCGCGAAGAGGCGGGCGCCGGGCAGGGCGGCGACCACGCGCCCGGCGAGCGCGATGCCGTGGCGCGTGATGGCGACGACGGCGATCCTCATCGCCGCAGGCCCCGGCTGGTGGCCATCAGTTGCCGGCAGCGGCGGCAGCCGCGGCTTCCTGGCGACTGCGGCAGCCACGCCGTAGTTCGCCGCGCTGCCGCTTCGGGTTCTGCACCAGCAACAGCGACAGGTAATTGGCCTTGCTGCCGCGGAGGCTGGCGAGGTCGCGCACGACACGCTCGTCGGGCGAACCGACCTTCTCGATGAAGCACGAGGTGGCGAGCAGCTCGCGCCGGGCCAGCAGTTCAATGATCTCGTCGAGCAGCGGCTTGACCTTGAGCAGCGCCAGCGTGTCGAACTCGTCGAGCAGGTGGTCGATGACCTCGACGCCGTAAGCGGCCGGAATGATGGCGAAGGTCTCGTCCTCCTCGGCGAGCGTCGTGCCGGTCGCTGCCGCAGCGGCGGCGAACGAGGAGACGCCGGGAATCGTCTCGACCTCGACCTGCGGCGCGAGTTCGCGGACGACGCGCGCGAGGTGGCCGAAGGTCGAGAAGGTCGAGGCGTCGCCTTCGACCAGAAAGAGCAGGTCGCGGCCCTCGGCGAGCAGTTCGACGGTGCGCACCGCGGCGCGGGCCCAGGCCTTGCCGAGGATCTCCGGGTCGCGGGTCATCGGGAAGACGAGTTGCTCGGCATCGGCCGGGACAGACAGGCCGCCGCGCTCGACGATGGCCAGCGCGTAGGATGACTCCTCGGCCTTCTTCACCGGATACAGCCACCGGGCGTCGGACTGCAGCGCCGCCCAGGCGCGGCGGGTGATCATCCCGGGGTCGCCGGGGCCGAGCGAGGCGCCGATCAGTTTGCCGAAGCGGGGGATTTCGGTCATGCGCTTTCCTTTCCAGGGTTGCGGGCGGTGACGATCCAGACCGGGTTCTGCGCCGCCAGCCGGTGCAGGCCGAGGATCGGCTGGCTGCGGCTGGTCTGCAGCTGGACGACCTGCCAGTCGGCGCCGCCAGCCTGCAGGGTGCTGGTCGCGGTGGCCAGGTTCTCGAGGGTGACGAAGTTCATCACCAGCCGGCCGCCGGGTCGCAGGCGGCCGAGGATGAGGTGGATCAGTTCGCCGAGTTCGCCGCCGGAACCGCCGATGAACACCGCGTCCGGGTCGGGCCAGCCGGCGAGGCCGGCGGGCGCCCGCCCCTCGATCAGCGTGTAGTTGCCGGTGCGCAGGCGGGCGGCGTTGGCGCGCGCGATGGCGGCATCGGCGGCGTTCTTTTCGATCGCCCAGACATGGCCGTGCGGTGCCAGTCGCGCGCATTCGAGACCGACCGAGCCGGAGCCGGCGCCAATGTCCCAGACGGTCGCCGCTGCCGCCAGGCGCAGCTTGGCCAGCGACACGGCGCGCACCTCGAGCTTGGTGATCAGCCCGCTGGCCGGTGTGCGCTGCAGGTAGTCGTCGTCCTCGCGGCCGAACGCCGGCTCCGCCGACAATTCATCGCGCTCGACGAGGACGACGCTCGGTTCGGCGAAGTGCATCGTCGCTGCCGTCGCCGCCGACAGCCCGGGATGCAGCGTCTCGTCCGGCAGCAGCAGGCGGCTGGCGACCGACAGGCGCAACTCGTCGCCGTGGCCGACGGTGAGCAGCGCGCGCGCCAATCGCGCCGGGTCGTTGGCCGGGCTGGTGAAGACGAAGACGCGGCGGTGCAGGGCGATCGCCCGCAGCACCGGGTAGAGACCGTGGCCCGGCGTCGCGCCGACGATCCATTCGCCGGCATCCTGGCTGTGGCAGGATGCGATCTTCACGTCCTGCCAGGCCTTGCCGAAGCGCGCGCAGGCGATCTGCAGCGTCGATGGCGCCGGCAGCACGGTCACCGGCAGTCCGGGCAGGCGGTCGATCAGGCTGCTGCCGATGCCGTGGCAGAGCGGATCGCCGGTCGCCAGCACGGCGACGCTGCGGCCGGCGGCGAGGGCGTCGCGAATCCATCCCGGGCACTGCGCCAGCGCGCCGTCGAGCGGGCGCAGTTCGCAGTTCGCTGCCAGTTCCGGCCGTACGAGCTGCAGCGTCCGCTCGACGCCGATCACCAGCGCGGCGGCACGCAGGCAGTCGCGCGCGCTGCCGGAGAGGCCGTGCCAGCCGTCGTCGAGGATGCCGACGACGGTGCAGGTCGGCTGCGGTACCGGCTCAGAGGGCTTCATGTTCATCGACCCGGCAGATGAAGCGGCCCTCGAAGTCGCAGACCAGGATCGACAGCCGGTAGTCGCCCGGATACTGCTGCTTGAGGCTCCGCATGGCGCGGCCCGCCAGTTCACGGTGGAAGGGAACCGTCAGTCCGAGGACGGCGAGCTTCTCGGCGGCGAAACGGGCCGTCTCGGCGGCCCGGATGTCGGCGATCAGGTCGGCCGGCGCGGCGACGGCGCGCGCCGCTTCGGCGAGGATCTCGCGGTCCACCTCGGCCCGCCAGGCGTGGGTCACCGCCAGCCCCTGGCTCATCTTGGTCAGCTTGCCGACCATGGCGCCGACGTACACCTCGCGCATCCGGCGCTTGATGGCGGTGGCGAAGGCGGCCTTGACGAAATCGCCCATCTGCACGAAGCAGGCCTCGTCGAGGCCGGGCAACTGGCGCATGGCGAACTTCTCGCTGCGGCCGCCGGTGGTGAGGACGACGCTGCTCTGCCCCTGCGCGGCGGCGACATCGATCGCCTGCACGACGCTGGCGCGGAAGGCGGCGGTCGAGTACGGCCGGACGATGCCGGTCGTGCCGAGGATCGAGATGCCGTCGAGGATGCCCAGGCGGGCATTCAGCGTCTTCTTCGCCATCTCGTCGCCACCGGGAACCGAGATGCTGATCTCCAGGCCATCGACGGCGAGGATCTCGGCGGCGACGGCGCGCACGTTGTCGCGGATGTTCTGCTGCGGCACCGGGTTGATCGCCGGTCCGCCGACCGCCAGACCCAGCCCCTCGCGGGTGACGATGCCGACGCCGGGGCCGCCGCGCAGGCGGATCTCGCCGGCCAGTCGGGGCAGCCGGCGGACATCGGCGGTGAGGTGGGCGCCGTGCGTCGCGTCCGGGTCGTCGCCGGCGTCCTTGACCACCGCAGCATGGGCGACACGGGCGTTGCCCTCCCCCTCGACGCGGCCGTCGATGACGGCGAAGATCACTTCGCGGCCGTTCGGCAGCCGGCAGGTGATACTCGCTGGCACTTCGCCGGCGAGCAGTCCGCAGGTCGCGGCGCGCGCCGCAGCCGCCGAGCAGGCACCGGTGGTGAAACCGGTGCGGTTGCCGCGCGTGCGCCGGGTGTCGCCCTTGCGGATCTTTCCGCTCATGCCGCCCGTCGTCGCTGCGTCGCCTCGGCGAGCGAGAGCAGCGCATGGATGGCGGCGACGACCAGCGTCGAGCCGCCCTTGCGTCCCTTGATGGTGATCCACGGCACTTCGCCCAGCGTGCGCAGGAGATCCTTCGACTCGGCCGCCGCGACGAAACCGACCGGCATGCCGATGACCAGGGCCGGCCGCACGTCGTGCTCGCGGATCAGTCGCACGACCTCGATCAGCGCCGTCGGCGCATTGCCGATGGCGACGATGGCGCCGTCGAGTTCGCCGAGTCGCCACGCCTTGCGCATCGCCTGCACGGCGCGGGTCGTGTTCTCGGTGCGCGCCCGCTCGATGACGTCGGCGTCGGAGATGTAGTGCCGGGTGCTCAGTCCGAAGTGCTGCAGCCGGGGCGCGGAGAGGCCGACACAGATCATCTCGACATCGGCGACGATCGCCCGCGGGCCGTTGAGCATGGCGTCGAGGCCGGCGCGCATGGCATCCGGGTGGAAGGCGGCGAGGCCGTTGAACTCGAAGTCGGCGCTGGCGTGGATCATTCGCCGCACGAGGGGCCACTGCTCCGCGCTGTAGCCGTGCGCGCCGACCTCGGCGTCGATGATGGCGAAGGAATCGTGCTCGATGGCGCGGCCGGCGGCGGTGAGCTGTTCGGTGATGGCGTCGTTGGTCATGGCGTCTCCGGGTCTTCAGGCAGGTTTGTGGGAACAGCCGTGATGATGCGCATGCGGCGCAGGCTGTCCATGATCGTGATCATGCTCGAGCTGGCCGCCGCCGGTCGCGGTGTGACTGTGGTCGGGCAGGTGGCCGTCCTCGGCGAGCTCGCGATACTTGCAGCCATCGCACTCGAGCATGCGGCATTCGGGCAGGCCCTGGTCCTCGACCCGTGCGTCGAGCAGCGCGAAGATGCCGCGGTCGAAACCGAAATGCGTGCCGAGGGCGAAGGCGATCTGCGGGTACTGCCGCTGCAGGCGTTCGACCTGCTCCTTGATGCGCTCGATCAGCACGCCGGTGAACAGATAGACCGGGACGATGCAGATCTGCATCATCCCGAGGCGCGCCTGACGCTGCACGGCGGTCTCGAGTCGCGGCCAAGTGATGCCGGTGAACGCCAGGTCGACGAGTTCGTGCTCGTTCGCCTCGAAAATCCAGCGCGCCATCTTCGCCAGTTCGCCGTTGGCACCGGCATCCGACGAGCCGCGGCCGAGCAGGATGACGCCGGTGCTGCGTGGATCGGGCACCGCCAGCTGCTTCATCAGCCGCTCGAGCTGCGCCTGCAGGACCGTGAACAGCGGCCGCCCCATGCCGAGATGCGGCGTGACCGCGAAGTCGACCGCCGGGTGGCGCTGGCGGGCGCGCTCGAGCGCCGCCGGCAGCTCCATCTTGACGTGGCCGGCGGCATTGAGGATGAACGGGACGAGGAGGACGCGCCGCGTGTCGCGGGCGGCGCGATCGAGCCCTTCATCGAGCAGCACGTCGGCGTGCTCGATGAAGCACACCTCGATGCGCCAGTCGGGATGCTGCTCGCGCCACTGCGCGGCGAAATGCAGGGTCTCGCGGTTGCCGTCACGGTTGCGCGAACCGTGGCCGACGAGGAGGATGGTGGTATCCGATATCATGGCTTGGCCTCGCTGGCTTTGCGGAAGCGGTGGGAGAAGGACGGATCGTAGAGCTTGCTGCGTGCGAGGTCGGGCCAGTCGGCGGCACCCAGCGTCGGCGAGGCGATGATCATCGCCTGCGCGGCGATCCGTTCCGCCTGGCACTTCTGCTTGATGTCGGCGAGGGTGCCGCGGACGATCTTCTCCTCGCCCGGCCAGCTCGCCTTCTGCACCACCAGGATCGGCGCGTCCTCGGCCCAGCCGGCGGCGCGCAGCGCTTCCTGCACGCGGTGCAGCAGGGTGATCGAGAGGAAGATGCAGAGCGTCGTCCGGTGCGCGGCGAGCGCCTCGAGATCCTCGCCGGCCGGCATCGGCGTGCGCCCGGCGACGCGCGTCAGGATCACCGTCTGGGTGACTTCGGGCAGCGTCAGCGTCTCGCCGGCGGCGGCCGCCGCCGCCAGTGCCGACGATACGCCAGGGACCACCGCCCAGTCGATGCCTGCGGCGGTCAGTGGCCGCGTCATCTCGATCAGCGCGCCGTAGAGGCCGGGGTCGCCGGTCTGCAGGCGGACGACGGTAGCGTGCCGCGCCGCCTGCTCGAGCAGCCAGTCGGTCATCTCGGGCAGCGTCATATCCTTCGAATCGCGGATCGTGCAGCCGGCTGGGGCGAAGCGCGTCGCCGCCTGGTCGACCAGCGAGCCGGCGTAGAGGATGGCGCCGGCTTCCTCGAGCAGCAGGCGGCCCTTGACGGTGATCAGATCCGGGTCACCGGGGCCGGCGCCGACGAACCAGACCTTGCTGGCCATCAGGCGACGCTCCGTTGCCGGGCAGGCGGCGTTTCGTTCATCTTCGGTTCTCCTGCTTCCTTTTCGGCCAGCAATGCCAGCAACTGAGGGATGCCGCCGGGAACCGGTTCGGCCGGCAGTACGCCGCGCGCGACCAGCTGGCGGTGCAGGGCGACGACCGCTGGCAGCGGCTGGCCGGCGGCGTGCAGGGCCGCTGCCTGCTGCGGCAGCTCCGCCGCAGCGAACGAGGCGGTGCAGCGGCCGGCGGCCAGGAGATGGATGTCGTCGGCCCAGCGGTAGGCGAAATCGACGTCGTGCGTGGCGAGCACGATGCTGATGCCGCCCGCCGAGAGCTCGTCGAGGACGCGCAGCAACTCGTCCTGCATGCCGGGGTCGAGGCCGGCCATCGGCTCGTCGAGCAGCAGCAGCTCGGGTTGCATGGCGAGCACGCCGGCAATGCAGACGCGCTTCTTCTGGCCAAAGCTCAGATGATGCACCGGGCGCTCCGCCTGGTCCGCCATCCCGACCGCTGCCAGCGCCTGGGCCACCCGCGCACGTACGCCGTCTTCGTCGAGGTCGAGGTTGAGCGGTCCGAACGAGACGTCCTCGAAGACGCTGGCGGAGAAGAGCTGCCGCTCCGGATTCTGGAACACCAGCCCGACCCGCCGGCGAAGCGCCGCGAGGCCGCTGCGGCTGTAGTCGAGTGGGCAACCGTCGATGCGGATGCAGCCCGCCGAGGGCTGCAGTAGGCCGTTCAGGTGCAGCAGCAGCGTCGTCTTGCCGGAGCCGTTGGCGCCGAGCAGCGCATTGCGGCTGCCGCGGCGGATGCCCAGCGAACAGTCGTCGAGGCCGCGGCTGCCGTCAGCAAAGACGTGGCTGATGGTCTGCACGTCGAGCAGCAGTTCGTCGGCCATCAGCCGAGACCTACCGCGAAGAGGATCAGTGCGGCGCCGGCGACGATGGCGAGCAGCGTGTCACGCCCGGCATTGGCGAAGCCGGGAGAGAGGAAGCGCAGCGGTCCGCCGCCATTGCGCGCCAGCGCCGCGACGTGCAGCGCCTGCGCCCGTTGCCAGATCTGCACGGCGAGGTTGGCGACCAGCAGGCCGAGCGAGCGCCAGCCGTGGCGCAGCGAAGCGTAACCGAGGCGGGCGGACTGCGCGGTCAGCGTGTCGCGTACGGCTGCCGCGAGTACGAACAGCATGCGGTAACAGAGAACCATCAGGTCGAGCAGGACTTCCGGCACGCGCAGGCGGCGCAGCAGCCCGATCAGGTCCGGCAGCGGCGTCGTCAGCACGAGCAGTAGCAAGGCCGCCAGCGAGGCCAGCGAGCGGCCGGCAACGGTCGCGATGCGCGGCCCGGCGTCGGGCGCGAGCCCCCACGAAAGGTGGCCGGCGGCGTCGGTGCCGACGGCAACGAGCAGCGACACGCTGCCGAGGGTGAGAAAACCGACGGCCGGCGCGGCGACGCGCAGGTACACGCCGGCGTCGACGCGCGCCCCGAGCACGGTGGTCAGCGCCAGCAGCAGCGCGACGAAGGCGGCCGTCGCCGGCGTCGCGGCGACGAAGGCGGCGAGCAGCCCGGCCAGCGCGAGGCTGCCCTTGGCGGCGGGACTGACCCGTCGCCAGCGGTTGCCGTAGGCCGCCTGCTCAATCAGCACGGTCGCTGCATTCGTGCCCGCTTTGCCGGCGCATCTTCTCGCGGGTGACCGCTGAGCCCAGCCAATAACCGATGATGCCGGCGCCGATGGCGGCCTGCAGGGCGAAGAGCAGCGAGGCTATCTCGCCACTCGCCGGTTCGAGCAGCGGTGCAAACCATGGCTGGTAACCCGGGGCGATCTCCTCGATCGCTTTCTGCGCGACGCTGTCGGCACCGGCAAAGATCTCGCTCGGCTGGCCGTCCGGGCCGGCGGCCGGCCGCGGCACCAGCCACAGCGGCAACGCCGTCAGGAGCAGCACGGCGGCGATGAGCAACCAGTTTGTGCGCATCATGCCCGCAGCTCGCGACCGGCAAACAGCGGCATGCCTTTCAGCTCGTCTCGGTTGAAGCGCAGCAGGGCGTTGACCACCAGCACGCTCAGCAGTCCCTCGCTGATCGCCAGCGGAATCTGCGTGATGGCGAAGATGCCGGCGAACTTGGCGAACGAGGCAGCAAAGCCGCCAACCGGATCGGGAAAGGCCCACGCGAGCTGCAGCGAGGTCGTCACGTAGGTGGCGAGGTCAGCGACGCAGGTGGCGGCGAAGACGCAGACGGCGAGCGGCAGTTGCAGCCGGCGGCCGGCGCGGAAGAGCCCGGCAGCGACGAAGGAACCGACGATGGCCATCGAGAACAGGTTGGCGCCGAGTGTCGTGACACCGCCGTGCGCCAGCAGCAGCGCCTGGAACAGCAGGACGACGAGGCCGACCGGCACCATCGCCGTCGGCCCGAAGAGCAGCGCGCCGAGGCCGACGCCGGTCGGGTGCGAGCAGCTGCCGGTCACCGAGGGCAGCTTGAGTGCCGAGAGGACGAAGGAGAAGGCAGCGGCAACGCCGAGCAGCATGCGCTGCTCGGGCTGCTCGTGCAGCCGGCAGCGCAGCGAACGCACGCCGACGACGACGAACGGCGCCGACGCCAGGGTCCAGCCGACGGCGTGCTCGACCGGCAGGAAGCCTTCCATGATGTGCATCGCGTTCCCCCTTTCGAAGGCTGACGACCCGTCAGCCGAAAACCCCGAAGGAGGAAGGTGGTCTCGATGCGCAGCGGGCGCGACCAGAGACGCCTTCCCGTCACCCCGGGGAATGGTGCAATCCGGTTTCGGGCCGGTCTTCTGGCTTGCCCTCGATCTTCCCCGCGCCTTCCCGTGCCTGGGCACAGTGGCGGATTGCGGAGTCGTCAGGCTTACAGCAGCGGGGGCTGCGCCGGAATGGGTCACCGTCACCATGGACGGCCAACTTCACCGGCTTCCCGTTTCACCCGCCCCGTGACTACGGAGCAAGGCACCCGAAACGGGATTGATTATACGTCGAAAGGATCCTCTGCGGAGCTGCTGCCGCGATCAGGCTGCGGCGCCAAAGCGGCGGACGACTGCCGGCAGGTTGCGGGGCGAATGGATTGAGGCGTTCCCGGAGGCGTTCCCGGGGCCAGGTTCGACATTGCCGCCGCTTGTTGACGGATTCCATGACTTGACGACCCCGCCGGTGCGCGGAACACTGCACAGAGCGGCCTGGGCTGCTAGCATGCAGCTTTCCTCGCCGCAGAGAGGAGCACCCGATGCAGCACGATAGAGTGACCCGTTGGAGCGAGAGCGACTACCTGCGTGCGGAGCGCGAGGCGGTCGTGCGCCACGAGTATGTCGCCGGACAGCTCTTCGCCATGGCCGGCGGCAGCAAGGCCCACAACACGATCGCCCTGAACATTGCGGCGCGCCTGCGAACGCACTTGCGCAGCCGCCCGTGCCGTGCGTTCATTGCCGATATGAAAGTGCGAATCGAGGGAGCGCGCAGCCATTACTACCCGGATGGCGTCGTTACGTGCGACGCGGCAGACTTGGCGCCTGCCAGTCCGCGGGACTACTTGACGGCCCCTTCGTTGATCGTCGAAGTTCTCTCGGCGAGCACGGAAAGCATCGACCGTCGGGAGAAGCTGCTGGCGTACGCACAACTGCCGGGGCGTCTCGAGTACGTGCTGGTGGACAGCGCCAGCAGGCGGGTCGACATCTATCGTCAGGAGGCAGACGGCGAAATGGTGCTCGAGATTCCGGCGCCGGATGAACCCGTCCATCTCGACAGCGTGGGGCTTGCGCTCACTTTCGAAGAAATCTACGAGGAATCCGGCATCGACTGAAAGCGCCGCCGTGCTGGAGCGGGCGCTTCAGTGCGCTCCGCCGGCATGGCCGTGGTGTGTGTGCTGCATGCGGCCAGCAACCGCTGGAGCCAGTCGGGATTCGAGGCGTGGCGCGACGGGGAGTCGTGCAGGATCATGCGTCGAGAGAAGACGCGGCGAGCGACTGCAGCGATCAGGCACCGGCGCCGAAGAGGCGGGCGACCGCCAGCGGGTTGCCGGCGAAGTAGAAGTGGACGTAGGAAGCGGTGATCGCGCCCTGCCGGTAGATCGCCTCGCCGTCGCCGCCGGCCGGACGGCGCGCGCGACAGAGCGGTGCCAGTGGGGTGTCGCTCTGCGAATAGTGGAAGGTGTGGCCGGCGAGCCTGCCTTCTGGCAGGTCGGCGACCTGCATGCCGAGCGCCGCCAGGCGTCGCTGCATCACCGCCCGTCCGGGCAGCAGGCCGGCCAGCGCGTGCCGCCCGCCCTCCCGGTCGACCACCTCGTCGAACAGGCTCATCATGCCGCCGCACTCGGCGAGCAGTGGCCTGCCGGCGGCGACGTGACTGGCCAGCGCCTGCCAGAGGTCGCGCCGCGTCGATAGCACCGTCGCGTGCAGTTCGGGGTAGCCGCCAGGCAGCCAGAGCGCATCGCAGGCGGGTAGCGCGTCGCCGGCGAGCGGCGAGAAGAAGCGGATCTCGGCCCCCAGTTCGCGCAGCGTGTCGACGTTGGCCGGGTAGATGAAGCCGTAGGCGGCGTCGCGCGCGATCGCCACGCGGCGGCCGGCAAGCAGGGCAGGGACGGGCGCTGCTGCGGGCGCGGCGAAGTGCACCGGCGGCGGCAGGCCGACGCTCGCCGAGGCCGCCAGCGCATCGGTGAGACGGTCGAGGCGACCCGCCAGGTCGGCGATCTCGGCCGCCTGCAACAGCCCGAGGTGGCGTTCCGGCAGGCTGTCGTCGCTGCGCGGGATGGCGCCGAACCAGCCCATTCCCGCCGGCAGGCTGTTGCGCAGCAGTTCGCAGTGATGCGCGCTGCCGACCCGGTTCGCCAGTACGCCGGCAAAGGGCAGCGCGGGGCGGTAGGTCGCCAGTCCGTGCGCGACGGCGCCGAAGGTCTGCGCCATCGCCCGCGCGTCGATCAGCGCCAGTACCGGAATGCCGAACAGGCAGGCGATGTCGGCGGCCGATGGATCGCCGTCGAACAGCCCCATGACGCCCTCGATCAGGATCAGGTCGGAATCGGCAGCGGCGCGCGCCAGGCGGATGCGCGCGTCGTCCTCGCCGCACATGCCGAGGTCGAGGTTGTAGCACGCGCGTCCGCTGGCGACGGCGTGGATCTGCGGGTCGAGGAAATCGGGGCCGCACTTGAAGACGGTGACGCGTCGTCCCTGGCGCGCGTGTAGGCGGGCGAGGGCAGCCGTCACCGTCGTCTTGCCCTGGCCAGAGGCGGCAGCGGCAATCAGCATTGCCGGGCAGTGCGGCATGGCTACAGGTCCTTATCGGGCAGGGTTGCTGCCCTTTCGCGGCGAGCGGGAGAACGGGTGAGCGGCATGGTTTTCTCCGGGGATCCGGTTGCGGGCCAAGTGGGGAGGGTGTCGAGGATAGCACGCGCGAACGGGCATCGCTGCCGTCGAGTGGTCCGCGTTCGGCGCGCAAGGGCCGTGCCTGTTCCTCCACCAGAAGGCCGGGTCGCCGGTGGCTCAGCGAGGCTCTGGTCAAGCGGGGTGCATGCTGCCACAATCTTCGGTGACACGTTTCGGAATGGGGATACTCATGGTCGCGGTTGCTGCTGTCGTTCGCTGATTCGTCGGCTCACGGGACGAAGAAGATGGAAATCGAGGTGCTACAGCGCTTCGAGCTACCTGTTCCCTCGCTCGAGGAGCAGCGCGCCATCGCCGCGCTGATCGCTGCCGCGGTGACTGGTCAGCTCGAAGTGGGGGCTGCGGCATGACGCGCGTGCCGGTCAAGCCGGAGCTTCTGCGCTGGGCCTGTGCGCGGTCCCGGATCGACGAGCTCGATCTGAGTGTACGTTTCCCGCAAGTCGATGCGTGGGAGCGAGGAGAGAAGCAGCCGACGATCAAACAGCTCGAGGCGTTCGCCAAGGCCACGCATACGCCCCTTGGCTATTTCTTCCTCCCTGAGCCTCCTGTCGAGCGCCTGCCCATTCAGGATTTCCGCACCGTGGACGAGGATGTTGCTCGGCCGAGCGCGGACCTGCTCGACACGATCTTCGCCATGCAGCGCCGTCAGGACTGGCTTCGCGAGGAGCGTCGCGACGGTGCAGCCGAGCCAGTCGAGTTCGTCGGGAGTGCGCGGCTCTCCGACGACCCCGAGGCCGTCGGTCGCGAGATGCGTCGCGTGCTCGGGCTCGATGATGGCTGGGCGGCGGATGTGAAGACCTGGGCGGAAGCCGTGGGCGAGCTGCGGCGACGCACAGAGAAGCTCGGTGTGATCGCGGTGATCAATGGCGTCGTCGGCAACAACACCGCTCGCAAGCTCGACGTGCACGAGTTTCGCGGTTTTGCCCTGACGGACTCCTACGCGCCGCTGATCTTCGTAAACGGAGCCGATGCGAAGTCGGCGCAGATGTTCACGCTTGCACACGAGCTCGCGCACGTTTGGCTCGGACGGGACGGCGAAGGACTCTCCGGCTTCGAAGGCATTTTCCCGGGTGACCAGCGCATCGAGAGATTCTGCGATCGTGCAGCGGCCGAGTTTCTCGTGCCGGCCGGCGAGCTGAAGAAAAAGTGGCCGACGGCGAAACTCGAAGACGACCTATTCGAGCGCCTCGCGCGTCATTTCAAGGTGAGCCCGATCGTCGCGGGACGACGCGCAATGGATCTGCGGCTCGTAGGTCGCGACGTGTTCTTCAAGTTCTACAAGGACTACACGCAGCGCGAACGGGATCGCGTAAAGACCGCGGGCGGCGGCGACTTCTACAACACGCAGAACACCCGGCTCGGCGAGAGCTTCGCGCTTGCCGTGATGCGGGCAGCGCTTGCGGGGCGGTTGAGCTTCAAAGAGGCGTACGATCTCACCGGTCTGCGCGGCGGTACGTTCCAGGAGTACGGGCGTCGACTGGGAGTGCCGCTGCCATGAAGAAGCGCGCCGTCTACGTCCTGGACTCCGACGTCTTCATCGCGGCAAAGAACGCCTACTACTCCTTCGACATCTGTCCCGGCTTTTGGGACGCGATCGTGCAAGCGTACCGGCACGACCGGGTTCGCAGTATCGATCGCATCAAGGCCGAGCTGGTCGCAGGGCAGCCAAAGGAAGACCTCGTCGTGTGGGTCAAGGAAACGGTCCCTGCTGGCTTCTTTCACGGTACCCAAGCAAAGGCCGTGCTTGATGCGTACACCGAGATCGCGCTCTGGGTCCAACGCAGCACACAGTATCTCGATCGCGCGAAGGCGAAGTTCGCGACCGAGGCCGACGGTTGGCTTGTCGCCTACTGCATGGTTCACGGCACCTGCGTCGTGACCAATGAGCAGCCGAGGCCCGACTCCCGCAGCCGAGTGCTGCTGCCCGACGTGTGCACGCAGTTCAAGGTGCCCTCCAAAGATACGTTCACCATGCTCCGGAGCTTGGCCGTTAAGCTCGACCTTCGTGCGCAGGAAGCGACATGACCGACGCGACCCCGCTGGAAGGCGAGCTGATCCTCGACCGCACCGCCGACGACGCAGTGCGTGTCGAGGTGCTCTGGCAGCCTGTCGGACTTGACCACGTTGCCTGCGAGAAGTGGGAAGACGGCTCATTTCCCCCGTATTTCTGCACGCATGGAACAACTATTGATGGCCAGTTGCAGGCATCGCCGCGCCGCGATCCTCGCCCGGTCGTGGCGCTCCGTCGCCACGCTTGCGCCGCTGCATGGTTGCCGGCGGGGCCGGTCATGATCCGTCGGATCCGGGAAGACTTGCGGAAGCGGTGTCCGGTCCTCTATCCTGAGTCTCTCGCCGGTCGGGAACGTCTGTCCCGACGCTTCCCGGGCACCCGGCGTCTGGGGAGAAGCGTCATGGTCCATACGAGGACGGCGTTGCAGCGGCGCCAGCAGGAATCCCGCACGACCCCGAAGATCTCCGAGCCGGGGGCTGTGCCTGCAATGCAGGGAATGCCGAGGTTTCTCGCGGTCGGCTCGGCCCGGCAATCGGCGAACGATGTCGCGCGCGACGGGATGCAGGGCCCCGGCCGGGCGCTGGCGCACGGCGAGCGCATCCAGGATTCGTTCGGATCGCGGCACGATCTGTCCTCGGTGCGGATGCACGTCGGCCGGAGTTCGGGCGAAGCCTGCGAGCGGCTCGGTGCCGCCGCGTTTGCGACCGGCTCATCGATCGCGTTTCGTGCCGACCCCGACCTCTGGCTCGCCGCGCACGAGGCGGCGCATGTCATCCAGCAGCGCCATGGCGAGGGGCCGCCCGCCGGGCTCGACTCGCCAGGCGACCGCCACGAGCGCGCGGCGAGCGCAGTGGCCGATCGGGTGGTGGCGGGGAAGTCCGCCAGGGATCTGCTGCCGCGCGGTGAGCACCGGGCCGCCGGCGGTTCAGGCGTGGTCCAGCGCTACACGATCGAAACGCTCGGAGGAGGACGTGCGCAGGTTGGCGAGAACAAGCAGACGGCGCTGTTCGGGTCGCAGACGCTTTATGCGACATCCGGACTCATCAGCGGAGCGAACACCAAGCTTCAGGCAGCGGGAAAACAGGGCTCGTCCATCGAGCTGAAAGCGGTCGGCGGCTCGGTCAGCGTCGATGGCAACTCGCTGACCGGCGTCCAACCGGAATTCCTCGCCAAGCCGGGGAGCCCCCACTCGGGCGTGGAAAAGGCCAATGCGCCGGGTGGCATGGACACCGAAGGAACCGCCAATGGCCCCATGGCCCTGTGGACCGATTGCGGCCGTTCGTCGGCGGCGGTGACCGGTTCCTCCGGCGGTGGCGACCGCAGTGTCGTCTATTTCGACAACGGCGTCGCCAAGCTCGGCAAGGGCGTCGATGACTCGACGGTTTCGGACTGGCTCAAGGGAGAGCCGAACCAAATGGCGAACCAGGTCTACATGGATCTGATGCCACGCTTCATCGAGCGCTCGGACAACGCGGCATTCGTCGTCGAGGGAGTGCACTACGATTGGCAAGGCAACACCGCATCGGGCGCCTTGGCGGGTGCGGCCGTCGGCGCCGGGCTCGGTGCCCTGATCGGCAGTTTCGTTGGCGGCTTGGGCGCGGTTCCCGGGGCAGTCATTGGCGGCGTGGCAGGAGCAGTCGGCGGCGCGATCGTCGGTTCGCGGGTCCGCAGCAAGGTCTTTCGCAAGCCCGCCAGCATTGCCGAAGCCAAGGCGATGTACCTGGCGCTGGGCAACGCCGGCATGGACAAGTTTGACAAGGAGGCGGGGATCAACTTTTATGCCAATCCGGAGATCGGCGAGTCGTACTCGATGGCGACCGAGGGCGACATGCCGGGTTTCAAGTCCTATCCGGGCAGGGACACATGGAACTACCACTGGGCCGGCGTCGTGATGAAGGATGGTGGCGACAACATCACGCTCGAAAACTATGCCGTCACCGAGAAGTACGCGGCGAGCAAGGGGGTCAGCCAATATGATTTCATCGACCGCCAGTGGAATTTTGCGATGTACGGGACGGTGGACAAGAGCCAGACGTTCCACCAGGAGCACCTGGCCAGCAAGACGCATGGTTCGCACGCGACGTCCATCGCGGTCAGGACCGACCAGTGAGCAAAGCGGAGACCGGGCGCCACGAGTTGCCGCCGCGCCTTGATCGCGCCGAGCAGCTGAGGCGGCTCGATGGGCAGCGGGTCCGCCTCGTCGGAAGCTACCTGTCCGTGCCCAGCCTGAAGAGGATGCCCCGTCCGGGCGGGCCGCCCGAGTACGTGGATCTGGGCGAGGTCGTCATTCAGATCGAGGGCAGTGCCGCGGCCTACGACCCGGCGGCCGGCGACACGCCGGCACGCATCGGGCTCGGCAACGCCGCACGCCCGAGCGAGGAGATCGCTCGGTTCAACGATCGCCGCGTCTCGGTCGAAGGTCGAATCGTGCTACGTGCCGAGGCGGCTTTGACGCATCGTTCAGCGGCGCGGAGACCCAATCCGGTATTGCAGGACTCCAGCGGACTGCGCCTCGAGGAGTGAATTCGGCTGCGAGCCAAGAGGGCGAGTCACAAAGGGCCGACTCGTTTTCCGATCCGCCCGTTCGGCATGTGGCCACCCAGGGCCGAGATTCACACCCTTCGGCCAGGCGCGTCCTGCGCACCGGCAAGCCCATCGCCGAGATCATTCCGATCGCCGCTGACCTGCCTTCATGGCAGCGGCGCCGCGCGCAACCCTTGGTTCTGGATGGCGTTTCAGTCAGATGCATGATTCTCGAAGAGCGCGAAACGGCTCCTTGAGGAAGGAGTCGCGATGTGCGTCTTCTTTGGCACCTCTGCCTTCGACCAGGTGGCGAACCCGGTCGACAAGGATCTGCCGCCACGCTCATCGAGCGCTCGGACAACGCGGCACCCGTCGTCGAGGGTGTGCACAGCGATTGGCAAAGCAACATGGCGCCAGGCGCCCTGGCGGGTGCGGCCGTCGGTGCACGGGCACTGATCCGGATGCGATTCAGATGACTTTTCAGGCGCTGGCGGGTCCAGATTCGACATTGACCGTGCTTGGGGAAGGCTCCTATACTCCCGTCGGTGGCGTCGTTTCATTCCCGTCGGTGCTCGGTGCCGTTGGATTTCCTGTGCTTCCAACCGCAAGACGAGACTCCACATGGGTCATGTCGTGTCTTGTCGTGGAGGAGCCATGGAAATGCCTTCGATCCTGCGTGGCATCGCCGCGCTCTTTGTCGCGATGCTCCTGCTGTTTGCCGCGCAGGTGCGCGCCGCCGACCCGCCGAAGTTCACCGTCGAGCAGCTTGACCAGATGCTGGCGCCGATCGCCCTTTTTCCGGATGCGTTGCTGGCGCAGGTGCTGATGGCGACCACCTACCCGAAGGATGTCGCCGAAGCCGTGCAATGGGCGCTCGCCAACCGCAGCCTGAAGGGGGACGATGCGGTCAAGGCGGTGCAGGACAAGCCCTGGGACCCCAGCGTGCAGTCGCTGGTCGCCTTCCCGCAGGTGCTCGCCATGCTCGGTGAAAAGCCCGAGTGGGTAAACGACCTCGGCGACGCCTTCCTCGGCCAGCCGAAGGAGGTCATGGACTCGGTGCAATTCCTTCGCGCCAGGGCCAAGGACGCCGGCAACCTGAGCAGCAACGAACAGCAGGTCGTCACCGTCGAGGCGGCGCCACCGCGGCCCCAGACGATCGTGGCCAATGCGCCGCCACCGCCGGCGCAGATCATCAGCATCGCGCCGGCGACCCCGCAGGTCGTCTTCGTGCCCATCTACAACCCGGTTCACGTCTTCGGCCCATGGTGGCACCCGCTGTTCCCGCCCTTTTTCTTCCCGCCGCCGCCGGTTTGGGGATTCGGCTGGAACCCGGTCGCCACGGCGATCTGGTGGGGGGTCGGCATCGGCGTCACCAATGCGCTGTGGGGCGGCGTCAACTGGGGCCGGCGCGACGTCAATATCAACGTCAATCGCTGGAACAACATCAACGTCAATAACCGCATCACGTCCAATGACCGGAACGTGAACTGGAACCACAACCCCGGCAACCGGCGGGGTATCCCCTATCGCGATGCCGCGACGCGCGATCGGCTGCAGCAGGCCAGAATGGGCGAACGCGGCGGACTTCAGGACCATCGTGGGCGTGAGGACCAGCGTGCGCAGGCGCGATCGGCACTGAGCGATCGTATCGGCGCCGAGAATCTGGAGCGCAATGCGCTGCGTGACATTGACCGCAGCCAGATTCCGCAGCGGCCGGCGGCCGGGTCCGGCGCGGGCGCGCGCGATCGGGCGGCCGGCGTCGATCGCGGGCAGGTGCAGGACCGGGCAGCCGGCATCGACCGCAACCAGGTCCACAACCGTGCCGCCAAGGTCGACCGGAGCGCGGTTCAGGACCGCGCGGGGAACATCGATCGCAGCCAGCTGCAGAACCGGGCAGCCAACATCGATCGCAGCCAGGCCCAGGACCGCGCGAGCAACATCGACCGTAGCCAGCTGCAGAACCGGGCAGCCAACGTCGATCGCAGCCAGGCCCGTGACCGCGCCGCCAACATCGATCGCGGCCAGGTGCCGAGTCGCAACGAAAGCGCCGCGCGAACCAATCGCGACAACGCCTTGCGCGGCGCGAACGATGGCCGCCAGACGCGACAGCAGATCGACCGTGGCCACGCCAGCCAGGCCGCCCAGCGCCAAGCCTCCGGCAACCGGCAAGGCAACATCGCCCGCCCGGCGGGCGGTGGCGGCGGCGCCGCCCAGCGGCTGCGCAATTGACCGAGACGGGCCCGATGATGGGAGATCGCATGATGAAGAATCGCTGGTTGCAGGGGATCCACGCGCTGCTGTGTGCGTTGGCGCTGTCGGGGCAGGTGGCGGCCGGCGGTGTGCAAAGGACGTTCGCCTCGCCGGAACAGGCGGTGACTGCGCTGGTGGATGGCGTGGCGCGCAACGACGGGGCCGAGGTGCGGTCCATTCTTGGCATCCAATCGGAAAAGCTGGTGCCGCTTGACAGCGTCTCCCTTGACGATCGTCTGGCCTTTCTCGCCGCTTGGGCGCAGGGTCATCGCATCCTGGACGATGGCGGCAAGGTGGCTCGCCTCGAACTCAGCACTGGCTGGACCCTGCCGATCCCCTTGGTACACACCAGTCAGGGCTGGGTTTTCGACACCCAGGCCGGCAAGGCCGAAGTGCGCGTTCGCCGCATCGGCCGCAATGAACTGGCGGCGATAGAAACCATGCGCGCCTACGTGCAGGCGCAGGAGGAATATGCCGAGCAAGACCGCAACGGTGACGGCATCCGCGAGTTTGCCCAAAAAATCGTGAGTTCCCCGGGCAAGCGGGATGGTCTCTACTGGCCGACGGCAGAGGGCGAGCCGGAAAGCCCGGTGGGTCCGCTCCTCGAGACAAGGGACCTGAAGGACGGCTACCGCGGCTACCGGTTCAGGATTCTCAAGGCACAGGGCAAGGCGGCGCCGGGCGGTGCGCGCAGCTATGTCAAAGACGGGCGCATGACGGAGGGTTTCGCACTGGTCGGCTGGCCGGCCCGCTACAACGAGACGGGCCTGATGACCTTCATCGTCAACCAGGACGGCGTCGTTTACCAGAAGTACCTGGGTCCCGATACCGCCGCCATAGCTGGCGCGATGACACGCTTCGACCCCGACGCTTCTTGGGCAGCGCTGACCGCGCGCTGAGGCAGGGACAGGAGAGGAATCCGGCTGTTGCGGACGCCGCCCCCGGGGAGCGGGTCATTTGCGGGCGTTTTCACGGGGGGTGACGGCGGCCGTGGCCGTACCGGCAGACAGGCCTGTCCCGGGATGCTCGCACATGGCTTTGACCGCGCTTGGATGACGCGCCGGCAGCTGGTCGTCGCCGCGCGGGATGGTGCCGAACGAACTGCTCCCGGCTGATGGACTCTCGTCCGGATCGCGCGACTTCTCATCCCCTGGCGTTGGTGACGCGGCCGCGAGGGCCGTGTTCGACGTAGAGAATCTGCGCCTTTTGCCATGCGGCAAGCTTCTCCGGGTCGAGGGCGGCGCCGGTGGCGAGGCGGTCGATGCCAAGGGGCCGCCAGCGGTCGTCGGCCGTGCCGATGCGCGCCTTCAGTCTTTCGCGCAGCGCGCCGACGAGAAACACGAGAACGGTGACGCCGGCGACGTAGGGCATCACCTGCACCAGCGAGAGAAACGTGGCGAGGCTGATCTGACTCGGGAAGAGGATGTCCGGAAGGTCGTAGCCGAAATGCCGGCCGAGGGCGAAAAGAAAAGGAATCCACATGGCCAGCCAGAGAAGCCAGGCGAGCGCAGTGATGACGACAGCCGACACCCGCCGCAGCGGGTGCGCCAGGTCGGGCCGCTCGATGATCAGCGGGAGGCGTCGGGCTTGATGCCGCGGTCGGGACTCGTCCATCGGGCGCGTTTCTCGCCGTCACGAAAAAGGATCTTTGGCACGGCCACCACCGAGGTGGCAGCCGTGATGGCCCAGTAGATGATCGGATACCAGATCATCCAGAAATAGTTCTTCAGCAGGCCCCGGTCGTAGGGCCGGTCGAGGACCAGGCTCAGCATGATCTGCAGCAGGCAGGTCGTTGCGATCAGCAGTCCGGCCCACCCCAGCAGCAGGATCGGCGCGCTTTGCAGGTCGATCCGGTAGACCAGCAGGTCGATGACGCGGTAGGTGGCGAGCAGTGCGAACAGGTAGGCCCACATGATGCTCATTCCGTACTCGACGCAGAGTGGCCACATGGCGGCGTTTTTCGGTGACAGAAGTTGCGGCGTGTAGTCGAGCAGTACCTGGGTGCCGCCCATCGACCAGCGCAGACGCTGCTTCCACAGCCCGCGCAGGGTTTCCGGCATGAGGATCCAGCACAGGGCGCGCGGCTCGAAGCGGACCTCCCAGCCGGCCATTTGCAGCTTCCAGGAAATGTCGACATCCTCGGTCAGCTTTTCCGGGCTCCAGTAGCCGACCTCGTGCAGCGCGCTGCGGCGGAAGGCGGCGATCACTCCGGCAACGGTGAAGATCAGGCCGACCGAGCGCTGGGCGCGCTTGATCAGGCCGACGATCGACGAGAATTCGCCGACCTGCAGGCGGCCAAGCAGGGTCGACCGGTTGCGCACGCGCGGGTTGCCGGTGACGGCGGCGACGTCGGGCTCGTCGAAATGGCGCACCAGCCAGTTCAGGGCGCAAGGGTCGAGGCGTGCATCGCCGTCGATGCCGACGAGGATTTCGGCGGCCGTCAGCAACGCGGCCGTGTTGAGGCCGACCGCCTTGCCCTGGTTGGCGAGCTGATGGATGACGCGCAATTTCGCGAAGCGTGCCGCCAGCGCGTTGAGCAGTTCGCCGGTGCGGTCCGTGCTGCCGTCGTTGATGGCGATGACTTCGTAGTTCGGGTAGCGCAGCTCCATCAGGGCTTCGACGGTCTCCTCGACATTTGCCTCCTCGTTGTAGCAGGGGACGAGCACGGCGATCAGCGGGTAGTCGTCGCGCGGCGGCGGCTGGTCGACGATGCGGTGCGGGCGGCGCTCGAAACGCAGGTAGAACGCAATGCCGCCGATCATCCAGACGACCGACATCAGCACCGGGTAGAAAAAGACGTAGGCGAGGATGGCGCTCCAGAAATCGCCGAGCAGGACCGGCAGCGGGGTCATGGCAGTTGCGGCTGCCAGCGCAGCGAGAGGGAAGGGAAGATCGGCCCCATCAGGCTCTCCGGCAAGCCGCCGACGCCGAACTGGCGGAAGCCGGCGGCTTCGAGCTGCCGCATCTGGCGGGCGATGGTTTCCGGCGGCAGCGAGGGGTCGAACTCGAAGAGGACCTGCCGGGCCATTTCCTTGGGAACGGTTGCGAGGTGCTCCGTGCCGGCAGGCAGCACCATCAGGTCACCGGGGCGCAGCGCCGCCCACTGCGCGGCAGTCGGTGGCTGCGCCGGCGCCCAGGCGATCTGCAGCGGCCAGACCCAGCGTGTGGCCGCCTCGCGGAGGCGCCCGGCGGCGGCGCTGTCGGGCGCGGCGCGCACGCGCAGGCCGGCAAAATTGACCTGCCGCGCGAGGTCGGCGACCAGTTCCGGTTCGGCGAGCCAGGCGGCCGGCAGGTCGATGAAGACCGGCACGCCGGCGCGGCGCTCGGTCTGCCAGGCGATGTGGTTGAGCTGGTCGTCGGCGAGCGGACGCAATCCGGTCGGGAACAGAGCCATTTCCCGGCCGTCGCGTTCGATGGTCGGTTTGACGAAGGCGATGTTCGGGCTCAAGCTCAGCAGGCGGTCGAGGGTCGGCGATAGGCCGTCCTCGCCGACTGGCCAGGTGGCGGGGTCGACCCCGACGCTGCGTGCCGGGTTGGCGTCCCAGGTGACGCGCAGCATTTCGGCGAAGGCCTGCAGCGAAGGGCTGTTCTCGATCAACTGGCGTTTCCAGGTGGACTTCGGCGTGCCGGGATCGTTGAAGCCGTCGACCAGCGTCAGGCCGATCGGCATGCCGAGCTCGCCGGCGACCTCCTGGGCGGCCTGGTTGCTGCGCCCGTAGGGCCAGACGATGATCCGCGGCGCCTTGCCGGTGTGCTGGCTGATGCTGTCGCGAAGATCATGGCGCAGGCGGGCGAGGTAGGCGGCATCGTCCTCGTAACGGCCGTTGGCGTACAGGCGGGTGGTCGTCGCCGGCTGCGTATTGCCCTGCGGGTTGGCGAGAATGCCGCGATGCAGGCCGTAGGAATGCGAGGCGACCTCGACCAGCCCGGAGGCCTGCATTTCACGAACCTGCTGCCAGCTCAGGAACTTGCTGCGCGCGACCGGCTTGCCGTCGTAGTCGACCATCTGGCCTTCGCGGACGTCCATCCAATGGCCGACCAGGGCGATGACCGCGGGGTAGTTGAACAGCTTGAGCAGCGGAAAGACGCGCGTGTAGGCATCCTTGAACCCGTCGTCGAAGGTCAGCAGGATGGCGTTGGGCGGCAGTGGCGGGCCGCCGGCGCGGGCGGAGAGGATCTGGTCGACGCTGACCGGATGGAAGTCGTTGGCCCTGAGCCAGGCGAACTGCCGGGCCAGATCGCTGGCGCGGACGGCGGTCGGGGTCAGCGGCTCGTTGTCGGCAACGACCTCGTGGTAGCTCAGCGCCATGAAGCGGGCGTCGGCGGCTGGCGCCGGCGCGGCGGCGAGAGCCAGCAGGACGCCGAGGAGGCTGCGGATCAGAAACGCCATAGCAGGACCAGATTGGCGAAAGTGCGGCCTTCGCGCTCGCCGTCGTAGGGGCGCAGCAGGCGGCCGATGCCGTAGCGCAGCGAGAGGTCGCGGTCGATCTCCCAGCGGTGGCCGTATTCGATGGCCTCGATGGCACCGGAACCGTAGAACTCCTGCCAGTAGGTGCCGCCGGTCAGCGCGAGACGCTGGCGGAAGGAGTGGTCGTAGCTGCGCCAGGTGAGGTGCTCGACGGCTCCGGTCAACCACAGCGAACGGTCGCTTTTCGGGTTGAAGTAATTGACGGGGGCATTGAGCGAGTTGCGCGAGGCGTCGGCGCCGAGCGTCGTCTCGAACATCCACTTCGGGCCGCTCAGCCAGCGTTCGAACCACAGGGCGTTGACGCCGCGGCGCAGGTTGCCGTCGGAAAAATCGCTCGCATGCACGCCCAGCCCGAGCCTGCGCGCTTCGTGCTGGCGCCAGTCGACGCCGAGGCTGACGCGGCTGGCGTGGATGCCGTCGGCGACGGCGCGCAGCGGGATCTGGTTGGTCACGCTCTCCGCGGCGCCGTAGAAGGTCCACTGGTCGTCGGGCTTCCAGCGCACGGTGCCGGTGACGCCGGTCCTGACCCCGCTGCCGCCGTTCACCTCGCCGGTCACCCGCCAGCCGAGATGGCGCCATTCAGCGCCGGCGCCGGTGCGGATCCAGCTCTGGTTGTCGCGGTTGAAATCGGCGCTGGCCGAGTAGTTGTGGGCGAAGACCCGCCAGGTGTCGTTGATCGGCCGGCTGTAGAGGAAGCTGTCGATCGCCCAGTCGCGGCTGCCGAAGAAATTGACGTCCTGCCCCTCGCCATAGCCGGCTTCGACGTGGAGCTCGTGACTGTCGTACAACTCGTGACTGCGGCGGGCGCGCCGCACGGCGCCGCTGTCGGCGTCGAGCTCGCTGGCATGGTCGAGAGCGGCGCGGGCGGCGGGCCAGTCCTGCAGGGTGAGCAGGTTCTCGGCAAGATCGGCGTGCAGCGCCGGGTTGAGCGGGTCGCTACCGATGGTCCGGCGCAGCATCTCGCCACCCTGGTGCGGCCAGCCGCGGGCCAGCGCGAGGCTGGCCGATGACTGGCGGGCTTCGCTGTTGTGGGGAATCGTCGCATGGCGGGCATCGATGCGCGTTTGCGCTTCGCCGAGGCGGTCGGCGAAGATGCGCACGCGGTCGGCGGCGATGTCGGCGCTCAGGCGCTCGCCGTTGTAGCGGCCGTCGAGATGGCGACGCTCGGGCAGGCGGGCGGCGTAGCGGTCGATGTGCCCGGTGGCGGCGTCGAGCTGCTCGGTCTCGACCAGGGCGTAGAAGAGCCCGAGGTTGCCGTCGAAATCGTCCGCATTGTCGGCGACCACCCGCTGGTAGAGGATCAGCGCCTCCTGCGGCCGGCGCAGTTCGAGGTAGCTGCCGGCGACGTCGCGTTCTGCCCAGAGGGGAACCGGAATGTCGCGGGCGAGCAGGCTTTCGTAGAGCATGACGGCATCGGCGGCGCGGCCGCGGGCGGCGAGCGCGCTGAGGCGGTCGGTCAGGCGGCGCCGGTCTTCAGCGTCCGGCAGCTTGCCGGCGAAGAACTCTGCGGCGAGCGCGTCGGTTGCGGTCAGCGCGATGTCGAGGCGCACGAAGCGTTCCGGTCCGCGCAGGGTGTTGCGGTCGACGATGCCGTAGCGGATGTCGAGGGCGATGATGTCGCCCTCCATCGCCCGCCGATCGGCTTCGGAAAGAGGTGCATCGAGCGCGGCGGCCTGCGTGAAGAGGCCGAGGCGCATGGCGGCCACCCAGGCAGCATGGCGCGCCTCGACGTTGTCCGGCTGGGCGCGGAGGATGGCGAGCTGGCGCCCCAGTTCCGGCGCCCAGTCGTCGCCGCCGATGGCTGCCGCTGGCGCCGGGGCGGGATGCCTGGCCCTTGCCGGCATCAGCCACTCCTCGCCGGCGCTCGCCGTCAGCGTGGCAAGGGTGAGGGAAAGCGGCAAGGCGCGGCGCAGACCGTTCATGGCGACCGATTGTAGCGTCTTCCGGCGGCGGGGTTCCGCTTTCCGGACCGGCGCCGACCACCCGTCTGGCCAGTGTGTGGTTCCTTGCACAGTGGCCGCTGGGCGGCGATGTGCGGCGCTGGCGGAATTCGCCCGGCGTCATCCCGTTCGCTGACGCGTTCATGCCGATCGTGGCGCCTGCATCGTGCAGCGGAATCGCCCGCTCGGACCGGCACCCGTCGCCGATGCGCAGCCGGTCGCTGTCGCTGATCGATGCGCAGGCGGACCACCGGCGCCTGCGGCTATACTCCACAGCGAATCACTCGCCCCCTGCCGCATCCGATACGCCTGCCGAACATGCCTGCACAGTTCCTCCGCGTCCTTGCCAGCAGCGTCCTGATCCTTGGGCTGGCGCACCCCGTCCATTCCGCCAGAAACTACGGCGACGAGCAGTTCCGCCTCGAACACGGGTACGACGGCAAGGACGTCTTCTGGGCGCCGACGCCGGACGCCATGGTGATGCTGATGCTGCGGACCGCCAGGGTGACGCCGACGGACATCGTCTACGACCTCGGCGCTGGCGAGGGGCGGATTCCGATCGCCGCGGCACGGGCCTTCGGCGCCCGCGCGGTCGGCATCGAGCATTCGCCGGAGGTCGCCGCGCTGGCGCGGCGCAACGTCAAACGCGCCGGCCTCGAGGGGCGGGTGAGGATCGTCACCGGTGACCTCTTCGTCGAGGACTTTTCCGAGGCGACGGTGGTGACGATGTTCCTGACACCTGTCCTCAACCGCAGGCTGCGGCCTCTCCTGCTGCAGATGAAGCCGGGCACGCGCATCGTCTCGCACAGTTTCCACATGGGCGACTGGCAACCCGATGCGACGATCGCGACCGAGAATGCGGAGGGCTTCTTCTGGATCGTGCCGGCGCAGGTGGCGGGCGAGTGGTCGCTGCGCCTGCCGGGCGAGGCCACGTCGTCCCACCTGCAGTTGCAGCAGGCCTACCAGCAGGTGTCCGGCACCCTCGCGCTCGGCGAGCGGAGCGTTGCCGTCGCGGGCCGGCTACAGGGGGCGACGCTGCAGTTCGACTACGTCGGGCCGGACGGCACGCCGGCAACCGTCACCGTCGCCGTCGATGGCCAGCACCTCGCCGGCGAGCAGCAACACCCGCGGGCCAGCGGCCGGGTGAGCGGCGAACGCCGCTGAAGCGTCGGCCATGCCTGCCCGCGGCGAGCAACCCCGCCACCTGCTGCGCACGACGGGTGCGGTGGCCATCGTCGTCGGCATCGTCGTCGGTGCCGGCATCTTCAAGACACCGGCGATGGTCGCCGGCATCACGCAGGATCACGGCTGGCTGATCGCCGTCTGGCTGGCCGGCGCCCTCGTCTCGCTCGCCGGCGCGCTGTGCTATGCCGAACTGTGTGCGGCCTACCCACATGCCGGCGGCGACTACCACTTCCTCAGCCGCGCCTGGGGCAAGCGCTTCGCCTTCCTCTACGCATGGTCGAAGGCGATGGTGATCAACACCGGCTCGATCGCCCTGCTCGCCTACGTCTTCGGTGACTACATGTCGCGTGTCGTCGATCTCGGCGCGCATTCTTCGGCTCTCTGGGCGGTTGCCATCATCATCGCGCTCACCGCCGCCAACATCCTCGGGTTGAGCTTCGCCGCCCGCTTGCAGACGGCGATGGTGCTGCTGCTCGTCGGTGGGCTGGCGGCCGTCGTCGTTGCCGGCTTCGCGGCACCGGCGGCTGAACTGACGTCGCGTCCGTCGCCGGCCTGGTTCGCCAGCACACCGCCGGCCGGCATGCTCGGCCTGGCGATGGTGTTCGTGCTGCTCACCTTCGGCGGCTGGAACGAGGCCGCCTACCTCTCGGCCGAAATGCACGGCGGCGCACGCGCCGTCGCCCCGGTATTGATGATCAGCCTGAGCCTCATCACCGCCCTCTACCTGCTCGCCAATCTCGCACTGCTGCACGGGCTCGGCCTCAGCCGGCTTGCCGCCAGCAAGGCCGCCGGTGCCGAGGTGCTCGGTCTGCATTTCGGCGCCTGGGGCGAGCGCCTGCTCGGCGTGCTCGTCGGGCTTGGCGCGCTGACCAGCATCCATTCGACGATGATCGTCGGCGCCCGCGGCAACTACGCGCTCGGCCGCGACTGGGCGCCGCTGCGCCGCCTGGGCCGCTGGTCTGCCGGGCGGGGTGCGCCGGTGAACGCCTATGTCGTGCAGGCGGCCATCAGCCTCGCACTGGTCGTCTTCGGCACCTTCCAGGCCGATGGCTTTGCGGCGATGGTGGAGTTCACGGCGCCGGTCTTCTGGGCCTTCCTGTTCATGGTCGGGATGGCCGTCTTCCGGCTGCGCCGGCGCCAGCCCGGGATCGAGCGGCCCTTCCGCGTGCCGCTCTACCCGCTGACGCCCATCGTGTTCTGCGCCGCGTGCGCCTGGCTGGCGTGGTCGAGCGTCGCCTACGCGGCGAGCCAGGCGGCGGTGCACGTCTCGCTGCTGCTGATGCTGGCCGGTCTCGTCGTGCTCGGCGGGCTGCTGCTGCATCGTCGCCTCGTCGGCCAGCGTACTTCCGGTTCGCCATAGTGCCGGCGTCTGCCTCTGGCCTCTTGAGGAGACCAGGAGTGCAGACCTATTGATTCCCAAGGCGAACGAACGGGTTTCATCGTCGATTGGCTTACATCGCAAGGAAATGGTTCGCGGTCGTGCGCGCGCCCCAAACGTGGAGACGTCCCGTATCCGGCTGCGCCAGTGGATGCTGGCGCGGCAGCGGTCGTCATGGCGGTGGGGCCGGGTTGCGCTGTCCCGTCGATCGCTTCACGAGCCTCCTGTTTCCTGGTGGTCGAGTCTCTCCACCCGGGGTTGCCAGTTGCCCGTCCAGGTCAGGCGAAACGATGCGGCGCGGCGAGGATTGCCGACCAGCGCCGGCCGGAAGCAGGCGAGGTTGGTCCCGCCGGAGCGGCGCACGCTGGGGTAGATGATTCCCAGCGAGCCGGCGTCGAGCAGGCGTGCCGCGAGACCCTGCGCGGCGACATAGCTGCCGGGGTCGAGGCAGGCGGCAAAGGTCTGCGGGTCGCGCAAGTCGTGGAACTCGCCGCTGAAGTCGGCGAGCAGTTCCTGGTAGTCGACGCTGTCGTCGAAGCGGCCGATTTCCTCGTACTCGACGGTCTTGTGGAAGATGATCTCGGCGAGTGCCGTTGCCAGTTCGAAGGCGCAATACCAGGCGCCACGCTCGCCGTCGTTGAAGCGGCTGCCTTCCGGGCGAGGGTAGGTGAAGGCGGCATTGACGATGCGGAAGTTCGGCACGCCGAAAACCAGTTCGTCGACGCCGATTCCCGGCAGCCCGCCACGCTCGCCGATCAGTCGTTCGTTGCTGGCGTTGTCGAGTTCGAACAGGTCGCGCAGGTGGTCGAGGTTGTCGGCGATTGCGCTCAGCACCGAATCCTCGCGCTCGGCAAAGCGCGAAGGAATCAGCCGTACCGTATCGCTTTGGCGCAGGCGCGACAGGCGCGGCTCGGGCGGGTTCACAGGCCGCCGCGCCGCGCCTCGAGCAGTTTGCGAACGGTCTGCATCGCCAGCAGACCGCCGCCCAGCATGAAAGCGAGCGGTGAGCGGCCGGCGAAAATCCGGTTGTTGTTCGGCAGGCTGACCCACTCGTCCGCCAGCTTGTCGCCGTAGAGAATGTGCAGGGCCTTGTAGATGCCGATCAGGTAGGAGATGCGGGTGATCCGATCGACTTCGAGCAGCCGGTCGGGGTTCTTCTTCCACTCGTAGAAGGCACTGCTCGACAGGCCGCCGAGCAGCTCGCGCGCGTCTTCGTCGCGCAGTCGCCAGGCAGCGGCCAGATTGAAGAAGCCCTGCAGCGCCGATTTCGACAGACGCTCGCGCTCGGCGCGCGAATTGAGATCGACAAGAGCCGCAGGTTCGAAGCGGCTGGCGGGGTAGGCATAGGCAACATTCATCCGGTAACTCCTTTCCCGGACAGTTTACACTCCGTTTTAGGGATTGCAAGGTGAATTGTCGATTTCCGGGTGCCGCGGCGCCACCGCTTGCCGCGATCGTTTCGTGCCCGGGGTGTAGATCGCCGGACTGGTGGCGAAGTGGCCGAGGTCGCGCTGCCGCGCGGCGAACTGGCGCCGCGCATAGCGGGTCCAGCCAGCCGATGTCGTCCCGGTGGTCCGCATGCAGCGACAACGCGACGATCCGGTCAGGGCCGTAGCGCGCCGTCAGTCCACTCAGCCAGCGGTCGGCCAGCGGGCAACGGCTGCAGCCCTCCGACGTGCAGATCTCGACGAGCGCCACCACATGCGGCCGGCTGTTGTGCTCGCAGGCAGCCGGCGCGGCAGCGTGTGCCCTTGCCGCGCGCGCGAGGGCGGCGAGGAGCAACAGCGGCAAGGCGACGGAGCAGGCCGTGCGCGTCTTCAGGCGAGTCGATGGCCCTTCGCCGCCTGCCGATGGGGAGTCCTTACCGAGCGGGTCGACCACGCATCGGCATGATCCTGCTCGTTTTCCGTATGGCGTGTTGTGCTCCGGTTTTCTGCTCGAACCGCTTGCTGTTGTCGGGCGCGTTCAGCTGGCGATTCGCTGCGCGGGCCTCCCTGGCGTTGCCCTTGCCCGATCCGCCATGTCGCCGGGGAAGAGGGCTTTGCCGTCGCCGCGGCCCGTTCTGACCACCGCCAACCGCGGTCTGCGCCTTGAGCGGCTCGGGAAAACAGTCACGGCGTTTGTTGCCGATGGCCTGCTTCGAGGTTGACGACACCAGGCGCGGTTCATAGACTGCACGTCAGTGCTGCCTGTCATCGTCGCCAGAAAGGCTGGGTTCCCCCCCGCTTGCTCCGTTGTTCTCGTGCCTTGGAGGTCGTCCAGCTGCGCCAGTTGCTGCGTCGGTTGTGTGTCTTGTTCCTCGTCGCAGTGGCGGCGTCCCTTCCGTCGGTACACGCTGCGTGGGGCGATGTGAGCTACGATCCGAACCCCGCCAGGATCGATGAGGATCAGGCTGCCCAGTTCGATGCCTTCGGTCTGCTGACCGATGTCGGTTCCCTGTCCCTCGGCGGCACGTCGGCTCGTCAGGACTTCGCAAGCGGTTTCGTCAACGCGCGGGCGCTCACGGACTGGGTGAAACTGGGTGACAACCGCGTGCGCTGCGGTCCTGGCGACAGCTTGCAGCGGATCGACTGGCGCAGCCGGATGGGCCAGATCGATCCCGGCGCCACCGCCTGCGGCCTCTTCCACCCGCGCGGCACCTACGGCAATGCGGCGGGCGTCTCCGGCGAGCCGCTCAACGACATGCCCGACCACTCCTTCCTGAACGCCGATTCCGTTGCCGGAACGGCGAAGCCCTGTCTAGTCATGCAGTTCGAGCGGCCGATCGTCTGCGTCGGGTTGTCGATCAGCAACGATAGCAGTGACGTCGGCGGCCGCAGCCGTTTCGATCTTACCGGCGGCGGTGCGGCAGGACCGCGCTGCGCAAAGCCGGTCGCGAGTTCGCAGGACTCCGCGTCGACATCCGTCAGCGCCTGGGCGCGCGCGACGCGCGTGCTGCAGAGGCTGCACTTCAACACTGCGGTTCCCTGGCCAAGCCGTGGCCGCTTGCTATCGGCTGCGGCAGGCCGTCCGGCATCGTGCTGAGCGGGAGACGTGCCGGCGAGGGTTTGCGTCCGCCAATGGCGCCGGGCTCATCGGCGCCGCCGGTAGCGCGATGAAACGCACGCGGCTTGCCCTTGCTGCCCTCGTGCTCGGGATCGCCGGCTGGAGCGTCGGTATCGAGCCGGGCTGGCTGCAACAGCGGCAGCTGGTGCTCGCTGCGCCGGCCTGGGATGGACCGCCGTTGACCATTGCCGTTGCTGCCGATTTCCATGTCGGCGCCCCGCACGCCGGGCTGCCGATGCTGCAGCGGGTGGCCGACCAGCTCAATGCCGCACACCCGGACCTCATTCTGCTCCCCGGCGACTTCGTCATTCAGGGCTTCGTCGGTGGCCAACCGGTCGCGCCGGAAGACGTTGCCCGAGTCCTCGCACGGCTGCGGGCACCCCTAGGCGTCTTCGCCACACTTGGCAACCACGACTGGTGGTTGGACGGGGAGCGCGTGCGCAAGACACTGGAAACCGCCGGCATCCAGGTCATCGACAACCGCGCGCTGCCGCTCGCCAGCGCCGGCGGCAGGCTGTGGCTGGCCGGCATCGGTGACGACACGACCGGTCACGCCCGCCCGGATGCGGCTTTCGCTGGCGTACCCGCCGACGCCCGGCTGATCGTGATCATGCACGATCCGGCGAACGCCGCCGCCTTGCCGCCACAAACGATGGTTGCCTTTGCCTGCCACACCCACGGCGGCCAGGTCCGGCTGCCGTTGATCGGCGCGCTGATCACACCGGGGCGAGCGCCTCGCCGCCACGCCTGGGGCTGGATACCCGACGCACCGGCACCGACCTGGGTGACGGCCGGCATCGGGACCAGCATCCTGCCCATTCGCTTCAACTGCCCGCCGGAAACCGTCGTCCTGCGTCTCGGCGGCACGGACGACTGATGCGGGGCCCGGAATTTCCCGCCGCTGCCCCAATGGCGAGGAAGCCGACCTTGACCGCTGGCTGCTCGCCAAGGTAGCCAACGGACCGCAGCCCGGAGCGCCGCGGTTTGGCATCGAACACGCTGCTGGATTGACTGTGTGGCTGCCTGGCCGGGCAGCGTCGGCGGGTGTCCGGGTCTCGCCGGGCGCGGCGCAGGTAGCGGTCACCGGCCGCAGCGCGGCGGGCGGCCTGCCGCTCGCCGTGATGTGGCGTCCGTTGACTTCGGCTGCACACCCGAGCGGCTGCTTCGCCTTTCCCATGCTGCGCGAGAGCGCCGGCGCCCCTTCAGGCAGCCTTGCCCGGGGAGAGCCCTGGCAGCCTGTTGGACTTGATCGGTCGGAGCGAAAAGAGTGAGAGGCGAGCGCAGTTTTTCACCGATTTCAAGCGAATGGTTGTTCTCTTCGTGCAGAGATACGCGGAGAAATGAGCCGTCTTCCCCCTTCTTGCAACCGACTTGGTCAAGTCCGACAGGGCGCTAGTATTCCACCCCCGGCATCGCCCGGACTCCCGCGCGGAAAGCGTGCTTCTCCATGTTCATCTCGGTCACCGTGTCGGCGATCTCGCGCAGCGCCGGCGGCGCGCCGCGGCCGGTGACGATCGCGTGCTGCAGCGGCGGCCTTGCCTGCAGCGCGGCGATCACTTCGGCGAGCGGCAGCCAGTCGTACTTGAAGGCGTAGGTCAGCTCGTCGAGGATGACGAGGTCGATTGCCGGGTCGGCGAGGTGGCCGCGGGCGACCTGCCACGCGGCAGCGGCGGCGCGCGCGTCGCGCTCGCGATCCTGCGTCTCCCAGGTGAAGCCCTCGCCGCCGACGTGCCAGGCAACGCGGACGTGGCCGCGGAAGAAGGCTTCCTCACCGGTGTCCGAACGGCCCTTGACGAACTGGACGACGGCGGCGCGCAGGCCATGCCCGAGCGCGCGCGCGAGGACGCCGAAGGCAGCGCTCGACTTGCCCTTGCCGTTGCCGGTGTTGAGCAGCAGGATGCCGCGCTCCTGCCGTGCCGATTCGATGCGGGCGTGCACCACCGCCTGCTTCTTCTGCATGCGCTCCTCATGCGTCGGCATGCATTGCTCCCGGCTGGGTCATGGCGGCCTGCTGCGGCAGCGACTGCAGGGCGACGCGCAGCCGCTGCCAGTCGTCCTCGCCGGCCGGCAGTCCGAAGCGCAACAGGCCGTGCGCGGCGAACAGACGTGTCAGGATGCCGCGCCGTGCCAGATGGTCATGGAGCTGCGCGCCGTCGGCGCGGCGCAGCGTGGCGAAGAGCGCCGTGCCGCGGACTTCGCCGTGCGTGGCGAGCAGGGCGTGCAGGCGCTCGCCGGCGGCGAGCAGGCGGTGGCGTGCGGTCCGTTGCCAGTCGAGGTCGGCGAGTGCTTGGCGCGCGACGCTCCTCGCCGGGCCGGAAACCGTCCACGGGCCGAGTTCGGCGCGCATTCGCTGCAGCAGTTCCGGGGCGGCGAGGACGAAGCCGACGCGCGCGCCGGCGAGGCCGAAGAACTTGCCGAGCGAGCGCAGGACGATCAGCCGCGGCGCCGCTGGCGTGCCGGCGAGATCGGCGACGCTGTCGGCGGGCGTCGGGTCGATGAAGGCCTCGTCGACGATCAGCCAGCCGCCGCGACGCTGCAGTTCGTCGGCCGCGTGCAGCAGGGCGGCGCGCGTGTGGGCGCTGGCGGTCGGATTGTTCGGATTGCACAGCAGGACGTAGGGGGTGGCGGCGGCGAGTGCGCGTGACAGGCTGCCCTCGATCAGTCGCACGTGGTGGCCAGCTTTCTGCCAGCAGTGCGGGTGCTCGGCGTAGAGCGGTGCGACGCAGGCGACGGCAGCGCGCGGCAGCAGTGCCGGCAGGAGCTGGATCGCCGCCTGCGAGCCGGCGACCGGCAGCAGGCCGGGGCCGCCGTAGAAGCTGGCGGCGGCGGCTTCGAGGCCGTCGTCGTCTTCCGGCAGACGCTGCCAGGCACTCGCCGGCAGTGGCGGCACCGGCCAGGGGTCGGGATTGATGCCGGTGGACAGGTCGAGCCATTCGCCGGCCGGAATCCCGTAGTGCGCCGCCGCGGCGCACAGGCGGCCGCCGTGCTCAAGCATGCGCGCCGCCAGCGCTCAGTATGGCGGTCAGGCAGCGGCGTTGCCGCCGGGTACGCTGGCGGCTCATGCCGGCTGCACGTGCAGCCGCTGCAGTTCGTCCTGCAGGCTGCTCACGGTTGCCGTCAGCGCTTCCGCCGGCGGCGTCCGGGTGACGCCCCATTGCTCGTAGTAGAGCAGGTCGGCGAGCGGCAGGCGCGGCAGCCAGCCGGATTTCTCGAGCTCCGGCCGGTCGTTGAAGTGGCTGACCCAGCCGATGCACAGGTAGGCGATCGGCACGATGGCGTGCGGCATCGCCAGTGCATCCTGCAGCGCCAGCTGGTGGAAGATGCTCACCCAGCCGACTCCTAGTCCTTCGGCACGGGCGGCGAGCCACAGGTTCTGCACCGCGCAGACGCTGCTGTAGAGGTCCATGCTCAGCATGTGCGTGCGGCCGAGGACGACCGGTCCGCTGCGCGAGCGGTCGCAGGTGACGCAGAGGTTGATCGGCGATTCGAGGATTCCCTGCAGCTTCATGCGGCTGTAGAGTGCGCGCTTGTCGTCGGGGAAGAGGCGCTCGGCTTCGGCGTTGGCGGCGCAGAAGACATCATGGACGCGCTGTTTGACCGCAGGCGAGCGGACGACGAGGAAGTTCCACGGCTGCATGAAACCGACCGACGGCGCGTGGTGAGCGGCCAGCAGCACGCGGCCGAGGACGTCGTCGGCGACCGGGTCGGGGAGAAACTGGCCGCGCACGTCGCGGCGGCTGTAGATCGCCTGGTACACCGCTGCGCGGTCGGCGTCGGAGAAGGCATGCGCCAATGGCGCACCCGGGTTTTCCATCGATTCCCCTTCTGGAAGAACTGTCGCTGCCTGGCCGGGCAGTACCTGCTCGTCTCCCGGCCGGTCTTCTGACTTGGATTCACCCGTCCGATGCGCCTTCCCGACTCGCGTCAGTGGCCAATGCATCGCCCGTCCTCCTCACAGCGCTGGGCACGTGGCGGATTCGCACCGCCTTCCCGATTCTCCGCCGATGCGTGCTCGGCGGCACCCGGAGACTCCCGCCCGGATCAGTCCGGGCGAGCGTGATGGTGCCACAACTGCCGGTTTTTTTCATCCGCCGCGCAGCGTCGCAGCGTGATGCAGTCGCTTCGCGCTGGACGGTCAGTCCCCGTTCGCTTAGGCGGCGGCCCGCATCCGGACGCCGGCTGCCTGCGTATCAAGCGGTGCAGCGGCCACGCACGGGGCGTCGTCGCCGGCCTACAGACCAAACGGAGGATCCAGCCATGTCGCACACAGTCCCGGCGAAAGCCACCTCAATCGCCGCACTCATACTCCTCGCCGCGCTCGCACAGCCGGCGCAGGCGGCAACGACCCTGACGCTGCAGCCCGATGAAGCGACCAGCCAGGATGTCTTCGTCTACGAGTTCGCGATTCCCGGTGCCTTCGGCATCGCCAGCGCCGCGCGCGTCACCAACCTCGACAGCCAGACGCTGAACAGCCTGGTGCCCCTGCCGGCGGTGCCCTTCGGCAACTTCCTGGGCAGCAGCAACACCGTGCCGCTGATCGGTGCGCAAGGCGAGAGCCGGGCGCATGACACGCGCTCGCTGCTGCGCTTCGATCCAAGCGGCGTCGGAATCACCGCCGGGCAGGTCGTCAGCGCCAGCCTCAGGCTCTTCGCGCTGCCCGGTCTGCCGCCGTTCGACAATCCGACACCGGCGCAGCCGATCAGCACCGACCTGCACCGCGTCACCGAGAACTGGAGCGAGACCGGCGTCACCTGGGAGACGCAGCCGGCGGTATCGGGGGCGCTGAGTTCGGTGACGCAGGATGGCGTGAACCAGTGGGTCTCCTTCGACGTCACGGCGCTGGTTCGCGACTGGCTCGCCGACCCGGCGAGCAACTTCGGTGTCGAGCTGCGCCAGCCCGATATCGTCATCGCTGCTTCCGGCAAGCCGCTCGCCTCGCTCTACGCCTCGTCCGCGTGGGCTGACGCCGGGCTGCGGCCACTGCTCGAGATCTCGGCGATTCCCGAGCCGTCCACCGCGGCGCTGCTGGCGGGCGGGCTGGGGCTGTTTGGCTGGGTCGGACGGCGCCGGCAGCAGCCCTGAATCGCCCTGCCGGCGGTCCCGGGTCGCCGTCGTGTCGACCCGGCCGGTCGCGGTACGCTTGCCGCTTCGCCGGCTGGCGGCCGTGGCCGGGCAAAGACGAAACGGGCAGAGCCACAAGGCTCTGCCCGTCGCGCCGCAGGCTCCCGGCCAGTCGCCCTGCGCTTACTGCTTGGCGGCCTTGATGTCGCCGTCGGCGCCGACGCCGAGCGTGTAACCCATCGACACGTGGTGGAAGCGGCCGATCGCGTGGTCGCTGTGGATGGCGACGCCGATCGGCGTCGCCTTGCCTTCGGCGAGGGTGCCGTTCAGCTTGCGGGTGAAGGTGACGGTGTAGGTGTCACCGCTCTTGCTGCCCTCGGCCTTGACGCCGGCGCTGCCGCCCTCCATGTTGCGCTTGTCGGTCACCGATCCGTCAGCCGCCTTGGCACCCTTGGCGCTCTTCCACTGCATCAGCTCGTAGGCGCCGTCCTTGGTGTACTTGGTCTTCTTGTCGTCGGCGCCAGGCATCGTCCGTGCGTCGCTGTGGCAGGTGGCCCAGCAACCGACCTGCGCACCCTGGGTGACCTTGTCGTTGGCGAAGAGGACCGTCGCCTTGACCTCGTTCTCCTTGTCGGCCGGGTCGACGCCGCCACCTGGCGCCTTGAAAGTCAGACGGACGTAGAGGTTGTCCTTGTCGTAGGCGGTCTGCACGGCGACCGGGAAATTCATCGTCTTCGGCGCGCCCTTGGGCTCGAGATCCTTGCCGGCAAGGCGCTTCATGTCGAAGTTGAGGCCGCCCTTTTCCTCATGGCAGCCGACGCAGCTCTCGCCCTTGTTGAGGCCGGTCCGCCCGCTGTGGTCGGATTTCTTCATGATCCATTCGATCGGCGTCACGCCGGCGTGGAACACTTGAATGTCGCGCTTGGGAACCTTGCTCCAGTCGGGAGCAGCAGCCTGTGCGAGCTGCGGACCGAGAGCCAGCAGGGCGCCGAAGAGGGCCAGGGAAACGCTCGTTCTTTTCATTTCGGACTCCACTCAAGGGTTGATGCGGTTGGTACGTGTCAGCGGCCACGCGACGTCGATCGAACGTCGATGGCCGCGCCTGGGGCAAAGGGGTTTGTGGCGAAGGGGGCTACTCGTCGTCCTCTTCCGGCATGTTCTTCGGTTTCGAGTGCGCGATTCCCTTGTGGCAGTCGATACAGGTCTTCTTGTCTTCCTGACCTATCTTGTGCATCTTGGAAGCACGCGCCTTCTGTTTCTCGATGTCCATCGCCGAGAATGAGTGGCAGTTGCGGCATTCGCGCGAGTCGCTCGCCTTCATCCGGTTCCACTCGTTGGTCGCCAGTTCGAGGCGCTTGGCGTCGAACTTCTCGGGCGTCGAAATGGTGCCCATGACCTTGCCGTACAGTTCCTTGCTGGCGGCGATCTTGCGCATCATCTTGTGCCCCCAGTCCTTCGGCACGTGGCAGTCGGAGCAGTAGGCGCGGACGCCGGTGCGGTTGCTGTAGTGGATCGTCTTCTTGTACTCTTGGTACACGTTGTCCTTCATCTCGTGACAACCGATGCAGAACTCGAGCGTGTTGGTGGCTTCCATCGCCGTGTTGAAGCCACCCCAGAAGAAGACGCCGGCAACGAAGCCGACCGACAGCAGCGCCAGCAGCGAGTACTTCGTACTCGGGCGTTTGAGGCGGGCCCAGAACCCGGAGCTGTCATCGGTCACGCTGTTACCTCCCTGTCATTGTCAGGCCGTCGGTCGGCTTGCCGAGGCTGCGCGAAGTCTAGCGGATGGGCCGGTGGCCGCGGTTTGATCTGTGCTAACAAATGCGGCGATGGTGCGCTGCATCGGCTGCCATGAAGCGGGCGACGCGCGCGGGCGGAAGACCACTGACGGCAGCCCTTGTCGGTCCGCCGCGTTCGGTCCGCCAGGGACGGACTCCGGCGGTGCGGCCGGTGCGCCGCCACCGCTGCTCCTTGCCGGACCGACAGGCAGGTGAGCGTTCGCTCACGGCTGCACCTGGTCGATGATCAGGCGCAGCTTGCGGTTGCCCGGCTTGACGCCGGTGATGCGGCCGAAAAGGTCGCCGGACGAAGTGCTGGTGCCGCCGGCGCGGGTGATCCGCGCTTCGACGCTGACGCTGGGGAAGTCGGAGATCTTCCGGCCACCGGCGAGTGCCATCGAGTCGTCGAGACGGAAGTCGAGTGGCAGGTCGGCGACCGTCGCGCGCATCGCCGCCAGCGGCATGCGCGACCCGTCCTCGGCGCGGGCGAAGACGAATACGACGTCGTCCGGCCGCGCGCGGCCGGCCAGCTTGCCGCTCAGCGCCACCTCGCCGGCGACCTGGCCGGAGCCGCGGCCGCCCTTCGTCGCCGTTGTGCCGCCAGCGGTTCGGGCGGCGGCGATGTCTCGTGCCTCGCCGATCGCCGCGGCGACCGTCTTTGCCTCGTCGCTGCCGGGTTCGAGCTGCGACAGGAGGCGTGACCAGTAGTCGGCGGCAGCGGCGAAATCCTGCCGTTCCCGGGCTGCCGCGCCGGCGAGCAGCAGCGCCTGTGCTTCGTTCGGGTCGATCTCCAGTGCCCGCTTGATCAGTTCGCCCGCCTTGCCCTGCAGGCTGCCGCCATGCACCTGGCTGAGCACCTCCGCGTAGTCGGCGAGCAGGCCGGCATCCTGGTCGACGACGCTGCCGGCACGGGCGTAGGCGTCGGCCGCCTCGGGGTAACGCTCGAGGACCTTGTACGAGCGCGCCAGCATGACCCAGCCCTTGCCGTCTTCCGGGTTCTTCTTCAGTCTTTCGACCAGCCCGCCGATCATCGCGTCGATCTGCTCGGGAGCGATGCGCGCCTGTCGTTGCAGAGGGTCGAGAGCGCCCGGGTTGCCGAGCAGCGCATAGCCGGCAGCAGCGGCCAGCGGGATGACAAGGAGGAGGAACAGCGCCGTGCGCCGGCCACCGCCTTGGCTGAGCGGTGCGGCCGGCTGCGTCTCCACTTCGTCGAGCAGGCGGCGCTGCAGCTCGCTGCGCGCCTGCGCCGCCTCGGCGGCGCCGAGCGTGCCTTCGTCCCGCTCGCGTTCGAGTTCGGCGAGCTGGTCGCGGAAGATCGCCAGATGGGTTTCGCGCCGGTCGGCGCCGGCGGCCGGTGGCGCCGACCGCCACAGCGGCAGCAGCAGGATGGCCAGTGCGGCGGCGAGCAGCAGCGCCGCAACGATGATGAAGGCAGTCATGCTCGTCCTAGTCGGGACCGCTGCGGGCGGGAGTCATGCGGCGTCTTCCCTGGCCGCAGACTGGAAGCTGGCCGGTGGCGGTGGAATGAGGCGATGCTGGGCACCTGCGGCCCGGTCGGCAGAAGTCATGGCCGTGGCGGCGCGTCCGGATCGTGCAGCAGCGCCTCGGCACGCCGCGTCTCGTCGGCGTTCAGCGGGCGCTGCTTGCGGAGTGCGCGCTCGCGCCGCCGCAGGTGGAGCAGAAGCGCGCCCAGGGCAGCGACGAAGAGCAGGCCGGGACCAAACCAGAGCAGCAGCGTCGTCCCCTTCAGGGGCGGCCGGTAACGGACGAAATCGCCGTAGCGGCTGACCATGAACTCCATGATCTCGGCGTCGCTGCGGCCGTCACGGATCAGGCTGCGGATCTCGCGGCGCAGGTCGTTGGCCAGTTCGGCGTTCGATCCGGACAGCGACTCGTTCTGGCAGACGAGGCAGCGCAACTCGGAGGAGATCGCCACCAGGCGCTTCTCGGTCGCCTCGTCGGCGGCGAGCGGTGCCGCCTCCCGGGCCTGCAGGCGGCTGCCGGCGATGGCGGTGAGGAGCAGGAATACGATGAGCAGCCAGCGGCTCATCGGTTCAGCTCGGCGAGCAGCGGCAGGATCTTGCCGGCGAGGATGTCCGGCGTCACCGGGCCGGTGTGTTTCATGCGGATAATGCCGGCCTTGTCGATGACGTAGGTTTCGGGGACGCCATAGACGCCGTAGTCGATACCGACGCGGCCGTCGATGTCGAGCACGGAAAGGGTGTACGGATCGCCATGCCGGGCCAGCCAGCCGCCAGCGCGCTCGATGACCATCCGCTTCTCGGCGGCGGCGTCGAGCCTGCTGCTGTCGATCGCTCCGTCGCCGCGCACTTCCTTGTAGTTGAGGCCGATCAGCGGCACAGTCTGGCGCTTCGCCAGGTCGACGAGGAGCGGGTGCTCCTGCCGGCAGGAGACGCACCATGATGCCCAGACGTTGAGCAGCCAGGCCTTGCCAAGCATTTCCTGCGGCGAGAACTGCTGCTCCGGTGCATCCAGGCGCGCCAGCGAGAACGCCGGTGCCGGCTTGCCGACGAGCGGCGAGGGCACGTCGCGCGGGTTCAGGTTGAGGCCGACGGCGAGCAGGACGACGAGGACGACGAAGCCGATCAACGGCCAGAGAAACCGGTTCATGCGCGATCCCTCAACTGTTCTGCGGCACGGGCGTGGCAGCCGATGCCGGCTGTGCCGAGGGCGCGCGCGCCTTGATGCGGTAGCGACGATCACTCATCGCGGCGAGTCCGCCGATGGCCATCAGCACGCAGCCACCCCAGATCCAGTCGACGAATGGCTTGTGGTAGACGCGCACCGCCCACGCCGCTTCCGGTCGCGACTTGTCGATCGGTTCACCCAGCGAGACGTACACGTCACGCAGCAGGCCGGTATCGATCGCCGCTTCGGTCATCGGCATCGAAGACGCGACGTAGAAACGCTTCTCGGGGTACATCTTGCGCAGCGTGTGCCCGTCGCGGATCAGATCGACGTCGCCGACCAGCGCGCGGTAGTTCGCACCCTGCTGCTGGCGGACGCCGTTGAAGCGGAAGACGTAGCCACCGACGCTGACGGTGTCGCCGATGTCCATGCGCACGTCCTTCTCGGTCTGGTAGCCGCCGACCATGGCGACGCCGACGATGAAGACGGCGATGCCGAGATGCGCCAGGTGCATGCCGTAGAAGCTGCGCGGCTGCCGGCCGAGCGTTGGCAGCAGCGCCTGCCCGGCGCGCGTCGCCTGCACCCGCTGGTAGATGTTGAGCAGCGTGCTGCAGGCGATCCACGCCGCCAGCAGCAGGCTGAGCGCGACCAGCGGTTTCCATGCGCCGGCGAGGAACGGTGCTCCGGCCCCGACCAGCGCCGCCGTCAGGAAAGCCCAGCGCAGCGTTCGCACCAGCTCGCCGAGTTCTGCCTGCTTCCAGCGGACGAAGGGTGCGACGCCCATCAGGAACACCGCCGGCAGCATCAGTGGCACGAAGACGGCATCGAAATAGGGCGGGCCGACCGAGAGCTTGCCGGCGCCGAGGGCGTCGATCAGGAGTGGGTAGAGCGTGCCGAGCAGCACCGAGGCGCAGGCGACGACGAGCAGCACGTTGTTGGTCAACAGCAGTGATTCGCGCGAAAGCAGGGCGAAGCGGCCACCGAGGCCCACCTTCGGTGCGCGCCAGGCGAACAGCGCCAGCGAGCTGCCGATGACGGCGACCAGGAAAGCGAGGATGAAGATGCCGCGCCGCGGGTCGGTGGCGAAGGCATGCACCGAGGTCAGGACGCCGGAGCGGACGAGGAAGGTACCGAGCAGCGACAGGGAGAACGCCGAAATGGCGAGGAGGACCGTCCAGTTCTTGAAGCTGCCGCGCTTTTCGGTCACCGCCAGCGAATGCACCAGGGCCGTGCCGACCAGCCAGGGCATGAACGACGCGTTCTCGACCGGATCCCAGAACCACCAGCCGCCCCAGCCGAGTTCGTAATAGGCCCACCACGAGCCGAGGGCGATTCCCAGCGTCAGGAAGATCCAGGCGGCGGTCGTCCACGGTCGCGACCAGCGTGCCCAGGCGGCGTCGAGCTGGCCGGAGAGCAGCGCCGCGATGGCGAAGGCAAAGGCCACCGAGAAGCCGACGTAGCCCATGTAGAGCATTGGCGGATGAAAGATCAGGCCGGGATCCTGCAGCAGCGGGTTGAGGTCGCGACCCTCCTCGGCGCCCGGCAGCAGGCGCTCGAAGGGGTTCGAGGTGAGCAGGATGAAGAGCAGGAAGCCGGCGCTGACCAGTCCGAGGACGCCGAGTACCCGTGCCACCATGTGATCGGGCAGCTGTCGCGACAACAGGGCGACCGCCAGCGCCCACAGCACGAGCATCAGGACCCAGAGGAGCAGGGAACCCTCGTGCCCACCCCAGACGGCGGCGATGCGATACTGCAGTGGCAGCAGGCTATTCGAGTGCTGGGCGACGTAGAGCACCGAGAAGTCGTTCTGCACGAAGGCGGCGGTCAGGCAGCCGAAGGCGGCCCCCAGCAGCAGCGCCTGGACGATCGCCGCCGGGCGGGCAAGGGCAATCCACGGTTGCCGTCCGCTGTGGGCGCCGAGCAGCGGCAGCGTTCCCTGCGTCAGCGCGACGCACAGCGCGAGAATGAGGGCGAAGGTGCCGAGTTCCGGGATCATGGGCGTCTCGTCCGGGTCACTGCCTGGTCGTGCGGGCGGCGGCTTCGGCTGCCGCCCTGTTCGCTGCCGCCCGCTGGTGCGCATCGCCGACCGCCTTGGCGGCTTCCGGCGGCATGTAGTTCTCGTCGTGCTTCGCAAGGACCTCGCTGGCGGTGAAGACGCCGTCTTCGGCGAGCTTGCCCTGCGCGACGACACCCTTGCCCTCCTGGAACAGGTCGGGCAGGATTCCCTTGTAGGCGACGGTCATGTCCTTCTCGGTATCGGTGACGACGAAGCGCAGCGTCACGCCGTCCGGCTGGCGTTGCAGCGAGCCTTCCTTGACCATGCCGCCGATGCGGAAGCTCTTGCCCTGCGGCGCCTCGCCGGCGGCGACCTGGGTCGGCGAGAAGAAGAAGACGAGGTTGCTGCGGAAGGCGTTGAGCACCAGGGTTGCGGCGACGGCGAGGATCGCGAGGCCACCGAGAATGAGCGCGATGCGTTTGTGACGAGGCTTCAATCGTTGCTCCTGTTTGCCGTACCCCGCTGGCTGGTCGCGCTGGCTTGGCCGCGCTCCGCCGCTTCGGCCCGGTACTGTCTTCTGAGGCGGGCGATCAGGCTCTTGCGACCCCGCAGCAGCAGCATCGGTTCCGCCACCATCAGCAGCACCATCACCAGCAGCGATCCCCAGACGTAGGGGCCATGCCGGCCCATCGCCAGGAATTCGGCAAGACTGTTCCAGTGGATCATCCTATTCCTTCCCGCCGAGCAACGTGCGCACCCAGTCGGTATGCCGCTCGCGTTCGAGCATGATGACGCGCACGCGCATCAGCGCCACCGCGATGCTGTACATCCAGCAGGCGAGCGCGCACAGCAGCATGCCCCAGAGCATCATCGCCGCCATGCTCGGAGCCTTGGCCAGGCTGACCGAAGCGCCCTGGTGCAGCGTGTTCCACCACTGGACCGAAAAATAGATGATCGGGATGTTGACCACCCCGACCAGCGCCAGGATCGCGCCCGCCCTGTCGGCACGGCGAGGGTCGTCGATCGCCGCCTGCAGGGCGATGAAGCCGATGTAGAGGAAGAGCAGGATCAGTTCGGAGGTCAGGCGCGCGTCCCAGACCCACCACGTGCCCCACATCGGCTTGCCCCACAGGGCCCCGGTCCACAGCGAGAGAAAGGCGAAGAGGGCGCCGGTCGGCGCCAGCGCCGACGCCATCATCCCCGACAGGCGGGTGTTGAAGGCGAGTCCGGTCGCCGCCCAGAAGGCCATCACCAGGTAGATGAACATCGACAGCCACGATGCCGGCACGTGCAGGAAGATGATCCGGTAGCCCTCGCCCTGCTGCGCGTCGGTCGGCGCCAGCAGGAAGCCGATGCCGAGGCCGGCGACGCCGAAGATCGCGGCGAGACCCCAGAACCACGGAATCATGCGGCCGGCGAGCGGGTAAAAGCTCTGCGGGCTGGCATACCTGAACCAGTTGATCAGTCTGTTGCTCATCTATTCCAGGGCGACTCGCAGCGCCGCGGCCGTTGGCCACGGCGCAAAAAACACGCCACCGAGCGCCAGGGCGCCGAGCAGCGACAGGTGGGCCTGCGCTCCGAGGCCGGTGACCGTCGCATCGACGGCACCGGCGCCGAAGATCAGCACCGGAATGTACAGCGGCAGGACCAGCAGCGACAGCAGGACACCGCCGCCGCGCACGCCGAGGGTCAGCGCGGCGCCGATGGCGCCGATCCCGGACAGCGCCGGCGTGCCGATCAGCAGCGACAGCGTCAGCACCGCCAGCGCGTCCTCCGCCAGGTCGAACTGGATGCCGAGCACCGGCGCCAGCAGGACCAGCGGCAGCCCGGCGAAGAGCCAGTGCGCGATCACCTTGCCGAGGACGATCAGCGCCAGCGGTTGCGGCGCGAGCGCCAGTTGCTCGAGCGTCCCGTCGCGATGATCGTCGGCGAACAGGCGCGGCAGCGAGAGCATCGTCGCCAGTAGCGCGGCGACCCACAGCACACCCGGAGCCATTCGTCGCAACTGCTCCGGTTCCGGCCCGACGCCGAGCGGGAACAGGCTGACGACGATGATGAAGAAGAACGTCGCGGCGACGATGTCGGCCTGCCGCCGCATCGCCAGTCGCAGGTCGCGGCCGATGACTGCACGGATCAATGATAGCATCGGGCTGGCTACAATCGTTGCTGCGATGCAGCATCGTCGCCGAGCGTCAGCTCGCGAACGCTGCCGGCGGATACCGCGACCGCCTGATGGGTGGTCAGCACGGCCAGCCCGCCACGTTGCAGGTGCGCCCCGACGAGCCCGGCGACGAGATCGATTGCCGCCCTGTCGAGCGCGACGTAGGGCTCGTCTAGCACCCACAGCGCGCGTTTCTCGTGCACCAGGCGGGCGAGCGCGGCGCGTCGCTTCTGTCCCTGCGACAGATAGCGGCAGGCGAGGTCCTCGCGGCCGAGCAGCCCGACCAGTTCGAGCGCGGCGAGTGCCGCCTCCTCGTCGAGCGCCTCCTGCGCCAGTCGCGCCGTCGCCAGGAGATTCTCGAGCGGCGTCAGTTCCTCCTTGATCGCGTTCTGGTGACCGAGAAAGCACAGCTCGCTGCGGAATTCCTCGCCCAACCGCGCGATCGGCCGGCCACGCCAGCGGATCTCGCCGCTGGCCGCTGGCGTCAGGCCGCACAGCATGCGCAGCAGGCTGGTCTTGCCGGAGCCATTGCGGCCCTGCAGGGCGAGCATCTCGCCAGCCGCGAGACGGAAGCTGACGCCGGCGAACAGGCGGCGTTCACCGCGCACACATTCCAGATTGGAAGCTTCGAGCATGCCAGAGGGGGTCCGGGTCGGGGTCAGTGCCGGCAAGGGCGTATTGTGAACCCGCGAGTTTAGCCCCGGATTGACCGAAATCAAAATGGATTCAATGGCCTCTAGTATCGTTTGCGAGTGATTTCCGGGAGCGTGGCCGTGCAAGAGGGTTCTCTGGATCTGGCATTGACCTGGGATGGGAAGCGGATTGTTGCCGCCACGGTGGCGTCAAACCGGCCGCAGGTGGCGTCGCTGCTGCGTCGGTTGCCGGCGGCAGCCGTGAGCGAACGCGTCCTGCAGCTGTTCGGCATCTGCCGTCAGGCGCAGGCCGCCGCTGCCGCGCTGTGCGTCCGTTCGGCGCGCGGCGAGCGACTGACGCCTGGTGCGCTCGACGAACTGGCGCTGCCGGTGGCGCTGGAGACCATTTCGGAGCACCTCTGCCACCTGCTGATTGCCTGGCCGACCTTGCTCGCCGATCCGTTGCGGCCGCCCCGCGTGGCCGACTGTGGCGACTGGCGCCGTCGCCTGCGGGCCGCTTCCGACCGGCGGTCGGCGGCGGCAGTTGCCGCCGATCTGGCGCGCTGGCTCGGCGAAGCCGAGCTGCCGTCGCCCGGCGAGGAGTCGCCACACATCGCGGCGGCGCCGCTGCTGCCGGTGCTGCCGGCAGCCGAATGGGAGCGCATGGCGCTGCTCGCGGACTTCGCACTCCTGCCGACCCGCGCCGGCGAGGTGGCCGAGACCGGCGCCCTCGCGCGGCAGGTGGGCGATGCGGCGATCACCCGGTTGCTTGCCGCGGGCAGGCGGTTCGCGGCGCGGCTGCTGGCACGCCGGCTCGAGTTGTGCTGGCTGGCGGCCGCGCTGGCCGATCCGCCGCGTCTGTCGGCGTTGCTCGACGCCAGCCCGGTGCGCGCCGGCGTCGGCCTGGCGCGGGTCGAAACGGCGCGCGGCACTCTTCTGCATCGTCTCGAGCTGGCCGGCGATGGCGTTGCACACTACCTGATCGTCGCGCCCACCGAATGGAATTTCCATCCGCAAGGTGCTTTCGTGCGCGAGATCAGCGGCTTCCCGGCGGCCAGCCAGCGGGCCGCACGCTTCGCCGCCGAGCGTCTGGCGCTGTCGCTCGACCCCTGCGTTCCCTGCAGCTGCAGGCTCGTCGATGCATGAGATGTCCCTGGCCGTCGGCATCGTGGACCTCATCGAGGAGGCGGCCAGGGCGCAGGGATTCCGGCGGGTGCTGACGGTGGCGATCGAGATTGGCGAGCTGGCGGCGGTGGAAGCGGAGGCCATCGGCTTCTGTTTTTCCGCAGTGGCACGCGGCACGCTGGCCGAAGGAGCGCGCCTGCAAATCGTGCAGGTGCCGGGTGAAGGTTTATGCTTTAATTGTCATCAGACGGTGCCGCTCGCGGCGCTGTACGACCCCTGCCCTGCCTGCGGCGGTCACCCGGTGCAGGCGACCGGTGGTACCGAGATGCGGGTCAAGGAGCTGGAGGTCGAATAACAACAGGAGACAGCAATATGTGTACGACTTGTGGTTGTGGCGTCGGGGACACGCGCGTCGCGGGCGAGTCGGTGCCGGCGCCGGCGAGCACCGATGCGGCCGCGTTGCCGGAATCGGGGCAGGCACGGCGGTATCGCCCGGCAGGTGTGGCGACGCCGGCCGACGCCGATGGTGGTTACCGCCGGAACGAACATCACGAACATCACGGGGATGGCGAACACCATCCACATCACGGGCATCACGGGCATCGCGGCGGACCCGGTACGGCGACGACGCCAGCGCGTCTGGTGCAGATCGAGCGCGACATCCTGGCCAGCAACGACGCCTATGCGGCGGAGAACCGTCGCCGCTTCGAGGAACAGGGGATCTTCGCGCTCAACCTGGTTTCCAGCCCCGGGTCGGGCAAGACCTCGCTGCTCTGCCGCACCATCGAACTGCTCCGTGGCCGCTTGTCGCTGGCGGTCATCGAAGGTGACCAGCAGACCAGTCGCGATGCCGAGCGGATTCGCGCGACCGGGGTTCCAGCATTGCAGATCAACACCGGCAAGGGCTGCCACCTCGACGCGCACATGGTCGGCCACGCGCTGCAACGCCTGTCACCGGGCGATGACTCGCTGCTGTTGATCGAGAACGTCGGCAACCTCGTCTGCCCGGCGGCTTTCGACCTCGGCGAGGCGCACAAGGTGGTGATCCTCTCGGTCACCGAGGGCGAGGACAAGCCGCTCAAGTACCCGAACATGTTTGCCGCCGCGTCGCTGATGCTGCTCAACAAGATCGATCTGCTGCCACACCTGAGCTTCGATGTCGACCTGGCGATCGCCCATGCGCGACAGGTCAATCCGGCGTTGCGCGTGATGCGGCTGTCGGCGACCACCGGCGAGGGTTTCATTGAATGGCTGGCCTGGCTCGACGAGGGTTGCGCCGCGGCGCAGCGGAGCAGGAAGACGACGATCGACGCACTGCGCCGGCGGGTCGCCGAGCTTGAGAACCTGTTGTCCAGCGGTACGAGGTGCTGCGATGGCTGAGCAGAACGTTTGCCAGAACATCCGCGTTAGCGGTGTCGTCCAGGGCGTCGGTTTCCGTCCCTTCGTCTGGCGCCTGGCGCGGGAACTGGGCCTGGCCGGCTGGGTCCGCAACGATTCCCGTGGCGTCGAGATCGAAGTGCGCGGTGCCGCCGGGCAGGTGAAATCGCTCGTCGAGCGCCTGCAGCACGAGGCGCCGCCACTGGCCCGGATCAATTCGGTGGTGGCGCGTGATGCGGCACCGGCGCGCGCCGGCGACGGTTTCGTCATCATCGACAGCCGCAGCGGCCGTGCGGCGACGATGATCGGTCACGACACCGCCGTCTGCCGTGACTGCCTCGCCGAGATGTTCGATCCCGCCAGCCGCCGCTGGCGGCATGCCTTCACCAATTGCACCAACTGCGGGCCGCGCTACACGATCAGCCGCGGCCTGCCCTACGACCGCTCGCGGACGAGCCTCAAGCCATTTCCCATGTGTGCGCGCTGCCAGGCCGAGTACCGCCGCCCCGACGACCGGCGTTTCCATGCCGAGGCCAACTGCTGCCCGAAGTGCGGGCCGCAACTGTTCCTGCTCGACAGCGAGGGGCACCGGCTGGCCGGCGATCCCATCGCCATGGCCCTGGATTTGCTGCGCGACGGGCGGATCGTCGCCATCAAGGGGCTCGGCGGCTTCCATCTCGTCTGCGACGCGCGCAACGCGGTGGCCGTGTCGCTGCTGCGCGAGCGCAAGCAGCGTGAGCAGAAGCCGTTCGTCGTCATGCTGGCCAACCCGGCGTCGGCGGCGTCCTTCGTCCAGATGGGCATCGGCGAACCCGGCCTGCTGACCCTGCCGACGCGGCCGGCGATCCTGATCCGCAAGCGCAGCGGTTGCGACGCGGCGCTGCCCGGGGTCGCACCCGGGCTCGCCTGGCTGGGCGTCATGCTGCCGTACACGCCGCTGCACTTCCTGCTCTTCCACGAAGCGGCGAGGCGCCCGGCGGGACTCGGCTGGCTCGAGCGGGCGCAGGACCTGGCGCTGGTGATGACCAGCGCCAATCCGGGTGGCGAGCCGCTGGTGATCGGCAACAGTGAGGCGCTGTTGCGACTCTACGGCATCGCCGATGCCTTCCTGATGCACGATCGCGACATCGTTACCCGTTGCGACGACAGCGTCGCGCGCATCACCAGCAGCGGTCTGCAGTTCATCCGCCGCGCTCGCGGCTACACGCCGCGGGCGATCAAGCTGCCGCGTTCGGGACCGTCGGTACTGGCGCTCGGTGGCTGGTTCAAGAACACGGTCTGCGTCACGCGCGGTGACGAGGCATTCGTCTCGCAGCATGTCGGCGACCTCGACAACGCCGCCGCCTGTGACTTCCTCGACGAGACGGTGGCGCAGATGATCCGGCTGCTCGGCGTCGAACCGGCGATAGTCGCGCATGATCTGCACCCGGATTTCCATTCGACGCGTTTTGCCAGCGATTTCGCGCAGCAGTTGCGCCTGCCCTTGCTCGGCGTGCAGCACCACCACGCGCATGTCGCCGCGGTGCTGGCCGAACACGGGATCGAGGGCAGCACGCTGGCGCTGTCGCTCGACGGGGTCGGCATGGGAACCGACGGTGCTGCCTGGGGTGGCGAACTGCTGCAGGTCGACGGCGCCCGCTTCGAACGACTCGGACATCTGCAGCCGCTGGCGCTGCCGGGAGGCGACCGCGCCGCCAGCGAGCCCTGGCGAATGGCGGCAGCGGCGCTGCATCGTCTCGGCCGCAATGCCGAGATCCGCGAGCGCTTCGCCGAGCAGCAGGCAGCGCAGGCGGTGGCGCAGATGCTCGTCGGCGACATCCATTGTCCGCCGACTTCGAGCATGGGCCGGATGTTCGACGCGGCGGCCGGCCTGCTCGGGATTAAGGCGGTGATGGCCTATGAGGGGCAGGCGGCGATGCTGCTCGAGAGCATGGCGCAGCGCTACGGTGACGTGCTGCCGCTCGATCAGTGCTGGACGATCGACGATGGCAGGCTGGACCTGCTGCCGCTGCTCGGCGCGCTCGCCGACGAGAAGGACGCCGAGCGTGGCGCGGCGCTGTTCCATGCGACGCTCGCCGCCGCCCTCGCCGACTGGCTGCGCGTGGTGGCGCCCGAGGCCAGGACGGTGGTCGGCAGCGGCGGCTGCTTCCTCAACCAGGTCCTGATGCGCGGACTGCGGGCGCGGCTCGGGGCGAAGGGGATGCAGCTCATCGAGGCGCGCCAGGTGCCGCCCAACGACGGTGGGCTGTCGGTTGGCCAGGCCTGGGTTGCGCTGCAGCACCTGGCGAGCCACTAGGAGCGCGGGCGGTGTGCCTCGCGCTACCCTGTCGAGTCGTCGAGCTGCTGCCCGGCGAGCAGGCGACGGTCGATGTCGACGGCGTTGGCCGACAGGTTTCGCTGGCGCTCGTCGATGGTGTCGCGGTTGGCGATTACGTGATCGTCCATGTCGGCTACGCGCTCACCCGCCTCGATGCCGACGAAGCACTCAGGACCCTGGCGCTGTTCGCCGAGCTGGGCCAGGCGGCCGTGCCGGAGCAGCCGGCGTGGAGCGCCTGAGGGCCGTGCCGCAGGGAGATGGCGCCATGCCGGGAGCGCGCGCCGCGCGTGGCGGCAGATGAAGTTCATCGACGAGTTCCGTGACCGGGAGCTGGCGCACGGGCTGGCGGCGGCAATCGGGCGGGCGGCGCAGCCGCAGCGTGACTATCACTTCATGGAGTTCTGTGGCGGCCACACGCATGCGATCGCCCGTTACGGCGTCAGCGACCTCCTGCCCGCGAACGTGCGCATGATCCATGGCCCCGGCTGTCCGGTCTGCGTGCTGCCGATCGGTCGCATCGACATGGCGATCCGCTTGGCGATGGACGAGGGGGTCATCCTCTGCAGTTATGGCGATCCATTGCGCGTGCCGGCTTCCGGCGGCCTGTCGCTGCTGCGCGCGAGGGCCGCCCTGGCCGGCGGCGGTGAGATCCGGATGGTCTATTGCGCCGCCGATGCGCTGCGCCTGGCGCAGGAGAACGCGCAGAGGCAGGTGGTGTTCTTCGCCATCGGCTTCGAGACGACGACGCCACCGACGGCGGTGGTCATCAGGCAGGCGAGGGCGCTCGGGCTGCGCAACTTCTCGGTGCTCTGCTGCCATGTGCTGACGCCGGCGGCGATCGCCAGCATCCTCGAGTCACCCGAGGTGCGGCAGTGGGGCAGCGTCCGGCTCGACGGCTTCATCGGCCCGGCGCACGTATCGACGATCATCGGCAGTCGGCCGTACGAGTTCTTCGCCGCCGAGTACCGCAAACCGGTCGTCATCGCCGGCTTCGAGCCGCTCGACGTGATGCAGGCGATCCTGATGCTGATCGCGCAGCTCAATTCCGGCCGGGCGGTGGTCGAGAACGAATTTGCCCGTGCCGTGACGCGCGAAGGCAACCGCAAGGCGCAGCGGATGGTTGCCGAGGTCTTCGAGTTGCGCCGCTCCTTCGCCTGGCGCGGACTCGGCGAACTGCCGTACAGCGCGCTGCGCATCCGCCGCGAGTTTGCCGACTACGACGCCGAGCGCCGCTTCCCGATCAGCTATCAGGCGGTGCCGGACCATCCGGCGTGCGAGTGCGGCGCGGTGCTGCGCGGTGCCCGCCGGCCGCAGGATTGCCGCATTTTCGGCAGCGTGTGCACGCCGGAAAACCCGGTCGGTTCGTGCATGGTCTCGTCGGAGGGAGCCTGCGCCGCGCACTACTCCTTCGGCCGCTTCGCCGACGCGAAGGTGGCGCCGTGATTCCCGTGCGCAAGGCATACGGCCGACCGCTCGACCTGCGCCAGGGCCGGGTCGAGATGATGCACGGCAGCGGTGGCCGGGCGATGGCGCAACTGATCGACGAGCTCTTCCTCAGTCGCCTCGGCAACGCTCATCCGGGAGCGGGCAACGACGCGGCGGTTTTGCCGGCGGCGGCCGGCAGGCTGGTCGTGTCGACCGACTCGCACGTCGTCTCGCCGTTGTTCTTCCCCGGCGGCGACATCGGTTGCCTGTCGGTGAACGGGACGATCAACGATGTCGCGGTGATGGGCGCGACGCCGCTCTATCTGGCTGCCGGCTTCATTCTCGAGGAAGGTTTCCCGCTCGCCGATCTGGCGCGCATCGTCGACTCGATGGCGCAGGCAGCGGCCGCCGCTGGCGTGCCGGTGGTCACCGGCGACACCAAGGTGGTGCAGCGCGGCCGCGGCGACGGCGTCTACATCACCACCACCGGCGTCGGCGTCGTCGCCGACGGCGAGGACTGGTCCGGCGACCGGGCGCGGCCGGGCGACCGAATCATCGTCTCCGGCGGCATTGGCGAGCACGGCATGGCGATCATGGCGCAGCGCGAAAGCATCGGCTTCGCCGCCGACATCGTTTCCGACACGGCGCCGCTGCACGGACTGATCGTCGCCATGCGGGCCAGTGGTGCCGACATCCACGTCGTGCGCGACCCGACGCGTGGCGGTGTTGCCACCACGCTGAACGAGATTGCCCGCCAGTCGCGGGTCGGCATGATGTTGCGCGAGAGCGAGGTGCCGGTGCAGCCGCAGGTGGCGGCTGCCTGCGAGTTCCTTGGCCTCGACCCGCTCTATGTCGCCAACGAGGGCAGGTTGCTGGCCATCGTCGCCGACGCCGACGCCGGGCGGCTGCTGGCGGCGATGCGCGCGCATCCGCTCGCTCGGAACGCCGCACTGATCGGCAGCGTGCATCAGGATGCGCAGTGCTTCGTGCAGATGAGCACGAAGCTCGGCGGACGGCGGGTCGTCGACTGGTTGAGCGGTGACCAGTTGCCGCGCATCTGCTGAGCGACGAGCGACGATGCGCATCCTGCTCCTCTGCCATGCGTTCAACAGTCTCAGCCAGCGCCTCCACTGCGAGCTGGCCGGCCGCGGTCACGAGCTGTCGGTCGAGTACGACATCGCCGACGCGGTGGCCGAGGAGGCGGTGGCGCTCTTCCGCCCCGATCTGATCATCGCTCCGTACCTGCGGCGGGCGATCCCGGAAACCATCTGGCGCGCGCACTGCTGTCTCGTCGTCCATCCGGGAATCGTCGGCGATCGCGGGCCGTCGGCGCTCGACCGGGCGATCCAGGATGGCGAGCGGGAGTGGGGGGTGACCGTGCTGCAGGCGACCGGCGAGATGGACGCCGGTCCGGTCTGGGCGTCGGTGGTCTTCCCGATGCGTCTGGCCCGCAAGTCGAGTCTCTACCGCCACGAGGTGAGCGAGGCGGCGACCCGGGCCGTGCTGTGCGCCGTCGAACGTTTCTCCGGCGGCGATTTCGTGCCGCTGCCGCCGTCGCCGATGGCGGCAGCGGCGGGCAGCGAACTGCGGCCGCTGCTGCGACAGGCAGAGCGGGCGATCGACTGGCAGCGCGACGACAGCCGCCGCGTGCTCGCCCGTTTGCACGCGGCCGATGGCTTTCCGGGCGTCGCCGACGAGCTGTTCGGCGAGCCATGCCTGCTCTTCGACGCCTGGCCCGAGGATATCCTGCGCGCTGGTCCTGCTGGCGCCGTGATCGCCTGGCGCGAGACGGCGATCCTGCGTGCAACCGTCGACGGCGCGGTATGGATCGGCCATGTCCGCCGTTGCACGCCGCCTGATTCGCTGAAGCTGCCGGCGGCAGAGGTCTTCGCCGCGCAGCTGGCCGGCATCCGCCAGGTGCCGCTGTCCGCTTCGCCCGCCGCCTGCTGGGCGGCGCCGCACCGTACCTGGCAGGACATCCGCTACGAGGAGGCCGATGGCGTCGGCTTCCTGCACTTCGAGTTCTACAACGGGGCGATGAGCAGTCGCCAGTGCCGGCGCCTGCTGGCGGCCTACGACTGGGTCAGGCGGCGGCCGCTGCGGGTCATCGTCCTCATGGGTGGGCGCGACCACTGGTCGAACGGCATCCATCTGCAGCAGATCGAGGCTGCCGAATCGCCGGCCGACGAATCATGGGCCAACATCGAAGCCATCGACGATCTCGCCGAGGCGATCATCCGCACCGACGACAGGCTGACGATCGCCGCCTTGCAGGGCAACTGCGCCGCCGGCGGCTGCTTTCTCGCCCGCGCGGCAGACCTCGTCTGGGCACGCGCAGGCGTCGTCCTCAACCCGCACTACCGCAACATGGGCAATCTGTATGGTTCCGAGTACTGGACCTACCTGTTCCCGGCACGGGTCGGCGAGACGGCTGCGGCAGCGATCATGCAGCAGCGCTTGCCGTTGAGCGCCAGCGCCGGTGTCTCTGCCGGTCTGCTCGATGCCTGCCTGGCGAACGATCCGGAGTCCTTCCGCATCGACGTCGCGCGGCGCGCGCGCGAGCTCGCGCAGGCATCCGATCTCGTCAGCCGCCTGCGGGAGAAGCGCGCGCGCCGCGCGGCGGACGAGCTGCAGCGGCCGCTGGCAGACTACCGCGCCGCCGAAATGGCGGAACTGGAGCGCAATTTCTACGGCTTCGACCCGAGTTACCACATCGCCCGGCACCATTTCGTGTACAAGACCCCGCACTCGTGGACGCCCCGCCATCTGGCGATCCACCGCGAGCTTGGCTGGCAGCCTGCCCCATGACCGCCAATCCGAGACCGCGCCTGCCGACCGTGCTCGTCGTCGACGACGAAGTGCGCTCGCAGGAAGCGCTGCGGCGCACGCTCGACGAGGACTTCGAGGTGTTCACCGCGGCGAACGCCGACGAGGCGCTGCGCATCATGGAAAGCGAGTGGGTGCAGATCATCGTCTGCGACCAGCGCATGCCCGGGATGAGCGGTGTCGAGTTCCTGCGGCGCGTGCGCAGCCAGTGGCCGGATAGCCTGCGCATCATCCTCTCCGGTTATACGGACGCCGAGGACATCATTGCCGGGGTCAATGAAGCCGGCATCTACCAGTACCTGCTCAAGCCCTGGCAGCCCGAACAACTGCTGCTGACGCTGCAGACCGCTGCCCGCGTGCATCGCCTGCAGCAGGAGAACCAGCGCCTGTCGCTCGAGCTGCGGACGGCGGAGCCGGTGCTGGCGCGGCGGGTCGACAGCAAGCAGGAACGCGCGCGCCGGGAGTTTGCGCTCGATGGCCTGATCCGCAGTCCGCAGAGCCCACTCAATGCCGTCTGCGATCTCGTCGAACGCATCGCCCCGTTCGACCTGTCGGTCCTGATCAGTGGCGAGTCGGGAACCGGCAAGGAGATGCTCGCGCGCGCCATCCACTACCGCAGCCGGCGGGCCGAGCGGGCCTTCGTCGTCGAGCACTGCGGGGCATTGCCCGACCAGCTGCTCGAGGCCGAACTCTTTGGCTACAAGCGCGGCGCCTTCACCGGCGCCTATGAGGATCGCCAGGGCCGCTTCCAGCAGGCCGATGGCGGCACCATTTTCCTCGACGAGATCGGTGATACCAGCCCGGTCTTCCAAGTCAAGCTGCTGCGCGTGCTGCAGGAGGGCGAGTTCCGGCCGCTCGGTGCGGCGCGGCCGCAGTCGGTCGATGTGCGCGTCGTCGCCGCGACGCACCATGACCTCGAGGCCGAGGTGCGCGCGGGCACCTTCCGCGAGGATCTCTACTACCGGCTGGCCACCGTGACGCTGCGCGTGCCGCCGCTGCGCGAGCGGGCGATGGATATTCCGCTGCTCGCCGGCAGCCTGCTCGATGCCGGCCAGAAGCTTCTCGGCAAGAGCGTCGGCGGTTTCAGCACCGAGGCTCTTGCCTGCCTCGCCGCCTACCCCTGGCCGGGCAACGTGCGCGAACTGCAGAACGAGATCCTGCGCATGCTCGCCCTCGCCGACACGCCACGGCTCGGCGCCGACCTGCTGGCGCCGCGCATCCTGCGCACGCCGGCGGTGAACCAGTGCGAGGACCATCTGCTTGAACTGATTCCGCTCGCGGGTGGCCTGAAGGAGCGCATGGAGGCGCTCGAGGCCCGTGTCCTCAAGGAAACGCTGATCCGCCACCGCTGGAACAAGTCGCGTGCGGCGGGCGAACTTGGCCTGTCGCGCGTCGGCCTCCGCGGCAAGCTCGTGCGTTACGGGCTCGAGCGCGGATGAAACTGATCTGGCTGCAGGCGGCGGGTTGCGGCGGCTGCACGCAGTCGCTGCTGGCTGGCGAAGGTCGCGGCGGCGTACTGGCACAACTGGCCGAGAGCGGCATCGAGCTGTGTTTCCACCCCGCGCTGTCGGAGGCGAGCGGCAGCGAGACGCTGGCGCTGCTCGGCGCCGCCATCGCCGGCGAACTGCCGTGCGACCTGCTGTGCATCGAAGGCGCGCTGCTGCGTGGTCCGAATGGCAGCGGTCGCTTCCAGACACTGGCCGGCCGGCCGCTGATCGACGTGGTGCGCGACCTGGCGCAGCGTGCCCGGCATGTACTGGCGATCGGCACCTGCAGCGCCTATGGCGGCATCATTGCCGCCGGCGAGAACCGCAGCGAGGCCTGCGGTCTGCAGTTCGACGGTGATCAGGAGGGTGGTGTGCTGGGCATCGACTTCCGTTCCCGCTCGGGCCTGCCGGTGATCAACGTCGCCGGCTGTCCGACGCATCCCGGCTGGGTCGTCGATACGCTGCTCGCGCTGGCGCTCGACGCGCTGGCTGCCGGCGACCTCGATGCCTGGCAGCGGCCGCGCTTCTACACCGAGCAACTGGTGCACCATGGCTGCCCGCGCAACGAGTATTACGAGTTCAAGGCGAGTGCCCAGAAGCCCTCGGACCTCGGCTGTCTGATGGAGAACCTGGGCTGCAAGGGAACACAGGCCCACGCCGACTGCAACCTGCGGCCCTGGCACGGTGTCGGCTCCTGTCTGCGCGGCGGTTTTGCCTGCATCTCGTGCACGGAGCCCGGCTTCGAGGAACCCGGCCACCCGTTCATGGAGACCGCCAAGATCGCCGGCATCCCGACCGGACTGCCGGTCGACATGCCGAAAGCCTGGTTCGTCGCGCTGGCCGCGCTCTCCAAGTCGGCGACGCCGAAACGGGTGCGCGAGAACTCGCGTTCCGACCATCCGCTGATCGCGCTGGGGGTTCGCAAGGGCGGTAGCAAGTGAGGCCCGCTCAGCGTTCCGCCAGCCACTGCAGCAGGGCGTCGATCGCCGGTTTGCCGAGCCTGGCTTTCGGATCGTTGATCAGGAAGACGACGATCCAGCGCCTGCCGCCCTGATCGAGAAGGTAGCCCGCCACCGCCCGGACGCCCTCGAGGTAGCCCGTCTTGAGGTGCGCCCTGCCGCCGGCGGCACTGCCGTTGAGGCGCCGGCGCAGCGTGCCGTCGACTCCGGCGAGTGGCAACGAGGCGATGAATTCCGGCATTGCCGGGCTCTGCCAGGCGGCGCGCAGCAGCTGCGCCAGCCCCTCTGCCGAGACGCGCTCACTGCGCGACAGCCCGGAGCCGTTGTCGACCACCAGCCCGGGCAGTTTGAGGCCCTTTGCCTGCAGCCAGGATTCCACCTGCCGGCGGGCACCCTCGGCGGTGGCCGGTCGCTCGCCATCGAGGCTGAGGAACAGCTGGCGCGCCATGACGTTGTTGCTGTACTTGTTGATCTCGCGGATGATCTCGGCCAGTGGCGGCGACTCCTGGGTGGCAATCGTGCTGGCCGTCGCCGGCGTCCGCCCGGCGCGCACGCGGCCGCCGAAACTGCCGCCGAGCTCGTGCCAAAGCGCGCGGAAGAGCCCGTCGACCTGGGTGTCGGCAGGCCAGGGCATGAGGTGCAGCGCCTTCTCGCCACAGGCCGCCGGGAAACTGCCGGCGAGTTCGATGGTCTGGCCACTGACTGTCGCCCGGATCTGTTCGCGCCAGTCGCCGCAGCCTTCGTGCCCGAGGCTGAGGCGGTTGCTGATGCGCAGGCCATCGCTCGGCGTCTCGGCGATCACCCTGACCATCGTCCGTGCGGCGTCTGCCTGCAGCGTCAGCCGGATGCTCGCCAGGTTGACCAGCAGCGCGTCGGGACCGGCGTTGTAAGGGCGCAGAGGCTGGCCGTCGAAGGCCCCGGGGTCGTGCTCGGCGACGGCAAAAGCGCTGCGGTCGAGCACGACGTCGCCCCTGATCTCGCTGACGCCGCGGACACGGATCTGGCGCAGGAGCAGCCAGAACTGTTCGAGGCCGAGCCGGGGATCGCCACTGCCGCGCAGGTAGAGGTTGCCATCCAACCGGCCGTCGCGGACGGCTGCATCGGCGAGCGCATCGGTGCGCCAGGTGTGGGCGGGGCCGAGCAGTTCGAGGGCGGCGTAGGTCGTCAGCAGCTTCATCGCCGACGCCGGGTTCAGCGCTGTCCGCGCATTGTGTGCGAGCAGTGGCGCTCCGCCGTCCACCGCCTGCACGACGATGCCGACCGAGCGGGCGGGAATTCCCGCCTGCTCGAGTGCGCGGCTGACGCTGGCCGGAATTTCGGCGGCCGCGACCACGCCCAGCCAGGCGGCGAGCCATAGCACGAGGGCGGCACGGATCATGCTCTTCCCCGTCCGGATCCGGCAGGTGCTGGGCGCACCCCGCACACCGGCGCGCTGGCGACGAATCGCTGCAGCCTCATTGGCGCCGGCTCAGGGCCGGTCGCCAGTCCGGCGTTCAGCCATGTTCCCAAGGTGGCGGATGGCTGAGGAACTCGGCCAGCAGCGGCTCCAGCTGCGTCAGCATCAGGTCGTTGCGACCTGCCAGCCAAGCGCGCACCAGATCGCTGTGGTGGCCCGGAACGGCCTGCAGGACGAGTTGCTCGGCGACCGTCGCGTCGTTCATCCGTCCGAGGAGATCGAGCAGGCCGGCGGCACTCTGGTGGTAGCGTTGCAGCCGCTTCGCCGGGAACAGCGGCGCGAAGAACTCGATTGCGTAGCGCAAGCGTTTCAGGGCGACCCGCAACGCATGCCGGGCTTCCGGGTTCGAGTCGCGGGTCTCGGCTGCGAGCGCGGCGACACGCTTCGCGCGCTTGTTCAGCGAGCGGGGTGCAAAGACCGTGACGGGTGGCTTTCGGCTCTCCAGGAGCGCCAGCGTCGCGGCAGTGAACTCGAGCAGCAGTTGCGAGTAGGCCTCCGCCTTGATCGCCGCCTGCGCCGTCTTGCGGCAGGCGGCCAGCTGGTTGCGCGCCTGCGTCGACAGTCTCTGGACGTCGCCATGATCCGGGAAGGCCTTGCTGATCGGCGGCAGGATCTCGGTGATGAAGACGTCCCAGTTGCGGGTGTCGCCTAGCTGGTTCGCGAGTGCTCGCCAGCGCGGATCGAAGTTGTTTACATAGTCTTCCGGCAGCAGCGGTCGCCACAGGCGGATCGCCGAGCGCAGGCGACGGATCGACACCCGCGCCTGGTGGATGAACTCCGGGGCGTCGGTCTCACGGACCCCGCGCTCGTTGCCCTGCAGCTGTGACAGACAGGAGAAGGCGGTACTGCGGAAGACGCCGATGCTGGTCATTCCCATGCTCAGCGGGACTGGCCCCGCCTTGGCGGGTGCCAGTTTGGCATCGTGCGCCAGGCGGTAGCCGCGCTCGGCCTTGCTGACGCCTTCGGGGTGCAGCGGCAGGTCGGCTTGCAGGGCCAGGGCGGCGGTGAAGAGGTCGCTGGCATCTCCCTCGAGCAGTTCGAGTTCGAGTTCACAGATGTTTTCCCTGCGTTCGCCGGCGACGATCGTTCCGCGGTCGAGAGCAACCTCGATGCGGCTGCCCTCGCGCGGCGTCAGTACCCACAGGCTGCGCGTGAAGTCGGTGGTGAATACCGGGACGAGCTCGGCTGTGGCCTCTTCGAGGAAGCGGCGCAATTTGGGACTGTCGACGTGGCTGAAGTCGAATTGCCCCGGCTGGCCGGGTACTTCCCATTCGCGGCGCTGCGCCAGTCCGCCGGGCGACGGCGCGTCGCTCTTGACGGTGAGCAGCCATGCCTCGCCCTTCTGCCGGTAGCGAACGGCGAGACGCTTGCGCTGCAGGCGCTGGTCCGGGGTGTCGTAATAGGTATTGACCAGCTTCTGTCGCACGGGCTTGCTTGCGGCCAGCAGCGGGTGCGACGACAGGCGGCGTACGGCCGTTGCCGGCAGGCTCAGCTTGATCTCGGTTTCCAGTGCCATGCTTCATTGTCTCCTCTTGGTTGGTATGGTGTGGCCCCAGCCTCAGTGCTCGTGGAAACGCAGCTTCTCGACTTCGGGGATGTGGATCTTTCGTCCTTCGACGACGATCAATCCCTTTTCCGAGAGTTCGTGCAGGATACGTGAGAAGTATTCCTGCGTCAGGTTGAGACGGGAGGCAATGACGCCCTTGTTCGTCGGCAGCGTCACGGTGATCGACCGCTCGCCGCCGTTCGGGTACTCGCGCAACAGATAGCCGATGATCCGCTGCCTACCCGAGTGCAGCGAATAGGACTCGACATCGTTGATCAGGTGGTGCAGGCGCATCGACAGTCCGGCAATCATCTTGCGTCCCAGTCTCGGATCCTTGTCCAGTTCGTCGAGGATCGCGGTCTTCGAGATGTGCAGCAACAGCGAATCGGCGAGCGCCTGCGCATAGACCATGAACGGCTTGTCCATGAACATGACGGCCTCGCCGAAGGTCTGGCCCTGGCCGACGATGTCGACGACCTTCTCGCCACCCTGTGGCGAGGTGAAGGCCAGCTTGACCTGCCCGTAGACGATCAGGTAGAAGCCGGTCGGCGTGTCTCCCTTGTGGAACAGGATGTCTCCACGGGTCGCAGTGACTTCACGCGAACCGCGGGCCAGGCGGGCAATCTCGTCGGGTTCCAGTCCGTTGAACAGCGGGACGTGCGCCAGCAGCGCTTCGATGTTGATGCCGTGTTGCTGTGGGTGAGCGTGTGGTCTGATCAAGTTGGTCAGCGCGGGATGGGTCAGTCGCCAATCTTCGCACGTGTCACCCCCGGCGGCAAGCCGCTGCCGGACGATCGGTGTTCAGGAGCGGCGCGATGACTGCCGCAGCCGCCGGCCGGGCGGCGACCGTGCCACTGCAGTTGCGCCAGCGGCGGGTCATCCGGGATTCAGGGGAAGCGGTCGGCAGCCGCCAGCAGCGGGGCGCTGGCATCCTTGCGGGCGAGAATCGGCGGCTCATCGAGCGGCCAGTCGACGGCGACGTCGGGGTCGTTCCAGCGCAGGTTGCGCTCGTGTTCCGGTGAGTAGTAGTCGGTGGTCTTGTAAAGGAACTCGGCGCTCTGCGAAAGCACCAGGAAGCCATGGGCGAAGCCCGGGGGAATCCACAACTGCCTCTTGTTCTCTCCGCTGAGCTCATGACCGACCCAACGGCCGAACGTCGGCGAGTGCTGGCGCAGATCGACCGCGACGTCGAAGACCATCCCCTGCACGACCAGTACCAGCTTGCCCTGGGCCTTCGGCGGCAGTTGGTAGTGCAGTCCGCGCAGGACGTTCCGCGCGGATCGTGAGTGGTTGTCCTGCACGAAGGAGAGTTCGAGGCCGGTTGCGCGGGCGAACGAACGGGCATTGAAGCTCTCGAAGAAATATCCGCGTTCGTCGCCGAAAATCTCCGGTTCGATGAGCAGGACATCGGGAATGGCGGTGGCGGTGACGATCATCTGTGGTCCGGTTCCTTTCTTCTCGCTGGTCGGGCTTCCGTGCTTGACCAGGATGCAGCGGCGGTCGCCACTCGGCTGCTGTCGGTGTGGGGCCGCGCTGCGGCGAAGGGGAGCCGGCTGCCGGACATCGCTCAGCTGCCGAGGATCTGCTGCAGAACGTGTCGCAAGCCCCTCTGCCAGTGTGGCAGTTCCAGGCCGAAGGCATGTTGCAGCTTGCGCGTGTCGAGTCGGGAGTTGGCGGGTCGGCTGGCGGCAGTCGGGTATTCGGCAGTCGAGATCGCCGTGATCGTTTCCGGTTTGGCGCGGAGCTTCCTGCCCGCACGGATCGCTTCGTCGACGACGAAGCGGGCGTAGTCACACCAGTTGGTGTCGCCGCCGGCAACACAATGGTAGATTCCGTAGGGGAAGGCTTGCAGATCGTCCCCTCGTTGCTGCTGGCGAACGAGGTGGGCGGTGATGTCAGCCAGCAGCGCAGCCGAAGTCGGGGTTCCCCACTGGTCGGCAACCACTCTGAGACTGTCGCACTCGCTTGCCAGCCGCAGTATGGTCTTCGCGAAGTTGCCGCCGTGGGCGCCGGCAATCCAGGCGGTACGCAGGATCAGGTGGCGCCGGGTGGCATCCTGCAGGGCGACCTCACCCGCGCGCTTGCTCTGGCCGTAGGTGCTGCGCGGTCGGGTTGCGTCCAGTTCGTCGTAGGGGCCTTGCTTGCTGCCGTCAAAGACATAGTCGGTCGAGTAGTGCACGACGAAGGCGCCCAGTCGGGCTGCTTCCTCACCGAAGACTCGTGGCGCCGACGCGTTGACCGCGAAGGCCTGATCGCGCTCGGTCTCCGCTCCGTCCACCGCGGTATGTGCCGCTGCGTTTACGATTATCCCCGGGCGGACCGCACGGACCAGTTGGCGGATGGCCGCGGGCTTGGCAAGGTCGCATTCCGCCCGGCCGATCGCGACGACCTCGCCGAGCGGCGCGAGCGCTCGCTGCAGTTCGAAGCCGACCTGGCCATTCTTGCCGGTGAGCAGGATCTTCAAGGTGGGAAGAGGTGTCGCCGTGCGGTTCGGTGGATGAAGCCGGCTTCTCGCAGCGACGGCAGCCGGGAGACGACAAAAAACCACCGCGACGGTGGCTTCATTGTTTGCTGCCGTTGGCACGCCCGGAGCGATTCGAACGCCCGACCCCTTGGTTCGTAGCCAAGTACTCTATCCAGCTGAGCTACGGGCGCCTTGCCATGTTTGAGCGCGAGATTATACCGGCCGGATGGCGCTTGCTCAAGCACAATTTTGCACTCTTGCACTGCTTGCACCCGGCTCACCAGGTTGTCGGGGATGGGACTCCCCGCGCATGCGCGGTCGTGCGGGAGCCGGGTTTCCGCTGCCGGTATCAGGGCGTCGTCGCACTCCGGCGCGAAGCGCCAGCGGCAGCGTCCTCGGGTTCGGGCTCTTCGAAGAGCATGAGCGATTCGCCATCGTCGATCGGTTCCGCTCGCTTCCCATCCTTCGCCCGCGGGACGATCTCCGACGGGTTGCCGCCCAGAAGGCGATACTGCTCGCGCAGGGTCTTGGCGTCCGGATTGTATTCGAGACCGGTCCTGACCAGTTGCTTGGCCTCTGCCTTCTGTCCGGAGCGCATCAGGTACTCGGCCCAGTGCGAGTATCCGGGCGAGTAATCGGGTTTCAGCGCCCTGGCTTCGGCGAAGACCTTGTTCGCTTCCTGCGGGCGCCCGCGACGCAACTCGATCTCGCCGATGCCGGCGTAGATCTCGGGGAGCAGGATGAAATCTCGCGGCGCCCGCTGGGCGACATACCAGTAGTCGCCGACAACGGCACCGAGAAGGTGGTTTCTTTCCTGTTCAGTGGCGGTGCTCCGCATGGCCCGCAGCAGGTTCAACTTGCCCCAGCAGTAATGGTGCATGTGCCAGAAGGTCGGGCCCATCATCGCTACCCAGGGTTTCGCTTCGGCGGAAGGTGAGTCAGGCAGGCCGCTGCGGCCAAAGGCATGCGTGTAGGGGCAGTAGCGTGGCACTGCGGCCATCTCCGCAGGCGTCACGTTCTTCACTTGGCCGCTGGCGATTCCGGCCAGGGCCCAGAGGCCGATGACGCAGGCAAGGCGTGCCATTCGATGGTCTGGGCAGTGGCTGAACCGCTTGGCATCGCTGAACATGCTCGGATTTCCTGTTCTGGGTTGGGGGTGTTGGGAGGTTGTGGTCAGAGCCCGTCGCTCGCTGCGTGGCGGCTCTCGTTCAGGCTCGCGTCACCGCGTCCGCTGCGGCGGCAGCGAGCCCCGCCGGCGAAGTCCGGTGGGACGGGCGGTGACATCCAGCGCATTTCGCATTCTAGCGGCAGTCGATGGAACATGGCGAGCAGCGGCCGGCCACGCTCGCGGTCCGGCGGCGGGGCCCGTTGCCGGACCGATGCCAGTCAGGCAAGAGCGTTGGTCGCTTCCTGGATGATCCGTGCCTGCTCGTCCTCGAGACCAAGCCACAGGGGCATGCGAACCAGCCGTTCCGACAGTGAATCGGTATGACTCATGCTGCCGCAGGCGCGTCCGAGTTTCTGGCCCATGGGCGCGCTGTGCAGCGGGACATAGTGGAACACCGTGCCGATGGCGTGCGCTCTCATCGTTTCGATGAAGCGCGTTCGCGTTCGAGATCCGGCAGCAGCAGGTAATACATGTGCGCGTTGTGCGAGCAGTCGCGCGGAATGATTGGCCGCCTGCAGGCGCCCTTCTCCTCGGCCCGCCGGAACCACTGATGGTAGGTCGACCAGAGGGCGAGCCGGCGCTTGTTGATGGCGTCGGCTTCTTCCATCTGCGCCCAGAGGAAGGCGGCGATGATCTCTCCGGGGAGATACGAAGAGCCGATGTCGACCCAGGTGTACTTGTCGACCTGCCCACGGAAGAACTGACTGCGGTTGGTTCCCTTCTCGCGAACGATCTCGGCCCTGGTCACCAGGCTGGCATCGTTGATCAGCAGCGCACCGCCCTCACCCGAGATGATGTTCTTCGTCTCGTGGAACGACAATGCCGCCAGGTGGCCGATGCTGCCGAGTGGTCGGCCCTTGTAGGTGGCCATGATTCCCTGCGCCGCATCCTCGATGACCAGCAGGCCGTAGCGTCGGGCGATGTCCATGATGCTGTCCATCTCGCAGGCGACTCCGGCATAGTGCACGGGGACGATTGCCCTGGTGCGCGGCGTGATTGCCTCCTCGATCCGTGTTTCGTCGATGTTGAGCGTATCCGCCCGGATGTCGACGAAGACCGGTACGGCACCCCGCAGGGCGAAGGCGTTGGCGGTCGAGACGAAGGTGTAGGAGGGCATGATCACCTCGTCACCCTCCTTGATGTCAGCCAGGATCGCAGCCATCTCCAGCGCTGCGGTGCAGGAGTGGGTGAGCAGCGCCTTGCGGCAGCCGATGCGGCTCTCCAGCCAGTTGTTGCAGTGCCGGGTGAACTGGCCGTCGCCGGCGAGGTGTCCCGCGGCGTGTGCCTGGGAGATGTACCAGAGTTCCTTGCCGGTCATGTACGGCTTGTTGAACGGGATCATGGACGCTTTTCCGGAGGTGAAGATGGTGCCAGGCACCGATGGAGGGTGAGTGCGGCCCGTCGGCCGGGGTGCGGCAAGGTGGCCGCCCGCCGAGCTGCGGGGAATGGATCGCCCGCCATCGGCGCACACTTGGCTGCCGCTGCAGCGCGCTCCGCGGTAGGCAAACACTGTGGGCGGCTCATGACGATGAGCCGCTGCGCCGCTGCGGGACGCCGCCGCGTCGCGTAGCGCAGGGCCGTCCCGATCCTGCGCCAACGCGCAGGGTGAGGTTCGATTGCGGCGCATCGATCAGCGAGTCATGATCACCAGGCCGGTGACCACCAGCAAGGTCCCCAGGACTCTCTGCAGCGAAAGCGCCTCATTGAGAAAGACGACCGAGAAAGCCATCACGATGAGGAAGGCCAGGCTCATGAACGGGTAGGCGTAGTTCAGGTCGAGGCGCGTCATGGCTGCCATCCAGGCCAGCGAGGCGAGAAAGGCGGACGCCAGGCCGGTCATGATCCATGGGTTGAGGAACTGCAGGAGCAGGAACTGCAGCTTGCCGAGCGTACCTGCGGGCATGGGGCCGACGCTGCCCATCTGCCACTTCAGGACGAGCTGGCCATACACCGTGAACAGCAGCGTGAGTGCAATGTACACGTGTCCGGGAATGTCAAATCTCGCCTGCATCGGGCTTGCTCCTCGTCAAGGTGCGCCAACCGGTGGGCTTGCCCGGGATCTGTCGGCGGGGGGTTGGCCTGGTGCCCCGGCGATCGACGTCTGGCGGCGCTGCTGCTCGTCTTCCCTGGCCGCCTGCCGCGCGCGCAGGCCGCGGCAGCAGCAGCGACGTGGCGAACGATAGCGCGAGGAGACACGGGTGAATGTGATCGAATGATCAGTCATCGTCAGATTTCCGCCCGCACGGCATGTACCTCAGTGCGCCGCCGCGTCGGCGGTTACCGCCAGGCAATCGGCTCTGATCCCGTAGATCGTCGCCGGCAGGGGGCGTGCCAGCAAGTCCAGCTGCCTGGCCACCTTCTCTGCGATCGCGGCCGGCAGGATCGCTGCGGCAGAGCGCAGACCGCTGACGATCCGTGACCCGAGTCCCATGCCGGTCGGCTCGAGCTCGCCGAGTCGGTGCCAGCAGTGGGGAAGACCCTCCGCGCGTGAATACGGGCCCTGCTGGCCCCAGTCCGCGGTCTGGCGGTCGAAAACCGCGTGGGCGACGAACCCGTCGGCGTCCGCCTTCAAGGCCACACCCGGGGCGTCACGGGCGAGCGACTGGATATCGCCGATGCGTGGCGCATCGGCCGGGGAGGTCGCGAACAGTCGGGCGTAGTTGCCGGTGCGGATGGCACTGGTCATGCCGAAGACGACGCTGTTCGGATGCTCGCGGGCGTAATGAAGCGCCGCCTTGCTGTTCGCCACGAAGGACTGGATGACCTGTTGTTCCAGTGCGGTGCCGATGATGCCGAGGGGAATGATCAGCGCAACGGCGACCAGGGTCGCCAGGCTGCGGCCGAGTCGCGACAGCGCATAGCCTGCCAGCAGGGACAGCGGGGCGAGGAACACGATGGCGTAGTTCACCTGCTTGGTGATCAACAGCAGCGGTTTGAACGAGACGATGAACAGGCTGAAAACGCCAATCAGTCCGAGGCACCAGATGGCGACACGGGTCAGGCCGTCGTCGTGCCGATTCCGCGTCAGCCAGAGAAGGAGACCTGCCACTGCCAGCGGCCCGAGCAGCCAGGTGTGCTTGATGTCGAGCAGGAGGAGACGGAGGTAGAACGTCGGGTCGTTGCCGCTGCTCACCTTCTGGACGTACTCGGCGGCGCCCGAGGTCGTCATCCGCCAGATCTTCCAGAAGTCGCCTTCCATGATGAGGAACAGCAGTCCGTTGAGCACGAGCATTGCCAGGAAGCCCGTGGCCATCAGCAGCCACTTGTTGTGCAGCCGCCTTTCCCGAACGACGTAAAGGGCAAAGACGAGGACGTAAACGAGCGCGACCGAGCTCTTGATCCACCAGACGAAGCCGGCTGCCAGTCCGGCGCAGAGGTAGTAGGCACGGCGACCGCTGCGATCGCCCTCGAAGAGGGCGAAGAAGCTCAGGCTGATGAAGAAGGCGAGCGGCGCGTCGGCCATCAGGCGCCCGGCATAGTGGGCATGCAGGGGGGTGAAGGCGAGGACGAGTCCTGACAGCACGGCCGCCTGCTCGCCCCAGAAGCGCCGCGCGATGAGGTAGACGAGGGCGATTTCGCCCAAAGAGCAGAGCAGGGACCAGAGGTTGGCGACGAACTCGCTGCGGCCCAAAATCCAGACGAGGAAGCCGACCGGCAGGCTGATTCCCAGACGCACGGCGCCGATGTAGTCGGCGCGCGCCCATTCGCCTTGCGCAATCTTCAGTGCCTGCTCGGTGTAGGTCACTTCGTCCGAACCGAAGCAGCCGGTGAAGAACGCCAGGCGCAGGGCCAGGGCAGCAAGGAGCAGCGCGGGCAGAAACCAGAAGCTGTTGTCCCGGGACACACTCCCGCCCGCCGCGGGCTGGCCGGGCGGAAGCGCGAGGATGGCGTGCTGCTGCTCGCCGCTGCTCACACCGGTACCCGGTAGCCGGCAAAAAGGCGTTCGAGGTTGCGGTACATGATGTTCTCGACACGGTGTGCTTCAATGCCCTCGCTGAGCAGGGCGAAGCGTTCGAGGATCCTCGCCGGCGGGTACTCGGGGAAGTCGGAGCCGATGGTGATCAACTGGTCGGTCGTCGAGAAGAGGTAGCGCATGTCGTCGTCGAGGCGGCTGCCGGCGTAGCGCATCAGCGTGAAGGAAAAGTCCAGCATCAGGTTCGGGTTGGCGCGTACGATCTCGAAGAGGTCGAGCATCGACGGACCGGCGGCGTGCAACAGCAGGATGCGCGTGTCCGGGCAGGCGTTGGCGATGTAGTCGATGGTGTCCGGGGCATTCGTCGTCGCCAGTCCGCGACGCCGGAAGAGCGTGTCGAGCAGGATCACCAGCCCGTGCTCGGCTGCCGCGTCGAAGACGGCGATGCACTTTGCGTCGAGCGGATCATAACCATTCATGCGCGGATGCAGCTTGATGCCGGCGAAGCCCTGCGCCGCCAGTTCGGCCACCACCGCCTCGACACGGCGCAGCGTCGGCAGGGTGCGCGGGTTGAGGCCGGCGATCGGGACGAAGCGCTCCGGATGCGCACGCGCCGACTCGATGATCACTTCGTTGTCGACGTAATCGGCGATCGCCACCAGGCAGGCGCGGTACACGTCCGCTTCGTCCATGTCCTGCAGGAGCCTCGCAAGCGTTGCGTCGTAGCGCCGCTCGCCGCACCAGCTGCCGTCACGGGTGACGTGCGTCAGCGAGTCGAAAAGCTTCATCGTGTCGTCCTTTCAGTCAATCAGTCGATGCTCGTGAATTCGCCGGCGCCAGCCATGCGCACGCGCAGCAGGGAAATGGCGCGCCGAGCGATGGCGATGACCTCGGTCGCCGTGTCGCCGAGGGTGACCACGTAGCCCGGTCGGCGGTCCTTGTGTTCGAGCGGGCCGACTTCATCACCGGCCTGCAGGTTGAGGTGGACGGCAGCGACACCGGGCACCGCGGCTGCGCTGTCAATGCCGCCGATCTCGGCGATCGTGCCGCGCGGCATGCTGAAGAACTCGATAGTCGCGGCTCGTGGCATCGGCAGCGGGTCGATGCGCACCGCTTCGCCGAGCGCCCGCCCGATCATCGCGCGGTTCGCGTTCACCCCTGAGACGTGTGGCAGGACGTGGGTGTAGATCATGACGCCGCCGCCGCGCGCCGCGATGTCGATCGGCACGATGTGCTCGCCGTCGAGCATGAACTCGGCGTGGAATACTCCATCGAGCAGACCGAGTGCCGACAGGGTGGCGCAGACGGTTGCCCGGATGCGCTCGAACTCCGCGTCTGGCAGCGCACCCCGATAGAGGATTCGCGACGAGACGGTGGGCGAATCCGCAAACGGCACCTTGTGAGCGATCCCAAGGATCCTCGCCTTGCCGGTAACGACAAAGCCGTCAACGATGATCTCTTGGCCCTCGACGCAGCGCTCGATGAGGACTTCGCCCGAGCGTGAACAGCTTCTTGCCAGACGATAGGCAGCGTCCAGCCCGTCGGCAGCGGACAGCCTGCTGACGCCCTTTCCGGACTGACTGTCCACCGGCTTGACGATCAGTGGGAAGGCGACCTCTGCGGCGGCTGCCGCCAGCCCGGAAGGCGACGAAAGCAGATGGTAGCGTGGAACGACCAGACCGGCGGCATCGGTCAGGCAACGCATGCGCCCTTTGTCGGTGAAATTGCGCGCCGTCTCGTAGCCGATTCCCGGCAGCCCGAGTCGCTCGGCGACGAAGGCGGCGGTGGCGACTCCGACATCCGTGGTATCGCAGATGATGCCGTCGATGCGGCAGCGGGAGGCCAACTGCAGTGTCGCTTCGCAGTCCGTGATATCGACGACTTCGTGCTGGTCCGCCAGCGCGTAGGCTGGCCGATCGCGGTACATGTCGCTGACCAGCACACGGTGGCCGAGGGCCCTGGCGAGTCGTACTGTCGGCAACTGCCATTGCCCGCCGCCCAGTACATGCAGCAGTTTCGGTTTCATCCGGCGTTGCCCGCCACTGCGGCCGGTAGCCGCGCCGAAGGTTCACGCCGGTCGCTGCGCCAGCCCCAGATGTACCACGGAGTGTCGGGACCGACGCTGAACAGCAGATCGAGAATGGTGACTCCATGCACGAAGGGTGGATGCGGCTGGGCGTATTCCGGGTAGCCAGCGTAATCCTGCCAGTGCAGCTCGATCCCACGTTCGGCAAAACGGCTTTCGTCGATGTAGTCCCTGGCGGCTGGTCCGGAAAGGTAGGAGCTGGCCTCACAGCGGCCGAGGAGATCGAGAATCCGCTCCTGCTTGCTGCCGCTTGCAGCATAGGTTCGCGAGTCGGCAAACTCGCTCCGGATGCCCAGCATCTCGCGCGCGATCATCATGATCAGGTGCTGGTTGAGGTCGGACAGGTGGTCCCAGCGTCGACCGAGATAGACCTCCTGCAGAGGCTCGCGGTAGCAGTGGAAGAATGGTGCCTTGCTGTAGGACTGTTCGATCGACTTCCAGTGCTTGCCTTGCCAACGTGGATCGGTCAGTCGCACGTCGCAGATGCGCTTGTCCTGGTCACCATCGGTTGGCACCGTCAGCCACTCGGCGCCGCGCGCGGTCTTGATCCTGTTTCGATTGCGCCAGTCACGCCGGGTGTATTGAACGTCATCGTAGAACACGAAGAGGTCCACACTGTGGATGATGTCGAAGTAACCTTTCCACGGCAGGTAGTTGGATTGCAGGATGGCAACGGACTTCATTTCAGCTTTCCCATCTCCTGCAATCGCGCGGCTTCGCTGTTGCGCCGAATGCTCCATCCTGCCGGAGCGCTCACCGGGCCGTGCGCTTTGCCGCCGGTGATCGCGGGGGGTGGCGTCCGGTGGCGCAGCGGTGAGCGACGGGTGGAAGCGCAACGCCTCACCGGTGGATGTCCTTGACGATATAGTTCGGTCGGTTCTGGACCTGGGTGAAGACTTTGCCCAGGTAGACGCCGACGAGCCCGACGGCCATCGTCAGGATTCCCAGGCTCAGCGCCATGAGCCCCATGACCGAGGTGAAGCCGATCAGGGCATCGCCGAACAGCAGCTTTCTGATCACCAGGTAGATGACGTAGGAAAAGCTGACTGCGGTGACGAGGGCGCCAAAGTTGAACAGCCAGACCAAGGGCTGCGCCGAGAACGAACTGACGGCGTTGACCATCAGGCTGACGCGCTTCAGGAGCGTGTAGGTGCTCGCTCCCTCACGCTGGCTCTTGCCTACTGCGATGCCAATCTGGTGAAAGCCGGTCCAGCTCATCATTCCGCCGAGGAACAGATTGTGGTCGCCCAACTGCAGCAGGGCGTCGACGAAACGGCGCTTCATCAGGCGCTCGGTGACGATGTTTTCGGGAATCCTGGTTTCGCTCAGCAGGTTGAAACCCTTCCAGAAAAGACCACCGCTGACCTGTTCGAACCAGCTCCCCTTTCTTTTCTCCTGATAACCGAAGACGATGTCGCAGTCGGTCTCGCGCAGCTTGTCGTGGAATGAACACAGGCTCAGCGGGGAGACCTCGAGATCGCAGTCGATCAGGAACACCAGATCGCCACGTGCCTGCCGCAGGCCCGCCTGCATTGCATGGTGATGGCCAAAATTGCGTGACAGGTCCACGACCACCAATTCCGCCAAGTCGTGGCGGCGTGCCAGCACGTAGTCCAGGGAATCGTCAGGCGAGCCGTCGTTCACCAGGACGATTTCGAAGTCGCTGATGGCGAGCCGGCGCAGAGCCTCGAGGCAGCCGTCGAGGAAGTCTTCGAGAAAGGGCCGCGAACGGTACAGGGTGGAAACGATGCTGATCTGTGGTCGTGGCGCCTCAACGATCGGTTGCGGTGGGCCCTGGATCAGCGCGTGCAACGGTCTAGGCATGGTCGGTGGCTGTTCCACTATGGTATCGATGGCGAATGCTGTGGCGACCGGTATGGGCGGCTGCGGTCTTGCAGTCGCGGTTCACCGATCCGGATGCTGCCAATGATAACGCCTGGATCGTATGCATCCAGCCAAATAAATCACGCGTTTAACCATGCCGTCGACCTGTCGACCTTGCGACCTGTCGCCGCGAGTTGCGCCCGCTGCCGTACGGAGAGTCGACCGGATCGGCCAGCGTCGCATCCGGTCACTCGACTGCGGCGACCTGCCGATCTCGTCAAGGCTGCGACCAGAGTGGCGTCGGAGCAAGCCGCGTCGCCAGGTTGGACTGGTCTCGGGACAGCGCTTCAGTCGCGGACGCGGTGGGCTGGCGTGCCGACGTAGAGGCGGGGCGCGTCCAAGTCGTGTGCGACGACAGTGCCGGCGCCGGTGCGCACCGCGGACGCGATGCGGATCCCGTCCGAGACGACCTTCCGGACGCCCAGGAACACACCTTCCTCGATCAGCACACTGCCGGCGATCACGGCACCGGGTGCCAGGAAGCAGTGGTCTCCCCCTTCGGAATCGTGCGACAGCGAACACGCGGGATTGACGAACACGTTGGTGCCGATCCGGGCGCACAGGTCAAGCGAACAGGCGCCGAGAACGACGGAACCAGCGCCGACGTCCGTCATCGGTCCGCCCACCACGGACGGATTGATGAGCGTCGCTGGCGTCATGGCGGAGACCAGCCGCCCGTACACCAGCGCGCCCAGTCATGCTCTGGTAGCCGATCCCGACAAGGAAAGACGGCCATGTGTTTCCGCGCACGGCCGCCGCATCGGCAGTCCGGCGCAGGATCTTTGCAGGGCCGACATTCTCGCCTGCCGGGCGCTGGTCATCCAGGAACCCGGCGGGACCGTGTCACATCCCTGCAACGACGTCGCTGCGAATTCACGAAAACCCGGGCAGCCAGCCACTCTCCGCGCGGCGAGTGACGGTTTCGAGTGTGCCCTGGAACAGGGCTTCGATGACCGGCGGTTCGCGCCATCGTTCATTGAGGAAGGTCAGGCCGACCTCCTCGACCAGGGCGCCGCGCCAGTAGTGGTTGGCAATCTCGTCGAGGGCCGCCAGGCTGAGGCTGTGCGGCAGCCGCAGGTAGTCGAGCCAGCTCGAGTCATGGAAGGAGCAGACGTAGGCTCCCTTGCTACGCGCGCGCACCAGTGCCTTGCCGAAGACACGCGCCGGGTGCTTGTGGCGAAAAGTTTCGGCGTCGATGCGGGTGGCGAAGAGCAGCAGGGCATGCAGGCGGCTCGGGAACTGCCCGTACAGGCGTTGCCGAAAATACTCGAGATGGTACTCGGCGAAGTAGTTCTGAACCGTCGTGAACTGGTCTTCCGGCAACGAGCGGCCGAACGGATTGCCGACCAGGATATCCCACCCCGGCAGTTCGGCATCGTCATCAAGCCAGGCGTAGAGCTCGATCGTCGTACTGTCCTTGAGCAAGTGATCCATGATTTCCTGCCACACTGAGCTGTCCGGGCTGCTTGCGTTCCGCCGCACATCCGCGACGGCGGTTCTCGTTGCGGTGGGAGCGCGAGGCGGCCGGGGAGTGGCTAACGGCTACGGCTGAACTTCTCCACGAGCAGGCCCAGTTTCTCGCTGGTCCGCCGTGCCTGTTCTTCCGCTGCGCGCTGCTGTTTGCGTTCTTCCGCTTGTTTCCGCAGCCGCTCCTTCACCAGTTTGGCAGCATGACCGCGGTGTGCCTCGGTGACCTCGCCACTCTTCTGGCCATCGAGACCAAGGCGGTCGCTTGCTCCCGCCAGCGTCTTCAGGTAGCGCAAAGAGTTTGTATGCATCGCCAGGGCAATGCGCAGCGTTCTGCGATCGACGCCCGGCACGCAAGTCAGCAGTTGCTTGTCGATGCCGATCGCCAGCGCCTGGCATTCGCGGAAGACCGGGAAGCGTTCCTGCAAGTCCTTCAGGAGTTGGCGGGGGTCGCTCTCCGGGCCGGGTTTCGTGGTCGGCGTCGTCATGATGATCGGTGTCCGAAAACGGGCTTGGCGTGGTGGGTGCCATGGATATGCTTCGAAGGGGCCGGCAGATCGCACTGCAAGCGCCGTGCCTCGATCGTCCGGCGCATCGCCGATGCCCGCGCGGCGCTACGCCAGGACGAATGCAGCCGACAGCCGATCAGAAATGGATGCCGCGCATGATCTGCGAGAAGGCGACCTGATCCGCCGTCTGCGGCGCGGGCTCGTTCGGCTTGTGCGCGGCTGCGCTGGAATCGGGGAACATGCGGAAGCTGGTGTTCATGACGATCTGCGCCACCTTCGGCGTCAGCGAGTGCAGCAGGGCGCCGAAGATCCCCAGCCGGGTGGCGATGCGGACCGGCTTGTGGATGATCGCTTCGACGATCATGTCGGCCGCTTCATCCGGGGTCAGCGTCGGCACCTGATCGTAAAGCTTGGTCGGGGCGATCATCGGGGTCTTCACCAGCGGCATGTTGATGGTGGTGAACTCGATGCCGCGATCGGCAAACTCCGACGCTGCGCAGCGCGCCCAGGCGTCCATCGCTGCCTTGGAAGCGACGTAGGCGGAGAAGCGGGGCGCATTGGTCAGGACACCGATCGACGAGATGTTGATCACGTGGCCCTTGCGCTTGGCGATCATCGCCGGCAGGAAGCCCATGGTCAGTCGCAGGGCGCCGAAGTAGTTGACCTCCATCGTCCGCTCGAAGTCGTGGAAGCGGTCGAAGGAGCTCTCGATGCCACGGCGGATCGAGCGGCCGGCATTGTTGACCAGGATGTCGACCCCGCCGTGCTCCTCGTTCATGAACTTGACGAATGCCTCGCACTGCTGCGGGTCGGCCACGTCTACCGCGTGCGTGATCAGGCGCAGCCCGGCTTCCTCGAACTCCTTGCGGACTTCGTCGAGCGCCTTCGCGTCACGGGCGATCGTCACGGCAATCGCGCCCGCTTCGGCCATCTTGCGGATCGTCGCCTTGCCGATCCCGGACGAGCCACCGGTCACCAGTACGACCTTGCCTTCGATCTGCCCGCGCAGCGTCCGGTCGATGAACAGGTCGGGGTCGAGATGCCGTTCCCAGTAATCCCACAGGCGCCAGGCATAGCTGTCGAGCGGCGGCACCGCTATGCCACTGCCCTTGAGCGCGCGCTGCGTCTCGCGGCAGTCGAAACGCGTCGGGTAGTTGACGAAATCGAGGATGTCATCGGGCAAGCCGAGATCCTTCATCACCGCGGCGCGGATGCGCCGCACCGGGGTCAGCGCGAACATCGCCTTGCGCATCGAGCGCGGGATGAAGCCGAGCAGGGCGGCATTGATGCGCATCGCCATTTCCGGTGCGTGAGCCGCGCGGGCGAAGGTGTTGAGCAGGTCGCCGACGCGCATCGGCGTCGGGTCCGTGAGATGGAAGCACTGGCCGTCCTCATTATCGAGGTGCGCGATGTGGTCCATCGCAGCGACGACGAAGTCGACCGGCACGACATTGATGCGCCCGCCCTCGATGCCGATCGTCGGCATCCACGACGGGAACATCCGGCGCATCTTCTGGATCAGCTTGAAGAAGTAGTAAGGGCCGTCGATCTTGTCCATTTCGCCGGTGCGCGAGTCACCGACGACGATCGCCGGACGGAAGATGCGCCACGGGACCTTGCACTCGCGGCGAACGATGCCCTCGGAATCGTGCTTGGTGCGGAAGTACGGATTATCGAGGTTCTCCGCTTCTTCGAACATGTCCTCGCGAAAGAGTCCCTCGAAGAGGCCGGCGGAGGCAATCGAACTGACGAGGTGGAAGTGCCTGGCGGCGAGTTCCTCGGCCAGCCTGACGGTGTTGCGGGTGCCGTCCACGTTGGCTCGCTGCTGGTCCTCGGCGCTTGCCTTGAGGTCATAGATCGCAGCCAGGTGGAAGAAGTGGTCTACCCTGCCCTTGAGCTTGTGCACGTCTGCCTTCGCGACACCGAGTTCGGGCTGTGTCAGGTCGCCGACGATCGGGATGGCCCGGCTTTCGTCGCAGCCCCAGTAGTCGTACCATTCCTGGAGGCGGGGCTGCTCGACGGCGCGGGTCAGGAAATAGACGGTTGCTTGCGGGCGCGCGAGCAGCTTGGCGACGAGCCGCTTGCCGATGAAACCGGTGGCGCCGGTGACGAAGTAGATCATCCCATTCTCCTCATGTCGGTAGTCTGTGGTCGTGTTGCGTGCTTTTCCAGCACCCCCAGCTGGAGAACCTTGCGCAGACCTTTAGTGTGCGTCCTCTAGATATTGTCACTAGACTCTCTTTCCAGGGCAAGCGAAAAACTTGTTGACCTCTTGATTATCGTCTTTAAGGAGACCGAAATGGGCAAGAAACTCAGGGAACTGGCTGGTGATGTGGGCGAGAACCAACTGGCGTCGACCGTCAAGGAATCGGCCCAACAGATCTGGCTGGCGGGGCTCGGCGCCTTTGCCAAGGCACAGGAAGAAGGCGGCAAGGTCTTCGAGGCGCTGGTGAAGGAAGGCGAGAGCATCCAGTCGAGGACACGCAAGATGACCGACGAGCGGATCGCACAGGTGGCCGGCAAGGCAGCAGGTACGTGGGACCGGCTCGAGCAGGTCTTCGAGGACCGGGTTGCGCGTGCGCTGGGCAGCCTCGGCGTTCCGAGCAAGCAGGATATCGAGCGGCTGTCGCGGCGCGTCGTCGAGTTGAGCGCGGCCGTGCAGGCGCTGACCGAAGGGAAGGCCCCGCCGAAGGCGGCTGCGCGCGCCGCCAAGCCGGTGGCGCCGGCGACCGACAGCGTTGCCGCCGGGCTTGAGGAGAAGGTTCCCACCAGCAAGCCCGCGACGGCGCGGGCGGCACCACGCCGTGCCGCTGCCAAACCGACCGCGGTCAAGGCGGCGCCGCCGGTGACGCCGGCTGACGTGCTGAACACGATTCCGCAGACCGGCGAGTAAGCTGCTCGCGTGCGGGACCGCTACGTCCCGCTGCACGCTTCTCGTTTCGGGGTCGGGCAACGCCCTGGGCGCGGTTCAAGACCGCGAGTGGGCAGGCCCGCGGCCTGCTTGGCTTGCCGCCGTGGATTGCTGGCCGCGCTAGCGACGCGAAGCCGTCGGCCAGCGACGGTTGCAGGCCGTTTCCCCATCGCCAAAGGAAAACCCGATGAACGCTGCGACGACGTACCCGATGATTGGCCTGGCGCTTGCCGGCGGTGGCCCGGTTGGGGGAATCTATGAGGTTGGCGCGATGGCAGCTTTGGCAGAGGCGTTCGAGGGCGTCGACTTCACTGCCTTCGGAATCTACGTCGGCGTCAGTTCGGGTGCTTTCATCGCGGCCGCGGTGGCCAACGGGCTTGGGCCCGACAAACTGGCGCGGATGCTGGTCGAGAACGACACGGACGAGGTCTTCGATCCCGAGATGCTGCTGCGGCCCGCTTTCGGAGAGTACCTGCGGCGGGCGCTGGCAGTGCCGGTCCTGTTCTGGTCGTCGCTTCGCCAGTACTTGTCGGATCCTTGGCATTTACGGCCGATCGAGGCCTTCCAGAGCCTGAGTCATGCCATTCCGGCCGGCGTCTTCAACAGCGCTGGCATCGATCGACTGCTCCGCCGACTGTTTTCCACTGGTGGCCGCACGAACGATTTCCGGCAACTGAAGCGGCGGCTGTTCATCGTCGCGACCGACCTCGATACCGGTGAGTCGGTTGCCTTCGGTTCGCCTGCGCACGCCGACGTGCCGATTTCGGTCGCGGTGCAGGCCAGTGCCGCGCTGCCGGGACTGTTTCCGCCGGTGCGAATCGGTGAACGCTACTTCGTCGATGGCGCCCTGATCAAGACCCTGCACGCGTCCGTCGCGCTGCAGGCCGGTGCCGAACTCCTCATCTGCATCAACCCGCTCGTACCCTTCGACTCGCGACTCGCTGCCCAGCGACCGCTGCACGAGAATCCTCCGCATGCCCCCGAGCACCTGGTCGACGGTGGCCTGCCGGTGGTTCTGTCGCAGACCTTTCGCGCCATCATCCATTCGCGGATGCGCACCGGGATGGATCGCTATCGGCACGAGTTCAAGGGCCGCGATGTCGTCCTGTTCGAGCCGACCCGCGACGATGTCGATATGTTCTTCACCAATGTCTTCAGCTATCGTGGGCGCAGCCGGCTCTGCGAGCATGCCTATCAGCGGACGCGCAGCGATCTCTACCGACGCCGGCACGAGTTGCGGCCGATCCTTGCCCGCCACGGCATCGAGCTCAATCTCGGTGTGCTGAAGGACCACAGCCGTTCGCTGCTGCCGCACAAGCGCCGGCCCGATCTGGCGACGAGCGCGGGCGCGCTCGATGCCTCGCTGACGGATCTCGAGCGCTGGTTGCGGACGCAGGGCGCCTGAGCCGCCCGCGTCGGTGCGGCACCCCGCCGGCGGTATGGTCGACAAGGATTCCCCGGTATCACGCAGAGTGCTATTCTGAGCTCCGCGGAGAGGTCGACACGGAGAGCCGATGGAGAGGAAGCCGAAGCGGCGTACGCGCGAGCGGATCATCGAGACGAGCCTGCGCCTGTTCAACGACTTCGGTGAACCGAACGTCACGACGACGGTCATCGCGGACGAGATGAACATCAGTCCGGGCAATCTCTACTATCATTTCCACAACAAGGACGAAATTCTGGAGTCGATTTTTGCCGTCTTCGAGCGGGAGATCGAGGACACGCTCGCTGCGCCCACCCGGCGACCCGCCGACGTGGAAGACATCTGGCTGTTCCTGCATCTGCTTTTCGAACAGATCTGGAAGTACCGCTTCTTCTACCGCGACCTGAATGACCTGCTGACGCGCAATCGACTGCTGGAAGTCCATTTCCGACAGATTCTCCTGCACAAGGTGCGGACTGCGACGACGCTCTGCGAGGGTCTGGTTCTGGCTGGCGCCATGCGTGCCAGCAGGGACGAGTTGCGGGCGCTGGCGACGAACATGACGGTCATCGCCACTTACTGGCTATCCTATGAGTACGCCTGTGATCCACGCGGCAAGCTCGAAAGCGGCCGCATCGGACGTGGCGTCCATCAGGTGATGGCGATGTTGTCGCCGTTTCTCGTCGGCGAATCGAAGGGCCTGCTCGACAGGCTCTCACAGGAGTACCTCGCGGCCTGATCCGACGCGGGTGATCGTCTTTTCCCAACTCCATCGAGGAGGATGTCCCATGGCATGGACCAAGTTCCCCTATCCCGACAAGGCGTACAACCACGCCGGTGCGGCGTTGCAGAAGAGCTGGGCACGTCTGCATCGTGGCGACTGTGAGCCGTTCCCGGCCGACCCGAGGCTGCAGGATGCCTGGCGGGGTTACCACGCCGGTGATTTCGAGCAGGCGGTCGCGGCCGGGTTGGCCTGCGGCAGGGCGGGCTACAACGTGGCCAACAAGGCGACGACGATCTACGCCAGCTATCTGGAGACCAACGACGAGCGCAAGCTGAGCCTTTTGAACGAGGTGGCGGAGCGTTGCGAGGAGCAGCAGGAACAGACGCCGGACGATGCCAATGCATGGTATCTGCATGCCTTCGCGCTTGGTCGCTACAGCCAGAGCATCTCGGTCGTCAAGGCATTGGCACAGGGGCTGGGTGGCAGGATCAAGCACAGCCTGACGCAGGCGTTGGCGCTGCAACCCGCGCATGCCGACGCACATCTTGCCCTCGGCGCCTATCATGCTGAAGTGATCGACAAGGTTGGGGCCCTGGTCGGTGGCATCACTTACGGCGTCAAGAAGGATGTCGGCAAGGATCTCCTCGAGAGGGCGATGAAACTCAACCCTGAGTCGGCGATCACCCGCATCGAGTACGCCAACGCGTTGCTCCTGATGTTCGGCAAGGCGAAGATGAAGGAGGCAGAGCGGCTCTACCAGGAAGCGGCCGCGTGCGTTCCGCTGGACGCCATGGAGCGGCTCGACGTCGAGGCTGCGAAGGCCGAACTCGCCGATTGAGGGATCGTCAAGAAGTCGTCGTAGACTCGTGAGGGGCGAAGACTGGCGGTCCAGCAGGCGGGCAGCGGCGACCGCCGCAGCTGGCTCAGGAAGCTGCGGGGGCGTCGTGCCGCTTGCTCAGGGCGTTCAGGTCGTCTGCCACGAGCAGCGGATCAGTCAGCCGTTCGGGTGTTTCGAGCAATGCCAGCCAGAGCAGCTTATCGAATTCGCGACCGAACTGGTCGGCAATCCATTGTGGATCGTCGACCATGTTCCGGTCGGTGATGAGGCCGAACTGGACGCGGCCATTGTAGGACAGGATGCTGACGCCGACGCCGATGTCGCCGGCTTGTGGCACCCATGCCAGTTGCTGCTCGATCTGGCAGCCGGCGAGGAAGCGCGCTTCGGCTGACCCCGGGACGTTGGTCATCACCGCCGTCGCCTTGCTGGTCAGCAGTCTGAGGATCTGTTCCTCGATGAACCGCGGTGCCATGCCGGCCGCGCCGAGCAGGGCGAAGGTCAGCATCGCCTGATACGACGCCTTCAAGGCAGCCATTCTGGCGCGCGTTGCGTAGAGGCGGACGAGCGGGTTGTCGCTGCCGAGTGGCAACTCGAGCGCAACCAGGCCGAAGTGGTTGCCGAGTTCCTCGCCATCACCTGTTCGGCGCAGGTTGACCGGGACCATGGCGCGAATCTCCGCCCCTTCCACGGCATCGCCCTTGTGTACCAGATAGCTGCGCAAGGCGCCGGCGGCCGCGGCGAGCAGCAGGTCGTTGACCGAGCACGAGAGCACTTGGCCGACGGCCTTGATCTCGGCCAGCGGTAGCGGCTCCGACCAGGCGACACGCTTGATGGTGCACGCCGTTCCCTTGAGACGGGTCGGTGTGTCGCTGGGCATCAGCGCGAGCCTGCCGATTTCCTCGGCGACGGCCCGGGCTACGCTGGTGTAATCCCGCAGGCCTGCGGGATCGCGCCGTAGGCCCTGGTACTGCCCCCAGAGGTTGCCGCCCAGACTCAGCGACGCCTGTGCCAGATCGACGAGCGGCTCGAACACCGTGCGCCAGATACCGGAGCGCGTGTCGTCGATCGCGTTGCCCCGATTGGGCGTCGGCGGCGCGCCTGCCTCTGCCGCCGGTTGCCCCGTCTGCAGTGGCGCATCGGCCCGCCCATCTGTGAGTGAGTGGATGACGCCAATGAGGGCGATTCCGTCGGCGATCACGTGGTGGATGCGGATGACGATCGCAGAGTTGCCGTCGGCCGTTTCCACGACGTTGAATTCCCAGCGTGGCCTTGCCGGATTGAGCGGCGCGCTGGCCAACTCGGCGACGAACTCCTGCAGTTCTGTCTTGCCACTCGGTGGTGGCAGAAGCGAACGGCGGACATGCGTTGCAATGGCAAAGTCGGTATCGTCGATCCACCAAAGCCCGTCGGGGTCTTCCTGGATGACCTGGCGAAAGCGGCGGTAGCGCAGCAGACGATCCGTAACCGTTCGCCTCAGTCGCTCGTCATCGATGCGGCCCTTGCACACCATCACGCCCACGATCTGCATCAGGTTCTCCGGCCGATCCATGCGCAGCCAAGCGGTGTCGACGCTGGAGACTCGTTCGCGCGCGCTCATCGCAGCGACCCCCGGGAATATTCAAGACCATATAATAGCAAGCCGTCGCAACCGATCATCAACCGGAGAAACCAGCGTGAGTGACCTGAAAGCCCAGTTCGAGGCCGCCGTGGCACAGTCCAGGACCTTGCCCGAGCGCCCCGACAACGCCACCTTGTTGAAGCTGTACGCGCTCTACAAGCAGGCTACCGATGGCGACGTCGCCGGCAGGCGTCCGGGCTTCACCGACATGGTCGGCCGTGCCAAGTTCGATGCCTGGGCAACGCTGCGGGGCACTGTCGGCGAAGACGCGATGCAGCAATACGTCGCGCTCGTGGAGCAGTTGCGGGCAGGCTGAGACAGGACAATCCTGCTGCGGGCAGCGCCGAGCGTGCTTCAGACGGGGAAGTTCTCGTCGAAGAAGCGGTGGATCTCTCGTTCGATCGTGGGCTTCAGGGTGAAGAGCAGGAGTCCGAGGCGGATGTTGAGAGCGACGTCTCGTTCGTCGACCGCCAAGTCGCCCGAGACACCGGGACGCTTGAAGCGCATGACATTCCCGCTCCAGGAATAGCTCAGGTCGAATTCCTCGTTCAATTCGCTCGCCATGTGTTCGGCCGAGGCGCGTGCCTCGGCGAGGCTTTTGCCGTGACGGCGGCGGATGCGGATGTCGCTCATGCGAGGGCTCCTCGTGGAAGGTCAGTTGATCTCGGCGCAGAGTGCGCGAAAGGCAGCGAAGCGGCGTGGATCGATTTCCCCGCGTGACAGCGCAGCCTGGACGCCGCAATCCGGTTCCCGGTCGTGGCGGCAGTTGCGGAAGCGGCAACTGCCGAGCAGCGGGCGCAACTCGACGAAGGATTCCGCAATCTCTGCGGACGACAGGTGGTGCAGCCCGAAGGCGGTCAGCCCGGGCGAGTCGATGATTGCCGCATGCCGGTTCGGGCGATAGAGGCGGGCGTGTGTCGTCGTGTGCTTTCCGGTGTGCAGCGAGTGGGATAGCTCGCGCGTCGGGGCGCGCGCGCCCGGGATCAGGGCATTGATCAGCGTGGACTTCCCCATGCCGGATTGCCCGATCAGCAGGCTCAGGTGATGCGACAGGTGCTTCGTGAGCGGGCCGGCGTCGCGCCGCGCAGTCAGTCGGAGGACGCGGTAGCCGAGCCTCTCGTACGGCGCGAGCATGGTGGCCGCTGCGGCCAGCCGGTCTTCGAGATCGCACTTGTTGAGGACGATCAGGACGGCGATGCCCTGGCTTTCCGCGGCGACGATGCAACGGGTGATCAGCTCGTCCGAAAACGGCGGTTCGGTGGCGACGACGATGACGATCTGCGTCACGTTGGCTGCAATGAGTTTCTCGCGGCCTGGGTCGGAGCGATAGAGCAGGCTTTGCCGCGGTGCGAGTGCCTGGATCACTCCTTGTTGCGAGTCGAGCCTGTCGATCGTGACGCCGTCGCCGCAGACGAACTCGCTCTTCTTGCCGCGAGGCACACAGAGCACGGTCGCGCCGTCGGTGAGCTCGACACGATACTGTCGCCCGTAGGCGGCGACGACCGTTCCGCTTACGGTCAAATTCTCGCCAGTGCCTCGATCTTGGCCGCACAGACGAAATCATTGCGCGACAGCCCGCCGACGTCGTGGGTGCTGTAGCGGACAATCACGCGGCCATAGCCAACCTTGAGATCGGGGTGGTGATTCTCGCGTTCAGCCAAGCCGGCGACGATGTTCACGAAAAGGATGGCGCCGGTGTATGTGTCGAAGCTGAACTCCTTCCAGAGAACGCCGGTGGCGTCGATCTGCCAGCCCGGCAGGTCGATGAGCAGTTGGGTTGCCTGCGTCCGGTCGATGGCGTGCTCATTACCGCGCAACGGACGGCAGCGATCAGCGGCCAGATCCTGTTGTCCTGACATCGTGTGGCCTCCTCCTCGTCACTGTTTCTCAGGTTGTCTGCAGGCGCGCGATGCGCAGTGCAGCGGGTGGATGGGAGTCATAAAAGAGCGAGTGTAACGGGTCTGGCGTCAGGGTGGCTGCATTGTCCTCATAGAGCTTCACCAGCGCCGCGACGAGGCCGTCTGCCGAGGCGTTCGTCGCGGCGTAACGATCGGCTTCGTATTCGTCGCGGCGTGACAGCAGACTGAGCAACGGAGTCAGCAGGAAGGTGAAAACCGGGCCGACGAGGAAGAAGAGCAGCAGTCCGAGAGCCGTGTTCTCGTCGAGCAGACCAAGACCACGGAAGAACCACTCGGCATTGATCAGCTGACCCAGCAGGGCGAGGAGTGCGAGCGAGATGGCGAAGAGCAAGATCATTCGCTTGACGACGTGACGATGCTGGAAGTGTCCGAGTTCGTGTGCCAGTACGGCTTCGATCTCACGGGGCTGCAGGCGGGCGAGCAGGGTGTCGAAAAAGACGATCCGCTTGCTTCGGCCAAAGCCCGTGAAGTAGGCGTTGCCGTGGCTGGACCGCTTCGAGCCATCCATGACGAAGAGCCCGGAACTGGCAAAGCCGCAGCGTGCGAGGAGTGCTTCGATGCGCGCCCTGAGGGTGTCGTCGTCGAGTGCCGAGAACTTGTTGAACAGTGGGGCAATCCAGGTCGGGTAGACCTGCAGCAAGACGAGATTGAACGCGCACCAGAATAGCCAGACGTAGAACCACCACCACGGTCCCATACGTTCCATCAGCCAGAGCACCGCGAGCAGTGCGGGGGTACCGATGACCAGTCCGAGCACCGCCTGTTTCGCCAGGTCGGCGAGAAACAGGGCTGGCGTCATGCGGTTGAAGCCAAAGCGCTCTTCGATGACGAACTGCCTGTGGATCGTCAGCGGCAGGTCGACCACGGCCGAGATCAGCACGACGCTGAGGATCACGGCGACGCCGTAAGCCAAGTCGTCAAGACGTGGCGACCAGAAGTCGTGGATTGCCTGCAGACCGCCGCCGAAGGTGAGCAGGAGCAGCAGGCATACTTCGACGACGAGGCAGAGCCGGCCGAAGCGGCTGCGCGCCAGCGTGTAGTCAGCCGCTCTCTGATGCGCCCCGAGATCGATCCGATCGGCAAAGTCGGCGGGGACCGCTGCCCGGTGCGCCATGACGCAGTTCATCTGGCGCTGCGTCAGCCACAGTCGGCAACCGCACATCAGCAGCAGGGCGACGATGAACGAAAGAGAGAAGGTGTTGGGCATGGGGCTGTGACACAATGGCGCTTTCCAAGATCAGATCGGATTATATGGCACAGGCCGACAATCGCCTCGTTTGGCTGGATATGGAAATGACCGGGCTCGACCCCGAGCGGGATCGCATCATTGAATTGGCGATGGTGCTTACCGATGACCAGTTGGTGACCATCGCCGAGTCACCAGTTTGGGTGGTGCACCAGATGGACTCTTGTCTCGCGGCGATGGACGAGTGGAACCGCAAGACGCACGGTCGTTCGGGGTTGATCGAGCGGGTCAGGGCATCGCTGCTCGACGAGGCTGCAGTCGAAGCGGCAGCGCTGGATTTTCTGCGCGCGCACGTGGCGCAGGGGGCGAGTCCGATGTGCGGCAATTCGGTTGGCCAGGATCGTCGATTCATGCTGCGCTACATGCCACAGTTGGAGGCATGGTTCCACTATCGCAATCTTGACGTCAGTACGCTCAAGGAGCTCTGCCGGCGCTGGCAACCCGAGGTCGCCAGAGCGTTCGTAAAGAAGGCCGATCATACGGCGCTGGCAGACGTCCGTGAGTCAATCAGCGAACTGCAGTACTACCGCGCGAACTTCATCCGGGCCTAAGCGGAGGAGGCTGCGGCTTCGTTCCGACTGCTCAGATGTTGTGAACAGGTCTCTTGCGCGATCGACCTGCGGCGTCGCTCACACGCTCACTCCTTGCCTATCCATCGGAGATGTGTCGTCGCCTGCTCGCGCCTCGCAGCTCGGGCCTGCTCGCGACGATTTCTGCACTACTTCTCAGGTGTCGGCTGTGGTGCTCCGCTTGCCACCCCGCAGGTAGAGTTGCAGCTTTTCGCTGTCACGGCGATCAGATGGACGGCCCCCTTGCCATATCTTTCGCCAGTCGCGCCCTGCCGTCAGACCGCCGTCCTTGGGTGAGCCATGGAACAGGAACAACTGGCAGTGCGTGGCGCCAGGCGATGCCGCTGACACCGTGCGAATACCCTCGAAGTAGTCAAGCGAGGCCAGTACGGGATCCGAGACGTTGACGCTGACGATGCACCCGTAGCTTGCCGGCAGGTTTCTGGCAAGCGACGCCGCGGCCTGACGATAGGTCTTGATGTGGTCGATCCAGGGCATCCAGAGCGTCGCGATCAGCAGCCAGAAGAGCGTCAGTCCCGCCATCCAGTGCATGATGCCGCGCATCGGTGAGCGCGCCGTGGTGCCGATCAGCCAGCACCACGCGGTGGTCGCCCACAGCGCGAAGCCGGCGGCGATGACGCTGAAGTGGGCGATGAAACCGGGTGCCAGGCGCAGGGACTGCCGGCCCAGACTCGCCGGCCAGCCGAAAACCATGGCGCACCAGCCAATCCAGGCAAGCAGCGCCAGAATACTGAAGGTGATCATGCCGAACCAGTCGAATGCGTTGGCAGCGCCCCGCCGCAGCGCGCTGACCCCCGGCACTGCGAGCAGTACCAGTGGTGGCAGCAGCAGCAGCGCCGATGCGCTGCGCGCATCCAACCAGAAGCTGATCATGGGTAGCGCGGACAGCAGTGCGAAGAGGGGCAGGGCAAGCGGCGTGCTCAGTAGATGCCTTCGCTTTGCCCACAGAGCCCAAGCGGCGAGTGGGAAAGCCGGCCAGGCATACCAGGGCAGCATGAGCAGGAGGCGCAGCAGTCGTGGCCACGGCGGCGCCGTGCTGGCGAGCTGGCTCAGCTCCGCGAGACTGAAGGCGGTCAGATAGGACGGGTCGCGCAACGCCAGAGCCGCGAGCCATGTGGCCGCAGGAAGGGTGGCCAGCAGGACGGAGGCCGCCAGCAGGCGGGCCACACGTTGCCGGTTGTCGGCGCGCCAGGCGACGAGGGCGGCGACTGGCAGCAGGGGCAGCATCGCTGCCAGGCCGTTGGTCAGGAGACCGAGCCCAAGCGCGGTGGCGTAAACGATGGCGCCGCGGCGCGGTCGCCGCGCCATTTGCGTCAGGCCCCAGTAGGCGGCTGCATGAGCGGCCAGCGTCGCCAGCATCGGTTGCGCCTCATGCGCGTGGAACAGGAACCCGATGCTGCCGGCCAGCAGCAGAGGCGCTGCTGGCGCCTCGGTGCGGCCATGCAGTTCGCGCGCCGCGAGCAGAATGAACGCCAGCGCCAGCAATGTGCATGCTCCGCTGGCCAGGCGGGCGCCGTCATGCAGCGGCAGTAGCCAGGATGACAGGTAGGCGCTGCTGGCCGCCAGCCAGTAGTACAGGGGGGCGTCAGGATAAGGACGGCCGGCGAGTCCGGGTGTCAGCCAGTTGCCACTCGACAGCATCTGGTGCACGACGCCGATGGTCACCGCATCGTCGTTCTTCCAAGGGTCGTGGCCGATCAGGCCCGGCAGGACGTAAAGGGCGAGCAGGACGGCCAGGCTCCAGCCGCTTGGCGGCAGCGTGAGGCCCGGTAGGCGAGCCGGCTGCGCGGGTGCCAGCATCTGGGTGCTAGTGCCGGAGGCGCATGTCTGGCGGAAACGAAAAAGGCAGCCGGGGGGCTGCCTTCCTGGTCGAACCCGCCGTCCGACCTAGGCCGTCTTGCGCATGGCGCCGTACTTCTGATTGAACTTCTCGACGCGACCGGCAGTGTCGATGATCTTCTGCTTGCCGGTGTAGAACGGATGGCAGGCTGAACAGACCTCGACGTGGAGCGCCTTCTTCATCGTCGATCGCGTGGTGAAGACGTTGCCGCAGGAGCAGGTCACCGTGATCTCGTTGTATGCTGGGTGAATCTTCTCTTTCATCTGTTCATCTTCCGGTACGTTGGAAATGGCGGGTGATCAGGCGGGCCATCGGCAATGAGCCTTGCGCGGGTGGTCAGTGTCACCGAAGGGTCGGATTATCCGCGATTTCTCTCCCGGCTGCAATCTGCCGTTGCCCCAATGCCCCAACTGGCTGCGGCAGGCACACCGTTGGTCCGGGGCAGTGCGGAACGGCACCGACGGTCGATTTTCGCGGCTGGTCAGCGGCGCATCGAGTCGAAGAACTCGCCGTTGTTGCGGGTTGCCTTGATCTTGTCGAGCAGGAACTCAATCGCTTCGAGATCGTCCATGTTGTAGAGCAGCTTGCGCAGGATCCACATCTTCTGCAGGACGTCCGGTTTCAGCAGCAGTTCTTCCCGGCGCGTGCCCGATCGATTGACGTTGATCGCTGGATAGACGCGTTTTTCCGCCATCCGGCGATCAAGGTGGATTTCCATGTTGCCCGTGCCCTTGAACTCCTCGTAGATGACGTCATCCATGCGACTGCCGGTATCGATCAGGGCGGTGGCGATGATGGTCAGCGAGCCGCCTTCTTCGATGTTGCGCGCGGCACCGAAGAAACGCTTCGGTTTCTGTAGTGCATTGGCATCGACACCGCCGGTGAGGACTTTGCCGGAGGCGGGTTGCACCGTGTTGTAGGCGCGCGCCAAGCGGGTGATCGAGTCCAGCAGGATGACGACGTCGCGCTTGTGTTCAACCAGGCGCTTGGCTTTCTCGATGACCATCTCGGCGACCTGTACATGGCGAGTCGCCGGCTCGTCGAAGGTCGATGCCACGACTTCTCCACGCACGGACCGGGTCATCTCGGTCACCTCTTCGGGACGTTCGTCGATGAGCAGCACGATGAGCGAGACGTCCGGATGGTTGCTGGTGATGGCGTGCGCAATGTGCTGCATCATCACGGTCTTGCCGCTCTTCGGGCTGGCTACCAACAGCCCCCGTTGTCCCTTGCCGATCGGCGCGATGATATCGATGATGCGGCTGGTGATGTTCTCCTCGCCGCGGATGTCCCGTTCGAGTGCCAGATGCTCGGCCGGATGCAGTGGAGTCAGGTTTTCGAAGAGGATCTTGTTCTTTGATGCCTCTGGCGTCTCGCCGTTGATCCGGTCGACCTTGACCAGGGCGAAATAGCGCTCTCCTTCCTTGGGCGTCCGAATCTCCCCTTCGATGGTGTCCCCTGTGTGCAGGTTGAAGCGCCTGATCTGGCTCGGGCTGACGTAGATGTCGTCGGTGCTTGCTAGGTACGAGGTGTCCGGCGAGCGGAGGAAGCCGAAACCGTCAGAAAGGGTTTCGAGCGTGCCGTCGCCAAAGATGCTTTCCCCCTTGCGGGCCTGGTTCTTCAACAGGGCAAAGATCAGCTCATGCTTGCGCAAGCGATTGGCGCCCTCGATGTTGTTGTTGACCGCCATGTCGAGCAACTGGCTGACATGTAATGCTTTGAGTTCGGATAGTTGCATGTGCTGACGAGAGATGAGGGAATGACGGGGCGACCGTTCGCAGGCAGATCGACCCGGGATGTGCGGCGGCCGCCGGGAGAGGACGGCTAGGGCTGCTGCAAGAAAGCGAGAGTGCCTGAAGGCTTTGGATCGGGCGGGGGGGTCCGAGTGGGAAACTCGCGTCGGCCCCCGGAACCATCAGGTCGCGAGGGTAGCGGCTTTAGAGATTGCTGTCAATGAAAGTGACCAACTGCGCGCGTGACAGTGCCCCCACCTTCGTCGCCTCGACGTTGCCGTTCTTGAACAGCATCAGCGTCGGGATGCCACGGATGCCGTAACTGGCCGGCGTCCTCTGGTTGTCATCGATATTCAGCTTGACGACCTTCAGGCGACCTGCATAGTCGGTGGCGATGTCGTCGAGCAGCGGCGCGATCATCTTGCACGGGCCGCACCATTCTGCCCAGTAATCGACCAGAACCGGTTCTGCCGACTGCAATACGTCGGCAGCGAAGCTGTCGTCGGTGACGTGATGGATGTGTTCGTTCATTCAAAGCCTCTTGCGGGATCTTGGATGGGGATCTTGGTAAGCGCAGACGGGGGGCTGCCCTGGGAGCGACCGGGACTCCAATCGGCGAGCCACGCAATGCTAGCGAAAAAAACTTGCCAAGGGAAGTCGTGCGTTGGCCTGAACGGCTGCAAGTACGCTATAGTCGGCATCGTCTCATATCTCCAGAAACACGATCATGGCGTACGTTGTTACAGAGAACTGTATCAAGTGCAAGTTCACGGATTGCGTCGACGTCTGTCCGGTGGACTGCTTTCATGAAGGGCCGAACTTCCTCGTGATCGATCCCGAGGAGTGCATCGACTGCACCCTTTGCGTCCCGGAGTGTCCGGCGGAAGCAATCTTCGCCGAGGATGATGTACCGCAGGCACAGCATGGGTTCATTGCCCTGAATGCGGAACTGGCACAGATTTGGCCGGTCATTTCAGAGCGCCGGGAAGCATTGCCGGACGCCGACGAGTGGAGCAACAAGCCGGACAAGCTCAAGTATCTCGAGCGTTGATCCCGTTGTCGCTCGTTCTTGGTGGCGGTGGCGAGCGCTGACTGACCAGGCACGATGTGAATCGATCGGTCACCCGTTCGCTGCGCTAGCCAGGAAACAGCCATTCGGACAGCAGCGGCAGGGCAAATCCTCTAGAATGGTATTGGTTTGCGTTCATCGGGCCACCCCTGCCCGGCGGGGAGTGGCCGGAAATCTGGTGGGCATGGCAAGAGTGAAAATATTGGACAAGGCAACGACAGGAGGAGAACAGTGGAAAAAATCTGGCTGCAGAGCTATCAGAAGGGTGTGCCCGCGGAGGTGGACCTGAGCGAGTTCAAGTCGCTTGGTGAGTTGTTCGAAAGGAGTGTCGGCAAGTATCGCGATCGTGTCGCCTACCTCAGCATGGGCGCACAGATCACCTACGGCGAACTCGACAAGCTGTCACGGGATTTTGCCGCTTACCTGCAGTCCGTTCTCAAGCTGCCGCAGGGCGCGCGCGTGGCGCTGATGATGCCGAATGTCCTGCAGTATCCGATCTGCATTTTCGGCGCGCTGCGTGCCGGCTACGTGGTAGTCAATGTAAACCCGCTGTATACGCCCCGCGAGCTCGAACACCAGCTCAAGGACTCGGGTGCCGAAGTGATCGTCATTCTCGAGAACTTCGCCGTGACGCTCGAGCAGGTGGTCGCCCGGACACCGGTCAAGCACATCCTCGTGGCCCGTCTGGGTGACATGCTTCCCTTCCCCAAGGGAGCAGTGGTCAACTTCGTCGTCAAGTACGTGAAGAAGATGGTCCCCGCCTGGACCCTGACGCGGGCGGTCAATTTCAGGACGGCACTTGGCAAGGGAGCGGCCGCCGAACTGAAAGCGGTCATCGTGCAGCAGGAAGACCTGGCCTTCCTGCAGTACACAGGGGGTACCACGGGCGTCTCGAAAGGGGCGATGCTGTTGCACCGAAACATCCTTGCCAACCTCGCGCAGGCGCACGCCTGGATCAATCCGGCGCTGGGCGACGACCAGCACATGGTCGTGACGGCGCTTCCCCTTTATCACATCTTTGCCCTGACGGCGAACTGTTTCACCTTTTTCAAGATTGGTGCCAGCAACCTGCTGATCGTCAATCCGCGCGACATTCCCGGTTTTGTCGGCGAACTCGCCAAGCATCGCTTTACCGTCATTACAGGTGTCAACACGCTGTTCAACGCACTGCTGAACAACGATGCTTTCTGCGCGCTCGATTTCGGGCACCTCCGGGTCACCCTCGGCGGTGGCATGGCGGTGCAGAAGGCGGTGGCGGAACGATGGAAGCAGGTCACGGGCAAGCCGTTGATCGAGGCCTACGGTCTCACCGAAACCTCGCCGGCGGCAACGATCAATCCGCTCGACATCCCGGCCTACAACGGTGCCATCGGTGTTCCGATTTCGTCGACCGAGGTCACGATTCGCGACGATGCAGGCAGGGACGTGCCACTCGGCGAGCGCGGCGAACTGTGCATCCGCGGCCCGCAGGTGATGAAGGGCTATTACAACCGTCCGGAAGAAACGGCGAAGGTGATCATGCCGGACGGCTTCCTTCTCACCGGTGACGTCGCGGTGATGGACGAAAAGGGTTTCGTGCGCATTGTCGACCGCAAGAAGGACATGATTCTCGTCTCCGGCTTCAATGTCTACCCGAACGAGGTCGAGGACGTGGTGGCGCAGCACGCCGGCGTCCTCGAGGTTGCGGCAGTCGGGGTGCCGCACGAAAAGTCCGGCGAGGTCGTGAAGATCTTCGTGGTCAAGAAGGATCCGGCACTGACCGCCGAGGTGCTGATCGCCCACTGTCGCGAACACCTGACCGGCTACAAGGTTCCAGGGCAGGTCGAGTTCCGCAGCGAGTTGCCAAAGACCAACGTCGGCAAGATCCTGCGCCGCGAGCTGCGCGACGAAGCGACAAAGAAATCGTGAGCGGACGTGAAGAAATGCGTGGGCGCGAGCAACGGGGCCGCGAGTCGGCAGTCCCGTTGAGCCTGAGCGTCGTCGTCATAGCTGCTGTCGCCGGCCGCCCACTTCCGGGTCAATCCCGCGCTGCGTACTGCCGGAGCAGTTCCGCGGTGACCGGGTGCCTGTTGCGCGAGGCGTAGAACAGCGGCGTGTTGCCGCTCTTGTCCTTGCTCTTCGTATCGGCGCCGTTGTCGATCAGGACGCGCGCCACTCTCGGTTGGCCGGTTGCCGCAGCCAAGTGCAGTGGCGTCTGACCGGTTTCGCTGCGCGCATCGACATCGGCCTTCCTTGACAGCAACAGTTCCACCTGCAGTCTTCCACCAGCGACAACGGCGGCATGCAGGGGCGTCATGCCGATGCGGTCGCGGGCTTCGATATTCGCGCCGCTGCTGAGCAGCAGTTCGCTGGCTCTGGTGCGACCATAGAATGCAGCCATGTGCAGGGCCGTCCTGCCAAGGGTGTCGGTGTCGTCGATCTCGGCCCCTGCTTCGAGCAGCGCCCTCATGGCTGCCAAGTCACCGCGGGCGGCGGCAGTTGCCAAGGCGGGCGCCTCGGTCGGCGGCTCTTCGACGCTGATGGCGGGTGGTGGCGTCGGGACGCTGCTCTCTGGCTCCCGGCTGCAGCCACTCATGGCGAGGAGGAGCGTGCAGATCATCGATACGGCGGTCTGGCGCAAGGCTTTAGTCATCTCACAAGCTTTCCTGCCCGGTTCAAGCGGAATTCGAGCGGCGACCGAGCCGAGGTGGGAGCCAGCGGGCTGGTCCCAACCGGCACGCACGAGCAGTTCAGGGTCGCGGGTCGCGATCCGATTCGATGCATCTTACCATTGCTGCGGCAAACGCGCCCGCTGCCTCCACGGGGGACGCTTCTGGCGATCGTCCGGTCCCTCACGGGCGGGTCATCGTCTGGCGCTTGGTGACCGTGACCTGCAGTTGGTCGCGCAACAGGGGCTGGCCGTTGCCAGCCAGGAAGGCGAGGTCGAGATCGTAGTCGCCAGGTTCGAGATCAAGGACTGTCTCGGTCTGGCCGTCACTCAGACGGAGGCTCCGCAGCACGGAGCGATTCTGTCTGACGTCGATCTGGAAGAACCCGGTATCGGCGATTGCCGTCCTTTCCGCTGCGACACCAAGCCCGACGACACCAAGTTTGAGCAGGAAAGGGCTGCCGACTGTCTCGCCGTTGCGCAGGTTTTTCGCGTAGACGAGTTTCTCTGCTGCCGGTGGCGTCGTCACTTCATCCTGATACCACGCCTGGCAGGTTTCGGCAAAGCGAGCCGGGTCGATCTTCGGCTTCGGCAAGTCCTTTCGGCTACCCGTCACAATGATGTTGATCTTGCGACTGAAGACGTAATATGGGCGATGCTCGTGATCGGCAAAGAGCAAGCGCAGGTGGTGCGGTCCGGGCGACAGGTCGAGCGCGACGGCGGTCTGTCCCTTGCCAAAGTGCCGGTGCTTGTCGGAGAAGGGAATCGGTTCGGTAACCGATGCCGGAAGCGGTGTGTCGATCAGCAAGTGGTGGTGGCCGGTTTGCTCGCGCTTGTTGCCGGCAGGCATCACGCCCATGCCGCGGATGCCGAACTCCACCCACAGCGGGCTGCGAACATGGAAACCGTCGCGCAGGTTGGAGAACGTTACCGGCGTCGCGTCGGCGAACAGGTTGACGGCGGCGCGGTCAGCGGTGAACTGCAGCCAGCACCGGCGCTCGAACGGATCATCCGGCAGCGGTCTGGCGCTGGCGTCGAGGGGGAGGAGGAACAGGGCAGCCACTGAAAGACTTGTCCGGCGATTCATCGGTGGCCTCCCTCTGGGCAGCAGGTGGTTGCGACGGACGGCTCTTGCGGTGCATGGCGGTCGCCGCGTGCCGCTCTCGGGAGACTGGGCGCGCAGCCCATCCTGTCACCGGCGCCCGCGGCGTGGAATCCGGGGTGACATTGCCGGGACAGAACGGTGGGATGCCGTCGCTCCAGACATCGTGGTCGATTCTACCGCATCGTCTGCGCGACCGGGCAAGCGTCCGCTGAGGGCTTGCGATTGACAGGCAAGCGACCGGGATGATGCCAAGAAGGCCAGTGCGGCGTGGTCGCCCGATGGCCGAGGAGAAAAAAACAGGACCCCCTCGCCGGGGGGTCCTCGTGGTGCGGCAAGCCAGGCTTGCGTCGCATCGATTCTCTACATGCGGGCGATCATCGCGTCGCCGAATTCCGAGCACGAGACCTCGGTGGCCCCGTCCATCAGGCGCGCGAAGTCGTAGGTGACGACCTTGTCGCCGATCGCGGCCTCCATCGATGCGATGATCAGGTCCGCGGCTTCGAACCAACCGAGGTGGCGCAGCATCATCTCTGCCGAGAGGATAAGGGAACCCGGGTTGACCTTGTCGAGACCGGCATACTTGGGTGCCGTGCCGTGCGTCGCTTCGAAACAGGCGTAGGCGTCCGAGATGTTGGCGCCCGGGGCGATCCCGATGCCACCGACCTGGGCGGCCAGCGCGTCCGATATGTAGTCGCCGTTCAGGTTCGTCGTGCAAATCACGTCGTACTCCGCCGGGCGCAGCAGGATCTGCTGCAGGAACGCGTCGGCGATCGAATCCTTGATCACGATGCCATTGGGCAGCCTAAGCCAGGGTCCCCCATCGATCTCGACGCCACCGAATTCCTTCTTCGCCAGCGCGTAAGCCCAGTCACGGAAGGCGCCCTCGGTGAACTTCATGATGTTGCCCTTGTGGACGATTGTCACCGACTTGCGCTTGTTGCTGATCGCGTACTTGATGGCTGCACGCACGAGGCGCTCGGTACCCTCCTGCGATACCGGCTTGATGCCGATTCCCGAACTGGCCGGGAAGCGGATCTTCTTCACGCCCATCTCATCCTGCAGAAACTTGACGACCTTCCGGCAGCCCTCGGAATTCGCTTCCCACTCAATTCCGGCGTAGATGTCCTCCGTGTTCTCGCGGAAGATGACCATGTTCGTCTTGGCCGGATCCTTGAGCGGCGAGGGCACGCCCCGGAAGTAGCGCACCGGGCGAACACACTGGTAGAGATCGAGCTCCTGACGCAGCGCCACGTTCAGTGAACGGATGCCGCCACCGACCGGCGTCGTCATCGGCCCCTTGATCGATACCGAAAACTCCTTGAGTGCGCCAAGGGTTTCGGAGGAGAGCCAGACGTCGGAGCCGTACATCTGCGTCGACTTCTCGCCAGCGTAGACCTCCATCCAGAAGATCTTCTTCGCCCCACCGTAGGCCTTGGCGACTGCCGCATCGACCACCTTGATCATCACCGGCGTGATGTCGATGCCGATGCCGTCGCCCTCGATGAACGGGATGATCGGATTATCCGGGACAGCCTGCCCCGGAACGATTTTCTGGCCGCCTTGTGGGACTTTGATCAGACTTGCACTCATGCCAACTCCGTGTAATGTCGTGTGGGTGAAACATCCGGTTCGGGTGCCAGCACCGCCGCTCCCGGCCAGCGGTACTGGCACCCGAACCGGGACTGTTGCGTTGCTGATTGTTTGTGGGCACGAGGGACTCTGTCAGAAGCAAACCATCCAGCGGCACCACGCGCGATTATCCTGCAAAAGTCGACGACTTGCCAGTGCTTCACGTCCCCATGGACGGCTCTCAGGGACTCGCCGACGTGCTTCCGCGCAGCTTTGCCCAGCCGCTGCTGATACCGTGAGCGCTGCCCGCAGCGCCTTTGGTGCGGCGCAGCAGGCACGGTGCTACAATGCCGTCGTGTTGGATTCGCGAGTGCTTGCCATGGATCTTCCGAGCAGTGAAAACCTGCTTCCACGCCGTATCGCCGAGGCGATGATCGATGGCTTCAACCGCCACTACCGCATCATTCGCCACTACGGCCAGCAGGCCAAGCTACTCTTCGAGGCGGCGGACTGGAAGGGCGTTCATGATGCGGTCCGCGAGCGTATCCGGTCCTACGATGATCGGGTCAGCGAGACCGCCGAGTTACTGTGCGCAAACTACGGTGCGGCGGCACTCGACGACGCGACTTGGCAGCAGCTCAAGCTGTTCTACATCGGGCAGCTGATCAACCACAAGCAACCCGAACTCGCCGAGACCTTCTTCAACTCGGTGTGCACGAAGATCCTGCATCGCACCTACTTCAACAACGACTACATCTTTGCCCGGCCGGCGGTGTCGACCGAGTACATCCAGTCCTATCCACCGGTCTATCGCAGCTACTATCCGGCGCAGCGCGGACTGCGACGGACGGTCCGGCAGATCATCGTCGACTGCGACTGGCAGCGTCCTTTCGAGAACCTCGATCGCGACGTCGATTACATCATGCGGACGCTCCGGCAGCGGATGGGCGAGTGGCCGGTGGCCGACGCCAACGCCCAGATCGAGGTCCTGCATTCGGCCTTCTATCGCAACAAGGGAGCCTACATCTTTGGCAAGGGAATCAACGGCCACGCCGAGTACCCGTTTGCGGTAGCCGTCGTGCATTCGCCGGCCGGCGAGCTGGTGGTGGACACCATCCTGCTCGACAGCGCGCAGATCAGCATCCTGTTCTCCCTCTCGCGCGCCTATTTCATGGTCGACATGGAGGTGCCGTCGGGCTACGTGCAGTTCCTTCGCAGCATCATGCCGCACAAACCGCCGTCGGAGATCTACACGATGCTCGGCCTTGGCAAGCAGGGCAAGATCCTCTTTTTCCGCGACCTGAAGCAGCATCTCCGGCATTCGCAGGACCAGTTCATCATCGCGCCGGGTATTGCCGGCCTCGTGATGCTCGTGTTCACCCTGCCTTCCTACCCCTATGTCTTCAAGCTGATCAAGGATGTGTTTGGACCGAGCAAGGAGATGGATCGCGACACGGTCAAGCGCAAGTATCTGATGGTCAAGCAGGTGGACCGGGTCGGCCGCATGGCGGATACTCTCGAGTTCTCGCAGGTTCTGCTGCCAAAGAAGCGCTTCTCGGTCGAACTCCTCGACGCCTTGCGCACGCTGGCGCCGTCGCTGATCGAGGAAGAGGGTGACAATCTGGTGATCAAGCACCTGTACATCGAGCGCCGCCTGACGCCGCTCAACATCTACCTGGACGCGGCAACACCCGCGGAGATCGATCAGGCCGTGTGCGAGTATGGCAACGCGATCAGGGAACTGGCGATCGCCAACATCTTTCCGGGCGACATGCTGTGGAAGAACTTCGGTGTGACCAGCTACCGACGCGTGGTTTTCTACGACTACGACGAGATCGAGTACATGACCGACATCAACTTTCGTGCCATCCCGGAGCCGCCGTATCCCGAGATGGAGATGTCCGGTGAGCCTTGGTATTCCGTCGGCAGGAACGACGTCTTCCCGGAGGAGTTCGCGAGCTTCCTGCTCGGCTCGGCGAAGGTCCGCTCGGCCTTCCTGAAGTACCATCGTCCGTTGTTGAACGTCCGCTTCTGGCAGACGACGCAGGAAAGAATCCGCGCCGGCCACGTCGACGATTTCTTCCCCTATTCGGAAGACCTCCGTTTCTGCAAGGCCTTTGCCGAGGGCTGAGCGCTTTTCCCGCCGCGGGCTGCCGCAGTCGCGCTGCGAGCCGTCAAAGCGGGAGTGGGCTGGACGGCACGCCCGGCGAGTGCTCTGCGGTCGCACGGGGGGCCAGCCATTCGCGCGCCCAGCCGAGGCTGCTTTCAGTATCCACCCGCCTTGGCCGGTATTCGCAGCCCAGCCAGCCGTCATAGCCGAGGCGGCGAAGCAAATCGAAGAGAAACGGATAGTTGATCTCGCCGCTGCCGGGCTCGTTGCGGCCCGGGTTGTCGGCCAGCTGGAAGTGCGCGATGCGATCGATGTTGGCTTCGATCGTCCGTGCCAGGTCTCCCGCCATCACTTGGGCGTGGTAAATGTCGTATTGCAGCCAGAGATTGGGGAGTGCCATCTCGGCGATCAATGCAAGTCCCTTGGCGGGCGTGTCGAGCCAGAAGCCGGGCATGTCGACGCGACTGTTGATCGGTTCGATCAGCAGCCGGATGCCATGCCTGGCCAGTTGCTCGGAGGCGTAGCGCAGATTGCGCGTCAGGGTTGCGCGCAGTTCTTCGTCGGGAATGCCGTCCGGTGCGATCCCGGCAAGACAGTTGAGCTGCCGGCAGTCCAGCGTGCGTGCGAAGTCGATGCCCTGCGCGACCGATTCGCGGAAGTCGGCCTCCCGTCCCGGCAGACAGGCAATGCCTCGTTCGCCGGCCGACCAGTTTCCGGCCGGCAGGTTGTGCAGGACCTGCACCAGTCCGTTCGCACGCAGCAGCGTGCGCAATTCATCGCCATCGCAGGCGTAGGGAAACAGGAATTCGACTCCGCGAAAGCCCGCTCGTGCTGCCCGTTCGAAACGCTCACCGAACTCATACTCGGTGAACAGGAAGCTCAGATTGGCACTCAGGTTCAGCACAGGCCCAGTCACGGCGGCTCCTTCGTCTATAATCAGCAATATTTTGATCAGGAAAGCCAGCATGGGCAATCGTCTGTCGAAGATCGTCACGCGAACCGGTGATGCCGGTACCACCGGCCTTGGAGATGGTACGCGCGTGGCCAAGGACAGTCTGCGCATCGAGACGATCGGCCAGGTCGACGAACTCAATTCGACCATTGGCCTGCTGTTGGCGGAACAAATTCCGGATGAGTTCAGAAATGCTCTTACCGGCGTGCAGCACGACCTCTTCGATCTTGGCGGAGAGCTGTGCATTCCCGGTATGAACATGATCAGCGACGCGCAGGTGGCTCGCCTCGAAGCCCTCGTTGAGCGCTTCAACGACGACTTGCCACCGCTGAAGGACTTCATTCTCCCCGGCGGCAGCCGCGCCGCAGCGCTGGCCCATCTGGCACGGACGGTATGCCGCCGCGCCGAGCGACATGTGGTGACTCTGGCCAACAGCGAGAGCGTCTCCGACTTCGCGCGAAAGTACCTCAATCGCCTGTCGGATCTGCTGTTCGTCCTCGGTCGCGCGCTCAACCGCACCGCTGGTTGCGGCGATGTGCTGTGGGTGCAGGGCAGGAACCGCACGGCTGACTGACAACGCCAGAAGTGCGGGCCGGCCATGCTTCGTATCGATGGAGTGCCAGGATGACAAGCCACATCACCGTGATCACCACCGCGAACCGTGCGCGGCGTTTCGTTCCCACAGACGAAACCAGCCTGGAGGCCATTGTCGACAGCCTGCGGCGCAGCGGGCAGCTCTTTAGCGGCAAGCCGCTGATCATCGGTTCGGGCGCGCACACCGAGGTTTTTGCCGCCGCCGCGATCGCCTGTGTCGAGATCGAGACGACACGCGACCTTGCGGCCCATTTGCCCAGCCAGCACAACCTGAGCCTGAGCGCGTTGACGCCGGAGCAGCGTGTCGAACCCTTCTCTGGCGGCTTGAACGGCGACCACTTCAGCGCGCGGATCGAGTTTTTCTTCATCGGTGGCCACGTGTTGTACATGGCCGCCGAGGGTGTCCGCAAGCCGGCGCTAGCCGAACCGCTGATGAACCTGACTGGCCTCTTCGAACGACCGGCGCTCCACTATCGCCTCGCGCAAGGGGGGATCGGCCTGATGAACCCGCGCGCGTTGACGCGATTCGTCATTACTCCCGGCGTGCCGGATCTGCCGAGCGATGCCTGGGTCGCCGAAGGACAGTGAACCCGAGCGGTTGCTCCGACGGTCCGACGACTGAATCGCCGGCAGCAGTGATCCGGGCAGCGCGCTGACCGGAGTGGGGCTTCGTCCGCTCGCTCGCGCCGCTGTCCTCACACTCTCTCATTGCGTTGGGGTGTCGGGGTAGGGATGGAGCGTGTGGAGAGAGATGCTGCGCCCTGAGGGCTGGACGATGCGTACGTGCTCGCGGCGCAGTCCGCGCGCGTGCGGGAGACCGCAGGAGTGGGCGATCATCTCGAGCTCCCTGTTCATGTTGCGGCAGTAGGCGGCAACGCGTTCCGCCTTGTCTTCGACGACCAGGCCGCGTTGCAGCCGGGGGTCATGCGTCGTGACGCCGGTTGGGCAGGTGTTGGCGTGACAGCGCAGGGCCTGGATGCAGCCGAGGGAGAACATGAAACCGCGTGCCGTGTTGACGAAGTCGGCACCGGCGGCGAGTGCCCACGCGACGCGCGCCGGAGTGACCAGCTTGCCGGCTGCAATCAGGCGAACGCGCTGTTTGAGGCCGCTGGCGATCAGTGCATCGGCCACCAGCGGCAGCGCTTCGTCGATCGACAGCGCCATGTGGTCGGCCAAGGCTTGCGGCGCCGCACCGCTGCCACCCTCTCCACCATCGATCGTCAGGAAGTCCGGTGCGGCATGCAGCCCCCGACGCCTGACGGCCTCCGTCAGTTCGTCCATGAACGCGTTGCCGCCGATCGCGGTCTTGACGCCAACCGGTTTGCCCGTGATCGCGCGCACGTGTTCGACCCGGTCGAGCAACTGGTCGATGTTGGCGACATCGCGGTGACGGTTTGGGCTGAGTGAATCCTCGCCGAGGGGAATGCCACGTATCTCGGCGATTTCGGGTGTCACCTTGTTGCTCAGGAGTACGCCTCCTTTCCCCGGCTTCGCTCCCTGCGACAGCTTGATCTCGAAGGCTCGGACGCATTCGTGCGCTGCCAGTTCGCGCAGCCGCTGGGTGGAAAGCTGTCCGCTGGCATCGCGGACGCCGTACTTGGCGGTGCCGATCTGGAAGATGATGTCGCAGCCGCCCTCGAGATGGTAGGGTGACAGGCCTCCTTCGCCGGTGTCCAGCCAGCAGCCGGCGGCGGCAGCGCCGCGTGACAATGCACGCACGGCGGGTCGCGAAATGGCTCCGAAACTCATGGCGCTGATGTTGACCAGCGAGCGGCCACTGAACGGGGTGGCACAGTAACCTTCGCCAATCGGCAGTGGCGGTGTCGGTCGCTGTTCTTCGTCGAGGACCGGGAAGGGGGCGTTGACGAATACCAGTGCGCCCGGCTCGTGGATGCGGTAGGTCGAGCCAAAACCGATGATCCCGCCCTGATTCTTCGCCATGCGGTAGACCCAACTCCGCGTTGCCCGGTCGAAGGGCATCTCGTCGCGGTCGCCCAGGAAGAAATACTGCCGGAAGTACTCGCCCAGACTCTCGAACAGATAGCGCAGGTGGCCGACGAGCGGGAAGTTGCGCAGCACGGCGTGCTTTTCCTGCGTCACGTCCTGCACGTACAGGTAAACCAGACCTCCGGCAAAGGCCAGGGCGAGCAGGACGCCCGTCGTGACGAGCAACAGGTCGAGCATGGGTGCCTCCCATTGGTGATAGAATCCGCGTAGCTGACGCCAGTGTACGGGATTCCTCATGAACTTTGCAGCCATGCTCGAGGGCGAAGTCGAGCGTAATGTTGCCGCAGCACTTGCCGAGGATGTCGGCAGCGGCGACCTGACGGCGCAACTCGTACCGGTTGCGGGGATCGGGCGGGCGACGGTCATTGCGCGCGAGGACGCCATCCTCTGCGGTTCGGCCTGGTTCGCCGCCTGCTTCCGGCAACTCGACCCGGCGGTGCGCATCGCCTGGCAGGCGGGCGATGGTGAACGGATCAGGCCGGGCCAGCCGCTGTGCGAGGTCGAGGGGCCGGCGCGCGCCCTGCTGACTGGCGAGCGCAGCGCGCTGAATTTCCTGCAACTGCTTTCCGGCGTCGCGACCAAGGCCGGGGAGTACGCCGAGCGGGTTGCGGGAACACGGGCGCATGTGGTCGACACGCGCAAGACGGTTCCCGGACTGCGGCTGGCGCAGAAGTATGCCGTCCGCTGCGGTGGCGGCGGCAATCATCGCCTCGGTCTCTACGACGGAATCCTGATCAAGGAGAACCACATCCTTGCCGCCGGCAGCATCGCTGCCGCGCTGGCGGCGGCGAAGCAGGTCGCAGCCGCCAGCGGCGGGGTTTGCCAGTTCGTGCAGATCGAGGTCGAGAACCTCGACGAACTGCGCCAGGCGCTCGCCAGTGGTGCGGAGATGGTCCTGCTGGACAACATGAGCCTGGATCAACTGCGCGCTGCGGTGGCCGTTACGGCTGGTGGCGCGGTGCTCGAGGCGTCGGGCAACGTCAGCCTCGACACCGTCCGCGCAATCGCCGAGACCGGTGTGGACCGCATCTCGATCGGTGGCCTGACCAAGGATGTCCGGGCGCTCGATCTGTCCATGCGTTTCCAGGGCTGACCGGCCCACTGCAACACGCGGTGGACCGCAGGGGGCAGCGCCGCGCCAGCGGGGTGCCCCGTGCTGCCACCAGCGAGTTCAGCGGTGATATCATCCGGACGACGCGAGCGGGCCGGAGGTTGTGGCTTCCACCAACAGGGAGAGGGTGGTCTGATGCTATTTGCGCTGTTCTACGTACTGGCGATCACGATACTGATCATGCACTTCACGGGGTTCCTGGCGCGACACAATCTCGAATGGCTGGTCCTGGTCCTGGCTGCGGCCGTCTTTCCAGCGGTCATCTATCTCTGAAGCCCCGATCGGTGCCGATTCACGGTACGTGCTGCGCGATGAAGCGCTGCACTTGGTCTACATTGACGTCCATGACCTCGACGCGCTGCGGCAGCGTCTCGATGCCTTCCATGCCTGCGGGTCGATCGGGTCTGTGCCCGAGCGCTTCGACGATCGTCTCCTCGAATTTTGTCGGCAGTGCGGTTTCCAGAACGACCATCGGCATATCGGCCGTGCGGTGTTCGCTGCCGACCTTGAGCCCGTCAGCGGTGTGGGGATCGATGACCAGTCCGTAGCGGTCATGGGTGCGGCGGATCGTCGCAAGGCGGTCAGCATGCGTGCTGCGACCAGAGACAAAGCCGAAGTCGGGCAGACGGGCGAAGCAGGGCAGTGACGACAGGTCGAAACTGCCGCCGGCGTCGACTTTTGACCACAACTGGCGGATGAGGTCCGGGTCGCGGCCGACCAGATCGAAGACGAAGCGCTCGAAGTTGGAAGCCTTCGAGATGTCCATCGACGGACTCGAGGTCGCTGCGGTTTCGCTGGGCGCGCGCGGGCGGTAGACGCCGCTGCGGAAAAACTCGTCGAGGACGTCGTTCTCGTTCGTCGCCAGCACCAGGCGGCCGATCGGCAGTCCCATCATGCGCGCGATATGGCCAGCGCAGATGTTGCCGAAGTTGCCCGAGGGAACGGCGAAGGCCACCTGCTGCCCGCCGCTGCCGCCGATTTCACGGGTCGCTGCGAAGTATCCCTTGAAATAGTAGATCACTTGAGCGGCGACGCGTGCCCAGTTGATCGAATTGACTGCACCGATCCGGTAGCGCGTCTTGAACGCGTGGTCGTTCGACACCGCCTTGACGATGTCCTGGGCGTCGTCGAACGTTCCGCGCACGGCGATGTTGTAGATGTTGGGATCCTGCAGCGAGTACATCTGGGCGCGCTGGAAGGGGCTCATTCGCTGATGCGGCGAGAGCATGAAGACGCGCACGCCCTGCTTGCCGCGCATCGCGTACTCGGCTGACGAGCCGGTATCACCAGAAGTGGCGCCGAGAATGTTGATCTCCTCGCCGTTGCGCGTCAGGACGTACTCGAACAGGTTGCCGAGCAACTGCATGGCCATGTCCTTGAAGGCCAGGGTCGGCCCATTGGACAGCTCAAGGATCGCCAGTCCGCCCTCGCCACTTCCCGGCGCCGGCGGTTCGAGCCAGCGCAGCGGCGTGATCTCGCTGGCGGCCGAGTCGTTGCGCCCGTTGCCGTAAATGGCGGGTGTGTAGGTCCTGTGGATCAGGGTCCGCAGATCGTCAAGCGGAATATCATCGATGAAATGGGCCAGCACGGCGCTGGCGAGATCGGCATAGGAGAGGTCGCGCCACTGGGCGAGCTCTGACTGGTCGATCCTGGGATAGCTGGCCGGGAGATAGAGTCCTCCGTCGGGCGCCAGACCGGCGAGGAGGATCTCCGAGAAGGTCCGGTTCGACGAATCCGCCGCACCGGCGGGTCGGGCACGAGTCGAGACGTAACGCATGGCGATGGCTGTCCGGCAGATGGCAAGACGCGCAGTCTACCATGCCGCTTCCAGCCCCAGTCCCGGCGGCGTGCGGCATGCTGCGCGAAACCCCCGCCTTCGCCCTCACCTATCCATCTGGTGGGTCTTGTCGCTCGCTCGCCCCTTGCATCCCCGCCTGCTGGCGACGACTTCTTAGGCGATTTCCGCAAGACGTCATACCAGCGGCCATGGTGGCAGGCTTGTCTGATTAGATATGGTCTCTTGCTCATAGTGTTGTATGCGATACTTCGAGTCAGTTCTCAGATTGTTGGAGTCACTGATGAAGGTCGCCATGGTAAGTGAAGGGGGGGTTTCTCTTGAAGCCAGTCATGTGGAAGACATCCGGCTTGCGTCGAGCAAGATGACGGGATCGGAGCGCCGGGCGTTTCAGGCGGAGATGGCGGTGAAGTACTGTAGCGGCAGCGCTCGGTGCGCAGAGGAGGTTTTCGGCTGGAGTCGGGAGGCTGTTCGGCTTGGTCTGAACGAGAAACGCACCGGGATCGTTTGTGTGGGGCATCACGCGTTCTGTGGTGCGAAGTTGTGGGAGCAGAAACACCCGGAGGTGGCGGAAGCGCTGTGGAGACTGGCGGAGAGTCATGCCCAGCAGGATCCGACTTTTCGCACGACCTTGTCGTTCACCCGCTTGACGGCGGAGGAGGCCCGCAAGCAGTTGCAAGCGCTGGGATTTGCCGACGAGGTGCTGCCGTCCCGAAGCTGCATGTCGGAAGTGTTGAACCGGAACGGGTACCGGCTGCGTCCGGTGCTCAAGGCCAAACCCCAAAAAAAGTCCCCGAAACCGACGCCATCTTCGCCAACATCCGGGAACATGACCGGGATTGCCAAGGCGCAGCGTTCATGCGCCTGAGCATGGACTGCAAGGCGACGGTGAATATTGGCGACTACTCGCGCGGTGGCAAGACGCGGGGTGACAACCAGGCGGCAGACCACGACATGGGGTGCCAAGAGAAGCACACCCCATTTGGTGTCGTCAACGAAGACAGTGGCTCCCTTCATCTGTCCTTCGGAAGTTCGGCGAAGACCAGCGATTTCATCATCGACAGCCTGTACGCCTGGTGGGCATGTCAAGACCCCGATGCGTGTGCGCGCGTCACCCACATCCAGATCAAGGCCGACAACGGGCCCGAGAGCAATGGTCGGCGCACGCAGTTTCTCAAGCGCATGGTCGAGTTCGCCGACCACATCGACAAGTCCATTCGCCTCCTCTACTATCCGCCGTACCACAGCAAATACAATCCCGTGGAGCGCTGCTGGGGAATCCTCGAGAAGCACTGGAACGGCGCCAAGCTCACCGATACCGAAACAATGTTGGCGTGGGCGAAAAGCATGACCTGGAAAGGCATCCATCCCGTCGTCCAACTGAGCCGGACCACCTATGAAAAAGGAGTCACCGTGGCCAAGGTTGCCATGCAGGCTGTTGAGTCCCGACTGGCAAGAAACCCGCTCCTGCCCAAGTGGGACATCCTGATCCGGCCAGCTTCCACGGTATGACTATTCGCGGCAATCACCTTAACAACCTCTCAGCCAGCCAGTACACGGTTCTTTCCCGCCCGCTTGGCGGCATAGGTCGCCGCATCGGCACGCTCGATCGACTCCGCGAGCGATTCGCCGGACGCCTGCACGACGACGCCGGCACTGAAGGTCAGCGTGACACCGCTGCCGGCGACGCGGCAGCCCGCGAGCTGTCGCTGAAAGCGGGTGAGGGCGCTCACTGCCTCGTCGAGCCCGGTGTCGGGCAGCATCACGACGAATTCTTCACCACCGAACCGGCCGATGACGTCGGATGGCCGCAATGCCGAGCGCAGGATCCGGACGAGATGGATCAGTGCCTCATCCCCGGCGTGATGGCCAAGCGTGTCGTTGAGACGCTTGAAATCGTCCAAGTCGATCAGGGCGAGTGCCAGCGGGCTTCCGTTGCGGCGCGAGCGGGCAACCTCACACTCGTGCGCCTGGTCGAAGCCACGGCGATTGAGCGCGCCGGTCAGTGTATCAGTCACCGCTGCCGCTTCGGCCCTGCTCAGGGCGCGCTCGAGATCCGCGATGCGTGCCTCGGCCGCCAGCAGCGCGAGCATCGTCGCCTGCGTCGCCATGATCCTGTCGCGCTGTACTCGCCGGTGTTGCACCCCGCCTTCGAAGACGGCGCTCGCGGCTTGCGAGTGGCCCGTCTGCAGATCGCCGGGCAGGGCCGGACGACGATGCAGCCGACGCGATGCCTGGCGTGATGAGTGCATCTGAGGGAAATGATCGTGCTTGAACATCTCTCGCTCCGCGGTTGGTGCTCGACCGAGTGGATCATATCCCGGTCAACGGAGGCACCTCGCAGATCTTGAGACTTTTTTCACAAAAATCTCCGATAGTGTTGTTTTAAAGTATAAAGTTGACCAATCGGCAAGTCACTCCCGGTCTGCACAGAGCGCCCTCAGCACGACTCCAAGGAAGTGGAGCAGCGCCAACAGCGCTGGCCACAGGCCAGCCGCAACGTCGAGGCCGAGCAGAGCGCCGGCGGTCAGGAACAGCAATGCCCGTTGCGTGCCGCCGTGGCGCAGGGCGGTGTGCAGCCGGTCACGACGCGCCGTCCGCTTGCCGCGCAGTAGCCAGACCGGGAGCAGGTGCGTGAGGGCGCCGGTGACCAGGGGCAGGAGAAAGCCGACGATGAAGGCGAGGATGCTGTCACGGCCGTCGAGCGCTCCGACGGCGTGGCCGACTCCGAGTCCAAGCAGCAGCAGAAACCCCGCCAGTGCGCCGGCAAGGGGGGCAGCCGCACCATCGTCGAGCAGCCGGCGCCAGCCTTGCCAAGTCAGGATGGCGCGCCCGAGACTGAGGACGACGACTGACAGCAGGAGGGTACCCGTCAGCGCCAGGGGCAGCGAGAGGGCAGCACCGATGGCGATCAGCAGGACGGCGCCAACCGCGACGGGCAACTGTCGCCGCAAGCGCTGGCTGGCGGTCGGGTCGGCAGTGTTCAGTACCGTTGGCAGCAGGACATGCAGCGTTCCGAGGGCAGTCAGGCCGACGAAGCCGAGCACGTTGAGGTGCAGGTGGAGCAGCCTGAGTGTATTGCGCGCCTGTGGCCAGCAGGCCATCGCCGGGACCAGCAGCAGCGCGACGCCGAGCAGGCTGACCGCTGCCAGGTACCAGTGCCAACATGGATGCGGGGTGCCGAGCGCCCGCCTCGCGCGCTGGTTCATCCATCCGGCGAGAGCCGCTGCCGGCAGTAGCGTGCTGCTGGCAGCAGCCGTGAGGGCTGGTGGTGGCGCTTCGCCGACGAAGCCGAGAAAGGACACACCGCCGGCAAGCTGCAGGAGGATCGGCGCCAGCAGGAGGCTTCGTGGTGCGGCACCGCTACGGGTCAGGACGGGTATGAAATGGGTGATGGCGCCGAAGATCAGCGGCATGATTCCGGCCGCCAGCAGCAGGTGTGCGACTGCTGGCAGCGATGCCTGTCCGAGAAGCAGCGACACCAGCGCAGCGACGAAGGTCGCCAGGGCCGAGAGACCGAGGTAGATCAGCAAGCGCTCATTCCACACAGCCGGCTGACCGCGCGTCGGTCCGCCGCGCCGGCTTCACCGGCTGCGCGTGCGGCAGGGGACAGGCGGGCGCGTACGGCAGACGATCGGTGTCCTCAGGCGGTGCGCAGGAAGTCGATGACGACGGCGCCGGGTTCGCGCTGCACGTAGCTGACCTGCAACGCGTTGCCATAGCGGCTTTGCAGCTGCGCGAGCAGTGGCAGGGGGTCGTGGTCGTTGCAGAAACGCATGGTCTCTCCCGGGACCAGAACATCGAGAGCACCGAAGATCGCCGCGTGGCGAAAGCGTTTCGCGACACCGCGAGCGTCGAAGGCGTGTCTGGCATCGATACGGGGCTGATCGCAGGCGTGCATGGTGGTCTCCGGCGGTGATGGGAATGGACCGCCAGTCTGCGCCCGTAGTGCGCTCCTGTCTTTGATCTGGGCCGGCAAGCGAGTGCATCCGGCCTACCGTCGCCAGCGAAGTCGCTGGGTACATCGCCGCCGGGCGATCGACCATCGCCGGGCGCAGCCTGCGATAATGCCGGCATGCGTCGTTTCCTGAGAAAGTATCTTCCCGACCACGAGTCGATCCGCAACAACCGCTGGTTGCGTCCGTTCGAGTCGTGGCTGCTGCATCCCCGGCTTTGGCACCTGAACCGTCACTCGGCTGCCGGGGCGGTTGCCGTCGGTATGTTCTGCGGCCTGATTCCCGGCCCGCTGCAAATGATCGGGGCGGCGCTCAGTGCGCTGCTCCTGCGCGTCAACCTGCCGCTTGCCCTGCTCGTCACGCTCTACACCAACCCGTTCACCATCGTGCCGCTCTACCTCGTCGCCTACCAGATCGGTCGCCTGCTGATCGGCGACAGCGGCGGTTTCGTCGCGCCGCCCGCGTTCAGCGTCAGCGCTTTCACTGACTGGACCGAAGCGATGCAGATGTGGATGCTGGCCGTCGCCCAGCCGCTGGCAGTCGGTCTGCTCGCGCTCGCCAGCAGCCTTTCGGTGCTGGGTTTCCTGGCCACTCGCGCCATCTGGCGGCTGTATCTGATCCGGTCGTGGCGGCGACGGTTGCGTTCCTCCTGAGCGCAGCGAACGGGCATCGTCGTCCTGCCGCCGGTGCGCCACACCAGGCCGCGCTTTCCCGCTACCCCAAGCCCGCTGCCCGCGGCGCCGGCGGCCGGCGGCCGGCGGCCGGCGCGGGCAAGGTTCAGGGGTGAGTCTGCGAGATCTGCAGCGCGAATGTCTTGATGCCCCGCAGCATCATCTCGATCGCCATCGCCACCAGCACCAGACCCATCAGCCGTTCCAGCGCGATCACGATGCGCTCGCCGGCGACGCGTTGAATGCGTTCGGCGAGGACGAGGATGATGGCACTGACTGCCATCGTGATGCACAGAGCGCCGATCCATTCCAGCCGGCGAGCGGGCGCCTGCGACACGAGCAGCAGGACGGTCGCCAGTGCCGACGGGCCGGCGATGGCCGGAACGGCGAGCGGCACGATCAACGGCTCCCCGGCGGGGTCTCTGGCGTCGGTGCCCGGTGGCGGAAAGATCATCCGCAGCGCGATCAGGAAGAGGATTACGCCGCCGCCGATCTGCAGAGACAGTTCACTGAGGTTCATCAGGCGCAGGAAGCCCTCGCCGACGAACATGAAGGTCAGCAGGAGAATGAAGGCGATGAGCACCTCGCGCAGGATGACCCACGGCCGCCGAGCCGGCGCCACGTGCCGCAGCGCGTTGGCGAAGATGGGAATGTTGCCGATCGGGTCGGTGATGAGGATCAGCAGGATGGTGGCAGAGGCAAAGGTATAGCTCATTCGTTCTCACTCTGGCTGGTGGTGACGCCGCGTGTTGGCGGCAGCGCGGCATCGCGGCGTCTCGGGTTGGCCGGCCGGGCGGCGCTCGGCCATTGATTGCGTCGGCAGATGCTGGCGATCGCGCCGGGTCGTGGCGGGTCGTGGCGGGAGCGGTCGGACCGCTTGCCTGCCGGGAAGGGCGCGGCCACCGCGCAGGATAGCAGGCATTGCCATCCGGGTGACAAGGCGGAATCTCCTGGACAGCGGGCAGCGGCATGCCGTAGGCTCGCACCTTTTTCATCCGCAGGGCTGGCCCCGGGGGTACGGCGTGCCGGGGTGTCAGCGCTGTGGCCGCAACGCGTCGCCCGCATGCCGACAGGTCAGCGCCGGCAGCCTGCACCGTCGGCTGGCGGCAGTCCGATTGCTGCTGTCGGTGGCGCCGGAAGCTCAGCGGATGCCTGTGGAGAGAGCGAACTGATGCGCATGCGCGACCTGTGTGACCTGGTCCTGCTGGCCGCTCTCTGGGGCGGCTCCTTCCTGTTCATGCGCTACGCCGCTCCGGCCTTCGGCCCGCTGCCGCTGATCTGGATGCGGGTTGCGGTGGCGGCGGCCTGCCTGGCGCCCTTGCTGCTGCTGCGGCGGCAGGTCGGGGCTCTGCGCGAGCACGCCTTCGGCATCGTCGTCGTCGGTGTCTTCAGCTCGGCGCTGCCCTTTACGCTGATTGCCTGGGCGATGCTGTCGATCACCGCCGGTCTGGCGTCGATTCTCAATGCGACGGTGCCGATCTTCACCGCGCTGATCGGCGCCCTCTGGCTGCGCGAACGCCTCGGCGCGGCGCGCGCTGCCGGTCTCGTCGTCGGTTTCGTCGGCGTTCTCGTGCTCGCCGCCGGTCAGGCCGACTTCAAGCCCGGCGGCAGCGGATGGGCGATCATCACCATGTTGCTGGCCACCCTGTCGTATGGCCTTGCCGCCCATCTGACGCGACGGCTTCTCGGCGAGGTGCCGGCGCTGGTCAGTGCCGCCGGGTCGCAGATGATCGCCGCGATCGTCCTGACGCCCCTCGCGTTCTGGTTCTGGCCGGCCAAATCGCCCGGCTGCCTGGCATGGGCGGCGGCAATCGCGCTCGGCGTGGGCTGTACCGCTTTCGCCTTTCTCATCTTCTTTCGCCTGATCGCCAACGTCGGCGCTGCGCGCGCAGTGACCGTGACCTTCCTCATCCCGCTTTTCGGCATCATTTGGGGCGGCATCTTCCTTGCTGAGCGCCTCGACGCGGGGATGCTTCTCGGTGGCGCCATCGTCGTGCTCGGGACGGCCCTGGCAACGGGGGTGCTGCGCTGGCCTTCGCGTCGCCCGGCATAGGACCGCCGGTGCCGCGGTGCGGCAGACGCTACCGACTCCGAACCGGGCCACGGGGTATCCGGACGGCGGACGGCTGGCACGACGGACAGGGTCGGCGGCGGCGCACGCTCGTCCGCCCCGCCGGGAATGGCGGCCTTGCTGCCCGTCCGTCCTACGGCGTGCGCCCAGCCGTCGATGCCTGCGGCCGTTGCGGGTCGGCGACGATGCGCGCGTCCACGTCGCGCAGCAGGCGCTGGAATTCCGGCGAGTCCATGATGATTCGTCCCGCCGCCGCGCGCAGACGATCGACGGCCTCGTCGGGCAGCACGAAGGAAGTCGGCTGGGCGTTGAGGTAAGCCACCTCATCCGGGTCGTGCAGCTCGCCAAACGAGACGTCGATGGCATAGATTTCGGCCTCCGGAACGCGCAGCGCTGCGGCTACCGCGGGATCCCTGTTGGCGGCCATTGCCGACGACTGGCCGATCAGGCGCAGGGTCTTCCAGCGCGCCGCCATGTCCCGCAGCAGCTCGACCGCTTCATAGGAGTAGCGGTCGATCGGCACTCCAGCCGACTTCAGCAGGATGCTGACGGGGCCCGGCGGGCTCTCCGATTCGTCCCAGTCGGTCGGCGGCGAGGAGAGGGAATTGACGATGAAGACGATGACACGGCGGATGCCGTCGAGCGGAGTGGGCGCGCCGGCCTCGTGCAGCGCTTGCGAGATTTCGAGCGCGTCGAGCACCGCGCGCATACCAACGTTGTCCGAGACGCCGCCGTCGACCAGATGCAGGAAGGGCCGGTGGGCGCCGTCACCAAAGCCCTGCAGGTCGCGCAGCGAACGGATCGCCCGTGCTGCCGGGCGTGGTGGCTCTGCGGCATCGGTGAAGACCTTCACCCAGGGGGGCAGTTGCGTCCGGCAGGTGCCACCGTAGTTGTTGATCGTCACCGGTGAGAGAACCACCGGTACCGCCGAGGACGCGGCGGCGGCGCGCGACAGGCGCACGGCATTGAGCTCCGAGCAGATGACGTCAAAGGTGTTCTGGTTGAAGACGAAACGGGCACCCGTCGAGATGTCGGTCGCTGACGCGAGGATCAGCGGTCCGCGGCCACGGTCCAGATCGCCGAAGGTGGCTCCCTGGAACAGGATCTCGTCGTACAGCTCCGCTGCCAGCTCCGAACGACCCCAGCCCAGCGACCAGAGGGCGCCCCAGTTCTTCGGGCTCAGGACACGCGCGATGATCTCGCCCTGCACGTCGCGCTTGAGAAAGCGTTGTTCGTACTCGGCGAACAGGCGGTCGCCGTAGAGGCCATAGGCAAGTGCGGTGAAGCTGCCGCCGGAGACGCCGGTGATGATGTCGACGGTATCGAGCAGGCGGACGGTCTGGCCCTGCTGTCCCACCACTTCCGTACGCCGAAGGAACTCGAGAGCGCCGTAGGAAAATGCCGCCGCGCGCGTGCCTCCTCCGGAGAAGGCGAGAATGACCAGGTTTTCCTTTCCCTTGGCCTGCTGTGCGTGGCGCACCTGGAAACGGTACCCAGCATGCGGGTCGGCCTCGGCAAGAGGCGGATTCACCGGGCGGCTGGCACAGCCGCCGAGGAAAAGGAGCAGTAGAAGCAGGACAAGGGATCGCAGCGGTGATGGAGTCATCGGTTCGGCTCGGCAGTCTGCAGGAAGACTGCAGTCTAACCCGTTCCGCAGCCGCCGCGACACGATTTTCCGACAGGCCGTGGCCCCGCGCTTGCCGGCGCAGCTGGTCGCGGAGGCGAAGGATCCGATGTCGCGATGTCGCGATGTCGCGCGCGAGCGGTCGCCACCAGCCGTCACCGGGCATCGGGCGTCGCCTGCGGGACGGCGAGGAGAGGCGGACAGCGGGGTCCCGGTCGGCGCTTGCTCTGCCGGTCGCGGCCATTGTGTATCATGTCGCGATCGCATCACCCGACCACCATGGAGATGGCCATGCAATCACCGATCAGTCGCTTCCCCGTTCCCGCGCTCGACGAATTGCCCGCGGATGTGCGCAACCGCATCCTGGAGGTCCAGGAGAAGGCCGGTTTCGTTCCCAACGTCTTCCTCACGCTGGCCCACCGCCCCGATGAGTTCCGCGCTTTCTTCGCTTACCACGACGCGCTGATGGAGAAGGAGAGCGGGCTCAGCAAGGCCGAGCGCGAGATGATCGTCGTGGCGACCAGCGGTGCCAACCAGTGCCAGTACTGTGTCGTCGCGCACGGAGCGATCCTGCGCGTGCGTGCGCGCAATCCGTTGCTGGCCGACCAAGTGGCGGTGAATTACCGCAAGGCGGACATCACGCCGCGGCAGCGGGCGATGCTCACCTTCGCCCTGAAAGTGGCTTTGCATTCGGCTGAAATCGGCGATGCCGATTTCGCAGCGCTGCGCGAGCACGGTTTCGCCGACCCGGACATCTGGGACATCGGTGCGGTCGCCGCCTTCTTCGCGATGTCGAACCGATTGGCCAACATGACGTCGATGCGGCCGAACGAGGAGTTCTTCCTCATGGGTCGGCTGCCCAAGAGCTAGCCGGCCGGGCGGGTTCAGGCGCTCGGCGGCGTCCGGCCGGCAGCGCCGAGCGCTCGCCGCGCCGCGGCGATGGTCTTCAGGCCGAGCAATGCCAGGCCGCCGGCGAAGATGCCGACGAGGGCGTCGAGCAGGGCCGAGGTCAGCAGCTTGAGTGCGCCGCCTGCCAGCGCGACTTCGCCCGCCAGCGCCGCCGCATGCTCGATGGCGTGATGCAGCGACGCGATGCCGTGCGTCAGGATGCCGCCGCCGACGAGAAACATCGCCGCCGTCCCGATCACCGTCAGTGCGCGCATCAGTCGCGGCGCCGCCAGCAACAGGCCGTTGCCGATCGTTTGCGCCAGCACGCCGGGTCGCTTGAGCAGGTGGCAGCCGAGGTCATCGAGTTTGACGATACCGGCGACGAGGCCATAGACACCGACGGTCATCAGCAGACCGATGCCGCATAGCACGACCACCTGCATCGTGAACGGCTGTCCGGCGACCGTGCCGAGGGCGATGACGACGATTTCGGCCGAAAGCACGAAGTCCGTGCGAATGGCGCCCCTGATCCTGTCGGCCTCGAGGGCCCGCAGGTCGGCGTCGCCGCCGGCGAGGGCTGCCAGTTCGGCCGCGTCAGCATCGCCGTGTGGCGCCGGGTGCAACCACTTGTGCGCGAGTTTCTCGACCCCTTCAAGGCACAGGTAGATGCCGCCCAGCATGAGCAGCGGGGTCACCGCCCACGGCATGAAGCGGCTGATCGCCAGGGCAGCAGGCACCAGGATCAGCTTGTTCTTCAGGGAACCGACGGCAACCGCCCAGACGACCGGCAGTTCGCGCTCGGCGCGCACGCCGGACACCTGTTGCGCGTTCAGCGCCAAGTCGTCGCCGAGGACACCGGCGGTCTTCTTTGCTGCCACTTTGGTCATCAGGGCGACATCGTCGAGGACGGTGGCGATGTCATCGATCAGGGCGAGCAGGCTGGCTCCGGCCATGGGCGTTTCCGGTCTGTTGGGTGCGGTGCGCAGCACCGCTGGCAGCGGCGCGGCTCGATCGGCGAATTCTAAAGGATTTGCGATGGCCCCGGGAGGCAGGGCGCCGACTAGCGCCGGGGGCGGACTTGGCGTTATGCTCGCGCTCCGTCGTCAGCCGCAATCAACAAACCCAACCAGAGAACTGGAGACAATCGTGCCTGCACTGCTGCCCCAACCCGATCCAGAGGGTCTGCTCGAGTATTCGGTGGTCTATACCGATCGCTCCCTCAACCACATGTCGCAGCGCTTTCAGGGAGTCATGCGCGATATCGCGCGCATTCTCAAGACGGTTTACAACGGCACGACGGCCATCGTCGTGCCCGGCAGCGGAACCTTCGGCATGGAAGCCGTCGCGCGCCAGTTCGCGAGCGGCCGCAAGTGCCTGATCATCCGCAACGGTTGGTTCAGCTTCCGCTGGACACAGATTCTCGACATGGGGCAGATCCCGTCGGCGAGCATCGTCCTCAAGGCGCGGCGGGTCGGCGACGAGAGGCACTCGCCCTTCGTTCCCCCGCCGATCGACGAGGTGGTGGCGCGCATCCTGGAAGAGAAGCCGGACCTCGTTTTCGCGCCGCATGTCGAAACCGCATCGGGCATGATCCTGCCGAGCGACTACCTGCGTGCGGTCGGTGAGGCGGTCCGTTCCGTCGACGGCTTGTTCGTGCTCGACTGCGTGGCTTCCGGCGCAATCTGGGTGGACATGGTCGCGCACCATGTCGATGTCCTGATCAGCGCGCCGCAAAAGGGCTGGACCGGGATTCCCTGTTGCGCGCTGGTCGTGCTTGGCGAGCGTGCACGCGCCCGCATCGACGCGACGAGCAGCAGCAGCTTCGCCTGCGACCTGAAGAAGTGGATGCAGATCATGGAGACCTACGAGAACGGCGGACACGCCTACCACGCCACCATGCCGACTGACGCCCTGGCGGCGCTGCGCGACGTCATGCGCGAGACCGAGAACTACGGTTTCGAGCGTGTCCGCCAGGAGCAACAGGAGGTTGGCCTGCGCGTGCGCGCGCTGCTTGTCGGCAAGGGCTTCGCGAGCGTTGCTGCCGAGGGTTTCCAGGCGCCGGGAGTGGTCGTCAGCTACACGGATGATCCCGACATCCAGTCCGGCCGCCGGTTCGTCGCCATCGGTCTGCAGACCGCCGCCGGCGTGCCGTTGCAGTGCGACGAGCCAGCCGATTTCAGCAGTTTCCGGATCGGTCTCTTCGGTCTCGAGAAGCTGCACAACCCTGACCGCACGGTGCGCAACCTGGCCGATGCGCTGGCACTTCTGACTCGCCCGGATCCGGCCGAAGCGGCTTGAGTGCTCGTCGCATGCGAGGCATTGCCGGCGATCGGCGGATACCGACGCTCGTGTTCAGGGCGCAGCGATCGGCAGCTTGATGCGTTGCAACCCGTGGCGGACTCTTTCCGCCAGGCGGATTGCTTCGGGATCGTCGTAGGGCTTCTGCGTCGTCCATTCGCAGAAGGATGCCATCAGCGCCGCTCTTTCGGCCGTGAACCGGGATACCGCGAGGCCTGCCTCGATGATCGGGATGAGTGCCGCCGCGGCGCGCAGGCGGTTGATTTCAGGCGTTGCGGGTGGGATCTCTCTCGACATGCGGCGATTCTAGCGACGCTCTGCAAGCGCGCCGAAGGACATATTCCACATTTGCTGCGCGGCCGGTGTCGACGGGCTGCCTGACCATGCCCGGCCGCGGGTCGTGCGCGCTGGCCAAGCCTGTTCGCGCTCCGTATAATGGAGACGGAGTGGTCGAGCAGCAGGCGGAACGAGATGATTGGTCAGCAGGCAATCGATTCGCAGCGCCGCCAGCCGAGGCTGGATCGATGAACGCCAGCCGGAAGACGCTGGGCGGCAAGGCCGGCACGGGGCATTCAGAACCTGGCGCACCTGCCGGGCCGGGTGTCGTCAATCCCTATCCCGGCCTGGCCGCTTTCAGACCTGCCGGGCAGCGCTTCTTCTTTGGTCGCGAGCGCGACATCGAGCGCGTGCTCGCCCGCTTGGCCGCGAGTCGCCTGGTCAGTATCGTCGGCAGCTCGGGAACCGGCAAGTCCTCGCTCGTCGCCGCCGGTGTCGCCGCCAGGCTGGCCGAGCGGCCCAGTGGGCTCGCTTACCTGCCGTGCGAGCCGCAGTCGAGCCCGTTCCGGCAGCTGGGGGAAGTGCTCCTGCGATCGGGGCCACTGGCGGCACGCGCCGACCTGCGCGCCGCGCTGTTCGAACAGGAGCCGCTGGCAGCCTGCGAGGAGCGCCTGGCGACGGCGATCACGACGTCGTTGCGGCAGATGTCGCTGCCCGCGCTGTTGCTGCTCGACCAGTTCGAGGAACTTTTCAGCTGCACTCCTCCGGCAAGTGCGCGCCGTTTTCGCGTCCTCCTCGATTCGCTGCTCGGCATCGACACGCTGCACATCGTGCTGACCCTGCGCAGCGAGTTCACGGCCCGTCTGCTGGAGTGGCTCGGCGAGGATCTGCTGCGCGCCTCGCTGCTCGTCCTCGGCCCGATCACCGACGAGGCGGCGCTGCGCGAGATCATCACGGGACCGGCGGCCGCGCTGGGTGTGCCGGTGCAGCCGGATCTGCTGGCCACCCTGCTGCCGGCGGCGACCGCTGCCCGCGGGGCGCTGCCACTGATCTCGCTGACCCTGGAGCGGCTCTACGAGCAGCGCCACCCGGAAAAGGGCCTGACCCTGGAGGCCTATCAGCGCATCGGCGGCCTGGCGAGCGCCGTCGGCAGTGTCGCCGCCGACATCGAGAGACTGATCGCGGACGACCCCGAACTGGATGCGGCGTGCTCGCGGCTGTTCACCGAGCTGGCGACGGTGATCGACCAGTTGCCGACCCGCCGCATCTTGGACATTGCGACCCTGCGCAGCGATCAGCCGCTGGCACGCCTGGTCGAGCTTCTGCGCCGGCAGGGTTTCATCGTCGATAACGATGAACGCCACATCGAGCTGGCGCATGAGATGCTGCTCAGTCACTGGCCGCGCCTGCGCCAGTGGTGTGCGCATCATCGCGACAGCCTGGTGTTGCGTCGGCAGGCCAAACAGGCGGCACGCGACTGGCGCCGTGGCGGCGAGCAGGGCGCCTGGCAGCAGGCTGCAGGCGGCAGCGAGGGAAGCGCCGGGCGTTGGCGCTGGGAACAGCAGCGACCCGCCTTGCTGGCATTGCACGAGCTTGCCCATCGTCCGCCGCCGCCATCCGACGCCGACTTCAGCGATGCCGGTATAGTCGCCTGGCGTGGGCTCGCCGCTGGCATGGAGAGCTACCTGCACAGTTTCCTGCGGCCGGAGCCGCTGATCCTCATCGACGAACTGGCGATCGACGGCACGACCCATGAACGCCGTGAGGAAATCGGTCTGCGTCTAAACCAGATGGGTGATCCGCGGCGCGGTGTCGGGCTCGCGGCCGATGGCCTGCCGGATATCGCCTGGGTCGATGTCGCTGCCGGCGAGGTCGAGATCGAAGGGCCGGCGCAGCGCCACTTCGTCGTCGAGCCCCTGCGTGTGGCGCGCTATCCGGTCACCTGGCAGCAGTACGGCGCCTTTGTCACCGCCAGCGATGGCTACCGTGACCGGCGCTGGTGGCGGCGGCTGGTCCAACGCAAGCAGCCCGGCGAGGCGCGGTGGGCTGGCAACAACTACCCGGCGATCAACGTCTGCTGGGCTGATGCGGTCGCCTTCTGTCGCTGGCTCAGCGCACGCTGGGGCCTCGTGGGGGGGCAGGTGGTGCGTCTGCCGACGGAGTGGGAGTGGCAGTGGATTGCGCAGGGCGGCGCCAGTCGTCGCTGCTACCCGTGGGGGGACGACTGGCGGCCGGCGCTCGCCAACAGCCACGAGAGCGGTGTCGGCCGCACCGTTGCCGTCGGCATGTATCCGCTGGGGGCCGCCGCTGGTGTCTACGATCTGGCCGGCAACGTCTGGGAATGGTGTCTCAACGAATATCATGTGCCGGGCAACGTGCAGGTTGGTGGCAATGAGCCGCGCGCCTTGCGTGGCGGATCGTGGCTCGACTTCCCGGGCGATCTGCGCTGTGGCAGGCGGGAGGCCTTTCCGCCCGACGAGCGCGACGGCGACATCGGTTTCCGGATCGTTCTCGCGCAGCCGTTCGAGGCTGCCTAGCGCGGCGGCAGCGCGCCGCCCCGCCTGCGCCGGCTACGCTTCGCCCGTAGGTTGTGAATCATTCGACGCTACGACCGATTCGCCGCTTGGCCCGCGCGCCCGCGCCGGGCATCCCTGCATGCTCGTGATGATTTCGTCACAGTCAGGCGTCCGGGCGCTCCTGGGTAACCCAGATCAGGCGACTGGTGTCGAAACCGAGCGCGCTGGCCTTGTCGACGAGCAACTGCCGGAGTCTTGGTGGCAACTCGCGCTCGCGCGACAGGATCCACAGATAGTCGCGGCTCGGCCCGACTACCAGCGACCAGCGGTAATCGCGCTCATCGAGCGCGGCAATGTGGTAGCCGCCATAGAAGCGGCCGAAGAAGGAGACCTTGAGAGATCCGGTGCCGCTATCGCCAAGTGGCAACGCTTTGCCGATCGCTTCCTTCCAGCCTTGCTGTTGCGCGCTGTAGCCGCGATTGAGCACCTCGATGCTGCCGTCCGGCAGCAGTCGATAGCGTGCCGAAACGTCGCTCAGCCCATGCTCGAAGGAATGGTCGAGGCGGGCAATCTCGTACCACTTGCCGAGGTAGCGATCGAGCTGGAAGTTTCTGACCGGCTCGATGCCGTCCGGGATGCCGGTGCAGCCGCCGAGCAGCAGTCCGCAGCAAAGAAGCAGGGGGCGCAGGAGGTTCATGAAGTCTAGCGTGATGGATGATGCATCCTGGACAGCGAACCCCTGCGATGGTTCGGCCGGATCTGCGCTGTGCGCTGCCCGACCGCCCGGACCGACCCTGGGGATCGTGGCGCCAGCGGCCCTGCCGCGCGGTGGCGTGCTAGAATTCACCCCCCATGGAACTTCTGATCAACGGCGATAGGCGCCGCTTTCCCTCGTCGCTGACGGTCGCCGAACTCATCGTTGCCCTCGGGCACGGCGGCAAGCGGATCGCTGTCGAACGCAACGGTGAGATCGTTCCGCGTGGCCTGCACGGCGAAACCGCGCTGGTCGATGGTGACCGGATCGAGATCGTGGTTGCCGTCGGTGGCGGCTGAACCCCATCAACAAGTGAAAGACCCATGCATCCTGCAACCCATGGCCTGACGGTCGCTGGCCGGACCTACCGCTCGCGTCTGCTCGTCGGTACCGGCAAGTACAAGGATTTTGCCGAGACGCGGGCAGCGATCGAAGCTGCCGGTGCCGAGATCGTCACCGTCGCCATCCGCCGCACCAACATCGGCCAGGATGCCGCTGCGCCGAACCTGCTCGACGTGCTGCCGCCGTCGCAGTTCACCATACTGCCGAATACCGCCGGCTGCTACACCGCGGCCGATGCGGTGCGGACCCTGCGCCTTGCGCGCGAACTGCTCGATGGGCACCCGCTGTGCAAGCTCGAGGTTCTGGGTGATCCGGCGACGCTCTTCCCGAACATGCCGGAAACGCTCAAGGCAGCGCAGACGCTCGTCGGCGAGGGCTTCGAGGTGATGGTCTACTGTGCCGACGATCCGATCCAGGCACGCATGCTCGAGGACATCGGCTGCGTCGCGGTGATGCCGCTGGCGTCGCTGATCGGTTCCGGCATGGGGATCGTCAATCCCTGGAACCTGCGCCTGATCATCGACAATGCGAAGGTACCCGTGCTCGTCGATGCCGGCGTCGGTACGGCATCCGACGCGGCGATCGCGATGGAACTCGGTTGCGACGGCGTGCTGATGAATACCGCCATCGCCCATGCGCGTGATCCGGTGCTCATGGCGAGTGCGATGAAGAAGGCGGTCGAGGCCGGGCGCGAGGCCTTCCTGGCCGGACGCATGGCACGCAAGCATTACTCGGCGGATCCCTCATCACCGACGAGCGGCCTGATCGGCTCCTAGCCATGGCGGATGGCGAAGCGGTGGAGCGCGCCGGACGCGCGGCGCACATCCGCAGTTTCGTGCTGCGGCAGGGGCGCCTGTCGAATGCCCAGCAGCGCTACCACCAGCAAATGATGGCGAGCATCGGCGTTCCCTATCGCGCGGCGGCGGTCGACCTCGACCTGCTGTTCGGGCGCCGGGCGGCCCGCATCCTTGAAATCGGCTTTGGCATGGGCGAGACCTCGGCGGCGATCGCCGCGGCACATCCGGAGAACGATTACCTCGGCGTCGAAGTGCATACGCCCGGAGTCGGCAGCCTGTGCAAGCTGGTCGCCGAAATGGGGCTGACCAACCTGCGCATCGTCCAGCACGACGCCGTCGAGGTGCTGCGCGACATGCTGCCGCCAGCCTCGCTCGACGGCGCGCACATCTTCTTCCCCGATCCCTGGCCGAAGACGCGTCATCACAAGCGGCGCCTGCTGCAGCCGGCCTTCGTCGAGATGCTCGCCAGTCGCCTGCGCGCGGGTGGCTACATCCACTGTGCCACCGACTGGGAGGAGTACGCGCAGCAGATGCTGGCCGTCCTGTCGGCCGACCGCCTGCTGGAGAACACCGCGGCCGCTTTTGCACCGCGCCCCGCGCATCGTCAGCCGACCCGTTTCGAGCAGCGTGGACTGCGTCTGGGGCACGGCGTGTGGGATCTGATCTTCCGCCGGCGGCAGGATTCACTGCAGGCGGAAGATCACCGGCAGGATCAACTCGCGTGACTGCGCCCAGTGCGCCCGACCCATGGCGTAAGCCGCCTTCACCGCCGCCTGGTCGAGGATGGCGTGGCCACTCCCGGCGGCGACTTGGACGTCGACGACGCTGCCATCGTCGGCCAGCCGGAGGAGCAGGCGGACCTCACCCTCGATGCCACGGGCGACGGCTTCGGGTGGATAGTAGAGATGTTGCGCGAGCTTGCGTTGCGCGGCCTCGACCTGACGACGCGCCACTGCCCGCGACGTCCCAGTGGCGGCGGCCGGTCGCGGTGGCGTGGTCGCCGCTGCCGGCGATGGGTCGCTGGTCGACAGCGTGTCCTTCAGCAGCGGCTCATCGCGGGCCGGCAGCTGCCGGATTGGCGGTTGCAGCGAGGCCTGCAGCCGTGGCGTCGGCGGTGGCTGGAAGTCGAATGCGACGACGTTCCACCACAGCACGGCGGCGTGCAGAAGGAGCGACAGGGCCAGTGCGGGAAGGAGCTGAAACGACATGAGCCTGACATTGTGAAGCAAAAGTGCCGCTGGCGACAGCGCGTGGAGCGACTGATCGGTGTGACCGAAACCGCGTGGAGGAAAGGACCGTGAGCTACTCGCTGGGCAGGGCGGGCGCCTGCCTGCTGCTGATCTGCTGCCTGATGGTGTCGCCGTTGGCGGCGCAGGTGCCGACACCCAGTCCGGCCAGCTTTGAGTTCGCGGTCGAGCGGGGTGATCTGCGAACCGTCCGGAGCTGGCTCGCGCAGGGGCTGAATCCCGAGTACGAGGCGGCGCACATCGGCACCGGCCTGATGGTTGCCGCCTGGTATGGGAACATCGAGATGATGGCGCTGTTCGTCGAGCACGGTGCCGACGTGCGGCGGGTCAATCGCCATGGCGAGCAGGCCTTGCAGCTCGCGGCCTGGGGCGGGCATCTCGAGGCGGTGCAGTGGCTGCTCGAACGGGGCGCCCCGCTCGATCGTTCGGGCAACCAGTGGAGCGCGCTGCACTATGCCGCCTTCAACGGCCATGGCAAGGTCGCCAGGGATCTCATTGCTCGGGGTGCCAACGTCAACGCGCGGGCGCCCAACGGCGCCACGCCACTGATGATGGCGGCGCGCGAAGGACATCTCGAGCAGGCGCGCGAACTGCTCGAAGCGGGGGCCAGCCCGAGCCTGCAGAGCGACTGGGGCGACAATGCGCTGACAATGGCGATGCGCTACAACCATCTCCGTCTGGCGAAGATGATCGCGTCGCCGGAGGAGTTCGCCGTGGTGGTCAAGGCGCCACCCGAGAGCTTTGGTGAAGCGAGTCGTTCGGCGGCGCTGCCACCGACGGTCGAAGCGATCATGCGCGAAATCAGGGTGGCCGAGGCCGAGGGGCGGCCCAGTGCGGAACTGCACGAACGGCTGCGTGCCGCGGTCGGCGAGTTGCGTCGAGCCAGCCCGCAGCCGCTGGTGCAGCGACCGATGCCACGGCCCTACCAGCCGCGCTCGATGGTCATCACGGCTCGTCGAGCGCAGCCCGCGGCGGAACGCGTGCAGGTGGTCGTCGATGGCGCACCGGGCGTCGCGGCGGGCGGTTCGGCCGTGGTCGGAGGGAAGCCGTCTGGCGCGGCCGCGGCCGCGCGCGAACGCAGTCTGGCGGCGGCGCAGGCGGCCGATCTGCTGCGCCAGATCCGCGTCCGCGAGGCGCAGGGTTTGCCCAGCGAGGCGCTTCACCAGCAACTGCAGCAGGCGGTCGACGCGCTGAAACCGTAGCCGCGGCAGTCCGTCGCTGCGCCGGCTGGCGGCGACGATCAGTCCCGGTCCGCGAGGAAGAGTTCGAGCAGCCGGTTGAGAAAGCGCCGCCCCTGTTCGGTGGGCACGATTCGCTGCCCGGTTCGTTCGAGCAGTCCGGCGCCTTCGGCCTGCAGGAGTTGCGGCTCGATGAGGTGCAGCGGCAGGGCACAGCGCGACTCGAACAGTCGTGCGTCGAAGCCATCGACCAGGCGCAGCGCATTGAGCATGAACTCGAAGGGCAACTCGGCGGTGGCGACCGTGAGCTCTTCCTGGACCGGTGTGCCGGCCGCGGCCTGCGCCAGATATTGCTCCGGCCGCTTCCAGCGCATCTGGCGCAGCACACGGTCGTGCAGGGTCAGCTTGCCGTGCGCACCGGCCCCGATGCCAAGATAGTCGCCGAAGTGCCAGTAGTTGAGGTTGTGCTGGCACTGGCGACCGGGATGCGCGAAGGCCGAGGTTTCGTAATGCCGGTAACCGGCCGCCGCCAGTCTTCCTTCGATCGCATCCTGCATGTCGGCACACAGGTCGGGTTCCGGTAGGGGCGGCGGCTGGGCGGCAAAGGCGGTGTGTGCTTCGATCGTCAGTTGATAGCATGAGAGGTGGGCCGGTGCGAACGACAGTGCCGTCTCGATGTCCGCCAGTGCCTGCTCGACATCCTGTCCGGGCAGGCCGTACATCAGGTCGAGGTTCAGGTTGTCGAAGTGGCGAGCCGCCTCCGCGATCGCCTGGCGGGCCTGATGATCGTCGTGGATGCGGCCGAGTGCCCGCAGATGCTGCCGATTGAAGCTCTGGATGCCGAGCGACAGGCGGTTGACGCCGGCGGCGCGGAAGGCGGCAAAGCTGCCGCTTTCGATCGTTCCGGGATTCGCCTCGAGCGTGATCTCGGCGCCGGGCAGCAGCGGCAAGCGGCTGCGCAGCGCTGCCAGCAACTCTTCGACAGCCTCTCCCGAGAGCAGGCTGGGCGTCCCGCCACCGATGAAGATGCTGTCGACGCGGCGACCCCAGACCAGCGGCAGGGCCGATTCGAGATCGGCGATCAGGGCCGCCAGGTAGTCGTCCTGCGGGATCGTCGCAGAAGCAGCCGCCGCCATCCCCGGGGGCGCCAGCGCATGCGAGTTGAAGTCGCAGTACGGGCACTTCTGCACGCACCACGGGATGTGGACGTAGAGCGAGAGCGGTGGCTGCTGGCGAAATGCCGCCCGGCTGCCACCGGCGGCGCGCAGGGGAATGAAGCCGCGCTGCAGCGTAGCGGGCATCAGCTCCGGTCCCGCAGGCGCTCGACGAGGTGGGCCAGTGCCTGGCCGCGGTGCGACCGACGGTTCTTCTCGCCCGCTTCGAGTTCGGCGGCGGTGCGACCGAGTTCGCGCACGTAGAACAACGGGTCGTAGCCAAAACCATCGTTGCCGCGCTCCTCGCGCAGGATCTCCCCGGCCCATTCACCTTCGGCGATGATCGGCTGCGGGTCATCGGCGTGGCGAACGAGGACGATCACCGCGACGAAGCGGGCACTGCGCTGACAGTTGTCGCCGAGTTCGGCGAGGAGTTTCCGGTTGTTGCGCGCGTCCGATCGCGGATCGCCGGCAAAACGGGCCGAGTGGACTCCGGGAGCGCCGCCGAAGGCGTCCACACATAGTCCGGAGTCGTCGGCGAGCGCCGGCAGGCCGGTCATCCGCGCCGCATGGCGGGCCTTGGCGAGGGCATTCTCGACAAAGGTGCAGTGCGGTTCCTCGGCTTCGGCAACGCCAAGCTGCCCCTGTGGTACAAGTTCCCAGCCCAGTGGCGCGAGGATTGCGTCGAGTTCGCCGAGTTTCTTGGCGTTGTTGGAGGCAAGGACGAGTCTCATGGCAGGTCTCACAGGCCGAGGGCAATCTTCTGGTGGGCAACAAGCTCGACGATTCCCTTTTCCGCGAGGTCGAGCAAGTGGATCAGTTCGCCGCGCGAGAAGGGTTCACCCTCGGCCGTCCCCTGCACCTCGACCAGCCCACGCTTGCCGGTCATCACGACGTTCATGTCGGTTTCGCAGTTGGCGTCCTCGGCGTAGTCGAGATCAAGTACCGGGACGCCGCGGTAGATTCCCACCGATACGGCTGCGACGTGATCACGCAGCGGATGGGCGGTGATCCGGCCGCTGTCCAGCAAGTGCACGCAGGCGTCGTTGAGCGCCAGCCAGGCGCCGGTGATGGCTGCGCAGCGGGTACCGCCGTCGGCCTGAAGGACGTCGCAATCGAGGGTGATCTGGCGTTCGCCGAGCGCTTCCAGATCGGTCACCGCGCGCAGCGCGCGGCCCACCAGCCGCTGGATCTCCTGCGTGCGGCCACTCTGTTTGCCCTTCGCCGCCTCACGCCCGGTGCGGGTGTGGGTGGAACGGGGCAGCATGCCGTATTCGGCCGTCACCCATCCCCGTCCACGGCCGCGCAGGAATGGTGGCACGCCGTCCTCGACGCTGGCGGTGCACAGCACTCGCGTCGCGCCCATCTCGATCAGTACCGACCCTTCGGCGTGGCAGGTGAAGCTGCGGGCCATGCGCACCGGGCGGAGTTGCGACGGCTGGCGTTGGCTGGGACGCATGCGAACTCCTATTTCGAGTACTTCTGGATGGTCGATCGGATCTCCTCGATGGCCCGTTCGATCTCGTCGTCGCTGAGGTCGGTCTTGCGGTTCGGGTGGCGCCCGAATTCGTCCAAGCGGGTCGTCACCGTATCGCGCGGCATCGTTTTCGTCGAAACCAGTCCACTGTTGCCAAGACCGCTATCGTCGTTGTAGGTGTCGCCCCAGCGCACGGCAATGATCGAGAGGTTGTCGGCAGTCGGGCCGCCACGGGTCTCGGCCTGGTTGAGCAGCGTCGGCACCGTCCGCATCAGGTCGGCCGACTTCAGCGCAACCGCCAGCATGTCGCCCGGGAATGCGCTCCAGACACCGTCCGTGCACAAGACCAGTACGTCGCCAGCTTCGAGGGTGGCCTTGCGCGAGTACTCGATCTCTGGGGTCTGCTTGCCCCCCAGGCAGCCATAGATCTTGTTGCGTTCGGGATGGCTGATCATTTCGGCCTCGCTGATCACTCCCTGGTCGACCAGCATGCGCACCCGCGAGTGGTCCTTGGTCTGTGCCAGAACCTTCCCGTTGCGGATCAGGTAGAGGCGCGAATCTCCCGAGTGGGCCCAGTAGGCGACGTTGTTCTGGATGATGCAGGCGACGCAGGTGGTGCGCGGCGAGTCGAGCAGGTGGTGCTTGCCGGCAAAGTCGAGAATCGCGTGATGGGCATTCTGCATTCCCTTCTGGAGAAACATGAAGGGGTCTCGGGCGCGCGGCTTGAACTCGCTCGGGAACGCCTCGGTCATCGTCTGGACGGCGATCTGTGCAGCAACCTCGCCATAATAATGACCTCCCATGCCATCGGCGACGACCATCAGCAGGGCTTCGCGTGAATAGCAGTAGGCCAAGCGGTCCTCATTGTTGGCACGCTTGCCGGTCCGAGAATCCTGGTAGATGGTGAACTTCATTGGTCCCTTGTCTTCTTCAGCTTGCCCACGACCTGCCGCAGGAGGCTGTCTTTCTGCCCGACGGAGGTCGACGCGGGTGCGATCACGGGCTCGGTAAGCGCCTTTTGCAGCGCGAAAACGCTTTGCGGGCGGTAGCCGTGGTTCAGGCTCAAGCACCAGTCGATCGTCTCGAGCAACTGATCCGAATAGAGGCCCTGCCAGCGCACCATGGCGGGGACCAGGCGGTCCTTCTCCATGCGTTCGTCGGCCGGCTGCGGCGTGCTGCCCGAGATGCAGGCGTACATTGATGCGCCGACGCTGTAGATGTCACTCCACGGGCCGAGCAAGTCGCGGCGGTTGTAGTGCTCGGGCGAGGCGAAGCCGGGCGTGTACATCGGCTTCAGCATCGGCGTGTCGCAGGCGAGGGTCTGTCTGGCGGCACCAAAGTCGATCAGCACCGGCGTGTGGCTGTTGCGCATGTAGATGTTCGACGGCTTCAGGTCGAGGTGCAGCAGGCGGTGCGCGTGCACCTCGCGCAGCCCGTTGAGCATCTTGGTAAACACGTTGCGAATGAAGTTTTCCGTCACCACCGCCGGACTCTTCTGGATCAGATCCTGCAGCGTCCGCCCGTGCTCGTACTCCATGACCATGTAGACGGTATCGTTGGCCCGGAAGAAATTCAGCACCCTGATGACATTCGGGTGGGAAAGTGCGGCCAGCGTCCTCCCCTCCTCGAAGAAACACTTCATGCCGTAGCGGAAGGCGGGCAGATGCTCCTCCGAAATGAGCGGTGCCGTTCGTCCCTCGCTGCGTAGGGCAAGGGTGTTCGGCAGGTACTCCTTGATCGCGACACGCTTCTGGTCGCGGTCGGCAGCAACATACACGATCGAAAAACCGCCCATCGAGAGCTGACGTTCGATGCAGTACTCGTCGATCTTGAAACCGGCGGGAAGAGGTTGGTTCGCTTGTTGCGCCATCCTTGTCGGGGCTATCATTCAATCTTCCGGCCATTTTCCGGGTTTTGGGGGTGTGCTGTAAAGCTGCCCACCGATCGATCACTGTTTGCACCCCAGGATTCGCATGATCTACAGCATGACTGGCTACGCCGCCAGGACCCGATCCGTCAGGGGCGGCACACTGCACTTCGAGCTGAAAAGCGTCAATTCGCGCTACCTTGATGTCATCTTTCGGGTCAGCGACGAGGTGCGTGCCGCAGAGGCGGCATTGCGCGAGTTGTTTGCCAGCCGCATCAGCCGCGGCAAGCTCGAGTGCCGTGTCAGCTTCGTCTCGGCCGCTGGTGGTGGTCCGCAGGTCGGGCTCAACAACGAGGTGCTCGAACGTCTCCGCTACCTTGAGGAAGAGGTGCGCCGCATCTTGCCGTCGGCAGTGCCACTCAGCGTGAACGACATCCTGCGCTGGCCAGGGATATTCGGTGAGGACATGGTCGACGCGGCGACTCTGGTGCCCGCGTGCCTGGCACTGGCTGCCGATGCGCTTGACGATTTCGCCGCCAGTCGCGCGCGTGAGGGAGAGAAGCTGGCGGCGGTGATCCGCGAGCGGCTGGCCCGCATGCGCCTGCTGGTACGTGAGGTGGCGCCGCGCATCCCGGCTGCGCAGGCCGCGTTCAACGACAAGCTGCGGCAGCGGCTGCTTGACGCGGTGCAGGTCGTCGACGACGAGCGAATCCGGCAGGAAGTTGCCGTCTTTGCTGCCCGCATCGACGTTGCCGAGGAACTCGCGCGACTGGCGACCCACCTCGACGAAGTCGAACGGGTCCTCGCGGCCGGCGGAGCGACCGGCAAGCGCCTCGACTTCCTGATGCAGGAACTCAATCGCGAAGCCAATACGCTCGGCTCAAAGTCGCTGGTGGCGGAGGTGTCGCAGACGGCGATCGAGTTCAAGCTGCTGATCGAGCAGATGCGGGAACAGGTGCAGAATCTGGAGTAGGTTTCGACGGGGTTGCCTGAAACCCCCGTGCGGCCGGAGAGGACTTGCGGTCAAGCTGATGGACCAGATTGCAGGCGTCATTGGCGTACTCGCTGCATGCTTTGCCGGGCACAAGATGTTCAGCGTATGGCGCACCAGATCGAGCGGCGATGGCGTACCGTGACACCGCTCCACGCGGAGGTGGAGAAGGCAGGCTGACAGTCCGCCACATGCGGCCGGCGATGCTCCGGCCACTCAACTGCAGCAAGCGTCGCTGCTACCAGCAGCGCCCGTCGCCCGGTCCTTCCTCTTGTATTCCGGCGCTGCGCGGTCCTCGGCAGCCTTGCCGAAAGCCGCAGTGTGGCAGCACAATGCGAGGCGCGCAGATCCGCAGCTTTGCCGGCGTTCGGCCGCGGTTGCTGCGCGTGCATGTGCTTCGCCGAGGACGCGGCCGACGCGGTGGCTGCTTCTCCAGCGGCTTGGAAGCGTGTGCGTGGCCCGTCCGCCGATCTGGAAAACCGAGTGCAATCTGCCGTTCTGCCCGGAAGCGAACCCTTTGCGCTGCCTTTGCAGGAGAGGCTGGCGCGTGCCCTGGCTGGCCGTCCCGCCGGTCGCGCGCCGCGCACACAGCACAGCGACGAGCGCGGCCGGCCCCGCTTCAGCAACCGGCTGTTGCTGGAGAGCAGCCCGTACCTGTTGCAGCATGCGCACAATCCGGTCAACTGGTTTCCCTGGGGCGACGAGGCCTTTGCCGAAGCGGCACGGCTCGCTCGACCGGTATTCCTGGCGATCGGTTATTCGACCTGTCACTGGTGCCATGTGAGGGAAAACGAGTCCTTCGCGGACGCGGAGATCGCCCGCTTCCTGAACACCCATTACGTGGCGGTCAAGGTCGATCGCGAGGAGCGGCCGGACATCGACGCGATCTATATGAGTGCCGTGCAGCAATTGACCGGTTCCGGCGGCTGGCCGATGAGCGTCTGGCCGAATGCCGCACGCGAGCCCTTCTTCGCCGGCAGCTACTTTCCGCCACGCGATGGCGAGCGTGGCGCGAGACTCGGCTTCGTCTCGCTCCTGAACGGCCTGTCGGACATCTTGAGCGATGCCAGCGGTGGTTTCCCTAGCGCAACCGACGCCGATTCGAAAGGCGTCGAGGGGCGTTTTTTCGTCTGGAGCGAGGGCGAGATCCGGCACGAACTCGCTTCCCTGGGCGAGGCGACGAGCACGCGCTTCCTCGAGCATTACGGTGTCCGTCGTGGCGGCACCTGGCAGGGAAGCACCATCCTGCACGTCCCGCAGCCTGACGAGCAGGCCTGGGCAGCGCTCGCCGGCGCCCGTGCGCGGCTGCGCGAGGTACGGGCCAGGCGTGTTCAGCCCCAGCGTGACGAGAAGGTCCTGGCTTCCTGGAATGGCCTGATGATCTCGGCGCTGGCGCAGGCGGGACGGATTCTCGATCACGCGCCCTACGTGCTGGCGGCCGCGCGAGCAGCGGAATTCGCCCTGACCCGGCTGCGTGGCGCGGGTGGGCGACTGCAGCGCTGCTACACGGACGGGCAGGCGCGCCAGAATGCGTTCCTCGACGACCACGTCTTCCTCGTCGCCGGCCTCATCGACCTGTACGAGGCGACGTTCGAGCCGCGCCACCTGCGCGAAGCGCTGCTGCTTGCCGAAGCCACCGAGGACCTGTTCGCCGATCCGGCGGGCGGCTGGTTCATGACCAGCCCACGAGCAGGAAAGCCTGATCGCACGCGAGAAGCCTGCCTACGATGGCGCCGAGCCATCCGGCACATCGGTTGCCCTGATGAACGTGCTGCGCCTGGCCGTCTTCACCGCCGACGAGAATTGGCGGCAGCTTGCCGACCATGCGCTGTCCGCCCATGCGGCGGCACTTGCGGAGCGGCCGTTCAGCATGAGCGAGGCGCTGCTCGCGATCGAGTTCCGCGCCTCCACGGCCCTCGAGATCGTGCTCGTCTGGCCTGATGGTGCCGCCGCCGCTGCGGCCCCCTTGCTCGATGTCGTGCGCCGGAGCCTCCTGCCGGCGCACGTGCTTGCCGGTGGCGCCGAGTCGGTGATCGATTCGCTCGCGGGCAGTGTTCCTTTCGTTCGCGGCAAGCGCGCCCAAGCGGGTCTGCCGACGGCGTATGTCTGCCAGCACGGCCGCTGCGATCTGCCACTCACCGATGCCGCGGCGCTGGCCGCGCTGTTCGGACGGATTGCCTGATCCGGCCATGTCGGCGGTGACACCGGATCGGCCGTCAGTGACCGCGCCGAGAGCCTCGGAAGAGCAACCCGTGCGCTGCTTCTGGTGCCAGCAATCGGCGCTCTTGATCGACTACCACGACCACGAATGGGGCCAGCCGGTGACCGACGACTGCCGGCTGTTCGAGAAGATCTGCCTCGAGGGTTTCCAGTCCGGCCTGAGCTGGTTGACGATACTCAGGAAGCGCGAGTCCTTCCGCCGGGCCTTTGCCGGTTTCGACCCCCGGGTTGTGGCGGCTTTCGGCGAGTCCGAGGTGCAGCGACTGCTGCTCGACGAGACGATCGTTCGCCATCGCGGCAAGATTCTGGCGGCGATCAACAATGCCAGGCGGGCGCTGGCGCTGCAGGAGCGGTTTGGCAGCCTGTCGGCGTACTTCTGGCGCTTCGAGGTCGACGTCGCCGGCAGGCCGCCGGTACCGACCCGCGAATACCTGCAGACGCTCAGTCAGTGCCCGGAGTCGGTGGCGCTTGCCAGAGATCTGCGGCAGAAGGGCTGGACCTTCGTTGGGCCGACCACCGTGTACGCCTTCATGCAGGCGATGGGCCTGGTGAACGATCACCAGAACGATTGTCATGTCGGCCAAGCGCTGCGCGCGTCGCGCCAAGCAAGGCAGCCACCATGCGTGGGGCCCTGAGCGAGGAGAGCCAAGTGGCCCCGCTCCGCACAGGCCTCGACTGCGTCAGATATGGGTGCATGGAGGCCGTACGCGGGGACGAGAAAACCACAACCTGATCGGTTGACCAGACGTGCGTGCCTACGTTACTTGGTGGAGACAGGCGGGATCGAACCGCCGACCTTCTGATTGCGAATCTGAACTTTTAGGCGTTTTTTGACGTTGAAGGGTATGCGCGAACTGTAGTCACAACAAGTTAAAACAATCACTTGCGTAAAACAGGCATTGCTTGATGTTGAACCGGGTTGCTGTAAAATGGCTACATGGTGGCTACACGGAATCGCCCATGTAGCCAAACCCGGAGACGATGACATGAACCGCGAACGCCTGACACCCGACCGCATCCGCCGCTTGACCCTGCCCGAGGGCGCCGGGCAATCCTTCACTTGGGACACCGACGCGCCGCGGCTGGCCGTTCGTGTGACCGCTGGCGCCAAGTCGTTCATCTTTGAATCCAAGCTGAACCGGCAGACGGTCCGCGTGACCATCGGCGACGTTCGGGCATGGACACTCTCGGCAGCCCGCGACGAAGCGCGCCGGCTGCAAACGATGATCGACCAAGGGATGGACCCGCGCCAAGAGAAGCGCGACCGCATCGCCGCCGCCGCTGCCAAGATTGCCGAGGAGGAAGCGAAGAAGGTCGAGTTGGAGCGCATCGCTACGCCAGCAATGGAAGCATGGCAAAAGTACATCGAAGCGCGCCGCGCGAACTGGAGCGCCAGACACCTTCTTGAACACGAAACCGTCGTCAAGGAAGGTGGCGAACTGCGCACCCAAGGCCGCCGGCCCGGCGAGAGTGACAAGACGTTGCCGGGCATCCTGCGCCCGCTGCTGGCACTTCCTCTGGAGCAGATTGACGCTGATTGCGTCCGCGCATGGCTCAAGGACGAGGCGACGCACCGCCCGACCTATGCCCGCCTTTCCTTCGCTCTGCTGCGCGCCTTCCTCAACTGGTGCAGCGACCGCCCCGAGTACCGCGACCAAGTCCGCGCCGACGCCTGCATCACGCGCATGGCAAAGGACGAATTGCCGAAGAAGATTGCCAAGGACGACTGCCTGCAACGCGAGCAGTTGCCGGCATGGTTCGCCGCCGTCCGCCGGATCGGGAATCCGATCATCGCTGCCTATCTCCAGACCGCGCTGCTGACTGGCGCCCGCCGCGAAGAGGTGGCCGGTATCCGCTGGGAAGACGTGGACTTTCAGTGGCGGTCCATGACCATCAAGGACAAGGTCGACGGCGAGCGCACGATCCCGCTGACGCCCTACGTCGCGTCGCTGCTGGCCGCACTACCTCGTCGCAATGAATGGGTGTTCAGCAGCGTCACAGCGGCATCTGGAAGGCTTCAGGAGCCGCGCATTCAGCACAACAAGGCAGTGACCACTGCCGGCCTGCCTGCACTCTCGATCCACGGTCTGCGCCGATCCTTCGGCACGCTGGCGGAATGGGTAGAGTGTCCTGCCGGCGTATCCGCGCAGATCATGGGCCACAAACCGAGCGCGACCGCCGAGAAGCATTACCGCGTGCGTCCGCTCGACTTGCTGCGCATGTGGCACACCAAGATTGAGGGCTGGATTCTGGAACAAGCAGGGATCGGGCAGCCCACGGACGACGCGCGGCCCGGATTCCGCGTGGTCAACGCCGCCTGACGGTACATCAGAAAATAGCAGAAAGGCTATACTATGAGCCAATGGACGGTCAAGGTGTGCGCGCTGGCGGAACCTGAACTGCTGGCCCTGCCTGCCGACCTGCGCGCCCGCTTCCTGCACGTTGCCGAACTGCTGGAAGCTTTCGGGCCGCAAGAAGTGGGAATGCCGCATGTCCGGCCCGTGGAGGGCAAGCTGTGGGAAATGCGGATGCGGGGGCGTGATGGCATCGCCCGTGCCTTGTATGCCGCCGTTCATGGACGCACGCTGGTGGTGCTGCATGTCTTCGTGAAGAAGACTCAGGCCACGCCACGCGCAGCGATAGAGACGGCCAAGAAGCGATTGGAGGCTTTGACGTGAAGACTTTGAGGACCATCAAGCCGGAGATGCTGGGCGACGCCGCGACCCGCGCCGAATACGACGCAATGGCGGGTGAGTACGCCATCGCCCGCGAATTCATTGCCGCTCGCGCCCGTGCCGGCCTGTCGCAAACCGAGGTAGCCCAACGCATGGGAACCACGCAAAGCGCTGTTGCAAGAATCGAGAGCGGCAAGCGCTTTCCGTCCATGCGCACCGTCGAGAGATTCGCGCAAGCGGTGGGGGGGCGTGTGGTCCTGCGGATCGAGGGCCAAGTCGCATGACCTGGTTTCGCCGAGGGAAGCAGCGGATGCCTGCATCCCGCTGGAGCCCCGTTTGTGAGAGCGACGCCTTGTTTTCGCTGACCATGCGGAATTGCGAATGAAAGAGCGCCGCATCGGACGCCGGCCTGGCCTAGCCCTGCCCTTTACCCGAAAAATTAGGACTGGACTTTCTTGATCGAACCGATTATGGTTCGGTATGAATGAGCAAAACCAAGTCAAGCGAGCGCTGAGACAGCAAGCCTCGATTGAGGTTATCCGGGAGCTGTTGGCGGGCAAGGAGCATCGAAGTCTATCCTCGGTTGCCGAGTCGATTTGTCAGCACTTCGGCTTGCGTGATGCCCGCGGGCGTAGCCAGATCGCAGGCTGCGTCAAGGCGCTGCGTGAGCAATCCTCACAAGTTAGCATATCAGCATATTGCGCGGCAGGCCTTGTGTCGGCTGCGCTCCTGCGGCAAAATAGAGCTGTAACCAATTGTTTATAAAGGAGAATCGCATGACGGCCTGAATATGCCAACATACTTGGTAAGCTCTCCAAGTATCTGTTTTCTCAAGAGTTGCTCCAAGTGGCTCGCCTCGACCCCAAACACTTCACCCGCTGCCGTACCCTCACCCTGCCAACCGTCCTCAGTTTTCTGCTCTCCAGCGTCCACGCCGCCGTCCAGTCGGAACTCGATCAGTTCTTCGCCAACCTGCGCAATCGCGCCGACTCGGTCCGTGAGGTCACCGCTCAAGCCTTCTACCAGGCACGTTACAAGATCAACGCGCTGGTGTTCGGCGAGGTCAATCAGCACCTGATGGGACTGGTGGAGGAACACTTGCCGATCCCGCGCTGGAGAGGCTTTCGGGTGGTCGCTGTGGATGGCAGCGCGGTTCGCCTGACGATGATGAAGGACAACGTCCGGTCGATCGTCACAGGCATGGCTTTCGGCCTCTACCTGCCGGGGATCGAGCTGTTCCTGAACTTCCGCCTGCATGAGCCTTTGTCCGATGAGCGTCAGATGTTCTTCGAGGCGATCGATTGTCTGCGCTCCGACGATGTGCTCGTGATGGACCGCGGCTTTCCATGTCGTTGGCTGGTGTCGGCGCTGACGGCACGTCGCATCCCCTTCTGCATCCGCTGCGATTTGTCTCAAGGATTCAAAGTGGTACGCGAGTTCCTGCAGTCCGGTCGAAGCGAGCAGGTCGTCGTCTTGCGCGCGCCCAATGCCCGTGATGCCGAGGACTATGAATGCCCGGCCACGCCGACCACGGTTCGCTTGGTGCGGGTGACGACACCGAACGGACGGGTGCATGTGGTGATGACCTCGCTCCTCGATCCAGTGACCTTTCCCGCCGCCGCGTTTGCCGAGCTGTACCACGGCCGCTGGCGAATCGAAGAGGCGTTCAAACGGATCAAGCACCGGCTGCAACTGGAACATACCTCCGGCTTGTCCTGGCATGCGGCGCGCCAGGATTTCGGCGCCAAGGCGGTCTTCGACAACCTCAACGCACTGGCCGCCTATGTCGCGACCCACACCCTTCTCGACCCCGGTTCGTCCTACAAGATCAACCGCACCTTGGAAATCGACAAGATCAAGCGACAGATCGGTCGTTGGCTCCTGGCTGCAACCGCCACCACTCGCCGCCTCAAGCCCATCCTCGAGGAAATCGCCCTGAACCTCCAGAAGTTCGTCCCCAATCGCTCCCAACCGCGAAAACCGCAGCCGAAACCGCACCTGTCGCACGCCTATAAGTGATTATGCCTATATGCTAACTTGTGAGGATTGGCTGCGTGAGTTGGAGGGGGCGGGGCACTTCGTTCTGCCGGCGCCGATGCGCAAGCGCCGTACGGCAGCAGGGCCGCGGCGTCTGGGTCAACCCGTTGATGGGGCGATGGACGTGCCGACGGTGCTCGCAGAGCTTCGTGGGCTGAGGCTGGTCCTCGTTGAGACTCTCGAGCTGATGCGGGTGTGGAACGAGTTGATGCTGTGCGAGCATCCGCAGGGGGCTGGGCCTTTGGTGGGGGCGCAGATGCGCTACCTGATTGGCTCTGAGCATGGCTGGCTGGGCGGCTTTGGTTTCGGGGCGTCGGCGCTGCATCTGGCCGACCGAGAGCGATGGATCGGCTGGAACGATCATGCCCGGCGCCAGCACCTGCACGGGGTGATTGGCATGAGCCGCTTTCTCATCCGCCACTCGGTGCACTGCCCGAATCTGGCCTCGCACGTGCTGGGGATGGTTTTGCGGCGCGTGGGTGCGGATTACGAGGCCCAGTACGGCTATCGCCCTTGGCTGGTGGAGAGCTTTGTGGACACGCAACACTTCATCGGCACCAGCTACCGGGCAGCGAACTGGCTGGAGATTGGCCAGACCAAAGGGCGTGGCCGACAGGATCGCTTCAACGAGAACGCGAAGACGGTCAAGGCCATCTACGTCTATGAACTGGAGCCCGATGTACGCGCCCGCCTGGCAGCCATTGCCGAACCGCTCCAAGTGACTGCGCTGCAGATCAGCGAAGGTCTGGAGGGGGACGAGTGGGCGGGCCATGAGTTTGCCGGAGCGAATTTGGGGGACCGGCGCAGCAACAGGCGGCTGGCCGACTTTGCCCGCACGATGGGCGAGATGCCGGGGCGCGCGTTCTGCGGTGCCGCGCAAGGAGACAAGCCGGCGATCAAGTCGTACTACCGGCTGATCGAGCAAGCCGATGACTCGCTGGTCACCATGCAGGCGATCCTGGCCCCTCACCAACGGCGCACGGTGCAGCGGATGAAGGCGCAGTCGACGGTACTCTGCGTTCAGGACGGGACCGAGCTGAACTATTCTGGTCTGGTCCAGTGTGCCGGGCTGGGCGTCATCGGCAGCAACCAGACGGGTGCCCAGAGTGGCGGACTGCACCTGCATTCGACGCTGGTGCTGACGACCCAGGGCCTGCCGCTGGGGGTCCTGAGGGCACACTGTGTGGCACCGACGCACCGGGCAAAGGAGGACCTGCGCCCGGCGTCGGCCATACCGATCGAAGAGAAGAAGACCTTCACTTGGATCGAGGGTCTTCGCCAATGCAACGATCTGGTCCCCGCGCTGCCCGACACGCGCCAGGTCTGCGTGATGGATCGCGAGGCGGATTTCTTCGAACTGTTTGACGAGCCACGCCAAAGCGGCCGCGTCGAACTGTTGGTTCGCGCCAAACATGACCGCGCCACCCGCGAGGCACTCAACCTCTTCGAACTCGTCAGACAAAGCCCCGTGCGACGCCAGCTTCGCATCAACGTGCCGCGACAAAGCGCTCGGACCAAGAAAAGCAAACAGAAGGCACGCGACGGGCACGCACAACGTACCGCGCACGTCAATTTGCGCTACCGCGAAGTCGAACTCCGCCGGCCGTCGAAATACCCGGCCCGGAAGGCCCTCAGGCTCTGGGTGGTGCATGTCCAGGAACCCTCGCCGCCAGCCGACGCCGAACCGCTCGAGTGGTTCCTGATCACCACCTGCGAGATCACCACACCAGAACAAGCCCAGGAGTGCCTGCGGTGGTACTGCCTGCGCTGGCGCATCGAAGACTGGCATCGCGTATTGAAGAGCGGCTGTCGCATCGAGGCGCTGCAACACAAGACCGCTGAGCGACTCAAACGGGCCATCGCCATCAATCTCGTCATCGCTTGGCGCATCATGCTCATGACGCTCCTGGGCAGACAGTGCCCCGATCTTCCCGCCGAGGTCTTGTTCTCCGACGCCGAGATCGAAGTGCTGCAGGCCTACGCAAAAAAAAACAAATCCCCAAGCCCACTCGGCTCGGCGACGCCGTTCGTCTCGTAGCCCAACTCGGCGGATACATTGGCCGCGCCAAAGACCCCTCTCCAGGGCATCAAATCATGTGGCACGGCTATTCGGTCCTGCAATCGCTGCGCGAAGGGCTCTCGCTCCGGCTCTGGACTTCGGATGACAACAAGACTTGCGGGTAAAGGGCAGGCCTAGCCGTGGCATGGAAGGAAGACCACGCCACCTGACCGCATCACTGACGCCTGACGGTTTGCAGGCAACGAGCAGCAATGCCGCGCCTAGATCGGCCAATCGAAAACCGGGCACCTTCACCCGGCTGGCGCGGCACTCCCAGACGAAGGAGCGCTGAGAAGGAGCGCCAACATGAACGTCGTGGTTCTCATCAATGGCCGCGATGCCATTCCGGTTCGGGCGCTTCCGTTCGTGGTGCCGAGCAACATGTCCCCCGATGTGATTGTCACTCTCATGGGTCGTGCCGATGAATGCGGGCGGTTCGACGAACTATTCGCCTACCAACTACCGCCCCATGGTTGTCCGGTGCGGGTCCAGCCGAGCGAATGGAGCCGGATTGCATGCAAGATAATGGCTTTTCATGACTGGATCAAAAAGGACGAGGAAAGCGGCGCCATAACCAAGAGCATTGGCTTGGAGAAATGGAAGGATGATTCGATTAGGCTGCTTCCAGCCGGCGTGTTCGTTTGGAAAGACGAATTCATCTCTGAACACCGCCGAGACTATATCCAAGGGCAGGTATCAGAAGATGAATACAAGCAAGGCGGATACGACCCAAACTTTGAGCCGCTGATTTACCCGGAGAGGCTTCAGCGCGTGGTCATGAAAGGTTTCAAGCATCTCCCATCTGCCGCAACACCCGACCAGACTTCCCCGATGCATGGGCGGGAGAGCCCCAATCCTCACAAGTTAGCATATCAGCATATTGCGCGGCAGGCCTTGTGTCGGCTGCGCTCCTGCGGCAAAATAGAGCTGTAACCAATTGTTTATAAAGGAGAATCGCATGACGGCCTGAATATGCCAACATACTTGGTAAGCTCTCCAAGTATCTGTTTTCTCAAGAGTTGCTCCAAGTGGCTCGCCTCGACCCCAAACACTTCACCCGCTGCCGTACCCTCACCCTGCCAACCGTCCTCAGTTTTCTGCTCTCCAGCGTCCACGCCGCCGTCCAGTCGGAACTCGATCAGTTCTTCGCCAACCTGCGCAATCGCGCCGACTCGGTCCGTGAGGTCACCGCTCAAGCCTTCTACCAGGCACGTTACAAGATCAACGCGCTGGTGTTCGGCGAGGTCAATCAGCACCTGATGGGACTGGTGGAGGAACACTTGCCGATCCCGCGCTGGAGAGGCTTTCGGGTGGTCGCTGTGGATGGCAGCGCGGTTCGCCTGACGATGATGAAGGACAACGTCCGGTCGATCGTCACAGGCATGGCTTTCGGCCTCTACCTGCCGGGGATCGAGCTGTTCCTGAACTTCCGCCTGCATGAGCCTTTGTCCGATGAGCGTCAGATGTTCTTCGAGGCGATCGATTGTCTGCGCTCCGACGATGTGCTCGTGATGGACCGCGGCTTTCCATGTCGTTGGCTGGTGTCGGCGCTGACGGCACGTCGCATCCCCTTCTGCATCCGCTGCGATTTGTCTCAAGGATTCAAAGTGGTACGCGAGTTCCTGCAGTCCGGTCGAAGCGAGCAGGTCGTCGTCTTGCGCGCGCCCAATGCCCGTGATGCCGAGGACTATGAATGCCCGGCCACGCCGACCACGGTTCGCTTGGTGCGGGTGACGACACCGAACGGACGGGTGCATGTGGTGATGACCTCGCTCCTCGATCCAGTGACCTTTCCCGCCGCCGCGTTTGCCGAGCTGTACCACGGCCGCTGGCGAATCGAAGAGGCGTTCAAACGGATCAAGCACCGGCTGCAACTGGAACATACCTCCGGCTTGTCCTGGCATGCGGCGCGCCAGGATTTCGGCGCCAAGGCGGTCTTCGACAACCTCAACGCACTGGCCGCCTATGTCGCGACCCACACCCTTCTCGACCCCGGTTCGTCCTACAAGATCAACCGCACCTTGGAAATCGACAAGATCAAGCGACAGATCGGTCGTTGGCTCCTGGCTGCAACCGCCACCACTCGCCGCCTCAAGCCCATCCTCGAGGAAATCGCCCTGAACCTCCAGAAGTTCGTCCCCAATCGCTCCCAACCGCGAAAACCGCAGCCGAAACCGCACCTGTCGCACGCCTATAAGTGATTATGCCTATATGCTAACTTGTGAGGATTGGGGAGAGCCCGGGTTCAGTATCGAGCACGTCTGCAACCGACCTACCTCAATCGGTAATCAACGCGATCGCCGTTGGTTACAGCGACCTGCTGACACTTTGCAGCGTCGACGATGAAGATTGTTAGTGGCTGCGAAGAACCGCGGATATCTGGCGCGCAAAGATGGCGAAGAATGGTTGACTGTTGAGGTCGACATAAAAAGGGGCCGCTGAGGCCCCTTGAAGTCTGAGCGACCGGCGATGTTCAGAATGGGGGTTCGTCAGGCCAGTCGTCGGCTGTGCTGTGGTTACCGCCCGAGTTCGACACTTTTCGCGTGCCATACGCATAGACGGGGCTTCGGCCCCAATAAAAACAAGGGGTTGGCGCGCAGCTGGAAATTTCGTGTAGTGACACGTCTGGCGTAAAAGACTATTGCGATCATGTCTGTATGAGGATACAGTAGCGACATGTTCGTGAAGATCACCACGTCCGGCCCGCGCCAGTACGTCAAGCTCGTCGAGGCCTACCGAGACCCCTCCGGGGTACCTCGCCAGCGGGTCATCGCCACCTTGGGGCGCATCGAAGCGGTGCGATCCGGCGAGACCGACTCGTTGCTCAACGGTCTGCTGCGGGCGGCGGGCAAGCCCTCCCTCGAGGAAGGGACCGGCGAGGTCGCCTTTGCACCGGCGCTGTCGGTCGGCGACACCTGGCTGCTGACCGCCCTGTGGAAAGAGTTGGGCTTCGCCGACGCCTTTCGCCGGCTGCTGCGCAATCGCCACCAGTTCGACGCCGAAGGTCTGCTGCGGGTGATGGTGTTCAACCGGCTGTGTGATCCGGAGTCCAAGCTGGGGATCCTGCGCTGGCTGGAGGGCACCCGTGTTCCCGAGGTCAGCGCCGATTCGGTCACCCACCAGCACCTGCTGCGCACGATGGATACTCTGGCGGAGGGTGCCGACCGGGTTGACGACGCTCTGGCAGCTCTCCTGCGGCCGTTGATCGATCAGGAGTTGGCGATCGTCTTCTACGACCTGACGACGATCCGTGCCGAAGGATGCACCGATGAGTCCGAGGACCTGCGGCACTTTGGCCATGCCAAGGAGGGTGGGACGGTACGCCAGGTGATGCTCGGGGTGGTCCAGACGGCGGACGGCTTGCCGATCCATCATGAGGTCTTTGCCGGCAATACCGGCGAGACGACGACGCTGGTGCCGACGATCGAGAAAGTGTTGGCACGCTATCCGATCAAACGCGTGGTACTGGTCGCCGATCGGGGTCTGCTGAGTCTCGACAATCTCGAAGCCATCCGGGCGCTGCGCGTCGGCGATCAGCCGTTGGAGTTCATTCTGGCCGTCCCGGCGCGGCGCTACGGGGATTTTGACCGCCTGCTCACCCCGTTCCACGAGAAGAGTTGCCGGCCGGCGACGGCAGAGGTCTTTGGTGAGCTGAAGTGGGAGGGGTTTCGTCTGATCGTTGCCCATCGCCCCGATAGGGCCAGCGAGCAGGGTCGCGTACGCGATGAGCGCATTGCGGCGCTGGAGAGGGATGCCGCGCAGTGGGCGGAGAAACTCGATGGCCAGGAGGCCGGCCAGAAACACCCGGGCAAGAAGCTGTCAGACGCCGGCACGATCGCCCGTTTCTACAAGGCGGTCGCTGACGCGCATCTGGCGCACATCATCAAGGTCAATCTCGCCTCCGAGGTGTTCACCTACGAGATCGACGAACGGGCGCTGAGGCGCGCGCGGCTCATGGATGGCAAGCTGATCCTCGTTTCCAACGTTCCGGATTCTCCCCCGGCCGAGATCGTGGCGCGCTACAAGGCGCTGGCGGACATCGAACGAGGATTCCGTGTTCTGAAGTCCGAGATCGAAATCGCGCCGGTCTTCCACCGCCTGCCGGATCGCATCCGGGCGCACGCCTTGATCTGCTTCCTGGCATTGCTGCTCTATCGGGTGCTGCGCCTGCGCCTCAAGGCGAAGGCCAGCCCCCTCTCCCCGGAGCGCGCCCTGGAGATCGCCCGCCACATCCAGTACCACCAGGTCACGCTGCATCAACGCCAGTCAGCCTCCGGCCTGTCCGCCATCACCCCCCAACAGAAGGAGCTGTTCGACACCGTCGCCCTGCCCGAGCCCTCCGCTAGACGTCTGTAGTGCCAATTCCGAACCGGTGAATTGCGCACAAACAATCACTTAGCCGTATTTTTGTCGAACTCGGGGGCGCCTGGCGTGTCTGCTGCGGTAGCCAAGACCACGGGGAGCGGCCTTGCACGCCACACTCTTCTCCCAAGGCATGGTCGTGCCCAAGGACGAAGGCGGGTTCCTCGCCGACGAGGAGTCTCTTGACACTTGGTATCCTGGTGGCTTTACCGAACCGAGATTCGCCCGAGTTATAGAGCAAGCTAGTCGGTGGCAGGATCTACCACAACCTGCCGACACGGCCTCAACGCCGACGAGCAATCAAAAACTGGGGTGGTGCGCTGAATGGCGCCAAATTCTGAGTGCGCTGTCGGTGACCATGCACTGAAGGCACGCTCACCACACAGTCAGAGTGATTTGGATCACAGGCGCCAGACCAAGCCAGAGTTCAACAGCCAATGGAGAATCGCCGATCTGTCAGTTTCCTGCGTTCACCGGTCCAGTAGTCACCCTCGGAGGCTGAATGCGGTTGGCGGAGGCGCGCATCCACTGCGGTGATCTGCTGATCGATAGCATCACACTCTGTCTTCCTCGAGCCCCGCGTGGACCTTTCGGCCTGGGGCTGCGGAGCAGTTTGCGACGCCTCGCGCTGCAGCCTGGCCGCTTCCATTTCGTCGGCCTTGGCCTTGAGTTGGTCCAGGTCGTAGCGTGGCGCAGAGATCGGGCCAGCGACCGTGACCTGAAGTTCGGTTTCCTTGCTTGAGCAGGGATGATCTCGGTAGGCCGTACCACTCGGTCCCCTGCACTTGTAGATCAAGGAACCAGAGGGTCGTCCAGGCGTGGTAGAAGCACTTGGGGCCGGATCGCGGCGAGTCCCTCCCGACGATGGCGAAGGATCGACGCCGCGCGGCCCCGAGGTGTCGGCTCCTCCCCGGGACCGCTCAACTGCCTGACGCTGGTGGCTGGTTTCGCTGTACTCGAACAGCAGCCAGGCACCTATGACAATCGACAGCGCCAACGCAACGGCAACGATCCGTCCCAATGAACCGGTCAAGCTGATCTCCAGCAGTCAAGTTCTGAAGTGGTCATCGTATGCCTGGAGAATGCCAAGCACAACGCCCATATGGTTGTGCTCGGGCCGCGCCACCCCGTGCTTTCGTCGAGCCTCACCGCATGGAGCAGGTGCTTGTGGCCGTGGGCTCGCCTGGATGCGCCGACGATTGAGACCAAGAGTCACGAACGAACCAGCGCCTAACAAGTATCGACGCCCAAGGGGACATTACGAATGGAACATCGTCTCTTGCTGGCAATGGCCAGCGGAAAACTAATGACGATTGACCGCCCGGCCTTTTCGGGCGAGCCTGGTAACTTTGGTCGAAGAGGTGTTCGAGGCCGGGATGCGTGCCACGCAGGCCATCGACCACCGCCCTCGCCCAATCGAAATATGCCTGCTTAGGTTCCACCGACCAGTTCGCGGGCGGCGAGGCGGCGAGGTCGCGCAGGTTGCAGATCGTGTCCGCCACAACTTGACCAGCCGGGCACGCCGGATGAGCTGAGAGGCATGCTCGATCTGCAACCGTTTCGCTCGGCCTTGGGCAAGGTCTAGTCATCGTTGACCTCGAGAACAATGTTGGCAACGTCCTTGCCCAAGTGGCGAACGAGCGCCAGCTCGGTGTGTCCGTATCCTCGATCGTTTCGCGCAGGATGGCGACGATCACTTGCTCCACAGTGGCAAACGGTCAGTTTGACTTCCACATCCCGGGCAGCCGTAACGCACCAGGTCTGCTAGACACGCAACCTTCCTCGAGCTGAGTCGGCCCTCACTGGGAATCTCCGCCTGCTATCCAGTTTTCGATAGCACTGGCCATCGTGGCATCCAGCATAATCTGCTCGCGCAGGCAGAGCGAACGGATGTTGTCCGCCAGCTTCCTGCACAGGGTAAGCGCGTCATTGGGACCTTCATCAAAGGTGTGGCCTCGCATCAACAAGCCCCGCAAGACATGATTGACATCCGCACGGCTGACCGGCAACCCGGAATCGCGGCATCGGTCGCGGACACGCTTGCCGGTCTCCACGAGATTGAACGAGCTGCCGAGCACATCGATCGAGATCATTTCGATCAGGTTTCGGTATCTCTTTGGGGAGAGCAGAGGTACATCGGTGAGTTCATGGATGTGTCTTGCCAACTCGAGCAGAGTTTTGTCTGCCCACTCATTTTCCGGTTCAGCTGCAACTTCAGAGGGCACAGCATGACGGCTCGGGTCGAAGGCCACTCCGCCGGAACCATTCCAGTTGAACTGGACTGGCTTTACGTTCAGCGATTCGACAAACTTGCGAAATGTTCCCTTGCCTGCCCAGTCTGATGCCAGAGAACTGTCCTGTCCGAGGATCAGCGTCGCCAATCGTCCGCAGGGTACCGGCTGCGGGGCTCTGGAGATCTCCGTCCTGATCAGGTCCTCGATCTTGACCTGCACTCCGTTGGGCTTGCCAGCGCTCGTTCCAGCACTGAGCGTCGCTGGCCGCGAATGGCGCTTGGGGTCATAGATCGTTCCGCCGCCCTCCCAGGTGACAGCCAAGGGCGTGAGGTCCAAAGAATCGATCAAAGCGCGAAAACTACCGAAGCTGCCCCATGACGACGCATCAAGGTCTTCGATCGTCCGAAGCAGTGCCGCTGCCAGCCTGGCGAGGGGGACCGGGGCCGGCGCTTCCTTGACCGCCTGGCGGATCAGAGTCAGAGCTGATGATGCCAACTCGGGGGTTGGGCTGATTTCCACCGGAGGCGGTTCAGTGACTACCTCGCCGAAGGCCAGAGCCTTCCTCACAAACTCATCCTGATCAATCAACAGGTCAGCCGATGCCCGGTAGGCCGCCGAGGGGAAGCCAATGGCCAGCACTGTCGTTCGCCGGTCCCAGCGCCGCAGCTTGCGCAGCACCGGAGTGAAGTCAGCGTCAGCAGAAAAGACGATGAACTCGTCGTAATGGGTTTCCTGTTGAAGCAGATCGACGATGTCCAGGACCATGTGGATGTCGGTGCTGGTCTTGCCCTCGCTGGTCATTGCCGGACAATCGACGATTTCAAAGCCGGCCAGATTGAACGAGGGGCGGAATCGTTGATAAGCCTGGGGATTCAGATAACAGCGCCGCACAAGGATACGGCGCCTGGCACCGGGCCGAGTTGGAGCCGGCAGTTCCAGGGACTCGATCAGCCAATTCATCCAGGCCGTCGGCGTGCGTGCAAACTGATCGGCGGTTCCCTGGTCAAGGCGGCGCAGACCGGAATAGACGTTGTCAAAATCAACGAACAAAGCGCTTTTCATGGGCCATTTCCCTCAGGACTCGCCTCACTCGACCCCAATCGCTTTGAATACCGCATCCACGGGGTCGGAATAGAAACTGGTCTGGAACTTGGCGAACAGTTCCCCCGGCACACTCGGAATATCCCCAACGCTGGACATCGGCAACAGTATCTTCTTCGCCCCGGCGTCAAACGAAACCTGCAAACTTTCCGCAAGATTGCGCACCTGCACCACCGTACCGCCAAGGCTCATGTCACCCATGATCGCCATCTGCGACTGAACCGGGCGGCCCAGCGCGGCCGAGCACAGTGCAATGAAGCTGGCCAGGGTGAATGACTGCGGCGGGCCGGCATTCTGTAACTCGACCAGCTGAAGGTGGAAATCGTGTTCGCTCGGCTTGATCGATGCACTGATGCGTGAAGAGTTGGCCTTGAAGTAGTCGAAGGCAACCCGCACCGGTTCGCGTGGTGCAGCACCCGACGCCGACACCTTGCCGCCGCCAGCAATGGTTTGGATTTCGATGCGGTAGATCCCCGGCATTTCGGAGGTACCCATGCTGATCGTGTGCAGTGCGCCCGGCGCGAGGCGGCCATCCGGAATCAACGCGCCGCTCGACTGCTCTGGAACGGCAACAAAACGCTCCTGGCTATCCTCAAGATCGATGTAGGAGAAGTGGACGTCGTAAAACTCCATGCCGCCGATCTTCTTGAGCTGCTCCTTGACGCGCCGGCGGACTTCCAGCGCGTACTCAAGACACTTGCGCACGATCGCCTTGTCGTAATCGCCAGCGGGACAGATCAACTTCAGCAGGCCCGACACCGTCCGGCGTACGGCAATGGTGTCGCGCTGATTCAGGTTGTTGCCGAGCTTGAACCACTTGTCGATCGCGTCGGCAAAGGTGTACTTGCGCATTTCGCGCAGGTACTCGGCCAGGTAATCGACGATCAGCCCGTACTGGTTCGTGAAAAACTCCGGGCGCATTTTCGGGATCTCCCAGCCAGGCACATAGGCGTGGAAGCGGTCAAAGAACGCCGAGTCGATCATCACATCGGGGAAGGGTCTGAACAGATGGCTGGTCTTGACCAGCGACTCGACCGTCTGCCCCTGGGGGAGGTTGCCAACGAAGACCATCGCCGCGTTCGCGCTGATCGCCTCGCGTCCCCGCGAGAATGATCCGCTGGCCATGAAGTCCTTCATGATCTGGACGCCGTCCTGATCCTTGAAGTTGATCCCGGCCACTTCATCGAAGGCCACCACGTCCCACAGGCCGACCAGGCCGACCTTGCGTGCCGCCATGTTGTAGAACAGGTTGGCGACCGTGGTCTGCCCACCCGAGACCAGAATGCTGTTCGGGCTGATTTCCTTGTAGATGTGGCTCTTGCCCGTACCGCGCGGGCCAAGCTCGCAAAAGTTGTAGTTATTCTCGACCAGCGGAATCATCCGCGCCAGCAAATGCCACTTCACCCGTTCCTTGAAGCAGGAGGGCTCCATGCCCGTTGAGCGGATCAGAGCGTCAATCCAGAGTGCTTCCGTAAATGCCTTGCGCCCTTCAAACAGTCCTTGCATGTCCATGTTGGGCATCTGGATCGGTTTCAGATCGGTGACCTGGAATGGTGAGCCCTTTTGGTTCTCCTCGAATCGATACTGGAGCGTCACGATGCACCAGATGCCGCCCACCAGCAGCTTTTCAAACTGGCGAACGTAGGTGTCGGAAATCTCGGCATTCCTGACCCCAAGATTGGACAGCAGCGCCTCATAGACATCGCGCTTTTCGTTGAGCTTGACCGTCACCTTGTCGATGACCTTGTAACTGCCGCTCTCGCGAATCTTCGACTTGACTTTCTCGGCTTCGTCGGGCCGAACGTAGTTCTCAGTGAGAATCCGCTTTACGTTGACCAGACCGGAGTCGATGGTCGCCTGATCATCGGACGCGCAGTACATCCCGAGCAGGTATTCCAGGACATAGACGGGAACATTCGCCCCTTCCTTGATCAGCTTGGTCAGATCCTTGCGCACCACCTTGCCGGCGAAATGCCGATTCAGCAAGGCATCGAGATTGGCATCGTTCTCGGGGAGTTGTTCGGTCATGATCGGTTCTAGAAGTCGTTGGCGAAGGCCAGATCCACCTTGAGCGGAATCCGCATCACTTCGACCCTGGTTTGGGTGTCACGGGCAATCAGGAAATGGTCTTTGCTCTTGTCGTATTGACCGGACCGGATGGTCAGGATCACCGAGCGCTTGCGTTCGTCAATCAGGCCGGAACTACTGTCGAAGGTCACGGACTGCTCGTCGCTGATCATCGTCTCGCCGTCACGCAGGGAGACCAGTATAGATCTTGCCAATACCCGTTCCGAAACCGGTTCGGTCTGAATGAATTCGAAGCGCTGCTTGTTGGTGACCACCTTGTTCGACGAGCCCAGCAAGCTGAACTCCACCGCGCGCGTCCTGGCTGACTGGTTTTCACTTTCGCGCAGCGTGATCACCGGGATTACGATCTCCTGCGGCATGGCGCTGCCATGCACAAAGCGGGCGCCGCCGGCAAAGTGAAACCGGGCGGCGCCTTTGGGCAGCCAGAAATCCATGCTGCCCTCACCCGCTGTCGTCCCCGCCGTGATGGCCGTATTGCCGCACCATGCCTTGCTGCTCTCGCCGATCCCTTGCCCCAGCAGGTAGCGCTTCTTCGCCCGTAGCGTCCCTGCCGGCTTGTCACCAAGTGTGGACTTGTCCGCCTCGTCAAGCACGGACTCCTGATAAAGAAAGCCGTGATCGGCCGTGATCAGCACCAGCGATCCGTTGAGGCTGTTGACGATGAAGGTGGCGATCTGATTCAGTTCCGTCAGCGTCTGCGCTACGGCGTCGAAGGTCTGCCCCTCCGAGCCTTGCTTGTCGCCCAGCAGGTCGATCCTGTCGTGATAGACATAGATCACCCGGTGGTCGCGAACAAATTCCCGGCCCTTGTCCTTGCCCATGGACAGCAGTTCATCGGCCTTGACAGCAACGCCCTGATATTTGGAGAGATGTGCGCTACGCTGCTCCAGCGTGGAAACCAAGGCATCGTCGGCCATCACGTCGAGGTTGCTGTTCAGCTTGTAGGCCAGCGTATGGTGCGGCAACAGCGACGCCATGCCGAGCGCGGTATAACTCGGCAGCACCCCGAGCATGGCTGTCAGGGCCGCCTTGAAGCGGCTCTTGCCGTTGATCTCGCGCACCACCTCTTCTGCCGCCTCATAGCGGAACGCGTCGGAGATCACTACGAACACCCGGCGGATTCCTGCCTCCAGATGCGCCATGACGTGCTGCTCGAAGAAGTCCGGCTGATTGTCCCAGGCACCGGTCTTCCAGCGTGACAGGAGCCCGTCGCTGCCCTCGAGCACCTTGCTCCAGGCAGAGCCCAACTGCGGCACGAACCAACCCGAATAGGCGCTCTCGATGCGCTCCCGAAGCTCATGCAGCAAGGCCCAACCCATCGGCTCGACACCATCAGCAGCATGGTTGATCTGCCGGTAGAGCTGATCGAAGCGGAACAGCACGGACTGGTACGCCGTCAAGCCGGCCTCGGCGTTGGCGAAACCGAATCCGGCGCTGAACTTCTCCTTCAGCTCGAAGAAGCCGGCCGCCGCTTCCAGCGCGTCGTAACACGACGCCAAGGCGCGTGTCGTCGCGCTGGAGTGCGCCAGCAGCTTGTTGGCCCAATGGCCGTCGCGACGACGGGCGATCAATCCGCGCAAGCTGTCCATGTCGGCACCGGCACCGGCGATGATGCGGCCCTTGAGGTCCTGGATGATGCGCCGCTCGACCTCCTCGAAAGTCATCGATTCCGCCAGCGATTCAGCGGGCAGACCGGCAATTACCGCGGTCAGCCCCAGTTCGCGAGCCACCTTGCCGGACAAGGCGTCGTAGCTGCCGAAGTGCTGCATGTGTGAGCGCCATCCGGCGACCAAGACCGAGGCATTCGCCGCGCGTGCCTTGTCGTTGAGGATGAAATGCGACAACTGCGCAGGACAGGCCCCGCTGACGGTCCGCGAAAAATCCGTCACCAGGATCCGGAACAGAAGATCCCGAAGCGTCGGCGCGGCATCGCGATACCCCATTTCCTGCTCGACCAGGACCCAGAACGAGTCCATCAGGTCATTGGCGACAATCTCGGACCATGCTTTCGGTTCGGCATCCAGATTGGCGACGCCGTCCTGGACGAGGGCAGAGAAGAGCCGCAGGAGTATGCCGGAAAGGTCCGGTTGCTCGGCTCTTGCCAATACCGCGATCATCTTGCGGTCAAGATCCCTGGCGGCATCGTTGGGTACAACCCAGCGCTTGAGGCGGTCGACGCGGTCCCTGGACTTGAGGAATTTGGCGCGTTCCTTCAGGTGTGCTCGCAGTTGCTGCGAGCTCAGGCCGAGATCCTCCAGCAGGATCGACGCGTTATCGGCGTGGAAGCTCCTGCTGCGCAGCCGGACGTCCAGCAGCCAGTCGCTGGTCGGGTCGGGAACCGGTTTGGCGCTGTAGAGGAGGAACCTGGCCCGAGGCGTCGCGCGCTCGACTTTGAGCTTGATGGCCAGGGCCGGCAGGTCGTCGAGATAGAGCAGTTCGATACCCTCGGGCAAGAGGTTCCTGACCGAGAAAGAGAACTCGCCGTCGGCATCGTGCCAGAAGACAATCGAATGGCTGGAGAACGCTGTGGTGAGCGCGTCGGTGATGCGTTGCTGGCTCATGCTGGCGCGTCCTCGTCATCCGACGCTGCCTCGTCCTGCAACTCGGCCTCGATCTGCTCGATGCTGGGGAGATAGCGCGCCAGATCATCCGGCAATTGCAGCTTGTATTCCGCCACGCCAATGGGCTGCGTCATGCCGCGCAGGGCGTATTCGGCAACGATGCGATGCTGCTGCTTGCAGAGCAGCAAGCCGATGGTGGGCTGGTCGTCGGCACTCTTCAGCCGCTCATCCACCAGCGTGACGTAGAAATTGAGTTGCCCGGCGTGTTCCGGCTTGAAGGCGCCGCCCTTGAGCTCCACCACCAGGAAGCGGTGCAGGCGGTAATTGTAGAACAGCAGATCGATGTAGAAATCCTCGTCCGCCACCTCGACATGCACCTGGCGGCCGGCGAAGGCAAAGCCCTCACCCAGTTCCATCAGCAGCTTGGTGATATGGCGCACCATCGCGCCCTCAATGTCCCGTTCCAGCGCATCTTCGGACACGCCGAGAAAATCGAAGAGGTAGGGATCCTTCAGGGTTTGCTGCGCCAGTTCGGAATCCGGCCGCGGCAAGCGTTGTTCGAAGTTGGTCACCGCGTTACCGGATCGCAAGTGCAGCGCTGTGGAAATATGATGCCACATCACATTGCGCGACCAGCCGTGCTCGATAGCCTTGGCGAGATACCATTCACGGTCTGAGCGCGTCTTCAGCTTGTCCAGCAGGGTCACCTGGTGATACCACGGCAATTGTGCAAGTACCTCTTGCACAAATGTCGGCTCTGGCCACGCCTCGGCGAAACTGCGCATGTAGAGCAGGTTTCGACGCGAGAATCCCTTCATGTCGGGAAACGCCGCCGTCAAGTCCCTGGCAAGCTGATCGATAACCTTCGCACCCCAGCCCTGAGCTTGCTGACGTTCCAGGATGTCGCGGCCGATCTGCCAATACAGCAAGACCAGCTCGCGATTGACGGCAAGCACAGCCCTCTGCTGGACGTTCTGGACGTGCTGCTTGATACCGGACAGCCAGGCGGCGTAATCGACTGGCAGCACGCGGACATCACGCATTCCGGGGACCTTTCACCTCGACGGCGCGCCCGCGATCCTCTTGATCGAGCGTGATGCGCCGATGGGCGTAGTGGCGCAGTTTCTCGTCGTAGGCGAGGAACTCGAGGTGCTTCTTCTTCAGCCACTCGATCCGTTTGGCCATCCTGTTGCGGGCGGCGGTGGAACTGGCGGCGTCGTCAACAAGCCAGAGTTCGTAAGAGATGGGGACGATACCGTCGGCGTCTGCGGGGAAAGTGGCGTAGCGTTCAGGCTCGAATCCGGCATTGCCCGCATGGGCGTAGATCAGGCCGAGCTCGTCGCGGCTGTAGCGGCTCATCATGCAGCCGATGGCGTAGGAGATCAGGCGCTGGCAGTCTTTTTCGCGCTCGGCGCGAGCCAGGGTGATTTGGTCAATTTGCCAGTAGAGCAGGGTTGTCGCCGGAGGTGTGTTAGGTTGCATAGACACGTTATGCATGTCCACCTCCCATTCGTGCAGACACATTTCGTCTCATCATGGCAATGATGTTTTCTAGTCTGCGTAGCAGGTCATCGAAGGTCATGATGTCGATCATATTGGCGTACTTCCTTCGGATGATTTCGAAATCCAAGCGCTGCTCACCCGAAAAGTCGTTGTCGCGTCCGAGCAGGATCATCGCCTTCGGATTAGTGATCTTCAATTCCAGTCCATCGGGGAGTTCACTTTTGCGCTTGTCGTATATTTCCCGCTCTCCTGGCTGGCCCCACTTGTTCAAGTGAAACAGGTATTTCTCCGCTTGCATCACCGACCCAGCAAGTTCGGTTCGCGGCGTATGGTTGTCACGGTATTTGTTGCTGGACAGCAGCGCATTGGCGAAAGGCTTCTTGATCTCAATGATGTCAATGTTTCCATTGACATCCACTAGCATCAGGTCAATGTAGCGGTCAGTCACCTTGCCGGCTTTCGAGTAAAAGTCCTTGATGTGCACGTTTTCGAGCACGGCGATGTACTTCGGGAAGACAAATAACAGAAGTTCCAGAATCTTCTTTTGCCAATTCTTTTCTGTGTAACTATCGGCAACCTTGAGCATCCCTTCAAGTTCGTTGTGGATATATTCAAATTTTTGCAGCTCGAAATTTTCAAGGATGCTATTTCTGGATGTGGCAACAAGACGTTTCTTCCTTGCCAGATAACTATTGAGTTTTCCTTCCGCGTCTGAAAGCGTTCCAAAGTAATCTTTGAGCACACGTGAGATACGTGATCTGGCGTAGTGGGTCAGTTCAGTGGATGTCGGGAAGGTTCGAATGAGCAGTTCAAAATCGCTAAACGGAATCGCATTCTCGTTTTCACCGCCGACAATGATTTGCTCATCGATCAATTCGTCAATTTTTCGAAAGATAGAAATATCTCTGTTCGCAACGAAAACTTGAGGATCAAGCCTCATGGCTTTGTCTAGCAACAGGTCGTGTTTCAGGCCAAGAATGGCTTTGTCAATTCTGTAATAGCCGTCTTCGGCTCCACCCAATTTGAAAATACGCTCTGCATCATCCTCGTCGTCAGTTTGCTGGGGCTGTGAAACGAGATCACCAGTGGTGAAGGTAAACGTCCGACGCAGGGTAACTTCGTCATCCTGCTTGAGCTTTTCATCAAGCCACCGCACGCTGTTGAACCGATCGGGCACATAGGTCAAAAGCAGGCTATCAGCCTGTTTTGAAATCTTGATCATTGACTGCCACCGTTGCTATTGCCGTCATCCACTTCTTGCAACTGCTGCAAGTCATTCTCGATTTCCTCTACCGTCGGCATTGCGCCCTTCAAATTGTCCGGCAAGGTTTCCACCAGGGTGTATTCGCTCACGCCCATGGGTTTATTCATGTCACGCAGGGCAAATTCCACCTCGATGTTGTTTTTATCGCGACACAACAGCAGGCCGATGGTGGGCTGGTCGTCATCGCGTTTGAGCAGGCTGTCTACTGCGGACAGGTAAAAGTTGAGCTTGCCGGCGAATTCCGGGATAAATTTGCGGTTCTTGAGTTCTACGACCACATAACATTTCAGCGTAACGTGGTAAAACAACAGGTCAATGTAGTAATCGTTACCGGCAATTTCCAGGTGGTATTGACGGCCGATGAAGGCAAAGCCCTTGCCCAGTTCCAACAGGAATTGGGTGATGTGCTGGGTGAGTTGCCGCTCGACATCCCGTTCGTTGTACGGTTCCGTCATGGACATGAAGTCGAAGGTATAAGGGTCTTTGAGGGTTTGCTGGGCCAGGTCAGACTGTGGGAATGGCAAGGTACGGGAAAAGTTGGTCACCGCCTTGCCTGCGCGGGCATACAAGTTTGACTTCAGTTGCAGCGCCAGCACATCGCGGCTCCAGCCTTGCTCCAGGGTTTGCTCAATGTAAAAACGGGCTTCGGCCACGCTGTGGCACCGGGTAAAAATCTGGATGTTATGGCCCCAGGGCATTTGGTCAACAGGCTGTTGACCAAATGGCGCGACTGCGCTGTCTATTGCGGGAATGCCTTGCGCACCGGTGTAGAACTGAAAGAAGCGCAGGCAATACTTCAAGTTGGAGGTGGACAAGCCCTTGATGTCTGGAAAGGCCTTTTGCAAGTCGGCCGAGAGTTGGGCAATCAGCTTGTCACCCCATTGGCTTTGAGCCTGTTTGTGGGCAATCATCGCACCCAGCTCCCAGTAAAACAGAATCAACTCACGGCTGGCCGCCAGCGCCATGCGCAAGCGCACGGAGACGATGCGCCGCTTGATGGTGCTGAGCCACTCTTGGTATTCGGCCAGCGCATTGGGCTGGAGAGTCAGAAAGTCTGTCATGGTGGGTTCGATCATGCGCACTTAGAAGTCGACGGGCAGCAAAACATCAATCATCACTTGCGCCCCCCGTCACCGCCTTCACTTCAGCCAACAAATCCCCGAATTTTCCGTAGTTCACCTTCACCCCATCATCGAGATCGAGACTGATGCGCCTATCGGCGTAGTGGCGCAGCTTTTCGTCGTAGGCAAGCAGTTCGACGTGCTTTTTCTTCAGCGATTCGATCTGCTTGGCGATCTTGTTCCGAGCGGTGGAGGAGGTGGCAGCATCCTTGTCCTTTTCCAGCATTTCGATGCGCGACTGCATTTTGCCGGTGAGCGGGACGACGTACTCGGCGCGCACGCGGGCCAGTGTGCCTTCGTGGTAACGGTGCAGATAGACCAGCGCCTGGAAGGCGCCTTGCTTGCCGCTGCTGAAGAGCCAGTAGATCGGGCGCTTTTTGTAGGTGGAGCAGTGGTCCTTGAAGAACTTGTCGGCGAGGTAGCGGCGGATCGCCTCGATGGGCGTTTCGCTGGCTTTCGCACCGAGATTGCCGGCGAGCCAGGCCATGTTCTGATCGAGCTTCTCGGCACCCCAGGTGGCGCGCAGGAACTCACATACACGGTTGGCGGCGTCGTCGTCGAACCAGAGTTCGTCGGTAACGGGCACGATGCCGTCGGCGTCGGCCGGGAAGGTCTTGTAGCGCGTGGCGTCGAAACCGACGTTGCCGGCGTGGGCGTAGATCAGGCCGGGCGCGTCCAGGCTGTAGCGACCCATCATGCAGCCAATGGCGTAGGAGACCAGCTCCTGAATGGTGTCTTGGCGGAAGCGGGTCCATTGCTCCTCTTCGGTGAGCTTGCGGCCGTAGCGGTAGGCGGGGTTCGCCGTGAGGGTGATCTGCGACAAAGGGACGTCGGGGGTGAGCTCGTCCGCCAGGCCGTATGCGTCGATGAAGAGGCGGTTGTTCTCCTCTTCGAGGCGCTTCATCTCGGCGATGGTGTCTCGGTTCTGGGTGATCCAGGCGGTGTAGCTGGATTCGAGAGTGGAGGCCGCGTCGGAGTGGGCCGTTAGGAGGGGGATGGATTGGAAGTCCCAGGAGCGTTCGTAGACGTTCCAATCTGAATAGGAGACCGCAAATATTCCTTCAAGAAACTCGAGATCATCTTGGGGCAATTCAATAAATGGGACTTTCTTTACCTGCTCGATTTCGAAATTAAGCGTTGGCGAAAGTATATGTAAGCAGGAGGCAACTACATTCGAATTAAGAAAAGCCACTACAGCTTTCTTAGAGCCATGATGTTTTGGAAAATAGCAACATCCTGCGACATCGAAGATAAATCCATTCGGGTAGTATCGCGCGGAAAAAGATCCCGAAGAAATTTTTGGCCAACTCACAGACTCACCGAAATAGTATTCGCGACTCTTTAGACGGACCATCCAGCCTTGATTTAGTGTTGACTGGAATTGCTTTAGCTCTTGTCCATCGCTTTGATAGTTGATCAAAAACTCGTGATTCCCGTACCACTTCCTGTACGGACCACCCTTATTGTAGGGAAACCACTTCTTGCCAGATCCGTTTGCCTCTTCCAGACTAATAAACCCAAAGCCAATATCAGGCGTTGCCACTTCCCACCAAAGCCTGAGAAAACGATCGTTATCAGAGGTTGCAGCCCCCTGGCGGACTAAGCCGTATTCTTCTAAGGGCCTGTTTCGAGTGAATGCAGAAAAGAGTTTCTCAGTCGCGAAGTAGGCTATTGGACGGCCAGGGATCTTCCTAAACTCATCTTGAGTAGCCTCGAAGTACCATCCACAGTCACTGTTCTGAATAGACTGCTTCGTGTAGGCAGCCATTTCAGCATCGCCACCAGCGAATTCAACCAGCCGAATGAAACCACCCTTCGAATTCGACACGTGGGCATTTCTGAAGACAAACGAGCAGATCTGAACCGTTGCGCCTTTGAACCCAGACAGCGGGAGTTCAACCAGGTTTACAAGCATCCGTGTCGACAAAACCAGCTCGCGGAGTGGCTCGTGAGATGAAATATACATCCATACGTTCGGACTCATCATTCCTATGCGGGCATTAGATGCGCCCATCGCTGAACATCGAACCACGAACGCTGAGAAAAGGTCCTTCTCGTAGCCACTGTAGTGTTCCTTTAATAAATTCTTCAGAAATGGCGTGTGGTATTTGCTGCCGATATACGGGGGATTGGCCACCACCGCGTCGTACTGCGCCGCCAGCAACTCAGCCTGCTGCACCAACGGCCCCAAACGCTTGAGCGCCTCCGACACAAAGAGGTCCTGACCGGTCGCCCCACTCAGCTGCTTCAGCGCCGGCAGCTTCTCCGCCAATCCCGCCGGCACCTGTATCAACGACCCAAAAGTCGTCGCGTGCTGGAACAGCCGCTTCAGCTCCGCGAGGTCCCTCGGCATCACCCCGTAGCCCCCGAGTTCCACCCCCTTCGCCAGCCCCTTCGCATCGAGCCCCGCGCTATCCACCAGCGCCATCACATTGAGCTTCACCCCCCGCTCAAACAGCCGGCGGTCATCCGCCCGCCCCTTCATCATCAGCGCAAAGCCCGTCAGCTGCGCCGCTCGCTCGTCGATGTCGAGGCCGAAGAGGTTCTTCTCCAGGATCAGCTGCGGGAGGTCTCTTTGCCGGTAGCCGCGCTCCAGGTAGATGGCCTTGAAGAGCTCATAGGCCTCCACCAAGATGTGCCCAGAGCCACTGGCCGGGTCGATGAGAGTCAACTCCTCCGGGTTGAGCATGCTGGGCGTGATGGCAGCGAGCTGCACCTTGACCTCGTCGGTCTGCTCGGCGGGCTCGATGTAGTACTCCATCTGCCCCTTGAGCGGCGACTGGGGATAGGTCGCCAGCCATTGCGCTCCGAGCGAGTTCTGGACCATGTACTTGACGATCCAGTTGGGCGTGAACAGCTGGGTCGCCGCTGGAATATCCTCCGAGGCCACCACCTTGCCGATGACCTGGTCCTTCTTCTCCGAAATGTAGAACTGGTAGAGCCAGCCGATGATCTCGATGTTGGCCCAGTCGCCTTCCGGAATCTCATCGACCAGCGAAGCGATCAACGAGTCCGTACGGATGAGGTTGTCGGGCAGCAGCAGTTCGGATTCGTCGTCGATGCGCTCGAAGAGGAAGGGCATGGCGCGGGAGAGTGCGTTGCATTGCGCGACCAGCAAGAGCCGATAGAGCTCACCGTCCTTGTTGCCGGCGAGCTTGAGGTCGGCGATCTGGGCGGCGTTCAGGCCCGGAAGCGCACCGACCAGTTCGGTGGCGTGGGCGAGGATTTCCGGCAGGCCACCTTCCCGGCTCGACAGCGCCCGGTACCCGTGGTCCAGATAGTCGTGGATCTCCATGTAGCGCAGCGCGGCAAAACGGTTGAACCAGGTATAGGCCACCGCCTCGATGGTGTGCGCAAAGCCGTCCTTGTGGATGCGCTGAATCAGGCGTTCGCGCTGCTGCTGCATCTCGGCGGGCCATGCCTGCCCGGCGATGACGACGATGTCACCGGTTTTCTCGCTGGGGGCGATGTCGAGCTTTCCCCCTTGCGCAGACAGTCCGAGCTGGTTGGCGCGCGCCTGAACGGCAGCGATGAAATCCTTGCGGGCTTGCGGGGCGTAAGACTTGAGCTTGGCGGTGTTCATGGCTTCTTCTTATTGGATGCGTACGCGCTGGCCTGCCTGGATAGCGGCGAGAAGTTCGGACTTGAGCCTGGCGATGTAGCTTTCGACCTCGGCTCCCGTTTCCAGATAGGTCGTGGGCGAAAGCTCTGCAGCCCGAATGACTTTCACGGGTTTCGGAGCTGTCGTGTTGGCACCGGTCGTGAAGACGTTTCGTGTCGTCGCACCTCCGGGATCCTCCACCACCGTGGCGGGCTTCTGGCTGGCCGATTCGATGATGTGCATCGCGTCGTCAAGCAGCTCGCCGGCTTGCCCCTGAAAGTAGAAGATCTTCGGAATACTGGATAGCTCTGCGACCTTCGTCTTCAGCGTCTGCAAAGGCAGCAAAGCCTTGTTGCGCAGGTCCGCGTCTGCCTGAACCTGATCCAGAGCTTTCAGGACTTCGGCAATCTTTGCGTCAATGGACTTGAGAGCGCGTTCACGCTTTGCTTGAGCGGCGGTTTCATTGACGCCCTCGACGATCTTGATCAGTGCTTCGATGCGCGGAATCTGGTCGTATGGCGCCGGATGGTCGCGTATCGACTCCAGGTCGGCGAGTGAGGTGGCGACGGCAGGAAGCTTGAGCAGGACGTCCCGGTTTTCGGCAAAGCCGGTCAGCGCGTCGAGCAGCTTGCGCCAGGTCGGAAGCTGCGTTTTGTAGAAGCTGACGACATCATGGATATCTTCGCTGGTGTCCAGCCAGTCGCTCTTCGCGCTCAACATGGTCTCGATGAACTCGAAGGCGTCGCGGATCGCGAGCTGCTTGCCGATGCGGGTGACGGCCGTGTCGATCACCTCCTTGCCGGGATGATGCCTGATCGCGGCGGTCTGGACGCAGCCCTTGAGGTCGGCCTGCCAGTCACCGAGGGCAGCGCGGTAATCCGCGACCAGCCCGTCCGCGTCTTCGCGGGCAATCCTGGCGAAGATTTCCTTGTAGAGATCGCGCGCCCGCTTGAGCGCGGCAGCATCCGGAACCTTCTTCTTGAGGAGTGAGACCTGCTTGAAGCGAACCGATTTGGTCAGCGGGTCGACGGCGCTCTTCGGGTCGAGGTCGTCGCCTTCGCGCATCAGCTTGATCTCGCCAGCCATGAACAGTCGGGCGACCAGCAGCACCACCTCCCATTCCGGCTTCCATCCCCAGGGGATGCCGGTGAAGCGATCGACGATATCGGAGAGCAGGACGCGCTCGCTGCTGGCCTTGAGGTGCAGGTAGTCGCGCAGTTCCTTGATCGCGAGGGGGTTGCCTTGTTCACCATTCAGGCTGAGGCCGTGCTGGCCGATCGTGTCGACGGCCAGCACGGCCTTGATTTCGGCGATGGGGTCAGCCTGCCGTACCTTGAGATACGGGAGCTTGGTGTAGGTGTTGGAAATCAGATAAATGACCAGTTCGTCGAGCAGCGTGGTCGGGCTGGCGGCCTTGATCTGCGGCTTCTGGCCGAGCGCATAGAAGTCGCCGGTGACCATGAGTTCGCCCAGTTGCGCCAGGATGCGGCCACGGCGCTCGCGGTTTTCGTCCTTGCGGTCCGAGAGGATGCGTTTGAGCGATGCCGCGGCGGTGCTGGCCTTGGGACTGTCGATGCACTTCTCGATCTGCAGGTAGAGGGTCAGCTCGATGTCGAGCCGATCGCCTTCGGCGGTCCGGATCAGCGCCCGGCCACCCGATTCCGAGCTGCGCAGAATGCACCTGGCTTCGCTGAGCAGTTCGTAGTCGTCGCCGAGCGGAGTGGCGATTTCAAGGCTCAGCGGATGGCTGGCGTTCTTCCACGGGGCGCCATCGAGGAGGCGGTTGAAGTCGTAGTCGGCCTTGGTGTCCCTGTGGCGCACCTTGGTCTGCCCGCCGAGAAGGTCGTCGTAGATCAGCTCGCTGAGCAGCCGCCATTTTTCGTTGGCAGAGACGGTGACGTGGCCGATCTCGCGGGCGACATCACGCTCTTCGTTGGTCAGGAAGAACCAGAGGTCGCCATTGCGGCTGACGAGTCGCTGCCGTTCGAGCCGGGCGAGGCTTTCCTGGATGCGGCGCTTGAGGGCCAGCTTGTCGGCATCGATTTCATTGACGCAAAGGGTGGCGAGGTTGTCGATATTGGGTTTGACGATGTCCGGGATGTAACGGATCAGGAACATCGCCTTGAGCAGATGGACGTCGTAGGACTCGAGCGCAGCGTTGCCCGGCGCTTCGTCGATCGAGCGCTTGGCCGTGGTGTCGATGAAGCTCTCGATCGAGGGGTAGAAGTCGTAGAGCGGGACCAGCGCGTCAATCCCCCGCTCCGCATTGAGAAGGGCGGCGGACTGGAAGGCGTCGAGCAACGAACGTTCGCCTTTCGAGAGGTGCCTGCCGGTAGCGCCGACCTTGCGGATCGATTCAAAGATCTTCTGCAGCAGCGCGAACTGGTACGGCGCGAACGGGTAGCAGGCGACGAATTCTGTGGCGTCCTTGTAGCTCTTCATCGTGACCGAATTGCCGACGAAGGCGAGCTGGTTGTTGATGATGTCGCCCTTCTGTTCGAAGCGGTCGCGCAGGGCGACGTGGGCAGCTTCGGTCTTGGCGAGGAGACGTTCGCCGATCACCTCGTCGGTGTTGGAACTGGCCAGTGACAGACGGGTGTGGAAACGCCCCTGAATCTTGGAGAAGTCCTGCGACCTGGCCTTGTTGGCTTCGCCGATCGCGGCGTCGATGTCTTCCTGACTGGTGACGATCACCCACGCGCGCCCCTGGCACAGCGTCCCCAGTTGCTCGGCGATGGTCTGCAAGGTGAGCATCAACTGCGTGTTGTTGCCGATGAACTGGCCGACTTCATCGACCAGAAAGACGATCCGGTGCCCGGCCGGCTTGCTGGCGAGGTAGTCACGAATCAGCCTGGCGAGCCCTTCGATGTTGATCCGGTAGGTCTCGCGCGCGTTGTCGAACCACGCCGCGGCAGAGTCCTCGCTTTGCTTGAGCGCCCTGGCCAGGGCATACACCACGTCGTCACGCAGGAAATCGACGGCGTCGCGTTCGGCATCCCAGGTGGAGCCGTTCTGGTCGGCGAAGGCAGCCTTGAAGGTTTCGTAGGCGTCCTTGCTGACCAGGTGGCGCTCCATTTCGGCAACATGCGGCGCGTCACCGCTGTAACCGAGCTTTTCGTTGAAGACGCGCAGAAAAACCTGCAGGATGACATCGCGCTCATCCTTGCTGTCGGCCTTGGCGTCGATGTTGAACAGGATCACATCGGAACTGCCCCGCACCGCGCGTTGAACATCCGCGAGCAGCATCGCGTCCTTGATCTTGTGCGCGTCGAAGAACTGCGCCGCTCGCCTGGTAGTGCCGTCCTTCGGGTTGACCGCCTCGATGTTTTCCAGCAGGTAGGAGAGGATCTTGATGAAGTGCGACTTGCCGGAGCCGAAGGAGCCCGAGACCCAGACGGCCATCCGCGCCGAGAGAACGGGGTCCTTCGGGTTGTCGGCGGCAGCGAGGAAGGCGTCGAAAAAGCGACGGAAATACGCCGTCAGTTGCTTGGTGACGACGTACTCGTCGAGTTCCTGCCAGATGCTCTCGGCGTCGCGCTGGTCGGCCTTGGTGACGCCATTGATCGGGCGGTCGATCGGCTTGGTAAAGAGATCCCTGATTTTCATTGTTGGTTGTTCCGGGAAAAGGCGTTCAGGCAACGAGACGGAAGGCCCGGTAATAGTGGTCGTCTTTCAGCCGGCTGAAGAGGCGTAAGGAATAGCCGTCGTACTGTCCGGGATAGAACATCACCAGCGGCTTGTCTTTCATGTGGGCATGCAGCGCAGAGAGCAGTGTGTGGGTGCGAAGCATGGGATAAACGGCGCCGACGTTCCAGAGAATGAGCAGGTCCAGTTCGGCGATGTCGTGCTGGGCCACCAGCCGTTCGGCGAGCTTGTCCTCCTTGAGGACACGGCGTAGCGATTCGAGTGTCTTGGCGTCACCTTGCGCGCGTTGCATCTCGATGGCCTTGTCGAGCAGCTTGCGCTCGTTCAGCAGAGCGATCACGAGGTCGAAGAGATTGACCGCCGCGACCCGGATCGTCGGCTGATGCCTGGTCAGTGCCGGCAAAACGACCTCCTGGAGGAAAGTCCGCACGGCCATCTCGTCCTCGGGCGGGTAGTCGAAGATCCAGAATCCGATCTCGCCGCCGGAACCCTTATTGGCCAACACGTCAGGCGAAGTCAGTTTGGGCAGTATCTGGTTGAGCCGCTCGTTGAGGTCGTGACTCATCGGGTCATGTCCATGATCGCAAGCACCGAAGTTTCACCGTGGCGCTTGAGGTAGCTCACGACGTCGGGATGTAAGTGGGGTGGGGTCAGCCGCAATGTCTTGGTGGAATCCACATAGCGGCCTTCGGCTAGAACGCGCACGATGACCTGTAGCACCTTCGCTTTGGTGGAAGCCCTGAGATTCGCCAGCTCGGGTTCGCGCTGTACACATTCCTCGAGGAAGGCGTCCCAGTCCTTGGCGGGAGACAGGTTCTGCTCGAGCCGGCGAAGTTTTCCGGCATACACGTCAAGCAAGAAGTCGGCGAAGATGCGGCTGTGCTTGATGGCTGCGGCGAACAATAACTGCGTCGCGACCTCCTGCGAACCGGTGGCGATCAGCTTCAACCCCTCCTCCGTTAGCGTGTCGAGGCGTTTGCGGATCAACTGCGCTTGGCGGCGGGCCGTTGCCGGGGTCTTCTTCTGCAGCAGATTGTCGAGCTTGAGGGCATCGAACCACTGCTCCCGGGAAGGATCGGTCAAGAGCAAACGAGCAATCCGGCGGCTTTCGGGCAACATCAAGGAACCGGCAGAGATTTCCGCGTTGTAGACTCCCACTAGATTCCCATTCGGAATTGTTTCTCAGCCCAGGCAATGGTCTTGCATAGCTTGACTCGCCATTGTACGGGAACAGAACACGTGGCCGTACCCCGCTGATGGGACAGCGAGGAAATACACGTTCAGCGGCCACATCGAGAGAAACCATCCGTCACCGGAAAGATTCTGCCCCAGCGAGGCAGCCCGTGCATGATGACCGGCAACAGGCTCACAGGAAGAGCCTGAGTCCAAGTGAAATCGCCCGGAGATGGTCCGCGCGCCGACACCATTGTTGGCCCTGGGCGCGAGCGACCGCCCAAAGTCTCGCGTCGCGAAGACACTCCGGTCGCTCTTCTGACTATCCACAACTGACAGGTGCCTCACCAGGATGTTCCGGCTATGCTATTATCGTGACCATCACGAATAAGAACGGGAGCATACGATCGCCAACGAGAAGGCAGCAGGCATAAAGCGTGGCCGTCCCCCTCAGGGCGATCAAGCGATGACTGCTGCCGAGCGGAAACGCGCGCAGCGCCAGCGTGACGCCCGGGCGGCGACGGACGCCGTCGGCGATGAACAGAACGCGCCATTGCGGGCTCTTCTGGTCATCCTGGGACGGGTCGCAGCGTCAGAATCCGCTCGGCTTTCTGCACAACGCGCCTGGGCAGAAATCGGCCAGCGGTATGGTTTCGTGAATGTCACGGAACAACGGAGCACTGAAACAACACCGTCGAGGAACAAAGGATGAACGAAACGACGAAAGCCGAAAACCTGCGCCCCGGATGGAAGCCAGGGCAGTCCGGCAATCCGAAGGGCCGGCCCAGGGGAAGCCGCAACCGCGTCACCCTGGTCGCACTGGCCGCGATGGAGGACGGCGCCGAGGCCATCGCCAGAAAGGTGGTTGACTTGGCGAAGGAAGGTGACATGAGCGCTGCACGGCTGGTGATCGAGCGGCTGGTTCCAGTGGCCAAGGAGCGCCCGATCTTCCTGGCGCTGCCGGATACGGGCTCTGCCGACGGGATTGCCGAGGCGCAGAACGCCATCCTGCAAGCGGTGGCGGCCGGCGACCTTCTGCCCGGCGAGGCCGCGACTCTGGCCGGCATCGTCGAAGCGCGCCGCAAGGCCGTTGAGACACTAGAACTTGAAGCGCGACTCACCGCACTGGAGAGCAAGAAGTGACGGCAGCACTTGGACGAAGATTGACGAAGCTCGAACAGGAAGCGAATCCTGGAACGAGCGTCGCCGATGCCATACGACAGGTGTATGCCGACCGGCAGGCCGGTATCACGCGACCAGGGCGGGAGTACGTGCCGGGCAGGAGCCGTGTCGCTGACCTAATCCATGAGAGACGCATGGCACGGGGTGAAGCATGAGCGCGGCACTCAACAAACGCCTGTCGAAGGTCGAAGAAATTTCTGCACGTCGCGAAATTGGCACCGGATTGGATAGATGCGTTGAGAAGATGGGAACGAGCCGCGCCGAGATGCTGGCCGAATTCGGTAGTTTGGTCGCGTTTCGTGACTGGCTGGCCGGGCGAATTGCGGCGACCGACCGTCGAGACGAGGTGCAGCAGACAACATCCTCGAACTATCGGCAGTGGCAAGGCGATGGCGCGGTATCGGCGAAATGGGATGCGATTCTTGAACGGCACGAGGCGCTACAGACCGGCGCCCCTCCCGCGAGTCTCTCTTCCCGGAAAGTGGTACTGCAATGAATCCGCTCGCACGGCGGATGGCCAAGCTGGAACGGGCCGCACACCCCGATGCGAATTCCATCGCCATTATCATCTGCCGCATCATCGGCACCGATGGCGATGAGTTTGTCCGCGCGGTCATCGGTGACCAGATCGTCGACCGCCGTGCTGACGAGGGTGAAGACGACTTCGTGGAACGGGCGAAGGTCGAAGCACTGGCGCGCACCGAGCGCCGTCCGTGCCGCGTGCTTCTCCTGCCCGAGCAGGGACTGCAGTGAGCGCCCTGCAACGTCGCCTCGCAAGACTGGAAGACGTTCTGCTGCCGAAGCCCAGACCGGCGGTCTGCATGTTGAGCGAGCCAGCGAGCGATGCCCCGGCCGAGGCATGGGCGGAATACCAGCGACAGGTTGATGAAGCGACAGCCCGCGGGGATTTCCTCATCCTGCTGGTGCCGATGAAGCCGACCGACAGGCCGCGAACCGAGAAGGGTGTGACCTACTGCGGCAGCGAATTCGAGGCGCAGCTTGCTGCAGCGTCGATGCGTCCGTCCCGTCGGGGCAACAAGAGCCTCCTGAGCGACGTGCTCGAGGATCTGCACGGCAATGTGTTCGAACCAAAGTCGCAAGCCGGGGCCTATGCGCCTGGCCATCTTGCGAGCGAACGCGACGAGCAGGAGAACACGTTGCCAGCGATCGCTTGATTTGACGCGAGCGCTGCTGCCAATCAGGCAGCAACGTCGCTGCGATCGGCTCCAGTTCGACGTGGCGATGCCTGTGATCGACTGATCATCGATCGAGGTCGACGCTAGTCTGCCGGCCGACGTGGATCCAGATTGCTCTGATTCGGCTACATGGTGGCTACATAAAGGCTAAACAATAAAAAGGCCACTGTTGAGAGCGGCCTAAGTGCTTGATTTCTTGGTGGAGACAGGCGGGATCGAACCGCCGACCTTCTGATTGCGAACCAGACGCTCTCCCAGCTGAGCTATGCCCCCGAAACCGCACGCATTCTATGCGTCGCGTCACGCAGCGTCAACGCTGCGGGTGCAATCGGAAGTGCGACTGACGCCGGGGCGAGGTGGTTGGCGGTGGCATTCGGCACTAGACAATTGGGTGGAGGTGGGGTAAATAGTGATGGGTTACTTCACCTTGGAGCGAGACCCATGACAGAAAGGTGGTCGGAAATGGAGGGGCGACTCAAGCCGAGTCGGGGTTTGGAAGAGCGGTTTAGAGATCATCCCGAGCTCCAAGCCAAGATCGAGTCTTTGCTGGCGGTGGTCGAGAATGCGGCCGGCGATGTTGAGAAGGCGGCGGAGGCGGAGCGGCGGGTGACGGAGGAATTGCGGCAGTTGGGCAACGAAGCGTTGCACGGCTGGGCGCGACGGCAAGCGCAGCGGAAGGAAGAAGAGGTGGCGCAACAACCGGGCGTGCAGCGGAAGGAAAAAAAACGTCTATTGGCAGACCCGGTACGGACAGATCGAAGTAGCGGAGCAGGTCTTCCGGCAAGGGACGCGCGGGCCGGAGATCCGGCCATTCACGCGTTCGGCGGAGGTGGTCTGCCGGGGCTGCTCGGAGCCGCTGCAGCGAGCGATCGTTGATTTCGGGGCGGACGCGCCCGCGGCGCGCATTCCGCAGAAGCTGAAAGAGCACTACGGTATCGAGGTGTCCGCCAGTACGTGCTGGCCGATCGTCTTGCGGCATGCCGCGACGATCGACGAGCGCCCGAAAGCGGCGGCAAAAATCCCGGCACGAGACGGCGTAGAGCAGTTGATCGGCGAGATCGATGGGAGCATGATTCCCGTCGTGGAGACGGCCGAATCGGACGACCAGAGCGCGAAAGTGGACCGCCGCAAGACCCGCCGGGTGGGCTGGAGGGAAGCGCGTTTGAGTCTGGTCCATGCGCCGGGCTCCGTCACCCCGGTGTTCGGCGCCACCGTGGGCCCGCCCGACCAGGTCGGAGAGACGCTGTTGCGCACGGCGGTTCAGGCCGGACTGGGGCGTAAGACCAAGGTCCATGCGGTCAGCGACGGCGCCGCATGGATTGCGGATCAGGTGAGTGAGCAATTCGGACTGCAAGGCCACTTTCTCGTCGATTTCTACCATGTCTGTGACTACCTGACGGCCGCAGGGGACACGATCGCCGGCACGGCGGCGAGGGCTTGGCTGGAAACGCAGAAGGATCGGCTGAAACAGAACCGCCTCCAGGACGTCGTCGAGGAACTGCAGCGATTCGTCGAGGACGACACCGTTCCCGATGCCAACGCCCCGGTGCGCGCGGCGCATCGCTATCTCACCAATCGCCCGGGGCAGTTCAACTATCAAGACGCGCTCGTGGCCGGGCTGCCAATAGGGTCCGGCGAAATCGAAAGCGCACACCGTTACGTCATCCAGGACCGTCTCAAGCGGGCCGGCGCTTGGTGGAAACTGAAAAACGCCAAGCACATGCTGGCGCTGCGTGTCTGCCGTGCCAACCAGGAGTGGGACCGCTATTGGCAGTCCAGACGTCAACAGGCCGCCTGATCCACAGTCGCACTTCCGATTGCACCCCAACGCTGCCGACGGATCGACCCGCCGCGCGCGTCGCGGTGGTCACTTCCGCGCCTTCGCTCCTGCCGGCACGACGGCGACGGCCATTGCCTCGGAGAACACGCCCTCGACCTGGTCGCCCTTGCTGATCATCTTGAGCTGTTTTGGATCCTTGATCTTCAGAGTGACGGTCCGCAGCGCGCCGCGCAGGGTTACGGTGCCCTTCTTGCGGTCGACCTGTTGTACGTCGGCGATGAACGCCACTTCCTTCGACTCGAAGGCGCCCGGCATCTGGCCCGGCGCGGCCGTGCCCTGTTGCCCGCTGTCGATGCGCTCACGCAACTGGCCACCGCCCTTCCTGAGCGTCATCAGCAGTTCCTGGGAATAGCTGATGACGACCAGGTCGCCGACCTTGATCTGGGCGAAGTTCTTGACCTGGTCTCCGACCACGAACTTCGATTGCTCACCCTTGGTGTCCTTCAGGACGATGGTACGTCCGGCTTGGTCGATCGCCTCGACGGCGAGGGTGACTCTGGCCTCGACGATGCCAGCAAACTGGCCGGGAGCGACCGCGACGAGACCCTGAGCGACGGCCGGCTGGGCGGCTGGCTCCTGTGCAGCGACGGCGAACGGGGAGAGCAGCAATGCAGCAGCAGTTCTCATTTCAAACCCACGCAAGGCGGCGGTTGGCGTAGGCTGGCGCACGAGGATTGCCGTGCCTGGGCGGTGAAGATTGAGGGGAACTCCGGTTTTCTGAAAATAATGCTGGTAAACAGTACGTTATGGTGTTAACCTCGAACTTGATCGAAGTTTTGATGATTTTCAGGCGCCCACCCCATTTCGACCGTTGCCCCCATCCCCTTGCCGAGCCCCGCCGTCGCCTTGATCGAGAAGGTTCGGGATGCATTCCGGGCTTTGCCCGACGGGCGCAAGCCGAGCAACGCCCGGCGCTATGAGATGGAGGATGCGGCCCTGTCGGCCTTCGCCGTGTTTTTCTCGCAAAGTCCGTCCTTCCTCGATAGCCAGGTCAGGATGCAGAAGGAGTTGGGGCGGAACAATGCCTCTTCGCTGTTCGGGGTGCATGAGATTCCCTGCGATAACCAGATTCGCAATCTGCTGGACCCGGTGCCGCCGGAAAGGCTGTACCCGGTCTTGGCCGAGATGGGCGATGCGCTGTACCAGCAAGGCTATCTGGCGGGATTTCGCTCGATCAACGACACCTTGCTGATTGCCCTGGACGGCACTGATTTCTTCTCCTCGGAAAAGATTTCCTGCCCCCGTTGCAGCGAGACGCGCCTGAAGAACGGCAGGGTTCTCCATCGCCACACTGCCGTGACGCCGGTACTGGTGGCGCCGGGCCAGGCGAACGCCATCCCGTTGCCGCCGGAGTTCGTGCAGCGCCAGGACGGCCACGACAAGCAGGACTGCGAACTGGCCGCTTCGGCCCGCTGGCTGGCGCGCTGGGGCGAGCACTACCGCCCGTGGCGCATCACCTATCTGGGTGACGACCTCTACTGCCATCAGTCACATTGCCTGCGGGTGCGGGCGCAACAGGCCGACTTCCTGTTCACCTGCAAGCCCGAATCCCATGCCACGCTCTACGAGTGGGTTGGCGATTTCGAGCGCAACGACCAGCTCGGTCGCGTCGTACAGGCGCGACGTGTCGGCAAGAAGCGCTTTACCGACACCTATCGCTACGCCCATCAAGTGCCCTTGCGCGACACGGACGATGCCGTGATCGCCAACTGGCTGGAACTCGTCACCACCGATGCCAGCGGTGCCATCGTCTTCAAGAACGCCTGGGCCACCTCGCATGCCATCACCGACCACAACGTCGTCGCTCTGGCTTCCGCCGGGCGCGCGCGGTGGAAAATCGAGAACGAGAACAACAACACCCTCAAGACCAAGGGCTACCATTTCGACCACAACTTCGGACACGGCAAACAGTTCTTGGCCAACCTCTTCGCCACCCTGATCTTGTTGGCCTTCTTGGTCCATACCGCCCTCGACTGGATGGACACCCGTTACGCCAAGGTGCGCGCCCTGCTGCCCTCCCGCCGAACCTTCTTCGAACACCTGCGCGCCTTGCTACAGTACCTGCCCTTCGATGACTGGGATCACCTCATGCGCTTCATGCAGCAGCGCCTTGCTCCCAACGCCCCAGACACCAGCTGACTTGCCCCATCCAACAGTTCCGAACCTCACCAACCCCTGCCATGAATTTTGAAATGAGAACTGCTGGCAATGCAGCTGTGGCGATGATGGTGCGGATGGGCATGCGATACTCCGGAAGCTGGGGAATCGGTCGATGGGGGGCGACGGCTGCGGGCCCTGTCACGGCAAGGTCCGGGCGGTGTCGCAGATCGTGCGGTTCAGGGTCCAGGGGTCCTTACTCGCCGCGGCTGGCGACGCGGGCCTTGAATCCGGCGCCGGCAGCGAATTTCGGGACGGTTGTCTGCGGGATGACGATCTTGGCGCCGGATTTCGGGTTCTTTCCTTCACGGGCCGCGCGTTCGCTGGCCTTGAAGGAACCGAAGCCGACCAGCGTGATCGTGTCCCCGCGGGCAACGGCGTCGATGATGGTTTCGAGGACGGCGTCGAGGGCTTTCGCCGATGCAGCCTTGGAGAGCTCGCTGCGGGCGGCGATGGCGTCGATCATTTCGGACTTGTTCATATTAGGCTCCTCGGATGGTTGGAAGGGTCCTTCTCGGGCAGGCATGCTGTCGTCCACCACGGCGGCGCCAGGTGATCCTGTCAGCAATTCAAAGGCAACAATTCTGGCATGGATCAGCTTCGCGCAAGCAAATTTTTTTGCCCCGGGAAGGCCGGTTGTTGCTTGCCGGCAGCGTTCTGGCAGTCGCTTGGCAAGGGCCCCCCACCAACAGCCCAGGGGCCGCGGTGCCAGCCCATGTCTAGCCGGCGCATGCGGCCGGCGCTGCCGGGCCGGCATCCGAGGCGCGATGGTGCCGGGCAAGCAGGGCGCGCAGAAAACGTCCGCTGTGGCTGGCGGTGACGTCGGCGAGCTGTTCCGGCGTGCCCGTGCCGATGATCGTGCCGCCACCGGCACCCCCTTCGGGGCCCAGGTCGATCAGCCAGTCGGCTGTCTTGATCACGTCGAGATTGTGCTCGATCACCACCACTGTGTTGCCGTGGTCAGCGAGCCGGTGCAGCACGCCGAGGAGCAGTTCGATGTCGTGGAAGTGCAGCCCAGTGGTTGGCTCATCGAGAATGTAGAGGGTGCGGCCGGTGTCGCGCTTCGACAGTTCGAGGGCCAGCTTGACCCGCTGCGCCTCGCCGCCGGAGAGGGTGGTTGCCGACTGGCCGAGCGTGATGTAGCTCAGACCGACATCGACCAGGGTCTGCAGCTTGCGTGCGACGACCGGCACCGGGTCGAAGAACTCTCGCGCCATCTCGACGGTCATCTGCAGGACGTCGTGGATGTTCCGGCCCTTGTACAGCACCTCCAGCGTCTCGCGGTTGTAGCGCTTGCCGCGGCAGACGTCGCAGGCGACGTAGACGTCGGGCAGGAAATGCATCTCGACCTTGATGACGCCGTCACCTTGACAGGCTTCGCAGCGTCCGCCCTTGACGTTGAACGAGAAACGGCCGGGCCCATAGCCGCGCGCGCGCGCCTCCGGGACGCCGGCGAACAGCCCCCGGATCGGTGTCAGGAGACCGGTGTAGGTTGCCGGATTGGAACGTGGGGTGCGACCGATCGGGCTCTGGTCGACATTGATCACCTTGTCGAAGTGGTCAAGGCCGACGATCAGGTCATGCTCGGCGGGCTCCGCCGTCGAGCCGTAGATCTGCCTGGCTGCCGCCAGGTAGAGCGTGTCGTTGATCAGTGTCGACTTGCCCGAGCCGGAGACGCCGGTGATGCAGGTGAACAGGCCGACCGGGATTTCGGCCGTGAGGTTGCGGAGGTTGTTGCCGCGGGCGCCGCTGATGCGCAGCATGCGCCCCGGATCGGCTTGCCGGCGTATGGCGTGCAGCCCGATGCCGCGGCGTCCGGCAAGATAGTCGCCGGTGAGTGAGTCCGGGTTGTCGGTGATCGCTGCCGGCGAGCCCTCGGCAACGATATGGCCGCCATGGATGCCGGCCCCGGGGCCGAGGTCGACGACGTGATCGGCGCTGCGGATGGCTTCCTCGTCATGCTCGACGACGATCACCGTATTGCCGATGTCGCGCAGTTGTCGCAGCGTCTGCAACAGGCGCTCGTTGTCGCGCTGATGCAGGCCGATCGATGGCTCGTCGAGGACGTACATGACGCCGGTCAGACCGGAGCCGATCTGCGAGGCGAGGCGGATGCGCTGCGCCTCGCCGCCGGAAAGGGTCTCCGCTGAACGCTCGAGCGACAGGTAGTCGAGGCCGACGTTGATCAGGAACTGCAGGCGACCGACGATCTCCTTGAGCACCTTTTCGGCCACCTGTGCCCTGTTGCCGGGGAGCTGCAGCGAAACGAAGTAGTCGCGTGCCGCGGCGAGGGGCAGGCGATTGATCTCGTGCAGGGTGCGCGCGCTGTCCTGGCTGCCGATGCGCACGTTGCGCGCTTCCTCACGCAGGCGGCTGCCTTGGCAGGCGGGGCAGGTGCGGTTGCTGATTAGGCGTGCCAGTTCCTCGCGCACCGCCAGCGAGTCGGTTTCCTTGTAGCGTCGTTCGAGATTGACGATGATGCCTTCGAAAGCGTGCTCGCGGATGCTCACTCGCCCGCGCTCGTTGAGGTAGCCGAAACGCAGCGTCTCGCGGCCGGAGCCGTAGAGGATGATCTGCCGCAGCTGGTCCGGCAGATCCCGGAAAGGGGTGTCGAGCTGGAAGCCGTAGTGTTCGGCGAGCGAGCGGAGCAGCTGATGGTAGAAGGGGTTGCGCTTGTCCCAGCCGCGGATCGCGCCGGCAGCGAGCGACAGATCGGGGCGGGCGACGACGCGCTGCGGATCGAAGAACTGGATGACGCCGAGCCCGTCGCACTTCGGGCAGGCGCCCATCGGGCTGTTGAACGAGAAGAGCCGGGGCTCCAGCTCCTGGATCGCGTAGGAACAGACTGGGCAGGCGAACCGCGCCGAGAAGAAATGCTCGCGTCCGCCGTCCATCTCGCACGCGATGGCGCGGCCATCGGCGCAGCGCAGCGCCGTTTCGAAGGATTCGGCGAGGCGCTGGCGGATGTCCTCGCGCACCTTCAGGCGGTCGACCACGACGTCGATCGAGTGCTTGTGTGTCCGGGAAAGCCGGGGCAGGGCGTCGATCTCGTGAATCTGTCCGTCGACGCGCAGGCGGGCAAAGCCTTGCGCGCGCAGCTCGGCGAACAGCTCGACCTGCTCGCCCTTGCGGTCGGCGACCACCGGCGCGAGGATCATCAGCCGGCTGCCTTCGGGTAGCGCCAGGACATGATCGACCATCTGCGAGACGGTCTGCGCGGCCAGCGGCAACTGGTGCTCGGCGCAGTAGGGCGTGCCGGCACGGGCGAAGAGGAGGCGCAGGTAGTCGTGGATCTCGGTGACGGTGCCGACCGTCGAGCGCGGATTGTGGCTGGTCGCCTTCTGTTCGATCGAGATCGCCGGCGAAAGTCCCTCGATGAGGTCTACGTCGGGTTTCTCCATGCGCTGCAGGAACTGCCTGGCATAGGCCGACAAGGACTCGACGTAGCGCCGCTGCCCTTCGGCGTAGAGGGTGTCGAAGGCGAGGGACGACTTGCCTGATCCCGACAGCCCGGTGATGACGATCAGGCGGTTGCGCGGCAGGTCGAGGTTGATGTTCTTCAGATTGTGCGTGCGCGCACCACGGATTCGCAGTTGGCTGTGGGTCTGGCTGGGTTCGTCCATCGGGGAGCTGGCCTCGGGCACCGGGGCAAACCTGCTAATATACGCAATTTCGCAGTTTGGCAGCAAACCACATGTCCGCCTCGAGCAACGATCGCATGAGCAGTGAAGAAAGGCTCGCCGGCATCAGCCTGGCGGCGGTCTTCGCGTTGCGCATGCTTGGCCTGTTCCTGATCCTGCCGGTCTTCGCGCTCTACGCCAGCGAATTGCCGTCGGGCAGGGACATGGTGCTCGTCGGGGTGGCGCTCGGTGCCTACGGCCTGACGCAGGCCTGTCTGCAGATCGCCTACGGCGCGGCTTCCGACCACTTCGGCCGCAAGCCGGTGATCGTCTTCGGCTTGCTGCTGTTCGGCATCGGCAGCTTCGTCGCTGCCCTCGCCGACGACATCTATCTCGTCATCGTTGGCCGCGTTCTGCAGGGTGCGGGCGCGATCTCGGCGGCGGTCACGGCGCTTGCCGCCGACCTTACGCGCGAGCAGCACCTGACCAAGGTGATGGCGATGATCGGTTCGTCGATCGGGCTGATGTTTGCCGTGTCGATGGTCGGCGCGCCGCTGCTCTATGCGGCGATCGGCATGCCGGGCATCTTCGCGCTGACCGGCGGGCTGGCTCTGCTGGCGATCTTCGTCGTCCTGCGGGTGGTGCCGACGGCGCCGATGATGCCGCGGCAGCCGGCCTGGCAGAGCTTTGTCGAAGTGCTGTCGCACCAGCAACTGCTGCGACTCAATTTTGGCGTCTTCGCCCTCCACCTGATGCTGACCGCGATGTGGGTGCTGTTGCCGACCGAACTGGTGAAGACGGGCGGTCTGCCGGTCGCCGAGCACTGGAAGGTCTACCTGCCGGCGCTGCTCATCTCCTTCGTCATCATGGTGCCGGCGATCATCGTCGCCGAACGCTTCGCGCGCTTGAAGCTGGTCTTCAACGCCGCGATTGTGCTCTTGCTCTGCGTCCAGGCGGGCTTCGGGCTGTTTGCCGGCGGCCTTTTCGGCCTGGCCTTCTGGCTGATGCTGTTCTTCGTCGCCTTCAACATCCTCGAAGCGACGCAGCCGTCGCTGATTTCGCGCATCGCGCCGCCACATGCCAAAGGTGCGGCGCTCGGGGTTTACAATACCACCCAGGCCCTCGGGTTGTTCCTGGGCGGCGTGCTGGGCGGTGTCCTCGCCAAGTACGCCGGTCCTGGTGCCGTCTGGGCGGGTGGTGTGCTGCTGACACTGGTGTGGCTGATGCTCGGCCTCACGATGGTCATGCCGGCAGCGCGCCAGCGGCCGGCGGCAGCCTGAGAGTGCCTGCAATCGTGGCGATTTTTCCAATACCGTTCAGGGAGGCGACATGGCTTCGGTCAACAAAGTGATCCTGGTGGGCAATCTCGGAGCCGATCCGGAGACCCGTTATCTGCCGAGTGGCGACGCCGTCTGCAACATCAGGATGGCGACCACCGATCGGTCGCGCGACAAGGTGTCGGGCGAATTGAAGGAGTACACCGAGTGGCACCGCGTGGTCTTCTTCGGCAAGCTGGCCGAGACGGCCGGCCAATACCTCAAGAAGGGGCGCCAGGTGTATGTCGAAGGGCGCATCCGGACCAACAAGTGGCAGGACAAGGAAGGCAACGAGCGCTACACGACCGAGATCGTTGCCAACGAGATGAAGATGCTGGGCAGCCGCGAGGGCATGGGCGCACCTGCCGGCGAGGCCGAGTACGGGGGCAGCATGCCATCGGCAGGCGGCCAGGCTGCCGGCCCGGCGCGCAATCCGCCAGCCAGGAAGACGCCGGGCTTCGAAGACATGGACGACGACATCCCATTCTGATCGAACGGCCGCGCAGCGCCGTCACCGTTCGCGGGCGGTTGCTGCAAGAGAAACGGGGTCCGCGCTGCGGACCCCGTTTGCTTTCACCTGCGGGTGACGCCGAATGACTCGCTCTGTCGCTCAGGCGGCGTAGTTCTGCTCGGCGAAGTGCCAGTTGACGAGGTTGCCGAGGAAAGTCTCGACGAACTTCGGTCGCAGGTTGCGGTAATCGATGTAGTAGGCATGCTCCCAGACGTCGATGCACAGCAGTGCCTTGTCGGCGGTCGTCAGCGGCGTACCGGCGGCACCCGTATTGACGATATCGACCGTGCCGTCCGGCTTGCGCACCAGCCAGGTCCATGCCGACCCGAAGTTGCCCACCGCCGATGCCTGGAACGCCTTCGCAAACTCCGCAAAGGAGCCCCAGCGGGCGTCGATCGCTGCTGCCAGCGCGCCGCCCGGAGCGCCACCGCCGTTGGCCCGCAGGCAGTTCCAGAAGAAGCTGTGGTTCCAGACTTGGGCCGAGTTGTTGTAGATGCCGCCTGCCGGGGCCTTGCGGACGATCGCTTCAAGGTCCAGTTCCTCGTACTCGGTTCCCTTGATCAGGTTGTTGAGGTTGGTGACATAGGCCTGGTGGTGCTTGCCGTAGTGATACTCCAGGGTTTCCTGCGACATGTGTGGTGCCAGTGCGTCCATGGCGAAAGGCAGTGGCGGCAGCTTGTGTTCCATCCGTGTTCTCCGTAAGTATTGTCTGTAGCAAAAGGTGTGGCGGGCAGGACCCCTGTTCCGTGCTCGGCCGGGATTCTATGCCGGCCCTGCCTTGCTGGCAAATGAAGCTGCCGGCGCATGGTCGCACGACGCAGCGCACGGGGAAGCGCGGCATCTCCCCCCTGATCCGGGGAAGATCGCTGGCGAGCGGTCGTTGTTGACGGACGTTGTCGGTCCGGACGGATGCCGGCCGCCTACAGTCGGCCATCGTTGCCAGAGACGGCCAGCACCATCGCGTCCGCTCGTCCATCGTGCAGGAAGACAGCGATCTCCTCGCCAGGTTCCAGCATCGAGCTGGCATGGACGATCTGCTGCTGGCCGTTGGTGACGATGCTGTAGCCGCGAGCCAGAACCGCCCGCGGGTCGAGCTGCGACAGGCCGGCCTGCAGGCGGCCCAGTTCGGCCATTCTGCCGTCGAGGGTCTGCCGCCCCGCCCGTTCGAGATGCGACGCCAGCGACTGCAGTCGCAGCCTCTGTTGCGCCAGGTCGGGGCGGTTCTGGTGCAGGCGATGCTCGAGCTTGGCCAGCGTTCCGCGTGCCCGCGTGCTGCCCAACAGGAGGCCGGCGGCGAGGCGGCGCCGCTGGTTGTGCAGCGCTTCCCGCTGGCGCGCGAGGGATTGCCCCGGGTGCTGCAGGCGGCGGGCCAGCCAGTCGAGCTGCTGGGCGCGCTGGTTGAACGCCTGTGTCGCTTGGCGACGCAGCGCGAGGTGGTCTGCGAACAACCGCGCCAGTAAGGCACTGCGTTCCGGGGCGGCCATTTCGGCTGCCGCGGTCGGCGTTGCCGCGCGCCGATCGGCGGCAAAGTCGGCAATCGTGAAGTCGGTCTCGTGACCGATGCCGCTGACGACGGGCAGCGGACAGGCGCGGATGGCGCGGGCGACAGTCTCGTCGTTGAACGCCTGGAGGTCTTCCAGGCTGCCGCCACCGCGGCAGAGGATCAGCAGGTCGCATTCGTCGCGCTCGCCGGCACGGCGAATGGCATCGGCGATCAGCGCCGCAGCGCCGTCACCCTGGACGGGTGTCGGATAGACGACGATCCCCACTTGGCCGGCCCGCCGGCCGAGCGTGCTGAGGACGTCGCGCAGGGCTGCTGCCTGCGGCGAGGTGACGATGCCGATGCGCCGGGGAAAGGCCGGCAGGGAGCGCTTGAGTGCGCTGTCGAAAAGTCCCTCGCGGGCGAGTCTTTCCTTCAGGCGAAGAAAGCTCTCGTAGAGGTTCCCCTGGCCCGCACGGCGCGCCGCCTCGATGTTGAGCTGGAAATCTCCACGCGCCTCGTAGAGGGTGACCAGCACCCGTGCCTCGACGTGCTGGCCGTTCTCGAGACGCCAGCCGAGCAGTTGCGCCCGGTTGCGGAACATCACGCAGCGGACCTGCGCCGCGCTGTCCTTGAGCGAGAAATAGACGTGTCCGGAAGCGGCATAACTCAGGTTCGACACTTCACCGGCGACCCAACACAGCGGGAAGGCGGCTTCGAGGCGCTCGCGCGCCAAGCGGTTGAGTACGGACACGGGGATCACCGCTGCGGGCGGCTCGCAGGTGGCTCGGCCTGACGGAAAATCTTCCATGGCCGGATTCTACATCGCCGCATCCGGCTCGCGCTCGCCAGCGCCGCCGCGCAGAGGTTCCGGCAGCGGCTGCAGCGCTGCGCTTGCCCGCTTCTCCGGCAGACGGCAGCGATCTTCCTCGATCGGCACTGGTCTTCCTCACCAACAGGTTCTCGGATGATCTGAGCACCGATGATGGGGACGAGTCTGCGCTGCCGGCAAGTGCCGTCGTCGCCTGCTGCCGCGGACGGGGCTTGCCGCAGGCTTCGTCGCAGGCTAAAGTGACCGCCTGTCCCCATCTTGCGGAGCGAACGGGTGTTTTCCATCATTCAGGCTGCTGGCTGGCCGATCTGGCCCTTGCTGTTGGCGTCAATCATTGCCGTGGCGTTGATCATCGAGCGCCTGGCGGCTTTGCGGCGCAGCAAGGTCGTCCCCGCCGGGCTGTTGCAACGGGTCGTCGCCGAGTACCGGCAGAACGGCGCGAGCGCGGCACTGGTTGGCAACCTGGAGACGCATTCCCCGCTCGGTCGCATCCTCGCCGCCGGCCTGCGCAACGTCGGCAGTTCGCGCGAGGTGATGCGGGAAACGATCGAGGAAACCGGTGCGGTCGTCCTGCACGACCTGGAGCGCTACCTGACGACGCTCGGCACGATTGCCTCGATCAGCCCGTTGATGGGTCTCTTCGGGACCGTCGTCGGTATGATCGAGATCTTCGGTTCGCAGGCGCCCGGCGGCAGCAACCCGATCCAGTTGGCGCACGGGATCTCGATCGCGCTCTACAACACGGGTTTCGGGCTGCTGATCGCCATTCCCGGGATGATCTTCTGGCGCCATTTCAGGGCGCTGGTGGACGGCTATGTCGTCGAGATGCAGCAGCAGGCGGTCCGTCTGGTCGAGGTACTGCACGGTGAACGCAGGGCTTGACGGAAGGGGCTGGCGATGAACTTCCGACGCGGCCGGACGAGCGACGTTCCCGAGATCAACCTGATTCCGCTGATCGACGTGCTGCTGGTGATCATCATCTTCCTCATGTTGACCACCACCTACTCGAAGTTCTCCGGGCTCGAGATCAACCTGCCGACGGCGGAGGCGAGCAAGCCGGACGAGCCGCCGAAGGAGATAAACGTGACCCTGACCGCTGCCGGTCAGGTGCTGGTCAACAAGGCGCCGCTGGCGTCAGCCAGCGTGCAATCGATCAGTGAGGCGCTGCGGCGCGCTGCCGGCGACCTCAAGGAACCTGTGGTCGTGATCAACGCCGACGCCAAGGCCAACTACCAGAGCGTCATCGACATCATGCAGGCGGCGCAGACGGCGGGCTATCCGCGGATATCGTTCGCCACCCAGTCGCCGCACTGATGGCCGCCGCGGGCCTGCTGCGGCGGCTGCCCGCATGGTGGTATGAGCGCCGTCTGCTGCCCGCTCTCTGGCCGCTGCTGCCGCTTTCCTGGCTGTTCGCTGGGCTGGTGGCGCTGCGGCGCCGGCTTTATCGCTGGGGTGTGCTGAGTGCCTCCTGCCTGCCGGTGCCCGTGGTCGTCGTCGGTAACCTGACCGTCGGTGGCAGCGGCAAGACCCCGCTGGTTCTCTGGATCGTGCGCCAGCTGCGGGCGGCTGGTTGGCGGCCGGGAATCATCAGCCGCGGGCACGGGGGCTCGGCGCGTACGGCGCTCCCGGTTGCCGCCGATTCGCCGCCGTCAGTGGTCGGCGACGAACCCCTTCTGCTGGCGCGCCGCAGCGCTGCGCCGGTGTTCATCGGTGCCGATCGGCTTGCTGCCGGGAACGCTTTGCTGGCAGCACATCCCGATTGCGACGTGATCGTCTCCGACGATGGCCTGCAGCACTATCGCCTGCAGCGCTCAATGGAAGTGGTGGTCTTCGATGGGCGCGGCGCGGGCAACGGACGGCTGCTGCCGGCCGGTCCTCTGCGCGAGCCCCTGCGACGTCTGCGTGCAGCGGACGCGGTCGTCTGGCATGGCGACCCGGAGCAGCGCGTCGAGCAGCTCGCAGCGGCCTTGCCGCAGGCGGTGATGCACCTCGCCGGCGAGCGTTTCGTCGCCGCCGCTGGCCCGGCGCGCAGTTGCAGCGCGGCTTCGCTGCGCGGACGACGGTTGCATGCGATCGCCGGCATCGGCGATCCGCGACGCTTCTTCGCGCAGCTCAGGGCTCTCGATCTCGACTTCGAGGAGCATCCGTTCCCGGACCACCATTCCTATTGCGCGGCGGACCTTTCCTTCGCCGCCGATGGCGTGCTGCTGATGACCGAGAAAGATGCGGTAAAATGCGCCGGGTTGGCGCCCGGAGAAGCCTGGGTCCTGCCGGTCGAAGCCGTGCTTGGTGCCCGCCCCGGCTGGCCCGGCCTGCTCGAGACAATTTTGGAGAAACTCAATGGACGCGCGCCTGCTTGATATTCTGGTCTGCCCCGTCTGCAAGGCCAATCTCGAGTATCGCAAGGCCGACGAGGAACTCCTCTGCAAGCCCTGTCGGCTGGCTTTCCCGGTGCGCGACGGCATTCCGATCATGCTCGCCGACGAAGCGCGGCCGCTGTGCAGCGACGAGGTCTGACGGCGCGGCCGGGCGACATCGCCATGCGCTTCAAGGTCGTCATTCCCGCCCGCCATGCTTCCACCCGCCTGCCGGGCAAGCCGCTGCTCGATCTCGGCGGCAAACCGATGGTCGTGCGTGTCGCCGAAAGGGCGTTGCTCGCGGGGGCCGACGAGGTGGTGGTCGCCACCGACCACCCGCTGGTGCTCGAGGTCGTCGGGCGGCACGGTCTGCACGCGCTGCTGACCAGTCCCGATCATGCCAGCGGCACGGATCGACTGGCGGAAGTGGTCGCGCTGTCCGGCTGGAGCGAAGACGAACTCGTCGTCAATGTCCAGGGCGACGAACCGCTGATCGACCCGGCGCTGATCGTCCGCACGGTGTCGTGCCTCGCCGCCAGCGGTGCCGACATCGCCACCGTCGCGCATCCGGTGACTGACGCAGCCGATTTCTTCAATCCCAATATCGTCAAGGTCGTCGTCTCGGCGTGCGGCGACGCCCTGTATTTCTCCCGCGCGCCGATTCCCTACGCCAGGGACCACTTTGCCCGTGAGGCAGGTGGCGAGACCTTGCCTCCCGCCATGCTCGCCTACCGTCACGTCGGCCTCTACGCCTACCGCGCGCACTTCCTGCGCACCTACAACCAATTGGCGCCGTCACCGCTGGAGGGGATCGAAGCGCTCGAGCAGTTGCGCGCACTCTGGCATGGCTTTCGCATCAGCGTGGCGATCGTCGACCACCTCCCGGTGGCCGGCGTCGATACTCCGGAGGACGCACGCCGCATGCAGGAATGGTTCAAAAAGGTTTGACCGTGCGCCCGTTTGCGGGTAAGTTTCCGCCTGTCGGTCACGACAACGTGTTGCAGTGGCCCGCTTGTCATGACGCAAGTGATTGAAATGATGGATCAAGTCACCGTTTGTTTTGGCTAGGAAGGCGAAGCATGAAACTCATCCTGCTGGGCGCTCCAGGCGCCGGCAAGGGCACTCAGGCCCAGTTCATCCGGGAGAAGTTCGGCATTCCACAGATCTCCACCGGCGACATGCTGCGTGCTGCGGTCAAGGCCGGAACGCCGCTGGGAATCGAGGCGAAGAAGGTCATGGATGCCGGTGGGCTGGTATCGGACGAGATCATCATCGGTCTGGTCAGCGATCGGTTGCGACAGGATGACTGCCGCGCGGGCTACCTGTTCGACGGTTTTCCGCGGACCCTGCCGCAGGCTGAAGCGATGAAACTCGCCGATGTGGCGATCGATTACGTGCTCGAGATCGATGTGGCGGATTCCGAGATCATCGAGCGGATGAGTGGCCGTCGCGTGCACCTCGCGTCGGGGCGCACCTACCATGTCCGCTTCAACCCGCCACGTGCCGCCGGCAAGGATGACGTCACCGGCGAGGATCTCATCCAGCGCGACGACGACCAGGAGGAGACGGTTCGCAAGCGGCTCGAGGTCTACCATGGGCAGACCAAGCCGTTGCTGGACTATTACCGTGCCTGGGCCGCCAGCGGCGACCCGAAGGCGCCGCAGTGCCGCAGGATCGCCGGTGTGGGCAGTGTCGAGGACATCCGGCAGGCGGTTTTCGAGGCGCTGCGCTAGGCGCCGGGCGATGATCGACAAGCGACGGCTGAATTCGCGAGCGTGTCCAGTGGGCGTGCGTGCCGCGACCACGTCAGATGCGGTGGCGGTCGGCGGTGGCGCCCGCAACTGGCCCGTGCCGGTGGCCGCCTGCGCTCCGGTATCGCGTTGCTGGCTCGAATGCACGTGATCCGGGACACGGCACGCGCATTTCCTGGGTGTGGGGAAGTTGGATCCGCGGGGACCATCCTGCGGGCAGGGTAATCTAAAGAGGGAGGTGGTTTATGTCGACAGGGTTGATGTTCGCGCTCATCTGCGCGGTCCTTGCGGTGCTCTACGGCGCAGCAATGACGAAATGGATTCTCTCGTTGCCGGCTGGCAACCCGCGTATGCAGGAGATCGCCAAGGCCGTGCAGGAGGGGGCTTCCGCGTATCTCGCGAAGCAGTACACGACGATCGCGCTGGTCGGTGCGGTGCTCTTCGTGCTGATCTGGCTGGCGCTCGGCAAGGCGATGGCGATCGGCTTCCTGATCGGCGCCGTGCTTTCGGGCGCGACCGGCTTCATCGGCATGAACGTGTCGGTGCGTGCCAACGTGCGGACCGCCGAAGCGGCGCGCAACGGCATTGCTGCGGCACTCGACGTCGCCTTCAAGGGCGGCGCGATCACCGGCATGCTGGTGGTCGGTCTCGGTCTGCTCGGTGTTGCCGGCTACTACGCGGTTCTCCGCGGCACCGGCGCCGATCTCGAGCATGCCGTCCACCCGCTGGTCGGGCTGGCCTTCGGAGGATCGCTGATTTCGATCTTCGCCCGTCTCGGTGGCGGCATCTTCACCAAGGGTGCGGATGTCGGCGCCGACCTCGTCGGCAAGGTCGAGGCCGGCATTCCGGAGGATGATCCGCGCAACCCGGCGGTCATCGCCGACAACGTCGGCGACAACGTCGGGGACTGTGCCGGCATGGCTGCCGACCTGTTCGAGACCTACGCCGTGACCGTGGTGGCGACGATGGTCCTCAGCGCGATGATGCTCAAGGGCGTCGTCGGTGCCAGCGATGGCCTGGTGGTCTACCCGTTGGTCCTCGGCGGCGTGTCGATCATCGCGTCGATCATCGGCTGCTTCTTCGTCAAGTCGAACGATGGCGGCAAGATCATGAACGCCCTCTATCGCGGGCTCGCGGTGGCGGGCATTCTTGCCCTCGTCGCCTACTACCCGATCACGACGACGATGCTCGGTGCTGGCGTCACACTGGCTGACGGCACGATGATCACCTCGATGAACATCTTCTGGTGTGCAGCCATCGGCCTCATTCTGACCGGCGTCCTCGTCTGGATCACCGAGTATTACACCGGGACCGACTTCTCGCCGGTCAAGCGTGTGGCCGAAGCCTCGACGACGGGTCATGGAACCAACATCATCGCCGGTCTGGCGGTGTCGATGAAAGCCTGCGCCTTGCCGGTACTCGCCGTCTGCGCGTCGATCTACCTCACCTATGCGCTGGCAGGCCTCTACGGAATCGCCATCGCCGCCACCTCGATGCTGTCGATGACCGGCATCATCGTCGCCCTCGACGCCTACGGACCGATCACCGACAACGCTGGCGGTATCGCCGAGATGTCCGGCCTGCCGAAATCCGTGCGCGATGTCACCGATCCGCTGGACGCCGTCGGCAACACGACCAAGGCGGTCACCAAGGGATACGCGATCGGTTCCGCCGGTCTGGCGGCACTCGTGCTGTTCGCCGACTACACGCATGCCCTGGAAGTCAACTTCGGCGGCAGCCTGCGCTTCGACCTGTCGGACCACATGGTGATCATCGGCCTCTTCCTCGGCGGCTTGATTCCCTACCTCTTTGCTGCCATGGCGATGGAGGCCGTCGGCCGCGCGGCGGGCGCGGTGGTCATCGAGGTGCGCCGGCAGTTCAAGGAGATCAAGGGCATCATGGAGGGCAAGGCCAAGCCCGACTACTCGCGCGCCGTCGGCATGCTGACCGCGGCGGCGATCAAGGAGATGATCGTACCGTCGCTGTTGCCGGTCCTGGTGCCGGTTCTCGTCGGCCTGTTGCTCGGTCCGAAGGCGCTCGGTGGTCTGCTGATGGGTACGATCATCACCGGTCTCTTCGTTGCGATCTCGATGACCACCGGTGGTGGTGCCTGGGACAATGCCAAGAAGTACATCGAGGACGGCCATTTCGGCGGCAAGGGTTCGGATGCGCACAAGTCGGCCGTCACCGGTGACACCGTTGGCGACCCCTACAAGGACACGGCCGGCCCGGCGGTCAACCCGCTGATCAAGATCATCAACATCGTCGCCCTGATGATCGTCCCGCTGATGGCGCCCGTCCCGGCTGCCAAGCCAGCCGCCGCCGCGCCCGGACCGGTGGTTGCCGTGGTCGCGGTGCCGGTCGCCAAGGTGTTCTTCGCGGTCAATTCGGCCGACGTACCGGCCGACCTGGCGCAGACCCTGGCGGCGATCGTCGCCCACGCCAAGGCCAATCCTGGTGCGCGCATCGCCATCTCGGGTTACCACGATCCGAGCGGAAATCAGGCTGCCAATGAGGAAGTGGCGAAGAATCGCGCCGTCGCCGTGCGTGACGCGCTGAAGAACGTGGGTGTCGACGAGCAGCGCATCGAGATGCGCAAGCCCGTCGTCACCACCGGTAGCGGTGACCCGGCCGAGGCGCGCCGGGTCGAGGTCAGCGTGCAGTAGGTGGCTGACGCAGCAGAAGGAAGCGGGTAGCTCGCGAAACGGGGCTGCCCGGCAGAAATGGCAAGGCCGCCCGTGGGCGGCCTTGCCATTTGCGGGTGAGGCGTCGGCGCGCAGCCTCAGGCGTTGACCGCCGGATTCAGGGAGTATGTTCCAGTGATCCGTGCTTCGGCCAGCACGTGCCCCTGCAGCGCGGCGCGTAGCTGCGGCCCGCCGAGCCTGCCGTCCACGTCGAGGCGCTCGACATCGAGGGCAAAGAGCGTGAACACGTAGTGGTGCACGATCTCGTCGTTCCACGGCGGGCAGGGCCCATCATAGCCGTAGTAGTCGCCGCGCATGTCGTTGTCGCTGGCAAACCATGCCGTGTAGTCGTTGATCCCCTGGCGCGCGCCATGCGCTGCGTGTGGGCCGGCCTTGCCGCGTGGGGTCACGTCATCAGAGAACTCCCCCTCGCCGATCTGCCGCAGGTCCGCTGGCAGGTCGATCAGCAGCCAGTGGAAGAAGTCGACCCGCGGCAGCGAGGCCGGGACCGTTCGTCCCTCCTGATTGACGTCGTCACCCTTGCTCGGGACGTCCGGGTCGTGGCAGATGAGGGCGAAGGAGCGGGTGCCTGGCGGCACTTCCCGCCAAGCGAGTTGCGGATTGCGGTTGCTGCCGAGGCACACATGATGTGCCGGGTCCGGGATGCAGAAGGCGAAATCGCCCGGGATCCGTTCTCCATCCCGGAAACTGCTGCTGGTCAATTGCATGATGTCTGTTCCTCCTCAAGGGTTATTCTGCCGCGCTGCGTTTGAAGTCACGAAGGCGAAAGCCGGCGACCCATAGTGTAGCGAAATAGACGCCAGCGCCGAAGCCGACGACGAGAGAAAGGCGCCACAAGCGCTGGCCGAGGCTCCAGCCGAGCCAGTCGCCGGCGTCGCCCGCAGCGAACCAGAGTGCGCTGCCCATCGTAGCCAGAGCACAGGCGAGCCGGGTGTAGAAGATCGGCCAGCCGGGCTGTGGCGCATACACACCCTGTCGGCGCAACCCGCGGTAGAGCAGGCCGGCATTCAGGGTGGCGGCGAGACCGATCGCCAGTGCCAGCCCGGCATGGGCGAGCCAGCCGACGAGCGCCAGATTGAGCAACTGTGTCACGCACAGGGTGAGAATGGCGATGCGCACCGGCGTGCGAACATTCTGCCGGGCGTAGAAGCCGGGTGCCAGGATCTTGACCAGGATCAGCGCCAGCAGGCCGAGGCTGTAGGCGACGAGTGCGTGACGCGTCTGCAGGACATCGTTGCTGGTGAACGCGCCGTAGTGGAAGAGGCTGCTGATCAGCGGAACGGCGAGAATGGCGAGGGCGAGCGCCGCCGGAGCAGCGAGCAGGAAGGCCAGGCGCAGTCCCCAGTCGAGCAGTCGCGAATATTCGTCCGTCTGGCCCGCTGCGTGGCAGCGCGCCAGTGAGGGCAGGAGGATGGTGCCGAGTGCGGCACCGAGCAGGCCGGCCGGGAACTCCATCAGGCGATCGGCGTAGTAGAGCCAGGAGACGCTGCCGGTGGCGAGAAACGAGGCGAAGATGTTGTTCAGCAGCAGACTCACCTGCGCCACCGAGACACCGAGGATCGCCGGTGCCATCAGGCGGAAGATGCGCCGTACGCCTTCGTCGCGCAGCGACAGTGAATAGCGCGGCAGCATGCCGATTCGCCTGAGGAAGGGAAGCTGCAGGGCGAGTTGCAGCGCGCCGCCGATGAACACCGCCCAGGCCAGCGCCGTCACCGGCGGGGCGAAGTGGGGAGCGGCGAAGAGCGCCATGAGGATGAACGAGACATTGAGCAGTACCGGCGTGAAGGCCGGGATGGCAAAGCGGCTCCAGGTGTTGAGGATGCCGCCGGCGAGTGCGACCAGCGACATGAAGAGGATGTACGGGAAGGTGATGCGCGTCAGGTCGACGGTCAACGCGAACTTCTCCGGATTGTCGGTGAAGCCCGGTGCCGACAGGTAGACGAGCAGCGGCGCTCCGGCCATGCCGAGCACGGTGACCAGCAGCACGATCAGGAAGAGCAGGCTGGCGACGCGGTCGACCAGCTGCCGGGTTGCCTCGTTGCCGCGCTTGCTTCGGTATTCGCCAAGGATCGGCACGAAGGCCTGCGAAAACGCTCCTTCGGCGAACAGGCGGCGCAACAGGTTGGGCAGCTTGAAAGCGACGAAGAAGGCGTCGGTCAGCATGCCTGCACCAAAGGTGCGTGCCACCACGAAGTCACGGACGAAGCCGAGAATCCTTGACAGCATGGTCATGCTGCTGACGGCGGCGAGAGTCTTCAGAAGATTCATGGTCGCTTCGCGAGGGATGCGGCCGGCGACGAGCGCGCTCGCGTCGACCAGGGCGTGGCAGGGTCCTCAGCCCGGTGATTCGCCGGACGCTCGGGTGACCGTCGCCGGCAAGGCCAAGCGGCCGCGCCTATTGCTGCGTCTTCTGCGCTTCAGGATTGATCGTGATGCCGCGCTGCTGCAGGGCGCTGACCACCGCCTGAGCGTTCCGGTTGCCGGCAGTGGCGAGCTTTTGCGTGCCACTCGCGAGGGCCTCGAGCTGCGCCCGCATCTTCTCGGCGTTGCGGAAGGTCGTTTCCTGATTGCTGCGCAGGTTGGCCAGGCTGCTCCGCTCCTGGTAGAGCTGGCTTGCCTGGAAGCCTGACCAGACGACCATCGCCACCGCCAGCAGGCAGATCGGCACGAAGACGTTTCCGGACTGCTGCTCGTTCATCGCGTCCATCCCGCTCACCGGGCTGGAGTGGCCGGCGGCGCCGCACTGAAGCTGATTCCCTGGGTCGCCAGCAGCTCACCCAATTGCGTGTCGCCCTCCCGCGCCGCCAGGTCGGCAAGCGACTTGACCAAGGACTGGTACAGTGGCTCGAGCTGCAGGCTCTGCTGGATGTACTGGGCGCGTCCGCTCAGTTCGTTCTGGGCTTGCCGGTTGCTGCTGAACATCAGCGCGTTGACCACTGACAGCAGCAGCGCCAGTATGCCGAGCAGCATCAGGATGCGATATTGTAGCGTGTTCAAACGTATGCTCTCCTGCGAAGGGGGCCGGTCGAGCGGGTGGCCTCCCTTCGCAGCGACCTCCCTGGCGATCAGTGTACCATGCCGCGCCGACGCTGCAGAAGCAGGGTGGCGAGCGCGATGGCGAGCAACATCATCGTCGCCGGCTCGGGAACCGTACCGCCGCCACCCTGCTGGTCGATGACGTTGGCGACGATGCGCAGCGTCCGCTGCTGTCCGAGGTCGGGACCGGATCCGTTCTGGCTGAGCGCATCGAGCCGGATCAGGTCGTCAAGCACACCCAGGGTCGTGGCGTCGAAGACGTAGTCGAGGCCGCCGATGCTCTGGCCGGCTGCCAGTCCGAAGGGGTCCCCGGCTACCGTTCCGAAGGGGCCCCAGCCGGTGAAGCTGAAGCCGTCGGCGTCGCCCGTGGCGCTGAGGTCGAATGTCCCGCTCAGGAAATCGGCCGGTCCGCTGATCGCGTTCGCCAGCTGCAGCGAGCCACTGATGCCCATCGTGCCAAGCACGACGTTGCCCAGATCGAGCGTGTAGGCGTTGCCAATGACGCTCAGCGTACCGAGGCCGGAGAACTTGCTGAGGGCGGCATTGGCGATATGGTTCACCTGTGCCTGCAGGAGCACCGCCGCATCGGCGCCGGCGCTGATGTCAGCCATGTCGGGGTTCTGGCTGAGGAAGGCGACGCTGGCGTTCTGGCTGAACACACCCGCCGTTGCCGTCGCCAGCCCGACGGCGATCTGCCCGTTGCCCTGGGCGACGATGCCACTCGCGGCAGGGTCGGCGGCGAACGGCCCGCTGGCGCCGTTCAGGCTGGCGCGCAGGGTGTCGTTCAGGCCACTGACGGCGGCGGCGTTCTGGATGTCGACGTTCCTGCCGGCGACGCTGTCGCCGACGCGAACGATGCCGAAGTCGACCACCGATGTCGTCGACTGCCCGACCGCCGCAGTGTATACCTTGCCGGAGACGCTGACTGTCTGCGGCGCCAGGTTGAGCTGGCAGTTCGGCGCGCAGTTGCCGACGTTGCTCGCGTCGGAGATCAGCGCGATCGTCGCGCTGCCGGCGTTGGCGCCCGTGTAGTTGCCGGCGACGGCGGTGTTCAGGCGGACTTGCAGGCTGCTGCTGTCGGTCTGGCCCGGGTTGAGCAGGGTGAACCCGCCGCTGGCGACGACCGGCACGCCACCGCTGCCGATGCTGGCGTTCAGGGCGGCCTGCGGCGGCGCGCCCGCCACGTTGCTGACGCTGACGTTCGCCGTCGCCGCCGCATCGCCGACCCGGCGGGCCGCGAGGTTGATCGTCGGGTTGTTGATCTGCGGGTTGGCCTGGTTGATGACATTCCCCGCGGCCGTGATGGAGCCATTGACCGCGAAGTTCTCACTCCCGACGGCGAGTACGCCCAGGCCGTTGCTGACATTGTTCACCGCACCGGCGCTGGTGTAATTGACGGCGATCGAACTGTTCAGCGCGCCGGCCGTCCCGCCGGTGACTGTGACGGTCATCACGCCGTTGGCGGCCGTGCTGTTGGTGCCGGCGAGGATGCCGTTGAGGGCGCCGCTGCCGCTGATCTGGCTGTTGCCCGAGGCACCGAACGAGGCGTTGAGATCCTCGACGAAGCCGCTCGCTCCGCTGGCCGTGTTGCGCACCACGAGGTTCTGGCTGACCTGCTGGCCAACCTGCAGCGTGCCGAAGTTCAGCGGCCCGGTCTGCAGCGAGCCGGCAGCCAGCTGGTAGACATTGCCGCTGACGGCGACGACCTGGCTGCCGGCGCTGGCAGTGCCGAGGCCATTGCTGACGCCGCCGACCTTGCCGGTGGTCTCGTAGGCGAGAGACACCGTGCCCGCCTTGGCACCGGCCGAGCCGGTGTCGACGCGGGCGCCCATGGTCGTGTCGTTGCTCTGTCCGGCCAGCAGACCGAGGATGTTGCCACCACTGATCGCCGCCTGGCCGCTCGAGCCGGAGAAACTGGCGTTCAGGTCTTCGCTGAACGGACCGGCAGCGGCGGCGTTGCTGACCGTGATGGCGGCGGCATTGCTGCCGCCAACGCGCTGGTTGGCTACCGTGACCGGCGTCCCGGCATTGCCGATGGCGGCGTTGTAGGCCGCAGCACCACCCGCGAGGACGATGTTGAGCTTCTGGTCGGGAATGTTTTCGAAGTTGCTGCGTAGATTGACGACCTGCCCGGCGAGTGGGGCCAGCGCGCCAGCCGCGGCCGCGTTGAAGACCACCGCCAGATCCCCGCTGTTGGCTCCCGGGCCGCCGGCGTTGTAGTTGGCGGCGGTGACGCCGCTGCCCGAGAGCCGCGCGTCGCTGATGTTGCCGCCGTTGGCGGCGGTCTGGACGGCGCCGCGCAGCGTCGGACCGGTGGTGCCGGAATTGCCGATCTGGTAGTTGAAGGTGTTGCTGCCGACGCGCATGTTGCCGATCGTCAGCGTCGCGTTCGCCGTGTTGCCGTTGCTGACGCCGGCGCCGCTGATCACCTGCGCCACGTCGCCGCCGGCCCGGACCTGCCCGCTGCCGCTCACTCCCGCGCGCCGGTCGAAGCCGTTGCCGCTGCCGGCACCGGCATTGGTGTAGTCGCTGTTGATGATCAGGTGGCCGTTGCCGATGTTGATGGCCGCTCCGGCCGAACCCATGACCAAGCGTCCCTGCGTGTTGCCGCCGTTGGCCAGCGTCATCGCGCCAGCCGGGTCCACCTGCAGCGTGCCGGTGCCAGTCAGGTTGTCCTGCACGACCAACGTGCCGTTCTGCGCACGCAGCGTGCCGTTGTTGGTCGTCGATCCGTTGACGTTGATGGTGATCGTACCGCCGGCGTCGGCATTGATCGTACCGTTGTTGGTCAGCGTGGCGGCGCCGCCGACGAAGGACTGCTGGCCGATGGTGCCGCTCTGGCCGCGCACGGTCACGCCGCTGTCGATCACCAGGTTGCCGGCTTCGACGTTCAGTCGGTTCGAGGCGTTGCCGTCGGCGAAGACGATCGTGCCGCCGCCGCTGATCGTCTGGTTGCCCTGCGGCGCGAGGACGCTGCCGCTGCCAATCCGGATCGTGCCGTCGAGGACCATGCCGCCGGCACTGATGCGCTCGATCGACGTGGCGCTGGCCAGGTCGAGCGTGCCATTGAGCGTCACCCCGTTGAGGACGTTGTTGCCGCTGTTGGTCGCCTTGAACACGCCGCTGCCGCTGGTGTTCAGTACGCCGCCCGTCACCGTCGCGCCCTGAAAGACCACGGTGCTGCCGTTGTCGGCGAGCAGCGTGCCGGCGTTGTTGTCGTAGCCGCCGCCGGTGTTCAGTTGCAGCGTACCGCCGTTCTGCGCTCGCATCGTACCCTGGTTGATGACCTGTCCATTGACGCCGAGGCTGATGGTGCGACCGGCGACATCCGCCGAGATCAAGCCCTGGTTGGTCAGCGTCGCCGCGCCGCCGACGAAAGCTTGCTGCCCGATGATGCCATTGCCGCCACGCACGGTAATCCCCGATGCCAGCGTCAGATTGCCCGCCTCGACATTGAGTCGGTTGCTGCCATTGGCATCGACAAAACTGATGGTGCCCGTGCCGCCGATCGTCTGGTTGCCCTGCGGTGCAAGAACGCTGCCGTTGCCGATGTTGATCGCGGCGCCGTTGAGCGTCAGGCCGCCGGCAACGCGCTCGATACCCGTCGCTGAAGCGAGGTCGAGCGTGCCGGACAGCGTCACTCCGGAGAGGAAGTTGTTGCCGCTGTTGTTGGCGCGGAACGAGCCGGCGCCGGTCAGATTCATGTCGCCGCTGATCGTGACGCCGTTCTGGTTGACCACGCTGCCGGTGCCGGCGAGAATCTGGCTGCCGGTGTTGCCGTGTACGGCGGAGTTGAGGTTCAGCGTACCGCCATTGAGCGCTGCCAGCGTGCCGTTGTTGGTCGTCAGGCCATTGACCGCCAGGCTGACCGTGCCGCCTGCGACGTCGGCCTGGATGGTGCCGTTGTTGCTCAGCGTGGCGGCGCCGCCGACGAAGCTCTGCTGGCCGATGCTGCCGGTCTGGCCGCGCACGGTCACGCCGGAGCCGATGACGAGGTTGCCGGCTTCGACGTTGAGGCGATTCGAGCCGCTGCCGTCGGCAAAGACGATCGTCCCGGTGCCACTGATCGTCTGGTTCCCTTGCGGCGCGAGAACGCTGCCACTGCCGATGTTGATCGTACTGCCGGAGAGCGTCAGGCCGTTGGTGAGGCGCTCGATCCCGGTGGCCGAAGCCAGGTCGAGTGTACCGGCAAGGCTCACTGCGTCGAGGAAGTTGGCGCCGCTGTTGCTGGCGCGGAACGAGCCGCTGCCGGCGGTGTTGATCACTCCGCTGACCGTCACGCCGTTCTGCAGGACGGTGCTGCCGGCACCGGCGAGGATTTGGCTGCCGACGCCACCGGCAACGTTGGAGTTGAGTTGCAGCGTGCCGCCATTGAGCGCCGCCAGCGTGCCGTTGTTGGTGGTCAGGCCGTTGACCGTCAGGACGATCGTGCCGCCTGCGACGTCGGCCTGGATGGTGCCGTTGTTGGTCAGCGTGGCGGCGCCGCCGACGAAGGACTGCTGGCCGATGGTGCCGCTCTGCCCACGCACGGTCACGCCGCTGTCGATGACGAGGTTGCCGGCCTCGACGTTGAGGCGATTGGACGAGCTGCCGTCGGTAAAGACGATCGCACCGGAGCCACTGATCGTCTGGTTGCCCTGCGGGGCGAGAATGCTGCCGTTGCCGATGCTGATCGTTCCGTTGAGGACCATGCCGCCGGCGCCGATGCGCTCGATCGACGTGGCGCTGGCCAGGTCGAGCGTGCCATTGAGCGTCACGCCGTTGAGGACGTTGCTGCCGCTGTTGGTCGCCTTGAACACGCCGCTGCCACTGGTGTTCAGTACGCCGCCGGTCAGCGTCGCGCCCTGAAAGAGCACGGTGCTGCCGTTGTCGGCGAGCAGCGTGCCGGCGTTGTTGTCGTAGCCGCCGCCGGTGTTCAGTTGCAGCGTGCCGCCGTTCTCGGCCCGCATCGTGCCCTGGTTGATGACTTGTCCATTGACGCCGATGCTGATGGTGCGACCGGCGACATCCGCCGAGATCAAGCCCTGGTTGGTCAGCGTCGCCGCACCACCGACGAAGCTCTGGCCGCCGATGGCGCCGTTGCCGCCGCGCACCGTGATGCCGGGGCCGAGCACCAGGTTGCCGGCCTCGACGTTGAACCGGTTGCTGCCACCGGCGTCGACGAAGTTGATCGTGCCGGTGCCGCCGATGGTCTGGTTGCCCTGCGGCGCGAAGATGCTGTTGTTGCCGATGTTGATCGTACCGTTCAGCGTCAGGCCGTTGCCGACGCGCTCGATGCCGGTACCCGATGCGAGATCGAGCGTGCCGTTGAGGCTCACGCCGGAGAGGAAGTTGCCGCCACTGTTGAAGGCGACCAGCTTGCCGGTACCGGTCGTGTTGATCGTGCCGCCGGTGATCGTGCTGCCGAACTGGTTGATCACGCTGTCGGCGCTGACGTTGATCACCCCGCCGGTGTTGTCGATGTTGTGCCCGCCGGCGACCTGCAGCGCCGCGTTGTTCGGGATCGCACCGGCGCCGACGTTGATCGTGCCGGTGTTGGTGGTATCGCCGCCGCCGGCCAGCGTCAGCAGGAAGGCGTCGAGGTTGACGCTGCCCGCATTGCCGAGGTTGAGGACCGACTGCGCCGTGTTGACCGTGACAGTCTTGCCGACCGCGATCGTCGCGTTGTCGGCAGCACCCGGAACGAGGCCGCAGTTCCAGTCACCGGCGGTCGCCCAGTTGCCGGCCGCCGGATTCCAGGTGCAGTTGGCGGCCAGCGCCTGCTGTGCCGGGAAGGCGAGCAGAATGGCCAGAAGGCTGGGCTTGATGACGAAACGGGGCGCTTTGCTGGCCATGTTGTTCTCCTCTTGTGGTGGCGGACGGCTGCGCGGCAGAGTGCCGGTCGCGACGGTTGTTCTGACGATGAGCGGAAGCACATTTCGTGCCTGACCTGGGCGATGAGATTCGGGCAGGCGTCAGTGATCATTTAAATCGATGACATGACGGGGTCCGGCCAATCTCGGTCCGGGTCGTCGCCGGTTTCGCTGCCGCGGCCGGAAGGGCGCTGTAAAGGATGGAAATGATTCATTTGCACCATGCCGCGCTGCGAGCCGCCGTTACTGGCGGCACGGCTGCGGCTGGTGCACAATTCAGCCATGGAGATGGCTGATGCGCGGGCGCTCAACGGAGTGATCCTTTCCCTGTATCGGGAAGGCCGGGAGGTGCCGCTCAGCCGCTATCGCGCATGGGCGCTGGAGCAGGTGGCTGCCGTGATCGGCTTCGATTCGGCGTGCTGGGGAAGCGCGTCGACTGAACCACCGGCGCTGCACGAGATGCACCTGCACCATTGCGAGCAGGGCATCGTCGAGGCGTACGCACGTTGCAGCGGGCACGATTTCTTCCGTGCCGCGCTGCTCGCCGATCCGGGAACGGCGATCAACCTCGGCGATCTCGCGGCGCGCGAGACCTATCTGCGCAGCCCGCTCTACCGCAAGTTCGGACGCCGATTCAAGATCGAGTGGGCGCTCGGCACGCTCTTGATCGAGCGCACGACTTCGCTCAACGAGTTCCTGACGCTTTGGCGACACGATCCCTGGCTGCCTTTTTCCGAGACCGAGCGCCAGTTCAAGGAACTCTTGATGCCGCATCTGGCGGCGACGCACCGTGCAGCCTGGCTCAGGCACTTCCTGCGTCTGCCGGGCCATGTCAAGCAGGCGTGGGCGGTGGTTGACCGACGAGGCCTGTTGCGCGAAGCGTCACCGTCCTTCGTCGCCTTGCTGCGCCAGCACTGGCCAGCGGGCGGCGGCAGCATCCTGCCTGAAGCGCTGGCGGCCAGTGTGCAGGCGGGCGATGCGCATGTCGTCGGCGCGTGGCGCCTGGACGTCAGCGACTGCGGCGAGTATCGCTTCGTCCTGGCGCGTTCGACCGGCGCGTTGGCGCAGCTGTCCGTGCGCGAACGCGAGATTGCCCGGCGCTACGCCAGCGGCGAGACGCATTCGGCGATTGCCCGCACGCTGTCGCTGTCGCCGGCGACGGTACGCAACCACGTCGCACATTGCTTTCGCAAGCTTGGCGTCGGCAACAAGGTGGAGCTGGCCCTGCGCCTCGAGGCAGGCGCGCCACGGTTGCCGACGGGAATGGCGGAATGAGCTTGACCCAGCAGGTCGGAGGCGTCCCTTTGCGCACAATGCTGGCGGTCGATTTCTTCTGTCGTGAGCCGGCACTGGCGGGCTGTGGAGAGTACGATTCTCGTCAGGGGAGGCGCCCGAGTGCGGCTTCCATCGGTGTCCCGCCGGCGACGGTCTGCGCTCGATTGGACTACAATCCGCTCACCTGCATAGCGTCTTGTCGTTGAACGGAGGAAGGAACATGCACGTCGTCCGCCTGCACCTGATGGCCCTGCTTGCCACGTTGACGTTGTCGGGATGCGGCTACAACACGCTCCAGACCACCGACGAGCAGATCAAGTCATCCTGGGCGGAGGTGCTCAACCAGTACAAGCGTCGTGCGGACCTGATCCCGAACCTCGTGAATACCGTGCAGGCCTATGCGGCGCATGAACAGCAGGTGCTCCTCGGCGTGACCAACGCACGTGCCAGGGTCGGGTCCGTACAGGCGAGTCCCGAACTCGGCGAGAATCCCGAGTCCTTCGCGAAGTACATGGCGGCGCAGCGAGAAATGTCGTCCGCGCTCTCCAGGCTCCTCGTCGTGGCCGAGAACTATCCGCAATTGAAGGCCGATCAGAACTTCCGCGACCTGCAGGCGCAGCTCGAGGGAACCGAGAACCGCATCACCGTGGCGCGCCAGCGCCATATCAAGGCGGTGCAGGAGTACAACGTCACCGTGCGATCCTTCCCGAGCAACCTGACGGCGATGCTGTTTGGCTACCAGACCAAACCGTCCTTTACGGTCGAGGACGAGCGCACGGTCGCCGAACCGCCGAAGGTGGATTTCGGCTCGGCGGCGCCGGCCGCTGTGCCGGCCAAGTGACGTAGCGCGCAGCCGCCTCGGAACGGTACCGGCTTGGGCGCGATCTCGACAGCGTCGGCTACACGATCCGCGCGCTGCGCGTTGCTGGCGCGACTCTTCGCGCTTGCGTGGCTCGCAGGCTGGGCCTTCGCTGCCATCGCGGAGGTGCCGGTGCCGAAGTTGACGGCCCGGGTCACCGACCTCACCGGCACGCTCGGGAACGATCAGCGTCAGGCGCTGGAGACGCGATTGGCGCAGTTCGAGGCGCGCAAGGGCGCGCAGATCGCGGTCCTCATCGTGCCGACCACCCAGCCCGAGACGATCGAACAGTATGCCCGTCGCGTGCTGGACCAGTGGAAGCTCGGCCGCCAGGGCGTTGACGACGGCGCGCTGCTCGTCGTTGCGACGCAGGACCGCGAGCTGCGCATCGAGGTGCAGTATGGCCTGGAGGGGCCGCTGCCGGATGCGACGGCGAAGCGCATCTGCGACGAGGTCATCGCGCCACGCTTCAAGCAGCAGGATTTCTACGGCGGCGTTTCGGCTGGCGTGGAGCGTATGATCGCCGTGGTCGAGGGCGAGCCGCTGCCAGCGCCGTCGGCCGCCTTGCGCCCGGAAGCGGCGTCGTCGCGGCACGGGTCGATCACCGAACCGCTGTTGGCGGTCGGCGTGGCCCTGTTGTTCGGGGTCGGTGTCGTGCTGCGATCGATGTTCGGCCGGTACGCTGGTGCCCTTGTCACGGGCGGCATCGGGGGCATCGCGGCGTGGTTCATCGCGGGATCCGCGATCGCGGCCGCGGAGGTGACGCTGATCGTGTTCTTCTTCGCCGCCGCCATTGGACTCGGCAGTGCAAGCTCGTTGCGTCGCGGTCGCCGCCATGGCGGTTCCTGGGGCGGTGAATCCTGGGGTGCGACCGGCGTCTGGTCGGCAGGCGGCGTTTGGTCCGGAGGTGGCGGTTCGGGCGGGGGCGGCGGCGCCTTGGATGCGACCGGCGGCTGGTCCGGAGGCGGCGGTTGGTCCGGAGGTGGCGGTTCGGGAGATGTCGGTTCGGGAGATGTCGGTTCGGGCGGGGGCGGCGGCGCCTCGGATGCGACCGGCGATTGGTCCGGAGGCGGCGGTTCGGGCGGGGGCGGCGGCGCCTCGGGAAGCTGGTGACGGCCATGCAGCTCAAGCGAGCGTTGAAGCACCTCTGCACCCCGGACTTCGTCGCCTTGAAGGCGTTTCCTGCGGCCACGCTCGATCGCATCGAGCAGGCGATCGGATGTTCGGAGCGGACGCATCGCGGCGAGCTGCGATTCGCGCTCGAAGCGGGCATGGAGCCGGTGCACGTGCTGCGCGGCATGACGCCGCGCGATCGTGCGCTGCAGCTCTTCGCCGCCCTCCGCGTCTGGGACACGGAGGAGAACAGCGGTGTCCTCGTCTACCTGCAGCTGGTGGACCGCCGGATCGAGATCGTGGCCGACCGCGGCATCGCGCGCCTGGTTGCGCAAGCCCAGTGGGATGCCGTCTGCCGTCGCATGGAGGCGGCGTTCCGTGCCGGCGACTTCGTGGGCGGCACCCTCGCCGCCGTCGACGCGATCACTCAGCTGCTCGCGCAGCATTTTCCGGCGGGCGATGCCAATCCCGACGAGTTGCCCGATCGCCCGGCGATCATCGAGTAGTGTTCCCCGGGCAACTACGGTGCTGTGCTCGGCCGTTGCAGTGCACTTGGCAAGCGGCACACCGGCCTGGTGCTGCCGGCGCCCTGACTGCAGTCGCGGTTCTGCCGCCGAGGCAGCTGGTCGGTTGACCTGGTCGAGTCTCCCAGTGGTTGATCGGCGCGGCCTGCTGCGCGAAGCGTCACCGTCCTGCGATGCCTCGCAGCGCCAGCGCTGGCCAGCCTGGAGCAGCGACTTGCGCGCAATGAGCGGCGGGCGGCAGGCGCCCGCCCGCATGCCGCGCAGCGCAGCCGAGCGCCTGCCCCCAGGTCGCCGCCGCTGATGGCTCGCCAGTCGATCGAAGTCAGCGAGAAGGCGGGGGTGCGCTACCTCCACTTCTCGTCCGCCTGGGTGCAGGGGGCGATGCGCATCCAGCACCCCAACGCACTCGAGTTGTCGTACACGCGCGAGATGATGGCCGGGCTGCTGCTGCGTGCCGTCCCGTGGCCGCGCGACGCGCTGCTGATCGGTCTCGGCGCGGGATCGCTGGCGAAGTTCATCTACCATCACCTGCCGGCGACGCGCATCACCGTCATCGAGATCGATCCGCAGGTCGAAACGGTGGCCCGCCTCCACTTCCGGCTGCCGGATGACCCGCGTCGGCTGCGCGTGCTGATCGCCGATGGCGCCGACTACATGCTGCAGGACGCCAGCCGGCATGACTGCATCCTGGTCGACGGCTTCGATGGCCAGGCGCGTGCCGGTGCGCTCGAAACTTTGCCGTTCTACCAGGCGTGCCGGGCGCGGCTGAGCGAAAGCGGCCTGCTGGTGGTCAACCTGCTCGGCCGCGAGCGCGGCTTCGCCGCCAGCGCCGAGCGCATCGGGCAGGCCTTCGACGGTCGCTCGCTGGTCTTCCCGTCGTGCGACCGCGGCAACACGATCGTCTTCGCCACCGCCGGCGAGCCCGTCGACGTCGCCGCCGACGAGCTCCTCAGCCGTGCCGAGCACTGGCAGGCGGCGAGTGGCCTCAACCTGCTGCCGACGATCGCCCGTCTGCGCCAGGCCGGCCGGCTGCAACGCGATCGCCTGTTGCTCTGAGCTCAGCCGGGAGCGGGCAAGGGCGCTATACTTGCGCCCTTGCCCGCTCCCGGTCTTCGTCATGTCCGCAGCCAATCGCACGCTCCCTGCCGATGCCACGGCGCCGACCGGCCCGTCGGGGCCTGTTCTGCCGCCCGTCTGGTCGCAGCGCCTGGCGACACAGTTGGCCCCCGGCGAGCAGGTGCTCGCTTGGCTCGAGATCGATCTCGACGGCGCACTGCATTTTGCCCATGGTCTGGTCGTCGTCAGCAGTGAGCGCCTGCTGGCCAGTCCGGCCGGCGAGCAGGACTGGCAGAGCTGGGCCTATCGCGGCGGTCTGCTGCTCTCGCGGCGCGACCATTCCGGCGTCGGGACGCTCGAGTTGTGCGACACCGCGGGACGGCTCGCACACTGGCGCTACACGCTCGGTAGCGACGTCGCGGCCGGCCGGCTGGTCGAGCGTTTCATGCGCCAGCTCAGCTTCCGGCTGACCGGCGAACTGCCGCCGCCGGCGGGTGTCACCCTCTGTCCGAAGTGCGAGACGCCGCTGCTTGCCGGACAGGAGGAGTGCCCGGCCTGCAGCCGCGAGATTCACGAACCACCGTCGACCTGGACCCTGCTCCGCCTCGGCCGCTTCGCACGGCCATACCGCAAGCAGCTGCTCGGCGCCTTCATCCTGTCGCTGCTGACAACGGCCGCGACGCTGGTGGCACCGTACCTGACCATGCCGCTGATGGACAAGGTGCTGATCCCCTACCAGAACGGGCAGCCGATCGATCCCGGGCTGGTGCTGCTCTACCTCTCGGGCCTGCTCGGATCGTCGCTCCTCGCCTGGGTGCTTGGCTGGGGACGCACCTACATCCTGGCGCTGGTCTCCGAGCGCATCGGCTCGGATCTGCGCACGGCAACCTATGAGCACCTGCTGAAGCTGTCGCAGGAGTACTTCGGCGGCAAGCGGACCGGCGACCTGATGGCGCGCATCGGCTCGGAGACCGACCGCATCAACATCTTCCTCTCGCTGCACCTGCTCGATTTCGCCACCGATGTGCTGATGATCGCCATGACGACGGTGATCCTGGTTTCGATCGACCCCTGGCTGGCGGCGGTGACCCTGCTGCCGCTGCCGGTCATCGCCTGGCTGATCCACGTCGTTCGCGAGCGCCTGCGTACCGGTTTCGAGCGCGTCGACCGCGTCTGGGCAGAAGTGACCAACGTCCTCGCCGACACGATCCCCGGCATCCGCGTCGTCAAGGCTTTCGCCCAGGAGGCGCGCGAGGCGGCGCGCTTCCGCGCCGCCAACGTTCGCAACCTGGATGTCAACGACCGCGTCAACCGCGTCTGGTCGGTCTTCTCGCCGACGGTCACCCTGTTGACCGAGTTCGGCCTGCTGATCGTCTGGGCATTCGGCATCTGGCAGATCGCCGGCGACCGGATCACGGTTGGCGTGCTGACGGCATTCCTTGCCTACATCAGCCGCTTCTATCTGCGCCTCGATTCGATGAGCCGCATCGTCTCGGTGACGCAGAAGGCCGCGGTGGGAGCGAAGCGCATCTTCGACATTCTTGATCACGTCTCGAGCGTCCCCGAGCCGACCAGCCCGGTACACCTGCCGCAGGTTTCCGGCCGCATCGAGCTGCGCGGCGTCGGCTTCCGCTATGGCACGCGCAGCGTGACCCGGGACATCAGCATCGCCATCGAGCCCGGCGAGATGGTCGGCCTGGTCGGCCACAGTGGCTCCGGCAAGAGCACCCTGGTGAATCTCATCTGCCGCTTCTACGACGTCAGCGAAGGGGCGATCCTGATCGACGGCGTCGACATCCGGTCGCTGCCGGTTGCCGAATACCGCCGGCACATCGGACTGGTGCTGCAGGAGCCGTTCCTCTTCTTCGGCACGATTGCCGAGAACATCGCCTACGGCAAGCCCGAGGCGACGCGTGCCGAGATCGTCGCCGCCGCGCGCGCGGCGCACGCGCACGAGTTCATCCTGCGCCTGCCGCACGGCTACGACTCGCTCGTCGGTGAACGCGGGCAGGCGCTCTCGGGTGGCGAGCGACAGCGGATTTCGATCGCCCGTGCGCTGCTCATCGACCCGCGCATCCTGATCCTTGACGAGGCGACCTCTTCGGTCGATACGACGACCGAGAAGGAAATCCAGAAAGCGCTCGACAACCTGGTCCGCGGCCGGACGACGATCGCCATCGCGCACCGCCTGTCGACGCTGCGCGACGCGAACCGGCTGGTGGTACTCGATCGCGGCAGCGTCGTCGAGGTTGGCAGCCACGACGAGCTGATGGCATCTGAGGGACACTACTACCGCCTCTACCAGGCACAGGCGCGCAACGTCGATACCGAAGAAGAACTGCGGCGGCTGGAAATCGACCGCGAGGACGAGGGAGATCGCGAATGAAGCCGTGCCCGGATTACCAGTTGCAGCGCAATTCCTTCGGGCGCCTCGAACTGCGCACGGCCGATGGCCAGATCCATGAAGGCGTCGCACCGGTACGCGCCTTCCCGATCACCGCGCCCGACGACGGCCTCGCCCTGGTCGATCCCTATGGCCACGAGCTGATCTGGATCGACCGCCTCGACGACCTGCCGGACGACCTGCGGCTGTTGCTCGCAGACGAACTGGCGGGGCGTGAATTCATGCCGGTGATCCAGCGCATCGTCGGTGTCGGCAGCTTTGCGACACCGAGCACCTGGGAGGTCGAGACCGATCGCGGCCGCACGAGCTTCGTCCTCAAGGGCGAGGAGGACATCCGTCGCCTGGCGTCGCCGGCCCTGCTGATCGCCGACAGTCACGGCATCCACTTCCTCATCCGCGACCGCCATGCGCTCGACCAGCACAGCCGGCGGATCCTCGATCGCTTCCTGTGAGCCGGGCGATGCCCGTTGCCCGTGCCGCGGGTCAGCCGATCGTCGCGTCCCGCGTTGATACCGCGATGCCCGGCGGATCGTACCGGTGCGACGGTCCGCTGTGCCGGCTTGCCATCCCGTCCGCGCCAGCGCGCGCCAACCCTTTCGTCCCTGGACCGACGCCATGAAAAGCAAAGACATCAAGTTTCTCGAAATCCGCCATCTGCGCGGTCCGAACATCTGGACCTACCGTCCGGTGATCGAAGCGCTGGTCGATATCGGCGACCTGGAGGACTTTCCCTCCAACAGGATCCCCGGCTTTCCCGAGCGACTGGCGGGCTTTCTGCCTTCCCTCGCCGACCACCGCTGCAGCTACGGCGAGCCGGGCGGTTTCCTGCGGCGGCTGCAGGAGGGCACCTGGCCGGCCCACATCCTCGAGCACGTGACGCTCGAGCTGCAGAATCTGGCCGGCATGCCGGGTGGCTTCGGCAAGGCGCGGGAAACCTCGACGCGCGGGGTGTACAAGGTGGTCGTCCGCGCCTGGCATGAGGAGGTGACGCGCAGCTGCCTGTACGCCGGTCGCGAACTGCTGCTGGCGGCGATCCATGACGAAGCCTTCGATGTCGCCGGCACCGTCGAGCGCCTGGCCGACCTCGCCGAGCGTCGGCTGCTCGGACCGAGCACCGGGTGCATCGTCGAGGCGGCAACGGCCAAGGACCGGCGGATTCCGTTCATCCGCCTGCTGCCGACGGGCAACCTGGTGCAACTCGGTTACGGCGCCCGCAGCCGGCGCATCTGGACGGCGGAGACCGACCGGACGAGCGCCATCGCCGAGGGCATCTCACGTGACAAGGACCTGGCGAAGACCCTGCTCGGCGCCTGTGGTGTGCCGGTACCCGAGGGGCGTCTGGTGGAGAGCGCCACTGACGCCTGGGACGCCGCCGAGGAGATCGGCCTGCCGGTGGTCGTCAAGCCGTCGGACGGCAACCACGCCCGCGGCGTGTTCACCAACCTGATGGCGCGCGCAGAGGTGGAATCGGCCTACGCCGCTGCCGTCGAGGAGGGCAGCGGGGTCATCGTCGAGCGCTACGTGCGGGGTTCCGAGCACCGTCTGCTGGTGATCGGGGGCAAGCTCGCCGCCGCCGCGCGTGGTGAGACGGCAACGGTGGTCGGTGACGGTCGGTCGACGATCGACGAACTGATCGACCTGCAGATCAACTCCGATCCACGGCGTGGTGCCGCCGAGGAATTCCCGCTCGACGTAATCCTCCTCGCCGAGAATCCGGTAGCCCGCCTCGAGGTGACGCGTCAGGGCTTCACTCCCGACTCGGTGCCGGCGGCCGGCCGCGAGGTCCTGATCGTGCGCAGCGGCAACCATACCGACGATGTCACCGATCTCGTCCATCCCGAGACGGCAGCGACCGCCGCGCTCGCCGCGCGCATCGTCGGTCTCGACATCTGCGGCGTCGACCTCGTCTGCGAGGACATCTCGCGCCCGCTCGACGAGCAGCGCGGTGCGATCGTCGAAGTCAACGCCGGCCCGGGTCTGCTGATGCATCTGAAACCGGCGAATGGCCAGCCGCGCCCGGTCGGACGGGCCATCGTCGACGAACTGTTCCCGAACGGTGACGACGGTCGCATTCCCGTGGTCGGTGTCAGCGGCAGCACCGGCAAGACCGCGGTCTCCCGTCTGCTCGCTGCCATCGTCGGCCTCAGCGGCAGGAACACCGGGCTGGCGTGCAGCAGCGGCCTGTTCGTCGGCCGCCGTTGCATCGATCCGGGCGATGCCGCCAACTGGGGATCGGCCAACCGGATCCTGATGAACCGCACGGTGGAAGCTGCCATCGTCGAGAACGGCTGTGACGCCATTCTCGACGACGGGCTGGCCTACGACCGCTGTCAGGTCGGCATCGTCACCAACGTCGAACCCGAGCGGCACTTCGGCCACCACGATGTGGCCACCGCCGAACAAGTCTTCACCATCCTGCGCACGCAGGTGGATGTCGTCCTGCCCGGCGGTGCAGCCGTTCTCAATGCCAGCCAGCCGATGCTCGTCGACATGGCGCCACTGTGTGATGGGGAAGTGATCTTCTTTGCTCCTGACGGCGACCTGCCGGCGGTCGTCGAGCACCGCGGGCGGGGTGGCCGGGCGGTCTTCGTGCGTGCTGGCGAGGTGGTTTTCGGCAGCCGCGAGCGCGACACCGTGATCACCAGCCTGCGGTTGATCCCGCTCACGGATGCCGGACGCAGCGCGCCGCAGGTGGACCACGTGCTCGCGGCTGCGGCGGCTGCCTGGGCTCTCGGCATCGCTCCCGAGATCGTCCGCACCGCTCTCGAAACGGCGACCGCTGGTTGAGCAGCGGCGGTGGGACGGCAGCGAACCGGTACTCCGCCGCAGCACTTCTGACAGGCAATTTCTCGAAGGGAGTCATTCATGGAAGTCTCGCGTCTCCGCGCCCTGCGCGGTCCCAACCTGTGGAGCCGGCACACGGCGATCGAGGCGATCGTCCGTTGTGCCGACGGCGAGCGCAACATCGACGACATGCCGGCCTTCGAGAACCGCCTGCGCGAGCGCTTTCCCGAGCTGGACATGCTGCGGCCGCTCGGCCACGACGAGGCGGTATCGATGGCGCAGGCGCTCGAATTTGCCGCCCTCGGCCTGCAGGCGCAGGCGGGCTGCCCGGTCACCTTCAGCCGGACCACCGAGACGGTCGAAGCCGGCACCTACCAGGTCGTCGTCGAGTACAGTGAAGAAGCGGTGGGCCGTCTCGCCTTCGAGCTGGCCGAGGATCTCTGCCGCGCTGCCGTCGAAGATCGTCATTTCGCGCTCGACGGCGCGCTGCAGCGCCTGCGCGAGCTTGACGAGGACGTCCGCCTGGGTCCGAGCACCGGCGCCATCGTTTACGCGGCCGTGGCGCGCAACATACCGTACCGTCGACTCACCGAAGGCAGCATGGTGCAGTTCGGCTGGGGCAGCCGGCAGCGCCGGATTCAGGCCGCGGAAACCGACAGGACCAGCGCCGTTGCCGAGTCGATCGCCCAGGACAAGGAACTGAGCAAGGTTCTCCTGCATGCCGCCGGTGTCCCGGTTCCCTTCGGCCGGCCGGTTCTCGGCGCCGAGGATGCCTGGGCCGCCGCCTGCGAAATCGGCGGGCCGGTCGTCGTCAAGCCACAGGACGGCAATCAGGGCAAGGGCGTGGCGGTCAACCTGACGCGCCGCGAGGAGATCGAGGACGCTTACGAGATTGCCAGCGCGATCAGCGACGAGGTACTCGTCGAGCGCTTCCTGCCCGGCCATGACTACCGGCTGCTGGTCGTCGGCGACCGGATGATCGCCGCTGCCCGACGCGATCCGCCGCTGGTCATCGGTGACGGCGTGCACAGCGTCCGGCAGTTGGTCGATCGGGTCAACAGCGACCCGCGCCGCAGCGACGGGCACGCGACGTCGCTGACCCGGATCCGCCTCGACGACCTGGCGATCGCCCGCCTGACGAAGGCGGGACTGACTCCCGATTCGGTCCCGCCGCGCGGCAAGCGCGTCGTTCTGCGCAACAATGCGAACCTGTCAACCGGTGGCACGGCGACCGATGTCACCGACGACGTGCATCCCGAATTTGCCGCGCAGGCGGTCGCCGCGGCGCAGACCATCGGCCTCGACATCGCCGGTGTAGACGTCGTCTGCGACAGCGTCCTGCGGCCGCTCGAGGAGCAGGGTGGCGGCATCGTCGAAGTCAACGCCGCGCCGGGGCTGCGCATGCACCTGCAGCCGTCCTTCGGCAAGGGACGTCCGGTTGGTGAGGCGATCATCGCCAACCTGTTCGCCCCTGGCGAGGACGGGCGCATCCCGGTGGTCGCCGTTGCCGGCACCAATGGCAAGACGACCACCGTTCGCCTGATTGCCCACATTCTGGCGCAGCAGGGTCTGCGCATCGGCATGACGACGACCGACGGCGTCTACGTCGAGGGGCGGCGGATCGACACCGGCGACTGCTCCGGTCCGAAGAGCGCGCGCAATGTGCTCTTCCATCCGCGCGTCGATGCAGCGGTCCTGGAGACGGCACGTGGTGGTGTCCTGCGCGAGGGTCTCGGCTTCGATCGCTGCGATGTGGCGGTGGTGACGAACATCGGGCTGGGCGATCACCTCGGCCTATCCTACATCAGCAGCGTCGAGGAGCTGTCGGTCGTCAAGCGGGTGATCGTGCAGAACGTCAGACCGGGACGCGGCGTCGCCGTACTCAACGCCGCCGACCCAATGGTGGCGCGCATGGCCGACTCCTGCCCGGGCAGCGTCAGCTTCTTCGCCAACGACCGCAATCATCCGGTGATGGCGATGCACCGCGCACAGCGCAAGCGGGTGGTCTACCGCGACGGTGCGTCTCTCGTCGCCTCGGGCGGCGGCATGGAACATCGCATCGCGCTCGCCCGGATCCCGCTGACGCAGGACGGAGCCATCGGCTTCCAGGTGCAGAACGCGATGGCGGCAATCGCCGCCGCCTGGGCGCTGGGACTCGACTGGCAGACGATCGAACGCGGTCTGGCGAGTTTCGTCAGCGACGTGCAGACCGCTCCCGGACGCTTCAACCTCTTCGACTACCGCGGGGCGAAGCTGATCGCCGACTACGGGCACAATCCGGACGCCATCCAGGCTCTCGTCGACGCCGTCGACAACATGCCTTCAGCGCCGGGCAGCAAGCGTTCGGTCGTCATCAGCGGCGCCGGTGACCGGCGTGACGAGGACATTCGCCAGCAGACGGAGATTCTCGGCGGTGCCTTCGATCGCGTCATTCTCTACCAGGATCAGTGCCAGCGTGGCCGTGCCGATGGTGAAGTGCTGGCGCTGTTGCGTGCCGGCCTGCAGCAGGCGACGCGAACCAGGCACATCCGGGAGATTCATGGCGAATTCCTGGCGATCGACAGCGCACTGGCGGAGCTTGCCGCCGGTGATCTCTGCCTGATCCTGATCGACCAGATCGAGGAAGCCCTCGAGCACATCAAGCAGCGGTTGCGGGAAGGCTAGGCGAGGCATGCCGCGCCTGCCGCCGGGGGGCGTTGCGCCTCAGGTGGGACGGCTGCGGTAGCTCCACGAGAACGGGCCGGTATGGCCGGCGAACAGCAGCCGGGTTGCCGCATCGGTGCGGCGCATGCGCGCCTTCAGTTCCTTGACCGGCAGGGCATGCAGGTGCGGTTCGGCAGGTCGCGGCAGCAGCGCACTGACACGGGTTTCTCCTTCGACTTGGGCGATCGTGCAGTTGACCTTGCTGCACGCCTCTTCCCGGGCCGCCAGCACGGCATCGATCTGTTTGCCGCAGGCGTCCGACTCGGTGGCCAGTTCCTTCACCAGATCGGACAACTGCGACAGCGAGCGCAGGGTCGGGGCGACCAGTGCCGACAGCCGGCGCCAGCCCACCTGCTGTTCGGCGGTCAGCGTCGCCTCGTGATTGCGCAGCCGCTGCGCGAGCGCCAGGTAATTGGCGACCTCCTTGTCGCTGCGTAGGGCATCCATGCGGGCGCGGTGCGCGGTGATCGCCTTCTCCGTCGCCAGCCGCCTGCCGCGCAGGCCGGCCAGCGTGGCATCGAAGGTGCTCAGGTCGGGCAGCAGCATCAGCAGCACGGTATCGAGTTCGCGTCGTGCCCGCGCAGCGCCGAGGCTTGCCGTCCGGGCCGCCAGGGCGCTCGCTTCGGCGACCTCGACCGTCAGTTCTTCGGCGACGATGTGGCAGTTCGTCGCCTGTCCGACGACCACCTGGCGAGCGGCAAGGACGCAGTTGTCTGCCCGCTTGACGTTGATGCAGCCGGCCAGCGCGGTCAGGGTGGCGCCGGAAGCCATGCCCTCGACGGTGATGTCCCCGTCCTCGTTGCTCGCACTGCCGCCGACGAGGTTGCGCTTCAGCCGCACGACGCCGCCGCTGGAGATGATTCTGCCGTATACGTCGGCGTAGGCAGTGATGCTGCGACACTGGACGACGCGTTTCTCCTGAATCTCGCCGTGCTGTTCGTACTCCTCGCCAGTCAGCAGAAGGTCACCGGTGGTGCGGACGCTGACGCCCTCGTGGCTGACGATCTTGTCGGTCACGGAAAACTGGTTGCTCTGGCGGTCGATGCTGAGGAAGCCGCAGACAGTCGCCAGCAGGTATTCGGCGCCGTCCTCGTGGCTGATGCGGGTGCCAGGTCCGGCCAGGGTCGCGAGATCGAAGTCCTTTGGCATCGGCGCCGGCAGCACCTCGCCATCGAGCCTGCGGCCATCGACGCCCGCAACGCGCGGGTTCTTCCGCACCAGGCGCAGACCGGCGGCGACCTGCGGATAGCGCGTCTCGAACTGGCGCAGATCGACCCGGTCGCCGAACAGGCGGCGGGGTGCGTTGTTGCGGTGCAGTCCCGGCGCCAGCTCGCACACCTCTGCGTCCTTGCCCGGTACGAAGGGCAGGCTGTGGGCGATCACCCGGCGCTCGGCCTTGTCTACCTCGAACCCGGCGCAGGTCGCGGCGATGTCGATGCCGAAACGCACCCCCTGCGTCCAGGCCGTGGCGATGAACTCGTCGATATCCAGCCGAATGCGGGTTTCGGCCACCGTTTCGCCGTCGCCCGCGTCGCGGTAGAGCGGCTCGAATAGATAGGCAGCCTCGTCGCCGTCGATCAGCATTGCGCTGTAGAGTGCGCGGCGTTCCGGTCGGAAGAAGGTGATGTCGGCAGCCAGCAGCACCTCTTCCACCGGTTCGCGGTCGAGGCCGCTGGCGATACCGTAGAGCAGCCACGCGAAATGGGCGTAGTCCAGACCACGGAAATAGAGTCCGGTGTCGAAGACGCGATTGACGAAGTCGGCAAAGTCTGCTGCCGAGTCGAGTCGGTTCGGCTGCACGTAAAGCCCGTCGGCGCGCTGGGCGATGAAGCGCGACAGGGCAATCTGCCCGGCCTCCAGGTCGGCGAGGTTGCCGATGGCACTTTCCGGATGTTGTGGCATTCTGGCAGTCAGATCCCGGTCAATTCGCTGCGCCGCAATGCGGGCGCCTGCTCCTGCATGCACGGTGCCACCCGCTGCCGCTTGCCTGCACGCCATTCTTCGCAGAGGGTGGAGGACGAGCGGTTCATCGATGGCGAGCATCGCGGTTCGGGGCACGACTGTGCGGACTGCCTGTCGTCCGAACCGTTGCCCCTAGCGTACCAGAAAGCGCCGTCGGCTACATGCCGTCCGGCGGCAGCGGTTTGCAGCACCTCCCGCCGCATTCCTGCCGGCACCCGACGGGCTCCAGACCGCAGCTGCCAGCCGGAGCCTGGCAGCAGTCCGCCGACGGACGGCGATCCCTGGGGGAGGCATGTCAGCCATTGCACTCGACCCGCGTTATGCAGGTTGTCGAGCGTGTCCGTGCCGGTGAGAGCAAGACGGGCAGCGCTCCCTGACTCGCCACCATCACGCCTGCGATCATGCATTGCTGCCGTTGCGCTCCACTGCTTTCAGCGCTGCTTCTCGGCGCCTGCGTCAGCCTGCCGCCCGAAGGGCCGGCGGTCATGGCGCTGCCGGGATCCGGGCGGACTTTCGAGCAGTTCCGTATTGACGACCAGCTCTGCAGGGCCTACGCCGGGCGCTCGATCGGTCCGCAGACACCGGAAGGCGCGGCCGCCGACTCGGCGGTCGGAAGCGCCGTCCTGGGAACGGCAATCGGCGCCGCCGTCGGGGCTGCGATCGACGGCTCCAGCGGCGCCGCGGTTGGAGCGGGTGTCGGCCTGCTCGCCGGCAGCGTTACCGGTGCCGCTGCCGCGAATGCATCGGCCTACGAGCTGCAGCGGCGTTACGACCAGAGCTATGTGCAGTGCATGTATGGTCGTGGCCACAGGGTTCCGGTCGTCGGTGGCTACCCGCTGCGGCCCGGCGCTGGCGGTCCGCCGGCCGTGGCCCTGCCGCCGCCGCCACCGCCGCCGCGTGGAGCGCCGCCGCCCCCGCCAGCGGCAGCCGCGCCACTGCCGCCGCGCGGCGCGCCACCGGCACCCCCCCCGGCACGTTGAAGCCGCACGACGCTGGGAGACTTCTGGCGTAAACTGGAGCACTCGTCGCCACGAAAGCTCCAGCCATGTCCCGCTCGACCCTCAAGCTGCCCGCAAAGACTGCTGCCGATGTCGCTGCCGGCGAAGCGAGCGGCCGTCCCCGGCGGCCGATCCGTGGGCAGGGGGCGGTGGCCAAGCATGCTGGCCGGCGGCGCTCCGAATCCGATGCGCCGCCGGCAGCGGCCAGCCAGCCCCTGCCGCGGCCGGAACCGGTGACGGCTTCGCCCCGGCGCTCGCCGAGGACGCAGCCGGAGCGTCCGGATATGGCGCGAGGTGTGGCGTTCCCTGGCAAGGCGAACGACGCTCGCGCGCTGCCGCCAAGCGCCGGACGTGGCGCCGGCGCATCGCCGCCAGAAGGGCGTGACGCAGGCGGCGCGAGCAGCAGTCAGCCAAGCGGCGGCGCGGCGGCTGGCGGGCGGCCGGCTGGACCACAGCCGGACGCACCGAGGAAGCAGCATCCGCCACGCGGCGTGGCGCGCAGCACCGGCGCACGCGCCTGCCCACCGTCGCGGCCTGCGGCTTCGGCGGCGGCAGCCAGCGGCGGCATGGCTGAACCGGGGACGAGACTGACGGAACCTGCCGCCGAGCCGCCGCCGAGCCAGCCGGCGGTGGCATCGGTTCGCCCCGGCTTGGCCAAGGAGCCGCCGCGGCTGTCCCGGCTGGTCAGCGAACTGACTGGATGTTCACGCCGCGAGGCCGACGAATGGATCGAGAACGGCTGGATCAGCGTCGATGGCGTGGTGATCGACCGCCTTGGCGCCCGCGTCAGCCCGAAAGCGGCAATCGAGATCAGGGACGCGGCGAGCAAGCACCGCAGCGCGAGCGTCAGCATCCTGTTCCACAAGCCGACTCCTGCCGGCGATGCACCGGCGCCGACGGGGCGCGAGACCGCTGTTGGCCGCATCCGTGGCGACAATCGGTGGGTCGAAGACGACCCTGCGCAGCGTTTCGTCCTTGCCCACCTGCGCGGGTTGGCGCCGGCTGGCGCGCTCGACGCCAGCGCCGGCGGAATGCTGGTGTTCACCCAGGAGGGCAGCGTGGCGCGGCGCCTGGCCGGCGGCGATGCCCGCGTCGAGAAGGAGTACCACGTGCTGGTCGAGGGCGCGCTGGCAGCGGGCGGGATCGAGCGCCTGCGGCATGGGCTGGTGCTGGACGGCATCCGCCTGCGGCCGGCTGACGTCTCTTGGCTCGCCGAGAACCGCCTGCGCATCGTCCTGCGCCAGAGCCTGCCGCGGCAGATCCCGCGCATGTGCGCGCTGCTCGGACTGCGCGTGCGCGAACTTCGCTGCGTGCGCATCGGCAGCGTCTCGCTCGGTAGGCTGCCGCCGGGCGCTTGGCGCTACCTGCGCGCCGACGAGCGCTTCTGATCCGTACGCCAGCGATGGCGGACGCCGCCGCGCTTGCGAGCCGCGGCGGCTGCGGCTACCATCCGGGCCATCGCGCCGTCGCCCGTTCGGCAGCACCCTTTCGCAGCAAGTCGTCAGGACTTGGAGGCAGCCATGATGCTCGACAAGCGCCCCCCCCGTGATCTCGCAGCTTGGCTCAGTCTGATCGCCAGCCAGGAGATACCCGTGCTACGGCAGACCGTCCGCCGGCTCGACGAGGCGCGACAGAACCGCGAGCGCGTCGGCGGTCGCGAAATCACCGACATCGTGCTGCAGGATCCGCTGCTGGCTGCGCGTGTTCTCGCCTACATCCAGTCGGTCGGCAGCCGCCGCCTGCGTGGCGACATCACCAACATTGCCGGCGCGGTGATGATGCTCGGTGTCGAGCCGTTCTTTCGCGCCTTCGACCGACCGCAGACGCTCGAGAACAGGCTTGGCGCGCAGCCGGCTGCCCTGCTCGGCGTCCTGCAGGTCGTCCTGCGCGCACAGCGGGCGGCGCGCTATGCCCATGAATGGGCTTTCGCCCGCCATGACATGAACGTCGAGGAGGTCGCCCTCGCGGCGCTGCTGCACGACACCGCGGAGATCCTCGTCTGGTGCACCGCACCCGAATTGGCGATCACGATGCGCCAGCGGCAGCAGGCCGACCGCAGCCTGCGCAGCGGCGCGGTGCAGCAGGCCGTACTCGGTTTTCCTCTGGCCGAACTGCAACTCGCGCTCTGTCACGCCTGGCGGCTGCCGGAGTTGCTGCTCACCATAATGGACGACGGCAACGCGCACCTGCCGCGCGTGCGCAACGTCAAGCTGGCGGTCGATCTCGCCCGCCACACGGCCGATGGCTGGGGCGACCCGGCGATCGCGGATGACCTGGACGCCGTGCAGCATCTGCTGCACATCAGCCGCGAGACGCTGCTGCATCGCCTGCAACTGCCACCGGATGTGGTGCCGCGTTTCCTCGAAGACGAACGCGGGCCAGGCGGATCGGGGCTCTAGTTGGCGAACTCCGTCCGGCAACGCGGTGAGTTGCCGATGCCCCGCTTCCTGCTGTTTGCCGTCGTCTTCATCGAAGGATTCTGCTCGCTCGGCGCCGAAGTCATCGCCTTGCGCCAGATCATCCCGCACATGGGCAGTTCGATCGTCGTCACCGCGCCGACGATCGGCTTCTTCCTCCTCGCGCTTGCCCTCGGTTATCACGCCGGCGGCCGCGTCGCCGCCGGCTACCGCGCCGTCGTCGCGAGGAACTTCCTGCTGGCCGCCCTGCTGATCGGCGTCGGGCTGTCGGGCGCCGCCGTAGACCTCGTCTTCACCGCGATCAACCCGCCGGAGATCGCCTATCTCCTGCTGATCACTGGCGTACTCTGTCCGGTGGCCTGGTTGCTTGGGCAGACAGTGCCGATCCTCAGCAACCTGTTGCAGCACGAGCGCGTTGGCGAGGCGAGTGGCGAGGCGCTCTATTACTCGACGCTTGGCTCCTTTCTCGGCTCGCTGTCGTTGTCGCTGGTGTTGATGCAGTGGCTGGGCGTCTCGGCTGCGGTCGCATTCTGTGCGCTGCTGCTGCTCGCCGGGCACGCCCTGCTGTGCGCGCGCGCCTGGTCGGCAGCGCTCGTCGCGCTGCTGGTCGGAGTCGCGGCGGTGACGGCCAACGCCTGGCTGCGGCCGCAGATCGAGACGGCCTACGCCAGCTATCTGGTCGAGCCCGCAGCCTACGAGGGCGCCATCGATGGTCGTGCGCTGCGCAACAACAACTCCTTTGCCTCGCTGATCGACGAGTCCGAGCCGCCGCGCTACGCGCGCTACATCAGGCATATCCGCGGCATGCTCCTCGACGACCTGCAGTTTCGCGGGCGCCGGATCCTGGTCCTCGGTGCCGGTGGCTTCACCGTCTCGCACGGCGAGCCGGCCAATCACTACACCTATGTCGATATCGACCCGGCGGTGCGCGAGATTGCCGAGAAGCACTTCCTGCGCGAGAAGGCAAACGGCGACTTCGTCGCCGACGACGCGCGCCGCTTCGTCGTCCGCAGCGAGCAGCGCTTCGCCGCCGTCATCGTCGACGTCTACGGCGCCCACTCATCGATCCCGGGGCATCTGGTGACCCGCGAGTTCTGGCAGGCGACGCGCCGCATTCTCGACCCGCAGGGTCTGCTGATCGCCAACCTGATTCTCGACAGCGCGCTCGCCACCCCCTATGCGCGCAACCTTCTGGCGACGATCGAGAGCGTGTACGGTCGCTGCGCGGTCGAGGTGCTGCAGAAGCGGCAGGTGCTGGCCAATGTCATCGTCACCTGTCGCAATGGCGACGAGCCGGAAGCGGCGCAACTGTTCACCGACGAGCGCAACCGAGCCGACTTCGACTTGGCGCGATCACGCTGACGACCATGCCTTACGTGAACAGGGGTACGGGGCTCCGCGGGCTCGCACAGCGAGCCCGCGACAAAGAAAAGTCGTCCTTGGTGCGGCTCCGATCGCGGCTGTGGGTGGTTGCGCCATAATGCCGGAGATTTGAGTCACAAGGGACCACGGATCGGATGTGAGGAAGAGCCACTGACTGTTGGGAGGCCGTAAATGATCGTCACCGAGCATGTGATCCGGGACGTGGTCGTAATTCTTGTTGCCATTCTCGCTCTCGCTTTTGTCTGGGGGTACTGGTTGCCGTCTTGGCGCTTGGGCAGACTACTGCGTCGGGTGATTCCGGCCATTCGCCTTCTGCGCACGGGCGAGGAGGATATTCCTGTGCTCCGAGAAAGGGTCTCCGACATTCTCGGGGCAGACAGGGTATTGGGGCATCTATGGGGGCAATACGCGGAGACACTCCACCTCCAGTATGAGGCAGTGGATGGAGAGAATCGCTTGCGCAAGATCAGGGCCACCGTCCCGGCCGACGCGTTTTTCAGCAGCCATGTTGTCGTCGACGCGTGCTTGAACAGCGAGTTCTTTCGCCACTTGCCGGGCCTCCTGACCGGGATCGGGATTATCGGAACATTTCTCGGTCTGATTCTCGGCCTGGCTGGCTTCGAACCAACCGGCAGCGGTGAAGCAATCAAGGCGAGTCTCGGTGCCTTGATGCAGGGGGTGATGGAGGCTTTCACGGCTTCGGCCATCGCGATCGCCATGGCGATGCTGATCACACTGGTCGAGAAGCAGCAGCTGAATCGCCGCTACAAGCAGGTGGAAGAGCTTGCGCAGACGATCGACTCGCTCTACGAGGCTGGTGCCGGAGAGGAGTATCTCGCCCGGCTGGTCAGGGCCGGCGAGGAAAGCGCCACCCAGACCAGGCTGCTGAAGCAGAGTCTCGTCGAGGATCTCCGGCAGATTCTGACGGACCTCACGGAGCGTCAGATCGAGGCCAGCGATTCCCATAGTCAACAGGTGGCCGCAGGCGTGGGCGATGCCTTGAGGGAGAGCCTGCGGGAGCCCCTGCAGCAGATCGCGAGCGTTGTCGAGCGTGCAGCGGGACAGCAGGGAACGGCCGTACAGGGCATGCTGGAGGACGTACTGACGGCGTTCATGGCAAGACTCGAGGAAACCTTCGGTGGGCAGATGCGCGGTCTGAACGAGATGTTCACGCAGTCGATCGCCTCGATCCAGGAAGTTGAGCAAGGCTTCCAGGATCTGGCAGGCGACCTGCGCCAAGTCGGCCAGACCAGCGCAGCAGAGTTCTCGGACAGGCTGACAGAGGCGTTGACAAGGTCGGAGGCACGCCAGGCTGCGTTGCTCACGAGAATGGGGGAGTTCTTGGCGGAGGTGCGACGAGCCACAGGAGAAAGCCAGCAGGCAAACCGGCAGCATCTCGACGAGACCTTGCAGCTGGTTCGCGGCCAACTCGAGGCGACGGCGCGTGCGCTGGAGGACCATCGGGTCACCGCGGAGCGGGCAGATGATCAGAGGATTGGCAGGATGGACGGCGCTACGCGGGCGATGGTCGAGAGCGTCGAAGACGCCGTAGAGCGGCTGATCCGGGCGGTGGGAAATTCCACCATCGCGCTGGAGCGGAATGCCACGCAGCTGCATGAGGTTACTACTGCGGCCATCGGAGGTATGAACGCGGGTGCCGAAACGATGTATTTGGCGGCCGATCAGTTTACTCAGGGAGGCCAGGCAGTCGGCAGTGCAATCGCCGCCGCCGGTGAAACCCTCGCGGGTATCACGCAGGTGGCGACGATGATGCGCGAGGCAGCGGGCAACCTCTCGACGCAGATGGCAAACCTCAGGGGTATCCACGACAGCGTCCGTCAGATGGAGAGGAACTTGCGACAGACCGTCGAGCAGGCGCGGCAGGAGGTGGGCGTCAGCGAGAAGCTGGTGGCGAACATGAAAGCTGCGGCCGACAAACTGGCCGAGGCTGAGACGCAGGCTGGCGAGTACCTGGAGCGGGTCAATGAGGTGCTCGATACTGCTTTCAAGAGCTTCGGGCAGGCGGTGGCCGACGGACTCAGGACCAGCAACGCGGCTTTCCAGCAGGAACTGGGGACCGGGACAGAGCTGCTCAGGGCGGCATTCACGGAACTCGCCGCGGTCGTCGGGCAGCATCAGGAGCGTCAGTAGGCATGTTCGGATCCAAGTGGGGTGTGGGGCGTGTGAGTCGCGATGAAGGAGAGCGACCCTTCTGGATTTCCTATGCGGATCTGATGACTGCCCTGATGATGCTCTTCTTGGTGGTCATGGCGGTTTCGTTGTTTGCCGTGACCAGTCGCAACGATCGACACGAAGCCGAGGTCAATGAGTGCATGGCGGAATTTCGGGCGCGCGCTGCGGGCTTCGCAAACGTCGTCGTCGACACCAAGAACCGCCGGGTCAATTTTGGCGAACGCGCGCGTTTCGCGCACAGGGATTACGACCTGTCGGGAGCGGACGCGCGTACCTTACGGGAGTTTGCCCCGGTCGTCCTCGATTTCGCCGACTCGCCGTGCGGCAGGAGGTTGCTGAAGCGGATCGTCGTCGAGGGGTATACTAGTCAGGTCGGCAGCTATCTGTTCAACTTGGATCTGAGCCTCAAACGCGCGCAGAGCGTGCTTTGTGCCTTGATGGACGATCCCTTTCCCGGAGAGCGGCGCTTGTCAGACGCACAGAAACGCCGCATGCGGGATCTGTTCATGGTCGGCGGGTACTCGTTCAACGCCTCGCGAGCTACCGACGAGGAAAGCCGCAGGGTCGAGTTCAAGCTCGAGTTCTGGTCGGTCGACAAGGACTCCGACGACGCCATGTCGCCCGGATCGTTTACGTTCGATGCCCCTCTCGGGCAATGTCAGTTGGTGCGTCATGCCGTCACCCGTTGAGCGCCTCAACAGGCGCCTTGGCGAAGCCGTCGGGCAGATCGCCGGGCAGGTGCGCCAAGGCGAGGCCCAAGGCCTGCAGAAAATCCGCCAGGTGGTCGAACGAATACGCCAGCAGGTCGGGGAGAAGTCAATGCGTCCGCGAACGGACAGGATTTGCCGCGCGCTACGAACGCTGCGCGAGTTGGGGGGCGGCGCGCTGAACGGAGCGGATTTCTGGCTGGCTTGCTGGGGGCTTACTCAACGCTGCGGCGCGACAGTGCAGCTGATCGAGGATTCGCCGCACTTCGATGCCTTTCTCGACGAGGCGACGCGGCGGCGCCCGGCTACCTTGGCTTGGCAGGGACTTCTCGATGGCTACTTCCGGTATCCCGCCACTCCGGGGAGTGCCGGAGAGGTCAACTGGCGCCGCTTGCGGGCCTGGCTGGCCGAGGACCTTGCTGGCCTGACAGAACAAACTCCCCGAGCGTTGCGACCCCACCTGCCGTGGCTGAACGTGCTCAACGAAAACCAGGCGCTGCTCGGCGACGAGCCGTGCCGTCAGTACGCAGGCGAAGCCTTGCGCGGCGAGCGGGACGGCGTGGATCGATTGCGCCACGACCTGAGTATCCCCGAGGGCAGTTGGTTCTGGGCCCGTCTCGTGCTCTCGCAGGTCGACGAAGTGATCGCCTACGGCGACGAGCCCTTCAAGAACCATCTCGACGTCCTGCTTTTGCAGCTTCAAAACCATCCGTCAGTCAGGGACGACGGTCTGAAACAGCTTCTGACTCGCTACCGGCGATGCGCGGACCATCGGGTTCACGAAGGCCTCAAACAGCTCGCTCTCGAGACTTGGGGCAGTCCGCATCTGATTCAGCAGGTGATGTGGGGACTGGTCCAGCACGATGTCAAGTCGATGGTCAGTGAGTGGCTGGTACTCGAGGATCTCCAGGACTTCTTCCATCGGCTGCAGGCCGGAGGTCTGGCTGATCAGAGGCGGCTCGACTTCTGGATGCAATTCATTGGTCAGATCTCCTTTTCGCACATCGCTCTCGGCAGCCAACTGTACAGGAATCCGCTACCGAACTGGGTCGAGTTTCGCAGCCGGAGGAAGGGACGCTACAGCCGACTCGACGGCGGTGGTGGCAATCGCAACGCCTTCATCATGAAGATTGGAGCGTATTATTTTGTCGAGTTCGGAGATATCGGTGACGCATGCTACGGCTACAGGGAGAACCAGACGCCGTTCGAATTCAGCCGGGGCTGCCTGACCTATCCCGACGATCTGAAGGACAGGGAACTTCGCGTCTTTTGGGGAGGGCACGCCGCTGCTTGGGAGGATAGATTCATCGAGGGCACTGAGCGGTGGCCGGGGCTGCGCGACTTGGGCGTCATGATCGCATGATTCGAGAGCTGCCTGTGCGGGCCCTTGGCCGGGCAGTGAAGGAATGGCAGATGCGCAGCTTCGCTGGCCTCGCTGGGCGAACGAAGGCAGAGGCCCCGAGAATCGAGCTGAAATACGGCGACTCCGGTCTGAGGTTCGTCGTGCCCTCCGGCACGATCGGTGAATTAATCAGGCAGCCGCAAAGCCTGCACCTTGACTCGTGGGAATTGGCTGCCTATCTCCAACAGCTCGAGGAGGAGGAATTTGCGTCTCTTGGGCCGGAGGGACTGAGCGCCACTTGGGCCAGCCTCTACCGCCTTCGCGGTCTCTCCCAACACGCGACCAGCTTGCCGCTGCTCGGACTTCCTCGTCTCTTTGAGGGCCGTCCCGGCTTGTCGAGCGCGGGGGCTCTCGATGACGCCAACTTCAGTGTGTACCTCGATGGGTGGTACGAAGACACCGGAAATCGGGTGCACGCGCAGGTGGAGCGTCGTGGGGCGGTGGTGCGCGTCGGGTGCGAAGACTATCTGCTGAGCGAGGCAGCCTGGCTCCTTCTGGAAGCGGTGCAGGCGTACGCGCGTCTGACAGCGGCTGAGAGGACCAGAGAACGGAATTTTCGGGAGTGGGGCTCAATTCGCAGGCTGGCTCTGCAGGCCGGGGCCAGGCTGGACCACTTCCTCGATCGAACCGTCGTACTGACCCCTCAGACGCTGCGGCTCCAGTTGCAACGCACGGACGTGTGCGACACGCCGGTGATAGAGATCAGGCCTGGATTTGCCGACGCACCCGAGACGTGGCTTGACGTTTTCGACCAGGGTGAGTCCGTACTGACGCGCTACGACTTGAACTTGCCGCAGGGAGGCATCGTTCACATCGTCGTCGAACCCACCGTTCGGCAAGTCCTGGAAGTGATCAAGGGCATGCCGGGTCGTCGAGTTGCAGGTGCCAAGGCGCAAGCTTTTCTGCACAATCCATACGCGCTTCTCGGCGAAGAAGTGGCCTCCGTTCTGCCGCCCGAGGAGTTCGAGGCGGCGAGGTCGGGAGCAGGATTGGACACTATCGAGGCGCCTGCGGCCATCCTGCCCAAGCCGCGTCCGTTGATAACCGAGCGGTCGGTGTACGACATCGCCGGTTATGCGCCTCGCGTTCAAGGTATTGGCGCGGCTCAGCGAGTTTATTCTCCGTATATCGTACGCACCGGTGAAGCGACCCACTGGCTGCCGGACAAGGTCGAAGTCGGTGTGTCCTTCGCGCTTCCCGGCAGCAATCAGACGCTCCTGTTGCCGTTCACGAAAGAGGATCAGCAAGCGTTTGCCAAGCTGCTGTCTGACGCAGAGCGATCGGTGCGAACCGAGATTGAATGGCCTGGTTTGCCGACGCCGATTGACATCGTCGAAGCCAAAGCCTTGAAGGCCGACATCGATCGGGCTCTCGAGGACGTGGCGGCCGGCAAGTGGCAAGAGGCTGCTCCTGGCTCTGCCGACGAAAGTGACAAGGGTCGTGCCCCCGTTCCCATTCTGCTGATACCTCACAACATCGAAACGGTCGGCTACTCGGAAGAGCGACGATCTGTCCTCGCCGAGAACCAGCAGCCGCTCGAAAAGCCGCACTCCCTCCAAGCCGACTTGCTCGACCACCAGAAGCAAGGCGTCCAATGGCTGCAGCACCTCTGGCGATGCTCGCCAACCCATGCTCGTGGCGCCTTGTTGGCCGACGACATGGGCCTGGGCAAGACGCTGCAGCTGCTTACTCTCTTGGCCGGGGTGTTCGCCCGGGCACCGGCGTCGCCCCCGGCGCTCGTCGTCGCTCCGGTCACTCTGCTGGATAACTGGACGCGCGAGATCAGTCGCTTCTTCCGACCCGGAACATTCCGCGTGCTCACCCTCTACGGACAAGGGCTGAAGAACCTTCGCGCGAGACCTGACGAAATCGATCAACCGCTGCGCCAGCTGGGCCTCACGCGCTTCTTGCGCCCTGGCTGGCGCGCGGACTGCCAGCTCGTTCTGACAACCTACGAAACCCTCCGAGACTATGAGTTTTCGCTGGCCAGAGAGCTGTGGAGCGTTCTGATCTGCGACGAGGCGCAGAAGATCAAATCGCCAGCGGCGCTGGTCACGCAGGCGGCAAAAGCGATGAATGCGCAATTCAAGATTGCGTCGACCGGAACGCCCGTCGAGAACTCGCTCACCGACCTGTGGTGCCTGTTCGACTTCGTTCAGCCGGGTCTGTTGGGAGCGCTCAACGAGTTCGGGCGAAAATACAAGCGGCCGATCGAGGCGAAAACGGTAAGAGAGGAACAGGCACTTGAGGAGCTGAATAAGCTCTTCGCGCCGCAGGTGCTTCGCCGGACGAAATGCGAGGTTGCGAGCCTGCCGGCGAAGATTGAGGATAGGAATTGTCGCGATCTTCGTCTCTCTCCTCTCCAGCGGCGGCTGTACGCTGCGGCCTTGTCGGCACATCGGCAGAAGATCAAGGCTTGCGACAAGCAGAAGGTGGGACAGGCAATGCTCGGGATGTTGCAGCATCTCCGGCTTCTCTGCGCCCATCCCGTGTGGCCGGGCCAGACTGTCGATACGACCCAGCCCATGAGTCAAGCATTGGTCGACTCGCCCAAGCTCAGTTGGTTGATGGGCGTTCTCGAAGGTATTCGCCGCAAAGGGGAAAAGGTCATCATATTCACCGAACTGCGCGAGATCCAGCGGGTCGTTCAGCACTACATTGGCGAGCAATTTGGTCAAAGACCAGTGGTCATCAATGGCAGTAGCGAAACGCGGCCTGAAAAGGATCAGTCGCGGCAGCGCCTGATTGATCAGTTCCAGGCCGAAGAGGGATTCGGTGTCATAATCCTGTCGACGCAGGCAGTGGGTTTTGGACTCAATATCCAGAAGGCCAATCACGTCATTCATTACACGCGGTGCTGGAACCCGGCGAAGGAGGACCAAGCGACCGACCGCGTATACCGCATCGGCCAAGCGAAGAAAGTCACCGTTTACTATCCTACCGTGCGGGCCGAAGACTATGTGACTTTCGAGGAGAGGCTGGGCGAATTGCTGACGAGGAAGCGTGATCTGGCGGCCAAGACTTGGCTGAATGGAGCGGAGGATATCGACCTGAACCAACTCGCGGAGCTTAAGGCAGACGGGTCGGGCCTGGACTTCTTGGCGAAGATCCTCGGGGAGGAGGAGATTCGCACGATCCAAGGCTATGAACTCGAGTCCCTCTGCGCTCTGCTCTGGGGAAAGCAGGGTTTTCACACGTACCAGACTCCATTGAGCGGAGACGGCGGGGTCGATGTGGTCGGGTTACGCGGTCACGACGGCGTACTCATCCAGTGCAAGGCGTCGAGCAACCAGTGCCAGGCCTTGGGATGGGGTGCCATCAAGGACGTCTCGGCGGGGGCAAAGGCATACATGGCGAAGCACGAGGCCGTCCGCTTCACGCGCATCGCAGTGACCAACCAACGGTTCAACAAGTCCGCGAAGATCCAGGCGGCTCTGTTGGGGGTTCGACTCATCGAACGTCAGGACTTGCTCGCACTATTGGACGCGCATCCGGTAACGGTCGGAGAGCTGGCATCCTCTGGTTTGCAGTAGCCGGCGGCCAGTGCAAGTCCCCTTCTGGCCGGCTACGGGAGCTGGGCCAGTTCTTTAAGACCCGGGTGCACGAACGGACCCTACCCCAAACGCGCGGCGGTGCGACCGAAGCGAGGGAGACGACCAAGCGATCCTCTTGCACACCTTGCTTGAACGCGACTAGGGCCATGGCCGGCGGTGGGTGGTGCAGGATGGGCAGACGCCGCGACCCGTTCAGGATTGGGCGACCACGAAGCCGTGCCCGTAGTCGGCCCGGCGGGCACGGGCCCTGCCAGGAATCGATGCCAAGGTGACTGCAGGTTGCGAAGGGCGGCTTCGTGATCCGAGAGCTGTCGTTCAACCATCCCCGTTTTGGCGGGAACGACGCTTTTCAACAGTCTTCATCAAGCGTGCGGATTGACGGAGCGAGCTGCGCCAAGCGGCAGCTTGTCCAGAACCGCTTGCCAGCGAATGACGACTTCAGGGAAGACGGCCGGCGACCGTTCGCCGGTCATTTCGACAATTTCCGGGCCGCCGTAGCGGCCGTCTTGCAGCCTGTAAAGGGTAACGAGGCGGTCGACCGGGTGAACGAGCCAATATTCGCGAACGCCGGCGCGTTCGTAAAGCGCGCGCTTGGTCAGGTGGTCGTGGCGGGCGGTGGCAGGGGAGATGACCTCGATGATCCACTCCGGGGCGCCGCGGATGTTGCTTTCGGTGACCTTGGCCGGGTCGCAGACCACCAGAACATCAGGTTGGACGACGGTCGTCGCCTGATCATCAGCCTCGTCCGCTACCGGCAACAGGACGTCGACCGGAGCGATCAGGGTGCGGCAGGGAGTGCCATCAAGCGCATCATCGATTTGTGCGGCAATGGCGAGTACAAGAGACTGATGCGCTATCGTCGGCGCTGGCGCCATCGCGTAAGCCACGCCGTCGATCAGTTCCCAGCGCTCGTCACCGGGCCATTGCCGGTAGTCAGCATAGGTGAAGCGGTGTCCCGTGGCTTTTGGCACGGCCATGATATCGACTCCGGCAGAGCAGGCCTTGCCATTGTGCCTTGAGGTTTGCCCGCAACGCAACGGCGAAAAGCAGCAGTTCTCATTTCAAACCCACGCAAGGGGGCGGTTGGCGTAGGCTGGCGCACGAGGATTGCCGGGCCTGGGCGGTGAAGATTGAGGGGAACTTCGGTTTTCTGAAAATAATGCTGGTAAACAGTACGTTATGGTGTTAACCTCGAACTTGATCGAAGTTTTGATGATTTTCAGGCGCCCACCCCATTTCGACCGTTGCCCCCATCCCCTTGCCGAGCCCCGCCGTCGCCTTGATCGAGAAGGTTCGGGATGCATTCCGGGCTTTGCCCGACGGGCGCAAGCCGAGCAACGCCCGGCGCTATGAGATGGAGGATGCGGCCCTGTCGGCCTTCGCCGTGTTTTTCTCGCAAAGTCCGTCCTTCCTCGATAGCCAGGTCAGGATGCAGAAGGAGTTGGGGCGGAACAATGCCTCTTCGCTGTTCGGGGTGCATGAGATTCCCTGCGATAACCAGATTCGCAATCTGCTGGACCCGGTGCCGCCGGAAAGGCTGTACCCGGTCTTGGCCGAGATGGGCGATGCGCTGTACCAGCAAGGCTATCTGGCGGGATTTCGCTCGATCAACGACACCTTGCTGATTGCCCTGGACGGCACTGATTTCTTCTCCTCGGAAAAGATTTCCTGCCCCCGTTGCAGCGAGACGCGCCTGAAGAACGGCAGGGTTCTCCATCGCCACACTGCCGTGACGCCGGTACTGGTGGCGCCGGGCCAGGCGAACGCCATCCCGTTGCCGCCGGAGTTCGTGCAGCGCCAGGACGGCCACGACAAGCAGGACTGCGAACTGGCCGCTTCGGCCCGCTGGCTGGCGCGCTGGGGCGAGCACTACCGCCCGTGGCGCATCACCTATCTGGGTGACGACCTCTACTGCCATCAGTCACATTGCCTGCGGGTGCGGGCGCAACAGGCCGACTTCCTGTTCACCTGCAAGCCCGAATCCCATGCCACGCTCTACGAGTGGGTTGGCGATTTCGAGCGCAACGACCAGCTCGGTCGCGTCGTACAGGCGCGACGTGTCGGCAAGAAGCACTTTACCGACACCTATCGCTACGCCCATCAAGTGCCCTTGCGCGACACGGACGATGCCGTGATCGCCAACTGGCTGGAACTCGTCACCACCGATGCCAGCGGTGCCATCGTCTTCAAGAACGCCTGGGCCACCTCGCATGCCATCACCAGCCACAACGTCGCCGCTCTGGCTTCCGCCGGGCGGGCGCGTTGGAAAATCGAGAACGAGAACAACAACACCCTCAAGACCAAGGGCTACCATTTCGACCACAACTTCGGACACGGCAAACAGTTCTTGGCCAACCTGTTCGCCACCCTGATCTTGTTGGCCTTCTTGGTCCATACCGCCCTCGACTGGATGGACACCCGTTACGCCAAGGTGCGCGCCCTGCTGCCCTCCCGCCGAACCTTCTTCGAACACCTGCGCGCCTTGCTACAGTACCTGCCCTTCGATGACTGGGATCACCTCATGCGCTTCATGCAGCAGCGGCTTGCTCCCAACCCCCCAGACACCAGCTGACTCGCCCCATCCAACAGTTCCGAGCCTCACCACCCCCTTGTCATGGATTTTGAAATGAGAACTGCTGGGCGAAAAGGGGTCAAGGCCCAAGCGAAGCTGACAATGCTATTGAATCTGAAGTACCATGACTCGAACAAAATAAAAACAATTACTTACGTAGGCCTTCTGGCGGAAGCGGTGAGATTCGAACTCACGAACGGTTGCCCGTTGCCGGTTTTCAAGACCGGTGCAATCGACCACTCTGCCACGCTTCCCGGGGCGACGCTGTGGGGCATTGCCGGTTGGCCCGGGCGAGAGGGGTGCCGCCTTGCGTCTGTGATGGCGCGGATCATAGCACGGCCCAGCCCGGCAGGCGCTTCCTCGTCGGCACGCCTCGACACACGAAAGCCATTGGCGGCGGACCGCTGCGCCAGTCCCGGGTCGTCACGATTGAAACTTTCTCAATCTTTCGCTAGTCTTAGCCGCGTAATCGCATTTCGTCACTCAGGAGGAAGACCATGCAACCCCAGTACCAGATGAGCGCGCAGCAGGCTGCGACCCTGTCCCTGCAGCAGAACCGCGTCCTGCGCAACACCTTCATGTTGCTTGCGCTGACCATGGTGCCGACGGTCATCGGCGCTTTGGTCGGTGTGCAACTGCAGTTTTCATTCCTCGCCGGCAGCCCCTTCCTGTCGTTCATGCTCTTCCTCGGCATCGCCTTCGGCTTCATGTGGGGCATCGAGAGAACCAAGAACAGCGGTATGGGCGTCGTGCTGCTGCTGGCCTTCACGTTCTTCATGGGTCTGATGCTGTCGCGCATCCTGCAGGTGGCGCTCGGTTTCAGCAATGGCGGTTCGTTGATCGCCATGGCGGCTGGTGGCACGGGTGTGATCTTCTTCTCGCTTGCCGGTGTGGCGACGGTGACGAAGAAGGATTTCAGCTTCATGGGCAAGTTCCTGTTCGTCGGCATGATCGTCGTCCTGCTGGCAGCGCTGGCCAACATCTTCTTCCAGATTCCGGCGCTCTCGCTGACCATCTCCGCGGTTGCCGTGTTGGTTTTCTCGGCCTACATCCTGTACGACATCAGTCGCATCGTCACCGGCGGTGAGGACAACTACATCTCGGCGACGCTGGCGGTCTATCTCGACATCTACAATGTGTTCGTCAGCCTGTTGAACCTGCTGATGGTCTTCAGCGGCGATCGCGACTGAGCGGCGAGGCTCGCCAGCAACGGGGCGGCCGCGGCCGCCCCTTTTCATTCCGCCGGCAGGAAAGCCTTTCCCTGCAGCATGCGCTGGCCGATGCGCCCCGGGATGCTGGCGAAGGCGACTTCGTGCCGCGGCAGGGTGACGATGTTGCGCGAGCCGATCAGCTCGCGCAGGGTCGATGAGGCATGGCCGCGGGCTTGCCACTCGCCGAGCAGGCGCGCGAACGCCGGCAGGAAACACATTCCCTCGAGTTCAGCGCGCAACGTGAAGACGTGGTCGCCGGCGATGCGCGATGGCTCTTCGACCAGCCGCTCGATCGCCTGCTCGACCGATGTCGATCCGGTCGCCAGCAGCTCGTCGATCGTCGGCAATGTCGTCGGCAACTGGGGACAGAGGACGATTTCGCCGTCGATGACCGGTATGAACGGCGATGTCCCGCGGCAGTCACTGGCGTAGCCCAGGCCAAGGCGCTGTGTCAGGCGCAGCGCATGGCGGTTCGTCCGCCAGCCGGGTGCTGCACAGGCATGCGGCTGCTCACCGAAGATGTCTGTGAAACGCCGGCAGGCCAGCGTCATCTCGGCTTCGATCCAGGCGTTCGCGGCGCTCGGCGAGCGGGTTTCCCAGCCTACGCGGTCCCAGGCATGCACGGCGACCTCGAAGCCGGCAGCGCGCGCCTGCAGCATTCCGTCGACGCAGCGAACGCCGATTCGAGGTGCCGGTAGCAGCAGGCCGTAGAGGCGTGTGAGGCGATCGTGGTACCTGGCCGGCGACAGCCGCCGCGACTCGCGTCCGCCGTGGTCGGGACCGAACGAGAAGAAGAAGCTGGCAGCCGCCCGGTGCCGCTGCAACAGGTCGATCAGCGCCGGGACGCCGTGCAGCGTGCCACGGTAACTATCGACGTCTATCTTGAGGGCGATCCGTGTCAAGGCTGGCGAAGGCTGAGAGGTTGTGAAGAAATCGTCGCGAGCAGGCCGAGATGCCAAGTGCGAGCGAGCGAATGACGAGACATATCAGATGGATAGGCGAGGAGTGAGCGAGTGGGCAACGCCGCAGATCGGTCGCGCAGTAGATCTATTCACAACCTCTGGGTCCGGCGCGTGTGCAGCGATCCGGACGCGGCGCGGGCTCAGGCAAGGAGCAGGCCGGCGGCGACCCGCCGCCCCTCGCCGACGAGGAGGTTGTAGGTGCGGCAGGCGGCCGCCAGATCCATCACCTCGAGCCCCCGCTGCGCGCGTATCAGCGGTTGCAGCAGCTCGGGCCGGGGGAAGCGCAGCCGCTTGCCGGTGCCGAGGAGGACGATGTCGGCGTCGAGCCCGGCGAGCAGCTCGAAGTCGGCGATGCTCAGGGTCTCGAAGCTGGCCCGCGTCCACTCCGGCAGCAGGCGGTCGGGCAGCACGGCGAGGTTGCAGACGTGGCGGATGCCGTTGACGACGACGTGGTCGTCGCCGTAGGCGGTAAAGGTATTGAGGTTTTCTGTCCGGGTGCTCTGAAGCTTCATCGAAATTGCGGCACGGCAGTCGTTGAAGTAGGATTATAGCTTTTTTGCCGACCCTGTCCGGCTTTGCCGTTTGCGGCGGATATCGTCGGCGGTCCGTCGAACGAGCGGCACGCGCCATTGCTGCCGATCACTTCCCGAGTCTCGACCATGAGAGAGTTCTCCCGCATCAGCCGCCTGCCACCCTATGTCTTCAGCATTACCAGCGAGCTGAAGATGGCCGCCCGCCGGCGTGGCGAGGACATCATCGACATGAGCATGGGCAATCCCGACGGGCCGACGCCGCAGCACATCACCGACAAGCTGGTCGAAGCGGCGCTGCGCGAGAACACGCACGGCTATTCGGTTTCGAAGGGAATCCCGCGCCTGCGGCGGGCGATCTGCGACTGGTACCAGCGGCGTTACGCCGTCAGCCTGGATCCGGAGACCGAAGCGGTGGTGACCATCGGCTCGAAGGAGGGGCTGGCGCATCTGATGCTGGCGACGCTCGATCGCGGCGACACCGTCCTCGTCCCCAACCCCTCATACCCGATCCACATTTACGGTGCGATCATCGCCGGCGCGGACATCCGTTCGGTGCGGATGACGCCCGAGGTGGATTTCGTCGAGGAAGTGCAGCGGGCGATCCGCGAGTCGATCCCGAAGCCGAGAATGATGATCCTCGGCTTTCCGAGCAACCCGACGGCGCGCTGTGTCGACCTCGAGTTCTTCGAGCGCATCGTCGCTCTCGCCAGGCAGCACGACATCCTGGTGGTGCATGACCTGGCTTACGCGGACATCGTCTTCGACGGTTACCAGGCGCCGTCGATCATGCAGGTCGACGGCGCGCGTGAGGTCGCGGTCGAGTTCTTCACCATGTCGAAGAGCTACAACATGGCCGGCTGGCGGGTTGGCTACATGGTGGGCAATCAGGAACTGTGTCACGCGCTGGTGCGGATCAAGAGTTATCATGACTACGGCACTTTCACGCCGATCCAGGTGGCGTCGGTGATCGCCCTCGATGGTCCGCAGCAATGTGTCGAGGAAGCCCGCCAGCTCTATCAGGGGCGTCGCAACGTGCTCGCCAGGGGCCTGCACGAGGCCGGCTGGATGGTCGAAATACCGCGCGCCTCGATGTACATCTGGGCGCGCATCCCGGAAGCCTATCGCCAGATGGGTTCGCTGGAGTTTGCCAAGAAGCTGCTCGCCGAGGCGCGCGTCGCGGTGTCGCCGGGCGTCGGTTTCGGCGAGTACGGCGATGACCACGTCCGCTTCGCGCTGATCGAGAACGAGGAGCGGACGCGGCAGGCGGTGCGCGGGATCAAGGACATGTTCAGGAAGGACGGCCTGCTCTGAGGCCAGGACGATGAAACCGGTACTGAAATCCAACAAGCTTGACAACGTCTGCTACGACATCCGCGGCGCCGTGCTGCAGCGCGCGAAGCAGATGGAGGAAGATGGGCATCACATCATCAAGTTGAACATCGGCAACCTCGCCGCGTTCGGCTTCGACGCGCCGGAGGAGATCCAGCTCGACATGATCCGCAACCTGCCGAGCGCGGCCGGCTACGCGGATTCGAAGGGCATCTTCTCGGCGCGCAAGGCGGTCATGCACTACACGCAGCAGAAGCACATCAAGGGCGTGACGCTCGAAGACATCTACATCGGCAATGGCGTCTCCGAACTGATCGTGATGGCGATGAACGCGCTGCTCAACATCGGCGACGAAGTCCTCGTGCCGGCGCCGGATTACCCGTTGTGGACGGCGGCGGTGAGCCTGTCGAGCGGCACGCCGCGACACTACCTTTGCGACGAGGCCAATGGCTGGTTGCCGGATCTCGATGACCTGCGGGCGAAGATCACGCCGCGGACGCGGGCACTGGTGGTGATCAACCCGAACAACCCGACCGGCGCCCTCTATCCGGAAAGCGTGCTGCGTGAGCTGGTGGAGATTGCCCGGTTACACGGTCTGATCATCTACGCCGACGAGGTGTACGACAAGGTGCTCTACGACGGCGCGACGCATACGGCGATCGCGTCGCTGTCCGAGGACGTGCTGACGGTGAGCTTCAACGGTCTCTCCAAGAATTACCGCTCCTGCGGCTATCGGGCTGGCTGGATGGTCGTTTCCGGCGATCTGCGCGGGGCCCGCGACTACATCGAGGGCCTCGACATGCTCGCGTCGATGCGGCTGTGCGCCAACGTGCCGGCGCAGCACGCGATCCAGACCGCACTCGGTGGCTACCAGAGCATCGACGACCTGGTCGCTCCCGGTGGCCGCATGTGCCGTCAGCGCGATCTCGCGCATGCGCTGATCACCGCCATTCCGGGCGTCAGCTGCGTCAAGCCGCAGGCGGCGCTGTACATGTTTCCCCGCCTCGACCCGGCGATCTATCCGATTGCCAACGACCAGGACTTCATCGCCGAGTTGCTCACCGAGGAGCGTGTCCTGCTCGTCCAGGGCAGCGGTTTCAACTGGCCGGCGCCCGACCACTTTCGCCTCGTCTTCCTGCCCTATGAAGACGATCTGCGCGACGCCATCGCCCGCATCGCCCGCTTTCTCGCGCACTACCGCAAGCGCGCCGGAGCGGCGGCTTGACAGGCACCGCGGACGGTCGCTCCGGCGGCTGCCGCCTCTCCTCGACAACCCTCACTCCTGACTGCTCCATGAAAGCTATCAACGTTGGACTACTTGGCATCGGCACCGTCGGCGGCGGGACGTTCTCGGTCCTCAGCCGCAATGGCGAGGAGATTGCCCGCCGTGCTGGCCGACCGATTCGCATCAGCGTCGTCGCCGACCGCAGCCCCGCTCGGGCGCAGGAGCTGACGGCTGGCGCCTGCCGCGTGACCGATGACGCCTTTGCCGTCGTCCGCGATCCGGAGGTGGATATCGTCGTCGAACTCATCGGTGGCTGCGATGTGGCCAGGGAACTCGTGCTGCAGGCCATCGACAACGGCAAGCATGTGGTGACGGCCAACAAGGCGCTGCTCGCCAAACACGGCAACGAGATCTTTGCTGCCGCTCGTGAGAAGGGGGTGATGGTGGCCTTCGAGGCGGCGGTCGCCGGTGGCATCCCGATCATCAAGGCGCTGCGCGAAGGCCTGACGGCGAACCGCATCGAATGGATCGCCGGCATCATCAACGGTACGACCAACTTCATCCTTTCCGAGATGCGCGACAAGGGGCTGTCCTTCGCCACGGTGCTCGCCGAGGCGCAGCGCCTCGGTTACGCCGAGGCTGATCCGACTTTCGATGTCGAGGGGGTGGATGCGGCGCACAAGCTCAGCATCATGTCGGCAATCGCCTTCGGCAACGCGATGAACTTCGACAAGGCACACATCGAGGGGATCAGCCGGCTCGATGCGGCCGACATCCGCTACGCCGAGCAACTCGGTTACCGCATCAAGCTGCTCGGCATCACCAAACGGACCGCCGAAGGTGTCGAGCTGCGCGTGCATCCGACGCTGATCCCGTCGAAGCGACTGATCGCCAACGTCGAGGGGGCGATGAACGCGGTCCTGGTCAAGGGTGATGCGGTCGGTGCGACGCTCTACTACGGCAAGGGCGCCGGTGCCGAACCCACGGCTTCGGCAGTCATCGCCGATCTCGTGGACGTCACCCGAATGCACACCGCCGATCCCGAACATCGTGTGCCCCACCTGGCTTTCCAGCCCGACGCGATGGTCGACCTGGCGATCCTGCCGATCTCCGCCGTGGTCAGCAGCTACTACCTGCGCCTGCGGGTCGAGGACCGGCCTGGGGTGCTGGCGGACGTGACGCGGATTCTCGCCGACAGCGGCATCTCGATCGTCGCCATGATCCAGCGCGAGCCGGGCGAGGGCGAGGAGCAGACGGACATCATCATGCTGACCCACAAGACGCGCGAACGGGAGGTCGATACGGCGATTGCCGGCATCGAGTCGCTGGCGGCAGTGCGCGGGCGCATCATCCGGCTGCGCCTGGAGGAACTGCTCTAGCACCGTGACAGAGCGCAGCCCAGGTCGCGTCTGGCGGGGCCGCCGTCTCTTGACAGACGGCCTGCGGGACCGTTGTCTGCAGGGTGTCGGCGAACCGGCATGCTGAGTCGACTGGCGGTCGGGTTGCTCTGGCTGCTGCACTGGCTGCCGCTGCCCGTGCTGGCGCGTTGCGGCAACGCGCTCGGCAGCGTTTCCTTCCACCTCGGCCGGCGGCGACGCCACATCGTCCTGGTGAACCTCCGCCTGTGTTTCCCGGATCTCTCCGACGAGCAGCGGCGGCAGCTGGCGCGGGACCACTTCCGGGTGCTCGGCCGCAGCATGCTCGAGCGCAGCCTGCTTTGGTGGGCGAGCACGGAGCGCTTGTCGCGCCTGCTCACCGTCGTCGGCGACGAGCACCTGCGGACCTTGGTCGAAGCGGGGCGGCCGGTGCTGATGCTGACGCCGCACTTCGTCGGCCTCGACGCTGGCGGCGCAGCGATCGCCATGCGCTTCGATTGTGCGAGCATCTACGCCGTGCAGTCGAATCGGGTGTTCGATCGCCTGTTGCTCCGTGGTCGCCAGCGTTTTGGCGACCAGTTGCTGCTGTCGCGCCAGGAGCCCGTGCGGACCAGCGTCCGGGCGATGAAGTCGGGGCGCCCGCTGTACTACCTGCCGGACATGGATTTCGGACGCAGAGATTCGATCTTCGTGCCCTTCTTCGGCGTCCAGGCGGCGACTGTTCCCGGTTTGTCGCGACTGGCGCGACTGGCGGGCGCCACGGTCGTTCCCTGCCTGACGCGCATCCTGCCGGACGCTGCCGGTTACCTGGTGACGGTCGGCGAGCCGTGGCAGGATTTTCCGAGTCGCGATGTCGCGGCGGACACGGCGCGAATGAACGCGTGGATCGAGCAGGCAATCCGCAGCATGCCTGAGCAGTACTACTGGGTGCACCGCCGTTTCAAGACGCGGCCGGAAGGCGAACCGCGACCCTACTGAGGGTCTTTGGCGGAGCTTTTCGCACCACCGCGGCGCGTCGGCGAACAGAACTGCGGCCGTGGCGGGTATACTGTCGCCGTCTGCAGCGTCGCGCCGCAAGGCGCTTGGCTGCCGGGCCGGAAACCTGATCCTCTGAGACTTCCCTACCTTGGCACTGAACCTACTCGGATTGTCCGGCGCGCTGACGCACGACCCGTCGGCGGCTCTCTACAGCGATGGCAGGCTCGTCGCTGCCGCCGAGGAGGAACGCTTCGTGCGCGACAAGCATGCCAAGAACCGGATGCCCTACGAGGCGGCGAAGTTCTGCCTCGAGTTCGCTGGTATGCGGCCGTCCGATATCGATGCGGTGGCCATTCCCTTTGCCCCGATCAGCCTGTTGGGGCCGGCGCGCTGGCACTATGCGCGGCGCTACTGGTACGCCCCGGATCGTGCGCTGGACGCCATCCTGACCGGCAATCGCCGTTTTCACCGTTATCGCAGGCGGATCGAGTGGTGTCTGCAGCAACTGGGTTTCGATCTGCGGAAGACCGAGATCGTACCGGTCGAGCACCACCTCGCACATGCCGCGAGTGCCTACCATTGCGCCGGCTTCGAGGAGAAGACGGCGATTCTCGGCATCGACGGCAAGGGCGAGTACGCGACGACTTTCTTCGGTTACGGCGAGAATGGCCGGATCCACAAGATCAAGGAGTTCTACGATCCGGATTCGCTGGGCGGCTTGTATGGTGCGCTGACCGAGTACCTCGGCTTCGAGATGCTCGACGGCGAGTACAAGGTGATGGGAATGGCGCCCTACGGCGATCCGGGGCGCTACGACTTCTCTCGCCTGGCCCGCTTCGCGAATGGAGAGCTGACGGTCAATACCCACTACGCAAACGTGATCGGTTTCCGCCGTTACAAGGAAGCGGGCAAGGGGTACTACTTCTCGCCGAGGCTGGTGGACTGGCTGGGGCCGAAGCGTGCGGGGGACGTCGCCGATGACCCCTACATCCATTACGCCGCGAGCATGCAGAAGCTGTTCGAGGATCTGTCGCTGCAGATGCTCGACCACTATCTGGGGGACATCCTGCGGGAGACCGGTCGTCTGGCCTTCTCCGGCGGCGGAGCACTCAACGTCAAGCTCAACCAGAAGATCATTGCCCGCCCGGATGTACGCGAACTCTTCGTCCAGCCGGCTTCCGGTGACGCCGGCACGGCGGTTGGCGCAGCGGCCTACGTCTCGGTGCAGCGTGGCGTGGCGGTCGAGAAGATGGAGCACGTCTATCTCGGCCCGGCATACAGCAACGAGGACATCATCGCCGCCTGCACGCGCCATCCGGCCCGGCCGGCGTGGCAGCGGCTGAGCGCCGTCCCGCTGCGTGTCGCCCGCCTGCTCGCAGCCGGCCATCCGGTGGCCTGGTTCCAGGGCAGGATGGAGTTCGGACCGCGCGCGCTCGGTGGGCGGTCGATCCTCGGCTGTCCGAGCGTTGCCGGGGTCGCCGACCGGATCAACGCGCAGATCAAGTTTCGCGAGCGCTGGCGACCGTTCTGCCCGAGCATGCTCGATACCGTCGCATCGCAGATGCTCGGCAGCGCGCATCCGGCGCCGTTCATGACCTTCACTTTCGAGGTCGCGAACGGCTGGAAGGAACGGGTGCCCGAAGTCGTGCACGAAGACGGCACCTCGCGTGCGCAGGTTCTGCGACGTGAGTTCAATCCGCGCTACTACGACCTGATGCAGGAACTCGAGAGACTGACCGGCAACGGTGTCGTGCTGAACACTTCCCTGAACCGCCGCGGCGAGCCGATGATCTGCTCGCCAACCGATGCACTCAACATGTTCTTCGGCTCCGACCTGCAGTACCTGGTGATGGAGGACGTCCTGGTCGTCAAGGACGGAGCCGAACGACAGCTGATCGACGCCCAGGACGAATGAACAAGATCAAACTGCTCTACGCAAGGAACATCATCAGCAGAAAGTCGGCACAACAGGAGCTGTCGTTCCTGCTGCTGGTGCACAATCTGGTTTTCGAGAAGACCGTCGAAGTGCGCTGGGCTGGTGAGGACGGCGTCTGGCACAGCTTGCCGGCGGCCCACCACGCGGCCATCGACGGGACGAAGGAATACTGGCTGGCGACAATGGCTTTTGCCCTGGGCGAGGATCGACAACTGCCCGGGAACGTCGAGTTCGCCGTTCGCTACCGCGCTGGCGGCCGCGAGTACTGGGACAACAACGACGGCGCGAACCACC